>NZ_JBHLTL010000001.1:0-1222031 GCF_042434435.1 Novosphingobium aquiterrae | reverse complement strand
GCTCGTTCGTCTTCGAAATCATCCATCGTCGGCGCCCCAAAAAAGGAGCGGCTATCAGCCCATCAATCCCGCACAGTGCAAGGCGGCCTACAGCCCACGGTTACGACTGTGCAGCAATCGTCCTCGCTCATAATCATCCTTCCGGTGATCCCCGTCCAAGTCCTGCAGACTTGTCCGCGACAACGACCATAGCTCGTCACGCCGCGGTACTCGAAATAAAGATCGTCGATCATCTGATCGTCGCGGGCCACCAGGTGTTCAGCATGAGAAAGGCGGGAATGCTGTGAGTGCTTCGTCAATCGGACGGACGGCTGCCGAGCTGCGAGAAATTGCAGAGAAGCTGCTTCTAATCGCGGCAGAAAAGGAAAAAGAGATTGAGCCGCTTGAAGGGTGGGACCCGCGCTCGTCAGATAAGTGCGACCCAGTTTACTTGGCACGCATCATTTACAAGACAAGGCTCGAGCGTTCTTCCTTCTTCGATGAGGAGTTGCTCGGTGAGCCGGGCTGGGACATGCTTCTCGATTTGTTTATCGCTCGCTCCGTTGGCCGAGAAATTTCAGTAACGAGCCTGTGCCATGCGGCTAGGGTCGCACAGACTACAGGACTGCGCTGGATTGTTAACCTCGAGGCTGCCGGCCTAATTGAACGCGTTGCAGATCCGAGCGACGGCCGGGTCAAAAATGTGCGTATGACGACCGTGGCTGCCACGCGCATGCACAATTATCTGACGCGTCATATGAGCACATATCTCGCCGCTCCTGATCTGAGGCTGGTTAAAAACAGAAGGTAGATTGTGTCCATTTCGGATTGACTTTTGGTCCATTTTGGTGGGATCGCCGGGTGCCATACCGGCGAGGACCGAACCCGTGAAGAGCCCGATAAGTACGGAACGCAAGAAGGTCGAAGCGGTCCCCGAATGGACGCAGCAACTTTGCAAGCTCGCCCTGCAATGCGGTAATGCTTCGCCAGCGGGCGATCCTGTCTTGCTGGGTGAGGCTTACCGGATTCTTAGCGAGGCGCCCTCTAGTTTTGCTGGCCTGATTGCGGAACTGCCAGACCGCCACACGATTGGTGGGCTGATTGCTGTGGGGGCCTATGAGAGTGCCGCTTTGCGGCTGCTGCCAACGCAATTTGGAATGATGTTAAGCCGCGGGCCCGGAAGAGACAACTGGCTTGCATCATGTTGTCTCGGCGGCCGTGAGACTGACGTTACGTGCATTGCGGGCTCGGCAAGTGCTGCGCTGCTTGGTGCCTATCTGCAAGATCTCGCCGGATTTTTTGGTGCCGATACGGGGCATTCAATCCCCAATTGATGCCGTCGGCCGCAGTGCCTCGAGGCCAATCCGTACCGCCTCGATAGTGTTCTGCGCGCCGAGTTTTGCAATAAGGTGGGTGCGGTGGATCTCGACTGTCTTCGAGCTGATCCCCAGCTCCTTGGCGATCAGCCGATTGGTCTTACCACTGACCATGTGCGAAAGTATCTGGCCTTCCCGCCGGGTCAGACGGCCAATGCGCTCCTGAGCCGCGGCCTTGCGCAAAAAGGCCTCACGCCGCTGCGAACTTATCTCGCGCAACCGTGATAGCGAAACCGCCAAGTCCTCCGCCGATATTGGATAGGAAAGATAGTCGCTCCCACCGGCGAGGATCGCATCGACGATCTGTCCCGGCCGCGGTGCACAGTCATAAACGATGACAGGAAACCAGATTTCATGGTCATGACCGTACCTGAAAAGGTGTGTTACGCTATGCTGATCCGGCCGGTCGTGAAGGAGAACGAAACCAGTCAATGGTGTATAGCTGACAAATTCTTCCAGGCTGGCCGAAATCTCGGCGTGCCAGCCCAAGGAGTAAACGAGTTTGGCCAGATCCGCTCGTCGGTGAGCATCCTCGTCGATCACGTGAACGATCGTGCTGGTATCCATATCAGTTGCTTAGTGCCGTCCAACGCACAAAAACGAAGAATTTGGTCCGGATTGGAGCTTTCCCTGCGAAGGGGAGGGTCATTGGGTCCGGAATGGACTGAACATGTGATGACCCTCTCATCCTCGTGGGCCAACTTGCGCTTACGAGGATTTGACGATGTCGATGCATTTTTCCAATATTGAACCAGATTCAGGGCAGGCCGAGCATTCCAACAAGCGCATTGGATCGTCCCATCGCGACATTTACCCAGAGACTATCGCGATCGCGGTGATTGTCGTCGCGACCCTTGCCAACTCCTTGAGAATTCTCTTCTTCTAGCCGCAGCCCTTCTCATTCATGGTAAAGTACCAGAGGTGAGCAATGCGCCCGCGTTCATTCTGAAAGATACATTTTCTCCAATCGACAATGGCGTGCGCTGATAGCCCGTGGCCGCCAATGAAGACTGCAGCACCGCGCGCAGCGCTTTTCTGCGGTCGATGGCAGATCGTCGCGATCTACCGACACACGGTGCCAAACAGTCCCAGTGTTGGTGAGCTTTGCAGGTAGCAAAGCATTAACCAAACATCGGGCAAGCCGAGGTGATGGAAAGTCTCCTTCCCTCCGATCCTGTGCACAGCACGATCAAAGCCGCCGTCTGGACACTGGTCCTAGCTGCGGTGTTCGGCATTCTGGGATATGCAAGCGTTAGCCTGACGATTGGCACTGGCCGGCTTGCCGCTTTCTGGATCGGCAATGCGCTTGTGATCGGATCCTTGCTTGGCCGCCGGAGCGCATTCAAGGCGATGGTGCTAGTTGCCTGCTGCATTGCCAATTTCGGCGCAAACTCAGCGATCGACGATCCGACGCCTTTCGCGCTCGGACTGGCAATCGTCAATCTTCTCGAGATCACAGCGTCGCTGTTCCTTCTTGAGCGGTTCGTCGTACGCGAGCAGCCATTCGCGACCCTGCGTCAGTTCGCGCAGTTCGCTCTTGTCGGCATGCTTGCTCCGATAGCGACCGGACTGCTTGCTGCCGCGCTATTTTCGACCGCGCGGGTCGGCGTATTCACGCAGACTTATTTGCAATGGATCGCGGCCCATTCCCTGCCGATCCCGATCTTCGGCTCGATGGTCCTTATCGTGAGGCACGAGCTGGCCAATCGGCGGCCACTCGACCAGGCTGGCAAGCGCGCGTGGAGTATTGTGCTTACTGCTGTAGGCGTGGTCGTACCGGCAGTGTTCGCGCAGGACAATTTTCCATTTCTGTTCCTCGTCATGCCAGTGGTCGTGCTGGCAGCCTTTCTCACGGGACGACTCGGCACGGCTCTCGTGGTCGCGATCTTTGCCTGCGCCGCCTCGTTGGCAACGCTTCTTGGGCACGGTCCGATAGCGCTGGTCCACGGTGGGACAAGGGACAAGATTATCGCTCTTCAGACTTTTCTTGCGACGTGCCTCGCGATCGGACTGCCGATCGCCGTCGATCTCGAAAGCCGCGGCAGGATCAGAGCGGAACTGAGAGAGAACAGGGACTTCATTGGTTCGATCCTGGACGGTATTGGGGACATGGTATTCAAGGTCGATGCGAACTGGCGTCTCACCTTCACGAACGCCAACTGGGATCGCCTGACCGGGCTCACGTTGGGCACCGTGCTTGAATGGTCACAAATCGCCCGCTATGTCGATGGGGACCGGTTCGACCTTTCGCGGCTGCGCAGGCGAATGGAATCGCGACAATCGACGGACGAGAAGATCGTCGTGCAGATCCCCGATAACGACAACGTGATGCGTCAACTTGAGATCCGGATCGTGCCGCAGTACGATGACCACGGAACATTTCTAGGCGCCTTCGGCACGGGGAGCGATATCACCGAGCAACGCCTCGCTACACGGCTTCTCAAGGAGCGCGAGGAGCAGCTCGCTGTGCTTGCTGACAATGCGACCGATGCAGTGCTGCGCCTCGACCTTTTGGGCGTCTGCCGGTACGCATCGCCGTCCTCCCAGCAGGTGTTCGGGATCGATCATCGGCACATGCTCGGAAACCTCTTTATGACCGGATTTCATGAAGAGGACCACGATGCGGTCATGACCGCCTTTCAGGCCCTTGTCTCCGGTGCCAGTAACCGGGTGCGGATCGCATTCCGTTCCGCGAGCCTTACCGAGCCAGGAGCTTTCAACTGGCTCGAGGCCAATTGCGGACTGGTCCGCAACGCAGAGACGGGATCGCCGAGCGAGATCATTGCCTCGCTGCGCAATGTCAACGAAACCAAGCGGCTCGAGGCTGCGCTGCTCGAAGCGAAAGAAAAGGCCGAAGCCGCTGCGGAGGCAAAGTCAGTCTTTCTTGCCAACATGAGTCATGAGATTCGCACGCCGATGAACGGTGTGATCGGCTTTACAGAGCTTGCACTTCACAATGAACGTGATGGCGAACAGCGACAGAACCTGGAAATGATCCTGGATTCTGGCCGCGCGATGCTGCGGCTGCTTAACGACTTGCTCGATTTCGCGAAGATCGAAGCTGGTCAAATGGTTATCGGCTCCGAACCGACCGATATCAGGCACAAGTTGCGCGGTGCCTTGCGCCTGATGGACCCTGTCGCTGTCCAGAAGGGACTTTCGCTGGACCTGTCGATCGACGAGGCAGTACCGGCGTGGCTCCAATGCGACCCGTTGCGCCTGCGTCAGATTGTCCTCAACCTCGTCGGGAATGCCCTCAAGTTTACCGAATACGGAGCGGTTTCAGTTCATGCTGACCTTGACGAAACGGCGACCCTGCTCAGGATCGTGGTTGCCGACACTGGCATTGGCATAGAACCAGAACAGCTAGGCTATGTCTTCGATAAGTTCACCCAAGCCGACGCGTCAATTGCGCGTCGCTATGGCGGCACCGGACTTGGGTTGCCGATCTGCGCTGAGCTGGCCGGCCTACTTGGCGGAAGTCTCAGTGTTGACAGTCAAGTCGGCAAGGGATCCGTTTTCACCCTGACCATTCCGCTGGTTCCCTGCGACGCACCGCAAGCTGGCGATAGCCCCGTGGCCGAGCGCGTAGGCGAGCCGGGGTGCAAAAGCAGGGAGACGCCCCTCTCGGTGCTCATTGCCGAAGACAACAAGATCAATCAGCACTTGGTACTCGCGATGCTTCGGAAGGCCGGATGCCACACCGTACTGGCCGAGGACGGCAACGCGGCAATTGAGCGCGTCTTCGCGACTCACGGCACGCCCGATGCCTTTGATATTGTCCTAATGGATGTACAGATGCCAAATCTCGACGGGCTCGAAGCGACCCGCAAAATAAGGGCAGCCGGCATAAGTGCGGCCGTTCTGCCGATCATCGCGCTCACCGCCAACGCATATCAGGATGATATCTCTGCATGTCGGGATGCCGGCATGCAGGGTCACCTCGCAAAACCTCTACGGATGCGCGAGCTCGACCGAATGCTTCAGACCTTGACTGCTGCAATGCCAGCTGCGCTGACGCCAGATTACGGACGGGAGACCGACCCCAGACTTGTGCACCTGTTCAACGAGCGCAAGCGCGCAGTCCTTATGGGGATCGACCAGGCCCTGCGCGAGGGCCGCCTGACGAACACCGCCCTTGACGACCTTGTGTCCCAGCTTCACCAGGTTGCCGGGGTCGCGGCCTACTTTGGTGAGGCCAGGCTCGGAGACGAGAGCAGGACTGCTGAACAGGGGCTGCGCCACGGCTCTTCCGCCGAACGGCTGGCGCACCTCAAGACGGTTCGCGCCTTGCTGGTAGCAAGCTGAAGGCCCTGGGCGGCGGCGCTTGGTCCCGCCGCGCGGCGAAACGGCACTATCGGACGGCTGTGCCGCGATGCTTAAATCTCGCGTTGTGGCGGCATCTCCGCTTGGCTTCACTTGCAAACTGACCGAGCCTGTCGAGGCTGGGCCTGGGTCTTTTCGGGGGGGCGCGGCGGTCACTATTGATGCTTCCGAGCTCTTCGAAGCCACTTTCGGCATATTGGGCCCTCTGACGGTCAAGCAGTCTTGTCGGGGGCCAAGAACGTGCGGACCACGCAAAGTGTGTTTCGCGCACCCAGCCAGACCATTTCGCCTTGTTTGGCAGTCTGCAACTGTCGGGAGTCGCTTTGACGAATTGGGAGCAATGTCCTCTGCGCAGAGACGTTGCTCGCGGCACAAATCGACGGCTCCCACGCCTCACCAGGTATTTGGCAGTGCTCAGCCTGCTGAAGAAAACCCGACTCGGGGCACCGCGGCCCACGCGGTGTCGTTCTTGAGGAACCTGCGGATCCCGTGGCAGCGATACAGCAAGTTGATCTGGCGAAAACCGAAGTTCTCAAAGAATGCTGCGGAACCGATCCTAGCAAGGTCCCGGGCGGAGGGCGCCCGTCGGAGCTGAACTTCCTCGAGTGCGAGGGTGCCGAAGCTCAATGCCGTACCGAAGGTAACCGTAAGGGACAGGTAGGCAAGTGCGATTACAGGATCGAGCAAGCCGAGCAGGATCGCTGCCGGGACGACCAGATAGCCGATGAGTTCTGCGGGGGGGCCAATCACGTCTTCCAGGATCAGCTGCGGCATGCCGATCATGCCGATCCGGCCGTAGCGTGGGTTAAAGATCATGCCGCGATGAAAGCTCAGCGTTTCGAGCGCCCCTTGCTGCCAGCGTGCGCGCTGGTTCTTCAGGCCGGCGAGGCTAGCGGGTGCCTCGGTCCAGCAGACGATATCGGGTACGAACTGCACAGCATAGCTGCGGCCCTGTTCGCGCATATAGCGGTGAATTCTGACAATGATCTCAAGATCCTCGCCAACAGTATCGTGACGGTAACCGCCGATCTCGAGCAGCACCGAACGCCGGAACATACCAAACGCTCCGGAGATAAGCAGCAGGGTATTGGTGCTTGAATTTGCTACCCGGGCGGTCAAAAAGGCTCGCAAGTATTCGACGATCTGGAACCGCGGGATCCATTGAGAGGTCACGCCGATTTTGCGCATTGCCCCGCCTTCGATCTCGCAACCATTAGCAATGCGGATTGTGCCGCCGACAGCCACCAGCCTTCCATCGTCATGCATGTAGGGTTCGGCGGCCCGCAGCAATCCGTCCGGCTCGATTATCGAGTCGGCGTCGATTACGCAAACCAGCGGAGTACGAGCAAATCCAATCCCAGCATTCACCGCATCTGCCTTTCGGCCGTTGCACTTGTCGATCACGAACAGATTGGGAATGCGACGCGAATGATAGGTCTGTCTGATCGCAGTCTTTTGCAGGACTGCAATCTGTTCTCGGTCGCTGATCTCGAGATCGAAGGCGGCAATCAGGGTCGCCATGGTTCCATCTTTCGATCCGTCATTGACCACGATGACTTCATGGTGCGGATATTCGAGCGCAAGTAAGGCTTTCACGCTCTGGACGATCGAAAGCTCCTCGTTGAATGCTGGGGCAATTACGCTGACTGGCAAGGCGAGGTCGCTGTACCGTTGCCACAATTCCGTCGCGCTTCTGCCCGGCTTCACACGCGTCGCGAAGACCCAGCCCGCGGCGATCAGCTGGAAGACGCTCACCGCATTGCGTGCCAGCACGACGATGAGGCAAAACCACGCAAGATCGAGTACAATGCGTGCCGACGCGAACTCGATGATGGACCAATTCACGCGACATTTCCTTTGATTATGGTTCCGGACATGTCGCCACCGAGGACGTTCAGCGCATGGGCGGCGCGCAGCCGCACCCACAAATCCTCGTCGCGAGCTATTTCCACCAGATCCGGTCTTGCCGAGGCAAGCCCTAACACCGCGCAGCAATTTGCCGCCTGGACCCGGACGAAGGCGACAGGATCGTGTAGCAGCGGGATCACCCATTCGGCGACCGAAGGATGGCCGAGCCGGGCTGCCGCGCGCAATGCCGCGCTGCGTAGTTCTGCGCTCTCCATTGCGCCCGCCCGTGCCAGAGTTTCCAGTACGGAGGGATCTTCGGACCAGCCCAGTGCATCCACAATCAAGGCTCGCCGCCAGTGCGGCATGGGGTCGTTCAGGAGTCGTTGCAGGTGATCGCAATAATGCTTTGCTGTCGCGCGCAGCAGGGCACTATCGAGGCGGCGCGGATTGCGGTCGAAAAGGCCGAGGATCCTGATCAGTTCGCGGGGCGGAGGCAGGGCGTCAATCGAAGCGAGTGCGAACGCCGCCTCGACGCGTACCGTGGGGTTGCGGTCACGGGCCATCAGTTCTCTGAGCCGCGCAACGCAGGCTTCGCTTCCAAATTGCTGCAACAATCGGATTGCATCGATCCGGCGATGAGCTCTGCGGCTTTTCGAGGTCTGCAGCGTCTCGTTAAGCAAGCCGTCGAGCTCGGCCATCTGCATTAGACGCTCTCGCTCGCCGCCGCGAAGCAACAAGTGGAGGTGGCTGATTGCGGCAAGCTTTAGCCCCGCTGGCCAGCGCTGGTCTGGGCCATCCACGCTAAAGCCGCCCACGCGCTGAAGGTAATTGCGGGTGATTTCTGCCAGCTTGTTCTGGTTGGACGCTTCGCGGTGCTCGATCCGCCAGCGACGAAAGAGCAGTAGCAGAAAGAATGAACCGAGGGCTGCGGCGGCAACGACGGAAATCCAAACGATCAGCAGGGCCTCGTTGCTCATCGACCGAACCGCCAACTAAGATCAACGTCGATCCCGGCGCGGCGATAACTGCCACTTCGCTTGTCGTAGCTTGCCGACAAGCGCATTATAAGCGTGCGATCGAGCTCGAGCCTTGTTCCGGCGGCAAACGAGTGCAATTGTCTCGTCCCGTCGTCCTCGGTATCGGGATAGCTGGCCAACTCGGCAAACAGGCTGGAGCGGTCCGAAAGGGCGTAGTCACTTCTGAGCGATCCGCCTAACCTGTAAGGCTGGCCGCTGCCAAAAAGGCTGATTGTTCGGGCCGTAACCGACAAATGGTTTCCGAATCTGTGTTTGAGCCCGAGGTTGAACACACCGACATTCGCACTGATATATTCCGCGTAGCGTCCGTCGACGAGCAGATCTGTAGACGGGCCGGTGCGCAGCTCGGCACCGGCCGCGAGGCTCCACCGCTCCTTGAAGTCCGCAGCTGGCGTCACTGCGCCGGCGACATAGACATGCTGGGAACCGATCGGGAACGCAAACCGCGCTACAACACGGGTGTCCGTTGCGCGGCGCGCTTCGCGTTCGATATCGAGTGAGGCAACCGAATCTGGAGCCCAAGCCAGCGCAATTGATCCGCGCTGGGTCGTCCAGGTCTGACTCGCGCCGGACGCGAAGTTGGCTTGCGAGACGGTCTGGCCGAAGCTGAGCGATTGCACCCGCAGTTTACGCGCTGCCAGTGCCCGACGAAGATGCGCATCGAATTCGTTCAGACCGGCAAAGCCGCCATCCTCTGCCCTGACTTTTTCGCTCTCCATCCTGGCGGCCGCCAGATCGCCCTGCCAGAGAAGAATGTTCGCCCGGGCCATCCGGATATCATTGTCGTGCGGCGCAAGTCCGGCTGCGTCATCGATCGTCCGCCTCGCCGTGTCTGGATTACCGGTCGCAGCCTCGATCAAGGCAAGCCGGCGAAGAAGATCAGGATCCCTCGGAGCTTTAGCGAGCAAATCTTCGAGCAACGTCCTGGCCCGCGGAAAGTCGCCCGAAACATACGCATCTTGGACCGACGCCCTCGTCGGCGCTGGATCCTGAGCTGCCGCCTGGCCCGGCGAAGCCAGCATCACGAGCAAAGCAAGGTGCACCTTTGCCGCGAAATTCATAGCGCGCCCGGGAGCAGCTTTTCGATCCGGACAAGCAGTTCTTGGGGGATGAACGGTTTGGTCATGTATTCGCTTGCACCGCCCCTCAGCGCGGCCACGACGTCGCTTTCTCCGTTCCGCGCCGTCAGCATGACCACAGGAATTAAGGCTGTGCGCGGATCGGCTTTGAGGCGAGCCAGGACTTCTGGACCAGAAATTATCGGCATCATCGAATCAAGAACGATCAGATCAACCCCTCCGGCAGCGGCCATGTCTAGAGCCGCCAAGCCATCAGCCGCCAACACGACATCGTAGCCCCCGCCTTCAAACCTGAAGCGAAGCAATTCAGAGAGAATAACGTCATCATCGGCGATTAGAACTCTAGCCACTACGCCCTCCTTAGAAGCCCAAGCCAATGGCCCAACAAGGTTAATAACGAATTAGCCTACACCTTAGGCTTAGACCCGAGGTTCCCAATTGGACTGGACAATCGGAGGATGATTTGAGCGATCACTGACTTTTTCCGCGCTTGAAGTCGCATTGGTACGAGTTGCTCATCCATTCGTCCGCCGCTTTCTCGCCACCACATTCAGTAAGTGAAAATCTCTTCCGCTGAACATCTCGTCTACGATCTGCTGAACTGGAAGGTTCGGCTGGCGGCGCTGGCCCCGCTTCATCGATGCTGACAGGCCACTCTGTCTGCTCCCTCAGGCCGAATTTCACGCGGACCGACGCTCCGCAGACTGTCGATGATGGCGCACCGTAATGGCGTTCGTCCAAGCTGGTCGACTAGGGACATTTCATTAGGTGCGCTTTACCCTGTGCCTACAGCTTGTGGTCTATCGCGGCGCGAGATTGGAGTTGGTTGGCGATGAAAGACGCAATTGGGGAATTGTCGCATTCGGCTGAGCGGATCAGCGAACGCCGTGCTGACGGCCGCGCAGCAACGGTGTTCAGGCCTGTCCTAATCGAAACCGAGGAGTTTGCTGGCTTCTGCTTGGTCCGCAACATTTCTCCGAACGGTCTGATGGGCGTCGTTTACACGCAGTTTGCCGAAGGGCTTCCTGTGACTATCCAATTCAATCAGGACTTAATTGTTAAGAGCAAGATCATATGGTCGAGCGATGGCCGGGTCGGAGTTCAATTTGACGTGCCGATCAACGTCGCGGCAGTGCTCGACTCTCTTGCAAAGCGAAAAATTGAGGGCAAGATTAATCGGGCGCCGAGAGTCCAAGTTCATTGCAACGGAGCGTTCTTGATCGGCGATCGAACCCTTTCGATTAGCCTGCTCGATATCTCCCAGCGCGGACTGAAAGTCCTCGCATCGTTTGTGCGACCAGGAGACGAAGTGCTGGTCAAACTGGACGGGCTCGAATCGCGTAAGGCTGCGGTCCGCTGGGTCCAAGAAGGCACTGTCGGAATGAATTTCCTGCGTCCGCTTGGCTTCGAAGAACTAGCCGAGTGGGTAATTCGCCAGCAGACTGACCAAGCGAACAAAGACCTCAACCCAAATCAGTCCGAGCTCGTGGCTTACGCTGATTCGTTTCCAACTAAAGTGTTGAAAAGAATTTGCCCGGCGAGTGAATCTTAAAATTGATTAGGTTTGTCTTAGTAATGCAAGTTATCCTAAAAAGAACTTTTTCTACTATATTGAAAATCAATGCCGATTTATCAGCAGGTAATAATAGTTGAATAATTGCCGAAATTCTGTGTATCAAGGATCCAGAATCGCGCGACAGTGGACTAAAATTTATTGGATAGGCTAGATTAGGAGAATATCGTGTCGAGGAGAAAGGAAGTTTACACAAGCAAGACGCTTGTCGAAATTGGCGCGCTTGAAGCTGTTCAATTTACCTCGAACAATCGCCCCAAGACCGAGCCGCGCCTAGATTCAGAGCACCAACTTGGCATACTTTGGGAAATGATCCGGGACCATAATGCAAAATCCGCTGCTTGAGCGCTGCTGCTAACTGAATGGCGAAGAGCTGCGCCTTTGCTTCCGCTGGACGGCACCAATTGCTCGGCGTGGCCGCCGTCTAATACAAGCGTTCCGACGGCGGTGTCATTCTCTGCGCGCTGACAGCAACCCATTTTCAAGCCTAACCGCGGACCTCGCACTCGGCTACTGAAAAGGCTTGTGTGCGATGAGTTGCCGTCAGCACCTAGCTGGGTGCTGACGGCAGTCGCCTGCATCAATCGCAAATCTATCGAAAGACGCTCAAGCGAAGTCCTGCTCCGACGCGCGGACTGGCATCGTTGATGCCTACCTGAGTATAGGCGGTCATTCCGAAATGCTGATTGAACCGGTAGGTCAAATATGGCGAAATCGCGGTCTGGCCTTGCAGGCCAGTGGCGACCGGCTCACGATATGAGACACTCGCGCCAAGATTGAACGCGGGGCCAGGGCGGACGTTGACGCCCCCATAGGCCGTAACCCCGTTGTTGAGCTTGTAAGACGCAGGACTGCCCAACCACGAATAGCCGACCGAGCCAAACAATGTGACCTTCGAACCAACTGATTTGTACAGTGCGACGTTGACGCCGTAGTCAGTTTGCCCGGTGCCGATCGTCGCCTTCGCCGTGGGTAATTTGACGCTGCCGCCAAGTTCGATCATCGGCAGCGCGCCGTGCTCATCGAAGGCCCGGTAAGAAGTAGCAAGGCTGAGATCGCCAACCCCTTGCCGCTCGGCGACTTCCCCTGGGTTGCTCGACCCAACAACGACACCACCGACAATCTGCCCGGGGCCTTTGATCCAGACATAGGGCAATGCCGCTTGGAGCCTGAGCCGGCCGATCTGCGCCTTGCCTTCGAGCGGAACCGACTTGACGCTGGTATCCAGCGCCGCGCCATACTTTCCGACCGAGTAGTCGAAGCCGCTGGAGAGCTCGAAGCTGTTGATGTCCTGCGGGGCGGCAGCGGCATTGTTCGCGGCGATGGACTGTGCCGTCTGATCGCTTCCGCTCTCGGCTAGCGCGTTGCCGCTGAGTGTCACCAAGCCGAATGCGGCAATTTTGAGAATTTTCATTGTAGGTTCCTCATGTTTAAAGAGCCGACCCTGATCGGCAGGTTGTAGAGGTCCCGGCATTGCGTAAGTGCAGCGCGGCCAGAACTTGTTCGGGACAGCAATCTGTTCTGGAAGAGGGCGCCCGGACTATGTGGAAGTCCGGGCGTATCAGGGCCGGCGAGTTCGAATGTGAGAAGCTGGCCCTAGTTTCGAGGGCGGGTGTCAGTTGGCATTGCTGCTCGGCTGTGACTGCGCGGCTGCTGGGCTGGCGGTCATCTTTTCACCAGTCGCGGATATCTGGGCAGCCGACATTACTGTCACCAGCACATCGCCATTTGCGGCAAAATCGGCCGCTGGTAGGGTCGCGGTAGTATCCTTGACGTTCACGACCAATGCTTTGATCCGGCCACTAGCATCTGCGACCACTTCCTTGATCTTGCCGATCTTCTCGCCGGACATGTCGAACAGCTGCGTGCCTGGTTTGACATCAAAGCTGCCGGCGTTGTTGGCTGCCGCGCTGCCGTCGAGCGCGAGGTTGTGCGACAGACCCGAGAAGATGCTATTTGCCGAACCGTTGGCGCTGCCATTGGACTGGGCTTCGCCGGCACCCAAGATTTGCGCCTGGCTTAGCACGGTCACCAGCGCTTCGCCCTTGGCGGCAAAGTCACTCTCCGGGAAGAGAGCAGTGGTGTCGCCGCTCTTGACCAGCAGACCCTTCACATGGCCCGCCGCGTCGGCGAAGACTTCCTTGACCTTGCCGACCTTCTCGCCGTTCAGGCCGAACAGCTGGGTCCCCGGCTTGACGTCGAAGCTTCCCGCGGCATCACCCGCCGCCGAGCCGTCCAGCGCAAGGTTTTGGCTGAGGCCGGAGAAGCTGCCATTGGCCGAACCGGCGACGCTGGCGGTAACTTCGCCGCTGACCGAGCTAACGGTCGCAAGCAGATTGCCGGCCTTGTCACGGGTGGTGACGATCAAGTCGCCCGCCTTATCACGGGTCGCGATGACCAAGTTGCCGGCCCGATCCTTGAATGCCGTAACCAGATTGCCTGCTGTATCGCGGGCCTGGCTCAGCGTGCCGCGCACCGCATCGGTCCCGAATAGCTGCGCATCGAGCGAAGCCGCACTAGCAAAGTTGCCCGAAGCAGCCGCATTGGCCGCGCTGGACGCGAGTGGGCTGTCGAGCGTCTGGACCAGCGACGCCGCGGCGGTACCGCTTGCAGCACCAGTGGCACTGGCGTTGCCAGTCTGCAGATTTATCGACTTGGTCACCGAAGCGTTGGCGGCAGCATTGATCGCACCGTTCGTCACCGCACTAATCGGCGCGCTCGGGATTGTGGCCGGCAGCGACGGAATAGTCGGGATGACCGGAATATTGGGGATCGGCGCACCGCCAATGATGCCGCCGCCACCCAGGATCTGGGCGTTTGCGGGGTTGGCAGCGGCGGCTAGCACGGCAGCAGTGGTCAGAAGAAAAGCTCTCATGGTGAAGTCCCTCGTTTACTTGCGGGCGCACCGAGAAATATCGGACGCTCGCAGTGACAACGATGGCCCTGGAAATTTTACTTCAGCGCTGCCGAAAAAATTCGGCGGCACCCTCCGGACGTCAAACTTTGTCCCGATCAAGGAGCCAGCCGGCGCCCCGAAATTTGCATGGCTTTGATATCGAGCGTATTGAGGACCTCGCCATGGGCTGAGCCAGATCACGTGCGCCACCCCTAAGCATTGGACAATCAGTTCGGGTCGGATGCCCCAACCTCGCAAACCCGAAAGTCCAATCCGTTGCTTGAATTTGTCGCCCGGCTTGATCCATCCAATAGTGAAAAATGCACGGACAGTTTTCGCTGATATAGCATCCGGGCCCGCCCTTAAATTCGCGCGCTTGAACCGCCGGCTCGTACGGAAGTTGCAACTGACCTATAAATGATTGAAATCACGATCTTCGATTAGCGGCATAGTGGCCCACTTCGGAGGGGAGAGCGGACGGCATAAAGATCATGCTATTGCTTCACGACAGTCCGTTTCATCGGCGCAAGCTTGGCCAGGAGACGATTCTGGGCCCTGTATGAAATGTGTTCATGCCGCATTGCGGCTTGCAGATGTTCAACCAGTGCTCCCATGTCGGCGGTCTGTATCCCCATGTCCTTATGGGCGGCCTGCATAGTCCGGCCGGAATAGTGACAGCCCCCATTGAGAATATAGCAGAATTGCTCTTTCAATGTTCGGCGCAAACGAACGAGATCGCGGTTCCTGAAAATGTCCGAAATGTGCGGATCCGACTGACTGAGGTCGATCGCTTCATCGACGATCCTTGAAACGCCGTCAGCCTCGTGGAAGGCCCGCCACATTGCCTGGCCGTCGAAGGGTTGGGCGCCTGCATTCGCGTCATTTTGCGGGTATGGATCGACTGGTTGCTCAGCCGTCGTCACCGGCGCCAGGGAAATCAACATGGCCGCCCAAGACATCCAGATCATCAGAAGCTCCCTTGCAGCGCTACAAAGAGCCCGCGCTGGCGACGAAAAGTGGCAATATCACCCAGATCGACAAAGGCTGCTGTAGCAGTCAGATGGTGGCCGATGGCGGCTACCGCGAACAGATCCAGGCTTGCATCTTCCCTCGCGAAACCGAGGTTGTCGGGCTTGGTTCGGAATTCGATGCCAAGCGCCATCTTGGGTGTTGCAAGCAAGGCCGCCGATCCTTCGAATTGCAAGCTTCGCCCTGAACGAATGTCGCCGCCAAACCCGAGCAAGCCAAATTGATTGGCATTGGTCCAACGCGCCGTTCCATTCACAAGCATGCTTAGCGGTAGGACGATCTTGGTGGCAGATACGTAGAAGTCGGTGCCGTTTGACGATTTGCCCCCAAGCGCCCGAATAAGTGCCCCCCGATTGGCCCGCTTATGCTGCAAGCCAACCGAGATCTGCGGGAGAAGCTTGTCTTGGTCCCAAACAGCATCGCCGATGACGCGAACTTTGACCCCGAACACGTCCTGCCCAAGAGTGTAGGAACGGCCCAGTCCCAGTGCTGCTCCTGCTTTGCGGGTGTTGAAGATCTGGTGTGCGACTGACAGCTCGACACGGTTGCGAATGCCGATCGAACCGCTGACCACGGTGAGGCCAAAATCGGGCAGCTCAACTTGGGTAAGCTGCGCCGCTCCGCCGTTGCCGTCTTCGGTTTCATCACCAGCAATGAGTGCCCAAGTCGCGAGTCCTCCTCCGGCTGAGCCTTCGACCGTAGAAATTCCGCCAGTGAGTGGCAGCTTGCCGCCGATGCGCTCTGGGCCGGCAGAGGCGGACGTGGCTAATCCCATCGCTCCCAGCGCAATTGCAGCCACGCTCGCGACAGTTGATCGGACTGGCAGGTTTGGGGATCGATGCATTCTCATTCCCCGCAACATCTAGCCCCGCATGGTAAACGACAGACTAACCTCCTCTATACCGTTTTGAAGGGAGGGGTTGCCTAGTGCTGGCGAATGATATTGCGTATTTTCTGCATTTTTGCCGTCTTGTTGTCTTGGACTGCTGCTGCCTCGGCTGCGGGGGTGACAGTCACCGTGACCGGCGCCGATGGTCGCCCGGTTCAAGGCGCGGTTGTTACTGTCACCGAACCAGGAATTCCTCCTGCGGCCGTTCGCGGGCCATACGTAATGGCGCAACAGAACATCGCCTTTGCGCCCCACCTCCTGATAGTTCCAGTGGGCGCGGTGGTTAAGTTCCCCAATTTCGATCAGGTCCGTCACCATGTCTATTCGTTCTCGACCCCGAAGAAATTCGAACTGAAGCTTTACGGTCGCGACGAGACCAAATCGGTGCAGTTCGACAAGCCCGGGGTCGTGGCAATTGGCTGCAATATCCACGATTCAATGAGTGCTTTTATATTTGCGACCAGCACGCCTTACATCGGAGTTACTGATGGGGCTGGGCGTGTAAGCCTTAACGTAGCGCCATCCGGTAAGGCCCTACTGGCTGTATGGCATCCGTCGGTGCGCGCTCCAGGAAATAGCCGCACGCGTTCGTTGGCGATCCCGACTGGCGGTCTTGTCATTGCAGTCAGTACCGCCCGATGAAGCTGCCGCGCATCCAGTTCGCAAGCCTCCGCACCAAGTTGGCTGCACTGTACGTTGCCCTTTTTGCGATCGGGTTCATCGCTGTATCGATTACGGCCCAGGTAATGATTGAGAATCAGGCTCGCAGCTCGGTTGAATCCGAGCTGCTGGCGAGCGGCACGGTCTATGATCGACTTTGGGAATTGCGCGAACGAACCTTGGTCAGCTCAGCTGAAGTGCTCGCCCGTGACTTCGGCTTTCGCTCTGCGGTCGCAAGTGGCGACAAGGCGACGATCCAGTCAGCCCTCGACAGTCTGCGCTCGCGTGCAGATTTGCCGTATGCCGCCCTGGTTGGTCTGGATGGCAGCGTGGTTGGCATGGAGGGACCACTTGCACAGCGAATTTCGAGCTTCCCGTTTGAACTGAGCGAAGGGCACCGCGATGCGGTCGTGACGATTGGCCCGGAGACATACCGGCTAATCGATTCCCCAATTCTTGCCCCGACAGAAATCGGTTGGGTCGTCTTTGCTGTGAAACTTGACGCCGCTGAATTGAGGCGGCTCGAGAAGCTCTCGGCCATACCGCTGGTGGCGACAATTCTTCAACGTGATGCAAAGGGACACTGGTACGATCCCACCGGATCGATCCCGCGTTCAGTGTCACTCGAAAGTCTGTTTCCCAACGGCAGTTCCCCGCGTGGAGCCGCCACGCTCACTCTCGCCGATGGTCCTGCTTATGCGCGCGCCCGGTCATTAGCCGGTCCCGATGGCAACGCTTCAGCGGCGCTCCTGCTTCGCTACCCGATAGCCATGGCTCTTTCGCCCTATCGGCCGATGCAAGCGGGGATCGCGCTGGCTGGGCTGATTGTCTTGGTCCTTGTTGTTTTCGGCAGCTTGCGACTGGCAGGTGCATTGACGCGGCCGATCGCGGCCCTGCAACGCTCGGCTCAAATGCTTGAGGAAGGCAGCCGCAGCGAAGTCGAGGTTATCGGCGCAGACGAAATCGGCCAACTCGCAGTGAGTTTCAACCGCATGTCGGCAGGAATCGTCGAGCGCGAGCACCGTATCACCCATATGGCATTTCACGACCCACTAACGGGCCTGCCAAACCGGGCCTTTTTCCATCAGTCACTCGAAGATAGGTTGATGCGCATCGCCCACTCCGGCGAGGATGTCGCGATATTGTGCCTTGATCTCGACGGGTTCAAGGTCGTCAACGACACGCTCGGTCACCCGGTAGGGGATGCACTGCTGAGCCGTGTTGGCGAACTTCTGGTCAGTCTGACACCCGATGGACTGGTTTCACGGCAAGGCGGGGACGAATTTGCGATTGTTTTGACTTGCGAGAAAGACAGCGATCGTCCGCGCGCACTTGCCCAGGCAATTGTCGATGCCCTCACCGATCCAGTCGAAGCGGGTGGTCAGATCATCCCAATCGGCGCCAGCCTTGGGATAGCGATCGGTCCCGCAGATGGCGACGATGCCGATGATTTGCTCAAAAACGCAGATCTGGCATTGTACCGCGCCAAGCAAGATGGGCGCGGCGCCTTCCACTTCTTCGAAGTTGCACTGGATCAGGCCGCGCGCGAGCGACGCCAACTCGAACTCGACCTACGGATGGCGCTCAGTTCGGGCGAGTTCGCGCTGAACTATCAGCCGATCTACGACCTCAAGAATGATCGAATTTCAGGGTTCGAAGCGCTGCTGCGCTGGACGCATCCAACTCGGGGACTAGTCGGACCAGATCTATTTATTCCTGTTGCAGAGCAATCTGGACTGATCCTGAGCATTGGCGAATGGGTTCTCGGTCAAGCGTGCCGCGAGGCAGCCAAGTGGCCCGACCATGTGCGAATTGCCGTCAATGTATCTACCCTGCAATTCTGCCATCCCGGGTTCACTTCCACTGTCATGCTGGCGCTTTCGCGCAGCGGTCTTGACCCGCAGCGGCTGGAAATCGAAATCACGGAATCGGTGTTCCTCGAAGGCAATGATACAGTTCTGGCAGTCTTGCGGCAGCTGCGTAGCCTCGGAATTCGGATCGCATTGGATGACTTCGGAACTGGCTACTCGTCTCTTAGCTACCTGCGCAGCTTCCCGTTCGACAAGATCAAGATCGACAAGTCATTCGTTGACGCCATCACAAGCGACACCAGTGCAATGGCTATCGTTCGGGCAATCGTTGTCCTTGCATTTTCGCTTAAGATGGAGACGACGGCTGAGGGCGTAGAAGATTGCGAGCAGCTTGAAGAATTGCGCGGCCAAGGCTGCACGAGTGTGCAGGGATATTACTTCAGTCGGCCTATCGACGGTTCGGCTGCCTTTGCACTGGTAGGCCGCTCGACAAGCGTTGAATTTGCCGCCTAAAACCGACTACGTACCGTTGGCATGCACTGATCCGATATTTTGGCAACGCCCGCAAAACTGCGCGATGTTCGAATTCGCGAACATTGCTGCCATTCTGCGCTTCGGATCTGATCCTTAAAAGCCGTCATTCATTCATGCGGCTCATGCCAGCCCGGGCATGGCCCGAGGCTGGCGCGTGCTCAAATTTCCGTTCGCTCTGACAATGTCAGGGCATCGTCGATATCCACCCCCAGATATCTGACGGTGTTCTCGATGTTGGTGTGGCCAAGTAGAATTTGCACAGCGCGTAAGTTGCCAGTGGCTTTGTAGATCATGGACGCCTTTGTCCTGCGCATCGAGTGCGTCCCATATTCCCGCTTGTCGAGACCCACAGTGGAAACCCACTCGTCGACTAGCCGCGCATACTGCCGCGTGCTGAGGTGGCCGAGGTAGTCGATCCGGCTCGGAAACACGAAGTCGGCAATCGTGCCGCCGCGACGCCGCAACCACGCTTCAAGACTCTTCCGAGCCTCGGACATGATTTCGAACTGCACGGGCCTACCCGTCTTTTGCTGGATAACGGTCGCACGATCGCGAAATGATCCGCCACTCACGAGGTCGCCAATCCTGAGTTTAACCAGGTCGCAGCCGCGAAGTTTGCTGTCGATGGCAAGATCGAACAGCGCGCGGTCCCGCAATCGCTTGTGCTCGTCGAGATAAAACCGGATCGCCCAGATGTCGCGGGGCTTTAATGGTCGCTTTGGCCCGACGTTTTGCCCAGCGTTCCAAGGTCGCCTTTCGTGTACGGCAGGGTCAAGGTCAGAATATCCCATCATATTTCTCCTGTGGCCTGAATGGCCAAGAGGAAGATGGGCTCGATCTCATGCATTGCCCGACAATCAGATAGCTGGAACCATCATCGTCACCACGTGCGATCGAGCCAGGTGAATGCCCTCCGCAGGTAGGCTTCGCCGTCGCTCCGAACAATTTCGCCGTGTGCCACAACAACATGTTCGGGGTGGGAATTTATCAACGACTGGACCTTGCGCTGGGCGCTCGCGCGCTTGCGAAAGCTCAGCCTCAGGTCCAGCGGTGGGAAGCCCCAGCCTTCCTGCATGTGCGACAGCGTTGCAACTTTGCGCAGCCACCATGGCCAGTGTCCGGCAAGGAACTCCTTGCTGAAGGGCTGCGACAAGTCCGCGACTATGGCCGTTGCAGATGCGCGGTGGAAGAACATCATCTCGTCCAGAAACCGGGAATTGGTGAAATGATACTGGTCGATCTGACCCGCCCATTCTGGCGGTGGCTCGCTGCCCAACTCGCCTGAAAAGGCGATGTCGGAACACTTGGCGATGGTCGACGCCGTGCCCCAGGTTTTCGCTGCCGGGAACTTCGCCTGCCAGTCCTTCAGGAACAGGTAGTGAAGCTTGTTCGGGCTGACCAGGTGCGACACCTCGCCCATGCTCCGAACCGCACCCAGCAACGCCTCTGTTGGCGCGATGGGCGACCAAATCCACAGTCTGCCACTAGCAAGGCGGACCACAACCATACGGGTGGGATAGGCCGCTCCGAAAAACGAAACGATCCCGCCATTCGCGAACCACAGATTTTTGCCGAGGGGTTTCAGCATGATCGCTCTCCATGCCCCCCGGTTGAATTGTCTCCTCATAGCAGCTCTTCGACCGAAATGCGCCTTTGCCTTCTATGCCACGGACGCGCTAGGGGGCCGCATGCTGCCGAAGTCACTCCAGCGCGCGCTCCACCCGGTGATCGGCTCGCGGGCGCGTGGCCGGATTGCGGCGCTGCTCGGTGCGGTGCTGCTCAGCCTTGCGGCGATTGCCTTCGCGATCGCGGGCGATCTGGCGCAGCGCGCCTTCGCAAGACTGGTCGCCTGGAACCCTTGGGTGCCGCTCATCGTAACCCCGATCACTTTTGCACTGGTCGTCGTCCTGACGCGCAAATGGTGGCCGGAGGCGAAGGGTTCGGGGATTCCGCAAGTCATGGCTGCCGGGCGCGCGCCGACCGCCAGCAACTCTGCCAGACTGCTGGCTTTGCCGGTTGCCGTTGCCAAATTCCTGTTCACGATCGCCTTGCTTCTAGTGGGTGGCTCGGTCGGCCGCGAAGGGCCGACTGTGCAGGTCAGCGCGTCGCTGATGGCGGCCGTTCACCGCTGGCTGCGCGTGCCGATCAGCACTGGAGTGGTTATTGCCGGCGGGGCAGCCGGTGTTGCCGCAGCTTTCAACACACCGCTCGCCGGTGTCGCCTTTGCGATCGAGGAATTGGCGTCAGCGTTTGAGCAGCGGGTTGCCGCATTGGTGATGATGACCGTGATGGTTTCGGGCCTGATCAGCCTCGGCGTTGCGGGGGATTACGTTTATTTCGGCGCAGTGGCGCAGCAGCTTCCGATCCGAACCATGTTGATCGCTGCGCCACTCGCCGGGATTTTGGGCGGGGTTCTGGGCGGTGCTTTCGCAAGGGCTCTGATCGCAATGGCCTGGTCGCGCAGCGGCCTGATCGGAGCGATCAGATCGCGGCCGATTGCCTGGGCGTTTGGCTGCGGGCTGGTCGTGGCGGTCCTTGGTGTTGCATCCGGCGGACTATCCTGGGGAACGGGATATGAAACCACGCGCAGCCTGTTGGCTGGTGAACATAAGTCGTTGATGTTCGGGCCGGTCAAATTCGTCTCCACCCTTGCCACCGCGGTCAGCGGCGCGCCCGGCGGCATTTTTGCGCCTTCGCTGTCGGTCGGGGCCGGCCTCGGGCAATTGCTCGCCCAGCTCTTTCCCGAAAGCCCGGCCGGTGCGATCGTGTTGCTTGGACTTATCGGCTATTTCACGGGCGTGGTCCGCGCGCCGCTGACCGCCGTGATCATCGTTTCGGAAATGACCGCCGATCGCTCCATGATCCTGCCGCTATTAGGCACCGCCCTGATCGCCGACTGGGTCAGCGGGAAGGTTTGCCCGCAAAAGCTCTACCACGCTCTGGCGCGGCAATTCATGCCCAAACGACAAGCTGTCAGCCAAACTGACGAGCCAGGAACAGCGCCGTAACGACGACGACCAGTGTCGACATCGCCGCGCCCATCCTGATGTAGTCGCCGAACCGGTACCCGCCCGGCCCCATCACGAGCAGGTTATTCTGGTGTCCGATGGGGGTGAGAAAGTCAGACGAAGCGCCGATCAGCACCGCCAGCAACATGGTATCGGGCGAGACATGAAGGAGTTCGGCAAGGCGAATGCCGAGCGGTGCCATGACCAATGCCGTCGCCACATTGTTGAGAAAGATCGACAGGATCATCGTCACCAGGCACATGGTGCCGATCGCGATTTGCAGGCTTTGTCCTGCCAGGACCTCACCTAGCCAGTCCGCAGCGATTGCCGCTGCACCACTGCTCTCGAAGCTTCCTCCAACCGGGATCATGGCGGCCAGAAGCACCACGATGCTCCAGTCGATCGAAGCATAGACTTCCTTTGCTGGCACCAGCCTCAGCCCGGCGATCGTCGCTGCGGCGGCAAGGAAACTGATAGCTGGCGATGCACCGCCCAGCACAATTGCCAGGATCGCCGCAATGAAAATGCCGGCAACGCCATAGGCCTTGCCGTTGCGGACATTCTGGCGGTCGAAGCGGTCGATCTCGAGCAGGCGCATCTGTCCGGCGAACCGGGCAATCTCTTCGCCGTTGCCTTCGATGAACAGCTGATCGCCAGCACGGATTTCCATGAGCCCGGGCGGCGTGCGCTCCATCGCGGCGCGCGGTCCCGCGGCGACAACGTGCAAGCGACGCTCGCTGAGGTATGGGATCGCCCCATAGCCGCGGCCGATCAGCGGGGAGCCATGAGCGACGCTGACTCGCGCCACAGGAGTATCGGTGGCGTGGACGTGTTCGCTCGACGCCCAGGGCAGGGTTACATCGACCAACCACGGATCGGTACGACTGAGCAGCAGGAGCCGATCGCCCGGTTCCAGGCCGGCAGTGGGCCAATCGATCCTTCGTCCATCCCGGTACTGGCCAATCAGGCGCGATCCGGTCTTTCGCAATATCTCGCCAAGTTCCTTGCGCTCTATCCCGGGCCGTTCGCGAACAGTGAGTTCGAACGTCATCCAGATCCGGCGACGCGTTTGCTCGACCTTGGAACGCTCCGGTAGCAACCGCCAGCCCAGCACCGCGACATAGGTAATGCCAAGAACGGTCACCACTGACGCAACCGGGGTCATGGCGAAGAAGCCGAAGCCCGAACCCAGTTCGCGCTCGCGCACCGACGATATGATCAGGTTCGCGGGCGTGCCGATCAGGGTGGTCATCCCGCCAAGGATCGTGGCAAAGGCCAGCGGCATCAGGATCGCACCCGGCGGCTTTCTGCTGCTGCGGGCGATCTCGGTCGCGATCGGCATCGTGATGACCAGTGCCGCAATGTTGTTCATGAAGGCAGAGAGAAACGCGCCGGCGACGAGTAGTACGCCCATGCGCAGCGGGAAAGTTGCCCTGTGAGGCATCAGCCGCGCGGTGGTCGCCCCGGCAACTCCGGTCAGTTCGAGGGCGCGGCCCACGACAAGCACCGCCGCAACAGCGATCACTGCGGGATCGGCAAACCCGCTGAGTGCGTCCTTGGGCTGGACCAGTCCGGCCGCGACACTGGCCAGCAGGGCCAGGACCGCGACAAGGTCGTGCCTGACCCGCTCGCTGGCAAACAGCACCAGAGTGAAGAGCAATATCGCCCCGCTCATCACGGCCGGAGATAGCGCCAGCGTCATTGGCCAGGGTTTTGCCCATCAAGGGGCGGTGGCGAAGCCAACACCACGATCCGGCAAAGCTTGCCGAGCGTGACATCGACCGGTCCCAAATCGAAGTCGATCCGTGCCGCCTTGAGGGCGTCCGTCAGTTCGGACGGTACGCCTTCTGGCCCCGGAACAATCGTGATCCTGGCCATTCCCCAGCGCTGCAGCGCCCAGACGGCAAGATCGGGTGCGATCGCATCCGAATTCGCTGGTTCGTTGCCCACCAGCAATTCGCCTTGCACCGGTGGGAACAAGCGAACATTCCAGCCATCGGCGCCCTCGCCGGCGTTGCCTTCGGCGGCGCGGTAGTGCGCCAGGGTCCATCCGGGTGCTGCCACAGGTTCGATTGTCACGCTGCGCTCTGTCCGGTTGAGCCAGATGCCACGCGTCGGCAGGCCGATGTTCGAGCGCAGGCGCGCGATCGGCGGCACGTCCGCCGCAATCCCGGCAACCGTGCGCTCCATCGCAGCATCGACCAGCGCGCGAGTCTGGCTGGGGGCATCCGCGGCGAGCACCTGCTGGACATTCACGAATGGCGTCCCGCCGGTAATTTTTGCAAGCCGACTGGCGATCTCGGCATCGGCATTATTGGAATATGCCGGCGCAACCACCACCGCACTGACTTGCGGCTGACCGAACATCGACCAGCTCGCGTCGAGCTGCGCCACACCCAGTCCGTTGGCGTGCGTAACATCGGCGATGATTGTCCGGGCTGCGCTGCGCAGCCGCGCTTCGCGGGTGACCTGCAGCAGGGTCAGCGCAAGCGGCGTGGCCAGGACAAGGAACGCCGCAAGGCCCGCCGCAATATAGCGCGGCGTCCATTCGACGTTGCGGATTGGCCGTGCCGCGCCGCTCAAGCGGGCGATCAATGCAAAGGCAAAGGCGATTGCCGACAGGTTGGTGAGAAAGAGCAGCAGCGCGCCGAGCGCGAACATTGGCTGCATTACCCCTATTCCGTAGCCGATTGTCGCCAGCGGTGGCATCAGGGCTGTAGCTATCGCCACGCCGATGGTGGTCTCGCCTTTGCCGATCACGGTCGCGTAGCCGCCTGCAATGCCAGACAGCAGTGCCACTGCAAGATCGAGCAGGGTTGGCTCGGTCCGGGCGATGATTTCCGGCGTGGCATTGCGGATCGGGCTGATCCAGGTGAGCAAAATTCCGACCAGGATGCCGATTGCCGCGCCGATCAGCACCACGCGGGCGGCATCGCGGATGCGATGGCCGTCGATCGAGGCAAAGCCGAATCCGAGGGCGGCGATCGGTGCCATCAGGGGAGAGATCAGCATGGCGCCAATCACCACCGCAGCCGATCCCTGCAGCAACCCCAGCGTCGCTATACCGGCGGAGAGCGCGCACATCAGGACATAGCCTTGGCTGGCCACGCTCTGGTCGATCACCTTGTGGCGCAATTCGTAGGCTTCCTGCGGAGAAAGCTCTGGCAACAGGACAAATCGCGCCAGGCGGACGCGCCAGCGCAGCAAGCGGGCCCGCCACCCACTGGGATAGGCAACTGTGCGGACGTCGTCTTGTTCGTCAATTGCTTTCACCGGGCACCGTCCGCCTTGCTTTTGAGATGCGCGATCAGCCCCGAAATGCTCGCTCCCTGCACGATCACGGCAAAGATCACGACCAGGTAGGTTGCGGCCAGAATCGCCGATCGCACGGGACTTTCGGGGAGCGAGAGCGCCAAGGCAATCGAGATTCCGCCGCGCAGGCCGCCCCAGACCAGTGTCGGAAAGGCCAGCGGGCCCATATCCATCCACCGCTTCATCACCTTGAGCGGCAGGCCCACAGACAGAGCCCGTGCCGTGAGTGTGAGGAGGATCGCCGCGGCGCCTGCCCCGAGCAGCGGCAAACTCGACGCCACAACGATGACTTCCAGACCGATCAGGAGAAACAGCACGGCGTTGAGGATTTCGTCGATCAGCCCCCAGAACTTGAGCAGGTAATCGCGTGTCGTGTCGCTCATTGCCTGGGCAACTCCGGCGTTGCCGGTGAGCAGGCCGGCAACGGCCATGGCAACCGGGCCGCTGACATGCGTGGCCATTGCCAGACTGTAGCCGCCCATGACCACGGCAAGGCTGATCATCACTTCGATGCTGTAATCGTCGATGGTGCGCATCAGGCGAAAGGCCAGCCACCCGATCAGAAAGCCAAGAGCAGCGCCGCCACCGGCTTCACGCAGAAAATCAGCTGCGGCGCCTGACAGGGTGAAGGGTTCCTGGCCCAGGGCGATCCGGAGCAGGATGGTGAAAACGACAACCCCGACCCCGTCATTGAACAGGCTTTCCCCTGCTACGGTTGCCTGCAGGGTCTCGGGCATCGCCGCACGTTTCATCACCGCCATCACTGCTACCGGGTCGGTTGGACTGATCAGCGCGCCGAACACCAGGCACCAGCTCAACGGCACCTGCGATCCGAAGGCGGCGGAAATCCAATGAAACCCAAATCCGACAATGATCGTCGAGAGGATCACGCCAACCGTACTGAACACCAGGATCGGCAAGCGTCCTTTGCGCATGTGCGCCCAGTCAACGTGCAAGGCACCCGCGAAGAGCAGGAACGAAAGCATCCCCTCCATCAGCACGCGGTGGAAGTCGATGCTTCCTAGGAAGGCCGCAAGCTGGCTCCCAAGCGTGCTCGACGGTGTGATCCGATCGATCGCGATGACGATCAAAGACGCAATCGCCCCCATCAGCGTCATGCCGACACTGGCCGGCAGGCGCAGCCAGCGATGATTGATGTAGCCAAGCCCCGAGGCGAGAACGATCAGGATTGCGGCAGCGTCGAATGCGGTTAGGTCTCTGTGCATTCTTTGCGAATTAGCCTGTGTTGGGAAGACAAGCTATCCTGTCCAGGTTACGGCATTGTGGTCCGCCAGCGCTAATAAAGCGGCCGTTCGAAGGTGCCGGAGCATTCATTGGAAGCCGCCAATTGTTCATCATTAGCGGGGATTATAGGAAGTTGTCAGTTCCGAGTTCGCGTCAATCATCCCCGCCAGCGAGTGCTGAAATGCAACGCTCGAAGCATCGTGAACGTGTCGCAGCATTGAACCCCAACATCGGCACAGACGTCCGGGATACGGCGGTTCTGCCGCTGTTGCCTGCGCTTTGATGCTTCCGTCGTCACCACGCAGCGGTTGGCGGGGTCAGCCAAGGCATGGGCGATCAGAAATGGATCGCGACCGATTGCCTCCAGCTCGTCGTCCGTTAGATCGGGTGCATACTGATTGGTGACGCGCTGGACCAATGCAGGTTGAACGTCTTCGTCAAACAGGATCGCGGCCTTGTGTGCGTCGTCCTGAATCCAAGCGAACAGCAGGTCACGCTCGGCGTCGTTGCTGCCATCCTTCACCTCTTCGAGTGTCTCGATCGGCATCTTGATCTCGCCCGCGTTGCCCATGTGGACTAGCCATTCCCAGAACTCCGGCACGGCATCGACAGGATAGTAGAGATTTTGCGCCGTGATGAGTACGTTGGCATCAAGCAGGTACACCATGCGTCAGGCACCCTGCTCGATAGCAAGCGCGGCACCGCTCAGTAGGGTGTGAACGCTGCGCGGCTTGACTCCCAGCAGCTTGCTCGCGCGCGTGGGGGTGAGCACCCCTTCGCTCATGTTTCGGGCCACGAAATTAAGCAAAGCCGCGCCGAGGCGGTGTCGCCGGACAATGTAGTAGTTGGGGCCGCCGTCCATGCCCCGCGCTCGTTCTCGCTGGGCCGCGCGGCTTTGCAGCCATTGGGTCCTAAACGTATCGGTTAACACGCGCCATGTGCGCTCGGTGATCTTGTCCGCGCGGAACAGACGGTAGGCTACCAAGGAGCGGCTCACCAACCGCTCTTCGGCAAACTCCGTCACTAAACGTGCGGCCTCCACCACGTCAGTCGTGCGGGTGATAGGAAGCTGATCGAGCTCCCGCTCCGGGAGCAGGAATGAGCTCGCGACATCGTTACAGAACTGCTCGATTGCGCCTTCGAAATGCCCTCCGCTTACGCCGGTTGCCCCAATCCAGAGGTGTGCAACCTCATGCAGCAAGGTAAACGACCAAGCCGTCTTGGCGTCCTGGTCGTTGATCACCACAAACGGTGCAATCGGATCGGCGAGGGCGAAGCCCCTGAACGCATCAACATCGATCGCTGAGTGGTGGCTTCCGAGATTGCCGATCAGCAGCACGTAGATGCCAGCGGCTTCGACACGGCTGCGCAGCAAGGCAAAGCCAGCATCTGCCGACCCTTGGGCGCGAAAGGCCGCAAGGTCGAGGCCAAGCACCTGACGGATTGATGCGAGTACCGGCCCAACGCCATCATTGCGGGACATAGAGCCGATGAACGGGAGCGGCTCGGCCTCTTCCTCTTCCACCTGCACGGCGCGCACGACGGCTTGCCGGGACCGGATGTCGCGAACCAATGCATCCACAAGTGGCTCGCCGCCGGTGTGACGGTCAGGCAGGGTGCGGAAGTCCTCGCCCCGGTCCCCGCGAGCCGGAGGCTCATTCAGGTAGAATGAGACAAGCGGGCGACGATAGATTTTCGCCATCTTCAGCAGAACCGGCCGCGAAATCTCGCCTGCCTCGGTTTCCAGAGCAAGCAGTCGATCAGAGCCTGAAACGCCACGTGCGGCATTAATGCCTACTTTGTCTGCCGCCTCCTCAAGCGAAAGCCCCGCGCTTTCGCGCGCCCATTGCAGGATGGAAGGCTTCACCATTGGCATGCGCCTTCATTCGCACAAAGGAATCGTTTCATGCGAGCGAAAAGTGCCATTCGCTCGACTACAGGCTGCTTTCTGAGATGCCCCCTTTGAGTCCGGTCAGTCTCCTATGTCCAACAAAGCCGACATCAATCGCGTTCAATCCACCACTCCGGCCAATTTACCGTCTCAGGTTTGCGAGTGGCATTCCAAACCTCACGTTGCTCAGACAAGCTCAACCTGCGATCACCAAGTCGCGCCAATGCAGCTTCAACAATCCAAGGCTTAAGCCACCAGCGAACTCTCGATTTGCTCCTGGGATTTGTCTTGATCCCGAGCCCGAGGTCACGAAGTAGAACACCAATGCCCATTCCCACGAAAACGATCTGGACAAGTAGGGGTGGGTCGCCGGCTGACGGGCGCTGTCCCCGCGCTTCTTCGATTGCGGTTAAAGAGGCACGAGCCGCCGCACTATCGCCGGCCAGTCCTTTCTGCGTTAGTTGCAGAAGGAATGCTTCAGCTGCTGTTACTCGTCGTTCGCGGCCATCTTCTCGGATTGTGACCATCTGGCCGAGCACACTGTCATAGGGGATCTCGTTTTTGCGTCCGCGCGGACGCCCTCGCGGATTGCCACTTCGACCCTTCTGAAACCGGGACGTGATCGGCGGCTGCTTGTAACCCGCCTTTGGCGCCGGTCCCGGGCTTTGGTCACTCACGCCGTTCTGCGCTTTCGAGGCCATTTGAGTTTGTTGGGCTCGGCAGTGAAATGGCGGATATTCTCTATTTCCTTTTCGCTCAGCGACCGCTGGCCAGGTCGACTAAGTGCCGCTTGCGCTGCCCAGGTCGCAAGCCGCATCCAACCGTCTCCGGCTTCCTTGTCCACATATTCTGCGATGCCCAGAATGAGCATGGCCTCGTTCGCGTGGTCACTGTCGTACTCGTGTTCCAACAGGACAGCCTTAGTCTCCTGAGGAGAGAGCTTGGCCATCGCCTTCTCGCGCTTTTCGATCATCTTCAGGACAGCACGCACTGCCATCCTGTTGCCCTTCAAGGCCGCCTGGTACGTTTGCAGTTGCAGACCCTCGTCGACGGTCAGTTCGCGTTCGACACCTCCTTGCGTGACCGTCAACTTCTTGTCGAAGATGATGTCGAACGCTGAGATATGCGGCCGGCGCGCCTTGGGCCGACCCGCAGGATTGCCAGATTGACCCTTTTCGAAGCGCCCCAAATTGCTGCTCAATGGGATTGCTTCTCGGTCGAGCGGTGCACCAGCACTGCGGCTTTGCCAGTCAGCTGCTCCCAGCGGGTAATCGCCACGTCGACATAGGCCGGATCGATATCGAGTCCACGGAACCTGCGACCCACGCGCTCGGCTGCGATGAGGCTGGTGCCCGAACCAAGGAAGATATCAAGCACGCGCTCGCCCTGCCTGGTTACGTCGCAGATCGCGTCTGCCACCATTGCCACCGGCTTGACCGTTGGATGGAGCGCCAGATCCTCGCGGCGACTGCCGCGCAAGCTGTTGACTGAGGCATAATCCCAGACGTTCGTGCGATTACGGCCGTGCTTGCCGAGCTCGACCGCGTTGGTGTGCGGCGCATCGCCGACCCGGTAAACGAACACCATCTCGTGCTTGGAGCGGTAGAGTGAGCCCATCCCGGCATTGCTCTTGTTCCAGACGCAGATGTTAAGCAGCGTGTTGTAGACCTCGGTTCCAACCAGGCTGACATCGTCGAGGTGGCGCCAATCCATGCAGATGAAATGAATTGCGCCATTGCGTGAGACCCGTTCGCAAGCGGACAATGTCTCGGTCAAGAATGTGCGGAACGCTGCGGTGGTCATCTCGCCAGAAGCCATAGCGAACTCGCGGTGACGGCCTGCCGCATTGGAATGGCCATTGATTTTCACATTGTAGGGCGGATCGAGGAACGCGGCGTCGATCGTATCGCCGTCACCGACCACAGTGCGAAGGAAGTCGATATCGCGTCCGTCGCCGCACCCGATCCGATGTTCGCCGAGCTGCCAGATATCGCCTAGCCTTGCCTTGGGCTCGATTGGCACTTCGGGAATAACTTCGTCATCCGGGTCAACACTCTCACCCAGCACCACATCAATCTCGCCCGAGCTAAACCCGGTCAGCGCCAAATCCACTTCGAACTCAGGCAGCGATAGATCCGCAAGCTCAAGCTTGAGGATCTCGATGTCCCATCCAGCGTTGAGAGCGATCTTGTTGTCGGCGAGACGCAAGGCCTTCTTTTGGCCTTCACTCAAACCGGCCAGTTCGATCACCGGCACCTCGCCCATGCCGATTTGCTTGGCTGCGAGAAGTCGGCCGTGTCCGGCAATGAGATGGCCCTCGGGATCGGCCAGGACCGGGTTGGTGAAGCCGAACGCCCGTATCGAGGCAACGATCTGTTCAATCTGGCGTTTCGGGTGCGTTCGCGCATTGCGTGGATCAGGGACGAGAAAGCCGATCGGTCGGTAGACGACCGTCAACGGGCGGACGACCATCGAATCGGTCGCATCAGGTACGCTGGGCATGCCAGCTCATATACAGGATGTTCTTTTTTTGTGCCAAGGGGCAAGCCCTGGTTTTGTCCACCGGTTTGGACTGGACTGTCACCGCAGACAGAGCATTGCTGTCGGTGTCCGGCGAGCCGGGCTCGTGGCGGTAGCGGCCGGAATTTTTCCGTTGCGCGTACCGAAGGACAACACGATGACAAAGACGACAACTAAGCCCCGCCGCATGGCTCGCGAGCGCGATGTTGCAGGGATGCCAGCTAGTCCTGAGAAGAAGCCAAGCAAACTTGATCACGTCGAGCGACTGCTCCTGGTGCCCTCCGGCACCACCATCGCTGACATCGTGGCGGCAACCGGCTGGCAGCAGCATTCGGTGCGCGGCGCCCTGGCAGGCGCGCTCAGGAAGCGCGGGCTCAAGATCACCTCGGACAAGGTCGGCGGTGTCCGTCGATACCGCGCGAGCAAGCCGGCGTGACGAGCGCCGCAGTCGACATGGTTGTCTCCGAGATCGAGCGGCTGGACCTTCAGGGCCTCCGACAGTTCTGGGGGCAGCGCTACGGCGCGCCCCCAGCGCTGCGCTCGGTGCCGATCCTGCGTATGCTCCTTGCCTGGCGCGTGCAGTCGGAGGCACTGGGCGGGCTCGATGGCGAGAGCCGCCGCATGCTTGCCCGCAAGGGCAAGGTCCGTGCCGAGGGACTCGACCTCGGGATCGGGGCCCGGCTCACCCGCCAGTGGCAGGGCAAGAGTCACGAAGTGGTTGTCGAGGTCGACGGGTTCCGCTGGCAGGGCCAGCACTACCGCAGCCTCTCCGCAGTCGCCACTGCCATTGCCGGCAGCAAGTGGAACGGACCGCGCTTCTTCGGCCTGCGTGAGGCGTCATGACCGCAGCCCCGAGCAAGCGATGCGCGATCTATACCCGCAAGAGTTCGGACGAAGGGCTCGACCAAGAGTTCAACAGCCTCGACGCGCAGCGCGAAGCGGGTGAGGCTTATGTGAAGAGCCAGGCTTCGGAAGGGTGGAAGCTCATTCCAATCCGCTACGATGACGGCGGGTTCTCGGGCGGGTCAATGGAGCGCCCGGCGCTGCGCAGATTGCTCGACGACGTCGAGGCCGGCAAAATCGATGTGGTGGTCGTTTACAAGATCGACCGGCTCACCCGTAGTCTCGCCGACTTCGCCCGGATCGTCGAAGCCTTTGATGCGCGCGCGGTGAGCTTCGTTTCGGTGACGCAGGCATTCAACACCACCTCATCGATGGGACGACTGACGCTCAATGTCCTGCTCTCGTTCGCACAGTTCGAGCGCGAGGTCACCGGCGAGCGCATTCGCGACAAGATCGCCGCCTCCAAGGCTAAGGGCATGTGGATGGGCGGTGTGCCACCGCTCGGTTACGATGTGCCCGAAGCTGGAAGCAGGACGCTGCGGGTGAACGAGGCTGAGGCGCAGATCGTTCGCAATATTTACGAACGCTATCTCGCGATAGGATCTGTTCACCGTCTGGCTGCTGCACTTGCCAACGATGGCGTCGTCTCGAAGCGGCATGTGACCAACAACGGGCGCGAGATTGGCGGAACCTCGTTCGGCCGGGGCGCGCTATTCCACCTGCTGCGAAATCGAATCTATCGCGGCCAGATCGTGCACAGAAACCTAGTCCACCAGGGTGAGCACTTGCCGATCATCGACGTGGAGCTGTTTGACCGTGTGCAGCAACATCTTGCCGCCAACCGGGTCAGTCGTAATTCGAGCGCTGATCGCCGGACCGAACGGGCGTGGCTTGGCGGGCGCCTCTTCGATGTACGCGGCGAACCCATGAGCCCGGCGCATTCGCGCGGACGCTCGGGACGGCTTTATCGCTATTATGTCTCGACCTCTGTGCAGCGCGGCGGCAAGCACAAGCCGGAGCTGCACCGTGTCGCTGCAACCGCGATCGAGCAACTAGTCATGAATACGCTCGAACGATTGCTACCCGGCAAGGACTCTGGTGCCATCCAACTGTCCGTTCACTTGCGCCCCGATGCCATCGACCTGGTCTTGCCGGCAAACCTGGCACGCGCCGTGGCAGCTCGGATCGACGGTGAGGAACAAATTGCGTCGTACGGCGAGCAGTGTGTGGTTACGATCCCCGTGGCATTGCCACTCCGCGGAGGTCGCCGATCTATCGTGGCTGGCCAGCTTGATACAGCCGACCACGACACCACCTTGATCGCCGCGCTGCGCAATGCCCATGCAATGGTGCAACGCGATGAGCGCGGCCTGCCCATCATCGAGACTTCGCCAATTTCGCCCTACGATCGGCGTCTGCTGCGGCTCGCTTTTCTCGCTCCTGACATCCAGTGCGCGATACTCGCCGGACGTCAGCCTCGCAGCCTCAATCTCGAGCAACTGATCCACCAATATCTACCGATCGGCTGGTCTCAACAGCGCAAAACGTTGGGTTTCGCGCCACCTCTTTGAACCCTGTTATGGGGCGCAAATTGCCTGTTATTGCCGATTAATTCGCCTGTTATGGTCGAATAAATACCCTGTTCCGGCGAATAACAGGGAAACGCGTTTTGAGGCTCTGAAACCCCCGGAAATCTGGAATTTCTTATGCAACGAGGCGGTCCCTCAGCCGTCAAAAGGCCTGTTTTGGCGCCTCATTTTTATGATTTTCCCTGTTATCGCCTGAAAACAGGGAAACCGAACCGATTACGATCCGCGCGGAGACTGCCGCCGCAAAGCCAGCCGGAATGGACTCGGAGACGGCTCGAAGTGGTCATGCGAAAACGGAATTGGGCCTGTAACCCCGCCAAAGCCGCGGCATTCGAGCTCGGCCCTGAAGACGGAGACTAGTGCTGGGACTGTGTGGCGGAGCGGGAGGGATTCGAACCCTCGATACGCTTTTGACGTATACTCACTTTCCAGGCGAGCGCCTTCGACCACTCGGCCACCGCTCCGCATGCACTGGAAGTGCGCGCCCTAGCTTCAAGGGCGGCGATGCGCAAGCGTTGCGCTGGCGGGCGGCATGCCTACATTCGGGGGATGAGACGAACCTACGGGCACGCCCCTACCCTGGACGAAATCGAGACCCTGGCCCTCGCCGCGCTGGCGCGGTTGCCGCAGGGGTTCCGCGCGCACCTGGACGGCGTGGCGGTTCTGGTCGAGGACTTTGCCGATGACGAGACTTTGGCGGCGCTGGGGATCGAGGATCCGTTCGAACTGACCGGGGTCTATGAAGGCGTGCCGCTGGGCGACAAGTTCGCCGCCGCCAGCGGGACCATGCCCGACCGGATCCGGCTGTTCCGGGCGTCGATCCTCGACGAATGGATCGCGCGCGGGGACGAGAGCCTTGAGCATCTGGTCGCTCATGTCCTGATCCACGAGGTCGGACATCATTTCGGGCTGTCCGATGCAGACATCGATGCGCTGGAGGCGGGTGCCTAGACCCGGCGTGATTTCGCTGGCAGACCAGCGCCATGCGCAAGACCCTGCTCCTCGCCGCCCTGCTCACTGCAACCCCGCTGGCCGCTCAGCTGCCGCCGCCCAAGCCCGGGGACTTTCCCTCGCCGGCCGAGATCGTCGCCAAGGCGCCGAAGGCCGACTGGCATGCGATCGACCGCAACGACTTGTTGGTGATGGACCTCGCCCCCGACGCGAAGGGCAAGCCGCGCAGGGTGGTGATCCAGCTGCTGCCGCCGCCGTTCAGCCAGGGCTGGATCGGCAATATCCGCAAGCTCGCCGCGGCGCATTGGTGGGACGGGCTGGCGGTGGTGCGGGTGCAGGACAACTATGTCACCCAGTGGGGCGATCCCGACGGCGAGGACAGGGCCAAGGCGCGGGCATTGCCCAATGGGTTGGTTGAGGTGCCGCAGAGTGATTACGTCATTGATCCTATTCGAGAGCTCGCCAAATTGGCCATGAAGCCAACTGCCACTGCGAAGGAGAGGGAAATGTGGCGCGGCTACGCCAGCATGTGCAGCTTTGATCCTGCCAAGGTTCCCAAATACCCTTGCCCTGTGACAACAGGTTCGGATGAACATAGTGGTTTGACTTACTCTGCGCTCGAATATCATTTTGGTGGTTGGCCTTTCGCATCGAACTATACGGAGGAGTGGCCCGTCCACTGCTACGGCATGGTCGGGGTTGGGCGCGATATGCCGCCCAATACCGGGAGCGGGGCCGAGCTTTACACCGTCATCGGCCATGCCCCGCGCCAGCTCGATCGCAATATCGCCCTGGTCGGCCGGATCATCGAGGGGATGGAGCACATGTCGTCGCTGCCGCGCGGGCATGGCGAGCTGGGGTTCTATGACCTGGCCAAGGGCGACGAGCGGGTGCCGATTGTCTCGGTGCGGTTGGCGGCCGAGGTGGCGGACCTGCCGGCCTATGAGTACCTCGACACCGAGAAGGCCAGCTTCGCGCGCTACGCCGATGCGCGCGCCAACCGGCGCGATCCGTTCTACATCCGCCCGGCGGGCGGGGTCGACGTGTGCAATGTGCCGGTGCCAGTGCGTCGGGTGCAGTGACCGAAACCATCGCCCACACCGGCCCGCTGTGGCGCTGGACCACGCCTGCGGCGCCGGCAGCGTGGTTCTTCGTCACTATCGACGGCGCGGCGGGCGAGGCGCTTTCGGGCACTGCGCTGATGCGGCGGATGGAGAAGACCCCGCGCGGGTTCGGCTCGATGAAGGTCACGGCGCGGATCGGAGAGAGCACCTTCGCCACCTCGGTCTTTCCCAGCAAGGACCTGGGCTGGCTGCTGCCGGTCAAGGCGGCGGTGCGCAAGGCCGAGGGGCTGGGCGAGGGCGACATGGTCGAAGTCATGCTCGAGCTCTAGGCCTGGATCAGCTCGATCCGGTTACCGAAGGGATCGGCGACATGACAGCGCAGTACGCCGGGCAATTCGGTGTCCCAGCGCACCTGGCCGCCCGTCTGTTCGATCAGCGCGGCCAGTGCCTTGAGATCATCGACCAGCAGCGCCGGGTGGGCATTTTGGGCCGCGCGGAAATCGGCCTCCACGCCCAGATGGATCTTTACCCCCGGGGCTTCGAACCAGCACCCGCCGCGCGCGGCCAGCGGCATCGGCTTGGGCGCTTCGTTAAGGCCGAGCAGGGCGGCGTAAAACCCGCGCGCAATGTCTTCCCCGCCTCCCGGCATGGCGAGCTGCACGTGGTCGATGCCGATTATCTTGCTCATAGCTCTGCTTCGGCTCCGCCTCCGCAACCGCGCGGCATCAGATCCGGTCCGCCTGGGCCACCGCATCGCTGGCCCGCAGCGCCGAGACGATCCGGGTCAGGTGGGCAAGGTCGGACACTTCCAGGTCGATGTCATAGGTCCCGAACAGCTCGTCGCGGCTGGTGTTTTCCAGGTGGATGATGTTGGCACGGTTGCCGGCGAAGATCCCGGTCGCTTCGGCCAGGGTCCCCGGGCGATTGTAGAGCACCACCCGGATCCGCCCGATCGCCCCTGTTGAACGTTCGCCCCATGACAGGTCGAGCCAATCGGCATCGATCCCGCTGGCCAATTCCAGACAATCGATCGCGTGAACTTCCACGCCTGTGCCGGGGCGGCGGATGCCGACGATGCGGTCGCCCGGCACCGGGTGGCAGCATTCGCCCAGCTGGAAGGCCACCCCAGGGGTGAGCCCGCGGATCGAGATCGCGCGTTCCTGCTTGGGCCAGTGCTCGGGCTCGGGCAGGTCCTTGGCGCTGCCCGGAACCAGGGCTTCCATCACCTGGCGGTCATCGAGCTTGGCCGTGCCAATGGCCCGCATCAGCTCGTCCTCGCTGGCAAAGCCAAGGCGCTTCACCGCGTCCTTGACCGCCTTCTTGCCGATCTTGCTGGGGAGGCGGCTGGCGATTTCCTCGAACAGCTCGCGCCCGATCGCGGCGATTTCCTGCTTTTCCTTTTGCCGCACCGCGCGGCGGATCGCGGCGCGGGCCTTGCCGGTGACGACGAAACCCAGCCATGAGAGCTGGGGCGACGCGCTCTTGCTCTTGATGATCTCGACCACGTCGCCGTTGGCCAGCGCAGTGCGCAGCGGCATGTGACGGCCGTTGATCTTGGCCCCCACGGCAAAGCTGCCAAGGTCGGAATGGACCGCATAGGCGAAGTCGACCGGGGTCGATCCCTTGGGCAGCTGGAACAGCTGGCCCTTGGGGGTGAAAGCAAAGATGCGGTCCTGATAGATCGCCAGCTTGGTATGCTCGAGCAGTTCCTCGGCATCGTGGCTGGCATCGACGATCTCGATCAGGTCGCGCAGCCAGCCGACCTGCCCGTCGGGGCGCTCGTGCTGCTTGTAGGCCCAGTGCGCGGCCAGCCCGAATTCGTTGGTGCGGTGCATGTCCTGAGTGCGGATCTGCACTTCCATCCGCATTGAGTTTTCAAAGATCAGCGCGGTGTGGAGGCTGCGATAGCCGTTCGACTTCGGCGTCGAGATATAGTCCTTGAACCGCCCCGGGATCATCTGCCAGGTGCGATGGAGCACGCCCAGCGCGCGATAGCAGTCCTCGTCGCTGTCGGTCAGCACGCGGAATGCCATGATGTCGGTGATCTGTTCGAAGCTGACGTGGCGCTCGGCCATCTTCTTCCAGATCGAATAGGGGTGTTTTTCGCGCCCCGAAACCTCGACCTTGAGGCCCGCCTCGGCCAGCGCCTGCTTGATCGACAGTGCGATCGAATCGACCTGCCCGCCTTCGCTGCTGCGGATCTGCGCCAGCCGCCCGGTGATCGTCGCATAGGCCTCGGGCTCCAGCTGCTCGAACGCCAGCAGCTGCATCTCGCGCATATATTCGTACATCCCCACCCGCTCGGCCAGGGGGGCATAGATATCCATCGTTTCGCGGGCGATGCGGCGGCGCTTGTCATCGCTGCGGATGAAATGCAGCGTGCGCATGTTGTGCAGCCGGTCGGCCAGCTTGACCAGCAAGACGCGGATGTCCTCGCTCATCGCCAGGAAGAACTTGCGCAGGTTCTCGGCGGCGCGCTCGGTCTCGCCCATCGCCTCGATCTTGCTGAGCTTGGTCACTCCGTCGACCAGCCGGGCGACCTCGGGGCCGAACAGCCGCTCGATTTCTTCGGTGGTCGCCAGCGTGTCCTCGACCGTGTCGTGGAGCAGCGCAGTAACGATGGTTTCCTGGTCGAGCTTCAATTCGGTCATCAGCCCGGCAACTTCGACCGGATGGCTGAAATAGGGATCGCCCGAGGCGCGCTTCTGGCTGCCGTGTTTCTGCACGGTATAGACATAGGCGCGGTTGAGCATGGCCTCATCGGCCTCGGGCTCATAGGCGAGCACCCGCTCAACAAGTTCGTACTGGCGCAGCATTGCGGCCTATGTGGGATGAAGCGTGGGCAAAGCGCAAGCGTTGAGATGCTTTTGCCCGATGCCGCGCCCAGTACGATTTGGGGCGAGCCCTGCGGCCCGCCCCAAAGGTTTCAATTTCGACTGATCGCGGCGATCAGAAGTTGTAGTTGAAACCGATCCGCGCGATGTTCAGATTGTTCTTGAACACCACGTTTTCGTAAGACGACGTGGTGGTCGGGATCTGGTAGCGCGCAGTCGCACCGTCGAGGTGCAGATACTCGGCCTTCATGCTCAGTTTCTCGCTGAGCTTGTATTCAACGCCGCCGCCGAACACCAGGCTGGTCTTCGTCTCCTTGACGCAAACGTCGTACTGATTGTTGCCGCAGCCGGCTGCATCGTAATAGGCCGCGTTGTCGTTGCGGGCAAAGGCGACGCCGCCGGTCGCGTAGACCATGGCATTGCCGGTCGCCAGGCCGGCGCGGGCGCGCACGGTCGAGAACCAGTCAACCTTCTGGTGCAGATACGATTCCCAGTCCGGATCCGGGATGTCGTTCTTGCCGGTCGAACCGCTGAAATCCGCCTCGAGGCCAAGAATACCGTTCGAACCGACCGCCATGTTGTAACCGGCAGTAGCGCCGTACACGAGGGTGCCGGACGACTTCTGCGCGGCGCCGTATGTGAAATATTCGTCGCCGTCGGTCAGCGTGCTGTCGAGCTGTGCGCCGCCGGCGGTCACGCCCACATAAACACCTTCAAAGGCAGCTGCGTCCTGCGCAAAAGCGGCAGACGACGAGAAAGCGACCGCAAGAACTGCGGCCGAAGCAAGAATCTTCTTCATTTGGATTTTCCCCAGATTACTGATTACGCGTTCGGTTATTGTTATCTAGCGACGCGCCGTCCTCTGGATTAAACAGATTAATATACAATTTAACCGCGGCTATCGGTCAACCCCAGCTCGCCTCGGGCGGCAGGCTCATCAGGATGGCGTCGACGTTGCCGCCGGTCTTGAGGCCGAACAGCGTGCCGCGGTCGTAGACCAGGTTGAATTCGGCATAGCGGCCGCGCCATTCCAGTTGTTGGCGTTTGTCGGCCGGGGTGAAGGCCGTGTCCATCCGGCGGCGGACGAGCTGCGGGAAAATGTCCAGGAATGCCTCGCCGACATCGCGGGTGAAGGTGAAATTGGCTTCGAAGGCGGCCTGGTCGGGGCATTCAAGGTGGTCGTAGAAGATCCCGCCGACGCCGCGGTGGACGCCGCGGTGGGGGATGAAGAAGTAATCGTCGGCCCATTTCTTGAAGCGCTCGTAATAGGTCGGGTCGTGCGCGTCGCAGGCGGCCTGGAAGGCGGCGTGGAAGTCGGCGGTATCCTCCGGATAAGGGATCGGCGGATTGAGATCGCCGCCGCCGCCGAACCACGCCTTGGTCGTGGTCAGGAAGCGGGTGTTCATGTGCACCGCCGGGACGTGCGGATTGGCCATGTGCGCGACCAGGCTGATCCCCGTCGCGGTGAAGCCCGGATCCTGGTCCGAGGCACCGTTGATGCTGGCGGCAAAGCCCGGCGCAAAAGTGCCGTGGACGGTCGAGACATTGACCCCGACTTTCTCGAACACCTGGCCCTTCATCAACCCGCGGGTGCCGCCGCCGGGATTGTCGTTGCCCGCTTCCTCGCGGTGCCAGGTCAGGTAATCGAAGCGCGCGGCGCTGCCCGCCTCGGCCTCGATCTCTTCGAAAGCGGCGCAGATCCGGTCGCGCAGGCTTTCGAACCAGGCGCGGGCACGGGTGGTGGCGGGGGTCCAGTCGGTCATCAGCGGGCGCTTGCCAAAAGCCGGGGGCTGCGGCAAGGAAAAGCCATGGTTCCCTTTTCGTTCGCAGGTGAGGAGTTTGCCCTGGTCGGCGAACGCGCGCTCTATTGGCCGCGCGAAGCGGCGCTGCTGGTGGCCGACCTGCATCTTGAAAAGGCCAGCTTCTTCGCCCGTCACGGGCAGATGCTGCCGCCCTATGACAGCCGCGAAACGCTGGAGCGGGTGGCCGGGGCGATTCGCCAGACCGGGGCGCGGCGGGTCTATTGTCTGGGCGACAATTTCCACGACACCGCCGGGCCGGAGCGGCTCGAGCCGCACGCCGCGGGGATGCTCGACGCGCTGAGCCGCGCGACCGACTGGGTGTGGATCGCCGGTAATCACGACCAGGGCCGGGTGCCGTGGGGCACCGCGGTGGACGAGCTGGAACTGGCCGGGATCGTCCTGCGCCACGAAGCGCTGAAGGGCGAAGTGCGGGCCGAACTGTCAGGCCATTACCACCCGCGCCTGCGCGTTTCGGCGCGCGGCCGGATGATTGCCCGGCCGTGCTGGGTGGCAAGTGAGCGCAAGCTGATCCTCCCCGCGTTCGGCGCCCTGACCGGCGGGATGGATGCCGCCGATCCGGCGATCATCGCGGCGATGCAGCCGGCCAGCGCGGTCGACGCGGTGCTCCCCGCCTCGGGCCGACTGGCCCAGTTCCCGCTGTGGCGCGCCTCAAATCAGGAATGCGGCAGCATTGCACGCCGCGATCGCGCCGCTTCCACCTAGCGTCGCGGGGTGGACGCGGCCGATAAGGCGCCGGTCGTACAGCGCCAGCGAACCCAGAAAGGCCAGCCACACGCCGAACAGGTAGGTCAGGAACAGCGCCATGTCGGTCGTCTCGCTCATCACTTTGGGCAGGAGGGGACCGAACAGCGGATCGTAAAGCCGGGCCAGGATCGGTTCGAGCAGGGCCATGGTGCCGACCAGCAGCAGCCGTTTGTGCCAGTCGGGCCGGTTGCGCCGCTGGTAGGCCAGCCACGTGCAGGCCGCGAACACCGCCATCAGCAGGCGGTTGGCGATCACTTCGGGCTCCATCGCCGCAAAGCCGCGAAACTTGGCGATGAAGAGGTACAGCGTGCTCAGCACCATGCCGGCGGCGATCGCGAAGACCCATTGCCCGATGCGGCGATGCGCGGCGATCCGGCCCAGATAAACAAGCCACGCCTGCACCGCGAAGGCGATCACCCAGGCCGCCGAAAACAGCGCATGGACGATCATTTTCGGATCGGAATTGCTCGGCTGGCCGACATCGGTGATCAGATTGTCGGCAAAGGCCAGGAACGACAGCATGACCAGCAGCAGGGTCATCACCGGGAAATAGAGCGCCCCCGGTCTTGCGCGGCTGGACCGCGCCGCAACTGTCGCCATATGCCGCCTCCCCTGGCATCGGTGTTCCACCGCCACGCACTTGATACCCCGCACTGGCCGTGCCGCAAGTCGAAACGCAGCCTAAACCCTTTCCCAAGTCCCGGTTTCGGACTATGGAGCGGCGCAGAAAAACGTCTCAGGAGATTCCAACATAGCACCCCCACCCCGGCGCAGCATGCAGCCCCCCGTTAAGAGCGGCCCGCGCTACAATCAGATGATCACGTCCGACAAGGTTCGCGTCATTGACGAGAACGGCGAGAATATCGGCGTGATGTACACCCGCGAAGCGATCGAGCAGGCGGCCGAGGTCGGCCTTGACCTGGTCGAAGTCAGCCCCAACGCCGACCCGCCGGTGTGCAAGTTCCTCGATGTCGGCAAGTTCCGCTACGAGGCGCAGAAGAAGGCGAATCTCGCCCGCAAGTCGCAGAAGACGCAGGAGATCAAGGAGATCAAGATGCGTCCGAACATCGACGACCACGATTACGACACCAAGATGAAGGCGATCCACAAGTTCATCGGCGAAGGCGACAAGGTCAAGGTGACCCTGCGCTTCCGCGGCCGCGAACTGTCGCACCAGCAATTGGGCATGAACCTGCTCAAGCGGGTCCAGGACGACACCGCCGAAGTGGCCAAGATGGAAGCCTGGCCGCGCATGGAAGGCCGCCAGATGCTGATGGTGATTTCGCCGAAGTAAACCGGGACTTGGCGGGGGGAACGACGCAATGGGCGCGAAGTTGTCGATACCCCGCCAGCGGCTGGTCTCGATCATCGGCGGCTCGGCCGGCAACCTGGTCGAATGGTACGACTGGTTCGCCTATGCCAGTTTCGCGATCTACTTCGCCCCGGTCTTCTTCCCCAAGGCCGATCCCACCGCCCAGCTCTTAAGCACCGCGACGATCTTCGCCGCGGGCTTTGTCATGCGCCCGATCGGGGCCTGGGTGATGGGCCGCTTTGCCGACGGCAGGGGGCGCAAGGCGGGCCTCACGCTGTCGGTGGCGCTGATGTTCAGCGGCTCATTGCTGCTCGCCGTCGCCCCGACCTATGCCCAGGCCGGATTGCTTGGCCCAGCCGTGCTGCTGCTCGCCCGTGTCCTGCAGGGACTGTCGCTGGGCGGCGAATACGGCGCCAGTGCAACCTACCTGTCGGAGATGGCGCCGAAGGAGAATCGCGGGTTCTGGGCCAGCTTCCAGTACATGACGCTGTGCGGCGGGCAGCTCTGCGCGATCGCCGTGGCGGTGGTGCTGCAGGGTTTCCTCAGCGAGGCGCAATTGACCACCTGGGGCTGGCGCATTCCCTTCGTGATCGGCGCAGGCCTGGCGCTTGGCGTCTACCTGCTGCGCCGTAACCTGGGCGAAACGCCGTCATTCACCAACCAGGCGGTCGATCGCCCGGCCTCCACCGCCCGGCTGCTGTGGCGCGACCATCGCCGTGAAAGCATTCTGGTCGCGATGCTCTCGGCCGGCGGGGGGCTCAGCGCCTATACCTATACCAGCTACATGCAGAAGTACCTGTTCAACACGGTCGGCTTCGACAAGGCCACCGCGACCTATATCATCGCTGTGGCGCTGCTGTGGTTCACCGCGATGCAGCCGCTGTTCGGCGCGCTGGCCGATCGCTTCGGGCGCAAACCCATGCTGCTGATCTTCGGCATCGGCGGGGCCCTGGCCGCCGTACCGGTGTTCCTGACGCTGGAGCAGACAACCTCGCCGGTGATCGCCACGCTGCTGATCCTGATCCCGCTGACTCTGCAGAGCGGCTACAGCGCCAACAACGCGCTGGTGAAGGCCGAACTGTTCCCGGCGCACATCCGCGGGCTGGGCGTGGCGCTGCCCTACGCCATCGGCAACGCGCTGTTCGCCGGGACGCTGGAAATGGTCGCGCTGGCGCTGAAGGGCGCCGGCGTGGAGTGGCTGTTCTACATCTACGTCGCTCTGGTCATCGCCATGGCCGGCGTCGCCACGCTGCTGCTGCCCGAAACCCGCGAGCGCAGCCTGATTACCGAAGACTGATCAGGATCAGGCTGCCGCGCCGCGTCGCATCAGCACGGCAAAGACAACAGCAACCAGCAACAGCGCTGGCACGTCGCCCATCAGATGGCCCTGATGCATCGGCGCGCGCATTGCCTCCCACGCCATGATGCCGGCGTGGACCAAGCTGGACCAGACGGTGAACCAGATCAGCGAAGCGTTCGCCGCCGGATTTCCTGCACCGCGGATCAGGAACACGCCCAGAGTGAAGTAGACCCCGACGATCATCAGGAAATAATCGTTCGTAGCCGGACTGCCCTCGTGCCAGGCCCAGCCCGATGGCCATACGATCGCAAGCAGATAGATCACGCAGAAAACCGCGCCAAACAGACGCATGGCCAAGGCCAGCAGGTTGGTATTGGACATCGGACTTTGCTCCATTATTGGTATAAAGTTCGACCCGGAACCATGGCTAGCACTTAACCGGTTTCAACAGCAACGATATTGATTTGGGCCGTGCGCTGCCCTATCCGCAGGCGCGGCCCTTGGGGAGATGCGTTCCTGCGGAGGTTAGGAACCCCGGCCCCGGCCAATGACCAGCTCCCGCCTTCCTGGGGGCGTTGAATTCAGGAAGGATGCCAAGCATGGCAGACACCCCCACGCCCGCGCGAAAGCCCAAGGCGGCAATCACCCATATCGGCAACCACGAACTTTCGCCCGCCACCCTGATGATGGGCCATGGCTATGATCCGGTGCTGTCCGAGGGCAGCCTCAAGGCGCCGATTTTCCTGACCAGCACCTTCGCCTTCCCCAGCGCGGCTGACGGCAAGCGTTTCTTCGAAGGGATCACCGGCAAGGTTCCCGGTGGCACCGACGGGCTGGTCTATTCGCGCTTCAACGGACCCAACCAGCAGATCCTTGAAGGCCGTCTGGCTGTTTGGGACGGCGCGGAAGAGGCGCTGAGCTTTTCCAGCGGGATGACCGCGATCTGCGTGCTGTTCCTGGCCTATTGCAACGCCGGGGACGTGATCGTCCATTCGGGCCCGCTCTATGCCGCCAGCGAGGGCTTCGTTGCCAAGACGCTGAGCCGCTTCGGCGTCACCTATGTCGATTTCCCCGCCGGGGCGACGCGCGAAGAGCTCGACGCGGTGATGGCCAGGGCCAAGGCCCAGGCCGCGGCGCAGGGCGGCAAGGTGGCGATGGTTTATCTTGAAAGTCCGGCCAACCCGACCAACGCGCTGGTTGACGTCGAGGCTGTGCGCGATGCCCGCGATGCCGCCTTCGGCCCCGAATGCCCGATCGCGATCGACAACACTTTCCTGGGCCCGCTGTGGTCGCGCCCGCTCGATCACGGCGCCGACATCGTGGTCTATTCGCTGACCAAATATGTCGGCGGTCATTCCGATCTGGTCGCCGGATCGATCGCCGGGGCGAAGAAGTGGATGACCCCGGTGCGGATGCTGCGCAACGTGATGGGCGGGATCGTCGATCCCAACACCGCTTGGATGCTGATGCGCAGCCTGGAAACGGTCGAGTTGCGGATGGACCGCGCCGGTGAGAACGCCGCGCGGGTCTGCGCCTGGTTGGCGGTGCATCCCAAGGTCGAAAAGCTTGGCTATCTGGGAATGATCGACGATCCGCGCCAGCAGGACATTTTCGATCGCCACTGCACCGGCGCGGGCAGCACATTTTCGCTCTATATCAAGGGCGGCGAGGCCGAGGCGTTCCGCTTCCTCGACAACCTCAGGATCGCCAAGCTCGCGGTCAGCCTGGGCGGCACCGAAACGCTGGCCAGCCTGCCCGCGGCGATGACCCACCTGTCGGTGCCGGACGAACGCAAGGCCCAGCTCGGCATCACCGACAACTTGGTCCGCGTCAGCATCGGAATCGAGAACGCCGACGATCTGATCGCCGACTTCGAACAGGCGCTGGCTGCGGTCTGATCCGGCTTGCAGCGGGCCGGGCAATATGCTTGGCCCGCTGCCATGACCCACGAACCGCACGACAAGCTGCAATCCGACGCCGATACGCCCGGCGATTCGCGCCTGGCCCTGGTCAGCGAAGGGCCGTGGGCCGGCTGGCACCACTGGGAGCCGGTCGACGATTTCGAGGAGCATGCCGGGCCGTTCTATTGCCGGCCCGAGGGCGACGGGCTGGTCTGCGGTTTCATGCCCGAAGCCAAGAACCGCAATGGCGGGGGCAACATCCACGGCGGGGCGCTGATGACCTTTGCCGACTATGTCCTGTTCATGAGTGCCAGCGGAATCGACGGATCGATCCACGGGGTGACTTTGACGATGAACTGCGAATTCATCGGCGCGGCCGAACCCGGGCGGCTGCTGACCGGTCGCGGCGAAGTGGTCCGCCAGGGTTTCTCGATCGTCTTTGTGCGCGGCATCATCGACGATGACGGCCGCCCGGTGCTGACCTTCTCGGCAACGATCAAGAAATTGAAGAAGCGGGCCTGATCAGCCCTTCCACTCGCGGCGTTCCTCGGCCGCGCGGAGCACCTCATAGGCCAGCTGCAGCGCCTGAAACGCCTTGGCCGCGTCTTCGTCGCCGGGCCGGACGTCGGGATGGACCAGCTTGGCCTTGGCCCTGTAGCTTTTCTTGATCGCGTCGAAATCGGCGTCCGGAGTCAGTTCCAGCAGGTCGAGCGCGCGCAGTTCGTCGCGGCTGCGGCTGCCGTCGCCAGAGCCCGCCCAGCCATAGTGGGCCGCCTCGTGATAACCGGAGTTGTCGCGGGTCTCGTCCGCTTCGCGCTGGGCGGCTTCTTCCTTGTCGAGCCCCTCAAAATAGTCCCACCCGGCGTTGTATTCGGCGGCGTGACGCTGGCAGAACATCCACCGTTCGGGACTGTTAGGCGTCTTGGGCGCGGGGCAGCTGCCCACTTCGTTGCAGCCGTGACGATCGCACAGCCGAACGGTCGCCGCTTCGCGCGCGCCTTCATAGCCGCGCCAGCGCGGGAATCCCCAATTGTCGGATCGGCTGGGACGGCTCATTGTGGTGCGATAGGCTTTCGGGGGTAGGGCGCGCAAGTATCGATGCACGCCATGGACCTTTGTTCAGGGCTGGCAGGGTTGAAAGTCCGTGCCGAAACGGGCACAAGGCACGTGATGAGCAAGCAACTGGCCCTGTCAATCGCGCTGTCGGTGCTGGCAATGACCGGACTGGTGCTGCTGGGCAGCGATCACGGCGCTGGCGTTGGGGCGGGCTCTGCCTTGCGCCTCCCGATCAGCGCCCAGGCGCCGAACCTGCCGACGATCAGCCAGCTGCTTCCCGCGCTGCAATAGCCGCGGGAAGCGCCTTACCCATCAATCCAGCGTCACGGTTACCGCGCGGCGGTTCTTGGCCCAGCTGTCCTCGTCCGATCCCAGCGCCGCGGGCCGTTCCTTGCCATAGCTGACCGTGGTGATCCGCGCCGCATCCACGCCCAGGGTAACCAGATAGTTCTTGGCCGCGTTGGCGCGGCGCTCGCCCAGCGCCAGGTTGTATTCGCGGGTGCCGCGTTCGTCGCAGTGCCCTTCCAGGGTGATCCGCTTGGCCGGATACTTGGCCAGCCACTGCGCCTGGGCGGCCAGTGCGGTCTGATCGGCGCTGTCGATGTTGTACTTGTCGGTATCGAACAGGATCGTGTCCTGGCCCATCATCGTCGCGGCGAAATCGGCCTGGCTACCGGGGACCGGGCCCTGATTGGCACCCGGGGTCTCGGTCGAGACCGAACCGCCCGGATCGGGCGGCAGCACCTTGGGCGCTTTCTTGGAACAGCCTGAAACGGCCAGGCCCGCAGCCAGGATTGCAGCAAGTGCGAGGTTAGTCTTCATGGCTTACTCCTTCGAATTCAGCTTCGCGGGCCGGGCCGCAGAGTCAATGATGGGTGAGGGACGATCAGGGACGAAGCGGTCCCCACGCGGGATCGCTGCCGTCGCCCGGGGTCTCGATCCGGCGCAGGTTGCGCCCGGTCAGGTCGACCTGCCAGACGCTGGTCTTGCCGGTGGTCTTGGCGGTACGGAAAAACTGGATGACCCGGCCGTTGGGGGCCCAGGTCGGGGCTTCGTCCTGCCAGCTATCGGTCAGATAGCGCAGCGAGCCACCCTGCGGATCCATCACCGCGACACGCAGGTTGCCGACAATGTGGGTAAAGGCGATCTGGTCGCCGCGCGGGCTCCATTCCGGCGTGGCGCTGCGCCCGCCGAAGAAGCTGATGCGCTTCTGGTTCGATCCGTCGGCGTCCATCACATAGACCTGCTGGCTGCCCGAGCGGTCGCTTTCGAACACGATCCTGCTGCCATCGGGCGAGAAGCTGCCGCCGATGTCGATCCCCGGACTGTCGGTCAGCTTGATCGCATTTCCGCCCGCTGCCGGGATCTTGTAGATGTCGGTATTGCCGGCCTGGGCCATCGAATAGAGCACCCACTTGCCATCGGGCGACCAGCGCGGCGCGAACAACGGGTTCCGGGCCGACAGCAGCAGCCGCTGGGTCCTGGTCGCGGGATCGAGGATATAGATCCGCGGCTGGCCGTTGAGATAGGACAGATAGAGGATCGACGTGTAATCGGGTGACCAGCGCGGAGTCAGCGCGGTGGCCTGCCCGGTGGTCAGCTTGGTAAAGTTCTCGCCGTCCGAATCCATGATCGCGAGTTGCTTGAGCCGGCGATCCTTGGGGCCGGATTCGGCGATGAAGGCGATCTTGCTGTCGAAGAACGGGCTTTCCCCCGAGAGCCGCGAATAGACCAGATCGGCGCATTTGTGCGCGGCGCGGCGCCAGTCGGCGGGCGGCAGGGTCCACCCGGCCTTGGCCAGCTGCTGCTTCAGCGCGACGTCATAGAGATAGCAGCCGACGGTGACCTGCCCGTCGGCTTCGGCGCGGACATAGCCCTGGATCAGCATGTCGGTACCGCGGGTGCTCCACGTACCGAACTCGGGCGCCTGGACCTGGCCCAGCGCCGGTCGCGGCAGGGCGCCGGGGCCGGTCGGCTTGAACAGCCCGTTGTTCTGCAAGTCCGCGGTGATTACGCTGGCCAGAGTGAAACCCAGCGAACCGGTTCTGCCCGCGCTGGTCCGGGTCGGCACGTCGGCATTGGTGGCGAAGGCGGGGATGGCGATGGTCTGGTTTTGCCAGTCGCTGTCGTCCGACACGGTCACGTCGATCCCGGGAGCGGGCGTGGTCGGCGGCGGGGTAGTCTGCGCGAACGCACTGCCTGCACCAAGAATCAGCGCGAGGGCAAAGGGGGCAAACTTCATTGCGATAGCCTTCTGTCGAAAGTCGATGTCACCGTCTGCCAGTGATCGTAAAGGTCGGGCGGGAGGATGAAAGGCGCGGCCAGGCGCACCGCGCGGATCGCCCGTTCGGCGTGGAGCCGGACCTGCGCGGCATTGGCCGGGGTCTGCCCGCTTTGCGCGATCACCTGCGGATCGCCGACCAGCGCGCCGCTGCGATTGAGGTTGAAGCGCACCTGGGTCACCAGCTTTTCGGCATCGGCACCTTGCGGTGCGCTCCAGTTCGGCTTGAGCTGACGCATGATCGCCGCGCGCAGGGCCGATTGCTGCTGCGGCCCGAAGGCTGCGGCAGGCGCGGCCGTGCGCGCGGTTCCCTGCGCGCCGGACACGCCCTTGAGGAAATCGGAACCGATCCGGCTGGCACCGGCGGGCCGGGTGGTGACCGGCGCAGGACGGGCCGGCGCAACCTTGGCAGGGGCCACGCGCGGGGGCTGCGGTGCGACCTTGGCTGCGGGCGCAGGAACGGCACGCGGCGGTGCGGGCTGCGGCTTTGGCGGCGCAACTGCGGCGGGCTGCGGCTGCGGGATCGGCGCGACTTCGCCCAGCACCGGGGCCTCGTCGAGCGCAGGCGCGGTCGCGGTCAGGCCGACATCCTCGCTCAGCGTCACGGTCATCCGTTCGGGCGGGGGCAGCGGCGCAGGTGCAGGCGGGCTCAGCGCCAGCCAGGCCACCAGCGCGGCATGCGCCGCCAGCGCCAGGCCCAGGCCGATGCGTTCTTCGCTGCGAAGGGCGATGGCTGCCATGGTCGGGCCCTATTCAGCCGCGCCTGAACTGGTGGTGACCAGCGAAATAGCGTTGAACCCGGCGCGGTTGAGCTGGCCCATCACCGCGATCACCCGGCCATAGTCCAGCGCCTTGTCGGCACGCAGCGTGACCAGCGGTGGCTTGCCATCGGCCCCGCGCGGCAGGGCGGCGAGCTTGTCGGCCAGCGCCCCGGGGGCGACTTCGCTCTGGTCGATGAACAGGCGGCCCTGAGCATCCATCGACAGATTGACCTGCTGCGCCTGCTGATCCAGCGCCTTGGCCTGGCTGTCGGGCAGGTTGACCGGCACCCCGGCATTGAGCAGCGGCGCGGTGACCATGAAGATGATCAGCAGAACCAGCATGACGTCGACCAGCGGGGTGACGTTGATCTCTGCCATCGGCGCGCGGCCGCGGCGTTTGCTGCGACGAGGCGTGGCGAAGGCCATTTATCCCGCCTCCAGATCGCGGCTCAGGCTGGCGTGGAAGCGGTCGGCAAAGCGCTGCAGCCGCGCTTCGAGCTGGTCGACGCGGTGCGAAAAGCGGTTGTAGGCGATGACCGCAGGGATCGCCGCGAACAGCCCGATCGCGGTGGCGAACAGCGCTTCGGAAATGCCCGGGGCGACCACCGCGAGCGACGAGTTCTGCTGCTGGCCGATCTGGAAGAAGCTGTTCATGATCCCCCAGACCGTGCCGAACAGCCCCACGAAGGGCGCCACCGCACCAACCGTGGCGAGGAAATTGAGCCGTTCCGCCAGCCGGTCGGCCTCCTGCGCGATCGCGCCGTCCATCGCCTGAGCCAGCCGCTGGCGGGTGCCGTCCTTGTCGCGCCGGGCCGAGGCGCGCCATTCGGCCAGGCCGGCAGCGGCAACCCGCGCCGAAGGGGTGTCGCGCGCTTCCCATTCGGCCTGAAACGCGTCGATGTCCTTGGCCTTCCAGAAGGCCCGTTCATAGGTGTCGCAGCGCGTGCGGATGCCGCCCGAGCGGAGCGAAAATGACAGCACGATCATCCACACCCAGACCGAAGCCAGGATCAGCCCGGCCATGACGATTTGGACGACAATGTCCGCGTCGAGGAACAGCTTGACCGGGTTGAGGTGGCCCGAGACCGCTTTGGGGGCGGCAGCGGCGAGCAAGGGAAGCAGGGTCATTCGGATCCTTCAAGGGCAATGGTGGCAAAGGCCTCGCGCCAGCCGGCAGGCATGCGGCGCGGACGGCCTTCGGGAGAGACGAAGCCGACCCGGAACGTCGCTTCGGACAGAAGTACGCCGTCGCCGCGGAACGCCTTCTGGTGCATCAGGCACGATGCGGCGCGCAGGGCGGTGCAGCGCGTTTCGATGTTCACGACATCGTCGAGCCGGGCGGGCACGGCATAGCGGATGGTCAGGTCGACCACGGCAAAGGCACCCTCGCCACCTTCATTCGCGGCGCGCTGGTCAATCCCCAGCAGGCGGACGCAATCGCTGCGCGCACGTTCGAACCAGCGCAGGTAATTGGCGTGATAGACCACCCCCGACAGGTCGGTGTCTTCGAAATAGGCGCGCACGGCAAAGCGGTGCACAGGTCCGTCGATCAGGCCGGAGGGTGGAGCTGGAAATGACGTCATGCCGCCGGACCCTTAGCAAGTGCGGGAGTCAGGGGGCAACCCCAAGTGCCAGTGCGGACCGCTTGCGGGTGCAACTGGTCAGCCGTGCAGGGCAGTTCAGCGCGCCAGCATCGGCCCCAGCGGCCGCCCGCCGAACAGATGGACGTGCAGATGCGGCACTTCCTGGTGGCCGTGCTGACCGACATTGGCGAGCAAACGGTAGCCCGGCGCGACCAGTCCGTTGTCGCGCGCTACGTGGCCGACGGCGCGGACGAACCCGGCGATTTCCTCTGCGCTGGCCTTGGCCGAAAAGTCGTCCCAGCTGACGTAAGTCCCCTTGGGGATCACCAGCACGTGGAGCGGCGCTTGCGGGTTGATGTCGTGGAAGGCCAGCGCCCATTCGTCTTCGTAGACGGTCCGGTTGGGGATCTCGCCGCGCAGGATCTTCGCGAAAATGTTCTGCTCGTCATAGGGCTGGGTGGCGTCGATCGGCATCTATTCGCTCCGGCTGGCTTTTTCGGCGATCCCGCTGGTTCCCTCGCGGCGGTCGAGTTCGGCGAGGACCTCGTCCAGCGGTATCCCCTTGGCGTCGAGCAGTACCATGAGGTGGAACAGCGTGTCGGCCGCTTCACCGACCAGTTCCTCGCGGGTGCCCGACAGCGCGGCGATCACCGTTTCGACCGCTTCCTCGCCCAGCTTTTTCGCGATCACCGGCAGGCCCTTGGCGTGGAGCTTCGCCACCCAGCTCGTCGCAGGATCGGCATCGCGGCGCGCGGCGATGGTCGCGGCAAGGCGGGTCAGGGTGTCCATGATCGCCGGTCTGCCAAGCTATCCGCGCGCGGGCAAGCCTGCTGCGCGAAGCGCCGCGTGCGCCTCGGCGATGGTGTGGGTGCCGAAGTGGAAGATCGAGGCGGCCAGTACCGCGCTGGCGTGGCCCTTGGTGACGCCCTCGACCAGATGATCGAGCGTGCCGACCCCGCCCGAAGCGATCACCGGCACCGAGACTGCATCAGCGATCGTGCGGGTCAGCGCGAGATCGTAGCCGCCTTGCGTGCCGTCGCCGTCCATCGAGGTGACCAGCAGCTCGCCCGCGCCCAGCTCGGCCAGACGTACGGCGTGCTCGATCGCGTCGATCCCGGTCGCCTTGCGCCCGCCGTGGGTGAAGATTTCCCAGCCGCCGCCCGCGGTCTTGCGCGCATCGACCGAGGCGACCACGCATTGGCTGCCCATCTTCTGTGCGATGTCGGCGACCACTTCGGGCCGCGAAACTGCGGCGGAATTGACCGCGATCTTGTCCGCCCCGGCCAGCAGGAGCGCGCGGGCATCCTCGACCGAGCGCACCCCGCCGCCGACGGTCAGCGGCATGAAGCACACCTCGGCGGTGCGGCGCACCACATCGAGCAGCGTCCCGCGCCCTTCGTGGCTGGCGCTGATGTCGAGGAAGCACAGCTCGTCCGCCCCCGCCGCATCATAGGCCTTCGCGGCATCGACCGGATCGCCGGCATCCTTGAGATCGACGAAGTTGACGCCCTTGACCACGCGCCCGTCGCGGACATCGAGGCAGGGGATGACGCGGATGCGGACGGTCATGTGTGCCAGCCAAAGAGAAGGCTGCTGAGAACGACAAGACACAATATGTATAACGCCGAATGCAAAGCTAACAGCGTCCAAAAAGTCCTTGGATATTCGACCTTAGAATAGCGCTGGCCGCCGAATACTGAGGTCTGCAGCCTCCAGCCAATCCACAACTTGGGGGTCTCCCAAGCAATTACGAGAGCCAGTGCGACTGTAACGATTCTGTCGCTCATCGCCGCCCCGCCATCGCAATCGCCGCCGCCAGATCAAGCCGCCCTTCGTAGAGCGCGCGCCCGGTGATCACGCCTTCGATCCCTTCATGCGCGTGGAGCGCAAGAATGTGGATGTCGTCCAGCCCCTTGACCCCGCCGCTGGCAATCACCGGCAAGTCGACCCGGCGGGCCAGCTCGACCGTCGCGTCGATATTGACGCCCTTGAGCAGCCCGTCGCGGCCGATGTCGGTGAACAGCAGGCTGGCGACCCCGGCATCCTCGAAGCGGCGGGCGAGATCGACCACGGCGACGTCGGAGACATCGGCCCAGCCCTCGGTCGCGACCATTCCGTCCTTGGCATCGACCGCGACGACGATCCCGCCGGGAAACTCGCGTGCCATGTCCTTGACGAACTGCGGGTCCTTGAGCGCGGCCGAGCCCATCACCACGCGCGACACGCCCAGATCGAACCAGCCTTCGACCGCCTCGCGGGTGCGGATCCCGCCGCCCAGCTGGACGTGGCCGGGGAACGCTTCGACGATCGCTTCCACCGCCGCGCGGTTCTCCGCCCGCCCGGCAAAGCTGCCGTCGAGATCGACCACGTGAAGGAACTGCGACCCCGCCGCAGCAAACAGCAGCGCCTGCGCTGCCGGATCGTCGCCATAAACCGTTGCGCGGGCCATGTCGCCTTCGGCCAGGCGCACGACCTGACCAGCCTTGAGGTCGATTGCGGGGAAGACGATCATGGCTTCCACTCCAGGAACCGGCTGAGCAGCGCCAGCCCATAGGCCTGGCTCTTTTCCGGATGGAACTGCACCCCCACCAGATTGTCGCGCCCGACCGCGGCGACCAGACCGCCGCCGTGGTCGGTCATCGCCAGCACGTGGTGACCATCATCGGGCGCGAAGTGGTACGAATGGAGGAAATAGCCCTCGCCCGGCTCGACCAGCACCGCATGGGGCGTGGTCTGGACATCGTTCCAGCCCATGTGCGGCACCTTGATCGCCCGGTCGGTGCGTTCGATCAGCCGGACTTCGCCGGGAATCCAGTCAAGTCCTGGCGTGTTGCCATGTTCGACCCCGGTTGTGGCGAGCAGCTGCATCCCGACGCAAATGCCGAGGAACGGCGCCCCGCCGACAAAAACCCGCTCGCGCATCGCCTCGACCAGATGGGGGATCGCCTGCAGCCCTTCGGCGCAGGCCTTGAAGCTGCCGACCCCGGGCAGGACGATCCGGTCGGCGGCGCGCACCACGTCGGGATTGTCGGTCAGGGTAACCGCATCGCAGCCCGCGGCTTTCAGTGCGTTGGCGACGGAATGAAGATTACCCGCGCCGTAATCGACCAGCGCGACAACCTCAGCCACCGAGCTGGCCCTTGGTCGAGGGAATCGCTCCTGCCTTGCGCGGATCGAGCTCCACCGCCTGCCGCATCGCGCGGGCAAAGCCCTTGTAGATGCCTTCGCAGATGTGGTGGTTGTTGCTGCCATAGAGCAGTTCGATGTGCAGCGTGATCCCGACTGCCTGGGCGATCGACTGGAACCAGTGCTCGAACAGCTCGGTATCCATTTCGCCAAGCCGTTCCTGGGTAAACCCGGCGTTCCAAACCAGCCACGGCCGCCCCGAAATGTCGAGCGCGACGCGGGCCAGCGCCTCGTCCATCGGGCTGTAGGCGGTGCCGTAGCGACCGATCCCGGCCTTGTCGCCCAGCGCCTGGCCGATCGCCTGGCCGATCGCGATCGCGCTGTCTTCGGTGGTGTGGTGCTGGTCGACGTGGAGGTCGCCCTTGATGCGGCACGTGACGTCGATCAGCGAATGACGCGAAAACTGCTCGATCATGTGGTCGAGAAAGCCGATCCCGGTGCTGACATCATAGGCCCCGGTGCCGTCGAGGTTCACTTCGACGAGAATGTCGGTTTCGTGCGTTTTGCGGGCAATTCTGGCGGTACGCATGGGGCTGGCCTATAAGACACATTGCAGCGCGTGCAACCATTCGCTGTAGCACGTGTTACCGCATTCCCTTGACCATCCGCGCGCAGGACGCCACTTGACCACCATGAGCGACGAAGCCCCAGACAGCCTGATCCCCTATGACGACATCGTCCAGGAGGCCCTGCGCGCCGTGGTCGGCCGCGTTCTGGGCGAGGTCGAGGCGGCGGGCGGTACCCTGCCGGGCGCGCATCATTTCTATATCACGTTCAAGACCGAAGCCCCCGGCGTCTCGATCCCGCCGCATCTGAAAGAGCGCTTCCCGGACGAGATGACGATCGTTCTGCAGAACAAGTTCTGGGACCTGGCCGTCAACGACGATCATTTCACCGTCGGGCTGACCTTCAACCAGATCCCGGCCAAGCTGGTGGTGCCGTTCTCGGCGATTACCGCCTTTGTCGATCCCGCGGTCGATTTCGGGCTGCAGTTCCAGGCGGTTGGCGGTCCCGACGGCCCCGAGCCGCACGACATGGCCGAAAACGACGAGCCCGATGGCGCTCCGCCCACCGGCAGCGATGACGGCTCGAACGTGGTCTCGGTCGATTTCGGACGCAAGAAATAGGGCCATGGTCAAGGCGCCCCGGATCCTTGCCAGGAAAACCAAGGCGGCGGCGAAAGAGGCCGGCGACACCGTTGCCGACAAGGCCGCCGATATCAGCCCCAATCCGATGACCAATCTGGTCCTGGCCGACATCGTCCTGCGCGGCGGTGGGCAGTTGCTGCGCCATGCGGTCGAACGCAGCCTGCTCCAGACCCGCTATTCGAAAGGCAAGGCCAAGGCGATCGTCAAGGGCCGCTCGATCGGCCAGACCGTGGTCGGCACCGTGCTGGCGCGGGTCGCGACCCGCTCGATCCCCGGCGCGCTGGTGATCGGCGGCGGGCTTCTCGCCAAGACGCTGTTCGACCGCCGCCGCGGCAAGGCCGCCGCGCGCGCCGAAGGCAAGGCTGCGGTGGACAAGCAGGCGGAAAAGGGCGGCGCGGATACCTCCGACGCTTGATCGCCGCCCCGGCTTGGGCAATTGAGGCCCATGGAATCAAGCGATACCCTGCAGCGCCGCGGGCTGATGTTCATCCTGTCCTCGCCCTCCGGCGCGGGCAAGACCACGATCAGCCGGATGCTGCTCGACGCAGATGGCGAAATCTGCCTGTCGGTTTCGGTCACCACCCGCCCGATGCGGCCCGGCGAAATCGACGGCAAGGATTACATCTTCGTCGATCAGCAGGCCTTCGACCAGATGGTCGAGGACGACCATTTCCTCGAATGGGCGTCGGTCTTCGGGCACTGCTATGGAACACCCAAGGCCCAGGTCAAGGCGGGCCTGCGCGAAGGCCAGGACTTTCTGTTCGACATCGACTGGCAGGGCACCCAGCAGCTTTATCAAAAGCTGGAAACCGACGTCGTCCGGGTGTTCCTGCTCCCTCCCAGCATCGATGAACTGCGCCGCCGCCTGACCGGGCGCGGCACCGACAGCAGCGATGTTATCCAGGCCCGCATGGACCGCGCCCGGGGCGAGATCAGCCACTGGGACGGCTATGACTATGTCGTGGTCAACGACGATATCCAGCTGTGCTTTGCCAAGGTGCGCGAGATCCTTCACGCCGAACGGATGAAGCGCGCCCGCCAGACCGGTCTGATCGGCTTCGTCCGCGGATTGATGCGGGACTAGGGCCAGCCCGCGCCCGGCACCTTGACTTCGGTCACCAGCACCTTGCCCTTGGGGCTTTTCGCTGCCGCGCCGGCATCTGAACTGGGCGCGACGAGCATGAACAGGTGGCGTCCGGTCGGTCCGCCGAGCATACAGGCGTAGCAGTTGAGGCCGTCCGTTTCGACCACGTCGAGCACTTCGCCGCCCGGCGCGATCAGCGCGCATTCGGGGGCGACCGGGTTGGCGATCCACACCGCGCCGCTGGCGTCGAGGCAAATCCCGTCGGGCAGGCGCGGCACGGTCGGGGCGAACTGGCGGCGATTGGAAAGTGTCCCGTCCTCGCCGATGTCGAGGATGGTCAGCTGTCCGGCCAGGGTTTCGCCCACCACAAGAGTCTTGCCGTCGGGCTTGATTACCATGCCATTGGGAAAGCCGAAGCGTTCGCCCGGCGCAGCGTCGCTGACGGTACCGTCCGGCTGAACCAGAGCGAGCATCGTGGTCGGGTGTTCGGCGATGACGCTTGCAGCGCCGCGTGCGCGAATTTCGGCATCAAGATCGAAGCCGAAGTTGCCAACATAGGCGCGGCCCGCGCCATCGACGACCATGTCGTTGCACAGGAAGGCCGAATAGTCCGCCAGGTCGGCGTGCTGTTCGAAACGCCCGTCAGGCCAGCGCCGCCAGACTGCACGCAGTTCCATCCGCACCACCAGCAACGATCCGTCGGGCATCCAGCCCAGCCCCGAAGTGCGGCCTTCGACGTCCAATTCGGTGCGCAGGTCACCAGCAAGATCGACCGATTTCACTTGGCTGGCATAGAAATCCGAGAACCACAGCCGGCCATTCCGCCAACGCGGCCCTTCACCGAAGTAAATTCCGGTGGCGAGGGTGCGCAGCTGGTGCTTCATGGCGATCAGTGCCCCGATGGATCGTTGAATACTTCGGGAATCCAGCCGTTGACGATCCCGCCATCAATCGGAATCGTCGTGCCGACAACATAGTCGCCGGCGCGGCTCGCCAGGTAGATCGCCCCGCCGGCGATATCCTCGGCCACGCCGATGCGCTTGTAGGGGATACCCTTGGCACTGCCTTCGGGGTTCTTGGCGGCGGCCTTGTTCATCTCGCTGGGATAGGCCCCCGGCGCGATGCAGGTGACGACGATGTTGTCCTTGATCAGCCGCGCCGCCATGCGCTTGGTCAGGTGGACCACCGCCGCCTTCGACGCCTGGTAGGAATAGGTTTCCCAAGGATTGGGGCGCAGCCCGTCGACCGAGGCGATATTGATCACCTTGGCCGGACGATCGAAGGTTCCGGCAGCTTTCAGCAGCGGGAAGAGCTTCTGGGTGAGGAAGAACAGGCTTTTGACGTTGAGGTCCATGACCTTGTCCCACCCGGCCTCGGGAAACTGGTCGAACTCCGCCCCCCAGGCCGCGCCGGCATTGTTGACCAGAATGTCGAGCCGGGATTCGCGGCCAGCCAGCTCTTCGGCCAGGCGCTTGATCTCGTCCATCTGGCTGAGGTCGCCGGGCAGGCCGATAACCTTGCCGGGATAGGCGGCCTCGAATTCCGCCAGGGTTTCGGCGATCTGCTCGCGCTTGCGTGCGGTGACATAGACCCGTTCGCAACCGGCGGCGAGGAAGCCCTCGAGCAGCATCTTGCCGATCCCGCGGCTGCCGCCGGTGATCAGCGCGACCTTGCCTTCAAGGCTGAACAGTTTGGTAAAATCGAACGCCATCGTCCTGCTCCTCAATATCCGCTCAGCCGCGCGACGCGTTCTGCATGGTAATACTGGTCGCCCATGAACTCGGCCAGGGCACGGTCACGCTTCATGTAGAGGCCGATGTCGTATTCGTCGGTCATGCCGATCCCGCCGTGCATCTGCACGCCTTCGCGCACCGCCAACCCGGCGGCCTTGCCGGCCTTGGCCTTGGCCACCGAAACCATCAGGTCGGCCTTGTCACTGCCGCCGTCGAGCAGCTGCTGGGCCTTGATCGTCGCGGCGCGGGCGATCTCGATCTCGGAATAGAGGTGCGCGGCGCGGTGCTGCAGCGCCTGGAACTCGCCGATCAGCTTGCCGAACTGTTTGCGCTGCTTGAGATAGGTTGCGGTCATGTCGAAGGCGCCGGAGGCCACCCCGATGCTTTCTGCCGCCGCACCGATCCGGCCGGCGCTCAGCACCTTGTCGAGCACCGCGCGCCCGCCATCGACCTCGCCGATGACCGCGTCGGCATCCAGCTGGACATTGTCGAACCGGACGTGGGTGGCCATCGAGCTGTCGACCAGCCGCACCGCGTCCTGGCTCAGCCCGGCCGAATCGCGCGGCACGGCAAACAGGGTCACCCCGTCATTGTCGTCATCTGCCCCGGCAGTGCGCGCCGCGACCACCAGCATGTCGGCACTGCCGCCGTGAATGACGCAGGCCTTGTTGCCGTTCAGCTTGAAGCCGTTACCGCTGCGTTCCGCCCGCGTCGCAATCCGCTCTGGCCGGTGCTTGCGGCCTTCGTCGATCGCGACGGCAAAGACGCTGTCGCCCGATAGCAGGCCGGACAGGTAGCGACCGCGCAGCTCGTTGCTGCCCGCGCCCAACGCCGTCGCTGCGGCCACCGCGCTGGTCAGGAACGGCGAAGGGGTGAGGTTGCGGCCGATCTCTTCCAGGACGATCCCGGCCTCGACATGACCCATGCCAAGGCCGCCGTCGGCCTCGCTGACCAGAATGCCGGTAAAGCCCAGCTCGGCCAGGCTTTTCCACAGCGCGTGGCCGAAGCCGTCCTTGCACTGGATGTCGCGGTAGTGGCGCAGCTGTTTGGCGATGCTGCCTTCCTCGGCCATGAACTGGCGGGCGGTGTCGGCCAGCATGGTCTGGTCGTCGGTGTGGTACAAAGCCATCGTAAACTCCTTGCTCGTCATCCCCGCGAAAGCGGGGATCCATCTCCCAACGTCGCGGCCTAGGGCACGCATGCGTGATGGGCTCCCGCTTTCGCGGGAATGACGGTCGTTGTGATGTTAAGCCCCCGGCAGGTCCAGGATGCGCTTGGAAATGACGTTGAGCATGACCTCGCTGGTCCCGCCCTCGATCGAATTGGCCTTGGTCCGCAGCCAGTTGCGCGCGCTTGATCCGCCGCCCGATGCCTCGCTGTCCCATTCCAGCGCGGCGCTGCCGCCCGCCGCCATGACCAGCTCGAGCCGGCGCTTGTTGAGCTCGGTCCCGGCGTACTTCATCATGTTGGGCTGGGCCGGGTGGCCGCGGCCGACCTTGACCTCGTCCATGAACTTTTCGCTCATCGCGGTGAAGGCCAGGGCATCGACGTCGAACATCGCCAGATCGGCGCGCAGCACCGGATCTTCCAGCGCGGCGGCGCGGCTGACCGCTGCGCCCAGCGATCCGGCGCGGTCACCCCCGCCGGTCGCGGAAATCATCTCACGCTCGTGCCCGAGGAGGTACTTGGCGACGTCCCAGCCGCGGTTCAGTTCGCCGACGATCTGGTCCTTGGGGACCTTCACATTGTCGAAGAAGGTCTCGCAGAACGGCGAATTGCCGCTGATCAGCAGGATCGGCTTGGTCGAGACCCCGGGGCTTTCCATGTCGAACAGCAGGAAGCTGATCCCCTGGTACTTGTTCGCCTTGTCGGTACGGACCAGGCAGAAGATCCAGTCGGCCTTGTCGGCATAGCTGGTCCAGATCTTGCTGCCATTGACCACCCAATGGTCGCCCTTGTCTTCGCCAAAGGTCTGCAGCGAGACGAGGTCCGATCCCGAACCCGGTTCGGAATAGCCCTGGCACCAACGGATCTCGCCGCGGGCGACCTGGCCGAGGTAGTGGACCTTCTGTTCCTCGGTTCCGAACTTGAGCAGCGCCGGGCCCAGCATCCAGATGCCGAAGCTGGACAGCGGCGGCCGCGCCCCGATCCGCGCGCATTCGCTGCGCCAGATCTTGGCCTGCTCGGGGGTCATCCCCGCGCCGCCATAGGCAACCGGCCAGTCGGGCACAGTATAGCCCTTGGCCACGCAGGCATCGAGCCAGGCCTTCTGCGCCGGGCTCTTGAACTGGAACTTGCGTCCGCCCCAGCAGACGTCATCCTCGTCGCGAACGGGCTGGCGCATTTCCTGCGGGCAGTTTTCTTCAAGCCAGGCACGCAGTTCCTGACGGAAATTCTCAAGGTCGGACATGTGATTTCCTCTCCCTTCTTAAGCGCAAGGTTAAGGCGACTCGGGCGGCAGGCGCAAGCGCGGAGTTTGGCCATTTGCAAAGATTCCGCGATGCCGTAGCGTAAGCACGCCAGCGTTGACCGCCGCGCCTGTCGCCGTAAGTTGTCGAAAAAGCGGTATGGAGAGGAATGCCAATGCGATTCGCCGGAAAATGTGTCGTCGTCACCGGGGCGGCCTCGGGAATTGGCCGGGCGACCGCGCTGCTATTCGCTCGCGAAGGTGCGCACGTCTTTGCCGCCGATCTCGATCTGGCCGGGGCCAAATCCGTCGCCGCAGAGGGTGAGAACATCACCGCAGTGGCCTGTGACGTTTGCGACGTGGCGCAGATCAAGGCGCTGATGGACCAGGCCGCGGCGGCGCACGGCGGGATCGACGTGGTCTTCAACAATGCCGGGGCGGCGGGCGACCGCGCCCCGATCGACGAGATCGAGGCGGCGGGCTGGGACCGCACGATGGACCTGCTCCTGCGGTCGGTGGCGATGGGCATCCGCTATGCCGTGCCGCACATGAAGCAGCGGCCGGGGGCCAATATCGTCAACACCAGCAGCATCGCCGCGGTCGGGCCGGGCTATTCGCCCACCGCCTATGCCGTGGCCAAGGCCGGCGTGCTGCATCTGACCAAGTGCACCGCGACCGAGCTGGCGCCGCACGGCATAAGGGTCAACGCGGTGCAGCCCGGTTTCATCAATACCAACATCTTCACTTCGGCGCTGGAAATGCCCGCCGACATGGTCGATCAGGCCAAGGCGATGATCATGCAGGTGTCGAGCCATGCCCAGCCCGTCTCGCGCGCCGGCATGCCCGACGATATCGCCAATGCCGTGGCCTTCCTGGCCAGCGACGCCGGCAGCTTCATGACCGGCGCTTCGCTCATCGTCGATGGCGGGATCACGGTCGGCCCGCGCCATTCCTGGGACCCCGAAGCGCCAGGCATGTTCGATGCGCTGCAAGCGATGGCGGAAGGGGCGGTCCCGGGCACCGGACAGTGAGCGTGACATCCACCAGTCCAGCCGCCGTTCTGCCTCCGACAGAGCGCCTCCCGCTGCGCATCAAGCTGGGCAACGGGATCGGTTCTGCCGCCTATGGCGTCAAGGACAACGGTTTCTCCACCCTGCTGCTGATGTTCTACAGCCAGGTCATGGGTCTGGAAGCACGACTGGTCGGGCTGGTCCTGCTGGTCGCACTGTTGCTCGATGCCATGATCGATCCGCTGGTCGGGTACTGGAGCGACAAGACCCACAGCCACTGGGGCAAGCGCCATCCGTGGATGTACGCGGCGATCCTGCCGATGGCGGCGGCGTGGATCATGCTGTGGCACCCGCCGCAGACCAGCACAAGCTGGCTGTATGGCTATCTGCTGCTGTTCGCCTTCCTGATGCGTGCCGCAGTCTCCTGCTATGAAATCCCCGCGCTGTCCGTGGTCCCGGGGCTGACCAGCGACTATGACGAGCGCACGTCGCTGACGCGCTGGCGCTATGTCTTCGCCTGGGCAGGGGGGCTGATCATGCTGATCCTTGCCTTCGGCGTGTTCCTGGTGCCGGGTCCCGGTTATCCTTCCGGGCTGCTCAATATCGAAGGCTACAATCGCTATGGCTGGGCTGGTGCGGCGATGATGGTCGTCGCCACGCTGATCTGCGCGCTGACCACCCATCGCCGCATTGCCGCGCTGGACAGCAGCCCGGCAACGCACCTGCCGCTGGGCCAGACAGTGCGCAAGATCGGCCGGACGCTGGCCAACCATGCCTTCCTGATCCTGCTTGGCTGCACGCTATTCGCCTATATCAACCTGGGCATGACCTTTTCGACCGCGACCTATCTGCTGACCTATTACTGGGAGATGCCGCAAAGCGGGTTCATCACCTATTCGATCTCGCTGTTCGTCGGGGTTGTCGGGGCGTTCTTCCTGATCGGCTTCCTGCAAAGCCGGATCGAAAAGCGCACCGGGGCCGTGGCGACCGGGCTGCTCTCGCTGGCTTTCGGGGTGAGCCCTTACCTGCTGCGCACGGCCGGGGCATTTCCTGAAAACGGCCATCCCATGCTGATCCCCAGTCTGTTCACCCTGATGACCATTTCGAACGGGCTGGCGGTATCATCCTCGATGCTGGTGCAGTCGATGGGGGCCGACGTGATCGAGGCTTCGCAGGAACGCACGGGTGAGCGCACCGAGGGTCTGTTCTTCTCGGCCTACTTCTTCACCCAGAAGTGCGCCACGGGCCTGGGCATATTCCTGGCCGGATCGATCGTGACGGCGTCGGGCTTTCCCGCCAAGGCAGAGCCTGGCGCGGTGGCAGCTCCGGTACTTGATGCCTTTGCACTCTATTTCCTGATTGCGCTGACGCTGATCGCGCTCGCCTCGCTCGCCTTCATATCCCGGTTCCCGATTACCCGCGCCGATCATGCGCAGCGGCTCGCTCGATTGGCCGGGCGGGAGGACGCTGCACTTTAACCGACCGCTTAATTCGTACTTGGCGCAGCCTGCCGCCCGTGGCAGGGAACCGGGCGAGACTCGACAGTATAAGGAAAGGAAGACCCCATGGATTTCGACCCGACTGACCGGCAGGTGTATTGGCGCGACCGAGTTCGCCAGTTCATCGAGAACCACGTCCGTCCCCGCCAGGGCGATTACAAGAAGCAGGACGCCGAAGGCGACCGGTGGAAAGTGCTGCCGGTGGTCGAGGAAGAAAAGGCCCGGGCCAAGGCCCAGGGCATCTGGAACCTGTTCATGCCGCCGCAGTCGGGCCGCACCCATGTCGACGACACCTTCGAATTCGAAGGCCCCGGTCTGACCAACCTTGAATACGCGCTTTGCGCCGAGGAAATGGGCCGGGTCGGCTTTGCCTCCGAAGTGTTCAATTGCTCCGCGCCCGATACCGGCAACATGGAAGTGCTGCACCGCTATGGCACGCGCGAACAGAAGGAGCAGTGGCTCAAGCCGCTGATGAACGGCGAAATACGTTCGGCCTTCCTGATGACCGAGCCGCAGGTCGCCAGCTCGGACGCGACCAACATCGAATGCTCGATCCGCCGCGAGGGCGATGAATACGTGCTCAACGGCGTCAAGTGGTGGTCGTCGGGCGCGGGCGATCCGCGCTGCAAGATCGCCATCGTCATGGGCAAGACCGATTTCGAGGCCAAAAAGCACGCCCAGCAATCGATGGTGCTGATGGAGCTCGATGCCCCGGGGGTAGAGATCCTGCGCCACCTGCCGGTGTTCGGCTATGACGATGCCCCGCACGGGCACATGGAAATCAAGCTCAACAACGTCCGCATTCCGGCCAGCAACATGCTGTTGGGTGAAGGCCGCGGGTTCGAGATCGCCCAGGGCCGCCTCGGTCCGGGCCGCATCCATCACTGCATGCGCACGATCGGCGTGGCCGAGGAAGCGCTGTCGCGGATGGTCCAGCGGCTGTCGAGTCGCGTTGCCTTCGGCAAGGCGATCAGCACGCATTCGATCTGGGAACAGCGCATCGCCGAAGCCCGGATCGAAATCGAATGCTCGCGCCTGCTCTGCCTCAAGGCGGCGGACATGATGGACAAGGTCGGCAACAAGGCCGCCCAGGCCGAAATCGCGATGATCAAGGTCAAGGCGCCCAACATGGCGCTGAAGATCATCGACGATGCGATCCAGGCCCATGGCGGCGGCGGCGTGTCCGAAGACTTCGGCCTGGCCAAGATGTATGCCGGCCAGCGCACCCTGCGCATCGCCGACGGCCCGGACGAAGTCCACAACCGCTCGATCGCGCGAATCGAAATGGGCAAATATGCGCCGCAGCCCACCTCTGGCCCCAGCTCGGGCGATATCGGGGTGTCGCGGTAATTAAACCAACTCCGTTCGTGTCGAGCCTGGTCGAGACACCCTGCGATGCATCTCGACTTCGCTCGATGCTAACGGACTTTCTAAGGAATAATGGATGAAAGCCGCCGTCCTGATCGCACCGAACCAGCCGCTCGAGATCGAGCAGCTGCAGATCAGCAAGCCGGGTCCGCACGAAGTGCTGATCCGCACCGCGGCCTGCGGGCTGTGCCATTCCGACCTGCATTTCATCGAAGGGACCTATCCCCACGCCCTGCCGGCAGTTCCTGGGCACGAGGCGGCCGGGATCGTTGAGGCGGTCGGCAGCGAAGTGCGCACGGTCAAGGTCGGCGATGCGGTGGTGACCTGCCTGTCGGCGTTCTGCGGCCACTGCGAGTTCTGCGTCAGCGGCCGCATGTCACTGTGCCTGGGCGCCGAAACGCGGCGCGCCCCGGGTGCCGAACCGCGCTTGTCGCGGGGCGACGGCAGCCCGGTTGCGCAGATGCTCAACCTGTCGGCCTTTGCCGAAATGATGCTGATCCACGAACACGCCTGCACCGCGATTGACCCGGAAATGCCGCTCGATCGCGCTTCGGTGATCGGCTGCGCGGTGACCACCGGCGCCGGGACGATTTTCAACGCCTGCAAGCTGACCCCGGGTGAAACCGTCGCCGTGGTCGGTTGCGGCGGCGTGGGCCTCGCCGCGATCAACGCGGCCAAGATCGCCGGGGCGGGACGGATCATCGCTGCAGATCCGATGGCGGAAAAGCGCGATCTGGCGATCAAGCTTGGCGCGACCGACGTGGTCGATGCCCTGGCCCCCGATGCCGCTGCCCAGATCCAGGAACTGACCAAGGGCGGGGTCGATCACGCGATCGAGGCGGTTGGTCGGCCGGCTTCGGGCGAACTGGCGGTCAAGTCGCTGCGCCGCGGCGGCACCGCCACCATCCTGGGCATGATGCCGCTCAGCCATTCGGTTGGGCTCAGCGCGATGGACCTGCTTTCGGGCAAGAAGCTGCAGGGCGCGATCATGGGGATGAACCGCTTCCCGGTCGATATGCCGCGGCTGGTCGATTTCTACATGCGCGGGCTGCTCGATCTTGACACGATCATCGCCGAGCGGATTCCGCTGGAGCAGATCAACCAGGGCTTCGAGACGATGAAGTCGGGCGCTTCGGCGCGCTCGGTCATCGTGTTCGACCAATAGGGGCCAAGCCATGAGCGACGCAATCAACGCGGACGAAGCCTTTGTCGGCACGGTCGAGCCGGAAGGCGCCGACAAGCTTGACGAGGGCAAGCTGGCCGAATGGATGACGGCCAACGTCGCCGGTTTCCAAGGCCCGTTGCACCTGACCAAGTTCAAGGGCGGGCAATCGAATCCGACCTACAAGGTCGCGGCGAAGAGCGGCAACTATGTGCTGCGGCGCAAGCCATTCGGGCCGTTGCTGCCCAGCGCCCATGCGGTCGACCGCGAATACAAGGTCCAGAACGCGCTGAACAAGGCCGGCTTCCCGGCGGCGAAGCAATATGGCCTGTGCACCGACGACAGCGTGGTCGGTTCGTGGTTCTACATCATGGACATGGTCGACGGGAAGACCATCTGGGATGGGGCGATGCCCGGTGCCGAACCCGAGTACCGCCGCGCCACCTACATGGCGATGATCGATACCTTGGCCCAGCTCCACACCGTCGATGTCGAGGCGGTCGGACTGTCCGATTTCGGCAAGCCTGGCAACTATTTCGGGCGGCAGATTGATCGCTGGACCAAGCAGTACAAGCTGTCCGAGACCGAGCACATGCCCGACATGGAACGGCTGATCGAATGGCTGCCCTCGACGCTGCCCGAACAGACCCGGACCAGCGTGGTTCACGGCGATTACCGGATCGACAACATGATCTGGGCCAAGGATGAACCCAAGGTGCTCGCCGTGCTCGACTGGGAATTGTCGACCCTGGGCGATCCGCTCGGCGATTTTTCCTATGTTTGCATGGCCTGGGTCACCGAAAACGGCGGTCGTTCCGGCGTCGCTGACCTGGACCGCAAGGCGCTGGGCATTCCCGAGCTGGACGAAGTGGTCGAACGCTATTGCCAGACTGCCGGGCGCGACAGCGTGCCCGACATGAACTGGCTTTTTGCCTACAACTTTTTCCGCCTGGCCGGGATTCTTCAGGGCATCAAGAAGCGCGTGATCGACGGTACCGCCAGCTCGGCCCATGCCAAGGCGCAATCCGAACGTGTCCAGCCGCTGGTCGATCGCGCCACCGAGTATGCGAAGCTCGCGGGGATGTAGCTTGGCATCGGCGGACGGACGGGTATAGGCGGCAAGAACGACCAACCGCCCGGAGTTGCACCATGTCCGCCGATCTTGCCGCCGCCATCGAAGCCGCCTGGGATGCGCGCGATACCGTCACTCCGGCCAGCGCCGACGTGCGCGACGTGGTCGAGGCTGCGCTCGAACTGCTCGACAACGGCCAGGCCCGCGTCGCGCAGCCCGACGGGAATGGCGGCTGGCAAGTCAACCAGTGGCTCAAGAAGGCAGTGCTGCTCAGTTTCCGGTTGAACGACAATGTCGTGGTCGAACACGGTGCCGGTGGTGCTCCGGCCTATGACAAGGTTCCTTCCAAATTTGCCGGCTGGGGCGAGAATCGCTTTCGCGAGGCTGGCTTTCGCGTCGTGCCCGGTGCGGTTGCGCGGCGCGGCTCGTTCATCGGCAAGGGCGTGATCCTGATGCCCAGCTTCGTCAATATCGGTGCCCGCGTTGGCGAGGGGACGATGGTCGATACCTGGGCTACGGTCGGGTCCTGCGCGCAGATCGGCGCCCATGTCCATCTGTCCGGAGGGGTCGGGATCGGCGGCGTGCTCGAGCCGCTCCAGGCCGGGCCGGTGGTGATCGAAGACAATTGCTTCATCGGCGCACGCAGCGAAGTGGTCGAAGGGGTGCGGGTCTGCGAAGGTGCGGTGCTGTCGATGGGGGTCTACCTTGGCGCATCGACCAAGATCGTCGACCGGGCTACCGGCCAGGTGCACATCGGCGTGGTTCCGCCCTACAGTGTCGTCGTTCCCGGTTCGATGCCGGGACGGCCGCTGCCCGACGGCTCGCCCGGCCCCTCGCTGTACTGCGCGGTAATCGTCAAGACGGTTGACGCCCAGACCCGCGCGAAGACCGGGATCAACGATCTGCTGCGCGACTGACGCGGGCCGTGTCGCAGCTTCTCGTCCAGTTCATCCTTTCGGGGATCATGGTCGTGGCCTGCGTCATCATCCACGGTTTCGGCCTGTTCGGTCTGGCGCGCTTGGTGCGTAGCGAAACCGGAGTTGAACGGCTGCGCCATATCCGTCCGCTCAGCCCGCGTGGCGTCGCCTTTACGCTGGCCATAGTGATAGCCATGCTCGCGCTGCACGGACTCGAGATCTGGGCCTTCACCCTGATCTATCTGGGTATCGGGGCGATCCCATCACTGGAAGAGGCGCTGTACTTTTCGACCATTAGCTATTCAACCGTGGGCTACAACGACACCCATATCGCCATCGAATGGCGGCTGCTCGGTGCATTTGAAAGCATCCTCGGCATGGTGCTGCTTGGGTGGTCTACCGCGTTTTTCTTTCGCATGCTGGGCCGGATTGAGGCACACTGACCGCGTGGGGCAGAACCGGGTTTGCGGAACCTGCGTCGCCGCGCGGCGTTTCACCTGCAAATCCCAGCTGCAGGAGAACGACAATGCACCGCGAAGGGGAAGAGATCCACATCACGACCGAGGAAGCCAAGGGCGGCCTCCGCGGCAATCACGTGTTTACTGTCCTGCTGATCAGCCTGCTGCTGGCCTGCGCGGCCATGACCATTGCCTGGGTGACCGGGGCGCTGACAAGTACCGATGGAACGCAGGCACCCAAGGCCGCGGCCAGCGGCGCGATGTAGGGTCAGAAGCTCGTCGGGTTCTCGATCGGCGGATCGCTGCGATGCGCGGCTGAATAGGCCTCGGCAGCCTTGAGCACGCGCATCATGTTGCGGCTGGCGAGTTTCTCCAGGTCGGCCTGGGCCCATCCCCTGCGCGCCAGAGCCACGAACAGGTCGGGGTATTTGGAGACATCCTCCATGCCCTTCACGGATACTTCGATCCCGTCCATGTCGCCGCCCAGCCCGACGTGGTCGGCGCCGATGCGCCTGGCGATATAGTCGATCTGCCCGGCGACATCGGCGATCGAGCCGATGGGGGCCGGGTTGGCTTTGTCCCATTCGGCCATGGCGGCCTTGGTTCCTTCCGGATTGCCGGTGTTCAGCGCCTTCTGCCGCGCCTCTTCCCCGGCGCGGCGGGCATTGTACTGGCGCGTATCCTCGACCACGTAGGCGGGGTAGAAATTGACCATTACGATCCCGCCATTGGCCTTGATCGCGTCTAGCGCGGCATCGGGCACGTTGCGCGGATGGTGGTTGATCGCCCGGGCATTGGAATGGCTGACGATTACCGGTGCGCGGGCCACGGCCAGCGCGTCCATCATCGTCTTTTCACTGACATGGGCGAGATCGACCAGCACGCCAAGCCGCTGCATTTCGCGCACCACGTCCTTGCCGAACGGGGTCAGACCCTGCGGCATCGGCACGTCGGTGGCGCTTTCCGCCCAGGCCAGGTTCTTGAAATGGGTCAGCGTCATGTAACGCGCGCCCAGTGCGTGCATCTGGCGCAGCACCGCCAGCGATCCGCCGATCGAGTGACCGCCCTCCATCCCGATCAGCGAGGCGACCTTCTTCGCTTTCCACGCGCTTTCGACGCAGGCGCTGTCGGTGCAGAACTGCATTTCGGCGGGGTAGCGCGCGATGATCCGCTTCATCACGTCGATCTGTTCAAGCGTGGCTTGGACCGCTTGCGGTTCGGGCAGATTGGCCGAGACATAGACCGACCAGAACTGCGCGGCGACCTTGCCGGCCTTGAGCCGCCTGAGGTCGGTCATCATCGGCGCAATACCCTTTGCTGCATCACCGGTGCTGGTGGTGTCGCGAAAGTCGAAGTCCGCCAGCACGTTCTTGCGCCGGTCGCGCATCTGTTCGGGCACGTCGTTGTGTCCGTCCCACACCGGTGCCGCGGCCAGCGCCGCCGCCGCAACCTGTTCGGGCGTTGCCGCTACGGCAGACTCCGCAGCAAACAGCAGCGCGAACAGGAAGACAGGGCGCAGCGCCGCTACCATGTCATTTTGCCGGGGTGCAGTCCTTGAACCAGACAACATCTTTGAACTCCGCATATTCGTAGAAAGTGCCGGTCAGCTTGACCGATTTCCCAGGCTTGAGCTGGAGTGTATAGACTGACGTACCTGGGCCCATCAGGCAACTGACTTGAGACAACGTTGACGCCATGTTGGGCAGACGGAGCGCCAGCTGGTACGGCTGCAGAATCTTGAAAGCGACGCGATAGACACTGCCGTCACGAATGACATAATCGACATTGCCCGACAGCGTATACCTGCGATTGGCATAGCGTAGCGGGATGATCGCCGAATTCCGTTCGGCGTCTTTCGATATCTGTTGCGAAAACTCCTGAGCCGAAAGCACGGTCGGCGCAGCTTGCTGACCTACCGCGTTTGCCCCCCCGGCGGCCGCCAGCCTACCGGCTTTGCCGCCTTTGAGCTCACCCAGCATGCCGCACAATTCGGGCCGGACAGCCTCCGTCTTTGCATTCATGCCCGCGGGCAGTTTTGCTTCGACACGGACAGTGCCCAGCCCCTTTTCCTGCGTGGCGGCAAATTCGATTGGAAAACCGCGGGCATTGCTCTGGCGGTCCTGCTCGATCAGCAGCGAACCGACCGTGGGTTCAGCAGCGATGATCTGATAGCCGCGCTTTGCGGTAATACCGCGCAGCTGGTTGATCGCCACATCGGGCGGCAGGTCGACCACTGTCTGGGACGCGGTGTAGCGCAGTCCGGTAATGAAATTGCCTTTCTTGACGAAACCGTCTTCACAGGCACCGGCATGTGCGGCGGACGGCAAGAGGACAAAACCGGCAGCAGTGGCGACAAGGGTAGCAAGACGCATGGTAACTCCTGATTACTGTACTATAATTGCACTGCGGTTAACGCGATTATCTATAGACTACAAGAACTTGATCAGAAAGTTGGCAGTTCTCTTGCATCGGCCAGGACCTTCAGCATGACCGCCGCGCCGCATTGCTGCGAGCGGGCACTGGCATCGAACCGGCCGTCGGCGACAAACTTGCCGCGCTCGTACAGTGTCGAGAAACTCCACAGATAGGGGCTGGCCCGGCCCGCGCGGCAATAACCAAAACCGTTGTAGGTTTCGAGCCGGTAGAGCAGCCGCGGCAGCGACCAGTCGTCCTGATCGGCAAAGCCCATCAGCCGCAGTGCATCGCTGGCGCTGTCCTCCGAGGCGCTGGGCGGTAGCCAGCGCTGTGGGCGCCCGGCGGGAACCTGCCGGTTCGGGCAATTGCGGGCGCGGCAAGGCCAGTGGCTCGCTTTCGGGCGGCTCGGCCAGGCGCATGGGGCGCACCGGAAGCGAGGGCAGATTGAGCAGTCCGCCGCCGTCGGGTTTGACCTGGGCCGCCGCTGCGTCGACCTGGCTGAACCAGGCATCGGGGGCGTCGTACTGGGTGCGGTGCAGCCGGGCCAGCAGCGCCCCGGCCTCGTCACCCAGCTGCGGATCGATCGTCCCGGCCCGGTCAATCAGCGCAACCAGGCGCGGCATCGTCGCTTCGTAGAACCGGCCCGGATCGGCCGGCAGACCGCCTTCCCCGGTCGACAGCGGAGAAGCGGGCAGGCGCAGTGCCTTGGCCTGCTGCTCCAGCCGCAGGACCTGCGCAACAATCTGCGCGACCTGGCCCAGTCCGGCGGGAAAAGCGGCGCGCAGTGGATCGGGCAGCTTGCCGCCCAGCAGCGTGCCCAGATCGTCCGGGCCTTGCGCCGCGCGCAACGGCGCCGCGGCTGCCACCGCGGCGAGCGAAAGCCCGGCTTTGACGACGCTGCGGCGGCGGACGTGATCCTGCATCGACTCACCCCTTTGCAAGGTCAGCCTAACACCCTGATCGTCAGGGGCGAGCCCGGCGAGGTCCCGGTACCATAGCCTTTGGTTTTCGCGCTCAAAGGCAGCGTCGCCACCGAACCGCGCAGCGAGTCGGCCAAACAGCGCCAGGACCACGAACGCAATCACCGTCGCCAGGATCGCATAGGTGTTTAGGCCCGTCAGGTCGTCGCTCAGTCCCAGCTTGGCCAGCGTTGCCTTGATCGACTCGTTCCAGGCCAGGGCGGCGACCAACCCAGCGGAGCCGAAGCCAGTGTTATTATTGTCTGATCCATTGCCTCGGGATCTGGCAGGACGGTCTCCCTCCAGTTGCGTCTCCCAACTTTCTAGTGGCGGATGCAACACCGGCAAAGGGGGCGCGCCGGTTGCGCACAGCGGGCCGCTGTGCTTGGCAGCGGTTATGGACCTGCTTTCCGATCCCGCCATCCTGGCCGTGACTGTCATCGCGGTGTTCATCCTTGGGCTGGCCAAGGGTGGGTTCTCCGGCCTAGGCGCGCTGGCCACGCCGATGCTGGCGCTGGTCCTGCCGCCAACCAGGGCCGCCGCGCTGCTGCTGCCGATCCTGCTGGTTCAGGACGTCGTCAGTGTATGGTCGTTCCGCAAGTCCTGGGACCGCTGGATCGTCGCCCGGATGCTGCCCGGCGCGGCAATTGGCGTGGCGTTGGCGGCGTGGTTTGCCGCTTCGGTCGACGAGGCGCGGGTCATGCTGGTGCTGGGCGCGATTACCCTGGGTTTCGGGCTGTACCGGCTGTGGCTGGGGCGCGGCGGGCGGATTGTCGCGGCTTCGGATTCGCCCGGCTGGGTCGGTACGCTGTTCGGCGTGGCGACAGGCTTCACCAGCCAGATCGCCCACGCCGGCGGGCCACCGTTCCAGATGTGGGTGACCCCGCGCCGCTTGCCGCACCAGGTCTTCGTCGGTACCAGTTCGGTGACCTTTGCCGCGATCAACTGGATGAAGGTGCCCAGCTTCATCCTGATCGGATCGTTCGACCGCGCGGTGCTGACCGCGGCGGCGCTGCTGGTGCCGCTGGCCGTGCTCAGCACGCTGGGCGCGGTCTGGCTGATCCGCCGGATGGATCCGGCGCGGTTCTATGGCCTGATCTACTGGCTGATGGTGCTGCTGGGCGCCAAGCTCGTCTGGGACGGGCTCGGCGCCTGAGCTCAATCGATCCGCGCAAGCAGCGATCCGGCACTGCGCGCCAGCGTCGGCGAATCCATCGCTGCCGCTTCAGATGCGACATCCGCGGCCCTGGCGCAGAACTGTCCGGGTGAACGCTGCAGGGCAAAGCGGTTGTACAGCTGGGTCAGATGACGATCCATCCCGCCGCTGTATTTGCGCTGTTCGGCCGCATAGGCCGAGGCGAGCAGCCCACGATGCCGGCTCAGCAGCCGCGAGTAGTCCGGCGCGACCGTTTCGCGCCCACTGCCACGGCACGACAAGGCCGCAACGTTGAGCCCGGCGCGCAGGTGCCAGAGGTGCTCATTGGCCATGTTGCTTGCCAGGGGTTGCGCGGTGCCGCCGCGTACGGTCCGGGCAAACGCCGGCGCTCCGTGACCGACAATGGCCACGGCCAAGGCCGCCGCAATGGCGACCACACAGGTACTGTTCATGTTACGACCCTCCCGCAATCGCGGTGCGCTTATGCGGGGCCGCAAACAAGATCGGCCGACGTGGATTGCGCCGACCTGCACAAATGTTGCGACAGACGATGAATACGTCTTTCGCGCGGCATTCGCAGCCACGCAGGCTGGTCAAGCGCGGCGCCGGCTGCCATGCCGTGAGCGAAGGAGCGGGCCATGGCAGCAGACGACGAAGACTACGTCTATGATGAGGACAGCGGCGAGTGGCTGCCGGCCTCGGAGCTCGCGGCCAAGCGTGCCGCCGAAAGCGCGGTTGAAGTGCGCGACGCGGTGGGCAACCTGCTGGCCGACGGCGATGCGGTGACACTGATCAAGGACCTGACGGTCAAGGGCGCGGGCCAGACGCTGAAGCAAGGCACCGTGATCCCGTCGATCCGCCTGACCGGCGACGCGCAGGAGATCGACTGCCGCTATCCGGGGATCAAGGGCCTGGTTCTGCGCGCCGAGTTCGTGCGCAAGCGCTGAGCCGCGATCGATGGACCGCGTCGCCACGCTGACTCTCAACCCGGCGATCGATTCGGCCTGCGAGGCCGAGGCAGTGTCGGCGACCCGAAAGATACGCACTTTTGGCGAGCGCTACGATCCGGGCGGGGGCGGGCTCAATGTCGCGCGCGTCCTGCACCGCTTCGGTGTCCCGGTCGAGGCGGTCTACCTCTCGGGCGGTCCGACCGGGGCCCTGCTCGACGAGCTGCTCGACAATTCCGGCCTGCCGCGCCGGGCGATCCCGATCCACGATCACACCCGGATGAGCCTGGCGGTCTATGAACGCTGCAGCGGCCACGAATACCGCTTCGTCCCCGAAGGCCCCAAGGTGGCCGAGGACGAATGGCGCGCGCTGCTCGGTGCTTGCTTCGCGAGCCCGGCGGAATGGGTCGTCGCCTCGGGATCGCTGCCGCGCGGGGTGCCCGACGATTTCTTCGCCCGCCTCGCCGCGCCGCTGCTGGCGCAGGAACGCAAGCTGGTAGTCGATACCTCGGGCGCTTCGCTGGCCGCCTGCTTTGCCGCCGGATCGATGTACATCGCCAAGCCCAGCGTGGGCGAGTTCGAGACCCTGCTGGGCCGCCAACTCAAGACCCACGGCGAAGTGGCCGAGGCCGCCGGTGCGCTGGTCGACGCCGGCAAGGCCCAGATCGTGGCAGTGACCATGGGCGAAGAGGGCGCGGTTCTGGTCCACCGCGGCGGGGTCCTGACCCACCCGGGGATCAAGGCTGTTGCCGAATCGACCACCGGTGCGGGTGACAGCTTCGTCGGCGGGCTGGTTACCGGGCTGATCCTGGGCGAAGGGATCGAACGCGCCTTCCTCCGCGCGATTGCCTCGGGCACCGCTGCAGTGCTCCATCCTGGCACCGACCTGTGCCGCACCGAAGACGTCGACCGGCTGCTGCGCGAACTGGCCTGACACGCCCACGGGAACAGATCCGCCGCGCCCGGGTTTAGACCGGGAACCCCCCGCGACCCGGAGCAGGCCGATGCAGGCACGTCCCCTTCTGATTTCAGCCGTGATCGGCGGCATTGTCCTTGGCACCGCTGCGGCCAGTGCAATCCCGCAACTGGCCGCCGGTCCGGCCGAGCCGGCGTGGCGCAGCCTGATCCAGCCGCAGTATCAGCAGGCCTACTCCGCCAGCCACGGCGCAGGTCCCGAAGACAGCTCGGCCATGGGCCTGGCCGTGATGCGCCTCGACGATCCGGCGCAGTTGCAGCTTCCGCCGGAATACGCCGCGCAGGAACGCCTTGCGCAGCAAGCCGCCACCGAGGCCGAGCGAGCCTATCGGCTGGCCTACCGCGAAGCGATTGCGCTGCGCCCGGCCGCTGAGCCCGCCGCGCCCGCCACGGCCAATGCGGCGCCGGAACCGGTGGCCACGCCCGAAGAAGCGCCCGAAGAGGCGCCGGTCGAGGCCAAGGTGATCACCGTCGTCGCGCTCGACAGCGAATAGGGCCCAGTCACCGCCTCAGTCGCCAATCGTCTCGTCATAGGGCCGCGCGACACCGCGAAAGCGGCCCGCGCGGATCGCCGGATCGGCGGCCAGCACGGCATTGGCCTCGCGCTGGTTACGCGCGCGCAGCAAGGCAAAGCCGGTATCCTTGCCGACCGGCCCGGCGCTTTCGACCAGACCCTTGTCGTGCAGGTCTTGCCAGTAACGCCAGTGTTCGTCGCTGCGGCTCTTGCGCAGCGGCTGGCCCTTTTTCCACGCCGGACCCGGACCCATGACCACGGCGTAAAGCGATCCGCCGCGCTGCACCGGACGGGCCTTCGCCTTGTCCGGCGCGGTCGCAGTCTCAGCCGTCTTGCTCCGCTCATTTGCCGCCGCAGCCTTTTGCGCGGGCGGCTTGGCCGGACGGCTGCGCGCCGCTGCGCCCTGTGGGCCCAGTAACAGGCCCAGCACGGCCAGCCCCGCCAAGGCGCGGCGCCTTCTGGTACTCAACATTGTGCAACCCCTCGCTAACCCGATTGCTATGGCAGCCCCATGGCACGGCCGGGCGCGCTGTTCGCGGCCGCTGCGCCGCGCCGTGCAATTCCTTCGACATTGCGCCGGCAAAGGCGCAGGACCGGCCCATCGGCACTCCGCCGCGAAGGACAGGTCATGGCCAAAGGGCAGAAGAAATCGAGCCGCGAAGCGCGCAAGCCCAAGGCGGAAAAGGCGCCCAAGCAGAACGCCTCGAAGCCCAGCCTCAAGCCCGGCGTGCTGCCCGGGCTGGACAACATGAAGCGCGGCTAGTCCGCCGCGTCGGGATCGCGGTCGTCCGACGGCGCCAGCCGGGTGATCCAGCGCGGCGCTTCGCCGGGGGCGCACTCGATGTCGGGCGAAGGCACCGGATCATCCCCGGTCTCGATCCAGCCGCGCCCGTCGCACTTGCCGCACAGGCAGCGCTTGCTGCGCTGGCTGGCGAGGTCGATTTCGACATTCCATTGCCCATGCCCGGCGCACAGCGGGCACACCCGGTCCAGCGCCCCGCTGCGCGGCAGCAGGGGTATGCCATCGAAAGCGTGAGGATCCTGCGGCCCGGTGCAGGTGACGATGCGGCTGTCGTGCGCCATGGTGCTCAGCCGCGCAGCAGCATGACCAGGAACGCCGCGGTGAACAGGCCGTCGCCGGCCAGCACCCAGCCTACCGCGCGCGGCAGTTCGCCCCGCCGCAGTGCCGGGGCCATCAGCGCGATCACCCCCAGCTTGCCCAGGACCCCGGCCCACAGCATCGGCAGGAACCGCGCCGGATCGCTGGCAGCCACGGCATAGACCACGCCGAAACAGACCACGAGCAGGCTGACCACGCGCCCGTCGCGGCTGGCGTCATTCTGCATCAGGCCAGGCCCGCCGATGACGAAGTTGAACGCCGCGGCGGCGCCCAGGATGATTTGCTCCATTGTCATTCCCCCTGTTCAAACGTGATCAGACCGCCGTTCCGGTCCGCCCCGGCAGGCTCGATGGCTCGCTGCCCAGGTCCTGCGGCGGCCGGCTCTGGCGCGCTACGTAGTCGGCGACGCAATCGATCACCGCGCGGATGTGGGGCTGGCGGCGCGCCTGATCGGTGGTGACCAGCCAGCACGGCGTGGTCAGCTCCGGGATCGGCGGGGTGACCCGGACCACGCCTTTCAGTCCGTCGCCGATGATCGTCGGCAACAGCGCCGCCCCGATCCCGGCACGGACCCCGGCGATCACGCTCGACAGGCTGGTCACCCGCTGGACGATCCGCCCGCCCGGCGCCGCGGCCATCAGCCATTTCGCGAACCGCCCGAACGGTGCCGAGGTTTCGATGATCAGCGGATAGGCGTCAAGCCCGGCCACGGTCTCGGGCCGGCCCAGCCGCGCAACCAGCTCGCGTTCGGCATAGACGCACTCGTGCAGCTCGGTCAGCCGCCGCACGATCAGCGTCTCGCCTTCGGGCATCGGGCCAAAGCGGATCGCGAAATCGGCATCGCCGCGCGCCACATCGAGATTCTCGTCGGTCGAGATGACGTCCACCTGCACTCCGGGCAGGCTTTCGTGAAGTCCGGCAATCGCCGGGATCACCCAGGCGCTGGCCGCCGATTCCACCGTCGTAACCCGCACCGTGCCCGCCAGGCGGCGCGATTCCGACTGGACTGCCTCGGCAAAGGCCCCGGCGGCGCGCTCCACCGCCTCGGCATGAATGACCAGCGCCTCGCCCCGGGCGGTCAGGGCATGGCCCGATGCGGCGCGGGCGAACAGTTCGACCCCCAGCTGCTCCTCGATGAAGGCGATTCGCCGCGACACCGTCGCCTGGCTGACCCGCAGCTTGCGCGATGCCGCCAGCGTGCTGCCACCCCGGGCCACGGCGAGGAAGAACTTGAGGTCGTTCCAGTCGAACATCGGCGGTTTCCTCGCCTTTCGGCGCGACTATGCATCCGTGCATAGCCCCTATGCAAGAACAGTGTTCCACCCCCCAGCGCGGCCTGGGGTATAGCCCTGGTCATCGGGCAGGAATGGTTCCCGCCCGGCCATTCAGGAGAAGAACAATGACCGCCACCCGCTTCAACGCCGCCGTTTCAGCCGCATTCGCCACGCTGTTCAGCCTTGCCTTCCTGGTCCAGGTCATGCCCGCCGCCGTGATCTGACCCGTGCGGCGAGACAAGCCCCGGACGGGGCGCATCCCATGAAGGGCCTGGCATCCGCCGGGCCCTTTTTGGTTGGGGCCGCGGTGGAAGTTCACACCGAAGTTCACAGGGTACATGCGGGCAAAGTTCACATCCCTGTGAAGCGCCGATCGCCGGTCGGAGCCACCGCTGCAAGGCATGGACAGGACAGGGCTGGCAGGCAGGCGCATCGCCGGGACTATGCCACACGGCGGCGATGTAGGAAAGGCCTGAGCCCTGAGCGCAACGGCCCTCCCTCGTCATCCCAGAGAAGGCGGGGATCCAGCTTCGAACCGTGACGGCCCGCTTACTGGATCGGCTCGCAGGCCACCCCGTCGCCGTCGCCATCCATGTCTTCGCGGTAGCCCGGCTCGCCGCGATAGAGCGGGGCCGAACCCGCCGCCCGCACCGGATCGCAGCCGCGCCAGTGATCCCCGGCCCGCGGCGTTCGCGCCCACATCAGACCCATTGTCACCGCGACTGGCTTGACCCGCGCGGTGATCGCGGCGCGGCCATCTTCCGACAGGGCCAGTGTGCCAATCCCGCCAACCGTCCCGAACAAGGCCGCGCCCACAAGCCAGCCCCCACCGCCGCGCTGGGGCGGCGGGCTTCGCCGTGTTGCACCGTGGCGGCGAGTCGGATGGTGGCGTGCCATCGGCAGACGATATGCCGCATCCGGTAAACGAAGCCTTGGCACGGCCAGCGCGATAGCGCGTCAATCTCGCCCTGCTGGACGAGCCCGCCCAGGTCCGCCACGCGTTCGAATACCAGGGCAGCGGGCATCACTTGCCGGGAGGCGCAGCGACAGCAGGGGACGCGGTGAAGAAGGAAGCGATGCGCAAGGCGGGGATCGGGTATCACGAGGTGATCGCGGGACACACGACGCCGGCGGAGTTGAAGCGGTTGGTGGAACGCTTAGTGCCCGCTGCCTGAACTATCGGTCCCTTGCGTGCCGGTGTAAGCGCCCATGATTGCTTTCAGCAGACCTGGATAGCGCGCGTCGAGTTCGGCGCATCTCGGATAATTGCGCATCTCCACACCGTGTCTTTCGGACCGGATCAGACCTGCTTCCCGCAGAATTCGGAAATGATGGGACAGAGATGATTTGGGAATGACCCGGTCGCCGGTGTCGGCAAGGGTCGCGCACCCCCGAACGCAGCCAAGGCCGGCGATTTCAGCATAGATGCGCGCGCGCTCGGGATCGGACAGCGCATGCAGGATGGCCTGCGGCGTGACGCTTTCGATTGATGGGTGAATGAACGGGCGCATGACAAAAAAGCAGATAGTCCCCCTTGTCCTTGAGTTCAATAGTTCCATATTCCTGAACTATCGCACTATGGCCGCTTGTGGCCGAGGCGTTTCAGAAAGGAAATTCACCATGGCTCGATTGCAGGACAAGGTCGCCATTGTCACCGGAGCATCGAAGGGCATCGGCGCGGCCATTGCGAAGGCGCTGGCGGCAGAAGGCGCCGCAGTAATTGTCAACTACGCAAGCAGCCGCGAAGGCGCCGAAGCCACCGTTGCTGCGATCACGGATGGTGGCGGCAAGGCCGTCGCGGTTGGCGCCGACGTGGCCGATCCGGCCCAGGCGGCGACGCTGGTCGACGCCGCGCTGCGTGAATTCGGGCGGCTTGATATCGTCGTCAACAACAGCGGGGTCTATGCCTTTGCGCCGATCGAGCAATTCGATCCGCTGGAGTATCACCGCATGTTCGGGATCAATGTGCTTGGGCTGCTCAACGTCACGAAAGCCGCGGTGCCGCATCTTGCTGAAGGCGCGAGCGTGATCAACATCTCGTCGAACATCACGCGGATGAAGCTGCCCGGTGCGTCGCTTTACACGGCCAGCAAGGCCGCGGCCGATGCGATCACGCGGGTTCTGTCGACCGAACTGGGACCGCGCCGGATCCGCGTCAACGCGATCGCGCCGGGCATGACGCTGACCGAAGGGACCGATGCTGCGGGAATTGTCGAAGGGTCCGACTTTGCCGACCAGATCATTGCCCAGACGCCACTAGGCCGCGCCGGTCAGCCCGACGACATCGCCGTGGCGGCCGTGTTTCTCGCGTCCGACGACGCGCGGTGGATCACAGGTGAGGTCATCGGCGTCAGCGGCGGCGCGTAACGGCGACCTTACAAGCGCGCGCGTCGCCACGCGCGCGCTTGTGGTCAATCGTGCTCCCGGTCGCCTTGCCCGATATATAACTCCCGCCCGCCTTCGTTGTAGACCCGGCTCATCTCCTCCATCCCCGCCTCGACTTCGCTCGGCACAAGCTTCCCTGCCGCCTCTGCGGCAAGGAAGGTGTCGGGCGCGGCATTCTGCTTCGCCGCAAAATCGCGCACTTCCTGCGTGATCTTCATGCTGCAGAACTTCGGCCCGCACATCGAACAGAAGTGCGCGGTCTTGGCGCCTTCGGCGGGGAGGGTCTGATCGTGGTACTGCTCGGCGGTGTCGGGATCGAGGCTGAGGTTGAACTGGTCGCGCCAGCGGAATTCGAAGCGGGCGCGGCTCAGGGCGTCGTCGCGGACCTTGGCTGCGGGGTGGCCCTTCGCCAAATCCGCCGCGTGGGCGGCGAGCTTGTAGGTGACCACGCCGACCTTGACGTCGTCGCGGTCGGGCAGGCCGAGGTGTTCCTTTGGCGTCACGTAGCAGAGCATCGCCGTACCGAACCAGCCGATCATCGCCGCGCCGATCCCGCTGGTGATGTGATCGTATCCCGGGGCAATGTCGGTGACGAGCGGCCCGAGGGTGTAGAACGGCGCTTCGCCGCAGGCCTTCAATTGCTTGTCCATGTTCTCCTTGATCTTGTGCATCGGCACATGGCCGGGGCCTTCGATCATCACCTGGACGTCCTGGTCCCAGGCGCGCTTGGTCAGCTCGCCCAGGGTGTAGAGCTCGGCGAACTGGGCTTCGTCGTTGGCATCGGCGATCGATCCGGGGCGCAGCCCGTCGCCCAGGCTGTAGGCGATGTCATAGGCCTTCATGATCTCGGTGATCTCATCGAAGCGTTCGTAGAGGAACGATTCCTTGTGATGCGCCAGGCACCACTTGGCCATGATGGAGCCGCCGCGGCTGACGATCCCGGTGACGCGCTTGGCGGTCATCGGGATATAGGGCAGGCGCACCCCGGCGTGGATTGTGAAGTAATCGACCCCCTGTTCGGCCTGTTCGATCAGGGTATCGCGGAACACCTCCCAGGTCAGGTCCTCGGCAATTCCGCCGACCTTTTCCAGCGCCTGGTAGATCGGCACGGTGCCGATCGGCACCGGGCTGTTGCGCAGGATCCATTCGCGGGTGTCGTGGATGTTGCGCCCGGTGGAGAGGTCCATCACCGTGTCGGCGCCCCAGCGGATCGACCAGACCATCTTGTCGACTTCGTTGGCGACATCGCTGGCCACCGCCGAGTTGCCAATGTTGGCGTTGATCTTGACCAGGAAGTTGCGGCCGATCGCCATCGGCTCCGATTCCGGGTGGTTGATGTTGCTGGGGATGATCGCGCGGCCGCGGGCGACTTCCTGGCGGACCCATTCGCCGGTGACATAGTCCGGGATTTCCGCGCCCCAGTCCTGCCCGTCGCGAATGTGGCCGATGATCTGCTCGCGCCCCAGGTTCTCGCGCGTGGCGACGTATTCCATCTCGGGGGTGACGATGCCGCGGCGGGCGTAGTGCATCTGGCTTACGTTGCCGCCCGGCTTGGCGCGGAGCACCGTGCGGCGCACGTTGGGAAAGGCGGGGACGCCGCCCGAACGGTCGGGGCCAAGCTGGCCGTTATCCTCGGGCTTGACCTCGCGCTGGGTCACCTCCTCGACATCGCCGCGGCCGCGGATCCAGTCCTTGCGCAGTTCGGCCAGGCCCTGGGCGATGTCGATCCGTACCGCGGGATCGGTGTAGGGGCCGCTGGTGTCATAGACCCGCACCGGGGCCTCGCCGCTTGAAGGCTCGAGGTGGATTTCGCGCATCGCCACGCCGAGCGGTCCGACGTGGACCTTTTTGCTGCCGCGGATCGGCCCGGTGGTGACGCCAATCTCGAGCTTGCTGGGAATGTCGGCCATATGCGCAAAGTCCTTGATAGGACGGAGCAGGAGCGCGGATGCCGGCCCTCCCTCCGCCCGTGCTAACGGGTTCAGGTTCGACGGGTCGGGCGGTGCCATCCGCCCCTCTCAGCGCAGGCGCGCTCCCCGGGGATGCGGCGTTGTAGGCCTGCGCCCGGGTCAGCGCAACAGGATGTAGAGCGCCACCGCGATGACCAGCCCGGCGAACAACTTGCGGGCCAGCGGCGCGCGGCTTTCCAGCCGCTTGGCCAGCGGCAGGGCGACCAGCGTGCCAACCGCGCCGCCCGCGACCAGTGCGGCGAACAGCGGCCAGGCGACCTTGCCCGCGGCGGCATAGCTGAGGCTGGTCGCGCTGCCGAACAGCGCCACCGAAACCAGGCTGCTCGCCCCGGCATTGGCCAGGGTCATGCCGCTGGCAGCCATCAGGCCGGGCGCGATCAGGAATCCCCCGCCGATGCCGAAGAAGCCTGCGGCCAGCCCGGCGGCCAGCCCCAGCGGGGCGAGCCGCGCGACGATCGGCCAGGTGATATGCACCGCGGGATCGCCCTGGTTCTTGCGCGGGATCAGCATCGACACGGCAATCGCGATCATCGCCACGGCAAACCAGGTCAGCAATGCCGCGCCCGATACCAGCTGCGCCAGGTGGGCGCCGATCAGCGCCCCGGCCAGCCCGGTCAGCGCGAAGACGGTGGCGCAGGGCCACTTGACCCGGCCAGCGCGGGCCTGGGCGACCAGCCCGGTCACCGCATTGACCGCGACCGCCGCTGCCGAAGTGCCGATGGCGACATGGGTATCGGCGACCCCGACGACATAGATCAGCCAGGGCGTCGCCAGCACCGATCCGCCCCCGCCGAACAGCGTCAGCAGGAACCCGACGAGACCGCCGCCCAGCGCGGCAAGCAGGAGCGGTGCGAGGTCCATCGGCTCAGGCCCGCCGCGGCCGGTTCCACGGGGCCAGCAGCAACACTCTGGCCATTCCGCAGAAGCCCGAAATTCCGGCAAAGGTAAGTCCGGCACCGACGAAAGCGGCAAGGCCGAACCACGCCGGGCTGGCGGTCAGGCCCAGCAGCACGCCGAGCAGGACCAGCGTCCCCGCCGCGATCTGGACCTGGCGCATGATCTCGAGCGGGGCCTTGCGCGCGACCTTCAGCGGCAATCCGGCGCGCTTCCAGCCGTCGATTCCGCCTTCAAGCACATAGGCCGGCCCCTCGACCCGGTCGGCCAGTCGGTCGCAGGCGCCCTGGGTGCGGACGCCCGAGCGGCAGGTGAAGACGACGTCGGTTTCAGGCCGGACGGCCAGATGCGCGCGCTCCCATTGCGACAACGGGCGCGAAAGTGCACCGGCGATGTGGCTGCGGCCGAACTCGTCGGCCTCGCGGACATCGACCAGCACCGCACGGCCTGCGGCGAGGCGCTCGGAGAGTTCGGCAGGGGTCAGGGAAACCAGGCGAGCGGTCATTGTGCATTCCTCAATTCAGGGGGGCAGTACAGTTCGGCCAGGGTCTGGATCACCTGCAGCGCAGCATGATCGACAATGCGGTAGAAAATCGTCTGGCCTTCGCGCCGGGTTGCGACGATGCTTTGCTGCCGCAGCATCGCCAGGTGCTGCGACAAGGCCGATTGCGACAGGTCGATCCGGTCATGGATCTGGCCGACCGACAATTCGCCGTCGGCCAGCTGGCACAGGATCATCAGGCGCTTTTCATTGCCAAGCAGGCGCAGCAGCGCGGCGGCGCGGCCGGCGCTTTCGGCAAAAAGGGCAGGGTCGAAGCGGGTCAGGTCGAACATGAATTCCATTATATGCATTGATTCTAATTTAGCAAGTGCTCATATAGAACGCAGAGGAGAGTCGTCATGACCGCCGTTCCCACCGTTGCCGCCTTTTTCGATCCTGCGACACACACCGTCAGCTACATCGTGTCCGATCCAGCCACCCGCCGCGCCGCAATTATCGACCCGGTGCTGGATTTTACGCCGAACAACGCGCGCACCGCCACCCGATCGGCCGATGCGCTGCTGGCGCACCTGGCCGAGCACGACCTGACGCTCGACTGGATTCTGGAAACCCACGCCCACGCCGATCACTTGTCGGCGGGGAATTACCTGCGCGAAAAGACCGGTGCGCACGTGGCCATCGGCGCAGGGATCACCGCGATTCAAGATGTCTTCGGCACGCTGTTCGCGCTTGATGACCTGGTCCCCGACGGCAGCCAGTTCGACCGACTGGTCGATGAAGGCGATCGCCTGCCGCTCGGCCTCCTGCAGATCGAGGTGCTGCACACCCCCGGGCACACCCCGGCCTGCGTCAGCTATGTCGTTGGCGATGCGGTGTTCGTCGGCGACACGCTGTTCATGCCCGACTATGGCACCGCGCGCTGCGACTTTCCCGGCGGCAACGCGGCCATGCTCTATGCCTCGATCCGCAAGTTGCTGGCTCTGCCGCCCGAATTCCGGGTTTTCGTCGGTCACGATTACCTGCCAGCCGGGCGCAGCACCATCGTCTGGGAAACCACCGTGGCCCAGCAGCGCCAGGGCAATGTCCATATTCACGATGGCATTGCCGAGGCCGACTTCGTGGCGATGCGCCAGGCCCGCGATGCCACGCTGGATGCGCCGCAGCTGATCCTGCCCTCGCTCCAGGTCAACATCCGCGCCGGCAGGCTGCCCGAGCCGGACGGCAATGGCCGCCGCTACCTGAAGTTGCCGCTCGACGCGATTTAGGGCCGCAGGCAATGCGATGATCTTGCCCGCATCCGAGATCAGCCCAGGGCGCGATCTGATAAACCAGATCATGGAAGGTGCGTCCGGTTTTGCCCGCGGGGGGTCAGCGCAATGCGCAGACCTGTTATATCGTCCGGTTTGGCCGGAGTCAGGCAAAGCGGGCCGGGATCTCCGGATCGGCGGTATCGAGCAGGGGAATGCGGCCTTCGGGCAAGCCGGCATAGGCCTGGGTCCAGCGCGCCACCCAGGCCGGATCGCGGACCCGCGAGGGATGATAGCCGGGCAGCAGCGACCGGATCATGGCAGGCGAGGCGTGAATCAGGAACCGCGCCACCATCGTCCACAGCCGCAGCCGGCTGCGCGGGCTGTGCCACAAGCCGTCGCGCCTGAGCAGGCGGACATAACCCTTGCGGCTGGCCCAGGCGACGTGGAGTGATCCGCAAAGCAGTCCCCAGACCTTGCCGCGATAGTCGCCGAACAGGTGCGTGTAGAGATCATAGGCGACGTTCTTGTGCTCGGTCTCCTCGACCATGTGCCACAGCACCAGCGACGTCACCGCCGGATCGGCTCCCGCAAACAGCAGTCCGCGCTGGCGGATCAGCCATTCGGTGATCCCCATGGTCATCGTCTCGAACCCGGCGGTATAGGCCAGGCGCCACTTGAGGCTGCGCTTCTGGAAGCGGCGATAGTCGGCCTCCATCTCGGCCTCGGCTTCGGCCAGCTCGGGACAGGTCCGCTTGAGAATCTCGTTGTAGCGGCGATGGCTTTGAAAGTGCACGCCCTCTTGCCCGATGAAGGCCTGGACATCGGCCCGCAGCGCCGGGTCGCTGACCTGCTTCAGTGCTTCGGTCACGGTCTTGATCAGGAACGGTTCGAGATAGGGCATGGCCAGCGATGCGCCGTTGACCATGTGGCTCCACTCAGGGCGGCCGGGGTGCCAGACCGGATCGATCGCCTCGTCGAAGGCGAAGGGGATTCGCCTGACCTGGATTGCCGCGCCGGTCATGCCTGGACCCGCGCTTGACGGCGATACTGCCACGCTCCCCACAGCAGCAGTGCGAAGGCGACGTGCACCCCGATCATCGCCGGCCAGCCGGCCAGGAAGACCAGGTTGTTGAGCGTCACGCTGCCAGGAAACGGACCGCCGCCGAACTCCAGCCCGCGGGTGCCGAACAGGGCGTTGGCAATCGCCGGCAATGTAAACAGCCAGCCAAATGCCAGCGCCGCCCAGACCAGCACCGCCTGGGCCCGCTCGCCAAGGCGAAGATACCCGCCCGCAGCGCCGATCGCGATCAGCATGGTGCCGTTGGTGATGCCTTCGAGGTGGGCCATGTTCCAGGCCCGCCGGTCCCCCGGCAAGTGGATCGGAACATCGGTGACAAAGGGCCACAGGTCGACCGCGCCAAGCAGGAAGAAGAAGTAGATCCAGCCGCTGAGGATCGCCGTGGCGATCAGCCCGACGCCATTGAACACCAGCAGACTGCGACGGCTTTCACTAAGCATGGCCACTTCCCCCCTTGGTAATCGGCACGACGGTGTCCCGCCCGCCCAGGCTGTCCGGACTGAGCGCCGCCAGCGCGCGCTCTGACCAATCGGCCCATTCGCGTTCATAGATCAGCGCCACTTCCAGCGCGAGGCGGCGGCCGATCGCGTTGAGATCACGCTTGCCTTCAAGCGCGCTGAACTTTGCCTGGTATTGCGCCAGATGGTCGCGGTGACGTTCCTGACGGGCCAGGATATTGGCGCGCAGCCCGTCAAGATCGATATGTTCAAGCGCATAGAGCTGAACCAGGAAATCGTCTTTCAGCTCCTGCACCTCGCTGGGCTTGCGCGACCAATCGATCAAAGCCTGCCGCCCCGCTGCGGTGATGGTGAAGACGATCCGGTTGGGCTTGCCAACCTGGGCGATTTCCTCTGATTCGGCCCAACCGCGGGCCTTGAGGCTGCCGAGCTCGCGGTAGATCTGGGATTGCCGGGCGCGCCAGAAAAAGCCGGTGCTTTCATCGAACTGCTTGGCAATGTCGTAGCCCGATTTTGGCGCATCGGTAAGCGCGACAAGAATGGCATAGTGCAGCGACATCGCCGGACTCCATATGCTACAAGTTGAGTATATATGACACAAATTGACTATCGGTCAAGCGCGACCCTGCCGGGACTTCGGCAATGACCGTACTTTATCGTCTGGCCACCGATGCAGCTGCGATTGCCGCGCGCTTTGGCGCGGCGGCGGGGGGCGATCCGTGGAGCGGCGGTACGATCGCGCCGGGCCAGTTCGCACCCGTCATTACCGCCGGGCGCGAGGCGATCGCCGGGCCGCGCGCGCCCGGCCAGCCGCGCCGCATGGTCCCGCGGCTGTGGGGCGTCCCGCCGCCGCCCGCCGCCGGGGATGCCGGGCGCGGTGTGCTGACCGTGCGCAATCCCGACAGCCCGTTCTGGATCGGCAACCTGCGCAACAGCGAGTTCCGCTGCCTGGTCCCGGCGACCGCGGTGATGGTTTGGGGGCGAGCCCATCCAGCCACCGGCAAGCGCCCGCAGTTGTGGCTCGGCTGCACCGATCAGCCGCTGTTCGCCATGGCCGGGGTGTGGAAGGACAGCGAAATTCCCAGCTTCGCGCTGCTGACCTGCGCGGCCAACGCCGCCTGGCGCGAGGCCGGGCACGCCGCGATGCCGGTGATCCTGCCGGATAATCCGGCGGCGTGGCAGCTGTGGCTCAATGGCGACTGGGCGCGCGCGGCGACCCTGCTTGCCCCCTATTCGTCATCGCGTATCGCCGCTGGACATTAACCGCACGATTAAACATACTCCCGGCCCTGGGAGAGTGACGCAATGACCAAGCCACGCGTGTGCATTATCGGAGCCGGATGCAGCGGCTTCACCACGGCCAAGCGGCTCAAGGATTACGGCATCCCGTTCGACGTCTACGAGGCGTCGGACGACATCGGCGGAACCTGGTACTACAACAACCCCAACGGCCAGTCGGCCTGCTATCAAAGCCTGCACATCGACACGTCGAAATGGCGCCTGGCTTTCGAGGACTATCCGGTTCCGGCGGACTGGCCTGACTATCCGCACCATTCGCTGCTGCTGCAGTACTTCCATGACTACGTCGACCATTTCGGCCTGAGGGAGCACATCCGCTTCAACACCAGGGTCGAAAAGGCTGAGCGTCTGGCCCACGGCGGCTGGCGGATCACTCTGTCGACCGGCGAGGTGATGCATTACGACGCGCTGTGCGTCGCCAACGGGCATCACTGGGCGGCGCGCATTCCCGACTATCCAGGCCACTTCGACGGCGCGCAGATCCACAGCCACAATTACCGCACCCCGTTCGAACCGGTCGACTGCGTGGGCAAGCGGGTGTTGGTGGTCGGCATGGGCAATTCGGCGATGGACGTGGCGAGCGAACTGTCGCAGCGGCCGATGGCGCAAAAGCTGTTCGTCTCCACCCGCCGCGGGGTGTGGATCTTCCCCAAGTATTACAAGGGCCAGCCGCTCGACAAGAACCCCGCCCCGGCCTGGCTGCCCAAGGGCATCAAGCAGTGGCTTGGCGCACGGATGGTCAAGGGGCTGGTCGGCAAGATGAGCGATTATGGCCTGCCCGAACCCGAGATCGGCCCGTTCGAAAGCCACGGCACCGTTTCGGGCGAATTCCTGGTCCGCGCCGGTTCGGGCGACATCACGATGAAGGGCGGGATCGAGCGGCTCGACGGCGACGGGGTGGTCTTCGCCGATGGATCGCGCGAACAGATCGACGTGATCGTCTGGGCCACCGGCTATGACATCAGCTTCCCGTTCTTTGACGAACCCAGCTTCAAGGCCGATGCCGACAACCGCCCGCCGCCGCTGTACAAGCGGATCATGAAGCCCGGCGTGCCCGACCTGTTCTACATGGGGCTGGCCCAGCCGCTGCCGACGCTGGTCAACTTTGCCGAGCAGCAGTCAAAGCTGGTGGCGGCTTACCTGGCCGGGCAGTACCTGCCGCCCGACGCGGCCGAGATGGAGCGGATCATCAAGGCCGACGAGGACTATTACACCGGGCAGTATTATGCCGCGCGGCGCCACACCATCCAGCTCGATTTCGACCATTACGTCCGCGCGCTGCTGAAAGAACTCGACAAGGGGGCCAGGCGCGCCGCCGCAGCAGGCAACCGCCTGCCCGTTCAATCCCATCAGCTTGAGGATGCCTGACATGGCCACGCTTGCCGATCGTCCGATCAACACCTTCGACGTCAGCCAGGACGCGCTCTATGTCGAAGACACCTGGCGCGAACCCTTTGCCCGGCTGCGCGCGGAGATGCCGCTGTCGTACTGTCCGGATAGCCCGTTCGGGCCTTATTGGTCGGCGGTGACGCACGATCTCGTAGCTGAAGTCGAGCTGCGCCACGACGTGTTCTCGTCGCGCTGGGACATGGGCAACATCACCATCGCCGAGGCGGTCAATGGCGAGGGCTTTCCCAACTTCATCGCCCAGGACCAGCCGATCCACACCGCCCAGCGCCGGGTGATTGCCCCGGCCTTTTCGCCCAGCCAGATGATGAAGCTGGACAAGGCGGTCAAGGCGCGCACCAAGGAGCTGATGGACGGCCTGCCGGTGGGCGAGACCTTCGACTGGGTCGAACGCGTCTCGATCCCGCAGACGCTGGGGATGCTGTGCATCCTGTTCGACATGCCGTTCGAGGAATGGCGCGACATCAAGCGCTGGTCGGACTGGGCCAGCGGGGTTTCGGCGGACAATCTCAACGAGGAATACCGCGCCCAGTTTCTGGCCCAGATGGGCGAGATGCTGGCCCGTTTCGACCGCGAACTGGAGGATCGCCGCGGCAAGCCGCCCACTGACGATCTGCTCAGCCGGATGGTTCACTCCGAGGCGATGGGTCACATGGAGCCGATGGAGCGGATCGCCAACATTGCGCTGCTGATCGTCGGCGGCAACGACACCACCCGCAATTCGATGTCGGCGCTTGTCGAGGCCTTCGACACCTACCCCGATCAGCTCGAACGGCTCCGCGCCGATCCTTCGCTGATCCCCAATGCCGCGCAGGAAATCATCCGCTGGCAGAGCCCGGTCACCCACATGCGCCGCACCGCGCTGGAAGATACACGGCTCGCCGGGCAGACCATCCGCAAGGGCGAGAAGATCGTCATGTGGTATATCAGCGCCAACCGCGACGAAGCGGTCTTTCCCGATGCGGAGAAGTTCGACGTCGGCCGCGCCAATGCGCGCCGCCACCTCGGCTTCGGCCACGGCATCCACCGCTGCGTCGGGGCCAAGCTGGCCGAAGACCAGCTGGCGACGCTGATCGGCGAGATCGTCAGGCGCAACATCCGCGTGATCCCACAAGGCGCGCCGACCCGGCTGGCCAGCCCGTTCCTCCACGGCTTCACCGCAATGCCGGTGAAGATCGCGCCGCTGTGAGCGCACTGCCCGCCACGACCCAGATCCGACTTGAGCAGGACGGTCCGATCCTGTGGGTGCGGATCGACCGGCCCGAGGCGATGAACGCCTATACCGCGACGATGGGCGCGGAGCTGGCCGCCGCTTTCGACCACGCCGACGGCGACGACAGCGTACGCGTGGTGGTGTTGACCGCCTTGGGCAAGGTGTTCTGCGCCGGCGCCGACGTGTCCGCCGGGGCGGGGGCCTTCGATACCGCCAGCGGCGCGGGCGCGAAGAACTTCGGCGGTGGCAGCGGCGGGCGGCGGAGCGATTTCATCGCCGCGATGATGAACTGCCGCAAGCCTTCGATCGTCGCCTTCAACGGCTCGGCCGCGGGGGTCGGCCTGACCCTGACCCTGCCTTGCGACATCCGCATCGCTGCCGATCACGCGAAGTTCGGCTGCGTCTTCGTACGCCGCGGGCTGGTGCCGGAAGCCGGGTCGGCCTGGTTCCTTCCGCGCCTGGTTGGCCTTGCGACCGCGCTCAAGTGGTGCCTGACCGGGGCGCTGGTCCCCGCTGCCGAAGCCCTCGCCGCCGGACTGGTCAGCGAGACGGTTCCGGCCGATCAGGTGGAAAGCCGGGCGCGCGAACTGGCGTTGGAAATAGCCGCCAACTGCTCGCCCGTCGCCTTGGCGCTGACCCGGCGGATGCTGTGGCAGCTTTCGGCCGAGGACAGCCCGCGTGGGGCCCTGGCGGTCGACGCCCCGCTCAACATTGCGCTCGGCCAGCAGGCCGACGTCCGCGAAGGCGTGGCGGCATTCCTTGAAAAGCGCACACCGGATTTCCCGCTGACCGTTTCGGCCGATATGCCTGCAACGCCGTGGTGGCGTGACAATCCGACCGGATACCGCTAGGCCGCCTTCCAGGCCGTCCCGCGCGGCAGTCCCAGCCGCTGCGCTGCCTGGGCTGCCGGACTGCCGGGGATGACGACCATTTCCGCGGCGCGCCCTGCCCAGCGCAAGGCGCGGCGCTGGCCGGGGGTCAGGTCCCATTCGGGGCCCAGTTCAAGTACTGCGCGCACGTCGGGAGGCAGGATCGCGATTCCGCCGCGCACCGCGGCGCGCTGCAACGGTCGCAAGGGCGCTGGCAGCGCCTTGACCCGGTCCATGATATCCAGGAATTCGAACACGATGGGAGAGGGCCGAAAGCCGGGCAGCAGCCGGTCCTTCATCGCGGTGAACCCAGCCAGGTCGTGCGGCGCGCCAATTGCGCCATAGAGCCGCCCCGGCGCCCGCGCCTCGGCAAAGGCGCGGTCGATGTCGGCGGTGCTCAGATCGGCGCAGAAGGTGGCATAGCCCAGAGTGAACCCGAAGGTCGCGGTGGCCTGGACCCAGTCGAGCAGTTCGCGGTCAAGCGCCTTGTACGGGCTGCCCTCGCTCGTCGTTCCGGCGACCCGCGCGTGCATTCGCCCGACATCGGCGATCAGCGCGGCAGCCCGGCTTTGCGCGCCATAGATCGTCGCCATCGCGGCCATGCCGGTGCGCCGCATCCGCGCCAGCGGGTCGGTCGGGAAGGTTGAATGGTGCCAGACCCCGTCGCGAACCCTGGGGTCGGCAAATTCCAGCAGCACCGCCGCAACCCCCCCGACCGCCAGCGCGATCGGGTTCTTGAACACCCGCCAACTGATCGAATCGGGCGCGCACAGTGCCGCTTCGCCCGGCGGTGTGCGGAAATCGAACTGTGGTACCCCCATCGCCACGTCAGCCAGTCTTCACCGGCACCCCGTCGTGGCCGCCGAACTTGTTGCGCAGCGCCGATAGGAAGCGGTTGGCGGTACCCAGATCATCGTGGCTGGTAAAGCGCGCGAACAGCGCGTCGGCGATCACCGGGGTGGCCACGCCCTGCTCGATCGCGGCATTGAGCGTCCAGCGCCCTTCGCCCGAATCGGCGACGCGCGGGCTGTAGTCGGCCAGGCCCTTGCCTCCGGCCAACGCTTCCGCGCCGAGGTCGAGCAACCACGACGAGACGACGCTGCCGCGCCGCCAGACCTCGGCTATCGCAGGCAGATCGAAGCTGTAGGAGCGTTCTTTCGGCACGACCGGATCGTTGGCGCTGGCGAACAGCGCGAAGCCTTCGGCGAAGGCCTGCATGATCCCGTATTCGATGCCGTTGTGGACCATCTTGACGTAGTGCCCGGCCCCGGGCTTGCCGCAGTGCAGCCAGCCCGCCTCGCCCGGTTGCAAGGGCCCGCCGTCCTTGACCGGTAGGCGCGGCGCTGCCTCTACCCCGGGGGCCAGCGTCTCGAATACCGGGCGCGCTGCCGCGACCCCGGCATCGTCCCCGCCGATCATCAGCGAATAGCCGCGCTCCAGTCCAAACAGCCCGCCCGAGGTGCCGCAGTCGAGGAAGTGCAGGCCCTTTTCGGCCAGCGTGGCGGCGCGGGCCACGCTGTCGCGGTAGTTCGAATTGCCGCCGTCGATGATCGTGTCGCCCGCGCTCAGCAGACCGGACAATTCGTCGATAACGCCCTGCGTAATCTTGCCGGCAGGAACCATCAGCCAGACGGTGCGCGGCGCAGTCAGACCGGCAACCAGTTTACCCAGGTTGGCCGCGGCAATCGCACCGGTTTCGGCGGCCAGCGCCGTGCCTTCCTCGGGCTTGTTCGAGTAGACATGGCACTGGTGCCCGCCCTTGCTGAGCCGCCGGACCATGTTGCCGCCCATCCGCCCCAGTCCGATGAAACCGATCTGCATTCGCCACGTACCCTTTCGCTAGCGGCTTGAATCGCCGTCCCACTCCTTGTGCCGCAAATTCAGCTTGCGGCAAGCCGCCATGCTTGAAGGGGCGTTTGATTGCGGGCATTAGGCTCGCAGGCGCGCGCCCTTGCGCGCGCCGATCTATTTCCAGCGGAGTCGAACATGGTGCATCGGGGTAAAACGGGTCTTGGCTTTGGTGTGGGCCTGGCCGCGCTGGGTGCGGTGTGCCTGCCCGGGACGGCCTCCGCCGCCCAGAATGCCGCCCAGCCCGCCACCCCGCCTGCGCAAAAGCCGGCCACTGGTCAGCCGGTCAGTATCCTGCCCGCGCCGACCGCGCAGCCGACTCCGGCCGCCACGGCAACGCCCGCGCCGCAGATCCAGCCAGCGCCTGTCGCCGCGCCGGTGCCGACACCGCCGGCCATGCCCACCGTCCTGCCGGTCGACGAGCCGGTCATGGCCTGGCCCGTCGCCGATGCCCAGGCCCTGCTGGCGGTGATCGAGAAGGTCGACGCCGACGGTCTGATCCCGGCAGACTACGAACCGGCCAAGCTGCGCGCCGCGATTGCCGCCGGCCCCGGCGCCGCGCTCGATGCTCAGGCCAGCAAGTCCTTTGCCTGGCTGGCCGAGGACATGCGCGATGGCCGCACCCGGATGCAATCGCGCCTGCAGTGGTACGTCGTTGACAAGGACGTCGAAAAAAGCAGCATTTCCGGCGTGATGGCCGCCGCCCTGGCCAACCACGACATCGCCGGCACGATTGCCGCACTGGCACCGACCCACCCTGACTACGTCGCACTGAAGGCGCTCTATGTGGCCACGCCCAAGGCCGACAAGGCGCGCAAGCTGATCCAGATCAACCTTGATCGCTGGCGCTGGCTGCCGCGCGAGATGGGCAAGTATTACCTGCTGACCAACCTACCCGAGTTCCAGCTGCGCCTGACGGTCGACAACACGATCATCCGTTCCTACCGCACCGTGGTCGGCAAGCCGGGCAAGACCGCGACCCCGAACCTGGCCGAAACCGTGCAGAACGTGGTGTTCAACCCGACCTGGACGGTGCCGCAGTCGATCGTTGTCGGCGAGGGGCTGGGGGCGCGGCTGTGGGCCAACCCCAAGGCGGCGGCGCGCGAAAACTACAAGATCACCAAGAACAAGGACGGTACGTTCACTGTCGTCCAGCAGCCGGGCGATGGCAATTCGCTGGGCCGGATGAAGATCGACATGCCCAATCCGCACGCGATCTACCTTCACGATACGCCGTCCAAGGCGCTCTTCAACACCCCGGTCCGCGCCTATAGCCACGGCTGCGTGCGGACCGAGCGCGCGGTCGAGCTGGGCATGACCATGGCGATCCTGGGTGCAGGGCTGACGCCTGAGCAGGCGGTGCAGTACAGCCTGTCGGGCAAGTACACCAAGGTGCCGATGACCAAGACCTTCCCGGTCTATCTGACCTATTTCACCATGGCGACCGGGATCGACGGCAAGATGGGCAAGTTCGCCGACATCTATGGCCGCGACGTCCCGGTCCTGGCCAGCTTCGCCAAGCCGCGCGAGGCATGGAACGGCCAGCGCACCACCAGCGAAAAGGTGATCAAGCTGGATAACCCGTTGTAGTTTTGGTGCGCCAATCGCCTCCGCGATTGGCTAGCAACACCGGCCCACTCCCCCGGCCCGACCACCCGTCGAAGGTACCTTGTGGGTGGTCGGGCCGGGGGAGTGGGCCGGTGTTGCCAAGGTCAGGCCGTATGGCCTGACCGCACCGATCGATGACTCAGACCTCGATCCGGTCGGCGTAGAGCAGCCGCCCGCCCGAGAGATGCCACAGCGCCTCGTTGAAGTGCTCGGGCCCCATGGCAAAGCAGCCTTCGCTGCGGCCAAGCTTGCCGAACTTCTGGATCATGTCGTCGGCGGCATAGGCGGCTGGGTGCATCACGATCGCGCGGTCATGCGCATTGGAATTGTCCTGGTCCAGCCCTTCGAGGCGGATCGAGGTGCCGTATTTGCCCTTGTACCATTCGCAGGTCAGGTAGGCGCCGCGCGACGTCGCCTCAGAGCCGACGCTGTTGGAAAAGGTTTGCAGGAAACCCGAATGCTCGGGATCCGAACCGCGCCCGTGACTGACAAAGAACGAGCGGATTTCGCCCTTTTCAAGATGGACGAAATGGAGCCGCGGCAGGGTCGAGGGGCGGGCGAAATCGGCGATGCCGACCAGATCGCGGCGCCAGACCGTGGGCCCGGCGCGCTCAAGCTCGCGCTTGGCAATTTCACGCAGTTTCGCGTCGTACAGCGGGTTGGGCGGGGCGACCACGGGCAGCATCGGATGCACCGGCTCAACCGCGGCGGGATTGGGCACCGCGCCGAAGACCTGGTCGAACTGGTCGGTTACCGATTGCGCTAGGGCACGACCCGGTAGCGCCAGCAGCGCGCCGCTGGCCAGTGTTCCACGCAGAATCGAGCGACGGTCCATGATCCCCTTCATAGCATGCTTTGGATAAAGCGAATCTGAACGGATCGGAAGACCTATTCGGCAGAAACGCGTGATTCTGCGCCCAGACGATGCAGCGATGCACCATCCACGCGCATCACGGTCCATTCGTCCATCAGCCGTGCGCCAAGGCTTTTGTAGAAGCCGATCGCGGGTTCGTTCCAGTCGAGCACCGACCATTCGAGCCGGGCGCAGTCGCGCTCCACCGCCAGCGCCGCGAGCCGGGCGAGCAAGGCCTTGCCCAGCCCCGATCCGCGCGCCGCGGGTTGGACGAACAGGTCCTCCAGATAGATCCCCGGCTTGCCCTCGAAGGTCGAAAAGTTGTGAAAGAACAAGGCGAAGCCCTGCGCCGCGCCGTCGATCTCACCGATCAGCACTTCGGCGTAGGGGCGGCTCCCGAACAGCTTTTCACCCAGCACGGCGTCATCGAAACGCACCTCGTGGGCGAGCTTTTCATAGTCCGCCAAAGCGCGGATCAGATCGGCGATCAGCGGCAGGTCGGCGGGAGCGGCGGAACGGATCGACAGAGTCATGCGGGAGCCTTTCGCAAGCGCGGCCAGACAATGCCCAGCGCCAGCCCGGCCATGACCAGCGCGAATGCAAGAATCTTCCACCATTGCAGCGGCTCGCCCAGGATCAGCGCGGCTGAACCCAGGCCGAAAACCGGGACCAGCAGCGCCAGCGGGGCGATCGTCCCGGCGGGGTGACGGCCGAGCAGCCAGCCCCACACGCCGTAACCGAACATGGTGTTGCCCACCGCTTGCCACAGCACCGCGCCCCAGGTCGCGGCGTCGGCGGCGGCGATTCCGGCGCGCATCGCCGGCCAGCCTTCGGTCAGCAGGGCCATGACCAGCAGCGGCGGCACCGCGAACAGGCTCGACCAGACGACATAGGCCAGCATGTTGACCGGCCCCGCCGCGCGATTGACCATGTTGCCGCCCGACCAGCTCAGTGCGGCAAGCAGCACCAGCGCGATCCCCAGCGGGGTGGCGCTGCCATCGGTGTGCAGCGCGATGGTGGCGATCCCGGCGGTCGCCAGCAGCAGCGCGGCGAGCTGGTATCCGGCGAGCTTCTCGCCGCTGATCCGCATCGCCAGCAGGATGGTGAAAAAGGCCTGGGCCTGGACCACCAGGCTGGCGAGGCCCGGAGTAATATCGGCGCGCATCGCGGTGAAAAGCAGGCCAAACTGGCCCGCGCCGATCAGCACGCCATAGCCGGCCAGGTTGCGCCACGGCACCTTGGGGCGCGGCAAGAACAGCGCCAGCGGGAAGAACGCCAGGGCAAAGCGCAGCAAGGCCAGGGTCAGCGGCGGCAGATGCGCGAGCGCCTGCTTGATCACCACGAAATTGGTGCCCCACACGGCGGTCACTGCCAGCGCCAGGGCTAGGTGCGATAGTGGCAAGGCGGCGCGGTGCGGGGTCCCCATCGGGGCCGCCTAGCCGAAGGTTGTGCGCCTAGCTAGGGCGGATCACCATCGAATCGCCCTGCAGCTCGACCCCGCCCATGCGGCGCAGCACCGACTGGCCCATCAGGTCGGTTTCCAGACCCTTCATCACCACGGCTTCGACCTGCTGGAACTTCTCGCCGCCGATCTCGACCGTGTCGAGCACGATTGGCGCGCCGTATCCGGTGCCCGAGGCGGTCTTCATCAGCGGCTGGAATTCATCCTCGGCCGGCAGGATCCGCAGCCGCTCGGCGGTGGCTTCGGTCAGGGCGACGACATCGGCGCCGGTATCGACCATGAAGCTGACATCCTCGTTGTCGATCGAGGCGGTGAGGCGGAACTGGCCGCTGCCGTCGCGCTGCAATACCATCACGTCGCTGTTGCCAGCGGGCTTCGCGCTCTTCTCGGTGCTGCGCAGCAGTTCTTCGGAAGTGATCGCCCCCGGCGGCGGTGGCGCGCTGGTCTGCAGGCGCGGCGCGAGCAGCGCAGTGATCGCGATCGAGGCCAGAGCAAAGGCGACAAGCCGGTTGAGCATGGCCCAACCCTAGCAAGCGAAAGTTACCGCAATCGAAATGCTCTACTCAGGCCGCCTTGCCGTGGCTTTCGTCCATCGAGATCGAGCGGCCGGCGTCGATTTCCGCCGCCTTCGCTTCGACCAGCCTGACGATGTGGGCGATCATCTCGGCGTCCTGGACGTGGTGGTCGGTTACGCCCGAAAGGTAGACCATGTGCTTGCCCTGGCCGCCGCCGGTGATGCCGATGTCGGTTTCGCGCGCTTCGCCCGGGCCGTTGACCACGCAGCCCAGCACCGACAGGCTCATCGGGGTGCGGATGTGCTGCAGCGCCTCTTCCAGCTTTTGCACGGTGCGGATCACGTCGAAGCCCTGGCGCGCGCAGCTGGGGCACGAGACGATGCGCACCCCGCGAGTGCGCAGGCCCAGCGACTTGAGGATTTCGTAGCCGACCCGCACTTCCTCTTCGGGCTCGGCCGAGAGCGAGACGCGGATGGTGTCGCCGATCCCGGCCCACAGCAGGTTGCCGATGCCGATGCTCGACTTGACGGTGCCGCCGATCAGCCCGCCGGCCTCGGTGATGCCCAGGTGCAGCGGGCAATCGACCGCTTCGGCCAGGCCCATGTAGGCGGCCACCGCCAGGAACACGTCGCTGGCCTTCACCGCCACCTTGTATTCGTGGAAATCGTGGTCCTGGAGCAGCTTGATATGATCGAGCGCGCTCTCGACCAGCGCCTCGGGGCAGGGCTCGCCGTATTTTTCGAGCAAGTCCTTTTCCAGGCTGCCGGCATTGACCCCGATGCGAATCGCGCAGCCGTTGGCCTTGGCCGCGCGGACCACTTCGGCGACGCGCTCGCTGCTGCCGATATTGCCCGGGTTGATACGCAGGCAGGCGGCGCCGGCATCGGCGGCTTCGAGCGCGCGCTTGTAGTGGAAATGGATGTCGGCGACGATCGGCACCGTGGCGGCGCGGACGATCTGGCCCAGCGCGGCGGTGCTTTCGACATCGGGGCAGGACACCCGGATGATATCCGCCCCGGCCTCTTCGCAGCGCCTGATCTGGGCGATCGTCGCCGCGGCGTCGCTGGTCAGGGTATTGGTCATGGTCTGGACCGTGATCGGCGCATCGCCGCCGACGGGCACGTTGCCGACCATGATCTGACGCGATTGACGACGCGCGATATCGCGCCAGGGACGAATGGACATGGCCGCGTCCATAGAGCAGCGCGGCGGACGGGGAAACCCCGCCCGCGCGTGCCTGTCCCTTAAAACATCACGCCGATCCCGGCGCTGGCACCCCAGCGCTTGGGCAGCTGGATGCCGTGCAGGTCCTGATAGACCGGCACATTGGCCTCCAGCCCCAATCGCAGCCGATCCCCCAGCATCACGTTGGCGCCCAGCCCGGCCTCAAGCTTTTGCCCGCCGTAATTGGCCTGGCGGTCGGCCGGCGCGGCGTGGTTGTGGCCGGAATTGTAATGGCCTTCGACCTTGCCTTCGCTGCTCCACGCCGCGCGGGCCGACAGCGACAGCCGCGGGGTGACCGGGGCGGACAGCCAGGTGGTGGCGGTAAACCGGTCGCCAAAGCGGAAGCCGGCGGCGTTCTTCTTCTCGGCGCGGAACAGATAGGCGACCTGCGCGCCCCAGCCGATTCCGCCGGCCAGGCCGTGCGCGGTGAGCGAGGGATTGAGGTCCCAGGTCCCCGATCCGCCCTGCATCATGTAGTGCAGGTAATTGCCGTCCTCGTCCTTGCGGCGCGCGTCACCGGTCGGGGCAGAGACCATCAACCCGGCGTGGAGCGACAGCGCCGGTCGCCGCGACAGCGAGACCAGCGCGCCCAGCTGGGTATCGCCGATCCCCTGCGCGGTGTGGCGCATCGTCTCGCCCACCGCCAGCGCGTGGTGACCGCCGTGCGCGACGCCGGGGGCGATCCCTTCCATCGTCATGTCCATCCGCATCCAGCTGGGCACCAGCATCAGCGTGACCCGGTCGCTAGGCGCCCACATCACGTGGAGCATGGCCATGTCCATGGTCATCGCCGTGGTCTTGGCGGTGTAGCCGGCGGCGACGATCGCGGCATCGCTGATCGGCGCGGTGCCGCGGCGGTTGGTGCCGCCATGACTGTCGTGCATCCAGGACAGCGCGACCATCACGTCGCCGGACTTGTGGACGTGGTCGGCCATCGTCCCGGCCGGGCCGTGGGCGTCGGGGCGAAAGCCCAGGGCGACGATTTCGTCGACCGCCATGACGGTATTGTCTGCGGCAGTATCCTGGGCCAGGGCGGGGGCGGCGCACAGCGCCAGAGACAGCGCCGCAGCGCTGCCCTTCAGTATCGATTTCATTGCAGTTCTCGCTTGATCGGGTGATTTAGAGACGGTGGATCAAGCGCGGTGCGGCGGCCCCCGGGCCGGTGGACGAGTGGCGCGCCAGGCCACCAGCCGGGCGGCGTGCGGCGCGGCAAAGGCCGGGACTTCAGGCCAGTGCCGGTCGTCGGGCAAGGCAATCGGTGGGGGCAGGTCGGCCGGTGCCGCACTGGCCACACCATAGGGGCAGGGATCGCGCGGCGTCTGCGGCGCGGTGCCCTTGCCAAGGTCGAGGCTCACCGCAACCGGCCCGGCGCCCGAACAGAGCATGATCTTGATTTCGCCGGCATGGGCCACCGGCATCCATCCGCTTGGCAAAGCCAGCCGCGCCAGCACGGCCAGGGCCAGCACCAGCAAGGCAGCTGAGGGGGGCAGGCGGCGCAGCGCAGTCATTGCGCGCTGCCCATAGCCGGGGCTGGCGGACTAGGGAAGCCGGCGCGCGAAGAGGAATTCGGGATCGACATGGCTGCCGACCGTAAAGGTGATGTCGGCGACCTTGGCGAAGCCATAGCGTTCGTAAAAGCGGTGCGCGCCGAAGTTTTCGGCGTAGACCGACAGCTGCACCTCGTCCGCGCCGCGCGCCGCGAACTGGTCCATTGCCCAGTCCATCAGCTTTGCCCCGATGCCCCGCCCGGTGCCCCCGGCGGCAGTGTAGAGCTGCTTCAGCTCCATCGTGTTCGTGCCCCGGGCCAGATCGGCGCGGCACGGCTTCAGGCCGATCTTGCAGAACCCGGCCAGCGCGCCGTCAACCTCGGCCAGGCAATAGATCTGTCCCGGGTCGGCAAAGTCCGCGGCGATGCCGTGTTCGGACAGGACCGCGTCCAGAAACGCATCGAGGTCACTCTGCGCATAAAGGTGCCCGAACTTGTCGACGAAGGCCGCGCGCGCCAGCTGCGACAGGGCGGGAATGTCGGCAACCGTCATGGCGCGCAAGGTTACCTGGCTCATAACATCCTCGTCATGCAGATCGAAAAGGGATCGTCAGTATAGCTGCCAAATGGCGGGCACGGGGCAAACCCATAGCTTTCGTAAAGCCGCCGCGCCGGGGCGAAGGCCTCTGGACGCCCGGTTTCCAGGCTGACCTGCCGGCACCCGCGCGCCCTGGCCACATCCAGCAAATGCTCGAGAATCGCGCGGCCCGCACCCTTGCCGCGATAGTCGGGATGGGCGCGCATCGATTTCAGCTCGGCATGACCCTGGTCCAGGTCCTTGATCGCCCCGCAGGCCGCCAGGCGCGCGCCGTCCCACGCCGCGAAAAACGCGACGTCTGCCGCACGCAGCCGCTCGATCGGCAGCGAATGGACGCTTTCGGGCGGCGACCACTGGTGCATCTCGTCCATGTGCAGGCGCAGCAGCGCGGCGATGTCCGCGCCGCTCAGATCGTCCTCGATGATGGTGTAGCGCCCGCCCATGCAGCGCATTTGCCGCGAAGCAGCACCGCTGACAAGGGTGCGAACGGACTCGGTTGACTCTTTGGTTAACAGGGCTAGCCTCCGCCCCCTTGCTGCCGGAAACGCAAGTTTTCCGGGTCGCCCGTCTCCAGCGCAAGGCGCAGGCCGTCTCCGGATCGTCCGGACCGGCTTTGCAACAGGAGGACTAACCAATGTTGACGCTCCGCAAGGCGGCCATTCTGGCCGCGTCGCTTTCGCTTGCCTGTGCCACGCCGGCATTTGCCGACGACGCCTATCCGGTCGAGCCTGGCGACTATGTCTCGGTCTCGATGATCTCGATCGATGACGGGCACGATCTCGACTACCTCAACTACCTGTCAGGACTGTGGCGGCGCAACCAGGACTATGCCAAGGCCCAGGGCTGGATTACCGGGTACGAGATCCTCTCCAACGATGACAAGCGCCCGGGCGAACCCGATCTCTATCTTGTCGTGCGGTTCAAGAACTTTGCCGATACCGCCGAAGGCAAGCGGCGTAGCGATCTGATGCGCGCGCAGATGAAGATGACCGACGCGGAGATGCAGGCCGCCTCGGCCGACCGCGCCAAGTACCGGCACCAGATGGGCTCGCAGCTGCTGCGTGCCCTGGTCTGGAAGAAATAAGCCGAAAGGCCGCGCCGGGGGCGGCTCAGGCCGTCCCCGTATTCTTGTCTGCCTTGCGCTTGCCCATCCGCATGCCGGCTTCCAGCCGCGCGCGCAGCTGGGTGTAATAGGCTTCCAGAAAAGCGCGCTCGTCTCCCGCGCCGGGGTTCCAGCCCAGCTTGCGGCAGATCGCGTCCTGGACCGCGGCCATCGCTTCGGGGCGACCCTCGCGCAGCACGCGTTCCAGCGTCTGCAGCTCGTACTCGCCATAGACCGCCAGCTCGGCATCGCTGAACTTGTAGACCGCGCCGGTGGTTGAACTGGCCCCGCGCAAGGCGGTGCCGCTGGTCGAAAGTGCCGCTTCCAGCTTGCGCTTGGGCGCTTCGATCACCCAGGTCCCGGCGATCAGGTCGCCCGCGCGCAGCCGGTCGCGGTTGAACATCGGCAGCAGCGCGAACAGCAGGAACCACAGCCCCGCCGCCAGCCCGGTATAGTCGGTGCCGTCGATCCCGCGCGCGCTGATCAGCAGTTGCAACGGCAGGAAGATCTCGATGTCGCGCAGCAGGTTGCGGGCCAGGACCATTTCCGCGGTCAGCCGCCCGCCGCTGCGCGCAGCAATGCGGATCCCGGTCATCCGCTTGCCCGGGGTGGCACCGCGCGGACCCAGCTCGAAGAACAGGAAATAGGCGTAACGGGTCAGCCAGATCACCACCAGCCACACGATCACCACAAATTGCGCCGCACCGGCATCGCCGCCCTTGCCGCCCCACAGCTTGACCCCGATCAGCCCGAGCACGATCGAGGAGACGATGATCGAGACGAAAATGATCGTCAGGTCGATCAGCAATGCCCCGAAGCGCGAACCGCGGCTGGCCAGCACGATCTGCAGAGCGATTCCTTCGGGGGTGACCAGCGTGCGGCGCCGGTCGGCGCGCTTGGCCCGGCCTTGCGGGATCACCGCGCCGCTCATGCCCCATCGCTCCCTTGCGGGGCGCGGCGGAAGGCGAATAAATAGACCAGCCAGAAGGCCAGCATGCCATAGCCGATGGCATAGCGCACCGGCGTAACCTCGATCAGCTGGCGGCCTAGCCCTTCGAGCAGCCCGGCGCAGATCAGCATCAGCACCACCCCGGCCATGACCACTGCGGCGCGCTGCCCGGCCTCGGCCGCGGCTTCCAGCAGCGAACGCTGGCCGGGAAAGGCCATCGAGCGCCCGACGTGGAGCCCGGCCGCGCCCGACAGCAGGATCGCCAGCAGTTCGGTGGTGCCGTGGATCGATAGCCAGCCGACGAATTCGTAAGTCAGCCCCTGGCTGTGGAACAGCCACAGCATCGCCCCCAGCGTCGCGGTGTTCTGGATCAGCAGCAGCAGCGGCGGCACCCCGAAGGCAAAGCCCAGGGCAAAGCACATGATCGCGATGCCGGCGTTGTGGCTGAACAGGAAGGTGGCGAAGACCGTCAGCCCGTCCTGCTTCGATCCGTCGAACAGGGTGGAGCGCAGCACCTCGCGGCTGGCACCTGGCACCCGCACGTCCATGAAATCGCTGGGGACCAGGCTGAAATACCAGTCCTGGTCACCGGCGACGAGCAGCCAGCCGACCACCGCCCCGGCCACCATCAGCGCCAGCGAGGCCAGCACTTCGGGCCACAGCGCGCGGACCGAACGGCTCCATTCGCCGCCGAAGAAGCGCCGCAGCCAGCCCCACAGCGTCACCCGCGGGCCATAGACCTGGAACCAGGCGCGCTGGACCAGCGTTTCGAGATAGCCGAGCGTCGCCGCGTCGAGCGAGGTTTCGCGCGCGACCGACAGGCTGGAGGCGACGGTCCTATACAGCACCGGCAAGGCCAGCACATCGCCGTCGGACAAGCGCCGGGTGCGGCCGGTTTCCATCCGCTGGACGATGTCCTCCAGCCGGATCCAGTCGCCCTCGCGTTCCTGCCGGAAGCGGTCGGAACGCAGCGCCGCCGCCTCGACTGCGGCATCGCTCGCGCTGGGCTTGCCCCCGAAGATTCCGAGCAGCGCCATCAGCCAATCGCCCCCTTGCGCTTGATCGCCATGTAGCTGTCGATCAGCCGCATCCCGATCTTGTCGTGCGGCGCCTCGATCACGTCGACCCCCAGCTGGCGCAGCCGCGACAGCACCAGCGCGCGCTGGCGCAGCAGGGCATCGGCGGTGGCGGCCATGGCCAGGCTCTGCATGTCGGCGGGCGGGCGGGTCGCCAGTTCATCGAGCTCGGCATCGGCCATGGTCACGAACAGCACCAGATGGCGCTGGGTCAGCCGGCCGATCGATTCGATCATCAGCTGCGCGCTGGTCGGATCGGTGAAGTCGGAGAAGACCACGATCAGGCTGCGCCGCTGCAGCCGCCCGGCCAGCGTCGCCAGCGCCAGGGTGAAATTGGGTTCCTGGGCATGATAGTCGAGCGCCGCCGCCGCGCCCTGCAATCGGTGGAAATCGCGCGCATCGGCGACGAACGGGGTGAACACCTCGGGCCGCGCGGCAAAGCCGAACAGCGCCGCCCGGTCCCCGCCTTTCAGCGCGACATAGGCGGTGGCCAGCGCGGCCGAAACCGCACGGTCGATCCGCGCCATGCCTGCCACCGGCTCGCACATCGCCTGGCCGCAATCGAAGGCGAAGACGATCTGGTTGTTGCGCTCGGCCTCCATTTCCTTGGCGTAAAGGTGGGCGTGGCGCGCGCTGGCCTTCCAGTCGATCCGGCGGCGGTCCATCCCCGGCTGGTATTCGGCGAGCGCCTCGAACATCGTCCCTTCGCCGCGGATCCGCCGCGCGATCAGGCCGAACTGCGCATCCTTGAGATAGGCCTGCAACGTCGGCGAGCGGGTCAGCGAGAGGTTGGGCAGCACCCGCACCGCCTGGTCGAGCGTCCGCGCCACCTGCCGCGCGCCAAGGCCGAGCGGCCCGGCCCAGCGCAGCCAGACATGCTCCAGCGTGCCGGTGCCGCGGCGGCTGGGGACATAGGCCAGCGCGCCCTGCCAGCTATTGCGATCGAGCGGGTCGAGCGTGCGTTCGGCCCGCCCGCCGGGCAGCAACCGCGCGTCGCTGGATACTGCGGCGGAGACGCTGCTGCGCCGGCCCCCGGCGAAGGCGGCAGCGATGCGGAAGGTTTCATCGTGGCCGACCTCGACATCGCGCGGCGCGGTCACTGCCAGGTCGGTGGCGCGTCCGGCCAGTGCGGCGTCGAGCAGGATCAGCCCCAGCACCACCGCGCCGATCAGCGGGGCGATCACCCACGCCTCGGGCGCGAGCGCGGCGATCAGCACCGCCACCGGTGCCGCGACAACGACCAGCGCCGCGGCGCGGGCCGTCGGCACCACGCGGGCGCGCAGACGGGTGGGGGTGGTTGCCATCGGTGGTGCTTACCGCGGCGCTTCGGTGGCTTCGACCAGGTCGGCGACCAGCGCCTCGACCTGCTTGCCCTCGATTTCGGCCGCGGGGGAAAGCAGCAGGCGGTGGCGCAGGACCGATCCGGCGAGCGCCTTGACATCGTCGGGCAGGACAAAGTCGCGCCCGTCAAGCGCGGCGCGGGCGCGGGCGGCATTGGCCAGCAGCACCGCCGCGCGCGGGCTTGCCCCCGAAGCCAGATCGGCGCTGTCGCGGGTGGCGCGGATCAGCCGCACGACATAGTCGGTGACATTGTCGGCCAGGGTCACGCCCTTCACCGCAGCGGCTGCCGCCGCGATCGTCCCAGCGTCGGTGACCGCGCCCAGGCCCAGGTCGGCGGGGCGCTGCGGCCCGGCGCGCTGGCCGAAGGTGGTGACGATCCGCGCCTCTTCCTCGAGGCTGGGATAGGCGACCAGCACCTTGAACAGAAAGCGGTCGAGCTGGGCTTCGGGCAAGGGATAGACCCCCTGGCTCTCGATCGGGTTCTGCGTCGCCACCACCAGGAAATTGGCCGGCAGGGCGTGGGCGGTACCGTCCAGCGTGACGCGGCGTTCCTGCATCGCTTCCAGCAGCGCCGCCTGGGTCTTGGGCGGGGTGCGGTTGATTTCGTCGGCCAGGAGCAGTTCGCAGAAAATCGGTCCGCGGCTGAGGGTGAACTGGCTGGTCTGGAAATTGAACAGGTTCGATCCCAGAATGTCGCCCGGCATCAGGTCCGGGGTGAACTGGATCCGCCCGAAATCGAGCCCGACGGCGGTGGCAAAGCACTGCGCCAGAAAGGTCTTGGCGGTGCCCGGCGGGCCTTCGAGCAGGACGTGGCCCTGCGCGAACAGCGCGATCAGCAGGGCATCGATCACCGCAGTCTGGCCGACCACGGCCTTGCCCACTTCGGCGCGGATCGCCTGGCCCAGGGTGCCGACCTCGTCCAGGGTCAGTTGGGAAGCGCTCATTTGGTCAGGGTCCTTTCCAGCAGGTGGAGTGTGCGCGCGGCGCGCAGCATGTCGATCGGGCGGCGCGCGGTGCGCAGCGCGGCGGCAGTGGCAGAGAAAGCGGGCGATTGCGGATCGCGGGTTACCAGCGCGCGGTCGATCGCGGCTTCGGCATCGCTGCCGCTCAGCCGCGCGGGCAGCGCCAGCGCGCGGGTCAGCCGATCTCGCGCGGCATCGGCATAGGGCCCGCCGATCAGATGCATGCGGCGGGTGCGGCGGATCAGGCCGGCGGCGTTGGAAACCAGCGCACGCTTGCCGAAAGCCAGCGCGCGAGTGCCCAGCAAGGGCGGACCGAAGCGGTTGAAGGCGCGCCAGCCCAGCACCAGCGCGGCCAGCATCAGGCACAGAGTCGCGGCCAGGAACGGCGGCTCGAACGCCAGGGTCAGCAAGCTGCGCGATCGGCCCAGGCCGTTGAGCGTCAGGTCGAAGACCACGCGCCTGTCATCGCCTTCGATCGCGGCAGCCAGGAGTCTTTCGCCCAGCAGGGCATTGGTCGGGTTCGCCAGACCATAGTTGTCGATCAGGTCGGGATCGAAGATAAACACCACAGGATAGTCGCCGTGGGTCTCGTCCTCGTCCACTTCGGGTTCCGCACGGGTCGCCATGTCGCGCAGGCCCGGATAGTCGCCGCCATCGGCAACATAGGCGGCCAGGACCTGTCCGCTCTCCGCCGTCTCAACCAACGGAACCAGCCTTGGCCCGCTGCCCGAGAGGATCACGCCAGGTGCCGGCATGGGCCCGGCCAGGCCCGCCCCGACCCATCCGCTGGTGATCTGGCGGGGGCGCTTGCGGTCGAGCGAAAGGGTGATGTCGTCGTAGAAGCCCTTCCAGCTGGCGACCAGCGGCTGGCCCAGCTCGACCCAGCCTTCCTTGACGTCCGGGCGAGTGCGCGGCAGGCGGAACGCGCCCCATTTGGGCAGGACAACAATCGTCGGGCCAAAGCTGCGATGGCGCTGGACGATCCGGCTGAGTTCTGCGGTGTCGGTATAGGCCGGCGGGGTCAGCACCAGCGTGCCCGGCTGGTGCAGCGCGCCGGGGGACTTGGCCAGGGCCACCGGGTAGCCGCGCTTGCCGATGTACTGGGCAAAGGCGGCATAGCCGGTCAGGCCTTTTGCAGCGGCATGGGCGCCGCCGTTGTTGGCCTTGCGCTCGCTCATCCCCGAACCGATCATCCACAGCACCAGCAGGAACAGCGCGATCCCGCCGGCCACCAGCGCCAGCGCCATGCGCGGCGAAAACGGCCCGGTGCTGCGTCCAGCGTCGCTCATGACGCGGTTCCGTGGGGCAATTGCTGCAAGGCGAAGTCGGCATAGGCGGCGCGCGCTGCCTGCCAGTCGGTCAGGTCGAGGCTGCGCAGCGCGAACAGGCTGCGTTCGACCCGGCCCGCGATCACCGCAAAGGCTTGCCGCGCCGCGCCGGGCAGGGCAGGGATTGCGGCGATCTCGCGCGCGGTGGTGGCGCGCTGGACCCAGTCGGGCCGGGCACTGGCGATCTGGCCAACACTGCGCTGCAGCAGCAGGTGCGCCGCCTCGTCATAGCGGCCCTCGGCCGCCAGCCGGTCGGCATCTTCAAGCAGCGCCAGCGCCGCGTCGCGGTCAGGCGTCCAGCCGGGATCGACCGGATCCGGTGCCGGGGCGAGCCGCTCACGCCAGGGCTCGCTCAGCCGCCACGCGGCGTAGAGCACCAGCGCCGCGGCAAGGCCTATCAGCACCCATTGCAGCACCGGCCACGACATGCCCAGCGCCCTGCCGATCGGCTCCAGCAGGCCGCGCAGGAACTTCAGCCAGGCCGGGTCGACCTGTGGCGGCACCTGCAGCGGCGGCAGCGGGGCGTACTGGATCGTCGGATCGGCGTGCACCGCCTGCCAGTCACGCGCGGCATCCTGGGCGGCTTGAGCACCTTGAATGGCCGGGGCGGTCAGTATCACGATCGATGTGATCGCACGGCAGGCCTTGCCCCGCAAGTAACGGTTATGACGAACAAAGACCTAACCGCGCGCGCGTTCCTGCGGATAGGTGCCAAGTACGCGCAGTTCCTTGCTGTGAAACGCCAGTTCCTCAATCGCGCGGTCGACCGCGGGATCGCCGGGGGCGCCGAGGATGTCGGCGTAGAACGTTGTCGCGGCAAAGCTGGCGCCCTTCTGATAGCTTTCCAGCTTGGTCATGTTGACCCCGTTGGTGGCGAAACCGCCCATCGCCTTGTACAGCGCGGCGGGGATATTCTTCACCTCGAAGACGAAGGTGGTCATCGCCGGCTGGCCGGCCAGCGCGGCGGGATCGAGCGCCTCGCGCGCCAGCACGACGAAACGGGTCATGTTATCGGCGGCGTCCTCGACATTGTCCGCGATGATCTTCAGGCCATAGAGCTCGGCCGCGATCCTGGGCGCGATTGCAGCGATGGTCGTATCCCCGCTCTCGGCCACGAAGGCCGCGGCCCCGGCGGTGTCGGCATAGGCCAGCGGGACGATCCCGCGCTGGCGCAGAAACTGGCGCGACTGGCCCAGCGCCTGGGGATGCGAATAGGCTGCGGTGAACGGGCCGTCACCAAGCGCCATCAGCGCGTGGCGGATCGGCATGAAATGCTCACCGACGATGTGCAGCCCGCTTTCGGGTAGCAGGAAATGGATATCGGCGACGCGCCCGTGCTGCGAGTTCTCGATCGGGATCACCGCCCGCGCGGCGCGTCCGTCCTTGACCGCATCGAGCGCGTCTTCGAAGCTGAAGCAGGGCAGCGGCAGGCAGTCCGCATCCCATTCCTGCGCGGCGCGGTGGCCGTTGCAGCCGGGTGCACCCTGAAAGCTGATCGCGCGGGCGGGATCGGCGGCGGCGGCGGCGACCATCTGCTCGACACGGGCGAGCGCGGGGGCGGGGTAGGAATGCATGATCGGTCCTGTTTTCGCGCGGCCTATAGCGGCTTTTCCATGCGCAGCAACGGCACCTGGACTCCGTCGATCGGGGCGGAGAGCACCTCTTCCACCCCGACATAGCCCGCCGCCTGGTACAGCGGCACCCCGGCCATGGTGCCCATCAGCTCGACCCGGGCAAAACCGGCGTCCTTCGCCGCGCCTTCGCACAGCGCCAGCACCAGCTTGCCGATCCCGCGCCGCACGAACGCCGGGTCGGTGTACATCGCGCGGACCTTGGCCGCATCGCTGGCCGGATTCAGCCGCGCCGGCTCGCGCGCGACGACGCTGTCGTCCCCGCCATAAAGCGTGGCGCGGTACGACCAGCCGCCGCACCCGGCCAGCTTGCCGTCTTCCTCGACCAGAAAATAGGTCCGGTCCTTCACCAGCTGGGTGTCGAGCCCCATCACCTTGTGGCTGGCACGGACCTGTTCGGGGCTGAGGAAGCCGTCCTGCAGATGCTCGATCGCGCGGGTCATCAGCGCATTCAATGCGGGCAAGTCTTCTTCAGTTGCCAGGCGGTGAGTCAGCGCCATCGTCAGAACCCTTGCGCGGTCCCGGTCGGCAGGCGCGGATCGATCGCGCCGTACAGCGTCGCCGTGCCGATCGGCTTGGCCCCCACGCCTGGGGTGCCGACCAGGATCACCGCGATCTGGTTCCAGTAATCCATCTGCTCCAGCTTGTGGCCCTTGGCGACCAGCGCGGCGCGAGTATCGGCGGACAGCGCATCGCCTTCGTGAAAGATCACGTCGGGCAGCCATTGGGCGTGGATCCGCGGGGCGTTGACCGCATCGCTGAGCTGCATCTTGTGGTCGATGACATTGACCATCACTTGCAGCACCCCGGTCGGGATATGGCTGCCGCCCGGCGTGCCGACGACCATGAACAGCTTGCCATCTTTGGTGACGATGGTCGGGGTCATCGACGAGAGCGGCCGCTTGCCCGGCGCGACGGCGTTGTTGGGCCCTTCGATCAGCCCGTACATGTTGGGCTCGCCCGGCTTGGCGGCGAAATCGTCCATCTCGTCGTTGAGCAGGATCCCGGTCCCCGCCGCGGTGACCCGCGCCCCGAACCAGTCGTTGAGGGTATAGGTCAGCGAGACGGCATTGCCGGCCTTGTCGACGATCGAGAAATGGGTGGTCGACTTGCCTTCCTTGCCGTTGCCCGGCGCGCGCAGGCTGTCCGAAGGCGTGGCGCGGTCCAGGCTGATCCCGGCGCGCAGTTCCTGGGCATAGGCCTTGCTGGTGAAGCGGCTGGTATCGAAAGGCACGAAATCGGGATCGCCGAGGTTGAGGTTGCGGTCGCGGTACGCGCGGCGCAGCGCCTCGGTCGTGACATGGACCGCGCTGGAGGCATGGAAGCCCATCGCGCCCAGGTCATAGCCTTCGAGCACGTTCAAGGTTTCGCACAGCACCACCCCGCCCGAGCTGGGCGGCGGGGCAGAGATCACGTGATAGCCGCGATAGTCGCATTCGATCGGCTTGCGCTCCACCGCCTTGTAGGCGGCAAAATCCGCGGAGGTCATGATCCCGCCGCCGGCGCGGTTGGCGGCAGCGATGCGGGCGGCAAGCGGGCCTTTGTAGAACGCTGCACCGCCGCCCCTGGCGACGGCGGCCAGGGTGCGGGCGAGATCGGTCTGGACGAGACGCTGCCCGGCCTGCCACGGCTTACCGCGGTTGAGGAAGATCGCCGCGCTGGCCGGGTCCTTGGCGAAATCGGCCGCGCCTTCGGACAGGAAGGCGGCATCGTTGGCGTCGAGAACGAAGCCCTTGGCGGCCAGATCGATCGCCGGGGCCATCAGCTCGGCGCGCGGGCGGCTGCCGTACTTGCCCAGCGCCAATTCCAGCCCGGCAACCGTGCCGGGAATGCCCGCGGCAAGGTGGCCGCGGGTGCTCTTCTCGGGGATCAGCTTGCCGCTGGCATCCTGGTACATCGTTGCCGTGGCCGCCGCAGGGGCGGTCTCGCGAAAGTCGATGAAGGCGGTGCGGCCATCGGCCATGCGCACCGTCATGAAGCCGCCGCCGCCGATATTGCCGGCTTCGGGATAGGTCACCGCCAGGGCATAGGCGACGGTCACCGCGGCATCGACGGCATTGCCGCCGCGCTTCAGCACCGCCAGCCCGGCGTCGGTGGCGAGGCGGTGGGCGCTGACCACCATGCCGCTGGACGATGCCGAAGGCTGGGGTGACGCAGCGAGGATGGGCGTGGCCGTCAGGGCCACCGATACCAGCAGGCCAAGTCCTTTGCGCAGCGCGTTCATCGTCATCTCCCCCTGGGTTGCTCGTTTTTTCCTCGCCTTTGGCAGTGGCACAAAAGAATGGGGCGGGGAAGCCTGTGCCTCCCCGCCCCGATCTGTCTCGGACTGTCAGGCCGCGATCAATACTTGACCTTCAGGCGGGCGTACCAGAACCCGCCGTTGAAGCCGAAAGGTCCGCCCATACGCGGGTAGACCTGGCCGTCGGCCGTGCTGTTGGTCAGCGTGAAGATCGGATTGTCAGCGGTTGCCTTGATCCGGTCAGGATAGGTGTCGAACAGATTGTTCGCACCCACTGCCAGGGTGAAGTGATCCATGAAGGTATAACTCACTTCGGCATCGGCCGTGACCTTCGCACCGAACGTCTGGCCCGGATAGTCAGTCTCGGCGCGCCAGCTGCTGTAGTAGTGGCCAGCCAGGTTGAGCCCGAAGTCGCCCATGGTCCAACCCGCTGTCAGGTTAAGCCGGTGGTGCGGTGCCAGGTTCTTGATCACATCGATCTGCTCGGGGCTGATCGTGCCGGCAACCGACCGCTTCACGGTGTTTTCATTGTAATTGTAGGCCAGCGTCAGGTTGAGCTTTCCGTCAGCCAGGTCGGTCCGGTAGGTGCCGACCACGTCGATGCCCCGGGTCGAGGTATCAAGCGCGTTGGTAAAGTAGTTGACGTCGCCGCCATCGCCCACCGAGGCTAGTTCCGGCAAGGCAGTGATGTCACCCGGAGTCACGGTATAGGTCTGCGAGATGAAGATCCGGTCACGCACCTGGATCGAGTACAGGTCGATCGTCAGGTTGATGTTGCTGGTCGGCTCGAGCACCAGGCCAACACCGTAGTTGGTCGACTTTTCCGGCTTGAGCGGGATCGCGCCATAGTATTGCGCGATGGCGCTGGTCACCGGAAAGGTGCCGGTCTGGATAGCGTTGCCGGCCCGGAAGTTGGTGGTCAGCACCTGGGTGTTGTTCTGGCCAGGCGACGGCGCATGGAAGCCGGTACCGATCGTGCCGCGCAGAGCGATCTGCGGGGTCGCGTGCCAGATCGCGTTGACCTTGCTCACCACGGCTTCACCGAAGCTGTCGTAATGTTCAAGGCGGGCGGCAAGGCCCATCGACAGCGTATCGGTCAAGTCGCCTTCGAGGCCGATATAGGCGCCATAGCTGCTTTCATGGCTGGTTCCGGCATAGACCGGGCTGGTCCCGCCGTAACCGCTGGCTGCGGGCGACCTGGCACGGGTGCAGACCGCGCCGGGGTCCGAACAGTTGGTGCTGGTCCCGACCAAGGCATACACGCCAGGTGACGTCTGGGTGTAGAGCGGTCGTGACAGGGCAAAGGGCCCTGCCGCATAAGACTGCACATCGCCTTCGGTGCTGGTGTAGGTTTCGCGGCGGTATTCGAGACCGCCCGAAACAGTCAGCGGGCTGGCCAGCCCGGCATCCAGTTCATAGGTCAGGTCGAGGTTGGCGTTGAATTCCTTCTGGATCAGCTTGCCGAACTGGAACGCGGTTTGCGACTGCGGCCCGTACGAGAAGTTGATCGAGTTATACATCGACAGGTCGAGCTGATTGCGGCTGAGCGACGCGGACAGGTCATAGTTGAGCTTGCCCATGTCGCCCTTGATGCCCGCCACGCCAAATGCCTGGTCGGTCTTGCCGACGAAGCGCGGGGTGAAGCCGGCCGGATACAGCGTGTTGAGATTGAACACGTTGGTATCCTGGACCACGCCGCCGGCAAGGCAGGTGGCACTGCCGGTCGGGCAGTTGGTCAGGTAATAGGGGAAGTTGAAGTTCGCGTTGCCGCTGACCGAAACCGGAACCGGGCCTGCGCCGCTGTCGCGCTGCAGGGTAACCGAACCGGGGTAATAGGGGCGGTAGTTGAAGCTCTGGTCCGCCTTGGCATGGGCAAAGTTGCCGAAAGCATAGAACTTGGCGGAATCGCTCAGTTCGTACTCGGCGTTGACCACGGCTTTCCAGCCCCAGCCCGGAGAACTGCCCCAGATCTGCGCGGGCAGCGGATAGTGCGGCAGCTGGCTGGCCAGGCTCGGGAAATTGGTCGCGAGGGCAGCAGCGATCGGGCGGGTTTCGCCGCGGCTGGTCTGGCCATCGTCATCGTATTCGCCGGTGACGTTGATGAAGCCGCGATCGCCGATCTTGGTGCCGACATTGGCAGCGATCTGGTAGCTTTCGCCGTCACCCTTGTAATACTGGCCATAACGGGCGACCATTTCGATCCCGGCATCGTCGCGCAGGCCATAGTTGAGCACGCCGGCGATCGCGTCCGACCCGTACTGGGCGGTCGCGCCGTCGCGCAGCACTTCAAGGCTCTTGAAGGCCAGAGTCGGCAGCGAGCTGAGGTCGGAGCCGTGCGAACCGAACGACAGCCCGGTATCGCCGCCGACATAGACCTGGACCAGCGCCGAGCGGTTGAAGCGCTTGCCGTTGAGCATGACCAGCACCTGATCCGACGGCAGGCCGCGCAGCGAGGGTGCGCGCACGAAGGTCGAGGCGTCGGAAATCGAGTTCTGGCCGACGTAGAATGACGGCACGATGTTCTTGACCGCGTCGATCATGTTCGCGGTCGGCTGCGAGGTCAGCTCTGCAGCGCCGATGACGTCGACCGGCGAGGCGGAATCGGTTTGCGTGCGGTCGGTACGGCGGGTGCCGATGACCACGATCGAAGGTTCGTCGCTCTTGGCTTCGTCGGTCGCTGCGGTTTGCGCAAAGGCCGGGGTGGCGAGGAAGAAGGACATGGCGGTTGCGGTGGCAGTGGCGGCAAGTGCGGCACTACGTCCGCGCCGGATGGCGGATGATCGCATGAATATGCTCCGTCTTATGGTTTCTTTTGGGCATCGCCGGCGAAAACTCCCCCCGCCGGTCGTGCTGGGCAGAGAGGCTATTGCTTCATTGCGCAAAGGCAAGCCGCCCGGTCATTTCGTATCTCGAATTGCAACCTATTGTGACATTTTTGCAATCGTGGGCAATGGCGGTTTCGTGGGGCTTACAGCGTGCTGGCATCCATACCGAAGATCGGCTGGTGCGGCTCGTGTGCCGCCATGCGGGTCAGCAGCAGGTCAAGTTCGGCTTCGTGGATGATGATCCCCTGATGCGCCGGGCGGATGAACCCGACCGCGATCATGTGCGCGTTAAAGGCGATCAGGTGGTCATAGAAGCCGAAGGCGTTGAGCAGGCCAACCGGCTTGGCATGATAGCCCAGCTGCGCCCAGCTGACCGCTTCCCACAGCTCGTCCATCGTGCCCACACCGCCGGGAATGGTCAGGAAACCATCGGACAAGGCGGTGAAGGCCGCCTTGCGTTCATGCATGTCCTTCACCACGCGCAGTTCGGTGCAATCGTGATTGGCGACTTCACCGGCGACCAGAGCTTCGGGGATCACCCCGATGACTTCGCCTCCGCCGGCCAATGCGCCGCTGGCCACAGCGCCCATCAGGCCCAGCCGCCCGCCGCCATAGACCACGCCGATCCCGCGCCGGGCCAGCTCGGCCCCGACATCGCGTGCAAGATCGACATAGCGCGGATCGGCGGGGGTGGCGGACCCGCAGTAGACGGCCAGGCGCTTCATGGCCGGCGCCGCTGCAGCGCGCAGGCGGCCTGGAGCAGCTTGCGCTCGAAGCTGCCCGGACGCGTGACGGTAAAGGCGCGCGCGGCGTTGGGCGCGACCACCTGATTGCGGCTGCCGTCCTTGCCAATCGAAAAGACGTTCCACTGGCGATAGCTGTTCTGGTCGCAGCGGAACTGCATCAGCCCATCGGCGGCGACCTGTCCGGAAATCAGCCGCGGATCGGGCGCGCTTTGCGTCATCACCCGCGCCATCACCACCGTGCCCTCGCGCAGGCGCAGTTCGACCGCAGAAGCATCGTCGATCAGGTAGCGCGTATGCCCCGGCGTCTCGAACACCAGGACCGGCCTGGCCTGGGCCAGGGCCGGCAGGCCGAGCGCCAGAAGGGCAGTGAAAAGGCGGACGTGATTCACTGGCTACTCCGTCAGTATCATCGTGGTTGCCGCCTTGGCGCTGGACAGCGCCCCCGGCAACCCGCCGCCCGGTGCGGCAGCGGCGCCGGCGAAATAGAGGTTGCCCAGCCCTTTGTCACGCAGCGGGTGAAAGGCGCGGGCGTGCCACAGCGGCTGGGCCGCCAGACCGAAGCCGCTGCCCTGTGCGGCGTTGAAGTCCAGCGCCAGATCGCGCGGGGTGATGTGATGCGCGGTGATCAGCCGGTCGCGGATGTCGGGCACCAGACGCCGACCGATCTCGGCCAGCACGCGCTGTTCCAGCAGCGGGCCGATCGCCTCCCAGTCGATCGGCAGCCTGGCCAGGTTGGCGACCGGAACCTGGGCGCGGAACACGCTTTTGCCTGGCGGGGCCAGGCTGGGATCGGTCAGGCTGGGGTGGCACAGCCAGATCAGCTGGTCCTGCGGCAGCACCCCGTGGATGGTGATGTCCTCGATCAGTGCGCGAAACCGCGGGCCGAACAGGGCCATCGAATGGGGAATGCCCGGCCAGGTCCCTTCCAGTGCAAAGTGCACGGTGAACAGGCCCGGGGCGTGGGGCTGGCGGCGGGTTCGCGCTGCCATTTCCTCGCCCCGGCGGGTTTCGGCCAGCAGGTCGCGCCAGGTGTGGTCGCGGTCGGCAGTGCTGATCAGCACATCGCAGCGCGACTTCCAGCCGCCCTGGGTCTCGATCTCGTGCACGCGGTTGCCAAGGGTGTGAACGCGGCAAACCGGATCGCCCAACCGGACTGTTCCGCCCAGTTGTTCGAAACGCTTTTGCAGCGCTGCTGCCAGTGCAGCAAACCCGCCTTGGGGCCACCACAGGCCGGCGCGCATCCGCGCGGTGTCGGCGGCCATCAACGCGGAAACGGCCAGTGGATTGGCACCCTGCTGCAAGGCGCCGACCGCCAGCACCTCGCGCAGCCGCTCGTCGTGGACATGCGCGCAGATCAGCGACCATAGCGAGCGCCAGGCCTGGGCGCGGGCCAGTTGCGACATCATCCCGCTCAACGCGCGCAGGTCGGTGAACGGCTCTGGCCCGGGACGGCTGCGGAAATCGGCCAGAATGGACCGGCTTAGCCGCTGGTATTCCTCATGCCCGGCCAGATCGCCCGGGGCCAACCGCGCCACTTCGCGAGTCAGTTCGGCTTCGTCGGCATGAAGATCGAACGTGGTCCCGTCTGGCCACGAATGGCGCCGCAGCGGCGTGACCGGATAGAGCGCGATATCGTGTTCGACCGCCGTGCCGCTCAGCGCCCAAAGCTCCTCCAGCGCGGAACGGTCCGACAGCGCCTCGGGTCCGCCGCAGAATCGGAACGGTGCCTCGCTGTCGCATCCGGCGCGGCCGCCCGGCGCGTCGCGGGCTTCGACCACGACCGTTTCGATGCCCCCGGCCTGCAGCCGGATCGCTGCCGCAAGCCCGCCCAGTCCCGCGCCGATCACAACGGCGCGGCGGGATCCCGGCAGGCTGGCTGAGGCACGCATCGGTGGGAATTCTACCCGTGCGGCAGGGGGATGCAACGGCCTTGCTAGGCGCGCCAAATTCGGCATGATGAAACGGCATGCAGATCGCGCCCGCCCGCCCCTCCGACGCCCCCGCGATGGCCGAAATCTATGCCCATCACGTCCTGCACGGCACCGCGACATACGAAACGGTGCCGCCGACGAACCAGGAGATGGCGGGCCGCCTGGCCCGGATCAGCACGGCGGGTTGGCCCTGGCTGGTTGCCTGTGACGACGCCGGCGCAATGCTGGGCTATGCCTATGCCAGCCAGTTTCGCGACCGGCCGGCCTATCGCTTCGCCTGCGAGAATTCGATCTATATCCGCCATAATTGCCGCGGCCAGGGTATCGGCAAGGCCTTGCTGCTGGCCTTGATGGAGGCGGCCCGCACCTGCGGGTTTCGCCAGATGATTGCGGTGATCGGCGGCGCCGAACCGGCCTCGGTCGCGCTCCACGCCGCTTGCGGCTTTATCCATGCCGGGCGGCTGCAGGCGATCGGGCGCAAGCAGGGGCGCTGGCTCGACAATGTTTACATGCAGGCCGCGCTGGGCGAGGGTGCGGCAACTGCTCCGGGGGTGGAACCGCAATGACCAGTCTGATGCCCGACCGTCGCGGCGCGCTTGCCGCGCTGGGCGTGGCGCTTGCCACAGGTGCGGTCCTGCTCGCCATGGGCCGCACCGCGATCTGCAAGTGCGGCGTCGTGCGGCTGTGGTGGGGCACGGTCCAGTCCGCTGAAAACAGCCAGCAACTATCCGACTGGTACAGCGCCAGCCACCTGATCCACGGGCTGCTGTTCTACTTCTTCGCGCATCTGCTGTGGCGGCGCTGGAAGCTGCTGGGCGGGCGCCCGGTGCGCTGGGCGCTGCCGATTGCGGTGGTGTTCGAAGCGTTCTGGGAATTGCTCGAAAACTCGCCGCTGATTATCGACCGCTACCGCGCGGTAACGGTCAGCTTCGGCTACGAAGGCGACAGCGTGCTCAATTCGCTGTCCGACATCGGCTTCATGGTGCTGGGCTTCTGGCTGGCGAGCAAGCTGCCGGTCTGGGCCAGCGTCGCGCTCGCGCTGTTTCTCGAATTGTTCACGCTGTACTTCATCCGCGACAACCTGACGCTCAACGTGCTGATGCTGGTCTGGCCGCTCGAAGCGGTGCGGCAGTGGCAGGCAGCGGGCTAGGTCACCCCCGCGGCGAGCGCCTGCAGCGCCGCCAGGTGGCCCTTGAACGCGGCCGCGCCTTTGGCCGTCAGCGCCGCCCAGGTCCGCTGGCGTCCGTCCAGCGGGGCCTTCTTCAAGGTGACGTAGCCCGCCTCGACCAGGGCTGAGAGATGTTTTGACATCACCGAATCCGCGACACCGGTAATGTCGCGCAGCTTGCCGAATTCGGCTTCGCTGACCTTGGCCAGGATCGCGGCGATCTGCAGCCGGGTAGGGGGATGCAGCACCATGTCGAGCGCGCCGCTCATGCAGCGCCTCCGGCGCGCAGCTCGGCCAGATAGACCCGCTGCCACAACACGCTGACGCCGGTGCCGATGACGAACGACAGGCCTACCGCGATCAGCCCCGCTGGCGTCAAGAACGCGGTGCCCTGTCCGCGCCGCGCCATGAAGATCAGCGCCAGCAGGACCACGAACAGCCCGCCCGACAGCGGCAGGGTCCGACCCAGCCGCCAGCCGTTGACGAAGGTGCCGGTGCGGCGCCGGTCGCTGCGCACCAGCCACACCGTGGCCGCCATCGAAAGCACGAACAGCGGGACGAACCACGCTCGCGGCACGGCATTGGCCGCGACCAGCGCCGCCATCACCGCGCCGAAGGCGGCGTGGCGCCACGGCGGGCAATCCATCGCCCGGGCCAGCTGCACGCGGGCATCGTGCACCGTATCAAGTGCCTTCAAGGCCTCGTTGCGGTCCATTCCAGATCTCCATAATTTTCCATATTGGAAAGTGATAGGCGTCACTTTCCGATTCGGCAAGTGAAAACTTTCCACTTTGGAAAATGATGAGAGCCCCCTGCAATTCGCTGATCGCTGCTCAGTTTGACGCTGGTCAATTACCCGCTTCACAAATCCCGCGATCAGGCGTTTAATCGAGCAATTAAGAATCGGAGAGGAAACGCCCATGAGCGCTGCAGCCACCCCATCCGCCGCCCCGGCAAACGCGAATCATTTCGATGTGCTGATCGTCGGCGCCGGGATTTCCGGGATCGGTTCGGCCTGGCACTTGCAGGACCAGTGCCCGGGCAAGAGCTATGCCGTACTCGAAATGAAGGACACCTTCGGCGGGACCTGGGAAACCCACAAGTACCCGGGGATCCGTTCGGACAGCGATCTCTATACCTTCGGTTACCGCTTCAAGCCGTGGGTCGGCACGCCGATCGCTTCGGCCGAGGCGATCCTGACCTACATGCGCGAAGTCATCGAGGAAAACGGGATCGACAAGCACATCCGCTATGGCCACCGCATCGTAGCCTCCAGCTGGGACAGCAAGACCAGCCTGTGGACGGTAACCGCGCAGACCAAGGACGGCGCCGAACATATCTTCACCTGCAACTTCCTGTGGATGTGCCAGGGCTATTACGATCACGAGACTCCCTACTTGCCCGAATGGCCCGGCATGGACCGGTTCAAGGGCACGCTCGTCCACGCCCAGCTGTGGGATCCGAAGATCGACTACGCCGGCAAGCGCGTGCTGGTGATCGGCTCGGGTGCGACCGCGGCGACGGTGGTCCCCGCCTTTGCCGAAAAGGCCGCGCACGTGACCATGCTGCAGCGCAGCCCGACCTATTTCTTCGCCGCGCCCAACCAGAACGAGTTGGCCGACAAGCTGCGCTCGGGCGGGATCGACGAGCCGACCATCCACCGCGTCGTCCGCGCCCAGATCATGTACGATCAGGACCTGCTGTGCCGCCGCTGCGTGGACGAACCCGATGCCGTCGTTGCCGAGCTGCAGGAAGCGATCAAGGCCTATACCGGGCCCGACTTCAAGTTCGAACCCGACTTCACCCCGAAGTATCGCATCTGGCAGCAGCGCCTGGCCTTCGTGCCCGATGGCGACATGTTCCAGGCAGTGGCGGCGGGCAAGGCCAGCGTGGTTACCGACACGATCGAGACCTTCACCGAGAAGGGCGTGCTGACCAGTTCGGGCAAGGAGATCGAGGCCGATATCATCGTGCCCTGCACCGGTTTCCACCTTTCGGTCATGGGCAAGATCCCGTTCAGCGTCGATGGCCGCGCGGTCGACTGGGCAGAGACCCTGACCTATCGCGGGATGATGTTCACCGGGGTGCCCAACCTGGCCCACGTGTTCGGTTATTTCCGCGCCAGCTGGACGCTGCGGGTCGACATGCTGGGCGATTTCGTCACCCGGCTGCTCAAGCACATGGACGAATTGCACGTCAGCAAGGTCGAAGTGACCACGCGCGACGAGGATCACAACATGCCGCGCCTGCCGTGGATCGAAGCAGAGAACTTCAATCCCAACTATCTGATGCGCGACATCGACAAGATGCCCAAGCGCGGCGACAAGCCCGAATGGCGCCACAACCAGGATTACTGGGCCGAAAAGAACGAATTCCCGGCGATCGACCTTGACGGCAGCGAGTTCCTCTATGACGGGGTGCGCGCCGGGCGAAAGGTTGCCGAACCGGCCTGACCCTTCAGCGACGCGCGCAGGCGCGGCGCGGCAAAATCGAGGAACGCCCTGAGCTTGAGCGGCAGGATCGGTCCACCGGTGTGAAGCAGATGGACCGGGATCGGATCGGGTTCGAAGTCCGGCAGGACAATCTGCAGCTGTCCCGCATCGAGCGCCCGGACCGCCTGATAACGCAACACGCGGACAATGCCGGTTCCGGCAATTGCCGCCGCCAGCGCGGCACTGGCGGTATTGACCCGCAGGCGCGGCTGGATCGGCACCGCCAGCGGCGCTTTGGCGCTGCCAAAACGCCAGGTCTCGCTTGACCACAGTGTGCTCGAATGCCCCTCGAAGAGGATGCAGCGGTGCCCGGCAAGGTCGGCCGGGGTCTGCGGCGTGCCGTGCCGGGCCAGATAGGCCGGGCTGGCGCAGGTGATCCAGCCGGTCTCGCCAAGCCGCTGGGCGACCATGCTGCTGTCGGGCAAGGTACCGACCCGGATCGCGGCATCGATGTGATCGTCGAGGATGTTCGCGACCGTATCCGACAGGATCAGCCGGACGGTGATTTCGGGATAGGCCTCAAGGAAATCCAGCACCACCGGCTCGACGTGGACCTGCCCGAACATCACTGATGCCGCGAGCGTCAGATGACCGCGCGGGACGCGGTACTCGCTGGCCGCGGCGCGCTCGGCTTCATCGATTTCGTCGAGGATCCGCCGGCACGCCGTGACATAGGCCTGGCCCACTTCGGTCAGGATCAACTTGCGGCTGGTCCGGATCAGAACCTGCGCACGCAAATGGGCCTCAAGTTCGGAAACCTTCCGGCTCATCGTGGCAAGCGGCATGCCAAGCTTGCGCGACGCGGCCGAAAGGCTGCCCTCGTCAACGGCCGCCAGCAGGGCCTTCATGGCATCGATCCGGTCCAAGTAATCTTCCGTTATCTGAGAGGGTAGCTCCAGACCTTACAGGCTAATCCTCAAAAAGAGAAAGGACTATTTCCCTTTCACCGGACGAACCCCCGCCCCGGAAAATGAAAGGCAACTGACCATGTCCCGCATTCCCACTCCCGCTACCGTCGCCGATGCGCCAGAAAAGTCGCAGCCGCTGCTTGGCGCGGTTCAGGCCCAGCTCGGCTCTGTCCCCAACATGTTCCGCCTGATCGCCAATAGCCCGCAGGCGCTCGAAGGATACCTCGGCATGTCCGGTGCGCTGGGCAAGGGCGTACTGCCAGCCGCGACGCGCGAGCGGATCGCGCTGGCCGTCGCCCAAGCCAACGGCTGCAACTACTGCCTCTCGGCCCACGCCTATCTCGGCAAGAACCTTGCCAAGCTGGATGACGCCGAAATCGCCGCCAACCGCAGCGGCGCCTCCAACGATCCCAAGGCCGATGCCGCGGTGCGCTTTGCCGCCAAGGTCGTCGCGCTGCGCGGCCACATCGCCGAAGCCGATTTCGCCGCGGTCCGGGCCGCCGGCTACAGCGACGCGCAGATCGTCGAAATTGTCCAGCACGTCGCGCTGAACACCTGGACCAACTACTTCAACGAAGTGTTCCAGACCGCTATCGACTTTCCGGCCGTAGAAGCCCGCAAGGCGGCCTGACAGGATGCGGGTGCCGGCCATACGCCCCCGGCACCCGCAGCCTGCATTCCGGCAAAGGCAAATTGAGGAGCCGCAACATGGCCCGCAACTATGTCCACACCCTGTTCAGCGATGCCGCCCGCGCGCTGCAGGCAGCCGATGGTAGCCGCGATGCCTATGCCCGCATGGAAGCGGGTGCGGACGGCAGACCCGACCTGCTTGGTGACAGCGAGGCAGGGTTCATCGCGCTGCGCGACAGCTTCTACCTGGCCAGCGTGACGCCCGAAGGCTGGCCCTATGTCCAGCATCGCGGCGGCCCCGCAGGCTTTCTGAAGCTGCTTGATGGCAACCGGCTGGGCTTTGCCGATTATCGCGGCAACCGCCAGCATGTCTCGACCAGCAACCTGATCGCCGATCCCCGCGTGTCGCTGTTCCTGATGGACTATCCGAACCGGCGGCGGCTCAAGATCCTGGGCCACGCCGGGATCGTTACCGCCGCCGAGGAACCCGCCACGGTCGCCGGCCTGATGCCCGAAGGCTACCGTGCCATCGCCGAGCGGGCCTATGTGATCGACGTGGTCGGGTTCGACTGGAACTGCCCGCAGCACATCACCCCGCGTTACAACGAGCAGGAAGTCCGCGCCGCGCTTCAGCCGACGCTCGACGAAGTGATTGCCCTGCGCGCCGAAAACGAGCGGCTTCGTGTCGCCTTGGCCAATTCTCAAAAGGAAACCTGATGACCCAGCGACCCCCATTGCCGCCCTTCACCGCCGAAACCGCCGCACTCAAGGTCCGCGCTGCCGAAGACGCCTGGAATGGCCGCGACCCTGCCAGGGTTGCCCTGGCCTATACCGAGGATAGCCGTTGGCGGAACCGGGACCGGTTTCTGACCGGCCGCGCCGAAATCGAGGCGTTCCTGGCCGACAAATGGATGAAAGAGCGCGACTACCGCCTGATCAAGGAGCTGTGGGCCTTTACCGGCAACCGCATCGCGGTGCGCTTTGCCTATGAGTGGCACGACGATGCCGGGCAGTGGTGGCGCAGCTATGGCAACGAGAACTGGGCATTCTCGGACACCGGACACATGGCGGAGCGCCACGCCAGCATCAACGACCTGCTGATCGGTGAAGAAGAACGCATGTTCCACTGGCCGCAGGGTCCGCGACCGGACGATCATCCGGGGCTCAGCGAACTCGGCCTATAAGCGGTTTACACGCCGTGCCGCCTGCGCCAGTCTGCGTTGCAATGAGCAACGCAATGATCTGGTGGGGAGGACAGCGTCCCCCACTTTCGCCGATGACCGCGCTGGGCGAGAATGCCCTGCCGGGTCACCTGGGTATCGAATTTGTCGATTGCGGCGATGACTGGATCCGCGGCCGGATGCCGGTCGACCAGCGCACTCAGCAGCCGTTCCAGCGTCTGCACGGCGGTGCCTCGGTGGCATTGGCCGAAACGATCGCCTCGGTCGCGGCCAGCTACTGCGTCGATCGCGAAAAATATGCCGCGGTGGGCATGGAGATCAATGCCAACCACATCCGCCCGGCCTATGCGGGCTGGGTCTATGCCACCGCACGGCCCGAATCGCTTGGGCGGACCACCCAGGTCTGGACCATCCGGATCGAGGACGAGGCGGGCAAGCTGGTGTGCCTGTCGCGCATGACTGCGGCCGTCATCACGCTGGACCGCAAGTGAGCGCGCCGCATCAGTCGGTGGCGGTAATTGGTGCTGGCGATTTCATCGGCGCGGCCATCGTCCGGAAATTCGCCGACGAGGGCTTTGCGGTGCATGCCGGACGCCGGAATGGCGAGAAGCTGGTGCCGCTGCTTGGCGGGGCAGTGACCGGCCGCAGCCTGGATGCCCGGCAGAGCGAAGATGTTGCGGCCTTTCTGGACGAGGCTGAGGCTATCGCGCCCCTGGCACTGGTGGTGTTCAATGTCGGCGCAAATGTGCAATTCCCGATTGCCGAAACAACCGACCGGGTGTTCCGCAAGGTCTGGGAGATGGCCTGCTTCGCCGGGTTCGCCGCAGTGCGTGAGGCGGCGCGGATCATGGCGCCGCGCGGGCGAGGCAAGATCTTCGTCACCGGCGCTACTGCCGGGCTGCGCGGCAACCCCGGCTATGCCGCTTTCGCCGCGGCCAAGGCCGGCTTGCGCCTGATGGCAGAAAGCGCCGCACGCGAATTGTGGCCGCAAGGACTCCACGTCGCCCATCTGGTGATCGATGCGGGGGTCGATACCGAATGGGTCCGTGCGCGCGTGAGTGAGCGGATCGGTGCGGACGCCCTGGCCGCCCAGCCCGATCTGCTGATGCCGCCCGAGGCCGTGGCCCAGGCCTATTGGTCGCTCTACACTCAGCCGAAAAGTGCCTGGACCTTCGAACAGGTGATCCGGCCCTATGGGGAGACATGGTGATGCCGCGCGAAATCGAATTCCTGTTTGACTTCGGCGGGCCCAATTCGTGGTTCGTCCACCGCGCGATCCCGGCGATCGAGGCGCAGGGCAAGGTGACGTTCCGCTATGTCCCGGTGCTGCTGGGCGGGCTCTTTAAGGCCACCGGCAACAAACCACCGATGATGGTCTATGGTCATGTTCCAGCTAAGGTGAACTACGACCGGCTCGAAATGGACCGCTTCATGGCGCGCCACGGGATCACCGGCTTTGCATTCAACCCGCACTTCCCGGTCAATACACTGCTGGCCATGCGCGGCGCGATTGCGGCCGAGCGAATGGGCTGCGGCCCGGCCTACCGCGAGGCCATGTACACCGCGTTGTGGCAGGACGGACGCAAGCTTGACGATCCCGAGGTCTGGTCGGCCGTGCTGGGCGAGGCCGGGCTTGATCAGGCGGCGCTGGGAGCGGCGGTGCAGGACGACGCGGTCAAGGCCGAGCTTGCCACCAGCACCGAGCGCGCGGTGGCACGCGGCGCTTTCGGTGTGCCGACCTTCTTCCTTGGAGACGAGATGTGGTTCGGCAAGGATCGCCTGCGCGACGTGATCGAGGCCGCGGGCGGCTGATCAACCGCCCTGTGCGGCCTTCCAGTCGCGGTTGATCTTTTTCGCCAGGCTCCACTTGTGGACTTCGGTCGGCCCGTCATAGATGCGGAAGGCGCGGACTTCGCGGAACACCTGTTCGACGATCGTGTGATCGGTTACGCCCATCCCGCCCATCACCTGCACGCAGCGATCGGCGATCCGCATCAGCGCTTCGGAAACCGCGACCTTGGTCATCGAGCTTTCCGCCGTCCCCAGCGATCCGGTATCGAGCACGCCCGCGCACCACTGGATCATCAGTTCGGCCTGCTTCAGGTCGATCAGGTTTTCGGCCAGCATGAAGCCGACGCCTTCGTGGTCGATCAGTGCCTTGCCGAAGGCCATGCGCCGGTTGGCATAGTCGGCCGCGATCTCGTGTGCGCGTTCGCAGCAGCCGTGCCAGCGCATGCAATGCGACAGGCGGGCAGGGGACAGACGGATCTGGGCGTACTTGAAGCCTTCGCCGGCCACGCCCAGCATCTGGTCCGCGGGGACGCGCAGATTGTCGATCAGCACGGTGGCGTGGCCGCCGGGCATCGAGCTGTCGATGGTATTCGGCACGTGTTCGATCCGGATCGCCGGATCGGGCAGATCGACCAGGAACATGCAGGCGCCTTCATCGGCCTTGGCCATGACGATCCCGACCGTTGCCCCGTCGGCACCGGTGATGAAGCTCTTGCGTCCGCTGATCACCCAATGGTTGCCATCAAGCCGGCAGGTGGTCTGCATCATCGACGGGTCCGAACCGGCCCCGCCCTCCAGCGCCGGCTCGGTCATGAAAAATGCGCTGCGTGCGCGCCCCTCGACCAGCGGCTTCAGGAAACGTGCCTTGAGGTCCGCATTGCCGACCTTGCCCAGCAGGTACATGTTGCCTTCGTCGGGGGCCATGGTGTTGCAGGCCAGCGGGCCAAGCGGCGACAGGCCCGACTTTTGCAGCACGTATGCGGTTTCCAGCTGGTTCAGGTGGCCGCCGTCCGGCAGCACATGGGGGGTCAGGACACCGGCAGCGCGGGCCTTGTCCCGCATTTCATAGACCAGTTCGTCCAGCGGGGCGCCGTGGTGGTCGCGGCGGGGATCGCTTTCGTACGGAATGACGACGTCGCGGACGAAGCGTTCCACCCGCTCTCCGATTTCGCGTGCGCGCGCGCTGGTCATATTGCAATTTCCCTTGCCTGGCATGGAACCTGCGCGTTTAATCGCGCGATTGAATTACCCCCAAAGCAGACCCGGCAGAGGAAATCCAGCAATGTCCGACTATCCCCTTCCCAATAATTCGACCGACCTGACCGGCCGCGTCGCCCTGGTCACCGGCGCCTCCTCAGGCCTGGGCGCGCGCTTTGCCGAGGTGTTGGCCAGCCAGGGTGCAGCAGTGGTGCTGGCGGCGCGGCGGCTCGACCGGCTCGAGGCGCTGGCGGACAGGATCAAGGCGGCTGGCGGCAAGGCCCTGGCGGTGCAGATGGACGCGACCGATGCCGATAGCGTGGTCGCTGCCGTGGCGGCCGGAGAAGCCGCGTTCGGGACGGTCGACATCCTGGTCAACAATGCCGGAATGCCCGATGCCCAGCGCGCCCACAAGATGAGTACCGAACTTATCGACCAGGTACTGGGGGTCAACCTGCGCGGGCCGTGGATCCTCGCCTGCGAAGTGGCGCGGCGGCTGATCGCGGCGGAAAAGCCCGGGCGGATCGTCAACATCAGTTCGGTCGCGCATTTCCGCTACGACGGCGGCGGTGCGGCGCTCTATGCCGTGACCAAGACCGCGATCGCCCGGATGACCGAGGCGCTGGCGGTTGAGTGGGCGCACTACAACATCAACGTCAACGCCATCGCGCCGGGGATGTTCGTGTCCGAAATGACCGACGGCATGTTCGCGCGGATGGGCGGCGATCCTGCCCCGCATCTGCCGCGCAAGCGCGTGCCGGTGCCCGAACAGATGGATTCGACCCTGCTCTATCTCGTCGCCCCGTCCAGCGAATGCGTCACCGGCGCGACGATCCGCATCGACGATGGCCAGAGCGCAAGGACCCGGATGTGAGCGCCGATCTGGTCCTTGTCGAACGCGACGGCGCGGTGGCCGTGGTCACGCTCAACCGGCCCGAGGCGATGAATGCACTTTCGCGCGACCTTCGGTCCCAGCTGGCCGGGGCAATGCGCGCGGTTGATGCCGACGATTCCATCCGCGCCGTGGTGCTGACCGGGGCCGGTACCCGCGCCTTCACCGCTGGGCTCGATCTCAAGGAGCTAGGGGTCGACGGACTGGGCGCGGCCAATGCGGAGAATGCCGAGGCCAACCCGGTCAAGGCGATCGAGCAGTGCCGCAAGCCGGTGATCGGCGCGATCAACGGCGTGGCGATCACCGGCGGGTTCGAAGTGGCACTGGCCTGCGACATACTTGTTGCATCCGACAATGCCCGCTTTGCCGATACCCATGCCAGGGTCGGGGTCATGCCCGGCTGGGGGCTGTCGCAGAAGCTCAGCCGGATGATCGGGATCAGCCGGGCCAAGGAGCTGTCGCTGACCGGCAATTTCCTCGATGCGCAGACCGCCTGCGCCTGGGGCCTGGTCAACCGCGTGGTCGCACCGGATGCCTTGCTGGCCGCCGCCAAGGCGCTTGCTGCCGATATTGCCAGCGCCGATCCCGGCATGATCCAGGCCTACAAGGCGCTGATCGACCAGGGCTATGCCCTGCCCTTCGGCGCGGCGATGGACCATGAACAGCAGGTCTCATCCGCGCGCAACGCCGCGGTCAGCGGCGAATCGGTCGAAGCCCGCCGCCGTGCGGTGATGGAGCGCGGGCGCACCCAGCAAGGCGGCTGACTCCGGTTGACCGCCCCCCGACCCTGTGGCAATGCGCCGCCCGCACCCGGGCGGGTGTAGCTCAATGGTAGAGCAGCAGCTTCCCAAGCTGAATACGAGGGTTCGATTCCCTTCACCCGCTCCATTCCCCGCATCGCCGAACGCCTTCGTCGCTGACCGTCGTCAATCGATTGCAATCGATTGTTGCCCTGCGTCCGGAGTTGTGCGATAGCCCGGGCAGAGGCGGCGCAACAGCCGCACTGGGAGAGTGCAATGGAAACCCGCAGACCGCGCCTTTCGCTGGTGCGCATCCTGGAAATGAACCTGGGTTTCCTGGGGTTGCAGTTCAGTTTCGGACTCCAGCAGGCCAACATGGGGCCGATCTGGGGTTACCTTGGGGCCAAGGAGGCGGACTTTTCATGGCTGGGGATTGCCGGACCACTGACCGGGCTGCTGGTTCAGCCGATCATCGGGGTGATGAGCGACCGCACCGGCGGGCGCTGGGGGCGGCGCACGCCCTATTTCCTGGTCGGGGCGCTGATGTGTTCGCTCGGCCTGTTCCTGATGCCGCTGTCGAACGCGGTGCTGATGGCGTTCTCGCTGATGTTCCTGCTCGACGTCGGTAACAACGTGACCATGGAGCCCTACCGCGCTTACGTGAACGACCGGCTCGATCCCGAGCAGCGCACCTGGGGTTTCCTCAGCCAGAGCGCCTTTACCGGGCTGGCCCAGACGCTGGCCTATTTGGCGCCGTCGATCCTGGTCGGGCTGGGGATCAGCCAGACCGCCGACGTGCGCGGGACCATTCCGCAATTCGTGGTGATCTCGTTCTGGATCGGGGCGTTCCTCTCGCTCACCACGATCGCCTGGTCGGTGTTGCGCGTGCCCGAACTGCCCTTGTCGGATGAGGAACGCGCCCGCATCGCCGCGCTGCCCAAGGGCGTCGGCGCGACCTTTGCCGAGATTTTCGGGGCAATGAAGGACATGCCGCGGCAGATGCGCACGATGGCCTGGATGAGCCTGTTCCAGTGGTACGCGATGTGCGGGCTGTGGGGCTATGCCACCAATTCGGTCGCGCGATCGGCGTTCCACACCGCCGATAACCAGAGCCTCGAGTTCCAGCACGCCCAGCTGCTTTATGGCAAGGTTGGTGCGCTCTACAACTTCATCGCTTTCCTCACCGCCTTTGCGATGCCCTTCCTGGCCAAGCGCTATGGCGCGGCGCGGCTCCACGGTGCCTGCCTGGTGGCCATGGCGCTGGCCTTCTTCGCCCTGCCGCAGATCGGCGACAAGGGCCTGATCTTCCTCCCCGCCATCGGCTTTGGCCTGGGCTGGGCCAGCATCATGGGCAATCCCTATATCGTCCTCGCCAATGCCATCCCGGCGGAACGCACCGGGGTCTACATGGGGCTGTTCAACGTGATGATCTGCGCGCCGATGCTGATCTATGCCGCGACCATGCGGCTGTTCTACGAACCGTTGCTGGGCGGCGACCCGCGCAATGTGCTGATGCTCAGCGGGGTGCTGATGCTGTGCGCCGCGGTGGCGATCTGGCGGGTGCGTGAAAACCCGGTGCCGCAGGCCCAGGCGGCGGTCTGACGACAATGGCGGAGCAAGACAGCCGAATGGCCGACATGACCCAGGCAACCAAGGATGGATCGCACCCGGGCATTGCGACCGGCAGCGCGTGGCGGCCCAGCGCGGCGATCACTGGCGCGGAAATTGCGCTGATCGGCGCCGATGCGGTGCGCCCGGCGATTCCCGGTCTCGACCTGTGGGACAGCTGGCCGCTGGCGCACGAGGACGGCCGGACCGCATCGATCGAGGGCCGGCAATACTGGTTCTTCCTCAGCGCGCCATGCTTTCCCGATCCGGGCGCGCGGCACGATGCGGCGCGGATCCGGCTGGCCTCGCTCGGGCCGGACGGCTGGCGCGATCATGGCAATGCCCTGCCTGACGGCTTCAACCCCGGCTCGCGCGAGTGGGCCGGTTCGGCCGTGCTCCATGACGACGGGGTGGGCGTCACCCTGTTCTTCACCGCCGCGGGTCGGCGCGATCTGCCGCAATCGTTCGAACAGCGCCTGTTCGCGGCCTCCGGCCGGCTTGGCCAGGACGGTCCGGGCGGCTGGGCGCAACCGGTCGAGCTCGTCCGCCCCGATGGCCGGCGCTATCTGCTCGCCGCCGAGGCCGCGGGCCTGCCGGGCATGATAAAGGCGTTTCGCGATCCTGCCTGGTTCCGCGATCCGGCGACGGGGTCATGCCACATATTGTTCACCGCCAGCGCCGGCTGGGACGACGATCCCTACAACGGCGTGGTCGGCCTGGCGACGCGCGGCGCCGACGGGGTCTGGCACCTGGCCGATCCGTTGATCGAAGCGGTGGGCGTCAACAACGAGCTTGAACGGCCGCACATCATTGTGCGCGACGGGCACTATTATCTGTTCTGGTCGACCCAGCGCCGCACCTTTGCCCCCGGCGAGGTCAGCGGCCCGAATGGGCTTTACGCGATGGTCGCCGACCGGCTCGACGGCCCCTACCGCCCGGTCAACGGCACCGGCCTGGTCGCCGGCAATCCCGCTACCGAACCCACCCAGGGCTACAGCTGGTGGGTCACCGGCGAGGGCGAAGTGTGGAGCTTCATCGACCATTGGGGGATGCAGGGCCGCAGCTTCGAGCAGGATCCCGCGCTGCTGCGCAGCCAGTTCGGCGGCACCCCCGCCCCCACGTTCCGTCTGGCCTTTGCCGGCGACCACGTCACGATCGCCTGATCACAGGATTACCCTTGCGTCCGCACTACCACTACGCCGCCGCCGCCAACTGGCTGAGCGATCCCAACGGCCTGGTCTTCGCCCATGGCGAATGGCACCTGTTCTATCAGTACAACCCGCAGGGCGAGGAATGGGGCCACATGTCGTGGGGCCACGCGGTCAGCCGCGATCTGGCCCTGTGGCAGGAATTGCCGGTGGCGATTCCCGAAACCGCCGACCATGCGATCTTTTCCGGCGCGGCGGTGATCGACGCGAAGGGCGCGGCGGGTTTCGGCCGGGGCGCGCTGATCGCGCTTTACACCGCGGCGAGCAACCACAGTCCTGCCCACCAGAGCCAGGCCCTGGCCTGGAGCAGCGACAAGGGCCGGACCTGGCAGCAATACGCGCAAAATCCGGTGCTCGACCGCGGACTGGCGGACTTTCGCGATCCCAATGTGTTCTGGCACGAACCCAGCCGCCGCTGGATCATGGTGGTGGTGCTTTCGGCCGAAAACCGTGCGCTGATCTATGGCTCGGTCGATCTCAAGCACTGGGACGAGCTCTCGGTGATCGAAGGGACCGGGGCGCCGGGGCGGATCTGGGAATGTCCGCTGCTGATCGAGCTGCCGGTCGAAGGCAGCGCGGAAACCCGCTGGCTGTTCAAGGTCGACGTGCTTCACGACGGACCCGGTTCGGGCGCGATCTACCAGACCGGACGGTTCGACGGCGTGCGCTTCGTACCAGATGAACCGACTTGGCACGTCGCCGACCACGGCCGCGATTTCTATGCCGCGGTTGCCTGGCACGAGCCGCGCGATGCGGCGGGGCGGCCGGTGTGGATCGGCTGGATGGGCAACCATGCCTATCAGGGCAAGTTGCCCACGCAGGGCTGGCGCGGCGCGATGAGCCTGCCGCGCCGCCTGTCACTGGTTCGTGCCGGGACAGGCTATGCCCTGTGCCAGCAGCCCGAACCGGCGGCAGTCGCGGCGGTGCCGGTGGCAACGCTCGACGGCGCTACGATCGAACAAGCCGTGCGGCTGGAGCTGCCCGGTGCGATCGGCTTCAGGCTGGTCATCGGCGATCCCGCGGGGCACCAGCTGGTGCTCGAGCGGCGCGGCAACCGGCTGGTTGCGGCGCGGCGCGATCCGGTATCGCCGATCCTCGATGCCGAATGCCTGGTGGACGGCGATGGCAGCGCGGCGTTCGATCTGTGGCTCGATGGTGGAAGCCTGGAATTGCTGTCGCAGGACGGGCGCACGGCACTGACCCTGCAGCACCGCTTGCAGGGTGAAACACTGACCGTGCAGTTCGAGCAGTCGGCCGAAGCACCGCTGGAATAATCCGCCGCCGGGTCAGGCGGTATCGCGGCGGATCAGGACCGGGTCCATCTCGATCGATGCGGCGTCCTGGCCGGCGATCCGGGCGAACAGCAGGTCGACCATGTGGCGTGCCCCGGTGCCGATCGACTGGCTGATCGTGGTCAGGCGCGGGATGGTCTGCTCGGCCAGCGGCAGATCGTCGAACCCGGTAACCGACACGGTCTGCGGCACGGCCACGCCTTTGTCGGCCAGTGCGCGCACCGCGTGCATCGCGATCAGGTCCGACCCGGCGACGATCCCGTCTACCTCGGTGCCGATCCGTTCGATATGCGCGGCGATCTCTTCCGCCATGATGTCCGATGCCAGATGGGTGTCGAGCTTGAGGGGCACGGGCAGGCCAGCCGCCGCCGCCGCATCGCACAGCCCGTCATAGCGGATCGACAGTTCCGGCGCGACGGTTTCGCCGAGGAAGGCCAGCCGGGTGCGGCCCGCGGCGATCAGGCATTCGCCGGCCAGGCGGCCGCCTTTGCGGTTGTCGACACCGACGGTGCAATGGGTCTGCCCGGCCTGGTGGCTGCCCCAGACGACCATCGGGCGATACCACTGCGCGACGCGCTCGATCGCTTCGAACTGGTTCGACTGGCCGATCAGCAGCACCCCGTCGAGCATGCCGGAAGAGACGATCCGTTCCAGCCAGTCGTCGGCATCGGGGATCACGCGGCTGAGCATGATGTCATAGCCGTTCTCGGTCAGGATATCGGCCAGGTGGCCCAGGATCGCCATGAAGAACGGATCGGACAGATGCTGGCGGCGTTCATGGCCCAACGGAACTACAACGCCGATAACCCGCGTTTCCTGGACTCGCAGCCGCCGCGCCATCTGATTGGGGCGGAAACCGTGCTCGCGCGCCATGGCCTGGATCCGTTCACGCGTTTCCTTGTTGACCAGCGAACTTCCCGCCAGCGCCCGCGACACCGTCCCGGTCGATACCCCGGCCAGGCGAGCCAGCTCGGCAATGTTGCGGATGCGTCCGGGTACGGGTGTGGGGTCATTCATCTCGGGATCGGGCCTCGGACGCGGAGCGGTGGACTGCAGATGTGTGGCACGGGGCGGTGTGTCAACTGCCGTGCCGGCGGTGGTGTAGCGATGGCACCGGGCAGGACCGCGCGGTGTGGTTGTTTAGGCACAGGACAAACTAATTTGCAATCGATTGACAAAAACCATTGCAATCGATTGTTGCATGTGCAAATCGCATAACTCGACATGATGCGGGCCAGCGCCCGACGTGAACGAGGGAGAGGTTATGAAGAAATCGATTCTGCGCGTCTGCGCATCCGCATTCGCCGTTGCTGCCGCCAGCGCATTCGCCGTGCCGGCCCTGGCGCAGGACGCCCCCGTCGCTGATGAGGCCGACACCGGCGATCTCAACCAGATCGTCGTCACGGCTTCGGGCAAGGACAAGACCCAGCTCAACACCTCGATCTCGGTGACCAGCGTCGCGGCCGAAACGATCGAAAACTTCAAGCCCAGCTCGGAAGCCGAAATCTTCCGCATGATCCCGGGCATCCAGGTCGCCGGCACCGCCGGTCCGGCCGGTAACTCGAACATCGCAGTGCGCGGCCTTCCCGTCGCCACCGGCGGTTCGCCATTCGTCCAGATTCAGGAAGATGGCCTGCCGACCGTGCTGTTCGGCGACATCCAGTTCGGCAACAACGACTACTGGACCCACTTCGATGCCAGCGTCGCCAACGTCGAAGGCGTGCGCGGCGGCTCGGCCTCGACCTATGCGTCGCAGGCGCCGGGCGCGGTGATCAACTACATCAGCCACTACGGCAAGAAGGATGGCGGTTACATCCAGCTTAACAAGGGCATCAACTACGACGAGAACAAGGTCGACCTGCGCTATGGCGGCCACATCACCGACAGCCTCTATTTCCACGTCGGGGGATACTTCAAGGTCGGTCGCGGCCCGCTCCACTCGGGCTACAACGTTTCGGACAGCTATCAGATCAAGGCCAACATCACCAAGGAGTTCGATGACGGCAAGGGCTACTTCCGGATGCTGTTCAAGCGGGCCGACACGCAGGAGCCGAACTACACCGGCGGCGTCGCCACCGCGACGCTGAGCGGCGGCAAGGTTTCCAATATCCGCCCTCTCGCCAACTACGATGGACGCCGGCAGTCGAACATCTCGATCTTCAACCGCGACATGACGGTGGTCGGCTACGATGGCACGGTATCGAAGCAGCCGCTCGACGGGATCACCACCAAGGCGACCTCGATCCAGAACCAGTTCCACTATGAATTCGACGATGCCATCACCGTCGACAACAACGCCCGCTGGACCGACATGAGCGGCGCCTTTGCCAACGCCTTCCTCAACGTCGCCAAGGCTTCGGGTGTGATCGGATCGACCGTCAACGGCGGCACCGTTGCCGAAATCCGCTATGCCAACGGACCCAAGGCGGGGCAGCTCTACACGGGCGCCTATGTCAACAACAACGCCAACTTCCAGACCAACATCCGCGACATCGGCAGCTTTGCCAACGATCTGGCGCTGTCGGGCAAGTTCGACATGGCGGGCGGCAAGCTGACCGCGCGCGCCGGCCTGTTCTACATGAACCAGAAGATCGCGATGGACTGGCACGTCAACCCGGCGCTGGGCGAGATCAGCGGCAACAACCCGGCACGGCTCGATCTCTACACCGCCGCCGGGGCCAAGCTGACCGTCGACGGCATCTCGGGCTACAACAACAACTGGGGCGATTGCTGCGCTCGCAGCTATGACTACAGCTATTCCGATACCGCGCCGTATGCCGCGCTTGACCTCGATACCGACCATTTCGGGATCGACGCCAGCGTCCGCTTTGACAACGTCAAGGCTTCGGGCACCGGGATCAACAACACGCTGATGTCCGACACCAACGGCGATGGCATCTATGACACCACAGCCTCGGGTCCGGTCTTCAACACCCCGGTGACCACCACCAACGCCGTGACCGGCGGGACCGTCGTGGTCAACATCCCGACCATCGGGCTTGGCGGCACCCAGGAAGTGTTCGACTATTCGCGCCACTACACGTCGTGGTCGATCGGCGGGCTGTACAAGGTCAGCCCCAACACCAGCCTGTTCGTTCGCGCCTCGCGTGGCGGGCGCTTCAACGGCGATCGCCAGACCTTCAGCCAGAAGTTCAAGACCGACGGCTCGCTGGCGCCCGCCGGGGTTTCGCCCTCGGTCGACTTCGTCAACCAGTACGAAGCCGGGATCAAGACCCGCGGCGATCTGGCCGGCGGCCGCTTCTCGGCGGAACTGACGCTGCTCAAGGGCAACTTCAAGCAGTCGACCTTCGAACTGTCGGCAACCAAGTGCGGCGGCGCTGCCGGCGGGTGCATCATCGACGCCAAGTACAAGTCCTACGGCGCCGAATTCTATGGCACCTACCAGAACGGCGGGCTTTCGCTGGTCGCCAACGCGACGTTCTCGAAGGCGACGCGTGCCGCTTCGGGTTCGAACACTTACAGCCGTTCGCCCAACATCCCCGATTTCATCTACACCGTGTCGGCCAATTACGACTTCGGTGACCTGGCTTCCTTCGGGGTCAACGCCAGCGGCCAGACCAACACGCTGGGCGATGACGGCTATGTCTATCCGGGCAGCACCACCTTTGGGGCAGTCTTGCGGGTCCGTCCGATCGAGAACCTCGAACTGGGCGTCCAGGCCTACAACCTGTTCAACAAGTACGACCTGCGCGGGGCCGGCAACGTTGCCGACGCCGCAGCCGGGGTGATCGGCAGCGGGGTGACGATCGGTCGCACCTTCACCGCTTCGGTCCGCTACAGCTTCTGATCCAGAACCGGAGCAGTCCGGGTCGCGATGGGGGAGGCAGCCTTGGGGGGGCTGTCTCCCCTTCGCGTGTCGGGCTTGCCAGCTCGGCCGGACAGCCGCAGGAAAGGGACCATGGAAACAGCGGCAACAGATCTTGCCCGGCTGCGCCAGCAAGGCTTCGCGCTGCGCGACGCGCAGCAGTATGGCGAGGCGCGGGAGGTCTTTGACCGCGCCGTCCGGGCGTTCCCCGAGGACGTTGTATTGGCTTTCGGCTGGGCCCAGACCTGCTATGAACTGGGCTACCCCGCAGCAGAGCTGTTTGCCCGCGCCGCCGCGCTGGCCGGGGACCATCCTGATATCCTGCGCAACCAGGCGCTGGCGCTGATTTCGGAAGGCCGCAGCGAAGAGGCACGCGCGCTGCTCGAAGCGCGGCTCGCGCGTCATCCCGATTGGCTCGATGGACACAAGGCGCTGGCGACCCTGCGCTGGACCGCGGGCGAGCGCGACCATTTCTGCGATCACCTGGCCGCGGCCTGCCGCGCCCAGCCGGCGAATGATGCGCTGTGGCTGGCCTGGTTCCGCAACCTTGCCCAGGCGCGATTGTGGCCGGCAGCGCTGGCCGTACTGGACGAGGCCGAGCGGCATCTTGGGCGCACCCCCGCACTGGAGGTGTCGCGCCTGTTCGTCGCGGTGGAAAGCGGCGATCCGGCGGCCGCGGCGCTGATCGAGGCAACGGCGCACTACCGCGGCGATGTCTCCAGCCTGTGCCGCATCCGCCATGCCCTGCGCAGCGGCGATCCGCGCCGGGCCGAAGCAGAGGCGCTACCGCTGACTGCCGGTCCCTCGGCTACGCTGTACTGGCCCTACCTGTCGCTGTGCTGGCGCCTGCTGGACGACGACCGCGCGCAGTGGCTCGACCGTCCCGACCGTTTCATCCGCCCGCTCGAAACCGGCTGCAGCAGCGCCGAACTGGAGTCGCTGGCGGATGTTCTGCGCGGGCTGCATACCGCCGCTGCGCCCTACCTGGAGCAATCGGTCCGCGGCGGAACGCAGACCGACCGCTCGGTCCTGCTGCGCCACGAACCGCAATTGCAGGCGATCAAGGCGCGGCTGCTTGCGCTGGTCCGCGACTATGTCGACGGCCTGCCCCCGCCCGAGCCCGATCATCCCCTGCTAAGCGCGCCGCGCGGCCAGCTGCTGATCGAGGGCAGCTGGTCGGTTCGGCTTCTGCCGCAGGGGCACAACGTGGCGCACACTCACGCGATGGGCTGGCTCTCGACCGCGTTCTACGTCAGCCTGCCCGGCGCGGACGCGATGGGGCAGCCGCCCGCCGGACACATCGCCTTCGGCGCGCCGCCGCCGGAACTGGGTCTGGCGCTGGAACCCTATGCCATGATCGCCCCGGCGCCGGGGCGGCTGGCGGTGTTCCCTTCGACCATGTGGCACAGCACCGTTCCCTTCGCGCAGGGCGAACGGCTGGTCATCGCTTTCGACATCCGCCGACCGGCGCATTAGGGGACCAAGATGCACAGCGACAAAGCGATCAGATCGGTTGTTATCGTCGGCGGCGGCACCGCCGGTTGGATGACCGCGGCGGCCCTGGCCAATGCCATCCGCACCGGTTGCACCATTACCCTGATCGAAAGCGACGAGATCGGCACGGTCGGGGTGGGTGAGGCGACGATCCCGCCGATCCGCACCTTCAACGAAACCTTGGGCATCGCCGAAAACGACTTCGTCCGCGCTACCCAGGGCTCGTTCAAGCTGGGGATCGAGTTCGTCGACTGGGGCAAGCGGGACCACCGCTATTTTCACCCCTTCGGCAGCTTTGGCCGCAACTTCGACATGGTCCCGCTGCACCAGTACTGGCTGGCCGCGCGGGAACGCGGTGATGCGCCCCAACTCCAGGACCTGTGCATGGCCTGGGCAGCGGCCAGCCGGGGCAGGTTCGCCCCGCCGCTGGCCGATCCGCGCAGCGTGCTGTCGACCTATGATTATGCCTATCACTTCGATGCCGGGCTCTATGCGCGGTTCCTGCGCAGCTATGCCGAGGCGCGCAATGTCACGCGGATCGAAGGCAAGATCGCCGATGTCGCGCTCGACGGCGCGAATGGCCGGGTCAGCCATGTCGTACTTGAGGACGGGCAGCAGATCGCCGGCGATCTGTTTGTCGATTGTTCAGGCTTTCGCGGGCTGCTGATCGAAGGCGCGCTGCAGACCGGCTATCAGGACTGGCGCCACTGGCTGCCCTGCGACAGGGCCATGGCGGTGCCCTGTGCGCGGTCCGAGTCCTTCACCCCCTATACCCGCAGCACTGCACGCCAGGCCGGGTGGCAGTGGCGCATCCCGCTGCAGCACCGCACCGGCAACGGCCACGTCTATTGCAGCCAGTTCATTTCGGATGACGAAGCCGCTGCCGTGCTGATGGCCAATCTTGACGGCGAGGCGCTGGGCAGTCCGCGCAAATTGGGTTTCGTCACCGGGCGGCGCAACCTGTTCTGGAACAGGAACGTGGTCGCGATCGGGCTGTCAGGCGGGTTCATGGAGCCGCTTGAATCGACCTCGATCCACCTGATCCAGGCCGGCATCGCCAAGCTGATCGCGTTGTTCCCCGACCGCGATTTCGATCCGCTGGTGATCGACGAATATAACCGCCTGGGCATTGCCGAGTTCGAGCGGATCCGCGACTTCATCATCCTGCATTACAAGCTGACCAGCCGCGAGGACAGCGAGCTGTGGCGCTATTGCGCGGCGATGGATGTGCCCGATACCGTGACCTGGAAAATCGAGCATTTCCGCCGCAATGGCCGACTGGTCCAGCGCGAGGCCGATCTGTTCGGGCCGCCCAGCTGGCTGGCGGTGCACGTCGGCCAGGGCAATGTGCCGCAGGGGACCGATCCGCTGCTGCCGCTGCGCGGGGCCGATCACGCCGACTATCTGCGCAAGCTGGAGGCGGCTTTGGCCCAGGCCGCCACTGCCATGCCCAGCCATCAGGACTACATCGCCGCAAACTGCGCTGCGGCTTAGCCCAGCGCCTTGCGCCCCAGCGCGATCGCCCCGGTAATCCCGGCCTCGTCGCCCAGCCCGGGTCCGACGATGTAGCGTTCAAGGCCCGGATCGAGCTGCGGTGCCTTGATATAGCCGCCCAGCAGCGCCTCGGTCTTGCGGCGCAAGGCCGGGATCAGTCCCGGCGTCTTCATCACCCCGCCGCCGAAGATCAGCCGGTCGGGCATGTGGAGCAGCACCAGGCTGACCGCCAGCTGTGCGACATAGCCCGCGACCAGATCCACTTCGTCCGCCGGGCTGGCCATCTCGGACAGGCTTTGGCCCCACCGTGCCTTGATCGCCGGACCGGCCGCCAGCCCTTCAAGGCAATCGCCGTGGAACGGGCAGAACCCCTGATAGGGATCGGCGGCGCGGTCGTGCGGCACCGGAATATGCCCGCTTTCGAAGTGCGAGAAGCCCATCAGCGATTGGCCATCACGCAGCACCCCGCTGCCGATCCCGGTGCCGACCGTGGTATAGGCCAGCGTCCGGCAGCCTTGCCCGGCGCCCTTTTCCCATTCGCCCAGCGCCGCGCCGTTGACGTCGGTATCGACCACGATCGGCGCGCCGAAGCGGGTCAGCACATCGTGGAACCGCGCGCCCGACCAGCCGGGCTTGGGGGTGGTAGTGAACGTGCCATAGGCGGGCGAGGCGGGGTCGACGTCGATCGGGCCAAAGCTGGCGACGCCGAAGCTGGCGATCGGTCCATGCGCGGCGCTGGCCTGTTCGAAAAAGGCGGTCACTTCGGGAAAGCATTCCGCCGGGGTCCGCGTGGCGATGCGGGTTTCCGCCAGAACGGTTCCGTCACCGCGGGCCAGCGCCAGGACAAACTTGGTGCCGCCCGCCTCGATCGCTCCGATAAGCCTGTCCATCACCGCCCTCCCATCTGCGCGTGTCGTAAGCAATCACACGCCGGCGGCCAGCCTGCAATCAATTGCATACGATTTCTGCTGACGGAGGTTCGGCAATCCTATTCCGCGCCGCGGGGGAAGTCGTCTTCCATGCCTTGTTCGCCCAGGCCGTCGTCGACATCGTCGTCATTACGTTCGCCGCGGAACGCGCTCATGTCGATCCGGCCGCTCGAGACCATCTGGTTCATGTGATCGACCAGATCGGGCAGCGACGGGTCATCTTCGTCGCTATTGCTTTCGGCCTTCTCGGTATCGCCGGCATCGTAATCGCTGCTCCGGCCCAGCGCCTCATCCGCCAGGGTCTGGGCCTGATCGGCGGCATCGTCCTGCGAAGCGTTGCGGGCTTCGGGGGTCAGGTCTTCGGGTTCGTCCATGGCGGCTCTCCAAGCAAAGGGGATTTTGCTGGCTTAACCCGGCGCAAAGCTGCCGGTTCCCCTGAGCGCCGTGAGGCGATCTAGTCTGACAAGAAACCGAAGGCTTTGGCCAGCATAAGGCCGAGTGCAAACAGCAGGAAGGCATAGACTGCCAGCCACAGCAATGGCCGGGGCGGGCGGGCAAGGTCGGGCCGGCCCACCGGATAGGACAGCACGATGCGGGTCCCGACAGGCGGCTGCTCGCTGCCGCCATAGACCTGATCGATCACCTCATGCTCGGCGCCTTCGGCGGCGAAGCGATAGATCGGCGCGTAGGAACGGACATTGTTGTGGTACTGGCTGCGGTGGCCGACCACTTCGGCGGTCACGCTGCGGCCGATGCCCTGAAGCCGCGGCCAGTCGGAGCGGGCGACAAGCAACAGACAGACCGCCAAAAAGGTGATTGCCACCCAGACAATGGCGGTTTCCATCGTGCCTAGCTCGCCAGTTTGAGGTTCTCGCGGTCCTGGCTTGTAGCGGGCTTGGGCTGGTCGAGCCAGATACCGCGGGTGTCATAGACATGGTGGCGCGCGCGTTCGGCCAGCGGTACGGCCTTGAACTGGTCATGGTCGACCAGCACGATCAGCACGCCGCAGGTCTCCAAAGCGGTGTCGATGTCGATCAGCTGCGCCCCCGTGCCCTCGAACTCGCGCGGCAGGGCGCTGGCATAGGGTTCGACCAAGCGCACCAGCGCGCCATATTTGCGCGCCAGGCGGGCAGCGACGGCGCGGGCCGGGCTTTCGCGGAAATCGTCGATATTGGCCTTGAAGGCCAGGCCAAGGCAGGCGACCGTTTGCCCGGGATGGGCTTCGATCAGCGCCTCGGCGCGCTGCACCACGTGGTGAATCTTGCCGTCGTTGACCCCGCGCGCGGTGCGGATCAGCGGGGTGTCCTCAGGCGCGCCGTGGACAATGAACCACGGATCGACCGCGATGCAGTGCCCGCCAACCCCCGGCCCCGGGGTCAGAATGTTGACCCGCGGGTGACGGTTGGCCAGCCGGATCACTTCCCACACGTCAAGCCCCATGCGGTCGGCAACGATCGACAGTTCGTTGGCGAAGGCGATGTTGACGTCGCGATAGGCGTTCTCGACCAGCTTGGTCATTTCGGCGCTGCGGCTGTCGGTGACCACGCAGGTGCCGCGCACGAACAGCTTGTAGAAGGTCAGCGCCTTGCGCGCGCAGCGCGGAGTGATCCCGCCGATCGAGCGATCGTTGTTGGTCAGTTCTTCGAGGATCTTGCCGGGCAGCACGCGCTCCGGGCAGTAGGCGATCGAAATGTCCGGGGTCTCGGCGGTCAGGTCAGGGCACTTGAGGTCTGGCCGCCGCGCCGCGATCAGGTCGCGCAGCTGTTCGGTGGTGCCGACCGGGCTGGTCGATTCGAGGATCACCGTGTCGCCGGGCTTCAGCACCCTGGCCACGGCTTCACCGGCGGCGAGGACATAGGATATGTCGGGCGCGTGATCCTGGTCGAACGGGGTCGGCACGGCGATGACGAAGACGTCGGCGGGGGCCATCTCGGTCGAGGCCTTGAGCAGTCCGCGCTGGACCACGCCGTGGACCAGCCCGTCGAGATCGACTTCCTCGATATGGATTTCGCCGCGGTTGATCGTGTCGACCACCGCCTGGGTCACGTCGACGCCGTGGACCTTGCAGCCGCTGCGCGCCACGACGGCGGCGGTGGGCAGGCCGATGTAGCCCAGCCCGACGACACAAACGTCCGGTTTAACGTCCGATTTCATTCCCCAGTCGCTCCACGATGCGCTGCGCGGCGTGCCCGTCCCCGAAGGGATTGTGCGCCCGCGCCATGTTTTCGTAGGCGGCCTTATCGTCGAGCAAGGTGAAGATTTCGGTAACGATAGTAGCGGTTTGGGTGCCGACCAGCTTGGCGGTTCCGGCCGTAACGCCTTCGGGACGCTCGGTTGTTTCGCGCATCACCAGCACCGGCTTGCCCAGCGCCGGGGCCTCTTCCTGGACCCCGCCGCTGTCGGTCAGCATGATCTCGGCGATCGCGAGCAGCCGGGCGAAATGCGGATAGTCGAGCGGTTCGATCAGCGCGACGTTGCCCAGCCCGCCCAGCGCCCGGTGCATCACCGCGCGGACATTGGGGTTGAGGTGGACCGGAAAGATCACCGCGACATCCGGGCGCGCGGCGATCTGGCGGATCGCCGCGGCGATCGCTTCCATCCCCCCGCCGAAGTTCTCGCGGCGGTGGCTGGTGACGCCGATGATCCGCTTGCCGGCAAAGCGCGCCTCGAGCTCGGCCAGCCCTGCTGCCAGTTCGGGCTGCGCGGCGATCCGGGCAGTGACCCAGTGCAGCGCGTCGATCACGGTATTGCCGGTAACGTCGACACGGGCTGCGGGGACGTTCTCGGCCAGCAATGCCGCCTCGCTCACCCCGGTCGGGGCGAAGTGCAGGCTGGCGATGGCGCCGATAATCTTGCGGTTCACCTCTTCGGGCCAGGGGTGATAGATGTTGCCGCTGCGCAAGCCCGCCTCGACATGGTCGACCGGCACCTTGCGGTAATAGGCGGCCAGCGCCCCGGCCATGGCCGTGGCGGTATCGCCCTGGACCATGACCCGGTCGGGCTGTTCGGCGTCCATCACCTTGCCCAGCTCGGTCAGCAGCGCGGCGGTCAGGCCGTCGAGGGTCTGGTCGGGGCGCATCAGGTCAAGGTCGTGATCGGGCACGATCCCGGCGATCTGCAGCACCTGGTCGAGCATCTGGCGATGCTGCGCCGAAACGCAGACCACCGACACGAAGCGCGGATCGGCCTCCAGCGCCTTGATCACCGGGAACAGCTTGATCGCTTCGGGCCGGGTGCCGAACACGATGAGGATTTTGGCGGGCTTGGTCATCGCTTTCGCCCCTACCACCCGAGAGTTAACCATGAAATAAGGCGGCGCGGTTAGGGAAGACAAATGCGTATTCTGGTTACCGGCGCCGCCGGGTTCATTGGTCATGCCCTGTCGCGCGCGCTGCTGGCGCGGGGCGACGTGGTTGTGGGGATAGACAACCTCAATGCCTATTACCAAGTCAGCCTGAAGCGCGACCGCGTGGCGACGCTGGCCGAGGCGGGGGGCAACCGCTTTGCCTTCCACGAAGTCGACTTCAGCGACATGGCCGCGCTCGATGCCGCGCTGGCCGGGGACGAGATCGACCGTGTGGTCCACCTCGGCGCCCAGGCCGGGGTGCGCTATTCGATCGAGAACCCGCAGGCCTATGTCGCCTCGAACCTGGCCGGCCACGTCAACCTGCTGGAGTTTGCGCGCCACCGCCGGCTGGATCACATGGTCTATGCCAGTTCCAGCTCGGTCTATGGCGGCAATGCCAAGCTGCCCTTCGCGGTCGAGGACCGGGTCGATCATCCGGTCTCGCTCTATGCCGCGACCAAGCGCGCCGACGAACTGATGAGCGAAACCTACGCCCATCTGTTCCGCCTGCCGCTGACCGGGCTGCGCTTCTTCACCGTCTATGGCCCGTGGGGGCGGCCCGACATGATGCTGTGGAATTTTACCCGGCGGATCCTGGCGGGCGAACCGATCCCGGTGTTCAACCACGGCGAGATGTACCGCGATTTCACCTACATCGACGACATCATCGCCGGGGTGGTGGCCTGCCTCGACCATCCGCCTGCCGATGATGGCGCGGAAAAGGCCGGGGGCAGCGTCAAGCCGCACGCGCTTTACAACATCGGCAACAACCGCAGCGAACACCTGATGAAGGTCGTCGGCCTGCTTGAAGAGGCCTGCGGCAGGACGGCTGAAATCGAATTCCTGCCGATGCAGCCGGGCGACGTCCACAAGACCTATGCCGACATTACCGCGATAACCCGTGACCTTGGCTATGCGCCGACCACTGCAATCGAGCAGGGGGTACCCGCCTTTGTCGACTGGTACCGCGCGTATCACCGGGTCTGACCGCTCAGTCGTCGCCTCGTTCAAGACCGCTGCGGATAAAGCTGAGCGTCACGATCACGCCGCTTTCCGGCCAGTCGCGTTCGATCGTGCCTTCGATCTGGCGCAGCACAGCATCGGTCATCCGGGTGCCGAACCCGCCGTCCGCGGCCGCATCGGCCGGTCCGCCGGCCGGGGACGGCGGACCACCCATTTCGCGCCAGATCAGCGTGGTCCGGGTCGTCCCGCTGTCGGTGGGCGCACAGGACCAGTCGATCACCAGGTGCCCGTCGGGTGACGACAGTGCGCCGTACTTGGCGGCATTGGTCGCCAGTTCGTGGACAATCAGCGCCAGCGGGGTGACCTGCTGGGCGGCAATCGCGCAGGGGCCGCCGCGCAAGCGGATGCGGTCCTCCGCCGCGTTCTGATAGGGGTCGAGCACCCCGCCGAGCAGGCGCTCCAGTTCGGTCAGGGCATCGGGCGTGGTGCCGAAGGCCAGGCTATGCGCCCGGGCCAGGGCATGGATGCGGTTGCTCAGGCTGGCGATGACCTCTTTGCTCTCGCCCTTGTCGCGCCCGGCCATGCCGACCAGCGACAGGACCACGCCGAACAGGTTCTTGACCCGGTGGTTGAGCTCCTGCGCAAGCAAGGTCACCTGCTCGTTGAGGCGGTGCAGGCGTTCGGCCTGGCTGGCGACGGCCTCGGCCTCGGCCCGCCGCCGCTCGCTGCGCACTGCCGCCCAGACCAGCAGCACCAGCGTGGCCCACATGGCGAGGAGCAGGGGCACCTGGCGCGCCTCGGCGCGGTCGACCGCGGCAAAGGCCGCCTCGCGGCGAATGCGCGGACCGGCCGAGAGCGCCGCCAGATTGCGGCGCAGGGTGTCCATCGTCGCCTTGCCGGTGCCCGTGCGGACCAGTTCGATCGCCGCATCGGTGCTGCCGGCACGGGCATAGCGCACGGTCTGGTCCAGCTCTTCCAGCTTGCCGTCAACCAGTCCGCCAAAGGCGCGCAGGCGATCCTCGTCCTCGGGATTGCCGCTGGTGCCCAGCTGCACTTCGAGCGTGCGGACCTCGTCGCCGATCCGCGCGCGGGCGGCATCATAGGGCCGCAGGTAACCCGGATCGCCGGTCAGCAGGTAGCCGCGCTGGCCGGTTTCGGCGTCGAGAAGCGATTGCTCGACCGCCTTGACCGCCATCATCGCGTCGGTCTCGCTCCGCGCGGTCTGACGGGCGCTGCGCTGGACAAAGGACGATTGCACCAGCAGCAGGCCGAAACCGACGATCACCGCGGTCAGCAGGACCAGGATCGCGGAAGGCGGCAGGGTGCCGAGTCGGCGCAAAGCGGCGCGATACCAGCGGGGCCGGTCGAAAGGGGGCTGCCCGGGCATGGCCGCCGACTAACACAGGCGCATGGCCGATAGAAGCAATCATCGCCTTCGGTGGACAAGCGGGCGGCTTCGCCTTGCCGCAAGCGCGGGCTTGGGCGATCAACCGGGCATGTCGATTCTCTCAGACCGCTGGATCCGCAACGAAGCCCGCCGTTCGGGCATGATCGAACCCTTTGTCGAGCGCCAGCAGGCGGGCGGCTGCATCTCCTACGGGCTGTCGTCCTATGGCTATGACGCGCGCGTCGCGGACGAGTTCAAGGTGTTCACCAACGTCCATTCGGCGGTGGTCGATCCCAAGAATTTCTCCGATACCAGCTTCGTCGACATGAAGACCGACTGCTGCATCATTCCGCCCAATTCGTTCGCCCTGGCACGCACGGTCGAATATTTCCGCATCCCGCGCGACGTGCTGGTGATCTGCCTGGGCAAGAGCACCTATGCCCGCTGCGGGATCATCGTCAACGTCACCCCGCTGGAGCCCGAATGGGAAGGCCACGTCACGCTGGAGTTTTCCAACACCACCCCGCTGCCGGCCAAGATCTATGCCAATGAAGGCGCCTGCCAGTTCCTGTTCCTGCAAGGCAACGAGCCATGCGAGGTCAGCTATGGCGACCGCGCGGGCAAGTACATGGGCCAGCGCGGGGTGACCCTGCCGCGCCTCTAGATTTTTGCATTTCATCGCGCGATTAAATCGTGCCACATCCCCGTGCAAACGAGGAGAGGCACGGCGATGGATACCCCCCTGTTCGATCAATGGCGCGCGCGATCCCCGCACTACGACGACAGCCACGAAGCAGTCTGCGACACGGTGCGGAAATTCGTCGCGCAGGAAATCACGCCGCATGTCGATGAATGGGAGGCCGCCGGCGAACTACCGCGCGACCTGCACCGCAAGGCCGCCGCAGCGGGCATCCTTGGCCTCAACTACCCCGAACACTTCGGCGGCACCGGCGACGCCTTCACCCTGTTCCACAGCCTGGTCCAGACCGAGGAGCTGGCCCGCCCCGGTGCCGGTGGAATCTGCGCTTCGCTGATGACCCACGGGATCGGTCTGCCGCCGATCCTGGCCATGGGCAGCAGGGATTTGCAGGAGCGGATCGCGCCGGCGGTGCTGGCCGGCGAGAAACTGATCTGCCTTGGCATTACCGAGCCTGGCGGCGGGTCCGATGTTGCCAACCTGCGCACCCGGGCCGAGCGCAAGGGCGCGCACTATGTCGTCAACGGCGAGAAGACCTTCATCACCACCGGCATGCGGGCCGACTACATCACCCTGGCGGTGCGCACCGGCGGCCCCGGCATCGGCGGCATTTCGCTGCTGCTGGTCGAAGCCGACCGCCCCGGCGTATCGCGCACCGCGCTGGACAAGATGGGCTGGCACGCCAGCGATACCGCCACCATCCATTTCGACGAAGTCGAGGTGCCGGCCGAGAACCTGATCGGGCCGGAGAACGGCGGCTTTGCCGGGATCATGCGCAATTTCAATGGCGAACGCCTGGGGATGAGCCAGCAGGCCAATGCCTTTGCCCGGATCTGCTTCGAGGATGCGCTCGACTGGGCACGGCAGCGCGAGACCTTCGGCAAACCGCTGGTGACCAACCAGGTGATCCGCCACAAGCTGGCCGACATGGTCCGGCGGATCCAGGCGACCCAGGCCTTCATCGATCACTGCGCCTGGTGCGTGCTGAACGACAAGGCCTTTCCCGGCGATTTCGCCCTGCTCAAGGTTCAGGCCACGCAGACCATGGAATTCTGTGCCCGCGAAGCCTGCCAGATTCTGGGCGGCGCCAGTTTCATGCGCGGCAGCCGGATCGAGCGGATCTACCGCGAGGTGCGGGTTATGGCGATCGGCGGCGGCAGCGAAGAGATCATGTTCGATCTGGCCAGCCGGCAATACCGCTTCTGAGCGGGAACATTCACCGCGGCGTGGTCGTTTAGGTTTCACAACCGGTTGGAGAGCTTCGTCATGTCTACCCTGGCTGCCGTCATCGGACGGATCCTGATTGCGGCGATCTTCATTGTCTCGGGCATTGGCAAGCTGATGAGCCCTGCCACGTTCGAAGCGATGATCACCGGCGCCGGGCTGCCCCCGGGCCTGGCCATTCCCACCGGCATGTTCGAAGTGCTGGCCGGCCTGGCCCTGGCGCTTGGCCTGATGACCCGGTTGACCGCGGTTCTGCTGTTCGGCTTCACCGCGCTGGCCACGCTGTTCTTCCACAGCCGCTTCTCCGATCCGATGCAGCTGACCATGGCGCTGAAGAATGCGGCGATCATGGGCGGGCTGCTGCTGGTCTTTGCCCACAGCCAGATGTGGTGGTCGTGGGACCGGATGCGGCTGGCCCGCAAGGGCGAGGTCGCGACGCTGACGGCGCAGCGCCAGGCCCACGAAGCCGAACTGCGCGCCGCCCGCGCCGAGGGCATGGCCGAAGGGGTGCGTACGGGACGGGTTGACCCCGGCGCGGTAGTGACCGATGTCGATGGCGACGGAGTGCCCGAGGTGCGCAAGCGCCGCTGGTGGGGATGATCGCTCCGCACGGAGGATCATGACTGGCACCGCAAAGGCATCACGCCCCTACGATATCGTCGTCTACGGCGCGACCGGCTATACCGGGCGGCTGGTGGCCGAATACCTGGCGCACCACTATCAGGGCGCTGGAAAAAGTGGGGGCCCGAAATGGGCCCTGGCCGGGCGCAGTGCCTCCAAGCTCGCTGAAGTGCGCGACCTGATCGGCGCGCCGGCGGACACCCCGCTGATCGTTGCCGATGCCGATGATCCCGCCAGCCTCAAGGCCATGGCGGAAAGCACCCGGGTGGTGGTGACAACGGTCGGGCCGTACCAGCTGTACGGCGAACCGCTGGTCAAGGCCTGCGTCGAAGCCGGAACCGACTATGCCGACCTGTGCGGCGAACCGGCGTGGATGCGCCAGATGATCGACGCCTATCACGAAGCGGCCAAGGCCTCTGGCGCGCGGATCGCGTTCTCGTCCGGGTTCGATTCGATCCCGTTCGATCTCGGTGTGCTGATGCTGCAGAAGGAAGCGGTGGCGCGCCACGGCAGCCCGGCGCCGCGGGTCAAGGGCCGGGTGCGGGGGATGCAGGGCACGTTCTCGGGCGGGACTGCGGCGAGCCTGACCGAAACGATGAAGGCGGTGGCCAAGAACCCCAAGCTGATCCCGATCCTGCAAAGCCCGTTCGGGCTGACCCCGGGTTTCGAAGGGCCGTCGCAGCCGATGGGCCTGATGCCCGAATACGAAGAGAGCGTCGGCAAGTGGGCCGCGCCGTTCATCATGGCGACAATCAATACCAAGAACGTCCACCGCACCAATTTCCTGCTCGGCCACCCCTATGGCGCCGACTTCAAGTACGACGAGATGATGCTGACCAGCGCCGGCGAGCTTGGCGAGAAGGCCGCCCATGCGATCGGTGAAATGCTCAAGAACCCGTTCGGTGCCAAGCCGCCCAAACCGGGCGAGGGGCCGAGCCAGGAAGAGCGCGAGAACGGCTTCTACGACGTACTGTTCATCGGCGAGTGGCCTGATGGCAAAAGGCTGCGCTATGGGGTCAAGGGTCGCTATGATCCGGGCTATGGTTCGACCAGCCGGATGATCGCCGAAACCGGCATCGCCCTGCTCAGCTGCACCGCGCCGGGCGGGGTGGCGACCCCGGGCGCACTGCTGGGCGAAGCTTTGGTCAAGCGCCTGCAAGATCACGCCGAGATTACCTTCGCAGTCGAGGAGTGAGCCCGGCGCAGAGCGATGGCGAATGGCGCCTGGGCTGGCGTATCGTCGCCGCCTGCGCGGTGGCCAACGGCACCGGGGTGTCGCTGATGTTCTTCACCTTCAGCCTGTTCCTGCTGCCGATCTCGCACGAGCTTGGGCTGACCCGCGGGCAGGGCGGACTGGTCCAGTCACTGATCGTCACTGCGGCGCTGGGCGCGCCGGTGATGGGCTATCTCGCCGATCGCATCGGCTTCCGGGCGCTTTTTCTTGGCTGCACGCTGGTGGTCGGGCTGATCGAATTGTTCGTGGCCTGGTGGGTGAACTCGATTCTCGGGCTGGCCGGGGCGATTGCCGCGGTCGGCTTTGTCGGCGGGGGCAGTGCGGTGGTGGTGCTGACCCGGCCAGTCAATGCCCACTTCCGCGCTGCCCGCGGGCTGGCGCTCGGGCTGGTCGGGGCGGGTGTATCGATCACCACGATTGTCGTGCCGCCGCTGCTCGAACGGATCATACGCGAAGACGGCTGGCGCAGCGGCTATATCGCATTGGCGGCAATCGCCGTCGTGGTCGGCATTCCAATGGTGCTGGCGCTGTTCCCGCGCAGCGCGGACAAGCCGCTGCGCACCGTGCCGGCGCTGTCGCTGGTATCCGAAGCTGGCGACCGGTCGTTTTTCCGTGCGCCCGACTTCTGGCTGCTGACCGCGGCCAACATCTTGGCCGCCGTGGCGATCTCGGGCGCGATCAGCCAGCTATCGCCGATGATCCAGGCCCAGGGACACGGCGCGGCGACCGCGGCGCTGGGCATATCGGCCTTTGCCGTGGGACAGCTGATGGGCAAGGTCGGCGGCGGGCTGCTGCTCGACCGGTTCGATCCGCGGCTGGTCGCCGCCATGCTCAACGCCATTCCGGCGCTTGGTTTCATCCTGCTGCTCTCCGGCCAGAGCGGCACTGCTGCGGTCCTGCTCGCTGCCGGGCTGATCGGTCTGCTGCAGGGCGCCGATATCGGCATTTTCGCCTACTTCGTGGCCCGGCGCTTTGACCTCGCACGCTATGGGACGATCTACGGGGCAATGTCGGGGCTCGGCTGGATCGGCACCGCCACCGGCGCAATCGGCTTCGGTGCGACCTATGACCGCTTTGCGACCTATGCCCCGGCCCAGGCCGCGGCGATCGGCTTCCTGATGCTCGCCGCGCTGGCGCTGCTGCAGGTTCGCCTGCCGGCACGGGCGCAGCGATGACCAGCCTGGCAGAGCGACTGGCCGTACCGCGCGCGACCACCGTGTTCGAACGGATGTCGGCCCTGGCGCGCGAGACCGGGTCGATCAACCTGGGCCAGGGCTTCCCCGACCTGCCCGATCCGCCCGAACTGATCGCCGCGGCGCAGCGTGCGCTGGCCGAGCGGTCGAACCAGTACCCGCCGATGCGCGGCCTGGCCGAGCTGCGTGCCGGGATTGCGGCGTTCTATGCGCGCGAGCAAGGGCAGGCGATCGATCCCGAAAAGATCGTCGTCACCTCGGGCGCGACCGAGGCGCTGGCGGCTGCGCTGCTGGCGCTGGTGGCGCCGCGGGACGAGGTGATCCTGGTCCAGCCCTGCTACGATGCCTATGCCCCGCTGGTCACGCGGGCCGGGGGCACGGTGCGCTATGTCAGCCTGGCCCCGCCGCACTGGACGCTCGACCCGGCGGCACTGGCTGCGGCGCTGGGGCCGAAGACCCGCGGGATCGTGCTCAACACCCCGAACAACCCGGTCGGCACCGTGCTCGACCGTGCCACCCTCGAGGCGATCGGTGCCCTGTGCGCGGCGCATGACCTCTGGCTGGTCTGCGACGAGGTGTGGGAGGGTATGATCCTCGACGGTACGCCGCATTGCTCGGCGCTGGACATTCCGGCACTGGCGCAGCGGACGGTCAAGATCGGCTCGGCCGGCAAGATCTTCTCGCTGACCGGATGGAAGGTCGGCTGGGCCGTGGCCGCGCCGCCGCTCGCCGCTGCGGTGGCGGCGCAGCACCAGTTCCTGACCTTCACCACTGCCACCCCGCTGCAATGGGCGGTGGCGGAAGGGCTGGCTCTGCCGCCGGACTGGCACCGCGCGCACCGCCAGCGCTATGCCGCGGCAAGGGCGTGGTTGTGCGACAGCCTGACCGCCGCCGGCTATTGCGTGCTGCCCGCCAGCGGTACGTGGTTCGTGACCATCGATCTCGCTGCCTCGGGTCTGCCGGCCGATGACGAGGCGGTGGCGCAGCGCCTGATCGCCGAGGCCCGCGTTGCCGCGATCCCGGTTTCGGCCTTCTATGCCGAGCAGCCCGAGCGCGGCTTTCTGCGGCTCTGTTTTGCCAAGGACGATGTAATGCTGGACGAAGCGGCGCACCGGCTGGCACAATTCCGGTCCTGATGGGGGCAAAGATGGCAGGTACTTACGAGCGGATTTCTTACCTGGTGGTGTTCGACGAGACGAGCGCCTTCAAGGACACCTATGGCGGCGCGATCGGCAAGGTCGCGGTCGAATGCCAGCTGCTCCAGCCCGATGTGCCGTCGGACAGCGTGGTGATCTTTTCGCACCCGATCGGCGGTGGCGCCTATCTGCCGCTGGTCGGCCAGCTGGCGAAAATGGGCGTCCACACGATCTACTGCAACCCGCGCTATCGCGGCAACGACACCGCGCTGATCATGGAGCGCGCGGTGATGGACCTGGGCGCCTGCGTCCGCGATGCAAAAGAGCGGCTGGGCTACAAAAAGGTCTATCTCGGAGGATGGTCGGGCGGCGGATCGCTGTCGATGTTCTACCAGGCCGAAGCCCAGGATCCGCGCGTCACGCACACCCCGGCGGGCGACCCTTACGACCTCACCGCGGCAAAGTTCATTCCGGCCGACGGGGTCATGCTGCTCGCCGCGCATCTTTCGCGCAACCTGACCCTGACCGAGTGGATGGACCCCTCGATCGAGGACGAAGGCCGCCCGTTCGAGCGCAATCCGGCGTGGAACCTCTATGCTGCCGATGGCCCCAAGCCGCCCTATTCATTGGATTTCCTGACCGAATACCGTGCTCGCCAGATCGCCCGCAACCGCCGCATCACCGCTTGGGTCAAGGACCAGCTGGCCGATCTGAAGGCCCAGGGACTGGAGAACCTCGAGCGTTGCTTCACCGTCCAGGGGACCATGGCGGACCCGCGCTGGCTCGATCCCACGGTCGATCCCAACGAGCGCATGCCGAACCATTGCATGCTCGGCGATCCCTTCGTGGTCAACGACGGGCCGGTCGGCCTGGCGCGCTTCACCACGCTGCGCTCGTGGCTGTCGCAGTGGTCCTACGACGATAGCCAGGCCGACGGCCTCAAGTGCGCGGCGCGGATCGCCTGTCCGATGCTGGTGATCGAAAACGGCGCCGACGATGCCTGCACCCCCAGCCACGCCGCGCGGCTGATGGCGGCGGCCAGCCGCTGCAGCATCGAACACCGCACGATTGCCGGGGCCAACCATTATTACTTCGGTCAGCCCGGCCACGTCCAGCAGGCCGCCGAGACCGTGCGCGACTGGATCGCGGCGCAAAGCTAACCGCTTGCCTTGCCTGCCCGAGCCGTTTAATCGATCGATTAAACAAACGCGGGAGAGCGGGACATGGCGGCCGACTATCAGACGATCACGGTCGAAAAGCGCGGCGCGGCCGACTGGCTGACGCTGAACCGGCCCGACGCGCTCAATACCATCAACGCGGCGATGGTCGGTGAGCTCAACGACTATTTCGGCAAGCTCTATCACGACGGCTCAGTCCGTGTCGTGGTCATGCGCGGCGCGGGCAAGGCGTTCTGCGCCGGGCTCGACATCAAGGAGCATGCGCGCGGCGAAGTGCCGTTCGGCGGCGGCTTCGGCTTCCAGGGCTGGCTGGCCGACGTCTACATCAAGATGCGCCGCTGCCCGCAGCCGATCGTCTCGCTGATCCACGGCCCGGCCTGCGGCGGCGGCTTTGCCTTTGCCCTGGCCAGCGACATCCGCCTGGCCGGGGAAAGCGCGCGGATGAACGCGGCCTTCATCCGCATCGGCCTGTCTTCCTGCGACATGGGGGTCAGCTATTTCCTTCCCCGGCTGGTCGGCGCGTCGATCGCCTCCGAACTGATGCTGACCGGGCGCTTCCTTCACGCCCCGCGGGCGCTGGCGACCGGGCTGGTCGCCGAAGTGGTCCCCGACGACCAGCTCGAGGCCGCAGCCCAGCCGTGGATCGACGACCTGCTCCACGCTTCGCCAATGGGCCTCAGAATGACCAAGGAAGGGCTGGTCATGGCGATCGACGCGGGCAGCCTGGAAAGCGCCATGGCGATCGAGAACCGCAACCAGCTGATGTGCGCCAAAAGCGCCAACTTTGCCGAAGGCATGCGCGCCTTCATCGAAAAGCGCGCGCCCGTCTATGCTCCTGAATGAAAGCCGCCCGATGACCCCGCACCCGCGTTATCCGCACGTCTTCTCGCCGCTGCAGATCGGCAGCCAGACGATCAAGAACCGCATCCTGATGGGTTCGATGCACACGGGCCTGGAAGACCTGCCCGATGCGGCCGAACGACTTTCGGCCTACTTTGTCGAGCGTGCGAAGGGCGGGGTCGGGATGATCATCACCGGCGGGATCGGCCCTCACCCGGTTGCGGGCCACGGGGCCAAGCTGCTGAACGACAATGACGCGGCGATGCATCGCCAGGTGACCGGCGCGGTCCACGCTGCCGCCCCCGACGTCAAGATCGTCATGCAGATCCTGCATACCGGGCCGCTGGCAGGGACACCGGACTGCGTTGCGCCGTCCCCGGTCAAGTCGCGGATCGCGCGCTATCAGCCCAATGAGCTGAACGAAGAGGGCATCGCCGAGCAGATCGCCGCCTTCGCCAACTGCGCCCGGCTGGCCCAGTCGGCGGGCTATGACGGGGTCGAGATCATCGGCTCGGCCGGATACCTCATCTCCACCTTCCTGGTCGAAAAGACCAACCAGCGCAGCGACCGCTGGGGCGGATCGTGGGAGAACCGGATGCGCTTCCCGGTTGAGGTGGTGCGCGCCGTGCGCGCCGCGGTCGGCCCCGATTTCATCTTCATTTTCCGCATCTCGGCAATGGACATGCTCCAGGGCGGGCTGGCCTGGGACGAAGTGGTAAGCCTGGCCAAGGCGCTCGAGGCCGAGGGCGTCGACGTCATCTCGACCCATTTCTGCTGGCACGAAAGCTTCGTCCCGACGATTGCCACCATGGTCCCGCGCGCGGCCTTTGCCGGGGTGACCGGGCGGCTGCGCAAGGAACTGTCGATTCCCGTCATCACCAGCAACCGCATCAACATGCCGCAGGTGGCCGAAGAGGTGCTGGCCCGCGGCGACGCCGATCTGGTCTCGATGGCGCGGCCGATGCTGGCCGATGCCGAACTGGTCGCCAAGGCCTTCGACGGGCGCGAGGATCAGATCAACACCTGCATCGCCTGCAACCAGGCCTGCCTCGATCACACCTTCACCGGCCGGCTGACCTCGTGCCTGGTCAACGCCCGCGCCTGCCGCGAAACCGACATCGCGATTACCCCGGCCGCTGCGCCGCGGCGGATTGCCGTGGTCGGGGCCGGACCGGCCGGCCTCGCCTATGCCACCATTGCCGCCCAGCGCGGCCATAGCGTCACGCTGTTCGACGCGGCGGGCGAGATCGGGGGCCAGTTCAACCTCGCCAAGCGCATCCCCGGCAAGGAGGAATTTCACGAGACTCTGCGCTATTTCGCGCGGATGATCGAAGTCCACGGGATCGACCTGCGGCTCAACACCCGCGCCGATGCGGCGGCGCTGGCGGCGGAGGGCTTTGACGAGGTGGTTGTCGCCACCGGGATCACCCCGCGCACCCCGGCCATCCCAGGGATCGATCACCCCAAGGTGGTGCGTTACATCGACGTGATCCGCGGCGATGCGCCGGTCGGGCAGAAGGTCGCGATCATGGGCGCGGGCGGGATCGGCTTCGACGTGGCCGAGCTGATCACCCACGCCGGGACCAGCGCGGCGATGGACGTCGACGTCTTCGCCCGCGAATGGGGGGTCGATTTCACCAACCACCCGCGCGGCGGGGTGACTGGGATCGAACCGCAGGTCGCGCGCAATGACCGCGAGGTGACCCTGCTCCAGCGCAAGGCCACCCCCGTCGGCCAGGGGCTGGGCAAGACCACCGGCTGGACGCACCGGCTGACCCTGCAGCGCCGCGGCGTGCGGATGGTCTCGGGCGTGGAATACGTCCGGATCGACGATGCCGGACTGCACTGCACGATCGGCGGTGAGCCGTCGTTGCTGGCAGTCGACACGGTCATCGTCTGCGCCGGGCAGGAAAGCGAACGGTCGCTCTATGACGATCTCGTTGCAAGGGGCGTAACCGCGCAGCTGATCGGCGGCGCTTATGAGGCCGGCGAACTCGACGCCAAGCGCGCGATCCAGCAGGCGACCGAACTGGCCGTGGCGGTCTAGCGGGCAGGCTTATCGCGGTGTCCTGTCTGGCGGAAGGGCCCTTACTTGCGACGCTTGCTCTTTGCCTGGGCCTGCAGTTCGGCAGCGGCAGCTTCCGCAGCATCCCGCGCGTCCAGCGCAGCCTGTCGCGCTGCGGATTGCGCTGACGCCGAACTGGTGGTCGAAGGATCAGCCGGTTCGGGCGTTGCCATCATGTCCTGCATCTGGTCATTCCAAGGCTTTTCAGGCCCCTTGAGCTGACGCTCGATATCGGCCGCGATCAAGCGGCTCACCGGATCAGCAGCATTTGCCGCATAGCGCGCTCGTTCCGCTTCGAGCAGCGCCTTGCGCTCCGCTTCGGGAAGAATGGCGGCACGTACATAAAGCCCGGTCAACAATGGCCAAGGGCCCTGAGGGTCGAGCGCATCCTCGGCCCAACGCGAAAAAGGCCCACCAGCCGGCCGCCATTTGCCGTCCTCCTTCGACAGGAAGAACAGGGCCGTAGTTCCCATCGGAAACATATAGCGAATGCAGCCCCCGATATATGACAGCGGATGGGCCTGGTGAAGTTCATAGGGGTTGGACAGGATCGCAAAGCGGTCCGGTGCCAGCGACAGTCCAGGAAGCGTGATCGGCGCGGGCGGCAGCGCCCCCTTCAGCGCCGACAATGGCTGGATCACGATTTTCACGCCGTCCATCGTGCCATCGCTCATCTTTTGTCCGCCGATTACGCGGCCAAGCACGATAAGCTCGGCCTTACCAGCCAGCTCGAGATTGGTCGGGACACGGTAGGTGCGGACGACGCTGCATGCAGTCGCCGGCATGGCGGCGAACAGGCAAACCAGAGCAAAGGCTGATCGAATCATTTGCATAATGTGCAACCGGGCTGGAGCGTTGGCAATGCGAAGTCCGCCCGGCATCCGGCCAGGCGATATCCCATCCGGCGCACGCAGCCCCCGTCTGATGGCTCGCGCGCGGCGGCAAAGGTGTTATGCTGCACGCAACTTGGGGGAGCCGACCGATGACTGCCTTTCGCCTGTACCTGATCCTCGCCTGGACCGCGCTGGTCGCCTTCACCGCGCTGGTCATTGCGCGCGACGGGCTGAACCTGCTGCCGGTGTTCTTCGGCGACATGGCGCGCGGCCACTGGCCCGGCCAGTTCAATGCCGATTTCATGACCATGCTGGCGCTGTCCGGCCTGTGGACCGGGTGGCGCAACGGGTGGAGCGGCCGGGGCTGGGCGCTGGCTGTCGCCGCCTTCCTGCTCGGCGGGGGCTTCCTGATGGCCTACCTGCTGGTGCTGCTGCGGCGCGAGCAGGGCGATATGCAGCGCGTGTTGCTGGGCGTCCACGGCGGGGGCGCGGCGCCGCAGCGGCGCTGGAGCGACTGAGCCTGCGCGGTCTTACTTCGTCGGACTGGCCGAGGAGGCCGGCGCTGCCTCACCGGCCGGAACGTTGGTCATGGCGGTGGTCGGCAGGTTGACCGGGACAGCAGGCTCGGTCGGGTTCTCGGCAATGAAATCGGTCGAAGGGGCTTCGACTTCGGCCGGCGCCGTGGCTTGCTGCTTCGAACAGGCGCCAAGCGCCACCACGGCGGCGATGCCCAGCATCACGGTGGTGCGGTGAACGACGGTGGCGGTGCGGCTGGTCATGAAGCGGTCCTTTCCGGTTGCTTGTCGTGACCGAATAACACGCCGCGGCGCACCTGCCATGATCTGAATCAACAAGCCCGCCGCCCACCTGCCGGGCGGCAGGTGATGCGGGGAAGACAGGCCATTGCCTGCCGCCGGGGCGTGCGGCGCTAGAGCCCGTCGATCAGCAGCACGCGATAGTCTGCACCGGCAAAGCGCAGCTTGCGCGCGTCCTGATAGGCGTCGGACTGGTACCAGGCCCGCGCTTCGTCCATCGTCGGAAACTGGACCACCACCGCGCCCTTGGCCTCGGGCCCCTCAAGCGTCTCGATCGCACCGTAATAGGCCAGCGGCGTGCCGGCGTGGCCGGCCAGCGATGGCCCGGCCTTGGCCGAATAGTCGGCCATAGTCGCGGCATCGTGTTCGAGTTCCTTGATGAAAACCAGATAGGCGGGCATCGTTCTCTCCCTGCTGTGCGTTGTGCCCCGCCAAGGTGGCCGCGCGCGCAGGGCGAGTCTACCGGCAATTTCATCGCGCGGTTAAATTGGGCGGAGTGCCCGGGGATGCCCGGGCGGCAACTCTACTCCGCCGCCACACCGGCCCCGCCGAACATATCCGGCTCGCTTCCGGCTTCGCCCGCTTCGTTCGCGGCGATCACTTCGCTGCCCTTGGCCTTGCGGCGCTGGTCGAAGCTGGACCAGACGTCCTGCCAGTTGCCCTTGGTCGCGCCCTTCGAATATTCGGTCGCGCGGGTTTCGAAGAAGTTGGCGTGTTCGACGCCGTTGAGCAGCGGCGCGAGCCAGGGGAGGGGGTGGTCCTCGACCATGTAGATCGCCGGCAGGCCCAGCTGGCCCAGCCGCCAGTCGGCAATGTAGCGGATGTAGCGCTTGATTTCCTTGGGGCTCATCCCCGGGACCGGGCCCTGTTCGAAGGCGAGGTCGATGAAGGCATCTTCCAGCCGCACGGTCTTCTGACAGCAGTCGATGATGTCTTCCTTGACCGCCTTGGTCAGGCAATTGCGCTCGGCCACGAAGGCGTGGAACAGCTTGGTGATGCCTTCGCAGTGCAGGCTTTCGTCGCGCACCGACCAGGTGACGATCTGGCCCATGCCCTTCATCTTGTTGAAGCGCGGGAAGTTCATCAGCATGGCGAAGCTGGCGAACAGCTGCAGCCCTTCGGTAAAGCCGCCGAACATCGCCAGGGTGCGGGCGATATCCTCGTCATTGTCGACCCCGAACTGGGCGAGGTAATCGTGCTTGTTGCGCATCTCCTCGTACTCGAGGAACATGCCGTATTCGCTTTCGGGCATGCCGATGGTGTCGAGCAGGTGCGAGTAGGCGGCGATGTGGACCGTTTCCATGTTGCTGAACGCGGCCAGCATCATCTTGATCTCGGTCGGCTTGAACACGCGGCCGTACTGCTCGTGATAGCAGTTCTGCACGTCGATATCGGCCTGGGTAAAAAAGCGGAAGATCTGCGTCAGCAGGTTGCGCTCATGGTCGCTGATCTTCTGCGCCCAGTCGCGGCAATCCTCGCCCAGGGGCACTTCCTCGGGCATCCAGTGGATCTGCTGCTGGCGTTTCCACATGTCGTAAGCCCACGGATATTCGAACGGCTTGTAGGTCTTGCGGGCTTCGAGCAGGGGCATGGGAAACGACTCCGGTTAAGCGGTCAGTATAGGGTGAAGGCGCACAGGCCCAAAGGGGCGGCGCGGCAGCGAATTGGGGATAGCGCGGCGGCTCATTTCCAGAACCACCCGGGCTTGAGCGCACGGTCCTTCCGGTTGCGCCACATCTGGATGTAGAGCCACAGCCCCGAGAAGGAAAAGAACACCAGCGCCAGCCCCGACAGGGTGGCGATCACCGTGCCGAGCGGGCCGAAGGTCTCGCCCGAATGGAGGTGGTGGACCACCCCGACCCACGAGCGGCTGCCGCTCGGCTTGGGGCGGCAGACCATGCTTTCAGGGCAGGTGAAGCCGGCCGGGACCGCAGGCGCGGCCGCGACCGGGCGATCGGCGTCGCCCTCGCCGCCGAACATTTCGCCCCACATCGGGATCTGGCTGATCACCCCGGTGATCGAGATCCACAGCAGGAACACCCCGAAAATCACCGAAAGCCAGCGATGGTATTTACGCACGTATCATTCTCCTTGGTTGTTGCGAATCGTTCGCAACAACAAGCCGAGCGCGGCACGCGGGGCAAGCCCCTGCCGTGTCGCCAATTGTAACCGCCGCGGCGCGGCTCAAGACCAGTGCCCCAGCGCCAGGGTGAACACCGTCAGCGCGAGGCCCCCGGCGGTCAGCATCATCCCGACGATGCGCCGGCCATAGACCGACTGCTGGTTCGACTGATCGCCGCGCAGAGCGCCCAGCAGCGTCACCGCGCCGACCGCCAGCAGGACCAGCCCGATCCCGAGCGTCAGGGGCGAGCCGAGACCCACCCGTCAGCGCTGGTCGAGGCGCCGTGCCTCGGTCACCGGCAGTCCGGCTTCGGTCGGCACGTAGATCAGCGAGGACTTGGTGTTCTCCAGCGCCTGGATCTGCAGATAGCGCAGGTAGCCTTCGGGCCCGCCGAGCGAGTTCTGCAGGATGGCATTGGCCTTGGCCGCCCCCTCGGCGCGGATCACCTCGGCTTCGGCGAGGCTGATCGCGCTTTCCTTCTTGGCCCGCGCTTCGAGGATCGCGACCTGGCGGCTGCTCTGCGCCTCGGCCAGCGCGGCCTCGCCCGCCAGCCGCTGCTGGTAGACGCGGTACTGCGGCCAGCCGATCAGGAAGGCGGCAACGATCACCGCCGCCACGGCCAGTCCGACCGCGCTGCATCCTGCTTTCTGGTCCATCGCCAAGGCTCCCTTCAGCCGCTCGGATACCGGGCTTGCCATTACTGGCAGGCCAGGCATTCCTCGTAGTCGGTTTCCTGCGCGGCGAGTTCGATCTTCGGCGCTTCGGCGGTGTTATCCGCTTCGACGCCGCCGGCGAACCCGGCGCGCTGGACCGACTTCGAGCGCAGGTAGTAAAGGCTCTTGATGCCCTTTTCCCAGGCCTGGAAGTGCAGCTGCATCAGGTCCCACTTCTCGACATCGGCGGGGATGTAGAGGTTCAGTGACTGGGCCTGGTCGATATAGGGGGTGCGGTCGGCCGCGAATTCGAGCAGCCAGCGCTGGTCGATCTCGAAGCTGGTCTTGTAGACCGCCTTTTCCTCAGGCGAGAGGAAGTCGAGGTGCGCAACCGAACCGCCGCGTTCGAGGATCGAATTCCACACGTTGGTCGAATCCTTGCTCTTCGAAGCCAGCAGCTTTTCAAGGTAGGGGTTCTTGACCACGAAGCTGCCCGACAGCGTCTTGTGAGTGTAGATATTGGCCGGGATCGGCTCGATGCAGGCGCTGGTGCCGCCGCAGATGATCGAGATCGAGGCGGTCGGGGCGATCGCCATCTTGCAGCTGAAGCGCTGCATCACGCCCATGTCGGCGGCATCGGGGCAGGCGCCGCGTTCCTGGGCGAGCATCAGGCTGGCCTCATCGGCCTTGGCGGCGATGTGCTTGAACATCTTCATGTTCAGCGCCTTGGCCATCGCGCTTTCAAAAGCGACGCCCTTCTTCTGCAGGTAGGAATGGAAGCCCATCACCCCCATGCCGACCGAACGTTCGCGCGCCGCGGAATACTTGGCGCGGGCCATCTCGTCGGGGGCGCGGTCGATATAGTCCTGCAGGACATTGTCGAGAAAGCGCAGCACGTCTTCGATGAAGACCTCGTCCTTGTTCCACTCTTCCCAGGTTTCCAGGTTGAGGCTGGACAGGCAGCACACCGCAGTGCGGTCGTTGCCGAGGTGGTCCTTGCCCGTCGGCAGGGTGATTTCCGAGCACAGGTTCGAGGTCGATACCTTGAGCCCCAGGTCGCGGTGATGCTTGGGCATCATCCGGTTCACCGTGTCGGAGAAGACGATATAGGGCTCACCCGTGGCCAGGCGGGTCTCGACCAGCTTCTGGAACAATGCGCGGGCATCGACCGTCGCGCGGACCGAGCCGTCCTTGGGCGACTTGAGGGCGAATTCGGCCCCGTCGCGCACGGCTTCCATGAAGTCGTCGGTCAGCAGCACGCCGTGGTGGAGGTTTAGTGCCTTGCGGTTGAAGTCGCCCGAAGGCTTGCGGATCTCGAGGAACTCCTCGATCTCGGGATGCGAGATATCGAGGTAGCACGCGGCCGAACCACGGCGCAGCGAACCCTGCGAAATGGCCAGCGTAAGCGAGTCCATCACCCGGACGAAGGGAATGATCCCGCTGGTCTTGCCGTTGAGGCCGACCGGCTCGCCGATTCCGCGGACATTGCCCCAATAGGTGCCGATCCCGCCGCCGCGCGACGCCAGCCAGACGTTCTCGTTCCAGGTCCCGACAATCCCTTCAAGACTGTCGCTGACCGAGTTGAGATAGCACGAAATCGGCAAGCCGCGGTTGGTGCCGCCATTCGACAGCACCGGGGTGGCAGGCATGAACCACAGCCGGCTGATATAATCATAGAGGCGCTGGGCATGGTCCTGATCGTCGGCATAGGCCGCCGCGACGCGCGCGAAAAGATCCTGATAGCGCTCGCCCGGCAGCAGGTAGCGATCGTCGAGCGTTTCCTTGCCGAAATCGGTCAGCAGCGCATCGCGGGCGTGGTCGACCTCGACCGCGAAGCGGCGATCGTGGATCGCCTTGCTGTCGTCGGTGGGTTTGGACACGGCCTTGGCCATTTCGCCCATCGCCCCGGCCAGCGCCTCAGCCCCCAGCTTGTCGATCAGGTCCGCCGATCCGGCATCGGTCTTGCTGTCCATGGCCATTGCCGGGCGCTTGCCCGCCTCCTTGTGCTGCTGCGCGGGGGCCGCCTCGCCGGTCGTGGTGATATCGTCCAGCGTTGCTTCAAGTTCGGCCATGCCCGGCTCTTCTCCGTTTCTGAAATCCACTATTGCCCCCGTCATCCACTGTCCTGGCGGCCGCTGTAGCGGCGCCGCTTGTTCTCTATGTGTTCGAATCGGTGTGCAAACCCCGATCCTACCAGAATGGGAGAACGAAAGGGGAAAAACTTATCCCCATTCGATCCCCAGACTGGTCCCGCACAACACCGTGTCCAAGGCCCGAATCCCCCCGCTCGCGCCGGGCGCGAATTTGCGAATGAATCTAAGTCTTGAGCCCCCCGGCTTGTCCGACCACTATCTATAGTGCCTAACCCTGACTCCGGCGCAAGAGGGTAAATCATACGATAACCCCTTTGGCAGCCGCCGGAACAGGCTGCTGAGGCGCGCTGGAGTCAGCGACGCGCGGGAAAAGCGCCACTGGCGCGCGGCGCAAGAGTCAAAGTGAATCTGTGAAAAAAATTATGTCCGGGGACAGGTGCCCCCAGGCGTTGACAGCGATAGAATCGGGCGGGGAAATTTTGTTGCGGGAAGTCGGCGTGCGACACTGCTTCACGGCCGCGCCTTGCCGCTTGATTACACTAAGACACCGGCTATCCTGACGTCGGTTTCCATCGAAAGGCACAAATCCATGTTCAACATCATCGGGGCGATTTTCAGCGGTCTGATCATCGGCGCGCTGGCGCGCTATTTCTATCCCGGAGCAGTCGACATGGGGTGGGGCATGACCATCCTGCTGGGCATTGCCGGGTCGCTGCTGGCCGGACTGGTGACAACCCGCGGCAGGACCGGTGACGGCTTTCATCGCGCCGGCTGCCTGGCCTCGATCATCGGAGCCATGCTGCTGATCTTCATCGGGCGCCATTTCGGGTGGCATTTCTGAGCAATCCGGCTCGCGCACTGCCGCCGATTGCCAGGGCGGCACCCACCGATCGGGCGGCGCTGGTCGCGACCCTGTCCGCGGCCTTCGTCGACGATCCGGCAATGGCGTGGATCATGCCCGACCGGGCTGACCGCCTGAGACGCCTGCCGCGGCTGTTCGATCTGCTGACCGGCGAAGACCTGACCGAAGGGTGGTGCCTGGCATCGCCGGGATGCGAGGCGGTTACACTGTGGCGCGCGGGCGCTTCGATCCACACCAGCCCGTGGCAGCTGCTGCGCGGCCTGCCCGGCTTTCTAAGTGCCTTGGGGCCAAACCTGCTGCGCGCGCTTGCGATGTCTGGCGCGATCGAGGCGCACCACCCCAATGACCTCGCATACGATTATCTCCATTTCGCCGGAGTCGATCCTGCCTTTCAGGGGCGCGGGTGGGGCGGAGCGGCAATCCGCGCCGGAATCGAGCAGGCGCGGAGCAAGGGCCGACCGATCTACCTGGAAACCGCCACGCCAGAGAACATCGGCCTTTACCAGCGGCTGGGCTTTGCCGTGACACAGGAATGGGACGTGCCGCGCGGCGGTCCGCATTTCTGGTCGATGCTGTGGCAGCCGGATTAGAGCCTACCGCGCGATACCCGCAATCGCGTCGGCCACTTCGTCGACCAGTTCCAGCGGCAGGTCGTGGCCCATGCCGGGGATGATCTTGAGCTGCGCGCCGGCAATGGCCTCGGCCGTATCCTTGCCGCCTTCTACCGGGACCAGCGGATCGTCAGCCCCGTGAATCACCAGGGTCGGCGCGGTCACTGCGGCAAGCCGTTTGCGGCGGTCCCCATCATCGATGATCGCGGCAAGCTGACGCCCCGGTCCGGTCGGGTGAAAACTGCGGGCGTAATCATTGGCGATGCGTTCCTTGACCCGCTCCTCGTTCGGCGGAAAGCCGGGGCTGCCGATCGCCTTGGAAATCTTGAGTACATGGGGGATCATCTGTTCGAGCGTCGCGTTCGGCGGGGGCGGGGTGATCAGCGCATCCAGCGCCTCCTTGCGCGGCGGAGGCAGGCGGCGATTGCCTGTCGTCGACATGATCGAGGTCAGCGAGAGAACCCGGTCGGGATAGCCGACCGCAACCAGCTGGGCGATCATCCCGCCCATCGAAGCGCCGACGACATGGGCCTTGGCGATCCCCAGCGTGTCGAGCAGCGCGACCGCATCGGCGGCCATCTCGGTCAGCCGGTAAGGCAGCCTGGCACGCAGCCCGAACAGCCGCATCAGCGCGACCCGGCGCACGTTGGGGACGCCGTGCTCGGTAAACTTGGTCGACAGGCCGATGTCGCGGTTGTCGTGGCGGATCACGTAATAGCCGCGCGCGACCAGCGCCTCGACCAGCTCGATCGGCCACAGCGTCAACTGCGCGCCAAGCCCCATGATCAGCAGCAGCGGCGGGTTCGCCGGATCGCCGTGCGCTTCGTAATGGATGTCGATTCCGTTTGCGTGGACCTGCGGCATGAATGCTCCCCATCTGTGCTTTGCCAAGGCTGGCGCGCTGCGCGCCGCTTGGCAAGCGGGATCATTCCTTGGCTGCGGGAAGTGTCGCCTGTTCGCCGCGTTCGAAGATCTTGCTGGCACGGCCGACCAGCAGCGGATCGTAACTGCCGACCACGTGATCGCTACGCCCTTCGTAGGGCAGGCTGTTCAGCACAAAGCGCATCGCGTTAAGGCGCGCGCGCTTCTTGTCGTCGCTCTTGATAACGATCCACGGGCACAGGTCGGTATCGGTGGCGCGGAACATGGCTTCCTTCGCCTCGGTATAGCGATCCCACTTGTCGAGGCTCGCAACATCGACGTGGCTGAGCTTCCACTGCTTCAAGGGGTGGATCTTGCGCTCGGTAAAGCGGCGCAGCTGCTCCTCACGGCTGACCGAAAACCAGAACTTGATCAGATGGATACCGCTGCGCACCAGATTGCGCTCAAACTCGGGCGCTTCGCGCAGGAATTCGTCGTATTCCTCATCGCTGCAGAAGCCCATGACGTGTTCGACCCCGGCGCGGTTGTACCACGACCGGTCGAACAGCACGATCTCGCCCTTGGTCGGCAGGTGTCCGACATAGCGCTGGAAATACCATTGCCCGCGTTCGACATCGCTGGGCTTTTCCAGCGCGACAACCCGCGCCCCGCGCGGATTGAGGTGTTCCATGAAACGCTTGATCGTGCCGCCCTTGCCGGCCGCATCGCGTCCCTCGAACACGATCACGACGCGCGCGCCGGTATCCTTGATCCAGGTCTGCAGCTTGAGCAGTTCGGCTTGAAGCAGGAACTTCTCCCGCTCGTAATCCTGGCGCAACATCTTGTACTTGTAGGGATAGCCACCTTCCTTCCACCCCGGCGCCAGCTCGTCGCTCGTTTTGCGCACCGGGATCAGAGCGCCGCCAAGACCCAGGCCAAGGTGTTCGCGCAGCCGTTCGGCATCGTCGGGGGCAGCCCCAGCGATGAGGGCGTCCAGCTCCTTGATAGCGCCGCGGGCGATCATCATTTCGGCGGCTGTGAACAGTCCGGTCTGCGCGGCGACCACACGCTCCTGCGCGAGGCTGGCATTCACCGCCCTGCGCTGTTCGTCATTCATCTCAGAGTCGCGGTCGGTCATCGATTCGCCGCCGTTATAGGCCAAATGTTTCAGCTTTGCGTCAACGCTTCCGGATCACGGGACCAGGATGGTGTCTTTTGCTTCCGGCAGCGTCGCGGGATAGTCCAGCGTATAGTGCAGCCCCCGGCTTTCATGGCGCGACAAGGCCGATCGCACGATCAGATCGGCGCATTGCAGCAGGTTGCGCAGTTCAATGAGGTCGGTCGAGACGCGGAAGTGGCCGTAATAGTCCTCGATCTCGCCAAACATCATTTGGATGCGGTGGGCCGCGCGCTCCAGCCGCTTGGTGGTGCGCACGATCCCGACATAGTTCCACATGAAGCGGCGGATCTCGGTCCAGTTCTGCTTGATGATCACCTCTTCATCGGAATCGGTCACCCGGCTCTCGTCCCAGGCGCGGACGGGCGGCGGGGCATCGAAATGGTCCCAACGTTCCAGGATGTCCTTGGCCGCGGCCTCACCAAAGACGAAGCACTCCAGCAGGCTGTTGCTGGCCAGGCGGTTGGCGCCGTGCAGCCCGCTTTCGGTGCATTCGCCCGCGGCATAGAGCCCAGGCAGGTCGGTGCGGCCGTCAAGGTCGATCACGATCCCGCCGCAGGTATAATGCTGTGCCGGGACCACCGGGATCGGCCCCTTGGTCATGTCGATGCCCAGGCCGATCAGCTTTTCATAGATGTTGGGAAAATGTTCGCGGACGAATTCCGGCGGCTGGTGGCTGATGTCGAGGTGAACGAAGTCGAGCCCGTCCCGCTTGATCTCGGCATCGTTGGCGCGGGCGACGATATCGCGCGGGGCCAGTTCGGCACGCTCGTCATAGTCGGGCATATAGCGGTGCCCGCTCTTGGGATTGATCAGCCGCCCGCCCTCGCCGCGCACCGCCTCGGTGATCAGGAAGTTCTTGACCTCCAGATTGTAGAGGCAGGTCGGGTGGAACTGCATCATTTCCATGTTGCCGACGCGTGCCCCCGCGCGCCAGGCCATGGCGATGCCGTCGCCGGTGGCGCCGCGCGGCGCGGTCGAGAACTGGTAGACGCGGCCGGCCCCGCCGGTGGCCAGGATCGTGGCGCGGGCGACATGCGCCTCGACCTTGCCGGTCTTCTCGTTGAGGGCATAGACCCCCCAGACCCGGCCCGATCCGGAATAGCGTTCCTCGTGCTTGCCGGTGATCAGGTCGATGCACGACTGGTGCGGCAGCAGGGTGATGTTGGGGTGCGCGGTGGCCGCTTTCAGCAGCGCTTCCTGCACCGCCCACCCGGTCGCATCGGCAACGTGGACGATACGCCGGTGCGAATGCCCGCCCTCGCGGGTCAGGTGCAGCTCATTTCCCTCATGGTTGAAGGGCACGCCCAGGTCGATCAGCTGCTGGATCGCGTGAGGCGCGCGCTCGATCACGAACTCGACCGTTTCCAGCCGGTTGAGCCCGGCGCCGGCCACCATGGTATCGCGGATGTGGTTTTCGAAGGTGTCGCCTTCGTCCAGCACCGCGGCGATTCCGCCCTGGGCCCAGGCGGTCGATCCTCCGGTCAGCTCGCCCTTGGCCAGGACCAGGACCCTTACTTTCTCGGCCAGCGCCAGCGCCGCGGTCAGGCCCGCCGCGCCGGAGCCGACGATGATGACGTCGTGGGTCACGCCGCCGCCGCCTGGCTGGTCAGGCTGACGAAAACGTCTTCAAGATCCGCCTCGCGCGTGGTCACGTCGACGATGCCGAAGCCCTGCCCCTGCAACTGGGCCAGTACCTCGCCGGCGTTGGTCTGGTCCTTGTTGTAAGTCACCTCGATCGTGCGCTCGCCGGCGCGTTCGCACTTCAGGAAGGTCGCGCTGGCGGGCAGCTCGGCCAGGTCTCGGTCAAGGGTCAGGACCACCACCTTTTCGCGCGCCATGCCGACAAGTTCGCGGGTCGGCTTGTTGGCGATCAGTTCGCCGTGGTTGATGATCGCGATGCGGTCGCACAATTGCTCGGCTTCCTCGAGGTAGTGGGTGGTCAGCACCACCGTCACCCCTTCGGCATTGAGCTCACCCACCAGGTCCCACAGCTGGCGGCGCAGTTCGACGTCGACCCCGGCGGTCGGCTCATCCAGCACGATCACCGGCGGCTGGTGGACCAGCGCCTTGGCGATCAGCAGGCGGCGCTTCATCCCCCCTGACAGTGTGCGGGCATAGGCATTGGCCTTGTCGGCGAGATGCACCTCACTCAGGATTTCCAGGCTGCGCCGCGCCGCCTTGGGCACGCCGTAAAGCCCGGCGGTGTTCTCCAGCACCTCGAACGGGGTGAAGAAGGGATCGAAGACGATCTCCTGCGGGACGATCCCGATCGAACGCTTGGCGTTGCGCGGGTGCTGGTCGATGTCGAAGCCCCAGATATTCGCGCTGCCACCGGTCTTCATCACCAGCCCCGCCAGGATGTTGATCAGGGTCGACTTGCCCGCGCCGTTGGGGCCAAGCAGGCCGAAGATCTGCCCCTGCGGTACGTCGAAGCTGACGCCCTTCAAGGCATGCTTGGCGGGGGCGCCGCCCTGTGCGGCATAGACCTTGGTCAGGTCGCGGATCGAGATCGCGGCGGGATTGTCCATGCGCGCTGCTTTGCGGCGATTGGCGGCGTTCGTAAAGGCTGGAAATGGGCCGCGGCTCTCGCTATGGCGCGGCCATGAGCACCGCCCCCGAAACCGCTTTCGTCACCACCACCCGCGTCAGCTGCGATGGGGCCAAGGACATCCCCGGCGGCGCGGCGCTGGGCCATCCCCGCGTCTGGCTGGAAATCGACGAACACGGCTATGTCGACTGCGGCTATTGCGACAAGCGTTTCGTGCTGAAGGGCGGCCCGGCGGATGACGCCGTCTCCGACATGGATATCAGCGCGGGTAGCAGCAACACGCCGCATCCCTGATAGCGGCACTGGCTTTGCCGGTCCGGCGCCCTATATCGGGGTCATGACCGCGCCCGATCCCCGCTCGCTCCTCTACCGCATGATCACGCCCGAAGAGGCGCTGGCGGTGACCCGTGAAACGCTTAATCGCTGCGACGATGGTGAGCTGTACATGCAGTTCATCGCCAGCGAGATGTTCGCTTTCGATGATGGGCGCTTGAAAACCGCCGACTATTCGCGCGATGCCGGGTTCGGCCTGCGTGGGTTGTCGGGCGAGATGACCGGATTTGCTCACGCCAACGAGATCAGCCTGGCGGCGATCCGGCGGGCGGGCGAAACGCTGCAATTGCTCGATCCGGCGAAAGGCCAGCCCGCCCCGCCGCCGCGCCAGAGCAACCGGCACCTTTACACCGATGCCTCGCCGCTCGACGCGATCCCGTTCGAACGGAAGGTCAAGCTGCTCGAGACGATCGATGCGGCCGCCCGCGCGCGCGATCCGCGGGTGGTCCAGGTCAGTGCCAGCCTGTCAGCCAGCTGGTCGGTGATCGAGATCGTCCGCGCCGACGGCTTCGTCGCCCACGATGTCCGCCCCCTGGTCCGGCTCAACGTCGGGATCGTCGCGGAAAGCAATGGCCGGCGCGAGACCGGATCGTTCGGGATCGGCGGACGGCGGCTTTACGACGATCTGTTCCTGCCCGAAACCTGGAACCGCGCGATCGACAGCGCGCTGGCCCAGGCGCTGGTCAATCTGGACAGCGTCGCGGCCCCGGCGGGCGAATGCCAGGTGCTGCTCGGACCCGGCTGGCCCGGGGTGCTGCTCCACGAAGCCGTCGGCCACGGGCTTGAAGGCGATTTCAACCGCAAGGGCACCAGCGCCTTCTCCGGCCGGATCGGTGAGCGGGTCGGCGCGCCGGGCGTGACGGTGATCGACGACGGCACGCTGCTTGGCCAGGGTGGCCAGGGTCGTCGCGGTTCGCTGTCGATCGACGACGAGGGTACGCCGACGCAGGAAAACGTGCTGATCGAGGACGGGATCCTCAAGGGCTACATGCAGGACCGGCTCAACGCCCGGCTGATGGGGGTGCCCGCCACCGGCAACGGGCGGCGTGAAAGCTATGCCCACGCGCCGATGCCGCGGATGACCAACACCTTCATGCAGGCCGGCAACGACAACCCCGACGAACTGCTCAGCCGGATGAAGAGCGGAATTTTCGCCAAGAGCTTTGGCGGCGGGCAGGTCGACATCGTTTCGGGCAAGTTCGTGTTCAGCTGCACCGAGGCCTACAAGGTCGAGAACGGCAAGCTCGGCGCACCGATCAAGGGCGCGACGCTGATTGGCGACGGGCCGACGGTGCTGACCAGGGTGATCGGCATCGGCAACGACATGGCGATCGACGAAGGCGTCGGGATCTGCGGCAAGGGCGGGCAGAGCGTACCCGCCGGGGTTGGCCAGCCGACGCTGCTGGTCGAAGCGCTGACCGTTGGCGGCACCGGCTGACGGCGTGGCGCAAACCGCGCGGCCTTGGGCGGCCGATCTTCTTCATACCTGGTTCCACACGCTTCGACCCAGCCAGTGGTACGGCCGCAACGATGGCGTCGATGCCCTGCTGCGGGAACGTTTCGCGCACCTGACCGGCCCGCTGTCGTTTCGTCCGGCAACGGAATTCCTGTGCGATCCGGACACCGCGCGGGCTGCGATCCTGCTGTTCGATCAGGTGCCGCGCAATTGCTTTCGCGATTCACCCCTGGCCTTCGCCTTCGACGCGATTGCCCGCGAACTGTCTCACGGCGCGATTGCCCGCGGCTGGCACCAAGGCCTGCCCAAGGGACACGCGCAATTCGTCCTGCTGCCGCTGATGCATTCGGAACACCCGGCAGACCAGCGCGAAAGCCTGCGCCGCTTTGCCGAGCTGGGCGATCCATCCAACTTGCGCTTTGCCCGGGCGCACGCCCGGATGGTGTTCCGTTTTGGCCGCTTTCCGCACCGCAATGCCGTGCTCGGGCGTTCGTCGACACCGGCCGAATTGCGCGCGATTGCCGCCGGAAACGTCTGGTGAAATCGCTGCGTGATTTCAGCCGCGGTTCAGACTAGGCTGCTATTACGGTCGAACAACAAGCAGAAGGAGCCAGACGATGCGCGCGATTGGATTAGCCCTGGCGGCGACATCGCTCCTGATCGGCGGCGCGGCGGCCCAGGCCGCCCCGCACCAAAGCGGCGAGGAACAGCTGGCCAAGATGCTCGAAGGGCGTGAGCCGGGTAAGCCGACCAACTGCATCACCCTGACCGAAGCGCGTGACAGCACCGTGATCGACAAGACCGCGCTGGTCTATCGTTCGGGCGGCACGATCTGGGTCAACCGTCCGGCCAATGCCGAGCACATTGATTCGGACGATATTCTGGTGACCTACCCGACCGGCGGATCGTTCTGCCGGCTTGACCGGGTCAACACGATGGAGCGTTCGGGTCATTTTGTGACCGGTTTCCTGGCGCTGGGTGACTTCGTTCCCTATCGCAGGGTCGCCGTCCGCGACTAAGCCATAACCTTCTCACAGCGAGGCGCCGTCCGGGTAACTGGGCGGCGCAGTTGTTTCGGCGTGTCGTTCGCCGGAGCGCGATGGCCTTCTGTCGAGCCAGTGTATCACCACGGCAATACATTTGCTGACTGCCCGTGCAGCCCGGCCGGATCCGGGCGCGAGGGGGAGATGCCGTGCGTAGTCTGGTCGTGGTATTTTCGACGTCGCTGGCATTTTGCCTGGCCCTTGCCGCGCCCGCCGCGGCTCAGGATCGGAGCGCCGACAATGCCGTTACTCAGGCCGAAGATGCATTCGGCTTTTCCGTCGGACGGGAAACGCTGGGCATCTACAACGGCGGCAATGTCCGCGGCTTTTCGCCCAACGCGGCAGGCAATGTGCGAATTGACGGGCTCTACTTCGATCCCGCATTCGACTTCCCCGGCCTGCTGACCGATTCGACCAGCATCAAGGTCGGGCTGTCGGCGCAGGGCTATCCCTTTGCCGCGCCCAGCGGGATCCAGGACATTTCGCTGCGTCGCCCGGGCGACAAGGCGGGGGCCTCGCTCGTCGCCAATTTCGACAGCTTCAGCTCGGCCGGGATCGAGGCGACCGGCACCGCGCCGCTCGGCGCCGGCCTGTCGCTCGGCTATGGCCTCAACCTTTCGCGCCAGGCCTTCCCCGATGGCACTGCGAATGTGAACCACTCTGAATCGCTGGCCCTGCGGATACAGCCGTCGGCGGGGATCGACCTGCTCGCCTTTGCCGGACGCTATGACGATTACGACGACGAAGCTGGTCCATTTTACATCGCGGCAGGTAATTTCTTGCCGCCGGTGCCGGACAAGCATCGCTACCTTGGTCCCCACTGGGCCGATTTCCGCCTCGTTACGCAAACCCAAGGTCTGCTGGCCTCGGCAGTACCCGCGAAGAACTGGGTGGTTCGGCTGGGGCTGTTCCGCTCGACCCTCGACCAGCGGCGCGGTTTTTTCAATCTGCTGACCGACGTCCAGCCCGATGGCAGCGCCAACCGCACCCTGATTGTTGATCCGCCGCTTGAGGACCGCTCGCTCAGTGGCGAACTGCGCGTCAGCCATTCAATTGCCGATGGGCCGCGGCTGCACGTCCTGCATTTCAGCCTGCGTTCGCGCGACGCACGAACCGAGTACGGCGGTTCTGATGAGCTCGATCTGGGGCCCACTACGATCTACGAGCAAGAGGACGCGGTTGAGCCGGCGAGCTACACCTTCGGTCCGATCAGCCGCGAGCGCGTGCGCCAGGACATGCTGGGCCTGGCCTACAGCGGCCGCTGGCGGAATGTCGGTGAGCTGGGGCTGGGGCTGTCCAAGGTCCGCTATCGCAAGACCATCGCGCTGCCGGGGCTGGATCCGGTGATCGGCAAGGACGATCCCTGGCTCTACAATGCCAATGCCGCGGTGACGCTGACCAAGACGCTCAGCCTCTACGCCGGTTATGCCAAGGGGCTGGAGGAAAGCGGCACCGCGCCGCCCAATGCCGCCAACCGTAATGCCCCGCTTCCCGCGATCCTGACCAATCAAAAGGATGCCGGGCTGCGCTGGGCAATCACCCCCAAGATCAAGCTGGTCGCCGGAGTTTTCGAACTGTCCAAGCCCTATTTCGGCTTCGATGGATCGCAGACCTTCCGCCAGGTCGGATCAATCCGCAATCGCGGGGCAGAGTTCTCGGTATCCGGGCCGCTGACCAGCCGGCTCGATCTGGTCGCCGGCGGGGTCGTGCTCGATGCCCAGGTGGTGCGCGATGCTCAGGTGGCCGGAACCATCGGCCGGCGGCCGGTGGGTGTGGCCAAGCACCTGTTCAACCTCAACCTTAACTGGCGCACGCCCTGGGTCGAGGGGCTGGCGCTGGATGCCAGCCTGCTTGAACGCGGGGCGATGCCGGCGACGACCGACAACAGCCTTGAAATCGTCGGGCGGCAGATCGTCAATCTGGGCGCACGCTATTCGTTCAAGATCGCGGGCAAGGCGGTTACCGCTCGGATCCAGGTCTACAACCTGCTCGATCAGTACGGCCTCGTCTCGGGCGGGCCGGGGCTCTACCGGACCAACCAGCCGCGTTCGGTCAATGGATTTCTGGCGGTCGATTTCTAGGGCGTTGACTCCCTCTCGCAGATGATTAGGGTAAGTACCCTAAAAAGGGCACAAGCCCACGGGAGAGAATTGCCATGGCCACCGCCGCACTTGAACGCCGCGCCGCGCCGCTTGCGCCGATAGATGTCAGCCGTCCGGAACTCTATGCCGAAGACCGCTGGCAGGAACCGTTCCGCCAGCTGCGCGCCCAGGCACCGATCCAGTACGTGCCTGACAGCGCCTTCGGGCCCTATTGGTCGGTCAGCACCTACAAGCCGATCGTCCATATCGAGGCCTTGCCCAAGATCTTCTCGTCAAGCTGGGAATACGGCGGGATCGCGATTCCCGGGATCGTCGATCGGCCGATGGACAGTGAAGTGCGGATGCCGATGTTCATCGCCATGGACCCGCCGCACCACACCGCGCAGCGCCGCACTATCGCCCCCAGCTTCGGGCCAAGCGAGGTTGCGGCAATGAAGGCGGAAATCCAGCAACGCACCGCCGAAGTGCTCGATTCCTTGCCGATCGGCGAAACCTTCGACTGGGTCGAGCGGGTATCGATCGAATTGACCACTGGGATGCTGGCAAGGCTGTTCGATTTCCCCTGGGAAGAGCGCCACAAGCTGACCTACTGGTCCGATATGGGCGGCGACGTCGAGCGGATGACCACGCCGGAGGGGCATCAGTCGCGCAATGCGGCGATGACCGAAATGGGCGAGGCCTTTGCCGCGCTGTGGGCGGAAAAGACCGCCAAGCCGGGCAAGGACCTGATCTCGGTCATGCTCCAGTCCGAGGCAATGAGCCACATGAGCCCGACCGAATTCATCGGCAACCTGATCCTGCTGATCGTCGGCGGCAACGACACCACGCGCAATTCGATGTCGGGCTTTGTCTTCGGACTTTCGCAATTCCCCGAAGAGCGCGCCAAACTTGAAGCCGATCCGTCGCTGATCCCCAACGCGGTGCAGGAACTGATCCGCTGGCAGACCCCGCTGGCCCACATGCGGCGCACCGTGCTGGAAGATACCGAGATCGAAGGCGTCGCCATGAAAAAGGGCGACAAGGTGGTGATGTGGTACATTTCCGCCAACCGCGACGAAAGCGTGTTCAAGGACGCCGACAAGGTCATCGTCGGGCGAGAGAACGCCCGCCGGCACCTGTCGTTCGGCTATGGCATCCACCGCTGCGTCGGGGCGCGGGTGGCGGAACTGCAGCTGTGCACCCTGCTCGAGGAAATGGGCAAGCGCCGCCTGCGCGCAACCCCGGTGGCCGATCCGGTGCGGGTGCCGGCCTGCTTCGTCCACGGCTACAAGCAGCTTATGGTCCAGCTGTCGCACTATTGATGAAGACCCGAGACCGGATTCTGGGTGCGGCGCAGGCGCTGTTCAACCAGCAGGGCTATGGCGCGGTGACCACGGCCATGCTGGCGCAGCACTGCGGCATGGCCGAGGGCAACCTGTGGTACCATTTCAAGACCCGCCGCGCACTGCTCGATGCGCTGGGTGAGCGTTTTGCCGCGGCGATCGAGCGGCGCCTGGCCCTGAGCGTCGGCAGCGATCCGGTTGCCGACTATACCCGCCTGCTCGAAGCGATCATGGCCGAATTCCGCCAATTCCGCTTCCTTTACCGCGACCAGCCGAGCTATGGCGAGCACGCCGCGGTGATCGCCCGCACAGCGCCCGACTGGATCGCCCGGACCTATGCCCAGCTTGAGGCGCATCTCGGCGCGCTGGTCGATGCCGGGTTGCTCGACTGGCCGCCCGAACGGCTGCATGATCTGGCGGTCAACGCCACGATCATCCTGCGCTACGGGCTCGAGCATTTCCGCGAGCTGGGCGAGCCGACCGGGCAGGGCACCGGCGCGGTGCGGCGCACGCTGGAGCGGCACCTGACCTTGTTCGAGTACCGTCTTGAATCGCGCGCTGCCGCTCGACTCGTCGCCGCGATAGCGGCATTGGAGGATGCGGCGCTTGCCGCCTGATTCCACGGAGTTCCGGCTATGACCACAGAACAAGCCCCGATCGCCTCGCCCTTCGGCTATCGCTCGACCGCTGCCGAAATCGTTGCCGGGATTGACCTGTCGGGCAAGGTGGCACTGGTCACCGGCGGCTATTCGGGCCTTGGCACAGAAACCGTGCGTGCGCTGGCCGGGGCTGGGGCTCGCGTGATTGTCGGGGCGCGGCGGCCGGAAAAGGCGGCCGAAGACCTCGCCGACGTCACCGGATCGGTCGAGATCGCCGCGCTGGATCTGTCCGACCCCGCTTCGATAGACGCCTTCGCTGCCGATGTCTTTGCCCGCACCGATCGGCTCGACATTCTGATCAACAACGCCGCGATCATGGCCAATCCGCTGACCCGCGATGCGCGCGGCTATGAAAGCCAGTTCGCCACCAATCACCTCGGGCACTTTCAATTGACGGCGCGGCTGTGGCCGCTGCTTGCCGCAAGTGCAGACGCGCGGGTGGTTGCAGTGTCCTCGGTCGGGCATCAGCGCGGCGGACCGGACCTGGCCGACGTCAATTTCGACCACCGGGACTATGACAAGTGGACTGCCTATGGGCAGGCCAAGTCGGCCAATGCCCTGTTTGCCCTGCAGCTCGACAAGCTTGGCGCGGGACATGGCGTGCGCGCATTTTCCCTCCATCCGGGGGGTATTGCCACGCCGCTGCAGCGGCACCTGACCCGCGAAGAGCAAGTCGCGATGGGCTGGTACGACGCCGACGGCAATCTGAGCGATGTCTTCAAGAGCCCGGAGCAGGGTGCAGCCACCAGCATCTGGTGCGCCACCTCGCCGCTGCTGGACGGCATGGGCGGGGTCTATTGCGAGGATTGCAACGTGGCCGCGGTCGTTGGCCCGGAGACCCCACGCTATACCGGAGCGTCCCCGCACATTCGCGACAAAGCGCTTGCCGCCGGGCTGTGGAACCTGTCCGAAAGGATGACCGGGGTCACGTTCCGCCCATGATCCGCACTATCCTGCGCTGGGTGCTGGCGCTGTTCTATCTGCTGGCCGGGGTGATCCATCTCGCCAATCCAGCGCCGTTTCTGACCATCATGCCGCCGTGGGTACCCGCTCCCGAGCTGGTCGTTGCCCTGACCGGAATTGCCGAGCTGGCCGGGGCGGCAGGGCTGCTCCAGCCGTGGTCCGGGCCGCTGCGCCGCGCGGCGGGCTGGGGGCTGGCGCTCTATGCGCTGTGCGTCTGGCCGGCGAACTTCCAGCACATGATCAACGATCACGGGTTGCACCTGGCCTATCATATCCCGCGCCTGGCGTTTCAGCCGGTGCTGATCTGGCTGGCGCTGTGGGTTTCAGGCGCGACCGACTGGCCCGGGCTCAATCGCAGACCTGATGGATAGGGGGGATGACTTTCCACCACCACAACGCCCCCAGCGCCGGAACCGCAGCAGTCAGCGCAAAGGCGTAGCCGTAGCCGCCAAGGTAATCGACGATAAGTCCGGTGGCGATCGGCCCGACGATCCCGGCGCAATTGCCGATGGCATTCTGCAGTCCGATCCAGCCGCCCGCGGCCCTCGGACCGGCAAAGATCTGGCCAATCGCAAAGAGGTTGGTCGAGGTCAGCCCCGAAGCGATCCCGGCAACCACCAGCACCGCGCCAAGCTCAGTCGCGCCGTCGGCGAAATAGACCATGGCCAGTGCAGCCGCGGCAATCGCCTGGCCCCAGACCATCAGGCTGCGCCGCATCCGGCCCTCGTCGATTCCACCGGCGACCCAGCGATCGGAAATCCGCCCCATGACCAGCGCAGTCACCCCCTGTACTGTCAGGCCCAGTGTGGTCAGCACGGTCATCTGGGCGATCGAATAGCCCTGGGTCTTGACCAGGAACAGCGGCAGCCAGGTCAGCAGGAAATAGAAGCCGTAATTGGTCGCGAAATGACCCACCCCCATCAGCCATACCGCGCGCTGATCGGCGATCCGCGCCAGTGGATAGGGGTCGACCGTGGCCTGGCGCAGCGATGCCCCGCGCAGCGGTGCGGCAACCGTCTGCCAAGGGATCAGCCAAAGCAGTGTCACAGCGCCGAAGATCCAGAAAATCGGCCGCCAGCCCCACGCCGCCAGGATCGTCCCCCCGGCCAGGGTGCCAACCGCCGGGCCAAAGGCTAGCGCCGCCGCAACCACTGCATTGGCGCTGCCGCGATGCGCGGCCGGTACTTCGGCGGCGAAGATCTTGCTGCTGCCGGGAAAGGCGATGCTTTCGCCCAGGCCCAGCACCAGCCGCAGCACGATCAGGCTTACCAGACCGCCGACGAAACCGGTCAGCAGCGTCGCCACCGCCCACAGCGCCACGCCGATGGCGAACAGGCGGTAGACGCAGAACCGGTCGCACATCCACCCGACCACCAGGCAGAGCGGGGCGTAGACCCAGAAGAACGCCGACACGGCAAAGCCGAACCCGGTCGCCGACAGATTGAGTTCCTGCTTCATCAGCGGCGCCGCCAGGCCGATTGCGCCGCGATCGACATAGTTGAGCAAAACCGACAGGCCGAGCAGCCCGACCACGGCGGCAATCCGGGCGTCCGACGCCCGCGCGATCGGTGCTGCTGTCGCCATCTGCCGCTTTCCCCCAAGCCCCTATGCCGGAAGGCTAGCACGAGCGTGCCGCCCTCGGCTATGGGCATGGCATGACCCAGCAAGCGATCCTCGTGCTCACCACCGGCGGCACGATCGACAAGGCCTATTTCGACGCGCTCAGCGAATACCAGATCGTCGACAGCGGCATTCCTGCCCTGCTGCGCGAAGCGCGGGTGGCCGTGCCTTTCCGCGTGGTCGAAGTGATGCGCAAGGACAGCCTGGAACTGGACGACGCCGACCGCGCCGCGATCGCCGCAGCAGCGCGTGACGCCGCCGAAACCCGCATCGTCGTCACCCACGGCACCGACACGATGACCGAAACCGCCAAGGTGCTGGCTTCGCAGGTGCCCGGCAAGACACTCTGCCTGACCGGCGCACTCAGCCCGGCGCGATTTGCCGAAACCGATGCGAACTTCAATCTGGGCATGGCTTTCGCCACCGTCCAGGTCGCGCCGCCCGGCGTCTACATCGCGATGAGCGGGCAGGTGTTCGACGGTTTGAAAGTGCGCAAGGACCGTGAGGCGGGGAAGTTCGTCGCGCTCTAGACGCTGATCCGCCAGAACTGCGTTGCTGCGCCTTCGGTGCCATAGTCGCTGTCGTTGGCAAGCAGCAAGTCGCCGCCTTCCAGCACCAGCAGACCTTCCAGATCGCCGCAAATCTCCGGATGGTCATCGCTCGAGACGATGCGCTGCTTGGTGAGCATGGCAATGCGGTGGTCGCCGCAGCCGGCCTGGCCCACCTGTTCCAGCGTCGGGCGGTGATCGGGGTCGATGAAGCGCGCGGGCACCGGCTTGCCCGGCATCACGCGATAAAGATGGGTCGACAGCGTCACGCGTTCCAGCACGATCAGGCTGCCGTCGGGCAGCACCGCCATCTCGCTGATCTTGACATCGCCCGGCACGACCTGCCCGGCCGCGCTGTCCCGTGCGAAGCGTGCGGGCGGATCGAGCGGGTAGGCATATTCGCGCAGGAAAGTCAGGTCGTCAGGGTTCAAGGCCCAGATCCGCACCAGATCGCCGGCATCGTGCGCCGCCTTGTCCGGATGTGCCAGGGGGCTCTGAAAGGCGGCATAGATCACGTTGCGGACCGGGTCGAAGGCCAGCGCCTCGAAACCGCGGTTGAGCCGGCGTTTGCACGCGATCACGGGTAAGCTGGCGGAAATCGGCACCGCCGATCCGGCAAAGCGGCCTTCACTACCCTGCGGCACGACTCGGCGGAGGACCACGCCCTGATCGTCAACCAGCAGCAGCGACGGGCCATATTCCTCCGCCACCCAGAACCGCCCCCCGGGTGCCAGGGCGACGCCTTCGCAATCGGCCCCATGCACGCTGGTGGGCAAGGGCGATCCGTCGATCGCAAAGACGGCTTCGGTCTCTGCGCCGCGCTGTTCGGCTGGTGGCAGGCCGTTGATCGGGGTGCCATCGGGCGCATGCAGCAGGAAACGGGCCTCCAGCACCACGCAGTTGCCATCGAGCCGGAACCGCGCCAGCGCCGGGCCGATCTCAGGCGCGACCATGATCTTCGCCCCGTCCAGCACAGCCAGCGGCTCAAGCGCGGTCAGGCCATAGCGGCGCGCCGCGTCGTGCGGCTTGATGTTCGGACCGCGGTCGCCGACGCCCCAGAACACGCCCGACGGGTCGCCCGGGCGGCGGCACAGCCCGGATGTCAGGCTGCGGTGTAACGACAGCTCGCCGACCGGAACCACCGGCGCGCCAAGCGGCAGGTCGGCCCAGTTCAGGCGGCGGATCACACCGGGGCTATTCCCACTCGATCGTGCCGGGCGGCTTTGACGTGTAGTCATACACCACGCGGTTGATGCCCTTGACCTCGTTGATGATCCGCGTCGCCACCCGCGACAAAAACGCGGCGTCGAAGGGATAGATGTCGGCGGTCATGCCGTCGGTGCTGGTCACCGCGCGCAGCGCGCAGACGTTATCGTAGGTGCGCCCGTCGCCCATCACACCGACGGTCTTGACCGGCAGCAGCACGGCGAAGGCCTGCCAGATCGCGTCGTAAAGCCCGGCGTTGCGGATTTCCTCAAGGTAGATCGCGTCCGCCTTGCGCAGCACGTCGCAGCGCTCGCGGGTGACCTCGCCGGGGATGCGGATCGCCAGGCCCGGTCCAGGGAAGGGGTGACGGCCGACAAAGATGTCGGGCAAGCCCAGTTCGCGGCCCAGCTCGCGCACCTCGTCCTTGAACAGTTCGCGCAAGGGTTCGACCAGCTGCATGTTCATGCGTTCGGGCAGGCCGCCGACATTGTGGTGGCTCTTAATCGTTACCGAAGGCCCGCCGGTGAACGAGACGCTTTCGATGACGTCGGGATAGAGCGTGCCCTGGGCCAGGAAATCGGCCCCGCCGACCTGCCTTGCTTCCTCTTCGAACACGTCGATGAAGGTCTTGCCGATGAACTTGCGCTTGGCCTCGGGGTCGGTGACGCCGGCCAGCCCGCCCAGGAACAGCGTCGATACGTCCTTGTGGACGAGGGGGATGTTGTAGTGGTTGCGGAACAGGCTGACGACCTGCTCGGCTTCGCCCAGCCGCATCAGGCCGTGGTCGACGAAAACGCAGGTCAGCTGCTCGCCGATCGCTTCGTGGATCAGCACGGCGGCAACCGCCGAGTCGACCCCACCCGACAGCCCGCAGATCACCCGGCCCTTGCCGACCTGCGCGCGGATTTCCTCGATCTTGGTCTTGCGGAACTCGGCCATGGTCCAGTCGCCGGACAGGCCGCAGACGTGGCGGACGAAGTTCTTGTAGAGCTTGCCGCCATCGGGGGTGTGGACCACCTCGGGGTGGAACTGCATCGCGTAGATGCGCTTCTCCTCGTTGGCGATCACCGCGAACGGCGCGCCGGGGCTGGAGGCGACCGGCTTGAACCCGGGGGCCAGGCTGGTCACCTTGTCGCCGTGGCTCATCCATACCTGGTGGGTTTCGCCTTCGCGCCACAGCCCGTCGAACAGGGCGCAGCCATCGGAAATGGTGATGAAGGCGCGCCCGAATTCGCCCGAATCGCCGGGCAGGACCTCGCCCCCCAGCTGGTGCATCAGCGCCTGCTGACCATAGCAGATCGCCATGATCGGCAGCCCGCTGTCGAGAATTTCGGCGGGGATGCGCGGGCCGTTCTCATCCAGCACCGATGCCGGCGAGCCCGACAGAATGATCCCCTTGGGCTGCATCCGCTCAAACGCTGCTGCGGCCTGATTGAACGGGGCGATTTCGGAATAGACCCCGGCCTCGCGCACGCGGCGGGCGATGAGCTGGGTGACCTGGCTGCCGAAATCGACAATAAGGATGGAATCGCTGGGCTGGATGGACATGGCTGGCCGATAGTTAGGTCCGGGCAAACGCGCAACACGCTCGTTCCCCTTTTGCGCACCGCTTAGGGCAAGAGCCCGACTGAGTTGGAGATTTCGTGACACAGCACCGCGGGTCAATCGGCGTCGTCTTTGCCATCGTGCTGATCGACATGCTGGGCTTCGGCATCGTCATGCCGGTGCTGCCCGGCCTGATCATGCACCTGGGCAAGGTGCCGATCGATACCGCGGCGGTCTATGCCGGGTGGTTGGGGGCAGGCTATGCGCTGATGCAGTTCGTCTTTGCCCCGATCATCGGCAACCTGTCGGACCGCTTCGGGCGGCGCCCGGTGCTGCTGGCATCGGTGCTGGCGATGGGGGTGGACTATGCAATCATGGGCTTCGCCCCGGCGCTGTGGTGGCTGGTGATCGGGCGGATCGTGGCGGGGATGACCGGGGCCAGCTGGTCGGCCGCCTATGCCTATATCGCCGATATCACCCCGCCCGAAAAGCGCGCGCAAAGCTTTGGCCTGATGGGCATGGCCTTCGGCTTCGGGTTCATTTTCGGACCGGCAGCGGGCGGGCTGCTCGGCGCGTTCGGATCGCACGTGCCGTTCCTGGCCGCTGCCGGTCTGGCCCTGGCCAATTTTGCGCTGGGCTTTTTCGTGCTGCGCGAAAGCCTGCCGGCCGAGGGGCGCCGGCCGTTCGAACTGGCGCGCGCCAATGCCTTCGCATCGTTGCGGGCGCTCAAGGGCCAGTCGGCGACCGTATTGTGGTTCGTCGCTGCACTGGGGGTGTGGCAGCTGGCGCACATCGTCTACCCGGCGATCTGGGCCTATTTCGCCATTGCCGCCTGGGGCTTCGGGCCGAAGCAGATCGGCCTGGCCCTGGCCGTGGTCGGGATATCGAGCGCACTGGTCCAGGGTGTGGGCCTGCGGCTGCTGCTGCCCCGGCTGGGCGAACGGCGCGCGGTGACCCTGGGGGTGCTGGCCTTTGCGGCCTCCGCCGCGCTCTATGCCGTCGTCGGGACGATCCCGCTGATCTACACCGCGATCGTGGTCGGCGGGATGCAGGGGCTGATCCAACCGTCGATCCAGGCGCTTAACAGCCGCGCGGTCGATGCCAGCAGCCAGGGCGAGCTCCAGGGCGCAACCCAGTCGATCGGCTCGATCGCGCAAATCATCGGCCCGCCGCTCTATTCTGGCATCTTCGCCAAGTTCAGCGGTCCCGCCGCGCTGGTCCACCTGCCGGCGATGCCGCTGCTGGTCGCCGCCGGCATCGCTTTCGCCGCACTGGCGCTGTTCCTGCGCGGGGCGGCGCTGCTGCCCCGATCCGCTACCGTGCCTTCGCCGGAACCCGCTCCCTGAGTTCGGTCTTGAGCAGCTTGCCGATGTGGCTGCGCGGCATCTCGTCGATCAGGTAAAGCTCGGCGACGCGCTGGGTCTTGCCCAAGCGGCTGTTGGCGACGCCCCGGATGTCTTCGAGCGCCTCGACACCCACGCCCGGCCTGACCACGACGAAACCGACCGGGGTCTCGCCCCATTGCTCGCTGGGTACGCCGACCACGGCGGCTTCGGCCACACGGTCGTCCTTGGCCAGTTCGGCTTCGAGGTCGATCGGGAAGATGTTGAACCCGCCGCTGATGATCACGTCCTTGGTCCGCCCGACCAGCTCGACGAAGCCGTCGGCGTCGACCCGGCCGACATCGCCCATGCGCTGCCAGGTCGAACCGTCGGCGGGATCGATCCAATAGCCCTCGCGGGTCTTTTCGGGCTGGTTCTTGTAGCCCAGCATCATTGTCGAGCTCTTGCCGATCAGCTCGCCGGCAATGCCGGGTGCCACTTCGTTGCCGGCTTCGTCGATCACTTTGAGGAAATGGCCCGGTGCCGGCCTGCCGACTGTATGGAGCTTGTCGGGATGTTCGTGGACCGGGAAGATGCAGGCCAAGCCGCCCTCGGTCATCCCATAGATCTCGATCAGCCCGCCCGGCATGCGCTTCAGCACCTCGGCCTTGAGGTCGGCGGGGAAGGGCGCGCTGGTGCAGTATTTCATCCGCAGGCTCGACAGGTCGTAGTCGTCGAAATGCTCGTACTGCATCAGCCGGCGATACTGCACCGGGACCAGCATGGTGTGGGTGATCTTCTCGGCCTGGGCGCGTTCGAGCCAGCCCCGGGTGTCGAACTTGCCCATGATCGAGGCGCAGCCGCCCGAATACATCGTCGGCAGGAACACCGCCATGGTGGTGTTCGAATAGAGCGGGGTGCTGGTCAGGGTGCGGCTGTCCACGCCGTAATTCATCGCCGCGCGAAACGTCATCTGGCGCCAGCGCATCGCGTGGCTGTGGACGATGCCCTTGGGGATCCCGGTGGTGCCCGACGAATAGATGATGTTGAAGGGATCGTCTTCGGCGGGATCGAACCGCGCTGCCAGAGTGCCCGCGGGCGCCATCCAGCTAACCAGGTCTTCGTCGAGCACGATCTGGTTGGCGGTGGGCAGGGTGAAATCGCCCAGCTCGGTCAGCTTCGCGCGGTCGATGAACAGGTGGATCGCGCCCGAATCCGCGGCCATGCCGGCCAGCTGGTCGGGGCTGGCGCTGGTGGTCAGCGGCGCGGCGCAGCCCCCGGCGCGGATCGCGGCAAGGAAGACCAGGGCATAAGCGACCGTCGAGGTGCCAAGGATCGCCACGGCCTGGCCGCGCTCCAGCCCATCGGCCTGCAGCCGCGCAGCGATCCGTTCGACCAGCGCCGCGGTTTCGTGCCAGGTCAGGCTGGTAATGCCGTCATAGAGCGCCGGGGCATCGCCGTGCGCTTGCCCCCAGGCCGCGATCAGTCCGGGGAACGAGCCGAATTCGGCATCGAGCAGCGCGGCGGGATCGGCAGTCATGGGCATCCTCTCGTGAATCGGTTTTGCGGCACAGTGCTGGGCGAACAAGGCGCTGTCCAGTCCGCGCGGGCGCAAACCTTACCCAAGGGTTCATGCTGCAGTTGCGAAAAGCGCAACAATCGTGCCGTCCTTTGCACTTTTATTCTCTACCGTTTTACTTACATTGCGATTGCGGACTGATCGTCCGCCAAAGCAAACGGAGAAACACCATGCGCAGCATCGTTGCCACAGTGCTGCCGTTCATCGCCGCCGCTTCTCTCAGCGGTCTGATGTTCACCGCCACGCTCGTCTGAGCCTGGCGGCCGGGGGCACACCCGGGCAGCTTCCAACAACAAACGGCCGTCACGCCGACAAGCGTGACGGCCGTTTTGTCTTATGTGTTCACTTGCTGCTGAGCGCCTTGACCAGATCGAACAGGTAATCGCGGCCCTCGTAAAGCGAACGCACTTCGAGCCGTTCGTTGAGGCCGTGGGCGCCATTGCCGTCGGGATCGCCCCATTCGCCGGGCACGCCATAGGTCGGGATGCCGACCGCGGCGAGGTAGACCGCGTCGGTCGCCCCGGTCGACATGGTCGGGATCACAGGCACGCCGGGCCAGCGCTGATTGACCAGGCGTTCCATCGTTGCCACCGCCGGGGAATTCATCGGCGGGGCCTTGGCAATCGGCTTGTCTTTGACCCGCTGCTCGATCTTGACCGCTGGATTGCCAATCGCCCGGGCCAACAAGGCCTGGGTTTCATCCGGGGTTCGGCCGGGGAACATGCGGCAATTGACGTTGGCGGTCACCGTCTGCGGCAAGGCATTGAGCGCGTGGCCACCGTCGATCAGGGTGGCGACGCAGGTCGTGCGCAGCATCGAATGAAACATCTTGTCGGTGTTGACCACGGCTTCGGCGGCCTTGTCGGTGGGATTGGCCGAGAGGGCGACCATTGCCTTGCCCATCGCATCGGGGCGGATCGACCCGGCCTTGGCAAAGAAGGCGCGGGTGGTGTCATTGAACTCCAGGGGGAATTCGAAATCGCGGATCCGGGTCACCGCATCGGCCATGGCATAGATCGCGTTTTCGCGAAGCGGCTGCGAGCTGTGCCCGCCGGGATTGGTCGTAGTCAGGGTAAAGTCCTGATAGGCCTTCTCGCCCGCCTGGATCGACTGGACCACCAGCTTGCCCCCGTTCAAGGGGCCCTTGCCGTCGGTCAGGCCGCCGCCGCCCTCGTTCAGCGCAAACTCGGCATCGATCAGGTCACGCTTGTTCTTCGACAGCCATTCGGCGCCGTTGAAGGCGCCGCTGGTTTCCTCGCCGCAGGTCAGCGCCATCTTGATCGTGCGTGCCGGCTTGTACCCGTCCTTGGCAAAGCGGATCAGGCTATCGGTCCAGATCGCCGCCTGTGATTTGTCGTCGGCGGTGCCGCGGCCATAGAAATAGCCGTTCTCCTCGATCAGGGTGAAGGGATCGCGCACCCAGTCGGAACGCTTGGCCTCGACCACATCGATATGGGCCAGCAGCAGCAGCGGCTTGAGCTTTTTCGAGGTGCCGGGATAGACCGCCACCAGCCCGCCGTCCTTGGGATGCTCCGGCACGGCAAACAGGGTCAGCTGTTCGTCCTTGAAGCCGGCTGCCTTCAGCCGCGTCGCCATGCGTTCGGCGGCCAGGGTGCAGCTGCCGCTGCTTACTGTGGTGTTGGTTTCCACCAGTTCCTTGTAGAGCCCGCGAAACGCTTCCTGATCGGGGCGCAGCGGGGCCTGGGCCTGGGCGCTGCCCGCTGAAATTGCGCTGGCCAGCAGCGCCGCGACGATCCGTTTCATGCCCGTTCTCCCTGTCTTGTCCGCTGCATTTGAGCAGGAATTCCCTGTGGATGGAAGGGGGGCAAATGCCTTCCTTTGCCGGGCCTCAATGCCTATATGCTGGCTATGTCCGATACCGACGATACACCTCCAGATAACACTCCCAACGCCAACGCCTATGGCGCCGATCAGATCAAGGTCCTCAAGGGCCTCGATGCGGTGCGCAAGCGGCCCGGCATGTACATCGGCGATACCGACGATGGCTCGGGCCTGCACCACATGGTCTTCGAAGTGTCGGACAATGCGATCGACGAGGCGCTGGCCGGGCACTGCGACCTTGTTCTGATCGAACTCAATCCGGACGGCTCGGTTTCGGTCGAGGATAACGGCCGCGGCATTCCCACCGGGATCCATGCCGAGGAAGGCGTGTCGGCGGCCGAAGTCATCATGACCCAGCTCCACGCCGGCGGAAAGTTCGAGAACACCAGCGACGACAATGCCTACAAGGTGTCCGGCGGACTCCACGGCGTCGGCGTATCGGTGGTCAACGCGCTGTCAGAATGGCTGGAACTGACGATCTGGCGCGATGGCGAAGAGCACTGGATGAAGTTCGCCCACGGCGATGCGGTGGAATCGCTGCGCGTGGTTGGCCCGGCACCAGCGGGCAAGAAGGGCACCCGCGTGACCTTCCTCGCCAGCACCGACACCTTCAAGAACGTCACCGAATTCGACTTCGAAAAGCTTGAGCACCGCTACCGCGAGCTGGCTTTCCTCAATTCGGGCGTGCGGATCAAGCTGCGCGACCGCCGCCATGCCGAAGTGATCGAACACGACCTGTTCTACGAAGGCGGGATCGCGGCTTTCGTGAAGTACCTCGATCGCAACAAGGCCGCGCTGCTGCCCGATCCGATCGCGATTTCGGCCAACCGCGACGGGATCGGCATCGATGTCGCGCTGGAATGGAACGATTCGTACTACGAAAACGTCCTGTGCTTCACCAACAACATCCCCCAGCGCGACGGCGGCACCCACCTCGCCGCGTTCCGCGCCGCGCTGACCCGCACGCTCAACAACTATGCCGAAAAGTCGGGCCTCTTGAAAAAGGAAAAGGTCAGCCTGACCGGCGAGGACATGCGCGAAGGGCTGACCGCGATCGTCTCGGTCAAGCTGCCCGATCCCAAGTTCTCGTCGCAGACCAAGGACAAGCTGGTCTCCTCCGAAGTGCGCCAGCCGCTCGAAGCGCTGATGGGCGACAAGATGAGCGAATGGCTCGAGGAAAACCCCGCCTATGCCAAGCAGGTCGTCGGCAAGATCATCGACGCCGCCGCCGCGCGCGAAGCGGCCAAGCGCGCGCGCGAACTGACCCGGCGCAAGGGGGCGATGGATATTGCCAGCCTGCCCGGCAAGCTGGCCGATTGCCAGGAACGCGATCCCGCCAAGTGCGAACTGTTCCTGGTCGAAGGTGATTCGGCCGGCGGATCGGCCAAGCAGGGCCGCGATCGCAACATCCAGGCGATCCTGCCCTTGAAGGGTAAGATCCTCAACGTCGAGCGCGCGCGCTTCGACCGGATCATTTCGTCGAAGGAAGTCGGCACGCTGATCCAGGCGATGGGCACCGGGATCCGCGACGAGTTCAACCTGGGCAAGCTGCGCTATCACAAGATCGTGATCATGACCGACGCCGATGTCGACGGCGCGCATATCCGAACCCTGCTGCTGACCTTCTTCCACCGCCAGATGCCCGAGATCATCCGCAATGGGCATCTCTTCATCGCCCAGCCGCCGCTCTACAAGGTCGCCAAGGGGCGCAGCGAGGTGTACCTCAAGGATGCGCGCGAACTCGACGAATACCTGGTCGATGCCGGGGTCCAGGGGCGCATGCTGGAAACCACCGGCGGGGCGCGTTCGGGGCAGGAACTGAAGGCCCTGGTCGAACACGCGATGCGGCTGCGCAATCTGATGGCCTTTGTGCCCAAGCGTTACGAACCGGGGGTGATCGAGGCGTTGGCGCTGGCCGGGGTGTTTGCCACCGACATCAGCGATGCCGACCGCAAGACCACGCTGGCCGAAGCCGCCGCCTGGCTGGGCCGCGGCGACCGCGAGGCGAAGTGGAGCGCCGAGGTCCGCGAAGACGGGTCGCTGCTGGTCAAGCGGCTGTGGCGCGGGGTGACCGATGCCTTCCCGATCGACGCGGCTTTCCTCAGCGGAGCCGAAGCGCGCAAGCTGGCCCGACTGGCCGGGGAACAGGCCGACGTCTATCGCGGCACCGCGCGCCTCGCCCGAATCGGCACCGAGCCGGAGCCCGAAGTCGAAAGCACCGGGCTTGAGTCCGAGGAACAGGACGCCGCGCCCGCCGCGCGTCCAACCATCGGTGACGGGGCGATCACCCGGCCCTCGCAATTGCTCGAAAACGTCCTCGCCGCCGGGCGCAAGGGCCTCTCAATCGCGCGCTACAAGGGATTGGGCGAGATGAATGCCGAGCAGCTGTGGGAAACCACGCTCGACCCCGATCACCGCGTCTTGTTGCAGGTCAAGGTCGAGGACGCCGACGTCACCGACGAGATCTTCACCCGCCTGATGGGTGACGTGGTCGAACCGCGCCGCGACTTCATTCAGGAAAACGCGCTCAACGTCGCCAATCTTGACGTCTAGCCCAGTCTAATGCTCTGTTGTCGACACTAGGCAAAGTGGCATAGTGTCGCGCAGGGATTCGGTTTGTCACGATGTTGAGCTTTCTTGAACGTGGCGGCGAATGTGCCGAGAAAATCCGGCGCATGGACTGGACGAATCGCCCCCTCGGACCGCCGGAATCATGGAGCGGCGTTCTCAAGATCACAGCCGCCACCGTGCTCGCCTCGCGCTTTCCGCAATGCATGTTGTGGGGCGCAGAGGGCATCATGCTCTACAACGATGGCTATGCTCCGCTGATGGGCAACAAGCCTTGCGGCATTGGTCGCCCCGTCGCCGAGGTGTGGAGCGATGTCTGGGACGACATCGGCCCGATCTTCGACAAGGGCATGGCCGGCGAATCCAGCTTTTTTCACGACATGGAACTCCACACCCAGCGTCACGGCTTTGACGAGCAGGCGTGGTTCACCTTTTCCTACACCCCGGTGCGCGACGAGTTCGGCAAGGTGCTGGGCGTTCTGAACACCGTCGTCGAAACCACCGAGACGGTTCTGGCCAAGCGCCGGATCGAGCTGCTCAACGGCGAGCTGGCGCATCGCATGAAGAACACCTTCAGCGTGATCAATGCAATCGCGGCGCAGACCTTCGGTTTCGCCAGCGACGATGACGCACCCCAGGCGCGGTTCAGCCAGCGGCTCCAGGCCCTGTCTACGGCGCAGGATCTGCTGCTGCACGATTCGTGGGGCCGGGCCGATCTTGAACAGATCGTGCGCAATGCCCTGGCCCCGCACTTGCCTGCCGAAGACGTCCTCGCTCTTGACGGGCCGCCGGTCACGCTAGTCGGAAAGCAGGTTTTCGGCCTGTCCCTGGCGATGCACGAACTGGCGACCAATGCCGCCAAGTACGGGGCTTTCGCCCGGCCCGGCGGCAAAGTCAGCGTGCGCTGGCAGGCGGGCACACCCGGCTCGGACGATCCGTTCGAGCTGGTCTGGGAGGAAAGCGGCGTCGGACCGGTCGAGCGCCCGGCGCGGACCGGCTTCGGCACAGGCCTGGTTACCCGCGCGCTGCCGATGGAATTCGGCGGAACTGGCCAGGTCGACTATGGCGCGGACGGGGTGCGTTTCTGCCTGACCTCGTCGATGAAGACGCTCAAGAAATAGCCCAGGGGCCGCTCAGCCGGCGGGGAAGAACTTGGCGACGATATCGCGCGCCAGGCGGGTCGGGCGCAGCGTTTCGGCATCGATGCAGCACCAGCTCGACTTGACCTCGGCCAGCACGTCTTCGCCGCGGCGGATGACCGTTTCGTAAAAGGCGCGGGCGCCCTGAAAGCGTTCGAGCAGCACCGTGGCGACGACGTCGTCGTCGAGGAAGGTCGGGCGCAGATAGGTAATCTCGTGCTTGAGGGCGACCCACAGATGCGCTGCCACGGCCTCGCTCGGGGCAAGGCTGCGCCAGTGGTCGATCACCGCATCCTGGACCCACTTGAGGTAGGAGGCATTGTTGACGTGCCCCATAAAATCGATGTCGGCAGGATTGACGGCAATCGCGAAGGAATGGGGGGCAGAGTTGTTCACATCGATGTAAATAGCATCGGATTGTGAAAAATTCCAGACATTCGGCGAATTTGTCAGGCCGCGCGCAGGCCGGTCACACCCTTGGCCCCGCGATCCTTCCCGGACAGCCCATCGAACAGGGCGTCGATGATCCGCGCCAGCTTGTCGGTGGTCAGCCGCGGCATGACCTGTTCCATCGCGCCGATGTTGACGTAGACGCTGACCATTTGATTGATCAAGCTGAGTGCCTCGTCAATGCTCAGCCCCTCGAAATGGCCGTCGGCCATGGCTTCGCCAATGATCAGCGAGAGGAAATGATCGCCCAGATCGACGTAGGAGCGAACCTGCTCGTAATTTTCCCTGCCCAGTTCGGCATAGGTGGAGAAGGCGATCGGATCGCGTTCCCATTCGGCCTTCATCTGGGCAAAGCGGCGGGCGAAGAATTCGTACATCTTGCGCCGCGGGTTGAGATCGCTGGCCAGCACCTCTTCCATGATCGCAATCTTGGGGCGGAACCAGTATTCGGCCACCGCCTCGATCAGCGCGTCCTTGTTGGCGAAATAGCGATAGAGATTGGCGGGCGACATCCCCGCGCGCGCCGCCAGTTCGGTCATGGTGATGGCGCTGCTGCCGCGTTCTTCGATCAGCGCGATCGCCTGTTCGATCAGGCTGTCGCGCCCTGCGTCGATATCGGTCTGCGGCCGCGACATAACTCGAAACTCCCCGGGAGATGCTATTGCGATCGATTATAGAAAGTCTCTGCGTAAGTTTCAAGAAACTGTCTTAATCGGATAATACGCAGAGCCTGTTGCACTGCCTGCCTCCCTTGGGCAGAGACGGGGCTGCACAGTGAAAGCCGTTTCGATGAATTTTCGCCATTTTCTTACGCTCCTGATCCTGCCGGCCATTGCCGGTTGCGCCGCCGGTCCGGGCACGCGGTCAGCAGCCGCGTCGTCCACGGTCACGGTCGGGATTGCGGCAATCAACGATTTCCACGGCGCATTGGAGCCGCCGAAAACTTCTGTCGTCGTGGCGGACGGCAAGGGCGGCGTGATCCAGATTCCGGCGGGCGGGTCGGCCTATCTGGCCAGCGCGGTCGACAGCGTGCGGCAGAAATACCTGAATCACCTGACCGTTGCCGCCGGCGATCTGATCGGTGCCAGCCAGCTGTCCTCCTCGCTGTTCCTCGATGAACCGGCGATCGGCGTGCTCAATCGCATCGGGCTGGATTTCAACGCGGTTGGCAACCATGAATTCGATCGCGGCCGCGATGAACTGAAACGCAAGGCCAGCGGCGGCTGCGCGCAGTATTCCGCCCTCAAGCCGTGCCGGCTCGAACCGTTCAAGGGCGCGCGCTTCGGTTATCTCGCTGCCAACAGCGTCGAAGCCGACGGCAAGACGCTGTTTCCGGCGACCGCCTTGCGCAGCTTCGGTAGCGGCAAGCGCCGGGTCACGGTCGGGTTGATCGGCCTGACCCTGAAGGAAACCGGCGACCTGTCATCGCGCGAAGGGCTCAAGGGCGTGCACTTCACCGATGAGGCCGATACCGTCAACGCGCTCGTCCCCGGCCTCAAGGCCAAGGGGGCTGCTGCGATCGTGCTGCTGATCCACCAGGGCGGCTATACCAAGGGCGATCCGGACCCGAGCGCCTGCCCGGCGCTGACCGGCGGGATCCGCCCGATCCTCGACCGGCTCGATCCCCGGGTCGACGTGGTCGTTTCGGGCCATACCCACTGGTCCTATGTCTGCGACTACGGCCAGTACAATCCGGAGAGGCCGTTCCTGCTGACCAGCGCCGGGGTGTTCGGCCAGCTGGTCACCGACATCGCGCTGGACATCGATCCGGCGGCGAAGCGCGTGGTGGCCAAGCGCGCCAGCAACGTCATCGTGCAGAGCGAAGGCTATGCTACCCGCATCGGGCGGATCGAGCCCAAGGACCAGTTCGCGCGCTTTGCCCCGCGTGCCGATATTGCCGCCTATGTCGCGCGATACGTCGATGCGTCCAAGGCGGAAATCCAGCGTCCGGTCGGCAAGCTGGCGGGCGAGGTCAAGCGTCCTGGCGGCGATTCATCGTGGAACGGCGGGACGCTGGGCAACCTGATCGCCGATTCGCAGCTGGCCGCGACGCGCAAGGCCGGGGCGCAGATCGCGTTCATGAACCCCTTCGGCATCCGCGCGCCGCACACCCTGACGCCCGGTGCCGACGGGACCATCACCTTTGGGCAGATCTACGCGGTCCAGCCCTTCACCAACGGCATGGTGACCATGTCGCTGACCGGGGCAGAGCTTAAGGCCGCGCTGGAGGAAGGGCTGGACGATACCCAGCCCAAGCAGCTGCTCAGCGCCTCGCAAGGCTTCGCCTGGACCTATGACCTGACCCGTCCGGCGGGCAGCCGGGTGATGGCGATGACGCTTGACGGCAAGGCGATCGACCCGGCCCAGACGTACCGGGTCACGGTCAACAGCTTCCTTGCCAATGGCGGGGACAGCTTTGCCACATTCGCCCGCCAGCGCGACGCGGCGATTTCGCCGCTGACCGATGTCGAAGCGATGGAAGCCTGGCTCGGCGGTCCGGCACTCCGCGCTGTCCCGGCCGAAGAGCGCGCCAGCGAAGCGGCAAAATAGAAAAGGCGGCACCCCGCAAGGGGCACCGCCTTTTCGGATTGCGCGAGACTTTGGGCTTACTTGGCCTTGGCCCAGATCTGGTCGGCGGTCAGCCCGGTCAGCGGGGCGTCCTTGCTGGCCAGCTTGTAGAGCGCGCCGTCAGCGACAGCCCAGACCGACTTGTCAGCGGTCAGCAGGATGCGCTTGCCATCGGAATACCACGCCCACTTGCCCTTGGTGACCTTGCCCGCGGCATCGGTCATCGTCGCGCTGTCATCTGCGCCCAGAACCAGCACCGCACCATTGCTGGCATAGCTGCCGGCGACAGTGACCGTGCCCTTGGGATCGGCAGGCAGTGCCGGCATTTCGGCCGCAGAGGCGGTGGTGGCCGTATCGACCGCGTCGCTGGCGACGGCTTCGGGGGCCTTGCCCTTGCAACCGGCGACCAGCGCGAGCGCCATGACCGGCAGGATGAATTTGCGCATGGGGGGATAACCTCCTGTAAGAACGCCGGAAACGACTCCGGCGCAGAGGTTATCCTACACCGCCGCGAAGCGCAGGGCTAACCCTGTTTGGGCGGCCAGGGAATGAAGCCAGAGGTCCGCGCGACATAGTCGGCATAGTCTGGACGGGTCCTGGCCAGGCCCTTTTCCAGCAGCGGCTTGCCCGACCATCTGGTCAGTGTGAAGGTCAGGAACAGCGGGCCGGGCAGGCTGGCCAGGGCAATCCATGGCCCTGCCTTTGCCGCGGTCAACCAGATCCCCCACCATACGCAGCAATCGCCGAAGTAATTGGGGTGGCGGGTATAGCGCCACAGTCCGGTGTCGAGCACCTTGCCCTTGCTGGCGGGATCGGCACGGAACGCCTTCAACTGCGCATCGCCCACCGCTTCGAACACCATCCCCAGCAGCCACAGCGCGAAACCGACCAGGCCAAGCACTCCAATCGCCGCCGGCTCCGGTGCCGCCAGAATGCCCAGCTGCGCGGGCAGGCTGCTCAGGAACAGCAGCAAGGCCTGCGGCGCAAAGACTACGGTCAGCGCGGCGCGGGCGAACTGGCCGCGCTCCTTCGCCTTGCCCAGCATGCGGGCATAACGCGGATCCTCGCCGCTGGCGCGCCAGCGGGTGAACAGGTGGAACGCCAGGCGCAGCCCCCAGATCGCGGTCATGGCCAGCAGCAGCGTGGCCCGCGCGCCGGGATCAGGCAATTGCAGCCAGCTGACCGCTGCAAGCACGGCCATACCTCCGCCCCAAACCGCATCGATGAACGACACGTCCTTGATCGCCACGGCGACGCGCCACAGCGCCAGCAGCATAACGGCGTCAACCGCCAGGTTGATCAGCAGAGCGTCAAGCAGCGGCTTTCTCCCCCTCAATGGCAGCCTGGGCATAAAGCACGGCCAGCTTGGGATGATCGGGCATGACCGAGCGGTAGAAATCGGCGATGCGGCGCAGGTCGGCGGCGAAATCGCCGCTGGGGAAGATCGCCGGGCCGATCCCGCCCGTCATCGCCGCATTGTCGACCCAGGCGGGGACGATGGCTACCCCGGCGCCATGGGCGATATGATAAAAGCCAGACCGCCAGGCGGTTATTGTTCCGCGCGTCCCTTCGGGGGCGATGACCAGTGCCAGCTCATCGCGCCGGGTGAACTCGGCAACCACTTGCTCGACATAGTTGGCGCGGCGTGATCGATCGACCGGGACGCCGCCCATATCCAGCATGAAGCGGGTCATGGGCCACTTGAACAGGCTGAGCTTACCCATGAAGCTGGGCTTGATGCCGCATTCATTTGTCGCGCCAAGGAAGAAGACGAAATCCCAGTTGGTGGTGTGCGGCGCGCCCAGGATAACGCATTTTTTCGGCACCGGGTGAACATCGACCAGGGTCCAGCCCTTCCAGCGATACAGGCCCAGCAACAGCGCCTTGAACAGGCGCGAAAGCAGCGACGGTGCTGGCGTTGGTTGTCCCGGCAATCCTGTTCTCCCGCACCCGGCTTAGCACCGTTGCCGGCGAACGCCACAGTGTACCAAGGATCAGGCCGGGGTCTGGCCGTCGCGTTCGCGCAAATCGTTGTGGATAGTGGTGGCGGCGATGGCTGCGTGGCCCATCGCGACGCTGATCTGGTCGAGCGCGGCGACGACATCGCCGGCAGCATAAAGGCCCTCCAGCCCCAGCCGTTGGTGCGCGTCGGTCGGCAGGCAGGCATCGCCATCGCGGCGCAAGCCCAGCGGCGCGACCAGTTCGATATTGGGATCGCCGCCCAGCGCCGGATAGAGTGTGTCGGCCAGCGCGGCGTCGCCCTGCGCAAAATGCAGGATCACGCCATCGGCGCCGAATTCGTAACGCTGCACGGGGCGCGGATCCCAGCTCACCCCGGCGCGGGCCAGGTCGGCGCGGTCCTTCTCATGCAATTCGCATTCGACCAGGGTGTAAAGCGTCACCTGGTCCGAATAGCGGCGCAGGAACAGCGCCTCGGCCACGCCGTGGCTTTCGGCGCCGACCACGGCAATGCGCTGGCCGCTGGCTTCATAGGCGTCGCAGATCGGGCAATAGCGCAGATGGCCTGCAGCCAGCGCGGCATCGTGGACCGACCGGGGAATGTCGGGATAGCGGTTGTCGACCCCGGTGGCGAACAGCACGGTCCGCGCGGCATGGGGCGTACCGGCCACGGTGAAGCGCCACAGCGCGCCATCGCGCGTCAGGTCGGTGACATTCCCTTCGCGCAGGTCCGCGCCAAAGTTGCGCGCTTGGCTTGCCATCAGCGCCAGCAGTTCCTTGCCCGGAATGCCTTCGGGATAACCGGCGTGGTTGTGACTGCGCGGGATCATCGCCGCGCGGCTGCCGCCGCGGTCGAACAGCACCGCGCGGCGGCGGAACCGGGCGAGATAGATCGCCGCGGTCAGCCCGGCCGGGCCGCCGCCGACGATCAGGCAATCGAAAGGGGACTCGCTGTCGCTCATGCCTGCGACAACGTTTTGCGCGGGACTTGGCTCCCCGGCTGCTAGCCGGAAAATCCGACGCCGTCGGGCCAGGTCGGCGCGGCCAGGCCCATGACCTTGAACAGCGCACCCATCTGCCCTTCGCCGATCAGGCGGTCCATGGCGCCGTGGATCGCGGCGGCATGCTGCGGGGCAACCGCCGCCAGCCCCTCGGCGCGGGTTTCGATGCCCAGTTCGCGCAGCCAGCGCCCTTGCGGCACCGTGCCAAGCCATTTGCACCCGCGCGACTGGGCAATCTGGGCCAGCGTGGCAAAATCGACATGCGCGGTCAGATCAGCCTCGCCGGGATTGACGAAAGGATCGACTTTCAGGTGCTGGCGCACGGCCTGCAGGGTCGATCCGTCGCGCGGCGTGTCGTGGCCATAGTCGATGAACAGCGCGGCGCCGCCCTGCTCGATCAGCCGTCCGGCCACTTCGTAAATCGTTGCAGCAGCACCGGGGCAGGTTTCGATGATTGCCCCTTCCGATGCGTCGCGGCGTGCTTCGGGCACGGCGGCGTCCATCGGCTGGCTACCGGCAATACAGGCGAACCGATCACCTTCCGGCACAACCATCCGTTCGCGCCAGCCATCTGCCGTCCTGACCAGCTGGCGCACCGGCAACGCGTCGAGAAACTCGTTGGCGACGATCAGCACCGGGCCGTACATCGGCACGGTTGACAGATCGGCGTGCCACTGGGCTCCCGGAACGGTGACCAGCTGAACGTCTTTCAGTGCGGTCGAAGCCTCGACCAGATGGACAGCGGGTTCCAACCCATAGCGCTTGGCCGCGCGCAAGGCGTCACTGGCCAGGGTACCCCTGCCCGGGCCAAGTTCGACATAGTGCACCGGCGCTTCCCGTCCGGCGCGGATCCATATGTCGGCCAGCCACAGCCCGATCAGCTCGCCGAACATCTGGCTGATTTCGGGCGCAGTGACGAAATCGCCCGCCGTGCCCAGCGGATCGCGGCTGGCGTAATAGCGCGCGTTGGCTTCGCCCATATAGTGCATCAGGCTGATCGGCCCGGTGTTGGCGATCAAGCGGCGGAAGATCGCCGCAAGGCTGGAGCCGTCGTCTTCGTCAAGCATCGGCAGCGGGAGTGGACACCGCGGCCCCGCCCAGCGGCGGTTTGATGAGGGCGCGGACTATGAAGAACAGCCCGACGGCCATCAGCGGCAGGGTCAGCCACTGGCCCATCGAGAGTCCGGTGCGCACCGCAAAATCCTGCAGCTGGGCATCGGGTTCGCGGAAGAATTCGACCGTGAAACGAGCCAGCGCGATCCCCAGGGTAAAGGTTCCGACCAGCAGGCCGGGCCGCCAGCGGGCGCGGGTCTTCCAGAACAGCGCCAGCATGATCAGCGCCAGCACCAGCCCTTCGAGCAGTGCCTCGTACAACTGGCTGGGGTGGCGCGGCAGCGGGCCGGCCCCGGGAAAGACCATGGCCCAGGCCACGTCGGAACCGGCGACCCGGCCCCACAGCTCGCCATTGACGAAGTTGGCCAGCCGCCCGAACAGCATGCCCATCGGCACCGGAATCGCGATGTAATCGCAGACCCGCAGGAAGCTGAGGCCGTTTTTCCAGCACACCCAGGTGATCGCCAGCAGCACCCCGACCAACCCGCCGTGGAAGCTCATCCCGCCTTCCCACAGCTTGATCAGTTCGGACGGATGCGACCACAGGCTGGGTATCCCGGTGTCGCCCCCGGTGTAAAAGGTGGCATAGCCCAGCCGTCCGCCCAAGATGACGCCAAGGGTGCAATAGAAGAACAGGTCATCGGCGTGGCGCTGCGCCAGCGGCGCGCCGGGGGCCTTGATCGTCTTGGAGACGTGCCAATAGGCGAACACGATCCCGGCCAGATAGGCCAGGCTGTACCAGCGCAGTTGGAATTCACCCAAGGGGGTGTTGAACGCGAAAAGGTAGCGTTTGAGGCCAAGGTTTTCGAAGAAGATCGGCGCGTGGTCCGCCGCCGCCGCGAGCCATAGTGACAGCAAGTGGTTAACCCCTTAAAGAAATCTTTGCCGCAATTGCGAACGCGCCGGTTACCCCGACCGTCCATGATCGCTTGTGGCACATCAGCTGCCGGAAACAAACCGGTCGTGGGCGTGAGAAGGGCGCGTCCTGCGAAAAATACGGGAAAAAAGGAAGCCGCATGGCGAGCGAACTCGATACTGCCCTTGGATCTGTCATTGCCCGTCTGACCGCGCCGGGCGCGCCGCTGGAAACGGTGCCGTTCGAACGGTTCGGCCGCACCCTGCCGATGTTCAAGCATGCCCCGCCAACGCTGGTGCACTATCTGGCGCACTATTGCGCCGAACAGGCCGACAAGGAATTCCTGGTCGAAGGCGATGTGCGGATGACCTTTGCCCAGGTCCATGCCGCCGCGCGGACCGTGGCCGGCGGGCTGGTTGCGGGGCACGGCATCAAGCCCGGCGACCGCATCGGCATCGCCGCGCGCAATTCGATCAACTGGATCGTCACCTATCTCGGCACGCTGATGGCTGGGGGCTGTGCCACCCTGCTCAATGGCTGGTGGAGCGGCGAGGAACTGGCCGGCGGGATCGAGCTGGCCGGCTGCACCCTGACCCTGGCCGACGAACAACGCGCCGCGCGGCTCGACGGGATGAGCTATCCGGGCAAGCTGGTGGTGTTCGGCCACGATGCCGATTGGCGCACCGGGCTGGCCCCTTTGCTGGCCGACGGCGGCGATGAAACCACGCCGATCCCCGAACTGACCGGTGATGACCTGGCAACGATCCTCTATACCTCGGGATCGACCGGGCAATCGAAGGGTGCCTATTCGGATCACCGCGGGGTTGTCCAGGCGGTGATGAACTATGCCGCGCAGACCCTGATGGTCTTCACCTATCTGGGCGAAAAGGGCGAGGCGCCCGATCCCGCATCGCAGCCGTGCAGCCTGGTCAATGTGCCGCTGTTCCACGTCACCGGCGAAGTGCCGCTGTTCCTGCAAAGTTTCGCGATCGGCCGCAAGCTGGTGCTGATGCCCAAATGGGACGCCGAAACCGCGATGCGGCTGATCGAGAAGGAGAAGGTCAGCTATTTCGTCGGCGTGCCTCTGATGAGCTTCGAGATCGCCACCCATCCCAACCGCGACAAGTACGACCTATCGTCGTGCGTTTCCTTCGCCGCTGGCGGCGCGCCGCGTCCGGTCGATCACGTCACCCGCATCCGCGAGGCCCTGCCCCATGCCTTTCCGCTGCTGGGTTACGGCCTGACCGAAACCAACGGGGTCGGCTGCGGCAACTTCAACGAGAACTACTTGGCCAAGCCGGGCTCGACCGGCACCGCATCGAAGCCGCTGGTCGAGATGGGCATCCTTGACGATGCCGGCAACGAACTGCCCGCCGGCCAGATCGGTGAGGTGTCGATCCGCACCATCTGCAATTTCCTGGGCTACTGGAATAATACCGAGGCGACCAAGGATGCGATCATGCCCGATGGCTGGTTCCGCTCGGGCGATCTCGGCTACCTCGATGATGACGGCTATCTGTTCATTGTCGACCGCAAGAAGGAAATCATCATTCGAGGCGGCGAGAACATCAGCTGCATCGAGGTCGAGCAGGCCATCTACAGCCATCCCAAGATCGCCGAGGCCAGCGTCTTCGGCATGGCTGATGAGCGGTTCGGCGAATTGCCCACCGGGGTCTATCTGACCAAGGACGGCGAAAGCCTGAGCGAGGACGAGCTGCGCGAATACCTCAAAACCCGCATTGCCCCGTTCAAGGTGCCGGTGCGATTGTGGCAGGAGCATGCCACGCTGCCGCGGCTCGGCACCGAAAAGGTTGACAAGCGGACGCTCAAGGCCCGTTACCTCACGGTGTGGGAAAGCGAACAGACGAACCCGGCCTGACACAGGGGCTCAAGCCCAGCCGCATCGCCAACCAGCGCGCGATCGTCGATCGGCGCGCGGTGGCCGGCGCGGTGGCCGATGCCGTTGCGGCGGCAGGCGCGGCCAGGGCGCGGCCGCAGGTGGTCGAGCTGCTGCGCGCGGCGCTGGCCGCTGGCCGCGCTGAAATCGCCCGGCGCCTGGCGGAAAAACCCTCGGCCGGGCACGACTGCGCCGAGGCCCAGGCCTTTCTGGTCGACCAGCTGGTCCGCGTGATCCACGATCACGTCACCCACGACGTCTATCCTTCGGGTAATCGCTCGACCGGGGAACGGCTGACGATCATGGCGGTGGGCGGCTATGGCCGCGGTGAAATGGCGCCGCATTCCGACGTCGACATCGCCTTCATCACCCCGGGAAAGCAGACCGCCTGGTGCGAACAGGTGATCGAGGCCATGCTCTATTTCCTGTGGGACCTGGGGCTCAAGGTCGGCCAGTCGAGCCGCAGCCTTGACGATATGGTGCGAATGGGACGCAGCGACCTGACGATCCGCACTGCCATGCTCGAAGGACGCTACGTCTGGGGCGATCAGGCGCTGTTCGACGAGGCGCAGGCCCGCTTCTGGGCCGAAGTCGTCGCCGGGACCGAGCGGCAATACGTCAGCGAAAAGCTGACCGAGCGCAACGAGCGGCACAAGCGCCTAGGCGACAGCCGCTACGTCGTCGAACCCAACGTCAAGGAAGGCAAGGGCGGCCTGCGCGACCTGCACACGCTGTACTGGATCGGCAAGTACATCCACCACGTTCGCGACGTGTCCGAACTGGTCGGGGTCGGGCTGCTCAGCGCGAACGAGCTGCGCGCCTTCCGCCGCGCCGAGAACTTCTTCTGGGCGGTGCGCTGCCACCTCCACACCATCACCGGCCGCGCCGAGGACCGCCTGACCTTCGACCTGCAACGCGAAGTCGCCGCGCGGATGCAGTTCGCCGATCGTCCGGGCAAAAGCGCGGTCGAGCGCTTCATGCAGTACTTCTTCCTGCAGGCAAAGCGGGTCGGCCACCTGACCGGGCTGTTCCTGGCCCAGCTCGACGAACAATTCGCGCGCAAGCAGCCGCGCGGATTGCTGGCGGGCTTCCGCGCGCGCAAGCGCATGCTCAAGGGCTATGTCGTCTATGGCGGACGGATCAACGTGCCCGGCGATGGCTGGTTTGCCGAAGACCCGGTCCGACTGATCGAGATCTTCGTGCTGGCCGACAGCGAAGGGCTGGAACTCCACCCCGATGCGATGCGCCTGGCGGTGCGCGATGCCCGCTTGGTCGACACCGTGCGCGACCTGCCCCGCGCCAATGCGCTGTTCATGGACCTGCTGACCAGCCGCCAGGATCCCGAGAGCGCGCTGCGCTGGCTCAACGAAGCCGGCGTCTTCGGACGCTTTGTTCCCGACTTCGGCCGGGTCAACGCCCAGATGCAGTTCGACATGTACCACCATTACACGGTCGACGAGCACACCATCCGCGCGATCGGGCTGATGGCGCGGATCGAGAAGGGCGAACTCAAGACCGATCATCCCTTGGCCAGCGGGATCATCCACAAGGTGATCAACCGCCGCGCGCTTTACGCCGCGATCCTGCTGCACGATATCGCCAAGGGGCGGCGCGGCGATCACAGCGAACTGGGCGCCGATGTGGCGATGAAGCTGTGCCCGCGGCTGGGTCTGGATGACAAGGAGACCGCGCTGGTTTCCTGGTTGGTCCGCTACCACCTGCTGCTCAGCGCCACCGCTTTCAAGCGCGATCTGGCCGACTGGAAAACGATCGGGGACTTTGTCGCCGTGGTCCAGTCGGTCGAACGGCTGCGCCTGCTCTCGATGCTGACCATCGTCGATATCCGCGCGGTCGGGCCCGGGGTGTGGAACAGCTGGAAGCGCCAGCTGATCGCAGAGCTTTACGAGGCGGCGGAAGAGCGGCTGCGGCTGGGCCATGTCCAGCACGGCCGGGAACAGCGGATCGCCGCCAAGAAGGCTGCGGTCGGCGAGGGGCTGGGCAAGGACAGCGCGCTGGTCACGCGGCACGGCAAGCAGATGGGCGATGCCTATTGGATTGCCGAACCCGACGATATCATCGCGATGAACCTGCGCCAGCTCGATCGAGCCAAGGGTGCCGCGCTCGACGTTCATACCGAGTACTATGCCGCGCGCGGGGCAACGCTGGTGACGGTCATCGCTGCCGACCATCCGGGGCTGTTTTACCGCATTGCCGGGGGGATACATCTGGCCGGCGGGAACATCATCGACGCGCGCATTCACACCGCCAAGAACGGCATGGCGGTCGACAACTTCCTGGTCCAGGACCCGCTCGGCCGGCCGTTCTCCGAAGACGGCCAGCTTGCCAGGATCAAGACGATGATCGGCGATGCGCTGATGGGCCGGGTCAAGCTGGTGCCGCAGCTTGCCGCCCGCCCGCTGGCCCGCCCGCGCGCCGATGCTTTCGACGTCCAGCCGACAGTGGAATTCGACAACCAGGCCTCGAACCGCTTCACCGTGATCGAAGTCAACGCGCGCGACCGCCCGGCGCTGCTCAACCGCCTGGCGCGGGCACTGTTCGAGGCGCGTTTGGTGGTCCATTCGGCGCATATCGCAACCTATGGCGAGCGCGCTGCGGATACGTTCTATGTCACCGATGTGCTGGGCGAGAAGCTCGATTCGCCGCAGCGCTTCAAGGCGGTCGAAAAGCGCCTGCTCGAAGCCGCGAGCGAAGACACGGTCGAAGTCGCCGCCGCCTAGTTCTCGTGTTGCGGCGCAGCACGGTTCGGGGCTAGGGTTTGCGCATGGACCTTACCGACAAGATCTGCATCGTCACCGGCGCCGCCAGCGGCATCGGCCTGGGCATCGCCAAGCGCTTTGCGCAGGCCGGGGCAATGGTCGCCATCGCCGACCTCAACCTGGAAGCCGCGCAGGCTGCCGCGGACAGCCTCAACGCGGGCCGGGCTGACTGCGCGATGGCCGTGGCGATGGACGTGACCAGCGAGGAACAGGTCGAGGCCGGGGTCGCTGCAGTGGTTGCACGGAGGGGCACGGTCGACGTTCTGGTCTCCAACGCCGGGATCCAGATCGTCAATCCAGTGCAAGACTTTGCCTATGCCGATTGGAAAAAGATGCTGGCGATCCATCTCGACGGCGCCTTCCTGACCAGCAAGGCGGTGCTGCCGCACATGTACCGGCAGGGATCAGGGGCGGTGATCCTGATGGGCTCGGTCCATTCGAAGACCGCCAGCCCGCTCAAAAGCGCCTATGTCACCGCCAAGCATGGCCTGCTTGGCCTGGCCCGGACGATCGCCCGCGAAGGCGGCGCGCACGGGGTCCGCGCCAACGTGATCTGCCCCGGCTTCGTACGCACACCTTTGGTGGACAAGCAGATCCCCGAACAGGCGAAGGAACTGGGCATTTCCGAGGACGAGGTGGTCAAGAAGGTCATGCTTGGCCAGACCGTCGATGGCGAATTCACTTCGATCGAGGATGTCGCCGAGGTCGCGCTGCTGTTCGCCGCCTTCCCCAGCAATGCGCTGACCGGGCAGAGCCTGGTGGTCAGCCACGGCTGGTTCATGGAGTAAGGGGCGGCCCGCCGGACCGCCCATCCATCTTCATCCCAGCAGCGCCTCGGCGATCTGCACGGCGTTCAGTGCGGCGCCCTTGCGCAGGTTGTCGCCGACCACGAACAGCGCCAGGCCGTTCGCCACGGTCGGATCCTGGCGGACGCGGCCGACGAAGACCGGATCCTTGCCGGTCGCTTCCAGCGGATTGGGCACCGCGCTGATCACCACGCCGGGGGCCTGGCTCAGCAGTTCCAGCGCGCGCGCCACGCTGATCGGGCGTTCGAAAGACAGGTTGAGCGACAGCGAATGCCCGGTGAAGACCGGCACCCGCACGCAGGTTCCCGACACGGGGAGGCCAGGGATTTCCAGGATCTTGCGGCTCTCGTCGCGCAGCTTGGTTTCTTCCTCGGTATAGCCGTCGTCACCCAGTACATAGTTGAGCGGGACGACGTTGTGGGCGATCGGCACGGCCCACTTTTCGGGCGCGGGCAGCAGATCGTCATGGCCGCCTTCGGCCAGTTCGCGGGCGCGGGTGCCGACATGGTCGATCTGGCGCGCCAGGACGTCGATCCCTTCCAGCCCGCCGCCGGAGACTGCCTGATAGGTCGAGGCGACGATCGCCTTGAGCCCGGCCTCGTCGTGCAGCGGCTTGAGCACCGGCATCGCGGCCATGGTGGTGCAGTTGGGGTTGGCGACGATGCCCTTGGGCAGATGATCCAGCGCGTGGGGGTTCACTTCGGCCACCACCAGCGGCACATCCGGGTCGGAACGCCAGGCCGATGAGTTGTCGATCACGATTGCGCCTACGGCCGCGGCCTTCGGTGCCAGCGCCTTCGAGGTTGAACCACCGGCGCTGAACAAGACGATGTCGAGCCCGGAAAAGTCGGCACTGGCGGCATCCTCGATCGTCACGCCGTCAATCACCTTGCCCGCCGAACGGGCCGAAGCGAACAGGCGCAGGCTGGCAAGCGGGAAGTGACGCTCCTTCAGGATCGCCAGCATGGTCGAACCGACCACGCCGGTGGCACCGACAATGCCGACGTTGAGCTTCTGTCCGGGGGCGAAACGCTGAACCATGCTGCTTACTCCTTCGTCATTCGAAAGAGCAGGTCGGGGTTCAGTCAGTTCCGCTATGGAAGGCCCCGCCTGCTCGGTGCGGGGCGGGTTGTCCGGGAAGCCTAAGCGCGCGACCCAACAACCGTACCCGCCGCGGCGGTCGGTTTGCTGGTAATAGTCGGGGCGGTCATCGCGAACATCGCGGGCGCCTCTATCGGCGGCTGCGCGCAATGTAAAACGGTTTTTGCGGCTCGCCGGGTAACTTCCTTAGGCGGACAGCCGCCGCAAGGCTTCGTCCGCGCCGATCAGCGGCAATAGCGCAGCCATGTCGGGGCCGTGTTCGCGGCCGGTCAGGGCTAGGCGCAGCGGCAGGAACAGCGCCTTGCCCTTGCGCCCGGTCGATTCCTTGAGCGCGCCAGTGAGCGCGGCCCAGTCGGCACCGGTGCGCGCCAGGATGCTCGCGGCTTCGCGGAGGAAAGCCGTGTCGTCTTCCGCAAGCGCCGGCGCCGCAACCGGCCCGGTCACCACCTGCCACCAGTCCGCCGCTTCGCCGATGTGCTGAAGGTTCGGCCGAATTGCCTGCCACGCCGCTTCCTCCATGCCTTCGGGCAGCAGGTGAGCGACCCGGGCAAAGGGCAGGCGGTGGACCACCGCGGCGTTGACCCGGTGCAGTTCAGCCTCGTCAAAACGAGCTGGCGCGCGCCCGAAGCGGGCAAGGTCGAACTGCTCGGCCAGCGCGGCAGCATCGAGCGCGGGATCGACCGGATCGCTGGTTCCAAGGCGGGCAAGCAGGCCGACCAGTGCCTCGGGTTCGATCCCCTCGTCGCGCAGTGCGGAAACGCCAAGCGAGCCGAGCCGCTTCGACAGCTTGCCCTCGGTCCCGGTCAGCAAGGCCTCATGGGCGAAGCGCGGTGGCTGCGCACCCAGCGCTAGGAACATCTGCACCTGGCTGGCGGTGTTGGAGACGTGGTCCTCGCCGCGCAGCACGTCGGTTACGCCCATTGCCACGTCATCGATCACCGAAGGCAGCAGATAGAGCCACGACCCATCGGCGCGGCGGACCACCGGGTCGCTCATCTTGGCCGGGTCGAAGTGCTGGGGCCCGCGGATGCCGTCGGTCCATGCGATCGGCGCGGCGCGGTCGAGCAGGAAGCGCCAGTGCGGCCTTTCGCCTGCGGCTTCCTTCGCAGCGTGATCGGCTGCGGTAAGGCTCAACGCCGCGCGGTCGTAGATTGGCGGCAGACCGCGCCCGAGCAGAATCTTGCGCTTGAGCTCCAGCTCCTGCGCCGTCTCATAACAGCGATAGACCCGGCCGGCAGCGACCAGCTTCTGGAACTCGGCCTCGTAAAGATCAAACCGGGCGGACTGCCGCTCTTCGCCGTCCCAGTTGAGGCCGAGCCATTCGAGGTCGGCCTTGATGCTGGTGACATGCTCCTCGCGGCTGCGTTCCTGATCGGTATCGTCGATGCGCAGCAGGAAGCGCCCGCCGTGCTTCTTTGCCAGCAGCCAGTTGTGGAGCGCCGCGCGGACGTTGCCGACGTGCAGCGTACCGGTGGGACTGGGGGCGAAACGGGTGGTGACGGTCATGGCGCGCGGTTAGCGCCTAGCGGGCGCGAAGTCACGCGCTCCGGAACGCATGGGTGATCGGATAGCGCCGGTCGCGCCCGAAGTTGCGAGTGCCCAGCTTGACCCCCGGCGGGGCCTGGCGACGCTTGTATTCGGCAATGTTGAGCAGCCGCTCGATCCGCACCACCACGTCGCGATCGAAGCCTTCGGCGGTCAGCTGGTCGACGCTCTTCTCGTGCTCGACCAGGCCGAGCAGGATCCCGTCGAGCACCTTGTAGGGCGGCAGCGAATCCTCGTCCTTCTGATCGGGACGCAGTTCGGCCGACGGGGGCCGGGTAATGATCCCCTCGGGCATCACCGGGCCGTCGGGTCCCAGGCCGATCTTGGGCTTGTGCCGATTGCGCCATTCGCTGATCGCGAAAACCGTCATCTTGTAGGCGTCCTTGAGCGGGTTGTAGCCGCCCGCCATGTCGCCATAGATCGTTGCATAGCCGACGCTCATCTCGCTCTTGTTGCCGGTGGTCAGCAGCATCGGGCCGAACTTGTTGGACAGCGCCATCAGCGTGACGCCGCGGATCCGCGACTGGACGTTTTCTTCGGTGATGTCGTATTCCTTGTCCGCGAAGCTCCCCGCCAGCATCTCGTCAAAAGCCATGACCGCCGGGTTGATCGGGATCGTCTCGTACCTGCAGCCGATCATCCGCGCGCATTCGGTGGCCAGATCCAGGCTCAGCTGGCTGGTGAAGCGGCTGGGCAGCATGACGCACCACACCCGGTCCGGGCCCAGCGCGTCGGCGGCGATCGCGGCGCAGATCGCCGAGTCGATTCCGCCCGACAGGCCGAGCACCACGCCGGGGAAGCGGTTGCGACCGACATAGTCGCGCAGCGCCAGCACCATCGCGCAGTAAATGTCCTCGGGGTGATCGGCGAGCGGGGCGATCGCGCCCCTGTCGCAGCGCCAGCCGGTCGCCGTTCGGGTCCAGGTGGTGGTGACCTCCTGTTCTTCCCAGTCGGTCATCTGCACGGCAAGCGAACCGTCGCCGTTGACCACGAAGCTGGCCCCGTCGAAGACCAGCTCGTCCTGCCCGCCGACGCGGTTGAGGTAGGCCAGCGGCAGGCCGGTATCGACCGCGCGGCGCTTGGCCACGCCGTCGATCCGCAGCGTGTCCTTGTCGATCTCGTAAGGGCTGCCGTTGATGCACAGCAGCAGCTCGGCGCCGAAATCGGCGAGGTGGCGGCACACATCGGGGTGCCAGATGTCCTCGCAGATCGGCAGGCCGATCATCACGCCCTTGAACACGATCGGTTCGGGCAGCGGCCCGGGCTGGAACAGGCGTACTTCGTCGAAGGTGCCATAATTGGGCAGCTCGTGCTTGAATCTGACCTGGGCGACCTTGCCTTCGTGCAGCAGCGCGATGCCGTTGTGGAGGTTGCCGTCGCGCACAAAGATCGAGCCGACGAGCATCGCCGGCCCGCCGTCGGCGGTCTGCGCCGCGAGGTCTTCCAGCGCCTCTGCAGCCCGCGCAACAAAGGCCGGCTTGAGCACCAGATCCTCGGCGGGATAGCCGACCAGCTGCATTTCCGGGAACACCACCAGATCGGACCCGGCGGCACGGGCGCGGTCGCGAGCGGCGAGCATGGCGGCGGCATTGCCGGCCATGTCGCCGACAACCTGGTTGAGCTGGGCAAGGGTAATGACAAGGCGATCGGTCATTTCTCTTCCCTAGGCACTGCTGCCGCGTTAGCCAATGGGCGATAAGGGAGAGACCGAATGTTCGAACAAGCCTTTGCCAGTGCTAATCTGCCGAGCGCGGTGGGAATGATCGTCGACCGCGATGGCGTGCGTTACAGCAAGGCGCTGGGTGTGACTGCCGTTGAGGACGGGACCCCGGTTACCGAGGACACCCCGTTCCAGATCGCTTCGATGACCAAGGCGCTGGCCACTGTCGCCGCGCTGCAGCAGGTCGAGGCCGGGCGGCTGAGCCTTGACGGGCCGATCGGCGATATCCTGCCCGAGCTGGCGGATGCCCAGGTCCTGACCGGCTTCGATTCCGCCGGCCAGCCGCAGACCCGGTCCGCGGCCCGGCCGATCACATTGCGCCACCTGCTGACCCACACCGCGGGCTTCGGCTATTTCTTCATCCATCCCGAGCTGTTGCAGTATTTCGCCGCGGTCGGCATGCCTGAACCCGGCTCGATGGCCGGGATCCGCACCCCGCTGCTCTACGATCCGGGCGACAAGTGGGAATATTCGGTCTCGATCGACTGGGCCGGGCTGGCAGTTGAAGCGGTGACCGGCAGCCGGCTGGGCGATTACATGTCCGAACACCTGTTTGCCCCGCTCGGCATGACCGGGACCGGATTTCACGACAGCCTGCCGGCCGGCGCGGCCCAGGTCCACGTCCATGACGAAAGCGGCGCGCTGAAAGTCCAGCCGATGTTCCTCGGCGGCGGCGAATACCACAATGCCGGGGGCGGACTGATCGGCACCGCACCGGACTATGCCCGGTTCGTGCGGATGGTGCTGAACGGCGGCGAGCTGGAGGGCCAGCGCGTGCTGAGTCAGGCAACAATCGCCGAAATGAGCAGCAACCAGATCGGCTCGATCCGAGCCGGCTACATGGGCAGCGCCATGCCGCACCTTGCCCCGCCCTTCGACGGTTTCCCCGGCCAGCACACCGGCTGGACGCTGGGCTTTCTGACCAATCCCGAACCCGGTCCCAATGGCCGTTCGGCGGGCAGCCTCAACTGGGCCGGGATCTTCAATTCCTATTACTGGATCGATCCGGCCAAGGGGTTGGGCGGGGTGTTCATGAGCCAGCTTTCGCCCTTCGGCGATCCCGGCGCGCTGGCCTGCTTCGGGGCGCTGGAGCGCATGGCCTACGCTTGAGAAGTGTTCACAACCAGACAGCAATCGATTACAACAGCGTAGCATAATTGCCGCAGTCTGCGATTAAGTTGCGCGTGGTTCGCGGTGTCGATTGACGCCGTTGGTCGCAATTTCTAGGCCCGCTCCATCGATGCCCCGACCGGGCTCGTTGGGAGAATTACCTTTATGATCAAGTCCGAGCGTTTCGTGCGTGTCGCGCTGCTGTCCACCATCGGCATGCTGTCGATGGGTGTTGCCACAGCGGCCCATGCCCAGGAACAGACCCCTGCCGCCACCGATACCGCCACAGCCGATGAAGAGGTCGGCGGTGAGATCATTGTCACCGCAAGCAAGCGCGAAAAGACCCTGCAGGACACGCCGATCTCGGTTTCGGTGACCGGCGCTGAAGCGATCAAGCGTTCGCAGGTGCGCGACCTGATCGACCTGCAGACGCTGGTTCCCTCGCTGAAGGTCGGCCAGCTGCAAAGCTCGGCCAACACCAATTTCATCATCCGCGGCTTCGGTAACGGTGCCAACAATGCCGGGATCGAACCCTCGGTCGGCGTGTTCATCGACGGGGTCTATCGGTCGCGTTCGGCCGCCCAGATCGGCGATCTGCCCAACATCCAGCGCATCGAAGTGCTGCGCGGCCCGCAGTCGACGCTGTTCGGCAAGAACGCCTCGGCCGGGATCATCAGCATCGTCACCAAGGAGCCGCAGTTCAAGTTCGGCGGCAACCTTGAGGCCAGCTACGGCAATTACAACGCCATCGTCGTCAAGGGCGACATCACCGGTCCGATCTCGGAAACGCTGGCTTTCAGCCTGGGCGGCAATTTCAACAAGCGCGATGGCTTCAGCAAGTACATCAACCTCAATCAGGACAACAACAACCGCAACCGCTGGGGCCTGCGCGGCCAGCTGCTGTTCGAACCGTCGGATGCCTTCAAGCTGCGGATCATCGGCGATTACGACAAGATCGATGAAGTGTGCTGCTCGATCTCGAACATCTTCGATGGCCCGACCGGCAATGCGGTGCGTGCCCTGGGCGGCAACCTGGTGTCGAACCAGCCCTATGCGCTCGACAGTTATGCCAACTTCGCATCGATCAACAAGATCGACAACTATGGCATTTCGGCCCAGGCCGACTTCGATCTGACCGATACGCTGTCGCTGACCAGCATCAGTGCCTACCGCGCGGTGCGGTCATTCACCAACGCGGATTCGGACTTCACCAGCGCCGATCTGATCGGTGAAAACAGCAACCATACCAAGATCGACACCTATACCCAGGAACTGCGGATCGCGTCGAACTTCGACGGCCCGGTCAACTTTCTGCTGGGTGCCTACGGCTTCCACGAGAAGATCGATAGCCAGGCGCAACTGCTCTACGGCAAGGACTTCCGCGGCTATGCCAACCTGCTGACCGGCGGCAATTACAGCGCCTTCGAACCGACCCTGCGCGCACTCAACGGTATTCCGGCAACTGTCGCGCCGTTCGGCTCGCAAGGCCTGGGGCGTCATGAAGATTACAATTACACCAACGATGCGCTGTCGATCTTCGGTCAGCTCGATTTCGAACCGGTCGAGAACCTGACCCTGACCGTTGGTGCCAACTACACCAACGACTGGAAGAAGGTGGCGACCAACAATTCGACAACCGACACCTTCTCGACCATTGATCTGGTTCAGACTGGCGCCAATGCCGGCCTTCCGGGCTCGATTCCGGCGGGCATCTACACGCCGGGGATTCTCTATCCGCGGACTAACAGCTGTTCGACGGTGACTGGCGCGCCGCCGGCCTCGCCGGGGAATCCGACGCGCTCGGGCTCCTGCAATCCCTTCCTCGCCTTTGCTCCGCTGCAGTTCCTGCCCGGGTTCCTGAACTTCCCCAACGTGGTGGAAAGCGGCAAGACGCATGACGACAACCTGTCGTACACGCTGCGCGCCAACTACAAGTTTAGCCGCCAGCTGAGCGTCTATGCAACCTACGCCACCGGCTTCAAGGCCACTTCGTTCAACCTCTCGTACGACAGCCGTCCCTTCGCGGCCGACTTCATCCCGGGTTCGCCCGCCCAGGTCCCGGCTCCGGCGGCTTCGCCGATCCGCACCGCCGGGCTGGCGCTGGCCAACCTGACCACTGGCACGCGCTTTGCCCGTCCGGAAAAGTCGCAGGTCTATGAAGTCGGCGTCAAGGGCCAGTTTGAAGGCTTCGGTTTCAACCTGGCGGTGTTCAAGCAGATCCTCAAGGACTTCCAGAGCAACGTGTTCCAGGGCACCGGCTTCGTGCTGGGCAATGCCGAAAAGCAGTCGACTGTCGGCTTCGAACTCGATGGCTCGCTGACCCCGGTCAAGGGCCTGAACTTCACCGCATCGGTGACCTACCTCGATCCGAAGTACGACCTGTTCACCGGCGGATCGGCGTTCAACCCGCTGACCAACACGGTGGTCCCGACCAACCTGACCGGACAGACGCCCAGCGGCATTTCCGACTGGTCGGTTGCGGTCGGCGGCACCTACACGCTGGATGTCGGCGGCGACAACAGCGTCACCTTCCACACCGACTATGCGATGAACAGCGCCTACCAGATCGCCCAGGGCCTGCCCTACAAGGCTTCGGTCGAATCGCTCAACGCTTCGATTGCCTTTGGCCTCGCCAACGGCCTCGAGTTCAGCGTCTGGGGCCGCAATCTGACCGAACCGCAGTACAACCCGGTGATCTTCCCCGGGGTGGCGCAGACCGGCAGCCTCTCGGGCTACCCGCCGCCGCCGGCGACCTATGGCGGCACCGTGCGCTTCAAGTTCTGATCGCACCAAAGCCGGACAACGAAAACCCCGTCGGAGCGATCCGGCGGGGTTTTCCACGCCCTGGCCGCATTTGCGGCTCGCCTCCCCTTCCGCCCCGGACGACGCGGCGCTAGGCTCCGGTCGAACCATGACCCTGCTGCAGCACCGCGAAGTTACCGAAACTCTCAATCGCAGACTTGCGCGTGCAAGCAGATCGCGTTTGCGCCGGAGCGTACTCGCAGTTGGGCTTTGCCTCGCCACCATTGCCGGGGTTGCAACACTTGTCGCCTATCGCGCTCCAATTGACCGGGCGATAGCCGGCCCCGCAAAGCCCTATGTCCACGCCGCCTCCGCACCGGTTAAGTGCCAACCGCGTCCCACTGGCTTGCAGCAGGAGCTTTCAGCCATCGCGGCGGGATTCGACGGCAAGGTGGGCATCGCGATCAGCCAGGCGGGCTGCGGCTGGATTGTCGGGGAACGCACCGGCGAATATTTCCCGCAGCAAAGCGTCTCGAAACTGTGGGTTGCGTTAAGCGTCCTGGATGCAGTGGACCGGGGGCAGTTGGCCCTGGCCCAACCGATGACCCTGCGTGCAGAGGACCAGGTTGTCTTCAATCAGCCGCTACGGTGGAAAGTGCTCGAGCTTGGCGGCCTGACCCTGCCGGTACAGACACTGATGCAGGATGCGTTGTCGCTGTCCGATAACATGGCCAACGACAAGCTGCTCTGGCAAGTCGGTGGTCCTCGGCGGGTTCGCGCGGTGTTGGCCGAGCGTAAGCTTGGCGGTATCCGCTTCGGCCCGGGCGAGCGGCTGCTGCAGAGCCAGATCGCTGGGGTCACTTGGACCCCCGATCTGGCGACTGGTTACAATTTTGAGCGCGCGCGCGATCGTTTGCCGCTCGATCAGCGCGCTGCGCTCCTCGCCCGATATGTCGCCGATCCGCTCGATGGGGCGACCCCCGCCGCAATTGCCCAGGCAATGGCGCGGCTTGGCCGGGGCGAGCTGCTGTCCGCGCAATCGACTGCGGTGCTGCTTGATATCATGGCCCATTCCAAAAGCGGACCACTGCGGCTCAAGGGCGGTCTGGCACCTGGCTGGAAGGCCTACCACAAGACCGGCACAGGCCAGGAGCTGCGCGGGGTCCAGACCGGGTTCAACGATGTCGCGATGATCGAGGCGCCGGATGGCACGCAGTACGGCGTGGCGGTCATGATCGGTGAAACCCGCCTGCCCAATCCTGCCCGGCTAGGAATGATGCAAGCGGTAACGCGGGCCTTGATCGCGTCGCACGAACAAGCCCACCGCAGTTAGTTGCACGACTGAACAAAAAGCCCCGCCGGATCGCTCCGGCGGGGCTTTGATTGGGCCAGGATTGGCAGCGCTTATTCGGCGCCGTCGTCCTTGATCAGGTATTCGCCGGCATCGGCGTCGGTGCCGTGGGTCTCACCCTCGACCGCCGCCAGCGGATCGGACAGACCGGCCGCTTCCGGCCCCTGGGCCAGTTCGGCGGCATGCTCTTCCGCGGCGCTGGCCGGTGCGATCAGGCTTTCCTGCAGCTTGCGGTAGGACGCCCGCAGCGCGGCATCGCGGCTGGTGGCCGCCACGCGCAGGCGGTTCATGCCCGCACCGGTACCGGCAGGAATGAGCCGGCCGACGATGACGTTTTCCTTCAGGCCGATCAGGCTGTCGCGCTTTCCTTCGACCGCCGCCTGCGTCAGCACGCGGGTGGTTTCCTGGAACGACGCAGCAGAAATGAACGAACGCGTCTGGAGCGAGGCTTTGGTGATACCCAGCAGCACCGGCTTGCCCACGGCCGGAGCCTGACCGGTTTCCAGCTTGGCGTTGTATTCGTCCATTTCCTCGCGGTCGACCTGTTCGCCGGCCAGCAGCACGGTATCGCCGCCGTCGGTGATCTCAACCTTCTGCAGCATCTGGCGAACGATCACCTCGATGTGCTTGTCGTTGATCTTCACGCCCTGCAGGCGGTAGACTTCCTGGATTTCCGCGACGAGGTATTCGGCCAGCGCCTCAACCCCCAGGACTTCCAGGATTTCGTGCGGGTTGGGCGATCCCGAGATCAGGTTGTCGCCCTTCTTGACCCAGTCGCCTTCCTGAACGTCGATCACCTTGGACTTGGGGATCAGGTATTCCACCGGTTCGCCCTCTTCCGGGATGATCGCGATCTTGCGCTTGGCCTTGTAATCGCGAACGAATTCGATCCGGCCCGAGGCCTTCGCGATGATCGCGTTGTCCTTGGGGATGCGAGCTTCGAACAGTTCCGCAACGCGCGGCAGACCACCGGTGATGTCGCGGGTCTTGGCGGCTTCGCGGCTGGCGCGGGCCAGCACGTCGCCGGCCGACACTTCCTGTCCGTCTTCGACCGACAGGGTGGTGCCCGGCGCCATCATGTAGCGCGCGGCCTCGCCCGACTGTTCGTCAAGGAGGGTCAGACGCGGACGCAGGTCTTCCTTCTTCGAACGGCTGGCCGAACGGTTCTCGGTCACCACGCGACTGCTCATGCCGGTGGCTTCGTCGGTCGCTTCGGTCAGGGTCTTGCCGTCGATCAGGTCCTGGTACTTCACGATACCCGGCTTTTCGGTGATCACCGGCAGCGTGAACGGATCCCATTCGGCCAGACGATCGCCTTCGGTGATGATCGCGCCGTCTTCGTGGAGCAGGTGGGTACCATAGGGCACGCGGTGGATCGCGCGTTCACGCCCTTCGGTGTCCATCACCACGATCTCGCCGTTACGGGCAAGGCTGAGGCGGCGGCCGCGCTTGTCGACGATCGTCGGGATGTCGCGGTAAACCACGGTACCGTCGCTGATCGCTTCGAGGTGCGACTGTTCGTTGACCTGGGCCGCGCCGCCGATGTGGAAGGTCCGCATGGTCAACTGGGTGCCAGGTTCACCGATCGACTGGGCGGCAATGACGCCGACCGCTTCGCCAATGTTCACCGGGGTCCCGCGGGCCAGATCGCGGCCATAGCAGGTTGCGCAGACGCCCTGTTCGGCTTCGCAGATCAACGGGCTGCGGATCCGTGCGGCCTGGATGCCGGTGGCCTCGATCGCAGCCACGGCGGCTTCGTCGAGCAGGTCGCCCTTGGCGGCGACGACCGCGCCGTCCTTGTTGACGATATCCTCGGCCAGGGTGCGGCCCAGGATGCGTTCGGCAAGGCTGGCGATGGTCGAACCGCCCTGGACGATCGAGCGCATTTCCAGCGCGCGTTCGGTACCGCAATCGTCGATCACGACAACGCAGTCCTGCGACACGTCGACCAGACGGCGGGTCAGGTAACCCGAGTTTGCCGTCTTGAGCGCCGTGTCGGCCAGACCCTTGCGGGCGCCGTGGGTCGAGTTGAAGTATTCAAGGACGGTCAGGCCCTCCTTGAAGTTCGAGATGATCGGGGTCTCGATGATCTCGCCCGAAGGCTTGGCCATCAGCCCGCGCATACCCGCCAGCTGCTTCATCTGGGTCGGCGAACCACGCGCACCGGAGTGCGACATCATGTAGATCGAGTTGATCGGCTTCTGACGGCCCGTTTCCGGGTCGATCGGGCTGGCCTTGATCTCGTCCATCATGGCGTTGGCCACCTGATCGCCGCAGCGGCTCCAGGCGTCGATCACCTTGTTGTACTTTTCCTGCTGGGTGATCAGGCCGTCCTGGTACTGCTGCTCATAGTCGGCAACCAGAGCCTTGGTCTCGTCAACCAGCGCCACCTTGCTGTCGGGGATGATCATGTCGTCCTTGCCGAACGAGATCCCCGCCTTGAACGCGTTGCGGAAGCCCAGCGCCATGATGGCGTCGGCAAACAGCACCGTGTCCTTCTGGCCAGTGTGGCGATAGACCTGGTCGATGACGTCGCCGATTTCCTTCTTGGTCAGCACCTTGTTGACCACATCGAAGGGCACGGTGTGCGACTTGGGCAGGCATTCGCCGATCAGCATGCGGCCGGGGGTGGTTTCGAAGCGCTTCTGGTACTGCTGACCCTTCTCGTCGGTCTGCGGCACGCGGGCGATGATCTTCGAATGGAGCGTCACCGCACCCACTTCCAGCGCCTGATGGACTTCAGCCATGTCGGAGAACATCATCCCGGCGCCGGGCTCGTTCTCGCGGTCGATCGACAGGTAGTACAGGCCCAGAACCATGTCCTGCGACGGCACGATGATCGGCTTGCCGTTGGCGGGGCTGAGGATGTTGTTGGTCGACATCATCAGCACGCGTGCTTCCAGCTGGGCTTCCAGCGAAAGCGGCACGTGGACCGCCATCTGGTCACCGTCGAAGTCGGCGTTGAAGGCCGAGCAGACCAGCGGGTGCAGCTGGATCGCCTTGCCCTCGATCAGCACGGGTTCAAAGGCCTGGATGCCCAGACGGTGCAGCGTCGGCGCGCGGTTGAGCAGCACCGGGTGTTCGCGGATCACTTCGTCCAGGATGTCCCAGACTTCCTTGCGTTCCTTCTCGACCCACTTCTTGGCCTGCTTGAGGGTCATCGACAGACCCTTGGCATCGAGGCGGGCGTAGATGAACGGCTTGAACAGTTCGAGCGCCATCTTCTTGGGCAGGCCGCACTGGTGGAGCTTGAGTTCCGGCCCGGTCACGATGACCGAACGGCCCGAATAGTCGACGCGCTTGCCCAGCAGGTTCTGGCGGAAGCGGCCCTGCTTGCCCTTGAGCATGTCGGACAGCGACTTCAGCGGACGCTTGTTGGCACCGGTGATCACGCGGCCGCGGCGGCCGTTGTCGAACAGGGCGTCAACGGCTTCCTGCAGCATGCGCTTTTCGTTGCGGACGATGATGTCCGGCGCGCGCAGCTCGATCAGACGTTTGAGGCGGTTGTTGCGGTTGATGACGCGGCGATAGAGATCGTTGAGATCCGACGTCGCGAAGCGGCCACCGTCAAGCGGCACCAGCGGGCGCAGTTCGGGCGGAATGACCGGGACGACATCAAGGATCATCCATTCCGGACGGTTGCCCGAATCGATGAAGCTTTCGACGACCTTCAACCGCTTGATGATCTTCTTGGGCTTGAGCTCGGACTTGGTAACCCGCAGCTCTTCCATCAGATCGTCGCGCTCTTGCACGAGGTCGAGGCTCATCAGCATGTGCTTGACCGCTTCGGCACCGATCCCGGCGCTGAAGGCGTCTTCGCCGTACTCGTCCTGGTACTCGTAGAGTTCGTCTTCGGTCAGCAACTGGTACTTTTCAAGCGGGGTCAGGCCCGGCTCGATCACCACGTAGCTTTCGAAGTAGAGGATGCGCTCAAGCTGCTTGAGCTGCATGTCGAGGAGCAGGCCGATGCGCGACGGCAGCGACTTGAGGAACCAGATGTGCGCAACCGGCGCGGCCAGTTCGATGTGGCCCATGCGCTCGCGGCGGACCTTGGTCACGGTCACTTCGACGCCGCACTTTTCGCAGACGACGCCCTTGTACTTCATGCGCTTGTACTTGCCGCACAGGCACTCGTAGTCCTTCACCGGACCGAAGATGCGGGCGCAGAACAGGCCGTCGCGCTCCGGCTTGAAGGTCCGGTAGTTGATCGTTTCCGGCTTCTTGATCTCGCCGAACGACCACGAACGGATACGCTCGGGGCTGGCAAGGCCGATCTGGATCTGGTCGAAGGTTTCGGGCTTCGCCATCTGGTTGGTGAACTTGGTAAGGTCGTTCATGTTTCAGTCCCTCTTGGGGTGAATGTCGTGGGCGGGGCGGGGAAGGGCGGCCCGAAGACCGCCCGGTTCCCTTATTCCGCGGCCTCCGCGTAATCGTCGTCATCGCTCTCTTCGACGATGCTCGACAGCTCGACGTTGAGGCCCAGGCTGCGCATTTCCTTGACAAGCACGTTGAAGCTCTCGGGAATGCCGGCCTCGAAGGTGTCGTCGCCCTTGACGATCGCTTCGTAGACCTTGGTGCGGCCGACCACGTCGTCCGATTTCACCGTCAGCATTTCCTGCAAGGTATAGGCGGCGCCGTAGGCCTGGAGCGCCCAGACCTCCATTTCGCCGAAGCGCTGGCCGCCGAACTGCGCCTTGCCGCCCAGCGGCTGCTGGGTGACGAGGCTGTACGGCCCGATCGAGCGCGCGTGGATCTTGTCGTCGACCAGGTGGTGCAGCTTGAGCATGTAGATGTAGCCCACGGTGACCTTGCGGTCGAAGGCCTCACCGGTGCGCCCGTCATACAGCGTGACCTGGCCCGAGGTATCGAGCCCGGCCTTTTCCAGCATGGCCGAAACGTCGGCTTCGCGGGCACCGTCGAACACCGGGGTCCCCATCGGCACGCCGTTCTTCAGCAGTTGCGCCATGTCGACGATCTGGTCGACCGAGCGCGCGTCGATCTGGGCATGATAGTTCTCGCCGTAGATGTCCTTGAGCTTGTCGATCAGCGCGGTCGGCGGGGCGGCCGCTTCGGGGTTGGGATTGTCGTGGCGCCACTGTTCCAGCGCCGCAGTCACCTGCTGGCCCAGACCGCGCGCGGCCCAGCCCAGGTGGGTTTCGAAGATCTGCCCGACGTTCATGCGGCTGGGCACGCCCAGCGGGTTGAGCACGATGTCGACCGGCGTACCGTCTTCCAGGAACGGCATGTCTTCCTGCGGCAGGATGCGCGAAATGACACCCTTGTTGCCGTGGCGGCCGGCCATCTTGTCGCCCGGCTGCAGCTTGCGCTTCACCGCGACGAAGACCTTGACCATCTTGAGCACGCCGGGGGCGAGTTCGTCGCCGCGTTCAAGCTTTTCCTTGCGGTCCTCGAACTTCTCCTGGATCGCCTTGACGGTCTCGTCGTACTGCGCCTTGACCGCTTCGAGCTGGCCCTGGACACGGTCGTCGGCCACCGCGAACTTCCACCATTCGTGGCGCTCGACCTCGGCCAGGCCGGCCTCGTCGATGGTGTCGCCCTTCTTGAAGCCCTTCGGCGCTGCAGCAGCCACCTGGCCGATCAGCATGTCCTTGAGACGGTTGTAGGTGGCGCGGTTGAGAATGCCGCGTTCGTCCTCGCGGTCCTTGGCGAGGCGTTCGATTTCCTCGTTCTGGATGGCGCGGGTACGGTCATCGACCTCGATGCCGTGACGGTTGAACACGCGCACGTCGACGATCGTGCCCGAGACGCCCGGCGGCAGGCGGAGCGAAGTGTCACGCACGTCGCTGGCCTTTTCGCCGAAGATCGCGCGCAGCAGCTTTTCTTCAGGGGTCATCGGGCTTTCGCCCTTCGGCGTGATCTTGCCGACCAGGATGTCGCCCGGATGCACTTCGGCGCCGATGTAGACGATGCCCGCTTCGTCGAGGTTGCGCAGTGCTTCCTCGCCCACGTTGGGAATGTCGCGGGTGATGTCTTCAGGCCCAAGCTTGGTGTCGCGGGCCATCACTTCGAATTCGTCGATGTGGATCGAGGTGAACACGTCGTCCTTGACGATGCGTTCGCTGATCAGGATCGAGTCTTCGTAGTTGTAGCCGTTCCACGGCATGAACGCGACCAGGCTGTTGCGGCCCAGCGCCAGTTCGCCCAGCTCGGTCGAGGGACCGTCGGCCAGGATATCGCCGGTTTCGACCACGTCGCCGACCTTCACCAGCGGACGCTGGTTGATGCAGGTCGACTGGTTGGAGCGTTCGAACTTCTGCAGGCGGTAGATGTCGACGCCCGACTGGCCGGGTTCGATATCGCCGCTGGCGCGGATCACGATGCGGGTGGCGTCGACCTGGTCGACGATGCCCGCGCGCAGCGCCGAGATTGCCGCGCCGGAATCGCGCGCCACGGTTTCTTCCATGCCGGTGCCGACGAACGGTGCCTCGGCCTGGACCAGCGGCACCGCCTGGCGCTGCATGTTCGAGCCCATCAGCGCGCGGTTGGCGTCATCGTTTTCCAGGAACGGAATGAGCGAGGCGGCGACCGAGACCAGCTGCTTGGGCGAAACGTCCATTAGCGTGACCAGATCGCGCGGGCTCATCACGAATTCGCCGCTGTCGCGCGCCGAGATCAGTTCCTCGACGAACGAGCCGTCGGCGTTGAGCTCGGCCGAAGCCTGGGCGACAACGTGCTTCTGCTCTTCCATCGCCGACAGGTAGACGACCTCGCCGGTCACCTTGCCGTCGATCACCTTGCGGTACGGAGTTTCGATGAAGCCGTACTTGTTGACCCGGGCGAAGGTCGACAGCGAGTTGATCAGGCCGATGTTCGGGCCTTCCGGCGTTTCGATCGGGCAGATCCGGCCATAGTGCGTCGGGTGGACGTCGCGGACTTCGAAGCCGGCGCGCTCACGGGTCAGGCCGCCCGGCCCGAGCGCCGAGACGCGGCGCTTGTGAGTGACTTCGGACAACGGGTTGGTCTGGTCCATGAACTGCGAGAGCTGCGACGAACCGAAGAACTCGCGCACCGCGGCGACCGCGGGCTTGGCGTTGATCAGGTCGTTGGGCATCACGGTCGACACGTCGACGCTGCTCATCCGTTCCTTGACCGCGCGTTCCATGCGCAGCAGGCCGACGCGGTACTGGTTTTCAAGCAGCTCGCCGACCGAGCGGACCCGGCGGTTGCCGAGGTTGTCGATGTCGTCGACTTCGCCCTTGCCGTCCTTGAGGTTCACCAGCTCCTTGACCACGGCAAGGATGTCCTCGCTGCGCAGGGTGGTGACGGTATCCTCGGCATCGAGCTGCAGACGCATGTTGAGCTTGACCCGGCCCACGGCCGAGAGGTCGTAGCGGTCGGGATCGAAGAACAGGCCGTCGAACAGCGCTTCGGCGGTTTCGCGCGTCGGCGGTTCGCCCGGGCGCATCACCCGGTAGATATCGGCCAGCGCATGATCGCGGTCCTCGGCCTTGTCGGCCTTCAGCGTGTTGCGGATCCACGGCCCGGTGTTGACGTGGTCGATGTCGAGCAATTCGAGCTGGTCGATCCCGGCCTTGTCGAGCGCATCGAGGTTTTCCGGCGACACTTCGTCACCGGCTTCGATGTAGATGCGGCCGGTGCTCTCGTCGATCAGGTCGAGCGCCGAATAGCGACCGAAGACTTCCTCGGTCGGGATCAGCAGTTCAGCGAGGCCGTCCTTTTCCGCCTTGTTGGCGGCGCGCGGGCTGATCTTGGTGCCGGCAGGGAAGATCACTTCGCCCGACTTGGCGTCGACGATGTCGAACGCCGGCTTCTGACCGCGCCATTGCTCGGTCTGATAGGGCAAGCGCCAGCCGCCTTCGCCGCGCTTCCAGGTGACGGTCTGGTAGAAATAGCCGAGGATGTCCTCGTTCCCCAGGCCCAGCGCGTGCAGCAGCGCGGTGACCGGCAGCTTGCGCTTGCGGTCGATGCGGACGTTGACGATGTCCTTGGCGTCGAATTCGAAATCGAGCCACGATCCGCGATAGGGGATGACGCGGGCAGCGAACAGATACTTGCCGCTGGAATGCGTCTTGCCGCGGTCATGGTCGAACAGCACACCCGGCGAGCGGTGCATCTGCGACACGATGACGCGTTCGGTGCCGTTGATGATGAAAGTGCCGTTCTCGGTCATGAGCGGCATGTCGCCCATGTAGACGTCCTGCTCCTTGATATCGAGCACCGAGCGGGTTTCGGTTTCGGCATCCACTTCGAACACGATCAGGCGCAGCGTGACCTTCATTGGCGCGGCATAGGTGATCCCGCGCTGGCGGCACTCGGTGGTGTCGTACTTGGGGTCTTCCAGCTCGTAATGGACGAAGTCCAATTCGCTGGTGCCGGCGAAATCGCGGATCGGGAAGACCGAGCGCAGGGTCTTTTCCAGCCCCGAGACATAGCCGGTGGCCGGATCGGAGCGCAGGAACTGCTCGTACGATTCGCGCTGCACCTCGATCAGGTTCGGCATTTTCACCACTTCGTGGATGTCGCCGAAGATCTTGCGGATGCGGCGCTTGGCCGATGCGCGGAGCGTGGGGGCGGGCTTGGTTGCCATGAGGGAAGGAGCCTCTTTCGCTGGGGTGCCGGACAGGAAATCCGGCGAAAAACTGTGCCACGCGCGGTGTGGTGGCATCCATCGGACGTCAAAAAGGCCGCATGGCAATCGCCCCTGTTTCGCAGAAGCGGCCCGCAGCCTTTGGCGTCAGATGAATTGTCCGAAGCTTCCTTCCGTGGACGCCCCCCGCGCATGGGACGCCCTTGCTCGAAGCCCTGGGCAGGGGTGGCATATAGGAAGGAGGTGCCGGCTTGTCAAACCTGACCATCTCGATCGCGCATATCGTTTTTCAATATTATCGATTGACGATATGGCGAATCAGGTATATCGAAAAACGATATGGGGCGGCGCAGGACATTGCCGGCTGCGCACTGACAAGGATCTGACTATGAAAATGCTGCTGCAACAGTTTGCCCGTGATTTCGGCGAGCTCGGTGTCAAGGGAATGAAAGGCGATGGCCTGCTGATCGCCGCCAAGGTGCTGCTCTATGTCCTGCTGGTCGGCCTGATCCTCAGCTTCGTCATGAGCATAGTCGGGCTGGTCGGCTATGGCGTGTCGCAAGGTACCGCGCTGCTGGTCTCCCCGCTCGAGCCCGTGTGGCGACCAGCTACGCGCCTGCTGATCGGACTGGCCGCACTCGATACGGCGATCGGGATCGTTCTGCGACTGATGGCGCTGATCGACACTGTAGAAAGCGGCGAGGTCTTTGCCATGGCCAATGCCAAGCGGCTGGAATGGATCGGCGGCGCGGTGGTCGGGCTTATGGCGCTGGGCTTCTTTGCCAACATGATCGGCGTTGCGGTGCGCGGTGACATCAACGGCTTCCCGGTCAGCATCGATCCCGCTCCTGGCGGCGTCGCCATTGCCCTGCTGCTGTTTATCCTTGCGCGCGTGTTCCGCAAGGGCGCGGAAATGCAGGGCGACCTTGAGGGAACGGTCTGATGCCAGTCGTAATTCACCTCGACGAACTTCTCTCGGCGCGCGGCATGACGCTGACCCAGCTGTCCGATCGGGTCGACATCACCCTTGCGAACCTGTCGATCCTCAAGACCGGCAAGGCCAAGGCGATCCGCTTTTCGACGCTTGAGGCGATCTGCCAGGTGCTCGAATGCCAACCGGGGGATCTGCTGGGCTATGCGGCGGAATAGCGGCAATCCTTGACTCAGGGGCGGGTGCTGCTATTGGCCCGCCCCGACCGGCACGGATTCGTCCGCTCCGGTCAGCCGTCCGAGACAGTTGCTGAGGGTTCCCCTCTTAATTTGCAGCCTAGACGGGGACAGAGATTTACGCGGCCCCTGCCTTTGCGCAAGGTCCGCCTTCGACGTGGTTCACGTCCTCCTTCCCCTTCGAACGGACTCGCCCGTGGTGCACCCTGCGCCATGGACATACGTAGCCGGCCGTGCGGGGGTTCGCTCACGCGCGGTCATTTTGAAGGAGTAAGGCATGGATCGTTCGCAGAAAGCCGAATCGGTCGCTTCGCTCAACGCAAGTCTTGCCGAGGCCGGCGTGGTGGTTGTCACCCGCAACCTCGGGCTGACGGTGGCCCAGTCCACCGTTCTGCGCGGCAAGGTGCGTGATGCGGGTGCGACCTACAAGGTTGCGAAGAATCGTCTTGCCAAGCTTGCCATCCAGGACACCGACTACGCCGGTATCGACGAGTTCCTGACCGGCCCGACCGCTCTTGCCGTTTCGGCAGATCCGGTTGCCGCCGCGAAGGCTGTCGTCGAATTCGCCAAGACGAACGACAAGCTCGAAATCGTCGGCGGATCGATGGGTGCACAGGTTCTGAATGCGGACGGGATCAAGGCGCTCGCCTCGATGCCCTCGCTCGACGAACTGCGCGCCAAGGTCATCGGCCTGGTCCAGGCACCGGCCACCAAGGTCGCCCAGCTTGCCACCGCTCCGGCGGCCAAGCTGGCTCGCGTCTTCGGGGCCTATGCCGCCAAGGATGCTGCTTAAGACGTTTTCGTACGATTTACCGGAGTTATGGGCGCCGCCCGCTCCGGCCAACAACTAGGAGTGAAACATCATGGCTGATATCGCCAAGCTCGTTGAAGAACTTTCGAAGCTGACCGTCCTGGAAGCTGCTGACCTTGCCAAGGCACTTGAAGAAGCCTGGGGCGTGTCTGCTGCTGCCGCTGTTGCCGTTGCTGCCCCTGCCGGCGGTGGCGCTGCTGCTGAAGCAGTCGAAGAAAAGACCGAATTCGACGTCATCCTGACCGGCGACGGCGGCAACAAGATCGCCGTCATCAAGGAAGTCCGCGCGATCACCTCGCTGGGCCTGACCGAAGCCAAGGCGCTGGTCGAAGCCGCGCCGAAGGCGATCAAGGAAGGCACCAACAAGACCGACGCCGAAGAAATCAAGAAGAAGATCGAAGCCGCTGGCGGCACCGTCGAAATCAAGTAATTTCGACCTCGATCCTTTTCGGATTACGGGAAAGGGCGGTCCCACGGGGCCGCCCTTTTTCTGTTGGTACGGCTTGTGTTGCCAGTTAATCGCACACACGATCGGCACACGATAGACAAGAAAGGGCCAGGGCTTTCGCCCCGACCCTTTCCCCTGCGACCCGAAGAGCCCGAAGTATGCTTACTTCAGTGCCTTCAGGTATGCGATAATCGCCTTGCGCGCGGCCGGATCGGCCAGGCCGGCATAGGTCATCCTGGTGCCCGGCACGACCTTGGCCGGCGCGGTCAGATAGCGGTCCAGCGTGGCTTCGTCCCAGGTCAGGTTGGCGGTCTTCATCGCCTCGCTGAAGGCGTAGCCGGGAATCGCGCCAGACTTGGTGCCGAAGACGCCGGCCAGGCTGGGCCCGATGCCCATCTTGCCCGGCTCGACCGAATGGCAGGCGGCGCACTGGGCAAAGGCCGCAGGCCTGCCATCTGCCGCTGCGACTGTGGCTGCCGCCGAAGGCTCGGCGCTGGTTGCGGGCGATGCGCTGGTGCCCGATGCCTGATCGTCAGGCGGAGAGCCGCAGCCCGCCAAGACCAGAGCCGAAAACACTGCCACCCCCGCGGCGAAACGAACGCCCATGATCCCCTGCCTCCTCTCGGTCCATCGCACGGCACCCCGCGGGGTGCGATCCGATGACGGGAACCATGAACCCGGCCTTTGCCCGCGCCTAGTGCAAAGGGGGTGACAGGCGTTGCATTATTCGCACGGTGGCGACGAGAAGTGCGCGGCCTGCGGCAAATCGACTTTTGCGATACGCGGATCGCGCCTATCCGGGCCGGCTTTATGTCGGACGGACCCGCCTTGACCCCCTGGCGCACGGAACTGCGCGCGACGCTGCACCTCGCGGCGCCGCTTGCGCTGGCCAACCTGCTGTGGATGGCGATCGGGACCACCGACGTGATCTTCGTCGCCATGCTGGGCCAGCAGGCGCTGGCCGCCTCAAGCCTAGCGGTGACTCAATACATGCTGATCAGCTGGGCGCTGACCGGCCTGACCGGTGCGGTCGCGCCGCTGGTCGCGGCGGAGCTGGGCCGCCGCAAGCACGCGGTGCGCGAAGTGCGGCGGTCGGTGCGGATGGCGCTGTGGCTGGCGCTGGGGACCGGCATGATCGGCGTGGCGCTGTGCAGCTGGGGCGAAGCGCTGATGCTGCTGACCGGACAGGATCCCGAGATTTCGCGCCGCGCCGGTGCCTTCCTGGCGATCATCCGCTGGGCCATCCCGGCCATGGTGGTGTCCAGCGTCCAGCGCACCTTCGTTGCCGCGCTGGGCCGCCCGATGCTGGCCACCGCGATCACTGCAGTGGCGATTCTGGTCAATGCGCTGGGCAACTGGGTGCTGATCTTTGGTCACTTTGGCCTGCCTGCTATGGGCCTCGAAGGCTCGGCCCTGGCCAGCGTGATCACCGCCTTTGCGATGGTCGCCGCCTATGCCGTGGTCATCGCCGCCGACCGGCGGCTGCGCCGCTATCGCCTGCTGGGCAACTGGTGGCGGCCCGAATGGCAGCGGCTGCGCGAGATGCTGCGGATCGGCCTTCCGATCGCCTGCATCATCATTGCCGAAGGTGGCTTCTTCAGCAGCGCGGCCTATCTGATGGGGCGGATCGGCGCGGCGCAACTGGCCGCCCACACCGTGGCGCTGCAGATTGCGGCGCTGGCGTTCCAGGTGCCCTTTGGCGTGGGCCAGGCAGCGACGATCCGGGTCGGTTACCATTACGGCGCGGGCGACCGCGAAGGCGTGCGGCTGGCCGGACTGGCGGCGCTGTGGACCGCCTTCGCCTTCTCGTTCGTCGGGGCCGGGATCATGTTGCTGTTCCCGCGTCACGTCCTGGCGCTCTACGTCGACGTGGCCGATCCGGCCAATGCCCAGCTGATTGCCCTGGCCGTGCAATATCTGGCGGTGGCGGCGCTGTTCCAGCTGTTCGACGGGATCCAGGCGGTCGGCGCGGGCGCGCTGCGCGGGCTGCAGGATACGCGGATGCCGATGGCGATCGCGCTGTTCGGGTATTGGCTGCCCGGTTTCGGCCTGTCGCTGGGGCTGGGTCTGTTTACCCCTCTGGGCGGCCTGGGCGTGTGGATCGGGCTGGCCGTGGGGCTGGTGGTGGTCGCCGTGCTGCTGCTCCACCGCTGGCGGCGGCGCGAGGCGTTGGGGCTGCTGCCGCGCTGAATTTTTCCCGCCAGACTCTCCTTGACGACACCTGAACGCGCACCCATATGCGCACCGCTGGCACTCACCGCGTGAGAGTGCCAAGACACTTCAACGTCATGTAGAGAGGTACATCACATGAGCTTCCGTCCGTTGCACGATCGCGTGCTGGTTCGCCGCGTCGAGGCCGAGGAAAAGACTGCTGGCGGGATCATCATCCCCGACAGCGCCAAGGAAAAGCCGGCCGAGGGCATCGTCGTTGCCGCCGGTGCCGGTAACAAGGCCGAAGACGGCAAGGTTACTCCGCTGGACGTCAAGGCCGGCGACAAGGTGCTGTTCGGCAAGTGGTCGGGCACCGAGGTCAAGCTCGACGGCGAAGACCTGATCATCATGAAGGAATCGGACATCCTCGGCATCATCGGCTGAACCGCCGTCTGCCGGGATAATCCCGCTTCCCGCACCCTGTGAATTTTGTGAACATTCGAACCTGAAGGAACAGCACAATGGCTGCCAAAGACGTAAAGTTCGGCCGCGACGCGCGTGAGCGCATTCTCGCCGGCGTCGACATCCTCGCCAATGCCGTCAAGGTTACCCTGGGTCCCAAGGGCCGCAACGTGGTGATCGACAAGAGCTTCGGCGCACCGCGCATCACCAAGGATGGCGTCACCGTCGCCAAGGAAATCGAGCTCAAGGACAAGTTCGAGAACATGGGCGCGCAGATGCTGCGCGAAGTTGCCAGCAAGACCAACGACCAGGCCGGTGACGGCACCACCACCGCCACCGTGCTGGCCCAGGCGATCGTCCGTGAAGGCATGACCTCGGTCGCCGCAGGCATGAACCCGATGGACCTCAAGCGCGGCATCGATCTGGCCGTGGCCAAGGTCGTCGAAGACCTGGTCAAGCGCTCCAAGCCGGTTTCGGGTTCGTCGGAAATCGCCCAGGTCGGGATCATCTCGGCCAATGGCGACAGCGAAGTCGGCAACAAGATCGCCGAAGCGATGGAAAAGGTCGGCAAGGAAGGCGTGATCACCGTCGAGGAAGCCAAGGGGCTTGAGTTCGAACTCGATGTCGTCGAAGGCATGCAGTTCGACCGCGGCTATCTTTCGCCCTATTTCATCACCAACCCCGACAAGATGACCGTCGAGCTGGATAACCCCTACATCCTGATCCACGAGAAGAAGCTGTCGAGCCTCCAGGCGATGCTGCCGGTGCTCGAAGCCGTGGTCCAGTCGGGCCGTCCGCTGCTGATCATCGCCGAAGACATCGAAGGCGAAGCACTGGCCACCCTGGTGGTCAACAAGCTGCGCGGCGGGCTCAAGGTCGCGGCGGTCAAGGCCCCCGGCTTCGGCGATCGCCGCAAGGCGATGCTGCAGGACATCGCGATCCTGACCAAGGGCGAGATGATCAGCGAAGACCTGGGCATCAAGCTCGAATCGGTCACGCTGAACATGCTCGGCCAGGCCAAGCGCGTGTCGATCGACAAGGACAACACCACGATCGTCGATGGCGCCGGTTCGGGTGACGAGATCAAGAGCCGGGTCGAACAGATCCGCGCCCAGATCGAAACCACCACCAGCGACTACGACAAGGAAAAGCTGCAGGAACGTCTGGCCAAGCTGGCCGGCGGGGTTGCGGTGATCAAGGTCGGCGGGGCTTCGGAAGTCGAAGTCAAGGAACGCAAGGACCGCGTCGACGACGCACTCCACGCGACCCGCGCCGCAGTTGAAGAAGGCATCGTCCCCGGTGGCGGTACCGCGCTGCTCTATGCCACCAAGGCTCTGGCCGGGATGAAGGGCGCCAACGACGACCAGACCAAGGGTATCGACATCGTGCGCCGCGCGATCACCGCCCCGGTCAAGCAGATCGCCACCAATGCCGGTCACGACGGCGCCGTGGTTTCGGGCAACCTCCTGCGCGAGGACGACGAAACCCAGGGCTTCAACGCCGCGACCGACACCTATGAAAACCTGGTTGCGGCCGGCGTGATCGACCCGACCAAGGTCGTCCGCACCGCGCTGCAGGATGCGGCCTCGGTCGCCGGCCTGCTGATCACCACCGAAGCGGCGATCAGCGAAAAGCCGGAAGACAAGCCCGCCATGCCGGCAATGCCCGGCGGCGGCATGGGCGGGATGGACTTCTAAGCCAGTCCGTTTCCGAACCGAATGCAGGGGCCGGAAGGAGCAATCCTTCCGGCCCTTTGCTTTTGCGCTTGACGCCGGAACGCTCAAATCGGCGTTGCGCCGCGTCATGCGAAATCTGCACTTGCCGTTGCAGCGAACGCAATTGCACCGGTGTGCAACACGCCTATCTGCCGCGCCTTCCCCAGCGTCAGGAAGGCGCACCGATGCACGATAGCGAGACCGCGGCGGACGACGCCGACGCAAGTATCACTGGCCAGAGCGGCCACACTTCCGCCACCGCAAAAGCCATGTTGCCGCTGACCATCGGCGCAATCGGCGTGGTCTTTGGCGATATAGGCACGAGCCCGCTCTATGCCTTTCGCGAAGCGCTGGGCCAGGCCGCTTCCGACGGCCTCGATCGCGGCGAGATCATCGGGGTGATGAGCCTGGCGCTGTGGGCGCTGATCATCATCGTCACGCTGAAATACGTCGTCTTTCTCATGCGTGCCGACAATGACGGCGAAGGCGGCGTGCTCGCGTTGTTGGCCCTGGCTCAGCGCGGGGTCGCCAAGGGCGGCTGGATCATTGCCCTGGGGGCGGTCGGCGCGGCGCTGTTCTACGGCGATGCGGTCATCACGCCGTCGCTGTCGGTGCTTTCCGCAGTGGAAGGCCTCAAGACCCTGCCCGGCGGCGCGGCGGTGTTTACCGAGGGACGGATCCTGGTCATCAGCCTGGTGATCCTGGCCGCCCTGTTTGCAATCCAGTCGCGCGGGACCGAGATGGTTTCCAAGCTATTCGGCCCGGTCTGCATCGCGTGGTTCCTGGCGATAGGTGCCTTGGGCGCGATTCACATCGCCGATGGACCCGGCATCCTGGCCGCATTCCTGCCGTGGCACGCGGTCAGCTTCGTCACCGGACACGGCGTGCTGGGGCTGTTCGTGCTGGGTGCGGTGTTCCTGACCGTTACCGGGGCCGAAGCGCTGACCGCCGACATGGGCCACTTCGGCAAGGCGCCGATCCGCCTGGCTTGGCTCGCGCTGGTCTTCCCGGCGCTGGCGCTCAACTATCTGGGGCAGGGGGCCTTTGCGATCCATACCCTGGAAGAGGCCGGCCGCATGGGCCAGCCGTTCGCCAACCAGGACTGGTTCTTCCAGATGATCCCCGAGGCTGTGCGGCTGCCGATGGTGCTGCTGGCCACGGCGGCCACGATCATCGCCAGCCAGGCGGTGATTACCGGGGCCTTCTCGCTGACCCAGCAGGCGATGCAGCTGGGCCTGTTGCCGCGGCTGGCAATACGCCAGACCTCAGCCGGGCATGCCGGGCAGATCTATATGCCGGCGATCAACTGGCTGGTGCTGTTCGGGGTGATGGTCCTGACCATCGGCTTCCGCAACAGCTCGGCGATGGCCGCAGCCTATGGCATCGCGGTCACCGGGACGATGGTGATCACCTGCTGCCTGGCCTTCATGGTCGTCCGTCGGCGCTGGGGCTGGGGCCTGCCGCTCAGCCTGGCGGTGATCGTACCCTTCCTGTCCATCGACCTCATCTTCTTCGGTGCCAACATCCTGCGCGTGGTCGAAGGGGGGTGGGTTCCCCTGACGATTGCTGCCGGCATTCTGGCAGTGGTCTGGACCTGGGTGCGCGGCCGCAAGATAGTTTCCGCCTTGGAACACGACGGCGCCGTTCCGCTGCGCGACATGGCCGCCGCACTTGCTGCCCGCCCACCCAAGACCGTGCCAGGCACTGCGGTGTTCCTGACAGCGCGGCCCGATCTGACCCCGCATGCGCTGCTGCACAATCTCAAGCACAACCGCGTGCTCCATCGCCACAACCTGGTGACCACGGTGCGCACCCTGCAAAAGCCGCACTGCGATCCGGATGAGCGCCTGACCGTTACCCGGGTCGATGACCGCTTCGCGATTGTCGAGCTGCGCTATGGCTTCATGGAACAGCCCGATGTGCGCGCCGACCTGATCCGCGGCGGCGCGGCCATCCCCGATGCGGCCAAGGCCAGCTTCTTCATCGGGCGCAATTCGTACTCGCACGTGGCCGAAGGGGGGATGCCGCTGTGGCAGGATGTCCTGTTCATCACGCTGCACCGCAATGCCGCCGATCCGACCGATTACTTCAATATCCCGCCAAACCGGGTGATCGAACTGGGCGCGCAATACGCGATTTGAGGGCGACTCACCGGCAAGAGCCGTTGCAAGGTTCCTGCAAGTCCTCGCATTAAAAGTGCGCTTCGTCGCAGCTGTCTATCCGGATCCCGCTTCGTTATACAAAATGAAAGCATGTTTGGGCGATCACTGTACGCGTGAAAAGCAACCTGTTCCTTCGCTTCGCTGCCTATCTGGCTCTGGCCGGGTCGGTTGTCGTGCCGGCAACTGCGGCGCCCACCAACAGCCTTGAATCGGCGTTCGACCAGGCTTTGCGCGCCGAAGCCAAGCCCCAGCGCTCGGCCGTGGTCAGTGCGCCGGTATCGATCCTGCCGGTCCAGGGCTGGAGCGGGACCGCCGAACCGCGCCGCTACGAATCGGGTCTGGAAGCCCAGGTTGCCGCTTTGGCCGATGGCGCGCAGGGCCGGATCGGGGTTGCCGCGGTCGATCTTGGCACCGGGCGCACGGTTTCGGTCCTGGGCAACCAGCCCTTCCCGATGGCCAGCACCAGCAAGATTGCAATTGTCGCCACGTTCCTCAGTGGGGTCGATCAGGGCCGGTTTCATTTGACCGACCGCTATCCGCTGATGATGCCGGTTCCCTCGGCCAAGTATTCCAGCGCGGTTGCGCCGGTCCGCCCCGGGGCGACGATGTCGGCGATCGAACTGATCGACCGCACCATCATCCACAGCGATAACCGCGCCACCGATGCCCTGCTTGCCGCCGTCGGTGGTCCAAGTGCGGTCAACCAGTGGGTCAGGAACACCGCCGGCCTTTCGGGCTTCCGGCTCGATCGCGATATCGCCACTCTGGTGCGCGACGACGGTCAGTACGATCCGGCCCGCGTGGTCGATCCGCGCGACAGCGCGACGCCGCTGACCATGGTCCAGCTGCTGACCGGTATCTATCAGAGCCGCTGGCTCAGCCGCGGCAGCAACGCGGTGCTGATTTCGGCGATGCAACGCTGCGTAACCGGCAAGGGCCGCCTGCGTGCACTGCTGCCGGGTGATGCCACGATCATGCACAAGACTGGCACGCTCAGCAACACGTCGAGCGACGTCGGGATCATCAACACCCCCGATGGCCGGGCCATCGCGGTCGCGGTCTATGTCACCGGGCAGGGCGGCAAGTCACTGCGCGATGCCCGCATCGCCAGTATTGCCCGGGCGATCTACGACGGTTACCAGATCGAGGCGTCCAGCTTCCGCCGCACCGCGTCGCGCTGATCCGATAGGGCGCCGGGTAGCCCCGTCTTCTCTCCCTTCCGCTACTTCCGGCTGGCCCGCGCTGCCGCCACTTGTGCGGCGGGCCAGGTCACTTGCGTCTGGCTCTGCGGGTTGAACACCCCGCCCGGATAGATCGCGCTTTGGGCCGCGGCGATTTCCGCCTTGGTCAGGAAGGCGCTCGGCTCCAGCTTGAACACGTCGATCCCGCGGGTGATCTCGGTCGCGTAGATCCGGCCCTTGTACCAGTAGGCCGACCAGTAGCCGCCCAGGATCAGCTGGTCCTTGTCGATCGGACCGCGATCAAAGTAGGCAATTTCCTTCGGGTTGGCGGCGTCGGTGAAGTCGATCACGCTGATTCCGCCCTGGTACCAGGCCTGGACAAAGATATCGCGCCCCGGCACCGGGATGATCGATCCGTTGTGCGCGACGCAGTTTTCCTTGTCGCTCTGCGGCGCGGGCAGCTTGTAATGGCCGCGGTAGACCAGCTTGCCGTTCTCAATCCCGTAGAACGCGTCGGCGCCCCAAGTCTTGGGATCGCCCGCCTGGCAGCGCGGCCGCATCCCGCCGCCCCATTCGTCGGTGAACAGCACCTTGGTGCCGTCGTTGTTGAACGTGGCCGAATGCCAGTAGGCAAAGCCCTTGTCCGAAACGTCATCGATCCGCCTGGGCTTCAGCGGGTTCGAAATGTCGAGCAGGATGCCGTTGCCCGAGCAGGCCCCGGCGGCGATCTTCCTGGCCGGGAATACGGTAATGTCGTGGCACTGGTCGGTCACTTCGGTGTCCTGGGTGCCTTCGCCGTGATCGCCGCCGCGCCACAGCCCGGCAATGCGGCCTTCGCTGGCAAAGACCCGCGGCCGGTCGACGATCCGCGCTGCAGCAGGGTTGGCAATCGGGATCTCGATCAGGTCGATGCTGAACAGCGCGGTGTCGTCTCCGGCGGTGTCCATGCACCCGCTCAGTTCCTCGCTCTTGCGCACGAACGAGGTGCCCGAGGCATAGACCACGATGCGGCTTGCATCGGTGTCGACTACCGAATGGGTGTGACTGCCGCGGCAGGTCTGGACCTGGCCGACCTGGCGCGGACGGGTTACATCGGAAATATCGAAGATGCGGATGCCGCGGAAGCGTTCCGCACTGACCTTGGCATTGACCCCCTGCAGGCCGCAGTCGGTGCGGCCGCGCGGTTCCTCGACACTGGTGATCAGCAGCGTGCCGACGATCGAGACGTCGCCCTGGCCGCCCGGGCAGACCACCGAGCTGACCAGGCCCGGCACCCCGTCCTTGCCCAGCCGATAGACGTTGAAGCCGTGGAAACTGCCGGCGATCATCATGTCGCCGGAAAAGGCCATGTCCGAATTCATGAAGTCGAGCAGCGCCCAGCGATCGGCAAATTCGGGCTTGGGCGGTTCGCCGTCCTTCTTCGCGGGCTCGGCCGGCTTGTCGGCGTCCTTGGGTGATTTCGCCTTGAGCGGGAACAGTCCGGCCGGGTTGGTCGGATCGAAAAACCCGGGCGGCTTGGGCAGGCTGGCGATCTTGCGCAGATTGAGCGTCGCCTCGCCGGCGTTGCGAAAACCCGCGGCCAGGGTGGCGCGCGGATCGCCCGACAGCCCGGCAAGGGTCTTGTTCATCCGCTCGATTTCGGCCTTCTGATCGGTGGTAACATCGGTCGTGAACTGGAACATCGCCGGGTCATAGGCGGTGCCCTGGGCGTCCAGCAGATTGTCCACCATATCCAGCGCGCCGCGGTGGTGCGGGATCATCAGCTGCAGGAACAGCCGGTCGAAGGCCGTGCCGTTTGCCGCGGCCAGGGCGGCCATCTGCTCGGCGCTGGCCATCCCCTTCATCGCCGGCATGGCCATGCCCATGTGGCCTTCGTGGCCCATGTGCGCCATATCCGGCATCGCGGTCGCCTCTCCCCGATCGGCCAGCCACTTGCGCATGAACTTCATTTCATCGGCCTGGCCGGCGTCGATCCGCCCGGCGATTGCAATGATGTCGGGATTGTTGGTCCGCGCCTTGACCAGCGCGGCCATGTCGACCGCCTGCTGGTGATGGGTAATCATGTGCTGCATGAAAGCGACGTCGGCGGGGGAATAGCCCGAATTGGCCAGCTTGCTTGCCGCTTCGGCCGTGATCGTGCGCGGCGCCTGGCCCGGCGCGCCGGGCATGGTGATTGGCGCGGTCTGGGCCAGCGCGGCGCTTGCCGTTCCGACCAGAAGCCCCGCCATTGCCAGCTGTGCAAAGCGCTTCATTTCCTGTCCCCCAATTGCCTGTTGCGCGCTGGCTAACATGCAATCGCAGCAGAGCTAAAGCGGTTTATCGCGGCGTTGCAGCCTGCAAAAACGATTGGGGCGCACCGGCCGTGCCGATGCGCCCCTCTCCCCTCCCGGAAGATCGTGTGCTGAACCCCGCTGGCCTTTGCTGGTCAATTCGGGATGACGCCGCGCTCCTAGCGCGCAAGGCGCAATGCCCGCAAGGGCGCCGCGGCGAATCGTGCAATGGTGTTGCGTGTCTGCCACGCATTGCTTGGCGCTTATTGCGCAAATTCCGCCCGGCGTGGTCCAAGATAACCGAACAGGTAGGCCCCGACCTTGCGCATCTGGATTTCCTCTGCCCCTTCGGTGATGCGGTAGCGGCGGTGGTGGCGATAGATGTGCTCGAACGGCTTGTGCCGCGAATAACCGATCCCGCCGTGCACCTGCATCGCCCGGTCGGCGGCCTCGCAGACCAGGCGGTTGGCGTAATAGTTGCACATGCTGATCTTGTCGGACAGCTGGTGCTCCAGCTCCTTGTGCGGGATCTGGTCCATCTGCCAGGCGGTCTGGTAGATAAAAGCGCGCAGCATCTCGCACTGGGTGGCCAGCTCGACCAGCGGGAACTGGATCCCCTGGTTGCGCGCCAGTTCCTGCCCGAAGGGCTTGCGCTGGCGGGCGTACTTGACCGATTCCTCGACGCAATAGGTCGCCGCGCCCAGCGACGATGCGGCCTGGCGAATGCGGTTCTGGTGGACGAAGCTCTGCGCGATCGACAGCCCGCCGTCGACCGGGCCGAGCACCGCGCTTTCAGGCACCCAGCAGTTTTCGAAATGCATTCGCGGGTGGTCGGTCGGCATGTTGAAGGTCCACATATATTCGTCGACCACCATGCCGGGGGTGTCGATCGGCACCAGGATGCAAGTGATCCCCTTGGCATCGCCGTCCTTGCCCGACGTGCGGCAGAACGCGGCGCAGTGGGTGGCAACGTGCATGCCGGTAATCCACATCTTGCGCCCGTCGATCCGCCAGCCAGGCACCCCGTCCCGGGTCTCGCGCACCGCACGGGTTTCCATGTGGGTGGCATCGCTGCCGTGATCGGGCTCGGTCAGGCCGAAGGCAACGCGGCGCTGGCGGTTGAACCCGCCCAGGATGAATTCCTCCTGCTGTTCGGGCGTGCCGAAATGCTCGAACATGGCGACGAAAGGGAAATTGCCGACGATCGAATGTTCGTTCTGCAGATCGTTGTGCAGGCCCAGGCCCATCGCGGCAAAGCGGTCGCGGATCACCGCCATGGCCAGGTTCGAGCCATCCTTGCCGCCGTATTTCTTCGGCGCGGAAAAGCGCCAGTGCCCGGCCTTGTCAGCGCGCAGCGAGGCTTCGCGCAGCAGCATTTCCCATTCGTGGCGTGGCAGTCCGTCGTTCTCGAAATCGGTCCGGGCATATTCGCGGCGATGATCGAAGAAGCGGATGTTGTCATCCGCCTGTTCCAGCGGCTTGATATCGCTGGCGATGAAATCATCGAGTTCGGCCAGATAGGCGATCAGGTCTTGGGGCAGCGCAAAATCCATGGCTCAGGGTCCTTCCCAGCGGGTCCGCGCTTCAGCCAGCGCGGGATATTTCGGTACGTCGGCGGATAATTTGTCGAGCGCCATGCGGCGCAGGCGGGCCAGCAGTCCCGGGGTGGCAAGATCGGCGGTGCCGGCCAGCAGCTGCGCCGACAGCGCGGCATCGGTGGCCGGCGGGCGCTGCGCCAGTTCGCGCGCGACGATGCCCAGCGCGTTGCGCGCCACGGCCAGGTTGAATTTGTCGCGCCCGCTGACCAGCCGCTTGAGATCGCCGTTGAGCCATTCGGACACGGCTTCGAGGATCTCGCTGCCATCGGGTTCGCCGCGCCCGCGTTGGACAGGGGTTGCGGCGGGCGGCAAGGGGCGGCTCCGTTCTGCTTCTGGAGCCTGGTCTTCGAGCAGCAGCAGCAGGTCGAGCTCCTGTTCGGAGGTGCGCCGGGCGACGACGACGCGTTCAACCGCGCGGTCGTGGCCGTCGCGCCAGAAATTGCCCATCTGCAGGCAGCCCAGTGCCCACCAGAAGGTGCGGTAGACCGTCCAGAAGCGGAACCGCGCCGGATCGAACGGGACACCGCCGGCCGCCTGATAGGCTTCGACCAATCGCTCGATCGAGCTCAGGCCGTAGCCGGGCCGGTCGGGCCGGGTGAAGCGCCACACGGTCATGCAGCCGAAGGCCAGATCCTCGTGCGGGTCGCCCAGATGGGCCAGCTCCCAGTCGAGCACGCCCGACAGGCGGCCATTCTCGACCATCAGGTTGCCCAGCCGGAAATCGCCGTGGACCAGGTGGGGGGCGACATCCGCTGGCAGATTGCGCTCCAGCCAACGCACCGCAAGCGCCAGGATCGGGCGATCGCCGCCATAGGACAGATAGCGCGCCTTGAGCTCGGCCAGAGCTGCTGCGGTGTCCATCACCGGCACGGCCAGTTCCGCGGCGGGGATGCGGTGCGTGGCGGCCAGTTCGCGCGCGATGTCACCGATCAGGGTCTCGCCATCGGCCTCGGCCAGGATCGCCACGGGGTCTGGGGTGCCCGGGATTGCCCGCATGATGAAGCCGCTGCCGATTTCGTCGCCGGGTTCGAGTTCGCCAATCACTTCCGGCGCCATCACACCGGCAGCATGGGCGGCGCGGATCAGTTCAGCTTCGCCGTGGTGGTCCATCGGCCGGCCGGCCATCATTTCAGCAGACGGGGCGCGGCGCAGGATCAGGGTGTGGTCGCCGGCAGTAAAGCGCCAGCTTTCCATGTTGGCACCGCCCGACAGCCGCTCCAACCCCTCCGGCCCGGGCAGCCCGACGCGCGCCAGCGCGCGGGCCAGGCCTTTGGCCAGCACCAGGGCTGGGGATGGGGACATGCCGCGGCCTCCTCTCGGGCCCGTTCCGGACCTTCGGGAGCAATGTTAATCGCGCGATTAAATCAGTCAAGCGCTGTCGCGGTGCGGCGCGTCCAGGTCAAAGAAAAAGGGCGCGAAGGTTACCCTTCGCGCCCCAATTCTTTGCCTGCCGGCGAAGATTACATCTTCTTGGCGGCATCCGCAGCAGCAGCAGCAGCGTCGGCAGCGGCGCCCGAAGCGGCGGTCGCGGCGTCGGCAGCGGCAGTGGCAGCGCCCGAAGCGGCGGTAGCGGCTTCAGCAGCAGCGCCCGAAGCGGCACCCATGGTGTCGGCAGCGGCGTCCGAAGCGGCGCCCATGGTGTCGGTGGCGGCTTCCGAAGCAGCGGTGGTGGCGTCTTCAGCCTTTTCCGACGAGCAGGCCGACAGAGCGAGAGCGGCGCCAGCAGCGGCGGCAGCGAGAACGATCTTGCGCATGAATGGTATTCCTTAGAACAGCGAGTGGACCACGCGCGGCTGGCATTTCCCGGTTCCCGCCAGATAACCTGACAGATGCCGGGCATACGCGACCGCGCGGAAAGCCTACCTTATCAGTAGACTTCGCGCGGACAAATAATGCCCTTCGTCGGGGGATGCAAGCGATTGTCGCGTCCAGCATGATTCCATGCGCACATTAGCGCGCAAGAGTCGGAATGCATCCCAATTGTGGCGAGGGTATGACGCAGCGCACCGCCCGCGCTGCGGCTTCAATGGAAACGCGCTTGTGGCGGGCTTACACTGCCCCTGCCATGCTGCTAGCGTGGACCGCATGGAGCCCAAGCAGCATCTCTACCTGGTCGATGGATCGGCCTATATTTTCCGCGCCTATCACCGGCTGCCGCCGCTGACCAACCCGCAGGGTGTCCCGGTCGGCGCGGTCTATGGCTATACCACCATGCTGTGGAAGCTGGCCGAAGATCTGAACAAGGCCGATGGACCCACCCACCTGGCGGTGATCCTCGACGCGTCGAGCGTGTCGTTCCGCAACGAAATCTACGACCAGTACAAGGCCAATCGCCCGCCCCCGCCAGAGGATCTCAAGCCGCAGTTCCCGCTGATCCGCGACGCCACCCGCGCCTTCAGCCTGCCCTGCATCGAGGAGATCGGGCTGGAAGCGGACGATCTGATCGCTTCATACGCCCGGGCCGCGACCGAACGCGGCTGGGACGTGACCATCGTATCGTCCGACAAGGATCTGATGCAGCTGGTGGGTCGCTGCTGCCCCGGCGAAGATGGCTGCGAAGGTGGCTGCATCGACATGCTTGACACGATGAAGAACCAGCGGATCGATGTGGCCGAGGTCGAGGAGAAGTTCGGGGTCAGGCCCGAACTGGTCGGCGACGTGCTGGCCCTGATGGGCGATTCGGTCGACAACGTACCCGGCATTCGCGGAATCGGTCCCAAGACCGCGACCAAACTGATCCAGGAACATGGCAGCCTTGAAGGTGCACTCGCTGCTGCGCCCGGGATGAAGCCGTCGAAGCTGCGCGACAGCCTGATCGAACAGGCCGAAATGGCCCGATTGAGCCGGGTGCTGGTGCAGTTGAAGGAAGACTGCGCGCTGCCTGTGCCGCTCGATGACATGAAGCTCGATGCGATCCCGCCCGATCCGCTGATCCACTTCCTCAGCGAACATGGCTTCACCAGTCTGCTCAAGCGCCTGGGCGACGGGCGCGGCAGCCCCGAACGCGCGACCCAGCTCAATCCGGCCAAGCCGGTCACCGCCGGAGAAGCGGCCGTACCCGCGGGGGGGCGCCAGCCACTGGCCGCGATGCCGCCGGTCGACCGCACGGCCTATGCCTGTGTCCAGGACGAAGCGGCACTGGCCGCGTGGATCGAGCGTGCCTTTGCTGCGCGGCTGGTCGCGGTCGATACCGAAACCTCCGCTCTTGATGCGATGCGCGCCGACCTCGCCGGGATCAGTCTGGCGCTGGGTCCGAATGATGCCTGCTATATTCCGCTGGGCCACGGTGGCAGCGACATGTTTGCCGAGCGTCCGGTGCAGATCGACAAGGGCCGCGCCCTAGCCCTGCTCAAACCGCTGCTGGAAAGCGATGCGGTGCTCAAGGTCGGGCAGAACATCAAGTATGATCTCAACGTGCTGGCGCGGCATGGCATCGCGGTCGCCCCGATCGACGATACGATGATCATCAGCTTCGATCTCGATGCCGGGCGCAGCGAGGACGGGATCGGCGGCGGCCACGGGATGGACGAGCTGTCGAGCCGCCACCTTGGCCATACCACGCTGACCTTCAAGGAGGTCTGCGGCACCGGCAAGAAGGTGATCCCGTTCGGCGAGGTCCCGCTTGACCGCGCCACCGAATATGCCGCCGAGGATGCCGACGTCACCTGGCGGCTGCACCGCGTGCTCAAGCCGCGCCTTTCCGAAGAGAGTGCAACCCGCATCTATGAGCGGGTCGACCGGCCACTGGTTCCCGTGGTGGCGCAGATGGAGCGCCACGGCGTTCGCGTCGATCGCGAGCGGCTGGCCGGGCTGTCCGCCACCTTTGCCGAGCAGATTGGCGCGCTTGAGAGCGAAATCCACGCGCTTGCCGGCGGGCCTTTCACGATCGGCAGTCCCAAGCAGCTGGGCGACGTCCTGTTTGATACGCTCGGCTACAAGGGCGGCAAGAAGGGCAAGAGCGGGCAGTATTCGACCGACCAGTCGGTGCTGGAAGGGCTGGCCGGCGAAGGCGCACCGATTGCGGGCAAAGTGCTCGAATGGCGCCAGCTGTCCAAGCTGCGTTCGACCTATACCGAGGCGCTGCAGGCGGCGATCAATCCCGATACCGGGCGGGTCCACACCAGCTACAGCCTGGTCGGGGCGCAGACCGGACGGCTGTCCTCGACCGACCCCAACCTGATGAACATCCCGATCCGGACCGAAATCGGCCGCCAGATCCGCGATTGCTTCGTCGCGGAACCGGGCAACGTGCTGCTCGCCGCGGACTATAGCCAGATCGAACTGCGCCTGGCCGCACACATGGCCGACGTGCCCGCGCTGAAGGAAGCCTTTGCCAATGGCGAGGACATCCACGCCCGCACCGCGCAGGAAATGTTTGGCGAGGTCAACCGCGACACCCGCGGCCGGGCCAAGACGATCAACTTCGCGATCCTTTACGGGATCAGCCGCTGGGGGCTGGGCGGACGGCTGGGAGTCACGTCGGATGAAGCCCAGGCGATGATCGACCGCTATTTCGAACGCTTTCCGGGGATCCAGCGCTATATCCACGAAACGCTCGATGCAGTGCGCGAGCGCGGCTATTCAGAAACGCTGTTCGGGCGCAAGACCTGGTTCCCGCGGATCAAGTCGCCCAACCAGGCGGAGCGCCAGGGCAGCGAGCGCGCCGCGATCAACGCCCCGATCCAGGGCACCGCGGCCGACATCATCAAGCGGGCGATGGCGCGGATGAACCCTGCGCTGGAAGCCGCCGGGCTCGGTCATGTGCGGATGCTATTGCAGGTCCACGATGAACTGGTTTTTGAACTGCCGGCCGGCGATGTCGCCGCGGCGTCCGACGTCATCCGCGCGGTAATGGCTGGTGCCGCCGCCCCGGCGGTCGACATGAGCGTGCCGCTGGGGGTCGAGATCGGCCACGGCGAAAGCTGGGGAGCTGCGCATTGAGCGGCGGCATGGCGACCCGGCTGCCGGCGGGCCTGCCTTCGGGCGAAACTGTGCTCGGCTGGTCGGAAAGCCTGACCCGCGCCGCGATCCATGGCGGCATCGCAATCGGCGTGGCCTTCACCCTTCACCTGCTGATCTTCGCCGGGCTGAAGCGCGCCGCGCGGCTGTCGACAACCAAGGGCGACGATCTGGTGCTGGCCGGGCTGCGCATGCCGACGCTGTGGCTGATGATCGCGGTGGCGATCTCGGTCGCGGCGGAAAGCGACGCGCTGATCGGGCGGGTCTGGGGCGAACTGGGCCGTTTCATCGAACCCGCGCTGCTTGGCTGGCTGTTCTTCGCGCTGGTCAAGGCGCTGGCTGCGGCGCTCGATCACCGCGCCGAAGCCTATGACGACGAACTGGCCGCGCGCAGCCGCCGCACGCGCATCGCGATCCTGTCGCGGACCGCCAGCTTCCTGATCGTCTTCGTCACCGTCGCGCTGGTGCTGTTCGGCATCCCGGCGGTGCGCAATCTTGGCACCACGCTGCTCGCCTCGGCCGGGGTGGCGACCCTGGCGGTCGGCGCGGCGGCGCAGCCCGCACTCAAGTCGCTGATCGCCGGGATGCAGATCGCGCTGACCGAGCCGATCCGCATCGGCGATTTCGTGGTTGTCGATGGCGAGAATGGCCGGGTCGAGGATATTCGCCTGAGCTATGTGGTGATCCGCACCAATGACGAGCGACGGATCATCGTGCCGACTTCGAAGTTCCTCGACAGCACGTTCCAGAACTGGACCCGTGCCGGGGGCGGAATTACCGGGTCGGTGGTCCTGCCGATCAAGCCGGGCAACCCGATCGGCCCGATCCGCGAAGCCTACGAGGCTTTGCTTGCCGCCAATCCTGACTGGGACAAGCGCACCGGCGCGCTCCAGGTCAGCGAGGTCCAGGTCGGTTCGATCGAGCTCAAGCTGGTGATGAGCGCGGCAGGCCCCACCGCGCTCGGCCGGCTGCGCCCGGTGATGCGCGAAGCCATGCTCGAATGGCTGCGCGAAAACATGCCCGCTGCGCTGTGCGACGAGGTTTGAACGCCCCCCCACCGGGGGGCGCTTTTCACCCGTGCTTCTTCTCCCGCGTCGATTCGACCATGCCGGGCGCGAGGAAGCCGATCTGCTGCGCGGTGACTTCAGCAGCGCGCTTTTTCAATTCGCCTTTCATCTTTAGATACTCGGCTTCCATTTCCGCCGAGACCGTGGCGCGCGAATCCTCCAGCGCCTCGGCAAAGTCGGCGGCAGTGACGGTCTTGGCATCGCCGTCGCTGCGGCGGATCGCGTTGAGCCCGGCACGGCGCACGACATCTTCAAGATCGGCCCCGGTAAAGCGGTCGGCCTTGGCGGCGATCGCACCAAGGTCGACGTCCTTGGCCAGCGGCATCTTGGCGGTGTGGATCCCCAGGATGTGTTCGCGGCCCTTGGCGTCCGGCGTGCCGACATAGATCAGCTCGTCCAGCCGGCCCGGACGCAGCAGCGCCGGATCGACCAGTCCGGGGCGATTGGTCGCGCCGATCAGCACCACGCTGGACAGTTCTTCCATCCCGTCCATTTCGGCCAGGATCGTATTGACCACGCGGGCGGTGACCTGCGGCTCGTTGCCGCTGGTGCCGCGGGCCGGAACCAGACTGTCGATCTCGTCGATGAAGATCACGCAAGGCGCGACCTGACGCGCGCGCTGGAACAGCCGGGCGATCTGCTGCTCGCTTTCGCCATACCACTTGCTCAAGAGGTCGGATGACTTGATCGCGATGAAGTTGGCCTCGCTTTCCTTGGCGACAGCCTTGGCCAGCAGGGTCTTGCCGGTGCCGGGCGGGCCATAGAGCAGGAAACCCTTGGCCGGGCGGATGCCCAGGCGGCGGAAGGCGTCCGGGTTCTTCAGCGGCAGCTCGACCCCTTCCTTGAGCTTGTCCTGGGCGTCATCCACGCCGCCGACATCGGCCCAGCCGACATTGGGGACCTGAACCATGACTTCGCGCATCGCCGAAGGCTGGACCCGCTTGAGCGCATTGAGGAAATCCTCGCGCGTGACGGTCAGGCCTTCAAGCACTTCGGCCGGGATGGTCTGCGCCTCGAGATCGAGCTGGGGCATGATCCGCCGCACCGCGTCCATCGCCGCCTCGCGCGCCAGCGCGCCCAGATCGGCGCCGACGAAGCCGTGGGTGGTGCGCGCCAGTTCATCGAGGTCGACCCCGGTCAGCGGCATACCGCGGGTGTGGATCCCCAGGATCTCGCGCCGGCCGCTTTCGTCGGGCACGCCGACCACGATCTCGCGGTCGAAGCGGCCGGGGCGGCGCAAGGCTTCATCGATCGCGTCGGGGCGGTTGGTCGCGGCGATGACCACGATGTTGGAGCGCGCCTGCAGCCCGTCCATCAGGGTCAGCAGCTGGGCGACCAGGCGCTTTTCCGCTTCACCCGGCGTGCCCGAGCGTTTGGGCGCGATCGAATCGATCTCGTCGATGAAGACGATCGAGGGCGAGGCCTTCTCGGCCTCCTCGAACACTTCGCGCAGACGCCGTTCGCTCTCGCCATAGGCGCTGCCCATGATCTCGGGGCCGTTGATGGTGAAGAAGCTGGCTTCGCTTTCGTTAGCGACGGCGCGGGCCAGGCGGGTCTTGCCGGTGCCCGGCGGACCATGGAGCAGCACCCCCTTGGGCGGATCGACGCCCAGTCGGGTGAACAGTTCGGGATAGCGCAGCGGCAGTTCGACCATTTCGCGCAGCTGGCGGATGGTATCGCCCATGCCGCCGACGTCGTCGTAGTTGACGTCGCCGCGCGATCCGCGGGCTTCCTCGAATTCCTCACGCAGCTCGACCTCGGTGTTCTCGTCGATGTGGACGATGCCCTTGGGCACGGTCGAAACCACAGTCAGGCGGATTTGCGTGAGGGCAAAGGCCGGGGCGTTGAACATCCGCGCGACCTGCGGCGGCATGTCGCGGACCTGAGTCTGCCCGGTGGTGGCAACCAGATCGCCCGCGACCAGCGGACGCTGGAAAAAGTTGCGCTTGAGCGCCTGGCCGGGGCCTTGCAACCGCATCTCGCGCTGCGCCGGGGCGAAGACGACCCGCTGCGCCGGGCGCGATTCGGCCTTGGCGACCTGGACGTGATCGCCCGAACCGACTTCGGCATTGGCGCGCTGCAGCCCATCGAGGCGGATCACGTCGAGCCCTTCGTCCTCGGCATAGGCCAGCACGACTCGCGCCGCCGTGCTGCGCTTGCCGACGATCTCGACCACGTCGCCTTCGGTCACACCAAGGGCGGCTAGGGCCGACTTGGGCATGCGGGCGATGCCCTGGCCGCTTTCTTCCTGCCGGGCGGCAGCCACCTGCAGTTTGACCGCCTTGTTCTTAGCGGCGGCGTCATCGCCATCGGCCATTGTATCGGTTCCTGTCTGTGCCGGGCCTTTGCCCTGTGGGATGCGAAGCTAGGAACTGATTGGCGGGAATGCAAACCGGTCCGTGCGCTTTGACGCATAACGCCGATCCGGGCGCGGCGTTGCCCGACAAGCAGCCCGGCGTGCAAAAAAGAAGGCCCGGACGTCGCCGTCCGGGCCTATGAAAGTTTTTGGGAGAGGATGCCTGAAAGGCAGGCTCTATCTGGCTTCGACTGGATTATTGTGCAAGTGCGAAAAGCGCATTTCAAGTTGCATAATTTGCAACATGACGTGAAAATAGCTCAAGGTCGGCGGAATTTCAGAATAAATCGGTCGGTGTTGCCGCGCACGCTTGGATCGAAGACATTGACCTCGTGGGTGTCCGTTGTGCGCTGCAACAGGTTGCTTTCGGCTTCCAGCACGAAGCCCGCGGCGGCCATGTCGGCTTTGACCTTGGCCGGATCGATGCGGTGGAGCTTTTCGACCAGGGCACGGGTATCGCCGGCCGGTCCGACGTGATCGATGATCACCACGTGGCCGCCGCGCTTCACCGCCTGGAACCAGCCGGACAGGACTGCGGGGACGTCAAGGCGCGGGAAGGTGTACTTTTCCGATTCCCAGTAGAGGTCGTGGAAGTTGAGGTTGATGAACAGCAGATCGACGCTGCGGGCCGGAAAGGTTGTCGTGGCGATCGGCTGCAGAACCTGCCGGACATTGCCGTGGCTGGCCAGAATCGGTGCCCAGGACTTGGCATCGTTGAAGCTGGGCGGATCGCTGGCATAGACCCGGCCCCGGGGCCCGACCGCGCGGGAAAACAGTTCGGTCCAGTAACCCGATCCAGCCATGAAATCAACCACGGTCTGGCCGCGGCGAACCTTGGCAAAATCGAGAATCTCAGCCGGCATGCGCGAGGCATCCAGAGTGCGGTTCTTTTCCCCGCGATCATTGGCGGCGACGGCTGCCGCATAGTCCGCTGGCTTGGCGGAAAGCGGCGGGGCCAGCAGCACGGCGCAAGCAGCGGCGGCAAGGGTGGTAAGTCTGCGCAGGTGGGTCATGGCGTCTCTCCCCGGATCAGGTCGTGCCGCAGCTTACTGCTGGCATGCCCCCTCGGCGAACCGCAATCGACAAAGTGCCGATACCGCCCGGTCAGTGCGCGATCAGCAGGGGCGGTGCGGCGCCTTCTTCCAGGAAATAGCGCGTCACTCCGCCAAAGAGGAATTCGCGCACCCGGCTGTGGCTGTAAGCGCCCATGACCAGGAGTTCTGCCTTCCGGGCATGGACTTCGCTGGCGATCGTTTCCTCGACCGAATTGACCTTGGCCGGTTCGGCCAGTTCGGCCTTGATCCCGTGCCGCGAGAGATAGCGCAGTGCCTCGGTCGCCGGGAAATCGCCGCTTTTGGCGGGCGGAACCGAAATTACCGAAACCGCCGGGCAATCGCGCAGCAGCGGCACTGCGGCGCGCAAGGCATGCGCCGCCTCGCGCCCGCCGTCCCAGGCAATGGCCGCGGCCCGCAGTGGCAAGGCCAGCGGACGGTCATCGGGCAGGGCCAGGACGGGCGCGCGGGCTTCCAGGGCCAGGTCGCCGCAATAGCCACAGCCGCGCGAAACCACGATCAGGTCGGCCAATCGCGCCGCATCGGCCATCGCCGCCAGCGGCTCGGTTTCGTACTGGACCACGTCGAAAGGCACGTCATCGCGCGTCAGGCGTCCGGCGAAGGCCGCTGCCAGCGCATCGTCCTGGGCCAGCGCATCGTCCAGCGCCTCGCGCGCGACATAGGTCCCGCCGTAGGGATCGACTGTGACATAGCGGCTTACCGGCGTGTCGATCAGCAGGGTCACGTGGCCGTGATTGGCGCGGGCGATGGCCATAGCCGTGTCGAGGCGCGCGGCCATGCCGCTGTCGCGGCCGGTTTGGATCAAGATGGAACGCATGGCAGGTCCTCCGCAAGTTGGAGCGATGCTGCGCCCCTGCGCTAGACCTGTCCATGATTTCGATCAATCAACACGGCTTGCCCGCACCGCCAGGATCGGCCACGGAACGGAGTAACCCGCACAGGAGACCTGCCAACGTGAACCAGCGCCGTTTCGATGCCGTGATTTTCGACTTTGGCGGGGTAATCACCGCCTCACCGTTCGAGGCGTTCAATCGGCTAGAGGCCGAACGCGGCCTACCGCGCGATTTCATCCGCGAGGTCAATGCAGCAAATCCCGACGGAAATGCCTGGGCCCTGTTCGAGCGGGCGGAGATCGACGCCGCGCGGTTCGATACGCTGTTTGCTGCCGAAGCCGCAGCCCTGGGTCACACGCTGGACGGTGCGTCGGTGCTTGCTGTCCTGTCCGGGGCGATCCGCCCGGCAATGGTCACCGCGCTCGACCAGCTTAAGGCGGCGGGATTTCGCCTGGCCTGCATTACCAACAACGTCCCTGCGGGTCACGGCGCCGGGATGGCACGCAGCGGCGATGCCAAGGACGCCTACGAACAGGTCTTCGCGCGGTTCGAACAGGTGATCGAAAGCAGCAAGGCCGGGGTACGCAAGCCCGACCCGCGGATCTACCTGTTGATGTGCGAACGGCTTGGACTGGAACCGGCGGCCTGCGTCTACCTCGACGATTTGGGGATCAACTGTAAACCTGCGGCGCAGCTGGGCATGCAAGCGATCAAGGTCACCAGCGGGGAGCAAGCCCTGGCCGACCTTTCGGCCATTGTGGGCCTGGCGCTGGGTTGATCGTTGCGCGCCGCGCAACTGGCGCGGCGTCTGTTGCAATTGTAACGATCCTGCGCTTGACGTAGCGGCTGGCGCTTCAACCTGTGGGAGCAGTGATGCGAAAGATCTATCCCGATGCACCGGCCGCGCTCGATGGCCTGCTGCGCGACGGCCTGCTGATCGCCTGCGGCGGTTTCGGTCTGTGCGGCATTCCCGAACGCCTGCTCGATGCGGTGCGCGACAGCGGGGTCAAGGACCTGACCTTTGCCAGCAACAACGCCGGGATCGACAACGAAGGCATCGGCAAGCTGCTCCGCACGCGGCAGGTCAGGAAGATGATCAGTTCCTACGTCGGCGAGAACAAGGAGTTCGAGCGCCAGTACCTGTCGGGCGAGCTGGAAGTCGAGTTCTGCCCCCAGGGCACCCTGGCCGAACGGATGCGCGCCGGCGGGGCGGGGATTCCGGGCTTCTACACCAAGACCGGGGTCGGCACACTGGTGGCAGAGGGCAAGGAAACCAAGGTCTTCAATGGCGAGGAGTATGTCCTTGAGCAGGGCATCTTCGCCGATCTGGCGCTGGTCAAGGCGTGGAAGGCGGACGAGACCGGCAATGTCGTGTTTCGCAAAACCGCGCGCAATTTCAACCAGCCGGCGGCAACCTGCGGCAAGGTCTGCGTGGTCGAGGTGGAAGAGATCGTCCCCACCGGCAGTCTCGATCCCGATTGCATCCACTTGCCTGGGGTCTACGTCCAGCGCCTGATTGTCGGCGCGCCCTATGATAAGAAGATCGAATTCCGCACCACTCGCAGCACGGATGTCGGCTGATGACCCAACACGATCACATCGCCCAGGGCTGGAGCCGAGACCAGATGGCGGCCCGTGCCGCGCAGGAGCTGCAGGACGGCTATTACGTCAACCTGGGGATCGGCATTCCGACCCTGGTCGCCAACCATGTCCCTGCGGGCATGACCGTAACCTTGCAGAGCGAAAACGGGATGCTGGGCATCGGTCCGTTCCCGACCGAGGACCAGATCGACGCCGACCTGATCAATGCCGGCAAGCAGACGATCAGCGAATTGCCGCATTCGGCCTATTTCGATTCGGCCCAGTCCTTCGCGATGATCCGCGGCGGCAAGATCGACCTGACCGTGCTGGGGGCTATGGAAGTCGCCGAAAACGGCGACATCGCCAACTGGATGATCCCGGGCAAGATGATCAAGGGCATGGGCGGGGCGATGGACCTGGTTGCCGGGGTCAAGAAGATCATCGTGGTGATGGAGCACTGCGCCAAGGATGGCAGCGCCAAGTTCATCCCGGCCTGCACCCTGCCGCTGACCGGGCGCAACGTCGTCGACATGGTGATCACCGACCTCGCGGTGTTCAAGCGCGACGATCACGCCAGCCCGTTCCGGTTGATCGAGCTGGCCCCAGGGGTGACCGCCGATGCGCTGGCCGCCAGGACGACGGCGCACTACATCGTTTAACTGGCCGATTAATCGGACTTGCAGCCACGGTCCGGCGGCGCAATGATCGCTCCCGTAACGGGAGAGAATCATGGACAATGCCGTCTGCCGCCTGACCGGCTGCGAATTTCCGCTGTTTGCCTTCAGCCACTGCCGCGATGTCGTCGTAGCGGTCAGCAAGGCGGGCGGCTTTGGCGTGCTGGGGGCAACGCGCTTTACGCCCGAGCAGCTTGAGGAAGAGCTGGCCTGGATCGACGAGCACATCGACGGCGCGCCTTACGGTGTCGACGTGCTGGTGCCGGAAACGGTCGATCCGCGGGTTGCCGACTTTGCCGACAATGCCCAGCGGGCCGAAGCGATTTCCGCGCAGCACCGCGATTTCACTGCCGGCTTGCTGAACCAGTATGGCGTGGCGGTCAGCCCGGACGAAGTCGTGCGCTATGAAGGGCGCGCCGGGATTACCCCGGAAAACGGCTTTGCCCAGATGGAAGTGGCCTTCCGCCACCCGATCCGGTTGATCGCCAACGCACTGGGCATTGCTCCGGCGGAAATGATTGCGGAGGGCAAGCGCCGCGGCATCCCGGTGGCAGCACTGGTCGGGGCCAAGGAGCACGCGCTGCGCCAGGCCGCGGCGGGGGTCGACATTATCGTTGCCCAGGGCGGCGAGGCGGGCGGCCACTGCGGCGAGGTTTCGACCCTGGTGCTGATCCCCGAAGTGGTCCGCGCGCTGAAGGCGGCGGGGCAGGACATTCCCGTGCTGGCCGCGGGCGGGATCATGACCGGGGCACAGATGGCGGCAATGATGGCGGCGGGGGCGCAAGGGGCCTGGACTGGCTCGGTCTGGCTGGCGACCACCGAAGCGGAGACCAGCGAAGCCTTCCGCGACAAGATGGTCGCGGCGCGCAGCCGCGACACCGTGCGCAGCCGCAGCCGCACCGGCAAGCCGGCCCGCCAGCTCAAAACCGCGTGGCACGAGGCCTGGGACGGTGAAGGCAGTCCCGGCACGCTGCCGATGCCCCTTATGGGTATGGTGTCCGAACCGGCGTTCCAGCGTATCGAAAAAGCTGTCATAAACGGGAACGAAGAGGCCCGCGCGCTCGTTTCGTACTTCGTGGGGCAGGGCGTAGGCCTGATCGACCAGGTGCGCAGCGCCAAGGGCGTGGTCCAGGATTTCCGCGAGGAGTTTGCCGAAGCGGTGCTGGGATTGACCAGCATGCTGGAGTGAGTTGATTTGGAGTAGGTTGCAATGCTGGGCGCAGGTTTTCGCGAACGTTATCTCGATGTCCTGGCGTCGATCTACATCTACAATGAACACCGGGGCTATACCTCGCTTGACCGCGTGCTTGAAGCGGTGCGGCTGCGCTGTCCCGACGATCTGGAATTCCAGGGCGAAATCGCCAAGCACCGCAAGGACGAACATACCCACTACCTGATGTTCCGCCGCTGGTTCGAACGCCAGGGGCGGATGCCGCTGCAGGTCGATTCGGGGGTCGGACACATCGACCGCTTCATTCAATGGGTGTTCCGCTGTTCGATCGAGGAGCTCGATACCCAGCACATCATCGCCACGCCGGACGAGTTCGAGCGGCTGTGCCGGGTGATCATGCTGACCGAGCAGCGCGGCTATGCCCAGGTCGAAATCATCCTGAAGAACCGGCTGATCATGTCCGATCCGGTGATGAAAAAGATCTTCGAGATCGTCCACCGCGACGAGCCCGATCATTTCCTGCCCTACCAGCGCTGGCTGGAACGGCAGGGCCGGGCGACCGCGAAGTGGAATGAGCGCGCTGCCGACTGGTGCATTCACAAGATCCTGATGCTGGCCAAGCTGCCGGCGCTGTTCCTCGATGCGGGGCGCCCGCGCATCGCGCGCTGGCCGGACGAGGATGCCGCCGCCTACGCGCATTGACCAAGATCGGTCCGGCGCTAGGTTGAGCGCCATGGCCTATACCCTGATCACCGCGAACCGGAACTATTCCAGCTGGAGCCTGCGCCCCTGGGTGCTGATGAAAGGGCTGGGCATCCCCTTTGCCGATCGGCTGGAGCCCTTCGCCAAGCCTGACAACTACGACGATTTCCGCAAGTTCAGCCCGACCGGTCAGGTGCCGGTGCTGATCGATGGGCATCGAGTCATTGCCGATTCGCTGGCGATTGCGCTCTATCTGGCCGACCGGCACCCCGGCCACTGGCCAGCGGACGAGGAGGCGCGGGTTTTCGCGCAAGGGGCGGTGTGCGAAATGCACGGCGGGTTCGGGCATCTGCGCAACGACTGCACGATGAACGTCGGCGTGCGCGTCAGCCCCCGGGCGCCGAGCGAAGGCTTGCAGCGCAATCTCACGCGCGTGCGCGAGATATTCGAAAGCGGTCTGTCACGCTTCGGCGGACCGTGGCTCGCAGGATCGGAATTTGGCGCAGTCGACGCCTTTTACGCCCCGGTTGCTTTCCGGATTCGCACATACGGGCTCGATGTCGGCAAGGGGCAGGCCTGGGTTGAGCATATGCTGGACCATCCAGCGATGCGCGATTGGGAGAGGGCCGCGCTGGCCGAGACGTGGCGCGAGGAAAGCCATGAGGCAGAACTTGCTGCCTGCGGGGCGATCACTGCTGATTACCGCGGAAAAGCCTGACGACCGCGATGGATCACGCTACCCCGAACCTTCCCGCCCGTGACTTTTCGGCGACATCGCGTTTTTACGCGATGCTCGGTTTCACTGAGACGTGGCATGACGCTGGATGGATGATCATCGATCGCGGCAGTTTGCGGTTGGAATTCTTCCCATATCCCGAGTTGGACCCAACGACGAGTTCGTTTGGAACTTGCCTTCGACTCGATGATCTCGAGGCTTTTGTCGCTGCCTGTGCTGCTGCCGGCATCGCGGTTGCAAGCAAGGGATTTCCGCGATTGCACCGGCCCGCGCGCGAACCAAGCGGCTTGACGATCGGCTACCTCGTCGATCTGGATGGCACTTTGCTCCGCCTGATCCAGAATTGAGGCCTTAGCCCAGCAACGCCTTCAGATCCGCCACCAGATCAAGCCGTTCCCACGGGAACAGATCGCCTTCCGCCTTGCGGCCGAAGTGGCCATAGGCAGCGGTCTTGCGGTAGATCGGCTTGTTCAGACTCAGGTGCGTGCGGATCGCGCGTGGGGTCAGGCCGCCCAGCTTGGGCATGGCCAGCAAAGCCGCTTCGATCTTGTCATCGCCGACCGTGCCGGTTTCGTGCGTATCGACATAAAGCGACAGCGGCTTCGACACGCCGATGGCATAGGCCAGCTGGATCGTGCAGCGCGTGGCAAGGCCGGCGGCGACTACGTTCTTCGCCAGATAGCGGCTGATATAGGCTGCGCTGCGATCGACCTTGGTCGGATCCTTGCCGGAAAAGGCACCACCGCCATGCGGGGCGGCGCCGCCATAGGTGTCGACGATGATCTTGCGCCCGGTCAGCCCGGCGTCGCCGTCGGGGCCGCCGATTTCGAAGCTGCCGGTCGGATTGATGAAGTACTCGGTTTCGCGCAGCAGTACCGGCGGGATCACGTCGGAGACCACGCGCTTCACATAGGCGTGCAGCGCGGCTTCCTTGTCGCCCTCGTCGTAACCGGGGGCGTGCTGGGTCGAGACAACCACTGCAGTCGCCGCGACCGGCAAGCTGCCTTCATAGCGCAGGGTCACCTGGCTCTTGGCATCGGGTTCCAGGAACGGAGCCGCGCCCGAATGGCGGTCGGCGGCCATACGCTCAAGGATCTTGTGGCTGTAGTACAGCGTCGCCGGCATCAGATCGGGAGTCTCGTCGGTGGCATAACCAAACATGATGCCCTGGTCGCCCGCGCCTTCATCCTTGTTGTCGGCTGCGTCGACGCCTTGCGCGATGTGCGCCGACTGGCCGTGCAGGCGATTGATGAATTCGAACTTGTCCCAGTGAAAGCCATCCTGCTCGTAACCAATTTCCTTGACCGTGCGGCGCACTGTGGCTTCGATTTCGTCCTGGGCGCCCGGTATCCATTCGCCGTTCTCATAGACGCCCTTGCAGCGGATTTCGCCGGCCAGCACGACCAGCTGGGTCGTGGTCAGCGTCTCGCAGGCAATCCGCGCTTCGGAATCCTTGGACAGGAACAAGTCGACGATAGCGTCGGAAATCTGGTCCGCGACCTTGTCGGGATGGCCTTCGGAGACGGATTCGGACGTGAACAGGTAGTCGGTGCGCATCAACGGATTCCGATATAAAGAAAGCTTTATGTCTGCTGCCGTCTAGCTTCGGCTACGGCGGCTGGCAACCACGCTTGCGACAAGAAACAGTGTCGCCCAGACAAGTGCAAGCTTATTACCCAGCTTGGCAAACAGGGTCGCTTGGCGCGCCGGAGGGATCGTGCCATCGATCCGCCCCGCCTTGTGCCGCGGAACCCACTGGCGGACCACGCCGCTGGGTTCAATCACGGCGCTGATCCCGGTCGTGGTGGCGCGCAGCACCGGCAGACCCTCTTCGATGGCACGCAGACGGGCCTGGGCAAGATGCTGGGGCGGGCCGGACGCACCGAACCAGCCGTCGTTGGACGGATTGAACAGAAACTGTGGCCGCGCGGCGCGATCGACCACTTGCCCTGAGAAGATGATCTCATAGCAAATCTGGACGCCGGGCCGGCCCCACTGGCCAAGATCAAGCGTCTGCGGCCCGGGGCCGGGCCAGAAGTCGATATCGCCCGGCACCAGCCGCGACAGTCCCAGCGGGGTCAGCAGCGCGCGCATCGGCAGGTATTCGCCATAGGGCACCAGATGCGCCTTGGCATAGGAACCGACGATGTCGCCGCCGCTGCCGACCGCTGTCACGACATTGCGTGCCCCTACGGCGTTGTCGTCCTTGATCTCAAGGTCGACCGCGCCGGTCATCAAAACCGTACCCGGTCCGGCAATCATGCCCAGCCGCTTGCGCGCGATGCCGGGGTCGGCACCGACATTGTCGAGGTAGAACCGCTCGGGATAGCCATCGCGCAAATAGTCGGGGACGCCGCTTTCAGGCCACAGGAGCAAACGTTGCTGGCCGGGCTGGCGCGGTGCGGACAAGGCGGCAAGCCGGGTGAAGTTGCGCGGGAACATCGCCGGATCGTTGAGCTGGTCCTGCGGGATGTTGGGCTGGACCAGCGTGACGGCTGGGCCATTGCCCGGGGCAGGGGAACTGGGGCTCAGGCGCAGCGGATTGGTCAGCAACACGATAGGCACAAGCAACAGCACGGCGCCGCGCCAGTTCACCTTGCCCTTGCGCAAGGCTATCAGCACGCTGCCGGCAAACAGGATGACAATCCCCGACAGGGCATAGGTTCCGGTCAACGGCAGGACCGACGCAAAGCCTGGGCTCCCAAATGGTCCCAGCGCGATCGCTGCCAACGGGTTCCACGCGAAACCGGTAAAAATCCATGCACGAAGCCATTCGCTAACGATCCAGCAGCCAGCAAAGGCCAGAATCGTAGCGCCCAGATTGGCGCGCCCCAGCCGCCATGCCGCAACGGCTGCCAATAGCGGATAGACCGCAAGATAGAAGCTGAGCAGGACGACCGCGATCCACCCCAACCATACCGGCATCGCCGCCTGATAGGTGAAAGCCGTCGCGATCCAGGTGTTACCGGTCGTAAAGTGGCCGACTCCGAAGAGCCAGCCGATCAGCGCGGCTGCTTTCCAGGTCGGTGCACGTGAAACCAGGTCGATCAGCCCGGTAAGGCCAAGCAGGGCCAGCAGGGTGAGATGAAGCGGTTCGAATCCGGTTGCCGCCACCGCGCCGCACAGCAGTGCAGCCCAGCGCGGGTGACTATGGAACAGGCCTAGCGCGCGCTGCACGCCGGGGATCAGTTCACCGATTCAAGCGTTTCGCCGGCATCGTCGGCCGACGGCTTCTTGCGCGGGCGGCCGCGGCGCGGCTTGGCCCCGTCGCTGGCAACACCCTCGTCACCCGACACCTCTTCGCGCGGGGCAATCGCAGGCGGTAACAGGGTCGGGTCAAGCCCGGCCGGTTCACCGCCGTCATCGCTGCGGCTGTCGCGGCGCGGGCCGCGATCGTCGCGCTCACGCCGGGGACGCAGCCCGCGCGATCCGCGCGGCTCGCGTTCGCGCACAAACGGATTTTCAGGCGGTTCGTAAGGATTGTCGCCGCCGTCATCGCTGACTGCAACCGGTTCTTCCTGCTGGTTGCCACGCGACTCTACGTCGCGCTCTTCGCTGGACGGGCGTTCTTCGCGGCGGGGGCGATCCTCGCGCGGCTGGCGGTTATAGCTGGGCTGGTCGAAGCTGGGGAAATCGGCATCGCCGTTGAAATCGCCGCCGTCGTCGTTCTCGTCGGCGGATTCCTGCCAGCGCTCACCCTGCGGGCGATTGCGCTGCTCTTCCTGACGGACGCGGGTGTCGGCGATCACGCGGAAATAGTGATCGGCAAACTGCAGATAGTATTCAGCCTGGACCCGGTCACCGTTGAGGTGCGCGTCCTGCGCCAGCTTGCGATACTTTTCCAGCAGCTGCGGGGCATTCCCGCGCGCCCGGCTGTCGATCCGGTTGAGCTGCTGTCCGCCGCCACTGCCACCGCCATTCGGACGGTTACCCCGTCCGCGCCGACGGTTGTTGTTCCCACGATTATTGTTGTTCAAGGGTACGATTTCCCTAATCCGGCGACCGCTTGGCTATTCTGCCTGTCCGGTCGCATGACCCGTGCCACGGGCGCACGATCGCGCTTCGTGGTCCCGACATCTGCAGCTTGCACGGCGGGAAACCGCCGAATCGCAAATGTTGGATTTGGCCAGCGGGTCAACGAAAAGGCGGACCAGCGCGGGCTTGCCTGCGGATTTAGGCGCTGGATCCTGCCTTGCCAAGCGAAATCGTGAAGGCAATCACCCGATTTCTCTCACCCAGGTCTTGGTGAACGACCGATTCCAGCCCTGCCGCCGTGCCGATGGCGCGGACCGCTTCGGCTTGAGTCGCACCGATTTCGACCAATGCCATGCCGTTCGGGTTCAGCAGCGCAGGCAGCTGCGGCACCAGCACACGGTAATCGTCAAGCCCGTCCGCCCCGGCGAACAGCGCGCCCGCCGGTTCGAAATCGCGGACGTCGGCAGACAGGGCGGCGGCGGATTCGACATAGGGCGGGTTGGTCAGGATCAGGTCGAACGTGCCGAGCCCATCGGCCCAGCCTGGCTGGTGCCAGTCGGACTGGCGCAGTTCGGTGCGTTGGGCCAGGCCCAGCCGCGCGGCGTTGTCTTGCGCCACGGCCAGAGCGGCTTCCGAGCGGTCGATCCCGATTCCCTCCGCTGCAGGTAGGCCGTCTAGCACGGCCAGCAGCAGCGCCCCCGATCCGGTTCCGCAATCGAGCACGCGCTTTGCCTTGGGCCGCGCTGCCAGCGCCGCCTCGACCAGCGTCTCGCTGTCGGCGCGGGGGATCAGCACATCGGGAGTGACGCGAAGATCGAGCCCGAAGAATTCCTGGTGGCCGCGGATATAGGCGACCGGTTCGTGGCCCAGGCGCCGCGCGACATAGCCGGCGAAGGCGGTGGGCACGGCGTCGCCCATCCGCTGCAGGAACATGGTCGAGCGGCTGACCCCCAGGGCGTGGGCCATCAGCAGCTCGGCATCGAGCCGGGCGCTGTCAGTGCGCGCGCCCAGTTCCTCGCTGGCGGCGCGGATCGCCTGGGCGACGGTGCGGGTCGGGGGGAGATTCACTCTCCCAATGCCGCGAGGCGCTTGGCCTGGTCCTCGGCGATCAGCGCGTCGATCAGTTCGCCCAGGCCCGGCCCTTCGAGCACTTCGGTCAGGCGGTGCAGCGTCAGGTTGATGCGGTGGTCGGTGACCCGGCCTTGCGGGAAATTGTAGGTGCGGATGCGTTCGCTGCGATCGCCCGATCCGACCATCGCCTTGCGCGCCGCCGCTTCCTCGCCCTGGGCGGCGTCGCGCTGGGCCTCGTAAAGCCGGGCGCGGAGCACCAGCATCGCCTGGGCCTTGTTCTTGTGCTGGCTGCGCCCGTCCTGGCAGGTGACCACGGTACCGGTCGGCAAGTGGGTGATGCGCACGGCGGAATCGGTGGTGTTGACGTGCTGGCCGCCGGCGCCCGAGGCACGGTAGACGTCGATTTTGAGGTCCTTGTCCTCGATCGCCACGTCGACCTCGTCAGGCTCGGGCAGCACCGCCACGGTCGCCGCGCTGGTGTGGATGCGCCCGCCGCTTTCTGTCACCGGCACGCGCTGGACGCGGTGGACCCCGCTTTCGAACTTCAGCTTGGCGAAGACGCCGTTGCCGTTGATCTGAGCGACCACTTCCTTGAAGCCGCCGATATCGCTGGCATTGGCGCTGACCACTTCGATCCGCCAGCCCTGCTCGGCGGCATAGCGCTCGTACATCCGCAGCAAGTCTGCGGCGAACAGCGCGGCTTCATCGCCCCCGGTCCCAGCCCGGATTTCGAGCATTGCCGAGCGGCTGTCGGCGCTGTCGCGCGGCAGCATGGCGAGGGCCAGGCGGTGCTCGGCCTCGGGCAGCTCAGACTCGATCCGCGCAATTTCTTCGGCGGCCAGCTCGCGCATTTCGGGATCGTCGATGGTGGCGAGGCTGGCGAGCTCGGCGCGCATCGCCTGGACTTCAGCGGCAGCGCGGGCGACCGGTTCCAGTTCGGAAAAGTCGCGGCTGGCAGCGACGAAATCCTTGCCCTCAAGCGTCCCCGAAGCCAGCCGCGCCTCGATTTCGGAAAAGCGTGCGGCGATCTGGGCGAGACGGGTGTCGGAAACTGCCATTAGGCGATGGTATCAAGAATCGCGATCACCCGATCCTTCAGCGGCGTCTCAACGCTGGTGCGAAGGTGATGCGCGAGAAGGCCGTCTCGCTGGCTGACCGAAGCCAACAAGGTAGCACCCAACTTGCCAGCCTTGTCGAAGCGCTTGCGCGCGGACCCAGTTGCCACGAGATCCGCAGAAATTCCGTTGCGACGAAGGGCCGAAACGAAGCGAATGGCAAAGTCGATAACTGCATCGTCCTCCACCGCAATGGCGACGTCCAAGCCTTCGCTTGCATCCGAGCCAGAATCCCCAACCAGCATCGCCAAGCGCTCGATGCCCGCCGCCCAGCCGACCGCAGGTGTTACTGGCCCGCCCAAACTCTCCATCAGCCCGTCATAGCGCCCGCCACCGAGCACGGTGCCCTGCGCCCCTAGCCGGTCAGTGACGAATTCGAACGCGGTGTGGCGGTAGTAGTCGAGGCCGCGGACCAGTGACGGAGCACGAGTCCAGGCCACCCCAGCGGCATCCAGTCCGCCGGTGACCTTGCCGAAAAAGTCCTGCGCTTCGCTGCTCAGGAAATCGTCGATCTTCGGCGCATCCGCCACGAATACCCGGTCGCACGGGTCCTTGCTGTCGAGGATGCGCAGCGGGTTGCGCTCGAGCCGGTCCTGCGAATCCTCGCTCAGCTCGCCCTTCACCGCGCGGAAGTATTCGACCAGGGCTGCGCGCCACGCCTCGCGGCTGTCGGCGTCGCCCAGGGTGTTGAGCATCAGCGTCACCCCATCGGCGATGCCCAGTTCGCTGAGCAACTGATCCGCCAGGCACAGCAATTCGACATCGGCCTGCGGTTCCGCCGCGCCGATGATCTCGGCGTCCAATTGGTGAAACTGCCGATAGCGGCCCTTCTGCGGGCGTTCGTAGCGAAACAAAGGCCCGTGCGTCGCGACCTTCAGCGGGGCGTGCTGCTGCCAGCCATTGGTGATGTAGGCGCGGGCGATCCCGGCGGTGAATTCGGGCCGCAGGGTCAGCGATTCGCCGCCGCGATCCTCGAAGCTGTACATTTCCTTGGAGACGACATCGGTGGTCTCACCGATCGAGCGGCTGAACACCTCGGTCTTCTCGAACACCGGCATCTCGATCCGGCGAAAGCGGTAGAGCTTGCGCACCCGCTCGAAGGTCTCGATCACGTGGGCGAAAGCTTCGGCTTCTGCGCCGAAAATGTCCTGGGTGCCGCGAATGGCCTGCGGGGTGTTGCTCATGGCGCTGGCCCCTACCGCGTTTGTCGCTGGTCGAAAAGGCACCTGAGAAACCGTTGCGCAGCCGTGCGGCTTTCGGCATCACCCCGGCATGATCCACAAAAGCCTTGTCGCAGCTCTGCTTGCCTCCGCCGCCCTTGCCTCCAACCCAGCGTTCGCTACCAATTCCGCGCCCACCGCCGTGCCGATCGCCCAGACCGTGCCCGATGCCAGGGATGTGCCCTATCCCGGCACGATCAAGCTCGATATCGACGCCAGCGATACCGTGCGCGGCGCCTACCGGGTGACCGAGACGATCCCGGTTGCCGCCGGCACCCGCACGCTGACCCTGCTGCTGCCGCAATGGCTGCCCGGCAACCACGGCCCGCGCGGGACCATGGCCGAACTGGTCGACCTGACCTTCACAGCGAACGGCCGCAAGCTGGAATGGAAGCGCGATCCGGTCGAAGTGTTCGCCTTCCACGTGTCCTTGCCCAGCGATGTCGAGGTTAGCGAAGTCGTCGCCAAGTTCATCCACACCTCGCCGCTGCAGGGCAGTGAGGGACGCATCACCATGACCCCGGACATGCTCAATCTGCAGTGGGAAAAGATGAGTCTCTATCCCGCTGGCTATTACGTGCGGCAGATCCAGGTCCAGCCCTTCGTCACCCTGCCGGCCGGCTGGACCCCGGCGACTGCGCTCGATGGAGCGAGCCAGCTCAATAATCGCTGGTCCTGGGCACCGACCAATTACGAAGTGCTGGTCGATTCGCCGATCTTTGCCGGGCGCTATTTCAGGAAGTGGGACCTGACCGAACCGGGCCGCCAGCGCGTGACGCTCAACGTCGTGGCCGACAAGGCCGAACAGCTCGAGGCCAAGCCGGCGCACATCGATGCGCACAAGGCGCTGGTGACCGAGGCGCGGCTGGCCTTCGGCGCCAACCACTTCGATCACTACGATTTCCTGCTCGCCGTGTCGGACAAGATCGGCGGGATCGGGCTGGAGCACCACCGGTCGAGCGAGAACCAGCTCGAGCCGGCCGCTTTTACCGAATGGGACAAGCAGGAATGGGATCGCGGCCTGTTGCCGCACGAATTCGGTCATTCGTGGTCGGGCAAGTACCGCCGCCCGGCGCGGCTGTGGACCCCGGACTATCGCCAGCCGATGCAGGGCGACCTCTTGTGGACCTATGAAGGTCAGGACCAGTTCTGGGGGCTGGTGCTCTCGGCGCGCTCGGGTCTGCAAAGCAAGGACATGGTGCTGGGGCAATTGGCGGCATGGGCCGGCGGTTTTTCCGAACAGGCCGGGCGGCGCTGGCGCTCGGTCGAGGATACCGGCAGCGATCCGGTTTTCGCCGCGCGCAAGCCGAAGCCCTATGCCAGCCTGGCCCGCAGCGAGGACTATTACACCGAAGGCGCGCTGGTCTGGCTGGAAGCCGACCAGATCATCCGCGCCGGGACGGGCGGCAAGAAGAGCATCGACGATTTCGCCAAGCTGTTCTTCGGGATGAACGACGGCGACTGGGGCCAGGTGGCGTTCGAAGCCGACGAGATCGTCGCCAAGCTGAACCAGGTCTATCCCTATGACTGGAAGCGGTTCATCGACACCAAGATCAACCAGCCGGGCCAGCCGGCCCCGATCCAGGGCTTGGAAAAGGGCGGTTACAAGCTGGTCTGGAAGGACGAGCCCAATCCCTATGACAAGGCCCGCTTCGCCGAGGCGAAGGTAACCAGCCTGGCCTATTCGCTGGGCATCGGGATCGACAAGGATGCCAAGGTCACCGGCACGCAGTGGGACAGCCCCGCATTCAACGCCGGGGTTGTCACCGGATCAAAGATCCTGGCGGTGAACGGGGTGACCTATGATGGCGACGCACTGAAGAAAGCGATCACCGCGGCCAAGAGCGGGGCGCCACTGGAACTGCTGTTCCAGCGCGGCGACCGCTTCCAGACGGTCAGGATCGATTACAAGGGCGGGCTGCGCTATCCCTGGCTGGAACGCACCGCGGCGGGCAAGGCGCCGACCGGGCTGGACCTGCTGCTTGCCCCCAAGCGCGCGGTGAAGGCCCCGGCCAAGGCAAAGAAATGACCGCGCGGCGCGGCCTGCTTGCCGATCTGCGCAGCGCGCTCGGCAGCAAGGTCGCGCCGCCGCGCTTCGTGCTGTTCGTGGTGCTGCTGGGCGCGGTGGCACTGGCCTGGCGCCTGCTCCACGCCGCGCCGCCGGGCGATGCCCTGGTGATCGGGTTCGATCTGGCCGCGGTAGTCTTCATGGCCACATTGCTTCCGCTACTGCGCGATCGCAGCGCGGCAACTATGCGGCGTCATGCGGCCCAGAACGACGCCAACCGCTTCTTCGTGCTGGCGCTGACCGGGGCCACGGCGCTGGCGATCCTGATGGCAATTTCGGCGGAACTGCCTGCGGCCAAGCAAGGCCACGTGCTCGCCATCGCCAAGCTGATCGGCACGCTCGGCCTGTCGTGGGCCTTCACCAATGTCATCTTCGCGCTGCACTATGCCCACATGTTCTACGCCCGCGCTTCCGCAGGCAAAGGCGATCACGGCGGGTTCGATTTTCCCGGGACGGCAGAGCCCGACTATTGGGACTTCGTCTATTTCGCCTTCACCGCGGGGATGAGCTTTGCCGCCTCCGACGTCGATGTGACCAGCGGCGCGGTGCGCAGGGTGGTGGTGCTGCATTCGCTGCTGTCGTTCGTGTTCAACATCGGCGTGCTGGCGTTCAGTATCAACGTGCTGGCCGGCGCTGCTGGGTGAATTTCCCTCACGTTGACATTGCAGTGCAACATATGCGGGTCTAAAGGCCCGTCCACTATGCGCATCGACAAGATCCCGGTTGGCGACAACCCGCCCGAAAGCCTCAATGTCATCATCGAAGTGCCCGTCGGCGGAGAGCCGGTGAAGTACGAGTTCGACAAGGAATCGGGGGCGCTGTTCGTCGACCGCATCCTCCACACGCCGATGCGCTATCCGGCCAATTACGGCTTCATCCCGCACACCCTGTCGGATGATGGCGACCCGCTTGACGCGCTGGTCATCGCCCGCTCGCCCTTCGTTCCGGGCTGCGTGGTCCGCGCCAGGCCGATCGGCGTACTCAACCTCGAAGACGAGCACGGCGGCGACGAAAAGCTGATCTGCGTGCCGGTCGACACGACCTTTCCGTACTATTCAGACGTGGGTGAGCGGCAGGATCTGCCCTCGATCGTGCTTGCCCAGATCGAGCACTTCTTCACCCACTACAAGGACCTGGAGAAGGAAAAGTGGGTCCGCGTCGGCAAATGGGGCGACGCCGAGGACGCCAAGCGCGTGGTGATCGAATGCATCGCGCGGTACGAGGCGAGCAAGTAGGGTTCAGTCCCCCGCCACCATCATGCCGTCGACCCGCACTGTGGGCACGTTGACGCTGCGGTGCCATTCCAGATCGTTGGCCGGAACCAGTGCGGCGAACATGTCGATCAGGTTGCCGGCCACGGTAAATTCGGCCACCGGCCCGGCGATCTCGCCATTGACGATGCGAAAGCCTGAGGCGCCGCGGCTGTAATCGCCGGTGACGCCGTTGACACCGTGCCCGATCAGTTCGGTCACCAGCACACCCTCGGTAATGTCGGCGATAAGCTCGGCTACCGAAAGCGCACCGGGTTCCAGATGCAGGTTACTGGCCGAAACGCCGGGCGCACCGCCCGCGCCGCGCACCGCGTGCCCGGTTGGCGTCCCGCCAAGCTGGCGCGCCGCAGCGCTGTCCATCAGCCAGCCGGTCAACCGCCCGTCATCGACCAGCCGTCGCGACGCGGTGGGCAGCCCCTCGCCATCGAACGGGCGCGAGCTCAGCCCGCGTAGGCGGCGCGGATCGTCGACAATGGTGATGCCGGGGGCAAAGATCTGCGCCCCGTCCTTGTCCAGCAGGAAACTGGCCCGGCGCGCGATCGCGCTGCCTGACATGGCCCCGACCAGGTGGCCGATCAGCGATCCTGCAACCCGCGGATCGAACACCACCGGCATCGTCCCGCTCTTGAGCCGGCCGGGATTGAGGCGCTTGACCGCGCGTTCGCCGGCGAGCGTGCCGATTTCCGCAGGCGAGGGCAGGTCGGCACCGTGGCGCGCACTGCGCCAGGCATAGTCGCGCTGCATCCCCGCGCCTTCGCCCGCGACAACGCTGGCGCTGATCCCAAAGCCGGTGCCGCTGGTCGCCGCGCAAAAGCCATGGCTGGTGGCCAGGGCAAAGGTCCGCGCCGAGGCGCTGGCCGAGCCGCCCTCGCTGTTGGTCACGCCGCTGACCGCGCGCGCGGCGTCCTCGGCGGCCTGGGCCAGTGCGCGTAAGGCGGCAGGGCCGGGTTCGGCAGTATCGGCCAGATCAAGGTCGGGCCAGGGCGCGCTGGCCAGACAATCCTGCGGCGCCAGACCGGCAAACTGGTCTTCGGGCGCGGCGCGGGCCATTGCTACGGCGCGTTCAGCCAGTTCGCCCAGAGCTGCATCGGACAAGTCGCTCGAACCGATCGAGGCCGAACGCCGCCCGACAAAGACGCGCAGATCCAGGTGCTCGCTTTCCGATCGCTCGACGTCCTCAAGGGCGCCAAGCCGGATCGATACGCTTTCGGAGGAGGAGCCGGAATAGACCGCATCGGCGGCATCGGCGCCGGCCTTGCGGGCGCGCTCGACCAGCGCGGCGACACGGTCCTTGGCTGAATCGGGATTTAGCATGACGACCTGGCGACTCCTCTGGCGGGGTCGCCGATCTAGGCACTGGTCGGCTAAACAGCAATCACCACACCGGAATTAACCCGGCCTGGCGAAACGGTCAGGCGTGCCCGAAGCCCAGCGCGAGCAGCTTGAACAGGCCGGTCACGGCAAAGGGCAGGCCGATTGCCAGGACCCACAGCCACAGGCGGTCATGGCGGAAATGCCGCGCCATGGCTGGATCGCGCGCCTGGATATCGTCCAGACGTGCCCAGCGCTTTTCGAAATGGCGGCAGGCCGGGATGATCGCCACGACCAGCACGACCAATGCGAAATAGGGCAGCAACGAGCCGCTTTTCGAGTGCAAAGCCCCCATGGTCATGAAGATCTGCAATGCGGTGTAGGTCAGCAGCGCATAGGCGATATTGTCGCTCATCCGCTTGCGCCAGTCGATCGCGCGCGCCGTCTGCCGGCTGTCTGCTGCGACGTCCTGCCAGGCTTTTGCCACGGTCAGTCCCTTTCCTTCCAGTCCCACGGGTGAGTAAATCACCGAAGTGCGCTTCGATCAAGGGCCGTTAAGCATTGTCTGTGACAAGGAATTGCCGGAGCGCCATGCATGAAACCTGCCAAATCGAACCAAGGTGGCTTGCGGAGCGAGTCCTGCACCCGTAAATCGTGGATGACATGACCGTTACCGACACCATGCCCGCCGCGCCCGTCAGCGCCATGACGCCGATCCCGCAAGGCGGGCTCGAGGTGATCTCGATCGCCAAGAGCTATGACAAGCGCGCGGTGCTCAGCGACATCTCGCTGTCGGTCGGCAAGGGCGAAGTGCTTGGCCTGCTTGGCCCCAACGGCGCGGGCAAGACCACCTGCTTCTATTCGATCATGGGGCTGGTCCGCCCTGACAGCGGCCGCATCCTGATGGACGGGGTCGATGTCACCAAGCTGCCGATGTACCGCCGGGCGATCCTTGGCCTCGGCTATCTGCCGCAGGAAACCTCGATCTTCCGCGGCATGACGGTGGAACAGAACATCCGCTGCGTGCTCGAACTGGCCGAGCCCGATGCGGCCGTGCGCGAGGACGAGCTGGAACGCCTGCTGGGTGAGTTCGGCCTGACCCGGCTGCGCGCCAGCGCGGCCATGGCACTGTCGGGCGGCGAGCGGCGGCGCTGCGAGATCGCCCGCGCGCTGGCGGCCAAGCCCTCGATCATGCTGCTCGATGAACCCTTTGCCGGGATCGACCCGCTGTCGATCAGCGACATCCGCCACCTGGTGATCGACCTCAAGCAGCGCGGCATCGGTGTGCTGATCACCGACCATAACGTGCGCGAAACGCTCGACATCGTCGACCGTGCTTGCGTCATCTTCGGCGGGCAGGTGCTGTTCAGCGGAACGCCTGAACAGCTGGTCGCGGACGAAAACGTCAAGCGGCTGTACCTGGGCGAAGGGTTTACCCTGTGACACAGGGTTCGCGCCGGAACTGAACCATGGCAATGGGGCCGCGCCTCGATCTCCGGCAGTCGCAATCGCTGGTCATGACGCCGCAGCTGCAGCAGGCGATCAAGCTGCTGGCGCTGTCCAATCTGGAAATCGAGACTTTCATCGGCGATGCACTCGATGCCAATCCGCTGCTTGAAGTTGGCGACGGCGCGCCGGCCGCGACCGATGGCGCGAACGACGAACCCGACCTGCGCCGCACGACTCTGGAGAGCTCTCCGGTCGACCAGCTGATCGGTGAAGGCCGCGGCGAAGACGATCGTCCGCTTGACATCGACCCGGGCGCGCTGGACCGCGACCGCGAACCGGGCGATGCCGACTGGGGCGGCGATATCCGGATGAGCGGTGGGGAAGCCGGTCCCGATATAGACGAACGCGGCGAAGGCGAAGTGTCGCTGGCCGACTATCTCCATGCCCAGATCGGCCCGGCGGCCGGCGATCCGGTCAGCGCTTTCGTGGCGCGGCACCTCGTCGGTCTGCTCGACGAGGCCGGGTACCTTCCGGTCTCGCTGGGCGAGGTGGCTGCGGACCTGGGGATCGAGGCGGCGCAGGCCGAGGCCGGGCTCGCCCTGCTCCAGTCGCTCGATCCCACCGGGGTCGGCGCGCGCAGCCTGGCCGAATGCCTGATGCTGCAAGCGATCGAGGCCGACCGCCACGATCCGTGCATGGCGCGCCTGCTCGACAACCTCGACCTGCTGGCGCGGGGCGAACTGGCCCGGCTCAAGCGGATCTGCGGGGTCGATGACGAGGATTTCGCCGAGATGATGGGCGAACTGCGCGGCTACGATCCCAAGCCCGGCCTGCGCTTCGGCAGCGGCGGCGGCGATCCGGTGACGCCCGATATTCTGGTCATGCCCGGCGCCGACGGAGGCTGGCAGGTCCAGCTCAACCAGGCGACGCTGCCGCGGCTGATCGTCAATCGCAGCTATTACGTCGAAATGCGCGGCGCCTGCGATGACAAGGCGGCGCGCGGCTGGCTGTCGGACAAGCTGGCCGACGCCAACTGGCTGCTGAAAGCGCTCGACCAGCGCGCCAAGACCATCCTCAAGGTGGCAAGCGAACTGGTCAAACAGCAGGAGGGGTTTTTCCAGGGCGGTGTCTCGCAGTTGAAGCCGCTGACCCTGCGCGCCGTAGCCGAAGCGATCGAGATGCATGAAAGCACGGTCAGCCGGGTGACCAGCAACAAGTACCTGCATTGTCCGCGCGGGACCTTCGAACTCAAGTACTTCTTCACTTCTGGCGTCGCTTCGACCGAGGGTGAAGGCGGGGCCTCGGCCGAAGCGGTCAAGGCGGCGATCAAGACGCTGATCGATGCCGAGGATCCGAAGGCGATCCTGTCCGACGATACTTTGGTCGACCTGCTCAAGGAAAAGGGCTTTGAGCTCGCCCGCCGTACCGTGGCCAAGTATCGCGAGGCGATAGGGCTGGGCAGTTCGGTCCAGCGACGGCGGCAGAAGGCCCTGGCGGCGGTGCGTTAGGCCGACAACCCGAACGGGGTCAGGCGATGGCTTGGCGGATCTGGGGCAGCGCGCTGTCGCTCGAACTGCTGCTCCGACTGTAGTTCGACAATCGGCACGGCATGTTGATCAAGGTGAAGATCGGTGCCTTCCTGGTTCAGATCGGCGTGGCCTGAGCGCCTCAGGAGTGAGGGGTTAAGCCGTCGATGTAGCTGTCAAGGCTGGCCAACATCGCTGCTGCCGAATCCTGGCTTCCCTGCCAGTCCTGCAAGTGATCATCGCACCACATCCGCGCCAGACCATAGACCTGGGCCCGGCTCGACAACAGGATCACCGTCGTATCCATTCCTTCTCGCAGCTTCCCGGTGTTCCTTGCCCGCTCTACCCACAGCCGCATCGTCTGTTGAAGCGCTGCGTTCTGCGCGACAAGCCGGGCCGATCCCGTAAAGTCGATCATGCGGCGCGAGCTGATGATGCGGAAATGCACCGGGCTTTTCGTGGCCCATTGCAGATAGGCACGCCCCATTGCGCGCAGCGCTCCGATCGGATCCCCCGCGGGCCAGCCGTCCAACGCCTGGTCCACGGCCGCGACAAAGCGTTCCATCGCCTGTTCGGCTACTGCGGTCAGCAGTGCGGTTTTGTTGTCGAAATGTCGGAACGGTGCGCCGGATGAAACCCCGGCGCGCTTGGCAACTTCGCGTACTGACAGCGCCTCCACCCCACGCTCTTCGATCAGGGCGACGGCGGCGGCCACCAGTACCTCGGTCAGGTTGCCGTGGTGATAGCCCTTGCGCGTGGCGAGTCGTGGCAGCTTGGATCCTGTCATCGCGGCGGCATAGCGCATGTCAGACTTAATGTAAGCAGTGATCAATTTTGCTTGCACCGACATCACTCTGCGTTATGTAAGCGACGATTACATAACGCAGAGGACCGAACCGTGACACAGCAGGCAGGGCAGCAGCGCGGAAATTGGGCAATTGTTCTTTTGATCGCGCTCGGTCTGGCGGCGATGACATTGATCCTGGCAGCAGGCGCGCCCGACACCACCGAGGCGATTCGCGTGGTCATTCGCGCCACGGCCCGGACTTCGCTGGTGCTGTTCATGGCGGCATTCTGCGCATCAGGGTTGGTCGCCCTGACTTCGGCGCCGGCGGCCCTGTGGCTGCGCCGCAACCGCCGTCAGATCGGGGTCGGATTCGCCTTGTCGCACTTGCTCCACGCTGCCGCGCTGGTTGCCCTGGCGCGGCGCGATCCGGCGCTGTTTGACACGCTGACTACGCCCGCCTCGTTCATCTTCGGCGGCGCAGCCTATGTCGTAATCGTTGCCATGCTGGCGACATCGTTCGATGCCACGGCCCGCGCGATCGGGCCCGTCACCTGGCGCCGCCTGCATACGACTGGTGTTTGGTTCATCTGGCTGATGTTCCTGATCAATTTCGGCAAGCGGATCCCGGCGCACCCCAGCTACGCGCTGGCGATCATGCTGGCGTTCACGGCGCTGGTGGTCCGGGTGATTGGCGGGCGCAAGAACAAGGCTGGATTGAACAGGCCAGCGGCGACGGTCGGCTGACCGCCGATTCCCCTCAAGCTTCCAGTTCGATGTCCCAATAGAGCCAGTCGCGCCAGGTTTCGTGCAGGTAGTTTGGCGGAAAGCCGCGACCGCGTTCCTGCAGATGCCAGTTGGTCGGGCGAATTGGCTGGACCAGTAGCGGCATCTTGGCCTGGGCTGGGGTGCGGCCACCTTTCTTCAGGTTACACGGGGCACAGGCCGTGGCGACGTTTTCCCAGCTCGTCCGGCCGCCCAGCCGGCGCGGGACAACGTGGTCGAAGGTCAGGTTGTTCGGGCTGCCGCAGTACTGGCAGCAGAACCGGTCGCGCAGGAACAGGTTGAAACGGGTAAAGGCGGGAAACTCGCTGGGCTTCACATACTGGCGCAGCGCAATCACGCTGGGGATCGGCATGGTCCAGCTGGGCGAATGCACCTCGCGCGCATAGCTGGCGACGATATCGACCCGCTCGAGAAACACCGCCTTGATCGCGGTCTGCCACGGCCACAGGCTGAGCGGATAATAGCTGAGCGGGGTATAGTCGGCATTTAGCACCAGCGCCGGACAATCGTTCAGGTGCCGGGAGGGATCCCCCTCCGCGCTGCGGAACCGGGCCGCGCGCTCTATCAGCTCCGACTTGAGCATGGCCCCCGGTAACTGGTCGCGGTTGCGGATCTGTGACAACGCATGGGGACAAAGAGCATGGCGAGAGTCAGTGCGTCAAGGCTTGCGTGATGCCGAAATCCACAGGACAAGCGCGCCGTGACCGTGACGACACGTTTTGCCCCCAGCCCAAATGCCCCGCTGCACCTGGGCCATGCCTATGCCGCGATCGTTGCCCACGATCTGGCACGGGCGCGGGGTGGGCAATTCCTGCTGCGTATCGAGGATATCGACGGGGTGCGCAGCCGGGCCGAACTGATCCCCGAAGTGCTTGCCGATCTGGCATGGCTGGGGCTGGCCTGGGACGGTCCAGTGGTCTTCCAGTCACGGCGCCTGGCGGGCTACGCCGCGGCCGGGGAGCGCCTCAAGGCAATGGGCCTGCTCTATTCATGCCAATGCAGCCGGGCAGAGATTTTGTCCGCGGCGCGCGATTCCGGTCCCGACGGGCCGCTTTATCCCGGCACGTGCCGTGCACGCCAAGTGGACCCGGTTGGCGCAGCATGGCGGCTCGACATGGCCAGGGCAGTGGCGCTGGCCGGACCGCTCGAATGGACTGACGAAAGCGCCGGTGCGCAGATCGCGCGGCCTGAGCTGTTCGGCGATGTCGTCCTGCTGCGCAAGGACGCCCCGGCCAGCTATCATCTGGCAGCCACGCTGGACGATGCCGCCGACGGGGTGACCCTGGTGACGCGCGGGCGCGACCTGTACCAAGCGACACATGTCCACCGCCTGCTCCAGGCCCTATTGGGGCTGCCGGTGCCGACGTGGCATCACCATGACCTGCTGATCGAAGGCGATGGGCGCAAGCTGGCCAAACGGCGCGGATCGCCCTCGCTTGCGGACCGCCGCAAAGCTGGCGAAAACGGGCGAGCGCTGGCCGAAAACCTGCGCACCCGACGCTTCCCCGCTGGTATTTCGCTGGGGGTCGGCCTAATGGAGGAACCATGACAATCTTTCTCACCTTAGTCCTCCTCGCGCTGATGGCCGGCGTGGTTTACAGCCTGGTGACGGGCATCATCGCTTTCATGCAGAGCACCAGGGACGACCTCAACGCCCCCGCGGGCAACGGTCCGACCGCCAACCAGCTGCGCCAGAACAAGGCCATGATGCAGCGCATCCTATTCCAGGGCGCGGCGATCATGATCGTGGCGATCCTGCTGTTCGCCAACCGCTGATCCGCGGCACGGCTCAGTGGTCAAGCTCAACAAGATCTACACCCGCACCGGCGATGACGGTACCACCGGGCTGGTCGACGGCTCGCGCTGTCCCAAGCACGCCGCGCGGATGGAAGCGATTGGCGCGGTGGACGAGGCGAATTCGGCGCTGGGCGTCGCGGTGGTTGCGCTGGCCGGGGGCGCGCACGCCGCCGACCTGACCCGGGTCCAGAACGACCTGTTCGATCTTGGTGCCGATCTTGCCACGCCGGGCAGTGACTTTGCCCCATCCGAAATGGTCCTGCGGATCGTGCCGCCGCAGACCGACTGGATCGAGGGGCGGATCGACGCGGCCAACGAAACACTGCCGCCGCTGACCAGCTTCATCCTGCCCGGCGGCAGCGAAGCCGCGGCGCGGCTCCATGTCGCCCGCGCCGCGATGCGCCGCGCCGAACGGGCGATGACCGCGCTGGCCGCAGCCGAGCCGGTCAATCCCGCGGCGCTGGCCTATATCAACCGGCTGTCGGACTACCTCTTCGTGCTGTGCCGCGCGGTCAACGCCGCGGCGGGCGGCGACGTCCAATGGGTGCCCGGCCAAAACCGCTAGCCAGCGCGGAAATGCGCCGCTAAGCAGCCGCCTTTGCTGCACTTGCGAAGGACCTGGAAATGCGGACAGTTGGCGTTATCGGCGCGGGCCAGATGGGTTCGGGCATTTCCCAGGCCATTGCCCAAAGCGGGATCAAGGTGCTGCTGTCCGATGTCGACATCGCCCTGGCCGAAAAGGCCAAGGCCGGGATCGACAAGGCGCTGGCCCGGCTGGTCTCGCGCGACAAGCTGACCCCCGATGCAGCCGAAGCGGCGCTCGCCCGGATCGTGCCGGTAGCGGACTATGCCCCGATGGCCGAGGCCGACCTGATCATCGAGGCGGCGACCGAGCGCGAGGAGATCAAGCGCAAGATCTTCGAAGCGGCGGGCAAGGTCCTGCGCGAAGATGCAATCCTCGCCTCGAACACCAGCTCGATCCCGATCACCCGCATGGCGACCTCCTCGCCCGATCCCAAGCGCTTCATCGGGCTGCATTTCTTCAATCCCGTCCCGGTGATGGGGCTGATCGAGGTGATCCCCGGGCTTGCCACCAGCGCCGATACCGTCGCGCGGACCCGCGCCTTTGCCGAAATGCTGGGCAAGCAGGTGGTCCAAGCCGAGGACGAGCCCGGCTTCGTGGTCAACCGCATCCTGCTGCCGATGATCAACGAAGCGGTCTTCGTGCTCGGCCAGGGCACCGCCTCCATCGCCGATATCGACAAGGGCTGCCGGCTCGGCCTCAACCACCCGATGGGCCCGCTCGAGCTGGCCGATTTCGTCGGGCTCGACACCTGCCTCGACATTGTCCGGGTGCTCTACAACACGACGGGCGACAGCAAGTACCGGCCCGCGCCGCTGCTGGTCAAATATGTCGAGGCCGGCTGGCTGGGGCGCAAGGCCGGCCGCGGCTTCTACGACTATTCGGGCGAGGCGCCGGTCCCGACGCGGTGATTGCCCTTCCAAGCGTGCGGACAATTGGCTAGCGCAGCCACCATGCTGATTTACGACGCCATCAAGCGTCTTGCCGCGCTGGCCGGGGCCCATGTCGAAAAGCTGGCGAAGCAGCCGGGAACCACGGTGCTCGGGCTGGTCCATCGCCCGATCGACCTGGTGATCGACGTTGGTGCCAACACCGGGCAGTTCGCCCGCGAGATGCGCGGCAAGTTTCCCCGCGCCCACATTATCAGCTTTGAACCGCTGCCCGAACCCTTCGCCGAATTGCAGGCCTGGGCGCAGGCTGATGGCAACGCCACTGCGGTGAACATCGGACTGGGCGACAGCGAGGGTGTGCTGCCGTTCCACCGCCACGTCGGCCATTCACCCAGTTCCTCGCTGCTGCCGACACACAGCGAGGGGGTGGCCCGGTTCCCGCAGATGGGCCGCAGCGAACTGACCGAGATCCGCGTCCGCCGGCTCGACGATGCGCTGGCCGAACTGGGGCGCGAAATCGGTCCGCAGACCCTCATCAAGCTGGATGTCCAGGGCTTTGAAGAACAGGTTATGCTAGGCGCCGAGCGGACTCTGGCGCAGGTCGCGGCGCTGATCACCGAGGTCAACGTCGGCCCGATGTTCGAAGGCCAGGCCGAATTCCTTGCGCTGTGCACCCGCGCCTATGCCGCCGGGCTGCGCTATGCCGGCAACTATGCACAGTACCCCGCCCCCGACGGCCAGGTGATCTTCCTCGACGCGATGTTCGTGCGATGAGCACGGATCCGCCCGGGGCCAGTCCGAGAGTCCTCCTCGACACGCTGATCGCGCGATCGCGCGGCAAGGGTTTGCGGGCGATCGCCGGCAACACCGGCTGGCTGCTGGGCGAAAAGGTGTGGCGCGCGCTGCTTGCCGCCCTGGTGACGGCATGGGTCGCGCGCTATCTGGGTCCGACAAACTACGCGTCGATCGCTTATGCGCTGGCGATCGTGACGTTCTTCGGACCCGTCGCCCAGCTTGGCATATCCAACCTGATCGTCCGCGATCTGGCGCGCGAACCCGGTGCCGCCGGCGAGATTATCGGCACCGGTGTTGTCCTGCGCATGGGCGCAGGCTTGCTCGGGCTGGTGGGCGCCATTGCCTTCCTGTTCGCGACCGACCCGACCGCTACCGGGCGACTGGTCGGGGCGCTGATCGCCGGGCAGCTGGTGTTCCAATCCGCCGAAGTGATCGATTGCTGGTTCCAGTCGCGGCTTGAAAGCCGCTACGGGGTGCGATTGCGCCTTGTGGTCAGCCTGGTCATGTCGGCGCTGAAGGTCGGCCTGATCCTCGCCAAGATGCCGCTGTGGACTTTCGCCCTGGCGATCAGTCTGGAGTTCGGACTGACCGCCGCCGCTATCGCCGCCGCCTATCTGTGGCATGGCCAATCGGTAGGCTGGCGCTTTTCAGCACACCGCGCGCGCGGCTTGCTGCACGAAGGGTTGCCGTTCATGGCCTCGGCCCTGGCGATTGCGATCTACATGCGTTTCGATCAGGTGCTGCTCCGCCAGATCGACGGGGTAGAGGCTTTGGGCATCTTTGCGGCGATCGTCCCATTGGCACAGGTCTGGCAGATCGTGCCGGTTTCGATCGTCGCCAGCCTGACGCCGGTCATTGCGCGTGAAGCCGAGAAGGGGCCAGAGGCCTATGCCCAGGCCTTGCGCGCCATGTTCCTGCTGCTGGGCGCGCTGAGCCTTGCCATTGCCCTGTTGATCGCGGTCGCCGCGGGCCCTGCGGTCAACCTGCTGCTCGGCCAGGCCTACGCGGGCGCCGTTCCGGCACTGCGCGTCTACGGTTTCACCAACATCCCCGTCGCGCTGGGGCTGGCCTGGAATGTCTGGGCCACGATCAGCGGCAAGGGCAAGCTGCTGCTGATCAACACGGTTGCCGGCAGCGTGGTTTCGCTGATCGCCAACCTGGCCTTGATCCCCCGCTATGGCGTAATGGGCGCAGCTGTCGCGGCAAACCTGTCCTACTTTACCTCGGCGCTGCTGATCAATTACGTGACGTGTCGTGACATGTTCTTCCTGCAGCTTGGGATCGTGCGCAAGGTGAGGGTTGCCGAATGAGCGTCATGGATGCTGTGCGCCGGGTCCTGCGGCCTTACTACAAGGCGGCCTTTCCCGCATCCTGGGCCGTTCGCAGCTATTCGCAGGAAGGCGAGGACATCTTGATCGGGCCCTTGCTGGAGCACATCCAGGCGGGCTTCTACGTCGACGTCGGCTGCCACCATCCCTACCGGTTTTCCAACACCTACCGGCTCTATCGGCGCGGCTGGTCGGGGCTGTGTATCGATCCCTTGCCCGGCGTGACCGAGGCCTTTGCCCGCGCCCGTCCTCGTGACGTTGTGGTTGCCGCGGGCATTTCGCAGGAACCCGGCGAGCTTGAGTACGTCATGTTCAACGAGCCCGCGCTCAACACCTTCGATCCCGCACTGGCCGAGGCGCAGAGCGCGCGCCCGGCCTATCACGTCATTCAGCGGAAAAAGGTTGCGACACTGCCGCTGCGCGACGTGTTGGCCCGCCATGGGGTCGGCCAGATCGATTTCATGACCGTCGATGTCGAAGGGCTGGACCTTCAGGTGCTGGCATCCAACGACTGGCAGCGCTGGCGCCCCCGGCTGGTGCTGGCCGAAAGCCTGAGCGCGCGGCTCGATACCATCTTCGACGATCCGCTATACCGGTTCATGGTTGTTCAGGGCTATGCCGGGGTCCAGAAAATCGGCCGCAACATCCTGTTTCTGCTGGATGAAGCCTGATGGATTTGCCGTATGGACCGGTCAGCACCCCCGTGTTGCTGATCATCTTCCGGCGCCCGGAACTGGTCGAGATCGCGCTGGACAAGCTGCGCGCCGTCCGGCCTGCGACGCTTTACGTGGCCGCCGACGGACCGCGCCCCGACGTCCCCGAAGACTGCCTTGGTACCGCTGCCTGCCGCAGCCTGATCGCGGCAGGAATCGACTGGCCTTGCGACGTGCACTTGCGCTTCCGCGATGCCAACCTTGGGGTTCAGCACGGTGTCGTCGATGCGATCGACTGGATCTTCGAAACCGAGGAGCAGGCGATCATCCTCGAGGACGATGTTGCGCCGGAGCCCGATTTCTTCCGCTTTTGCGATGAACTGCTCGAACGGTATCGGGACAACCCTGCTGTGGCGACGATCGGCGGAATTTCCTACCTGCAGCAACCGGCGCAGAGCAGTTACCACGCCTCCAGCTTCATCGACATGTGGGGCTGGGCGACCTGGCGTGACCGTTGGCGGCACTATGACGCCGCGATGGATGCATGGCCGGAATTTGCCGATAGCGGCCGCCTTGCCGCGATGCCCGGCGCCTCGCCGCGCTTCGTGCGCTATTGGCGGATGATCATGGACGAGACCAAGGCCGGCAGGATGAAGGCATGGGATTACCAATGGATGCTGACCTGCTGGCACCGCGGCATGGTCGCGCTGCATCCCAGGGTGCCGCTGGTCCGCAACCTGGGTTTCGGCAGGCTGGCCACCAACACCGCGCTGCGCTCGGTGCCGCGCTTCTGCCGCCCTACCGGCACGCTGACATGGCCCCTGGTGGATCCCGCTTCGCTTGTGCCGGGCACTGAGAGCGAGCGGCAGATGTGGGCCTTCCGCTTTCATATTTCGGCCCGTGATGCCGTAATTCAGTCGGTCCGGTTACCGTTGGCGCGATTATACCGGAAGATCCTCGATCAATTCGCAAGACGAAATCGAAACGCCGCGGGTAGATAACCAAAAAACTTTCCTACAAATAACCATATAGGTTACGTACGCAGCTCCTCCCGAATCAGCATGGAGCTGTCATGCCCAATTCCCCGATCCAATCCCCGGCCAGCTTCGTGCCCAGCCGGGCCGCGGCCTATTCCGATGTCGACGGCACCGCGCTGCTCGTCAGCGCGGCCACCCCGCTGCCGGTGACCATGGCGGCGGTGACCGGCACCTCGCCAACGCCGCTGGCGGGCACGACTGCGACCACGAGCGTTCTTGGCCCCTACCAGCCGGCGCTGGGCCGTGATGTCGTCCTGGCACTGTCCGGGACCTGGGCCGGAACGGTCAAGGTCATGCGCTCCACCGACGGCGGGACAACACGCCTGCCGCTGACCGTAGCCGGGACGAGCTGGGCCCAGTTCACCGGCAATTGCTGCGAAGCGGTGTGGGAAGAAAACGACGGCAACGCGCGCCTCTATCTCGATGTCACCCTGACTTCGGGCACGCTGGCCTATCGGATGGCCCAATGAGCGCGGACTTTTCAGCCCGCGGGCTCATCCGCCAGACCAGCCAGCGGCTGGCTTCCGCCGTCAGCGGCGATGGTTCGGCCCTGGTCGGATATCACGCCGGGGGCAGCGCCGTCGGCCGCACCATGCAGGACCGGCTGCGCGACCAGGTCAGCGTGAAGGATTACGGCGCGGTGGGTGACGGCGTGGCCGACGATACCGCCGCGATCCAGGCCGCGATCAACAACGTCCTGACCGGGCAGGGCAGCCGCCTGTATTTTCCGCGCGGCACCTACAAGATCACCGCCAAGCTGGTCATCCCGGTCAGCTATGGCTGGGCGATCGAAGGCGCCAGCCGTCTCGCCACCCGGATCATCCAGTTCACTTCCAACACCCCGATCTTCTCGTTCGAAGGGACCGGCACCTGGGGCTGGTCGATCCGCGGGCTGCTCTTCTCGTGGAACACCGCGCAGACTGCTGCCAATACCAGCGCGGTGGCGATCCGCTTCGGCACGGGCACCGCCGGGCACACCTTCTTCCAGTTCGAGATTGGCGACTGCACCTTTGAGAAAGGCTGGCGTGCGATCGCCGCCGATGCCACGCTCAGCCCATCGATCTGGGGGGTGCACGTCCACAACTGCACCTTTGCCAACACGATGAAGGGCGCGGCGTTCTTTGCCGTGCCCAACCCCTCGGTCGGGCAGCCCAACATCTGCATCGAAAGCTGCATGCTCGACGGCGCGGCGAGCGCCGAGGAGCTGATCCAGATTTCGACGGGCGACGTCATCACCCTGCGCAGCCTGGAATTCCTCAACGGCACCGCGCCGGTCGGGCTGATCCAGATCACCACCACCTTCGCGGTGACGCTGATGGACTGCAAGACCGAGAACTACAACGTTCTCGCCACCGGTTCGCAGCTGTTCAAGTTTTCGCAGTGCAATGTCCGCGCGTTCAATTCGTCGGTCAACGGCGTGCTCGGATCGGGCGGGGTGACCTATTTCCTGTTCGGCAATTCGGGGACGACGCTGACAGTCTATGGGCTGTCGGTGAACGATGCGCTGACCGGGGGCACACTCTATGGCTATACCGCAGACACGGTGCCGTTCGTCGCCGACGTCAAGGTCATCGGGCCGCGCTCGTCCGATGACATCTTCCCCCAGACTGGGTGCAGTCCAAAGTTCGACGCCGACCGCCGGCAGAAGGACCGGATCACCGACCTGACCGATGCCAGTGTCGTCCTGACCGCGGCTTCGACCCGGATCCAGTACCTCAACGTCGCGCTGACGGCTGCGCGCACCGTAACCCTACCCAATACCGGGCTGTACGAGGGCATGGAGTTCGAGATCGTCCGCAAGGCTGCAACACCCGGTGCCTTCACCTTGCAGGTAATCGATCCGGTCAGCGCGAACAATTACACGATGGCCGCCTCGGCAAATGGTTATGTCCGCTATCGCTACCGCGGAGCCTGGCGGATCATGGCGGCGGGCACCCTGTAAGGCACTGTTTGCACGAACCCGCCGCCGCGCTAAGGGAGCGCCAGGCCAATCACGGCGGCGGGACATTCGTTGGAAGCATGGCCGAATTGCCGCCACAAATTGACCATGACAAAGGCGCAGCCGATGTTCTGCTGGTCGATTTCGGCGGCGGCAATCATGGGCACCGCGGCCAATACAATGCGATGCTGGCCCAGCTCTTCCGTCTCCGCACGGCACCCTTCGGTCCGGCCATGTTGCTGTCGCGGCGCGTCGTTCTAGTCCCGCAGATCGAGGTGGCACCGGGCCTGTTCTTCATGACCTGCCTGATCCGGACAGCATTGGGTTTGCGTACCGTGGGCCTTTTGCTGCGTCCGCTCCCCGCGCTGCATGGCACTTCGCTGCGGCTGCGGATCAAGCGGGCCGCGCTGATCCTTCTGCGACAGTTGCGCAGGGTTTCGGTACTCACGATCATACCCTTTGCCGTCGACCCCGCGCTTTCGCGTATTGCCCGCGGGTGGATCCACGATCTGCAGAACTGGGACTTCGCCCTGGGCAGCGCCACCGATCCGGCGCAAAGCGCGCTGACTGCCAGCCAGGTTCGCGGCGCCGCTGCAGGCCGCACGGTTTGCGTCGCAATCGGCGGGCAAAACCGGGCGAAGGGCTTCGATCGCTTCGCCGCGCTGTGGAGCGATAACGCGGAAATGCGGCGAGCTTTTCTGTTTGCGTTCGGCGGAACGGTCAGCGCCGATCTTTCCGCTGCCGCGGCCCGCTTTGCAGAGACAGGCGGTTACGCGCTGAACCGGTTCGTGTCGGACGCGGAGCTCTACGGGCTCTATCAGGCGGCGGATCTGGTGTGGTGCGCCTACGATCCGTCCTATGACCAGGCATCCGGCATACTCGGCCGCGCCATGCAGTTCGGCATTCCGGTCGTGGTCCGCAAGGGTTCCGTGATCGAGCGTTTGTGCCACCTTGTCGATCATCCGCACATGACTGAAGCGGCTCTTGCTCAAGGCGCTGCCGTGCCGCTGCCGATCGCACCGCACCAGGCTGCTGCGCGGGCCCGCGCTCAGGGAAGGACCAGTCTGGCCCGACTCGCCGAAGCGCTTGGCACCTTGCCGGCCATCGATCCCTTCGTGGCAGCGGACCCGGGCCAGATCCCATGACCCACCGTCCCCGCATCGCCTTCGTCTGGGCCCAGTTCGGACCCTATCATGCCGATCGCCTGATCGCCGCAGCACGGCGGTTCGAGGGCAAGGCCGATCTGCTGGCGGTCGAGATCGCCGAAGCCTCGCACACCTATGCCTGGAAGCCGGTGCGTGAGCTTGACGGTGTGCCCCGGCAAACGTTGTTTCCCGGTCAGCGCGTAGAAGACATCGGATCGCTGCGCCTTGTCCTGCGCATGTTCGCCTGCCTGCGCAAATGCGACTATGTCTTCATGGGCGTCGGTTACGGCGATCCGGCCGGCGCCATGCTGCCGTGGCTGCTGCGGCTGGTTGGGGTCAGGACCGTGCTGATGTTCGATTCCAAGCACGACGACAGCCCCCGGCGCCGGCCACTTGAATTGCTGAAGCGCATTCTGGTCTGGCCGCACAGGGCCGCAATTGTCGGGGGGCGGCGCCATATTGCCTATGCACGGTCATTGGGCTTCCGCAAGCGGCCGGTCCTGCCGTGCTGCGATGGCGTCTCGCTCGAGCGGATCAGAGCCGAGGCTGGCCGTAGTGACGGCGCAGCGGACCTGCCCTTTGCCGCGCGCGATTTCATCTTTGTCGGGCGCTTCGTCGACAAGAAGAACATGCTCCGCCTGGTCGATGCCTTCGCGCAGTATTGTCGGCAGGCGGGCGCGGGGTCGCACCGCCTCAAGCTGGCGGGATCGGGCGCGCTTGAGCCCGCCATTCGCGCCCGCATCGCCGAACTCGGCATCGCCGAAAAGGTGGATTTCCTGGGGTTCCTTGACAGCCAGGGCGTCAGCCAGGCGCTCGACCGGTCGCTTGCCCTGGTCCTGCCCAGCACCTGCGAGCAGTGGGGACTGGTGGTCAACGAAGCGCTTGCGCTGCGCTTGCCGGCAATCGTCTCGCAGTTCGTCGGCGCACGCGATTTGCTGGTCCGCCAGCCGCACAACGGATTGGTAGTCGATGCGCTGGACGTAGCCGGCCTTGCCGATGCGCTGCTTTGGATGGCCGAGGACGAGCAGCGCTGGGAACAGATGCGCCTTGCCTCCGACGCCTTGGCCTGGCGGGGGGACTGTGCCAGGCTGATCGATGCCGTTGAAGTGCTGGTGTTCGGAGATGACGTGGCCGCCACGAACCGGCTTTCCGAATTGCAGGAGGCGGTCCGCGAACCGTTCGATTGATCAATTGCGGCGTGCTATGCGGCATTGGATTTTGCGAAAAGAGCCATGGACATAGACTCTCCCGACCGCGGTACGCCGCAGCGACCGGATGGCCGCCCGATCGCACTGCCGCGCCATGCGCAGACCGGCACGGCGGCCGTTGGCGGCGTTGCCTGGTCCTATATCCTACTGGCAGCCGCCTGGATGGCCGACTTCCGCTCGGCCGGGGAAGGCCAGGCCGTCGCGATCCAGGCGGTCTTTCTTTCGGTCTACCTGTTCGCCCTGATCATCTTCGCCACCGCGCGCATTGGCGGTCCGGCGCGGATCGAGGGCCTGAACGGGTTGATCGTGCTGGGCGGCCTCTACCTGACTGTCGGGTTCCTGTCGGGCTTTGTACGCAGCGATTCGTTCTATCAATTGCTGCGCAACGGGGTCGGTGTTTTCGTCTACCTCAGCGCGGCCTGGGCTACCGCCAAGGTGGCGATCGAGGCCGATCCGGCACGGCTGCGAAGGACGCTGTCGTGGCTGTGCCTGCCCTATGCGCTGGCGGCCTTTGTCATCTTCAATGCAACGTCCGGCGGAATCGACTTTTCGCGGGTGCGTTATCAGATCATCGGCTCGTCGAGCATGGCGGCACTGGGCTTGTTTGTCACGCTTGCGATATTCCGGTTATCCGCCGTGCAGATTTTCACGCTGATCGCCAATTTTGGCATCCTGCTTGTTTCGGTGACCCGAACCTTCCTGATCGTACTGGTCGCGCAAGGCGCAGTGATGCTGACGGGCCTTCGCCACATCGTCAGCCGCCGCCTGATGGTTGCCCTGACCGGCATGATCGGCATGGCTGCGGGCGCGGTGATCTTTGCCGGTGACCAGCTCGCCCGCTGGCAGGCCCGTCTTGGCGGCGCCGGCGGCAGCGAGACGGTGCGCGACCAGACCTATTTCACCCGGTTGTCCGAATGGCAATTCATGCTGGGCAGCTGGACCAGTTCGATCAAGAACGTTCTGTTCGGATCTGGCTTCGCCGCGCGGACCCGGTACTTCGAGACCAAGGAACTTGGCGGGGGCGAGCAATTCATGATCGGCTTCGGCCACAACCAGCACATTTCCATGCTGTTCAACGGCGGGATCGTCGGTGGTCTCCCGCTGCTTCTGCTGATGCTGTGGTTCGGTGTGCTGGCGATCCGCTTCCTGCGCAATGCGGCGCGTGCCGGCAAGCCCGACAGCGACGTGATCTTCCTGGGGGCCTGGGGCGCGACGATCATCATCGGGTTCCTGGTTTCCGATGTATTCGCGGCCAGCTTCATCCTGCGCGGCGAGGCGCTGTGGTATGGCATTGGGACAGGCTTGCTGTTGGGCGTCCAGGCACGGTTCGATCCCGCCAACGCACACCTCTATGCGCCGCGCCGCCCAGCCGTGCCAGCGGAGGCACGCTGAACGATGACCGGGCAGCGCCCGCTGCAGGGCATGCGCATCGGCCTGCTCACCGCATCGGCGTCGCGCGCGGGTGCCGGTGTGTTCGAGGCTGTGCTGCAGCAAGCTGCGATGATCCGCGCGCTGGGCGGCGAGGCGCTGATTTTTGCATTGCACGACGCCTACAGCGATACCGATGCCGTACGCTTCGTGCCCAGCACCGTAGCTACCTTTCCGGTCTCCGGACCGCGCCAGTTCGGCTATGCCCCTGGCCTGGTCAAGGCGCTGATCGATGCGGAGCTCGATCTGCTCCATCTGCACGGAATCTGGATGTATCCGTCGCGGGCGGCAACGCAGTGGCGACGTGCCACCAAGCGGCCTTATCTGATCTCGGCGCATGGGATGCTCGATCCCACGACAGTCAATCGCCGGCCCTGGAAGAAGGCGATCGGACGGATCGGGTATGAGCAGGCCAGCTGGCGTGCAGCCGACGCCTTCCACGCGCTCACCAAGCAGGAAGCAGCGAACATACGCGGTCAGGTTGGGAAGGCACGGGTGATCGTGATCCCCAATGCCGCGCCAATGCCGAACGCGGATAACCTGCGTGACATGCCTGCACCGAAATATCTGTTTCTGGGCCGCATCCATGCGCAGAAGAACCTCCGGGCGTTGATGTCCGCCTGGCGGATCGGGGCGATGGATCGCAATGGCGGGCTGCTCATTGCCGGGTGGGGAGATCCGGCGGAAGAGGCACGGGTGCGTGCCGATGCGGACTATCCCGGCTCCGCGGTGCGCCTGCTCGGCCCGGTGCACGGCGCGGAGAAGCAGGCGCTTCTGGCGTCTGCGCGGTTCATGGTGCTGCCCTCGCTTGGCGAAGCCATGCCGATGAGCATATTGGAAGGCTGGGCTGCAGGTTTACCCGCGATAATCAGCACCCAGTCGAATCTGCCCGAAGGCATCGCCGCCGGGGCGGCACTGGCCTGCGAAACCGATCCGGCGTCGATCGCGGCTGCCCTGCGTCAGGCGGCGGCGATGAATGACGATGAATGGCAGGCGATGTCGCGCGCCGGGGTCGCGCTTGTCGAGGGGCCGTTTTCGGCCCAGACCGTGGCAGCGCAGTGGGCGCGCGCCTATCGCGGAGAAAGCCTGGAATGAGCCTGCTCGAAGCCCGCCACACCCGGCCGCTGGAAGGCGGGGCCAGTTTTTCGCTGGGCAACCGGCTGACCCGGCTGGCTTGGGGCGCGGCCTGGCTGCTGCTGTGCCGTTTTACCCCGCCCCCGCTGCATGGCTGGCGCCGGCTGGTTCTGCGCCTGTTCGGGGCGCAGCTTGGTCCCGGGTCGCGGGTCCATGGCAGCGCCAGGATCTGGCTGCCGTCCAACCTGGAACTTGGCGCGCAGGCATTGATCGGGCCGGGCGCGCGAATCTACAATCAGGGACGCATCAGCGTGGGCGCGCGCACTGTCATCTCGCAGCGCGCGTACCTCTGCGCGTCCAGCCATGATCTGGCCGATCCGCATTTCCAGCTGGTGCTGCGGCCGATAACCATCGGCGCGGGTTGCTGGGTTGCAGCCGAAGCATTTGTCGGCCCCGGCGTCATCATGCACGATCGCGCAGTCCTTGGCGCGCGCGGCGTGCTGCTGGGCGATGCCGAGGCAGACGGAGTCTATTCGGGCAATCCCGCGGTCAGGATCAAGCAGCGGGTCATGCGCGCGGGCTAAGCTGCACGGTCGAGCCGGACGTCGGCAATCCGCACATTGCCCGCCCCCGGCTTGATGGCAAAGCCGATCCACCGCGCCGGACAGGCGCGGTCCATGGTCACCGTCACCGCCCAGCGCCGGCTGGCCGCATCGCGGCTCGGTGCGATCGCCTCGCTGCCGGCCGGGGCACAATTGAACTGCGCCATGACCTGGTTTCCGGATTCGGCGTCGCTCTGCCAGGAAAGCCGGTATCTGCCCTGCGGCAGCAGAACCAGCTGGCGCAGCACCTGCCGCTGCTGGGAGGCGGAACTGTCGATCACCAACTGGTGTGCCGGCGGATTGGCGGCGGGTTCAATCACCACACTGACATCGCTCTGGCCGATGAAGGTCCAGGCAAATTCGCTTTCCGACTGATCCAGCGAGGCCGCGGAGAAGCTGCCATCGTAAAGCAGGCCAGCAGCGGCGACCGGACAATGGCCGCGCCACAGCCGAGCTGCATCCTCGATCGCGCCTTGTGCGATCAGGCGCGATACCGGTGCACCGATGGGCGTACAGCCCACCTGCCGCCCGCTGGCGGCGAGCGTTGTCAACACGGCATAGCGCTGGGCCAGGCGGTCAGCAGGCAAGTCGGCGACCTGCATCGCATAGTCGCGCAGCCACGGCGGATTGGCCGCCAGCCGTTCGGCCAGGGCCGCGCGGCCAGGCGCGCTACGCTCGAACGGATCGAACAGGCGGCGGTCGTTCAGCGTCGCGGGGTTCTGCCGCGCCAGCGCATCGAGCCGCATTGCGGCAATGCGATAGTCCCCGATATCGAGTGCGCGGGCCATCATGTAGAGCTGGGTATAGGGTACCCGCCAGCCCAGCTGCGCTGCGATGCGGAACGCGCGATCGGCGCCGCCGGGATCCCCGCCGGATAGCAGCGCCGCGCCCAGCAGCGCGGTGCTGGCCGGATCGAGCGGCGCGTCGCGAACAGCGGACTCGCCCAATTGCAGGGCCTGCGCGGTATTGCCCGTACCCAGCGCGGCGCGTCCGCCGCTGCGCAGCGCTTCCGATGCCAGCAGACGCGGTACCTTCTTTGCCAAATCGGGCTGCGTTTCGCTGGCCCGGTCGATCCCGCTGAATAGGGCCAGCGCGGCATAGCTGGCGAAGGCGAGCACCAGCAGAGGCCCGGCTACCGTTCGTCGCAGCGGTGGCGCGGTGCCGGGCACCGGATCAGGAGCCTTTGGTGTCAGGTTCGTACTGGTAGTAGTCGTACCCGTAATATTCCGAATAGCGATTGCCCGCCTTTGTCGGATTGAACTTGGTCAGCACGGCGCCAAGCATGACCGGCCGCATGGCGCGCAGGCGGCGCAGCGAGGTCTTGAGCGAACCGCGCCGATTGCGGTCGGCCTCGACCACAAAGACCACCCCATCGACCAATGCCGACATCAATGGCGAATCGGCCAGGCCCAAAATCGGCGGACTGTCGATCACGATGACGTCATAGGCCGCCTTGGCCTCTTCGAGAATCTGTTCGATCCGAGCGGTGGAAAGCAGTTCGGTCGGGCTGGGCGGAACGGGACCCGCCGGCAGGTAGGTCAGATTATCGGCCCCCGACGCCACAATGGCGCTGGACAGCGGGTCGTGGGACGTCAGCAGGGTGGAAAGACCCTTGTCGACGTCGATCCCGACACGCCGTGCCAGGGCCGGGCGACGCATGTCGGCATCGATCAGCAGCACGCGCTTGCCCATCCGGGCGAAGCCGGCGGCGATTGCATGGCTGCTGGTGGTCTTGCCTTCCGCCGGTTGGGCGCTGGTCACCAGCATAAGCCGTGGCAAGCCTTCGCTGGTCGAATAGAGCAAGGAACCGCGCAACGAATTGTAGGCTTCGGACATCGGCGACTTGGGATCGGCCAGCTCCTGGCCGGGATCGCCGGCCTGATCCTTGGGCACAACGCCCAGCAGCGGCAGCCCCAGCTTGGCCTCAACGTCTTCGGGGACGCGGATCGAATCGTCGAACTGATCGCGTACGAACATCGTCAGGCCCGCCAGGCCTGCGCCGAGCACCAGCCCGATCAGCAGGTTCTTGAGCAGGTTTGGCGAAGAGGGGCTGGACGGCGTTTCCGCACGGTCGATGATGTTGACGTTGCTCAGGCTGACCCCGGCCACCGCGTTAAGCGTCTTGTAGCGTTCAAGCAGGCCATCATAGAGTTGACGGTTGGTCTCTGCCTCGCGGTTGAGCAGGCCATATTGCACCGTCTTGTCCTGCTCCGACAGGGTTGCGCCCTTGAGCTGACTTACCTGCGCCGTCAGCTGCCGCTCGGCCGACAGCGCCGACTGGTATTCGCTGCGCACGGCATTGCGGACATTCTGTGCTGCCTGGCCCAGCTGCTGGGTGATCGCTGCCAGTTCGGATTCGCGGGCCCGGACCGAAGGATAGTCTGACAGGTGTGTCGCCCGGTCCTGATCGAGCGCCGCCTGCAATTCGGCCCGGCGCGAAATCAACGCCGAAACCGACGGGTTCGCGATCACTTCGGTCGATGCCAGCAGCGGGACCTTCTCGACAGAGCGCCAGCGCGATTCGGCCTGGATGCGCCGCGCGGTGGCATCGTTTGCGGCGGCGTTCAGTTGAATCAGACTGGCCGAAGTAACCGATGATCCTTGCGGAGCGCCGCTATCGGTCGAGCCGGAACTGGCGGCCTGGGTTCGGATCAGGCCGGCAGAGCGGGCATAGTCGTTCAGCGCACGCTCCGATGCTTCGAGTTTCTGTCGGCTCTCGTCAAGCTGCTGGGACAGGAATGTCCGTGCGTAGGACGAACTGTCGAACTTGCGTTGCAGGTTCGACTGGATGAATTCGCTCGCATAGGCGTTGGCAACTTGCGCGGCTGTCGTCTTGTCGGTGCTGCGAAAGCCGATCGTGACAATGCGCGAATCGCGCGGAAGATCGACGGTCAGACCGCTCATCAGCAGGCCGACCGCCTGGTTCCGCTGGATCTCGGCGGATGTCCCCGCAGGCGGGGGTTCCGCGCCCTGGGCCTTGAAGAAATTCGGATTGCCGATGATCTTCAGGCTTTGCGCCACGCGCAGCGCAAGTCCGCGGCTGCGCAGGATATCGGTCTGGGTATTCAGAAAGCGATCGGTATCCCAGCTGTTGCCGCCGGTCATGTCGCTGCTGTCGTCCTTGTCGCCAAGAACCCGTGCGCTCTGATCGTTGATCTGGATCGTGGAATAGGTCGTGTAGCGCGGGGTTTGCAGCAGGGTCACGACCAGCGCCAGAGTCATCGCCGTGGCAATCACCCCCAGGATCAGCCACAGGTGGCTACGCACCAGCGAGACGAAATAGCGGATGTCGATATTCGAACGCGGCGGCCCGAACAGGGCAGCGCCATCGCCTGGCTGGCCCAGGCCCAGTCCGTGATGATGGCTGTCGATAAGCACGGGGTTGGACAAGGCAGCGGACCTCAGCGGAAAATGTAGAACAGGTTGAAGGCAGGTGCCGCCTGGAGGAATTCCTTCCAGGCGCCCTTCAGGGCGGAATGCCCGACGACTACGGTGTCGCCGGCCAGGATCTGCGGATCCGGTGCATTCCCACGGCGGATGTCGGCAAGGTTGAAGCGTGCGCCAGAGCGCTGGCCGTTGATCAGGCGGAAGACCATGACTTCATTCAGCTTGGCCAGGTCGTTGGGGCTCTTTGCCTGGGCAATCGCAGCCAGCAGGGTGGTGGTGGGGGTCGCTTCGAAGATGCCCGGTTCGCGAACATCGCCTTCGACCGCAAAGGTGGTCTTGTTGCGTTCGGTAACGATCACCGCGACTTGCGGGTTGCGGATGAACCGCGATCCCAGGCGCCGCACCAGCTCGTCACGCAGCGCGCCGGGGCGCAGGCCGGCGGCAGGAATTTCGCCGGCCAGCGGAACCTGGATATTGCCGCTGCCGTCCACCCGATAGAGGTCCGAGGTCAGTTCCGGTTCGCCCAGCACGCGGATTGCCAGGCGATCGCCAATGCGCAGCACTTCTTCCTCGGCGGCGGCTTCGGCGCGGATAGGGAAGATCTTCTCGGCCTCTGCGCCGGTGGGCAGCGTATTGCGGCCGGCATGTTCGCACCCAGAAAGGACCAAAGCAGCCAGCGCTGCGGCAAGGGCAGCCTTGTTCTTCATCGCGTGTCTTCCAAACTTGCGGATTGATCCTGCCGGACCCGGGCAACCCGCAGCGGCATCACGATTCCCGCGCATGCCGCCGCTGCCAGCGCTATAGACATGGATCGCAGCGGATAATCAACCAGCGAGTGCAGGGCCAGGACCAGCAGCGACATGCCGCCCACGACCGCCAGCGCGCGCGATCCGGTCGGCGGATCGCGCCGGGCTTGCCACAGTGTTCGGCCCAGGGCCGCCGCGACGATCGACAGGGCGACGATGCCGGCCAGGCCTGCCTCGACCAGCAGCTCCAGATAGTCGTTGTGGGCGCGATTGGGTACCGCTGCCTGGACCACCTCAAGGCGCTCTCCGGCCAGCAGGGCGGGAACGAAGTTGCCCATGCCGACGCCGACCGGAAAGTAATCCCTGGCCGCAAAAAGGCTGTCGGCCCACAGGTCCGGGCGTTGCTCGCCCGTGATGGCGAAGCGTGCCCCGACACGGCCGAGCATGTCGTCGCGGCTCAGGGCGAGGATTCCGACCAGCCCGATCCCGGCCGCGATTGCCAGCCCGGCTGCAAGCGTCCGCCCCGACCAGGCCAGCCATGGCCTCAGTAGAAGGACATTGGCAAGCGCGGCCACCGGTAGCAGGGCAATTCCCATGCGCGAGGCGGTGAGCACGACGCCGAGTCCGAGAAACAGCGTCACGGCAAGACCCAGGCTGAGAACAACACCGCTCCGATTGGGCAGCCGGCCCTTGCCGAGCGCGCTTTCCCTGATCCACGCGGTCGCGGCGATCATCCCCAGCAAAAGCACATCGGCGGTGCTGTTGTGATTGGCCTGAAACCCTTCGAGGAAGATGGTCCCGGCACCATAGAGGCGCAGTGCGCTGTCCGGTCCGCCCGATATCTGCGCGGCGCCAAGGACCATTGTGGCAAGAGCGCCCACGGCGATCGTCGCTATCAAACGGGCGCGGCCGAGGCGATCGGCAGTGCTTGCCATGACCAGCATGATCACCGCAGGGATCACCGCCAAGAGAGCGGCCAGGGTGCGCTGCGGCGAAAGCGAAAGGGGCCGCCAATTCTGCGCGCTGCCGACCAGGTCCAGTGCGTCCCGGGCATTGCCCCGACCCGGCAGTGCCTGCCACAGCAAAGGCGGGAGCGGGACGAGCTGGACTAATGGCAGGACCAGCAAGACAGCGCCAATGACCAGGGCTGGCCGTGCAATTCCAGTGAAGACCGGCCTAGGTTGAAGCCACCACCAGGCCAAGGCAAGCGCCGCCACGGCGATTTGCAAGGCAATTTCGGGCAAGGGCGCGGGCGAACCGCCGCCGCCCAGGATCAGCGCCAGACCCAGCACGCCGGCCGGAAGCCAGTCAGCGATCTTGAGGCGGAGAGATTGACCTGTGTTCATCGCAGCTGCCGAATCTCCGTGCAGATCTTGGCGCGTTGGGCACAGTGGGCGGAATTCGCCACGATGCAAGATGACCGATCCGGATGCGCACTGCCCAACGAAAAAGCCCACGGAATCATCCGCGGGCCATTCCGTCAAACCGGCGCTTGAATGCGCTCAGCCCTTTGAGCTCTTGCCCAGCGCTACCGCGAGACCGGCTGCGCCAACCCCGCCGATCAGCACAGGCAAGATCGCGCCAGAACCACCGCCGCTTGTCGCTGCGGCGGAAACCGGACCGCCAACACCGGGATTGCTGCCAGCCGCGGCTGCAGCCAGCGGTGCACCATCGCAGGTGCGGTCACGTAGCAAAGCGCGCACGATGTCTTCAGCCGAACCGTTCGATGCGGCTGCACCGGTCGTCACGATGCAGACGCAGCCACCATTGTCGAGAACCTGACGCGTCACATCAGCCGTTCCTGCGGCGCCGCTGCGAATCACATCGACGCGGCACTTGTCGGAACCGCCGCCCTGACCTGCACCCATCAGTGCGGATGCACCGGGAATTGCATCGATCGCGCGGGTTTCCGCCGCACCGGCAACGCCGGCGCCAATCAGACTAACCGCAGCGAGGGCTGCAAAGATCTGGGTGCTCAAAGGACAAACTCCAACCTATTTCGCAGGTGCAATATCACAAGGGTTAACCCTTAGTCCAGCTTGTAATACCTTCATAATATGAAAGTTCCGAGACTTGTCATAAACCGCGCACGGCCTGTCCTCTGCGGTCAAAAAGCCCGTTCGTGGATCACCACAGTGACAGTGCCCGCGATGATCGCGATGTCCCGCCACAGCGACCAGCCATCAACATATTCCAGGTCGGCGTCGAGGCGCTCCTGCAGATCCTCTTCTGCTTCGGTCGCGCCGCGCAGGCCGCGGATTTGCGCCAGCCCCGTCAGGCCCGGCTTGAGCGCGTGGCGCTGCCAATAACGCCCGTCGACTTCCCAGAACAGCTTGTCACCGGCCTGTGATCCCAGAGCGTGCGGGCGCGGCCCGACCATCGACATCTGTCCGATCAGCACGTTGAACAGCTGCGGCAGCTCGTCGATGCTGGTCCGGCGGATAAGGCGGCCGACCCGGGTGATGCGGGCATCGTTCCGGCTGGCTGACTGGGCGCCATGTCCGTCATTGGCGACATTCGCCATCGAGCGGAACTTGACGATGTCGAAGAAGCGGTTGCCGCGGCCGACGCGCCGCTGGATGAACAGGACCGGGCTGCCGTCTTCGACCAGGATCGCAATGGCGACAAGCAGCAGCAATGGCGACAAGACGATCAGGCCCGTTCCGGCAACGATGATGTCGAACAGGCGTTTCGTTGCCCGCGCGCGAAGCCCCAACGGGCCAACCGAAATCCGCAGCCAGCCATGACCGCCAGCAATGCGGGCGCCGTGCGCGCCCAGTTCGGCTACCGAATCTTCCAGCACCTCGCCCGACACGTTCGCACCGCGCAGGATCGTCGTCCAGGCAGAGCGGCGCTCCGCAGCGCAACTCACCACCACGCGGTCCGCTGCCTGAAGCAGCAGACCGATGCGGTGCAGCGCATGCGGATCATCCAGCGCGGGGCGCAGGCCCAAAGCCTGTGCATCGACTTGCCACGCGCCGCCAAGCTGCACGTCCGGCCCTCCGTCCACAATCAGCAGTTCGCTGAGAACCCGCGGGCCGCAGCGCCAGCGGACGAAATCACGCATCTGCGTCCGGACCCATAGCAGGGCAAGGAGCGACAGGACGATGCCCAGAGAAAACAGGATGCGTGAGAATTCGTGGCTCGATTTCGTGTAGAACGCGATGAACACGACGGCTGCCGCCGAAATCAGCAGCGCCAGCGCGGCGCGCAGACCGCCGTGCTGGGCCGATTCCAGGGCGCGCATCGAATAGGCACCGTTATATAACGCGATTGTCAGGAAAACCGGCATCACTAGCTGCGATAACAGGCTGGCTTGGGTTATCCCGACCGCGCCGAGATAGAGGTACCCTGCCGCGACGAATCCGACGTACAGCGCGGCAAGATCGCCGCAGATCAAGGCGAGATAGCACTGCAACCGCCGCTGCACGAGCGAGCGAAAGCGTGGCCCGCCTTCGTCCGCAGGGTCGAGATACCCACGCGTCACAACGGCTTGCATGCCGCCGGGCGCGCCCGCAGTCATGCAGTGTCCTTCGAAAGACTTGTCATTGCGACCGACTTTGCCTTCTTGTGGCCAGCCCCGATTCCCGGTTGCGGAAAATGCGTAGCCGATCAGCGCGATAGCGCAATGCTTAATGGTCGAAGCGACGATCAGTCGCGGCGCGCCGGTCCGCCGGGACGCGAAGCGGCAGCGCGGGCAATGTCGGCCAAACCCTGCGCTAGCAGCAGCTCGGCATTCTGGCTGTTGGTGAGAAGCTGCCGGTGCAGATCGACCAGCCGATCGACCAGCCGGGTCAGCTTGCGTCCGCGCCAGACCTTGAGCTGGGTGATGAGATCGCGCTTGTCCTTCCAGAACACCCGGCGCGCGGCGGCTTCGGCATCGACGAGCTCAACCGGATTGCCGCGCGGCCCCAGCTTGCCGGCCAGCTGGACCAGCTGTGCGGCGCGGCGCTCGAACGCCAGCAGCAGCCCAACGGGATTGAGCCCCAGTTCGCGCATCCGGCGGAGTTCGGCGGCGAGCTTGGCGGCTTCGCCCGACAGCACGACATTGACCAGGCTCATGAACCCGTCATCGTCGGTGCGCGCGCCGATTGCTTCGAGCGCGGCGCTGTCGGCGGTTTTCGGCGCTTCCTTGCTGGCATCGAGGTACAGTGCAAGCTTGGTCACTTCGGACTGGGCCAGCCGACTGTCGAGCGCGACAGCGCGGGCGATCCGCTCGGCCAGGTCGCCCGACAGCCGCACCCCGGCGGCATCGCCCATGCCGCGCACGGTCTCGGTCATGCTGCGCAGGTCAGGCGGATAGAACATCGCCACCAGTGCGTCGGGTCGATTTGCCAGCAGCTTGGCGGTGCGCGCCTTGTCGGTGGCCGCGGTTGCGACGATCAGGACCGGGCAGGCCTCGGCCTCACCCGCCAGCAAGTTCTCGACCGCGTCGTGAACCTCGTCGCCGCTGGCGCGAACCCAGATGTGCCTGGCATCGCCGAACAGCGAGGTCGAGCGAGCTTCGTCGCCCAGCCGGACGGGATCTTTGCGCAGGTCGGCGCCGTTCAGCTCGACCCGCTCACCAGCTTCGGGCAGCAGCCCGGCAATGGTTTCGGCGGCATCCTGCGCCCCGGCATCGTCGGGACCGCAGAAAAAGAACACGCGCGCATCCCGCGCGGCGCGCGATGCCAACCCCTTGAAGTCCTTTTGACTGGCCTTCACGCCGACTGCATCACTGCGCGGATGCCGCGCCCCGCAGCTGCAGGGCAATGCGCGACACAATCCGGTCGGCCACCTCGCGCGAGAGGTTTTCGAGCGCGGTCTGTTCGGCCGCGATGGTCGCATATTCGCTGCTGACCACGTCGATCCCGGCGTCCGATCCGGCGGTCGCGTCAAGCACGATAGCGCCGCTGGTCAAGTCGACCAGCTGATAGCGCGCGCGCAAGGTGCGGCGTTCGCGGGCGATGGTATCGTTGGAGAGCAGGCCCAGTCCCTCAAGCTTGTCGTCAAGCCGGACGTCGAGCCGGTAGCGCGATCCGCCGGATGCGCCGCCATTGCCCAGCCGGTCGACCAGCGCGTTGCGCATCAGCCAGCCGGATTTGCCCTCGATCGGCGGTACCGAGATTCCGGCAAGGCCCTGTGCAACCGCGCCGCTGCCGCCGCCGGCATACATCGGCTTCAGCCCGCAGGCGGCGAGCGTCAGGGGCAGGAGCAGGGCGGCGAGGCGCTTCATGCCACCAGATTCACCAGTCGGTCGGGCACCACGATCACTTTCTTAACAGCCTTGCCATCCAATGCACGCTGCACCTTGTCCGAGGCAAGGGCAAGCGCCTCAAGCTCTTCGCGCGGCAGGCCCTTGGCGACGGTGACGGTGTCGCGCAGCTTGCCCAGCACCTGGATCGCGATGATCACCTCGTCCTCGACCAGCAGGGCAGGGTCGACCGGCGGCCAGGCGGCGTCGGCGATCAGTCCGGCCTCGCCGATCTGGGCCCAGGCTTCTTCGGCCAGGTGCGGCATCATCGGCGCGACCAGTAGCAGCAGGGTGCGGATCGCGGCGGAGCGGCTGGCCGAAGGGGCGGCCTTTTCGATCACTGCGGTCAGTTCATAGATCCGCGCCACCGCCTTGTTGAAGCCCAGCGCGGCAATGTCCTGGCCGACCGCGTGGACGGCCTGGTGGGCCTTGCGATCAACCGCCTTGTCCTCGCCAGCTGCCGATGCGTCGTACTGGCCGAACAGCCGCCACAACCGCTGGACGAAGCGGGCACAGCCTTCGATCCCCGCTTCGGACCACGGCAGGTCGCGCTCGGGCGGGCTGTCCGACAACATGAACCAGCGCACCGCATCGGCACCGTAGTGGGCGATGATGTCGTCGGGATCGACCACGTTCTTCTTCGACTTCGACATCTTGATGACGCGGCCGATTTCGACCGGCTGACCATCGGCCTTGAGCAGGGCGCTGTCGCTGCCACGTTCGATTTCCTCGGGCGCGAAGTAAATCGGCGCGCCATTGCCCGTGTCGGCGCGCGAATAGGTCTCATGCGTCACCATCCCTTGCGTGAACAGGCTGGCGAAGGGTTCCTTGACCTCGATCATGCCGATGTGGGCCAGCGCGCGGGTCCAAAAGCGGGCGTAGAGCAGGTGGAGGATCGCGTGCTCGATCCCGCCGATGTACTGTTCGACCGGCAGCCACTGCTTGATCATCGCCGGATCGAACGGCTTGTCTCCGGGCTGGCTGGCGAAGCGCAGGAAGTACCACGAGCTGTCGACGAAGGTGTCGAGCGTGTCGGTCTCGCGCTGCGCCGGCTGGCCGCACTTGGGGCAGGGGACGTGCTTCCAGGTGGGATGGCGATCGAGCGGGTTGCCCGGGGTCTTGAAGTCGACGTCTTCGGGCAGCACCACCGGCAACTGGTTCTTGGGCACCGGCACCACGCCGCAGTCGGCGCAGTGGATGAACGGAATCGGCGTGCCCCAATAACGCTGGCGCGACACGCCCCAGTCGCGCAGGCGGTACTGCGTTTCCGCCTCGCCCCAGCCGTCGTGCGCCGCCTTGGCGATGATATCGGCCTTGGCCTGGTCGACGGTCATCCCGTCGAGCCACTCGGAATTCACGATCCGACCCGGCCCGGTATAGGCCTCGTCGCCGCGGAACACGGCATCGGTCTCGTCGCCTTCGGCGACCACGCGGGTCACCGGCAGGTCGTACTTGCGGGCAAAATCGAGGTCGCGCTGGTCGTGCGCCGGGCAGCCGAATACCGCGCCGGTGCCGTAGTCCATCAGCACGAAATTGGCGACGTAGACCGGCAGGTGCCACGCCTTCTTCAGCGGGTGCTCCACCGAATAACCGGTGTTGAAGCCCTTCTTTTCAGCCGTTTCCAGCTCGGCCGCGGTGGTCCCGCCGCGCTTGCAGTCGGCGATAAAGGCCTGCAGTTCGGGCAGATTTGCGGCCATTTTCTGGGCGAAGGGATGATCCGCCGCGATTGCCACGAAGCTCGCACCGAACAGCGTGTCGGGCCGCGTGGTATAGACCGCGATCCCGTCGCTGCTGTCGACGAAGTTGAAAGTGCAGCGCAGCCCCTGCGACTTGCCGATCCAGTTTTCCTGCATCAGCCGGACCTTTTCGGGCCAGGTGTCGAGGCGGCCCAGCCCTTCGATCAGTTCATCGGCGAACTGGGTGATCTTGAGGAACCACTGGCTGAGCTTGCGCTTTTCGACCAGCGCGCCGCTGCGCCAGCCGCGCCCGTCGATCACCTGCTCGTTGGCCAGCACGGTCATGTCGACCGGGTCCCAGTTGACCGCCGATTCCTTGCGGTAGACCAGGCCGGCCTTGTACAGGTCGAGGAACAGCGCCTGCTCCTGGCCGTAATAGTCCGGCTTGCAGGTGGCGAGTTCGCGGCTCCAGTCGAGCGCGAAGCCGAGCCGCTTGAGCTGGGCTTTCATCGTCTCGATATTCTGCAACGTCCAGCTTCCGGGGTGGACACCCTTTTCCATCGCCGCGTTTTCGGCCGGCATGCCGAAGGCGTCCCAGCCCATCGGGTGGAGCACTTCGAAGCCCTGCATCCGCTTGGTCCGGGCCAGCACGTCGCCCATGGTGTAATTGCGCACGTGACCGATGTGGATGCGCCCCGAGGGATAGGGGAACATCTCGAGGATGAAGCTCTTCGGCTTGGGGCTGGCATCGTCGGCGCGGAACGACTGGCGCGCGTCCCACTCCGCCTGCCAGCGCGGATCGGCGGCGGCGGGATTGAAACGGACGGGTTCGGAAGGGCTGTCGGTCATGCCCGTCCCTCTAGCTTTTCGGCAGTGCCGCGCAAGCGCGGATCGGGATTTAACTGATCCCGCTGCGGCGCAGGTCGCGGGCCTTGGTCAGGATCACGTCTTCCAGCTTCTGGATGGTTGCGGCCTGAACCGGGGCATCGACCCACGTCCCGGCCTGGTTGACCTGGCGGCTGGCGGCAACGCGCAGCGCATCGGCGCGCAGGTCCTGGTCGAGGATTGTGACCGTGACCTTCATCCGCTCGTTCGGGTTGTTGGGGTTGGCGTACCAGTCGGTGACGATCACCCCGCCGTTGCTGTCGGTCTGGAGCAGCGGCATGAAGCTTAGCGCTTCAAGGCTGGCGCGCCACAGATAGGAATTGACCCCGATCGTGGTGATCTTCGATGCGGCCAGATCGGCCTTGGGACGATCCTTCTTGCCGCAGCTGACCAGGGCCAGTGCGGTCATCGCGACAAGGCCTGCGCGCCCGATACGAGAGAAAGTGGTGGGGGTGCTGCCGTTCATCGTCGTTCCAGGTCCTGTATCAAGGGCGTCCATGCCGAGCGGGAAGCCCGCGCCGCCCGCAGCCTCTATAACCGAGGCGGCGGGGGCGGCAAGCCTGCTTTGCCCAGCCACAGTTCAGGCGGCTTAAGGCCGCCGGGGCGGTGAACCCGGCGTGAATGGGCCGCGCCTGGTTAAGCCGCAATTCACCGCTCCACCGCCATCAGGATCGCCGACATCCCAAGTTAGGGCTTGGCATTGCGCCCGAAGGGGCCGAAACTGCATGGTAGCGGGCGCAGAGTCGCCCAGTTGACAAGGGAATTGCGCGGCAATGGCCGAGGCTGGAACAGAGACAAGAAAGCGCAGCGGCACAGCGGCATTGCTGCTGGCGGCGACTGTTGCCCTGCTTGCCTTGCCCAGCGCGGTTCTGGCCTTCTCAAGCCGTCTGGCTTTGCAGCCGATCGATGATTCGGCGGATGCGCAGCTGTTTGGCTTCCGCCCCGCCGACGTCGATCCGCGGCTGGCGCGTTCGATTACGGTACGCGCCCTGTCGAAGGGTCGCACCTTCCGTTTTACGCCGGCGGCGACGCCAACCCGGATGGACCGTTCGCTGACGGTCGCTGTCCGGCTCGATTCGCCGATTGCCCGCCAGATCGTGGTGCGCGGACCGGCCAGGAATGCCGGCGATGCCGCGGCACTGGCCATCGCGCCGACCGCCTACAGCCTCGGCGCGGCGCGCGGGTACAAGACCTTTGCCCAAAGCGGAGCCGGAGCCGAGGCCCGCCGCATCGACATGCCCGATCTGGCCGCATACAGCATTGCCGGCTCGGCCAAGTCGGATCCGTCGCGTTTTGCGCCGCGGGTCGAACTTGACGAACGTACCCGTCCCGGCCGCAGCCCGCGCACCCTGGAAGGTCAGGGTGCAGACCAGACAGTCGATCTGGGCGGCAGTTACCGGCTCAGCCGCAATCTCAACGTGACCGCCGGGGTACGCTATTCGCCCGAGCGCAACCGCGTCGATCCGCTGGTCGATGGCAAGCAGGACAACCAGGCGGTCTACGTCGGTACCCAGATCCGCTTCTAGGTCGCTGGGCCGCTATTTCCTTTACGTATGCAATGCGCTTGCCCGTCTAGGGCAGCCTGCCTAGTCTTTTCCCGAGAATCACAAAACTCGGGAAAGGATTGCTGATGGCGCGTGTGGCTATCGTGACGGGCGGGACCCGCGGGATTGGCGAGGCGATCTGTCTGCGCTTGCAGAGGCAGGGCCATCAGGTCATCGCCAATTATGGCGGCAATGACGAAAAGGCCCGCGCCTTTACCGACAGGACCGGCATTCCGTCCATCCGCTGGGACGTCGGCGATCACGAGGCCTGCATACACAATTGCAACGACATTGCCGCCGAATATGGTCCTATCGACATCGTCATCAACAACGCCGGGGTGACTCGCGACGGCGTGCTCCACAAGATGAGCTTCGATGACTGGAACGAGGTCATGCGGATCAACCTGGGCGGCTGCTTCAACATGGCCAAGGCGACCTTTCCGGGCATGCGCGAACGCGGCTGGGGACGGATCGTCAACATCGGTTCGATCAATGGCCAGGCCGGGCAATACGGCCAGGTCAACTATGCCGCGGCCAAGTCGGGCATCCACGGCTTCACCAAAGCGCTGGCCCAGGAAGGGGCGAAGTACGGGGTCACCGTCAACGCCATCGCTCCGGGTTATATCGATACCGACATGGTCGCCGCGGTGCCCGCCCCGGTGCTGGAAAAGATCGTCGCCAAGATCCCGGTCGGCCGCCTCGGCCAGGCCGAGGAAATCGCCCGCGGGGTGGCCTTCCTGACCAGCGACAATGGCGGTTTCGTGACCGGTTCGACGATGAGCATCAACGGTGGTCAGCACATGTACTGATGGACCGAGGCGAATAGCGCAGGCGTTCCGAAGGAACGGCAAGCTATTCGCCTGTGGCGCAGCCACGGTTCATCTCGGCCAGCGGGGCGGCGGACATCAGGCCGCCAAACCCGTCTGACGTCACGGATGCGGCTTTGCCGCAGCCGCTTTGGCGCGCTAGACCCATTTCACCATGACCACCCCCTATCACCCGCCGCGCAAGCGCTCGGTCGAGATCGCCGGCCACAAGACCTCGATCAGCCTCGAGCCACTGTTTTGGGAACTGCTCAAGCAGGCGGCAGCGGTCGAAGGCGTGCCAATCAACGCCCTGGTCGCACGGATCGATGCGGAACGGATCAAGGCCCCGGTCCCGCCCGGCCTCGCCAGCGCGGTGCGGCTGTGGCTGGTGGGGTGGCTGGCTGCGCGGCTGGGCTAGCCAACAACCAACGCAAGACGAATCACAGGGCGAGCTTGTATCCGATGTGCGACGCCTCGAAGCCCAACCGATCATAAAACCGATGCGCATCGATCCGTGCCTTGTCCGTCGTTAATTGGACCAAACGGCAACGTCTTTCCCGGCATTGTTCAATCGCCCAAGCGATCATCGCCTCGCCGATCTTCTTGCTGCGGCTATCACTGGCGACACGTACCGCCTCGATAATACCGCGCTTGGAGCCGTGACGGCTAAGCCCAGGTATGAAGGTGAGTTGCAGCGTCCCGACAATTTCGCCGTTCAATTCCGCCACCGCCAAAAGCTGATTGGGGTCAGCGTCAATCTCTCCAAAGGCGGCGAGATAGGCCAATTGCGCTTCCGCGTCCGCCGATGCTTCCCGCGCAGCGCCGAGCATGTCGTCGGCCAGCAACGCGACAATTGTCGCCACATCGACCGCGCGGGCGCGGCGAAAAGTGAGCCCTGCTGCCTGTATCAATCCCCGCCAACCCGCTCGATATCCGCCCCGACCAGGGCCAGTTTCTCTTCCAGCCGTTCATACCCGCGGTCGAGGTGGTAGAGGCGGTGGACCTGGGTTTCGCCCTCGGCGGCGAGCCCGGCGATGACCAGGCTCATCGAGGCGCGCAGGTCGGTGGCCATCACTTCGGCGCCGGTCAGCTTGCCCACGCCGTGGACGATCGCGGTCCGGCCGGACGTCTCGATATGCGCTCCCATCCGGCCCAGTTCGGGGACGTGCATGTAGCGGTTCTCGAAGATCGTCTCGGTCAACACCGATGTGCCTTCGGCGAGGCACAGCATGGCCATCAGCTGGGCCTGCATATCGGTGGCGAACCCCGGATAGGGCGCGGTCGAGATGTTGACCGCCTTGAGCTTGCCCTCGGCGGCGATCTGGATCCCGCCGGCCTTGGGCTCGACTGTCACCCCGGCATCGCGCAGCGCCTGGACGGTGGCGTCCATCTCGTCGATCACGGCGTGCTTGAGGAACACCTCGCCCCCGGTGATTGCCGCGGCGCAGGCATAGGATCCGGCCTCGATCCGGTCGCTCATCACCCGGTAGGTGGCGCCGTGCAGGCGGGGGACGCCGTGGATGGTCAGGTCGCTGCTGCCGATTCCTTCGATCTGCGCGCCCATCGCCACCAGCAGGTTGCACAGGTCGACAATCTCGGGCTCGCGCGCGGCGTTGTGCAGCACCGACTTGCCGGTGCACAACACTGCCGCCATCAGCGCGTTCTCGGTCGCGCCGACCGAGACCACCGGGAACGAATAGCGCCCGCCGGGCAGGCCACCATCGGGGGCGATTGCGCGGACATAGCCGGCGGCCAGCTCGATCGTCGCGCCCAGCGCTTCGAGCGCTTTCAGGTGCAGGTCGATCGGGCGGTTGCCGATCGCGCAGCCGCCGGGCAGCGACACCGTCGCCTCGCCCATCCGCGCCAGCATCGGGGCCAGCACCAGGATCGAGGCGCGCATCTTGCGCACCAGTTCATAGGGCGCGACCGTGCTGGTGATGCGCGGCGCTTCCAGGGTCATCACCCGGCCGAAGTCCTCGGGTCGCGATCCGGCAATCGACGTCGAAATGCCGAACTGGTTCATTAGATGCTGGAACCCGTCGATGTCCGCCAGGCGCGGCAGGTTGCGCAACGTCAGCGGCTCTTCGGTCAGCAAGGCGCAGGGCAGCAGCGTCAGCGCGGCGTTCTTCGCGCCGGAGATGGGAATGGTGCCGGAAAGGCGCTTGCCGCCCTGGATGATGATCTTGTCCATTTATGCCGTTTAGCGCGATTCACGCGGCGGGCAACGGGGCGTTGCGCATGGCCGTGGAAACCGCTTTAACCGCGCTGCAATATGGGCAGGCTAGGGGCCGTGCATGACAAGTTCCAAAGCGCACAAACCGATCCGCAAGGCCGTGTTTCCGGTGGCCGGTCTGGGCACCAGGTTCCTGCCCGCGACCAAGGCGATCCCGAAGGAAATGCTGCCGGTGATCGACCGACCGCTGATCCAGTATGCGGTCGACGAAGCGCGTGAGGCAGGGATTGAGCAGCTGATTTTCGTCACTGGCCGCGGCAAGACGTCAATCGTCGAGCATTTCGATACCGCTTACGAACTCGAAGCGACGATGACCGAGCGCGACAAGTCGCTGGCCGTGCTCGAACCGACACGGGTTCTGCCGGGCAACCTGGTGACCGTGCGTCAGCAGGTGCCGCTGGGCCTCGGTCACGCAATCTGGTGCGCGCGGGCGATCGTCGGGGATGAGCCCTTTGCAATCTTCCTGCCGGACGAGCTGATGATCGGCCAGCCCGGCTGCATGAAGCAAATGGTCGATGCCTATAACGAGACGGGCGGCAACCTCATCTCGGTGCTGGAAGTGCCGGAGGATGAGGTGTCCAGCTACGGCGTGATCGCCCCGGGCGCGCGAAACGGCGCCCTGACCGAAGTGCTTGGCCTGGTCGAAAAGCCCAAGCGCGCCGATGCCCCCAGCAACCTGATCATCTCGGGCCGCTATATCCTCCAGCCCGAAGTGATGCGGGTGCTGGAGAACCAGGGCAAGGGCGCCGGGGGTGAGGTCCAGCTGACCGATGCCATGGCGCAGATGATCGGCAAGCAGCCGTTTCACGCGGTTACCTTTGCCGGCAAGCGTTATGACTGCGGCAGCAAGACCGGCTTTGTAGAGGCGACCCTGGCCATCGCGCTGGAGCGCGAGGACATGCGCGATGAGGTGCGGGCGATGGCGCTGCGGCTGTTGCGATAGGATGATGCGGTCGCGATTCGCCAGCGATCAATGGTTGCCCAGGCACGACGAAAGTAAAAGCGCCCATCAGGAACATAAACGCCAGATGAACCAACCCTGTCGGTTCGATTAACCGAGCTGGATTGCGACCGTTCAATTCGAAATCAATCACGAAACTAAATAACAAAGTTGCTCAATTCATCGAAGTACGCCTTTCGGTTCGTCCCAAAGAACACATGTCAAGATGGAACGGTTTGCCGCCTCCACGCATTTTGACTGGCATGACGAAAGCAACCCTGATCCGTTCGCCCCGGGCCTTCGCCGCGACTGTCGCCGCTCTCGCCCTCGTTCCCGTTCCCGTGATGGCGCAGGAAGCCGTGCCGGCCGGTCAGGCCGCGCCCGCGGCTGAAGCCGCACCGGCACCTGCCCCTGCTCCTGTCGCGCCGACGATCCTATCGCAACCGGTCATCCAGGCGGTCCCGACCGCTATCGCACTTCCCGAAGAGCCTGCTGCTGTTCCGCCTCCGGCTGTTCCTGCCAAGGCTGCCGCGCCGACACGCACGGCGCGTTCCACAGCAGCACCCCGCGCGGCAGCGGTGAAGCTCCCCTCCGCCGCCGCCGCGCCGACTGCGTCCGGTCCTGTGCCAAGTACCCTCCCTCCCGCTGGCACCGGGCCGGACGCGGTAACGCCCGTCGCCGCAGCAGAACCGGCGGCGCTGCCGGTTGCTGAAAGCGCTGCGCAGCCTGCACCGGCCAATGACGAAAAAAGCGCTGCGCTGGCGCTGGGCGGTGCAATTCTGGTGATCGGTGCCGGTGCGGGCTACGTGCTGTCACGCCGCCGTAAGCGCGTCGGCGAAGACCTTCCTGTGGTTGAATACGAACCTGTCTCGGTGCCAGTGGAACGCGAACCGGACGTGCCCGCAGCGGTCCCTGTCCAGCCGGTTGAGGCACCTGCCCCGCGCGCGGCAGAGCGCCAGTTCGCTGCCGGGGCCGATCGTCAGGCGCTGATCGAAAGCATGGTCGCTGCGCCGCCCGACGCCGCCAACCCGTTCACCACCGCCAAGGCCCGCCGCCGCCGGGCGCGGCTGATCCTGCAGGCGCGCGAGGCGCGGCAGCAGAACCACAGCGATACGCCGTTCGATTATCGGACCTATCGCCCCGAAGCGGTGACGATCAAGCATCGCACGCCCGAGTTCGTCTAGGGCGCGCCAGATGCGCCGCGGGCGTCGCACCCCTCCAGGTGCGCGCCCGTTTGGCGTCAGCGCGCGGTGATCCGCAGCGGCAAGGTTTTCAGCCCACCGACGAACGTACTCTTGGCGCGGCGCGGTTCTCCGGCCAGTTCCACCGCATCGACCCGGTCGAGCAGGGCCTCGAACAGCAGGCGCATTTCCAGCCGGGCCAGGTGCAGCCCCAGGCATTGATGCGCTCCCGCCCCGAAGGCCAGGTGGCGGTTGGCCTCACGCGTGGCATCGAACCGGCGCGGATCGGCAAATTGCGCCGGATCGTGATTCGCCGCGACATAGTTGATCATCAGCCAGTCGCCGGCCTTGATCGTCACGTCGCCGAACTGCGCATCCTCGGCCGCGGTGCGCATGAAGTGCTGGACCGGGGTGGTCCAGCGGATCGCTTCCTCGACAATCCCAGGCACCAGGCTGCGGTCGGCCTTGACCCGGGCAAACTGCTCTGGATCCCTGGCCAAGGCGAGCATCGCCCCGGCGGTGCTGGCACTGGTGGTATCATGCCCGGCAGCGGCGACGATGATGTAGTACCCGGCCAGGTCGCGCGCCGAAATCGGCTCGCCATCGATGACCGCATTGGCCAGGATCGTGGCGACGTCGCTGGTCGGATTGGCGCGGCGCTGCGCTGCCAGCCCTTCGAAATAGGTCTCGAAGTCCTTCACCGCCCCGGTCACGATCTGCAGGATCTGTTCAGGCGAGAGGTTGGCCATGCCGCTCTTGTTGAGGTCTTCGTCCTGCCCGCCGAACATCTGCTGGGTCAGGAACAGCATGCGCGGTTCGTCTTCCTCGGGCACGCCCAGGATCTGCATCACCACGTGCAGCGGATAGGGCGCGGCGACCAGCGGGACGAAATCGCATTCCGGCCCGGCAGCGACCAGACGGTCGACAGTCCTGGCCGCCAGCTCGCGGATCTGCGCCTCGATCGTGCGCAGGTTCTTGGGCATGAACCATTCCTGGGTCAGCCGGCGCAGCTTGGGGTGTTTGGGCGCGTCGAGCACGACCAGCGACGAGACCAGGTTGGGGCTTTCATCGCCCTGCTGCGCGGTGATCTGGCGGGCAAAGGCCTCGCCGGTTTTGTTGGTGAAGACCGTGGCGCGCGGCGCGTTGAGGAAGCGGGCATTGTCCTTCGATACCCGCATCGCATCGTCATAGCGCGTCAGCAGCCAGAACGGGTCGAATTCGCCGTCGGGGCTTTCGATCCGCACCACCGGAGTCTCGCTGCGAAGCCGGTCGAAGGTGTCGAGCAGCGGGCCCCACGCGGCATAGGATGCGGGATCGATTACCGCGATGGCGTCTTCGGGGCTGGCAACGGGCTGTGTCACGGTGGTCATGCTCCTGCCTGGGCCTGTTCATGGGCCGCCTTGTATTCGTCGCGCAGCAATCGCTTGTAGAGCTTGCCGGTCAGTTCGCGGGGCAATTGTTCGCGGAAATCGATCTGGCGCGGCATCTTCACGCCGCTGAGCTGCCCGCGCAGATAGGTGGTCAGTTCCGCCGCCAGATCGGGCCCGGCCTGCGCCATGTCGAGCGGCTGGACCACCGCCACCACGCGTTCGCCCATGTCGGGATCGGGGGCGCCGATCACCGCGGCATCGGCCACCTTCGGGTGGGTGACCAGCAGGTTCTCGATCTCCTGCGGGTAGATGTTGACCCCGCCGGAAATGATCATGAAGCTTTTCCGGTCGGTGAGGAACAGGTAGCCGTCGGCATCGACATAGCCGACGTCGCCCAGGCTGGACCAGCCGTGCTTGTTGCGGCTTTCTGCCGTCTTGACCGGGTCGTTGTGGTATTCGAACACCGGCAGGCTGGGGTCGCTGGGTTCGAAGAACACCTGGCCTTCGGTCCCCGCGGGCACTTCGTCGCCGTTCTCGTCACAGATATGCAGGATGCCGGACAGCGCCTTGCCGACCGATCCGGGCTTGGTCAGCCATTCGTGGCTGGTGATGAAGGTCGATCCGTTGCCTTCGGTCCCGGCGTAGTATTCGTAGAGCACCGGCCCCCACCAGTCGATCATCGCCTGCTTGACCGGCACCGGGATCGGCGCGGCGGCGTGGATCGCGCATTTGAGCGACGACACATCGTACTTCGCGCGCACCGCTTCGGGCAGCTTGAGCATCCGCACGAAATGCGTCGGCACGAACTGGCTGTCCGTGATCTTGTATTTCTCGATCGCGGCCAGCGCGGCTTCGGGATCGAACTTTTCCATCACCACCACGGTGCCGCCGATCTTGTGAACGGTCATCGACCAGCGCAGCGGCGCGGCGTGGTACAGCGGGGCGGGAGACAGATAGACCGCGTTCTCGTTAATGCCATAGGCCATCATTGCCAGCTGGACGAGGACGTTGGTGGCATCGATCGCCGGATCTTCCGGCAGCGGGATCTTGACCCCCTTGGGCCGCCCGGTGGTGCCGCTCGAATAGAGCATGTCGGCCCCGGCGCGTTCGTCGGCGATCGGCGTGGCGGGCATCGCGCCAAGCGCGTCTTCGGCGCTGAGCGGACCCGGCGTGTCGAGCCGCAGCTGCGGCACGGCAGGAGACAGGTTGGCCACTTCGTCAAGCACCGCGGCGCCGTGGGCCGAACCGAACAGCAGCTTGGCACCGCTGTCTTCCAAAATATAGGCGATCTCCGGCGCGGTCAGGCGGCTGGAGATGCCGACGTAATGCACCCCGGCACGCTGGAAGCCCCATGCCAGGCAGAAGAACCAGGGGTGGTTTTCCAGGCACATCGCCACCGTGTCGCCGATCTTGATCCCGCGGTTGCGAAGCAGCTGGGCGACCTGGTTGGAACGCCGGTCAAGTTCGGCATAGCTGATCGTCTCGCCGCTTTCGGCCATGACGATGGCAGCCTTGTCGGGATGGGCCTTGGCATGGATTGCAGGATGCATCGTCGGTCACTCTCCGTTACGGCTTTGCGCCGCTCAGGAGTGGTTTAACCGAACGATTAAAGGGCGGCAAAGGGAAAAGCGCCCGTCCCGCGAAAAACGACCGCAACGAAAAAGGGCGGCGCCTGCGGCACCGCCCCTCTTCCAGCGTTCCTCTCCGAAGCTGAAACCCGATCCGGGTCTCTGCCCGGTATCGGACAATGAACCCTTATTCGTCGCCGTCGCCCATGGCGCCATCATCGCTGACCACGGCCAGCTGCGTGCCAGGACGGCCTTCGCCCTGCAGATAGGGAACCGGGTTTACCGCGAGGCCGCCGACGCGCACTTCATAGTGCAGGTGGGGGCCGGTCGAGCGGCCGGTCGAACCGACGTAGCCGATCAGGTCGCCCTTGTGGACGGTCTGGCCGGCGGCAACCGCGATGCGCGACAGGTGACCATAGCGGGTCTGGATGTCGGCGCCGTGTTCAAGGCTGATGAACAGGCCATAGCTGGAAAAGCGTTCGGCCTTGCTGACCACTGCATCGGCGGTGGCATAGACCGGGGTGCCCATCGGCATGGCCAGATCGATACCCTTGTGCGCGCGGCGGCCACCCAGCACCGGGTGGATACGCATGCCATAACCGCTGGTCAGCGCTGCGCCGACGACCGGCATCCGCGACGGGATCGAAACGGTGCGCGGGCGGAAGATCGAGCTGGCAGAGCCGGCGGCGGTCACGCTGGTGTTGACCAGGTTCGCCTTGTCGAGTGATTTCCAGCTGGAAAACAAACGGCGGAACTCTTCGTCGCCACCGGTGTTCTGTACCTTGGAAGCTTGCGCGGCGCGCAGCGGAGCGGTGACATCGGCAGCGGCAGCGCTGCTGTTGGCCATCGCGGGAGTCGTAAAGGCCAGGCTGGCGAGTGCGGCAAGGGTGCCGGCAATCGTGCGAGCCTTGGCAACAACGGTAAGTACGACCACTAAAACTACCTTGTTTTTTTGCGCCCGAAAGGCCGTAAAACCTTCCAGAACCGGGCAGCCTTTTGGCCTTCCGGTTGGTTTGTCTTGAGATGGTCGGACCCCCCGCCGTCTCTTGCCCAACCCGTCTGACCGGCAAAAGTTAATCAGGCAACCCCGGCGTACCAATCGCGCGATAACCCGGCAGATAGCCGCGCCGAGTCGTTGAACGGCGGCTTAACGGCACCCCCGAAATGGCGCCGGACAAGCATTTTCCATAGGTTTTCCGCGGATTCGCCGCGCTCGGCACAAATTGCGGTGAAATGTGTTGCGCCGACCCGCACGTGGCGGATTTCGTCGTCAAGGATTCGCTCGAGGATTCGCGCGCCGTTTTCGTCGCCAGCTGCGCGCACCCGTTCCAGCGTTGCCGGGGTGACATCGAGCCCGCGCGCCTCGAGCACCATCGGCACCACGGCGAGGCGCGCGGCGACATCGTGGGCGGTCTCGCGGGCAGCGTCCCACAGGCCAGAGTGCGCCGGCAGCGCCCCATAGTGGCTGCCCAGGCTGCGCAGCTTGCGCGCGAGCAGCGCGAAGTGCATTGCCTCGTCCGCGGCGACCGACAGGAAGTCGGCAACGAAGCCGGGGCCGCGCTCCGCCCCGAAGCGCCCGGCCATATCGAGCGCCAGGTCGATCGCGACGAACTCGATATGGGCCAGCGCGTGCCACAGCGCGATCCGGCCGCGTTCGGACCCGCCCTTGCCGCGCTTGGGCATCTGACTGGGGGGCAACAGTACGGGCGTTTCCGGGCGGCCGGGTGCATCGGGCATCGGAACATCGAAGACGAAGGACAGGCGTCCGGCGGCAAAATCGCGCGCCACGGCGCGGGCGGCGAAGGCCTTGGCGCGCGGGTCGGGTTCCAGCAAGGCGGCGCGGATCGCCTGGGCGATGGTCGGCATTGTCCAGATCCTCTCCATTTTCACGAAGTGCAAATGGGGAGGTGGCTCGGCGCAGCCGAGACGGAGGGGTAATGGCGCAAGTGCAGCGACCCCTCCGTCATTTGCTGGCGCAAATGCCACCTCCCCATTTGTGGCATTCGCCAAAAATGGAGAGGATCAACGTGCGATCGATCATAGTGCCTGCGCCGCCTCCAGCACCGCCGCGGCGTGGCCCTTGACCTTGACCTTGTCCCACACCTGCGCGATCCGGCCGTCGGCCCCGATCAGGTAGGTGGTGCGGACCATGCCCATATAGGTGCGGCCATAGTTCTGCTTTTCGGTCCAGATCCCCAGCGCGTCGGACAGGCCGCCTTCGGCCGCATCACTGGCGAGCGGCGCGGTCAGGCCGTACTTGGCGATGAATTTGCCGTGGCGCGCCGGCGGATCCTTGCTCACGCCGAGCAGCGCGGTGCCGGCCTTGGCGAAGTCATCGGCCAGCGCGGTGAAGTCCTGGTTCTCGGTCGTGCAGCCGGGGGTGTCGTCCTTGGGATAGAAGAACACCACCAGCTTGCGCCCAGAAAAGTCCGACGGCTTGACGGTGCCGCCTTCGGGGCTGGTCAGGGCCATGTCGGGAAAGGCATCGCCGACACCGGGAAATGTACTCATCCGTCCAACTCCAGTTCAAGTCCGAACGTCGCGCCCCAACACGCCGCAACCGTTTCGCGGGCGTCTTGCAAGGCCGCGACAAGGCTGTCCCAATCGCGGCATTGGCACGCTTTGGCAAGCACCGCGCGCGCCGCCGGTGGGGGCAATTCGGCATCGGGGGCGAGAAGGCGGACGGCGATCAGGAACCGGGCAAGGCGGGCGTGGGCAGCGCGGATCGCAGCGGGCAGCAGCCCCGCCTCGACCAGCGCCGCCAGCGCGGTGGGCAGATGCGGGTCAAGCCCGCGCCCCTCGCGCAGTTGCAGGAAGTGGACGATGAATTCGACATCAACCAGCCCGCCGCGCGCCAGCTTGACGTCGAGCGGGCCTTTGGCCGGCTTGTGCCGCGCCATCTCGCCGCGCATGTGCAGCACGTCGGCGCGCAGTTTGGCGGCGTCGCGCGGCATGGTCAGGACATCGTGGACGATCTGTTCGAGTGCGCGGCGGTCATCTTCTGCGCCGACCAGCACGCGGCTGCGGGCCAAGGCCATGTGTTCCCAGGTCCAGGCTGCTTCCCGCTGGTAGCGCGCGAAACTGTCGAGGCTGACCGCCAGCGGTCCTTGCGCGCCCGATGGCCGCAGCCGGGTATCGACCTCGTACAGCGCGCCCTCGGCGGTCGGTACCGACAGCGCCGCGGTGACCCGCTGGGCCAGCCGGTTGTAATAGAGCGTGGCCCCGATCGGGCGGGCACCGTCGCTTTCCCCGCCGTGCTCGCCGCTGAACAGGAACACCAGATCAAGGTCGGAAGCGTGGGTCAGCACGCCGCCGCCGAGCCGGCCATAGCCCATCACCAGCAGGTCGCTGCCGGCGATGCGGCCATGGGCGCGGGCAAATTCGCTTGCCGCTGCCTCGCCCAGCACCACCAGCGCCGCCTCGGCCACGCGGCACAGCGCCGCGCCGATTTCCAGCGGATCGCGCGCGCCCTCGATCAGCTGCACCCCCAGCAGAAAACGCAGTTCCCCAACCTTGCGCCGGATCCGGTCGAGCAATCGTTCGTAATCGTCATCGGCCTCGCCGCGGGTCAGGTCGGCGGCCAATTCCGCCACCGAAGGCGGCAGATCGAAAGCGCTGGCATCGATCAGCGGATCGAGCAGGTCGGCGCGGCGCGCCAGGGCATCGGCCAGTGGCGGGGCCAGGCTGAGGATCCGCGCGAGCAGTTCGAGCAGGCCGGGCCGCGCTTCGAGCAGGCGGAACAGGTTCACCGCGCTGGGCAGATTGGTCAGCAGCTGTTCCCAGCGGAGCAGCGCACGGTCGGGCTCGGGCGCGGCGGCGAGCGCGCTGAGCAAGGGCTGCTGGATCGCCTCGAAGGCGGCGCGGGCCGCCTCGCTGCGCAGCGCGCGGACCTTGCCGCCGCGCCAGCTTTCGATTCGCGCCGACAGCGCCGCCGGGTCGGCAAAGCCCAGCGCCGCAAGATTTTCGGCCAGAGCGTCGCCCTGAACGGCCATCGTCGACGCAGGACCGGCGGGATCGTGGCCGTGCTGGACGATCAGGCGGTCATAGCGTTCGCCGACCGCCTCGGTAATCGCCGCCAGTTCGGCCACCAGCGCGCGCCCGTCGGCCAGGCCATCGAGACGGGCGACATTGTCGAGCGCGGCGGGATCGAGCGGCAAGGCATGGGTCTGCTGATCGGCAACCATCTGCAGGCGGTGCTCGACCTGGCGCAGCCGGTCATAGCTTTCGCCCAGCAGGTGGGCATCGGCAGGGTCGATCAGGCCCGCCTCGGCCAGGGCATCGAGGCTGGCCCGGGTCCCGCGCAGCCGCAGTGCCGGATTGCGCCCGCCGTGGATCAGCTGATGGGTCTGGGCGTAGAATTCGATCTCGCGAATTCCGCCGCGACCTTTCTTGAGGTCGAAGCCTGGGCCGGGGCGCAGGGCGCCGGCGTGGCTGGCGCGGATCTGCTGGGTCAGCCGGCCGATCTCGGCAATCGCGCCGAAGTCCAGGCTCCTGCGCCACACGAACGAGCGGATCGCGGCAAGGAACGCGTCGCCCGCCGCAATATCGCCAGCACAGGCCCGCGCCCGGATGAACGCCGCCCGCTCCCACGCCAGGGCCGAGCTTTCGTAGTGCGTCAGCGCCGCATCGATAGGGATTGCCAGGGGGCTGACCTCGCTGGCCGGGCGCAGCCGCAGGTCGACGCGGAAGACATAGCCTTCAGCATCGACGTGGCTCATCGTCTGCATCAGCGTGCGGGCAACGCGCTGCGCTGCCTCGCCCGGCTCGTCGCGCTCGCGGCGGGGCAGCAGGGCCGGATCGTAAAGCAGGATCGGATCGATGTCGGAGCTGTAGTTCAGTTCCTGCGCGCCGTGCTTGCCCAGGGCCAGCGCCAGAAAGCCCGCGGGCTCTTCATCGGGCACGCGCTGGCGGATCGCGTCGGCAATGGCCGCGTCGAGCGCGCGGTCGGCAAAGGCCGATAGTTCGCCAGTGACCCGCAGCAGCGGGAGCGCCCCGGCAAGGTCGCCGATCGCGAGGACGGTTGCCAGCGCGCGTTTTTCGCGCCGCAGCGCCGACGCCACCGAATCCGCGCCGTCACCGGCACGCCGCGCCGCCTCGAGCGCCGCCTCGATCTGCCCATCGGCCAGCAGGGCTTCCAGGGCAGGCAGCCGGTCGAGCCCGCCCGCCAGAAAGGGGGCGTGTTCGCGGGCGCGGCGCAGCGCGTCGGTCCAGTCGAAAGTCATCGGCATGGCGATGCCCGCTCCCGTCCTGGCAATCAAGCAGGTCGCGCATGGGCAGGTACTTGCCCGGGGGCGGGGGCTCTGCCACATCCCCGGTTAATCCGTCTCTTGCCAAAGGCCCCGTCCATGACCCTGTCCCGCTTGCGTCCGATCGCCGCCATCTGCGCATCCTCCGCCCTGCTTCTGGGCGCAGCAGCCGCAGCCAAGGCCCCGGCCAGCAAGGCGCCGGCGATATCGATGACCACCTTGCGCGATGTCACCCGCGTGCTTTCGGGCGATGATTATGAAGGGCGCGGCCCGGGCACCGCGGTCGAGGGCAAGACCGTCAATACGATCATTGCCCGCTTCAAGGCGGCCGGTCTCAAGCCCGGCAACAAGGGCAAATGGACCCAGGATGTGCCCACCGTGATCATGGAGGCGAAGAACGTCACCCCGTTGACGGTCAGGGCTGGCGGACAGACGCTCAGCTTTACACCCGGTGCGGATTTCGTAGCCGGATCGTACCGGATCACGTCGAAAACACAGATCGCCGACGCACCGCTGGTCTTCGTCGGATACGGCATCAATGCCCCCGAACTGGGCTGGAACGATTATGCCGGCGTCGACATGAAGGGCAAGATCGCGGTGATCCTGGTCAACGATCCCGACTATGCGATGACCGGTGAGGACGGCCTCTTCAAAGGCCGCCGCATGACCTATTACGGTCGCTGGACCTACAAGTTCGAGGAAGCCGCGCGGCAGGGCGCGGCGGGGGCGCTGATCGTCCACGACACCTTCCCCGCCGCCTATGGCTGGCAGGTCGTCCAGTCGAGCTGGTCGGGCAAGCAGAACTTCGTCGCTTCGGCGAACAATGGTATGGACCAGACCCTGGCCAACGGCTGGATCCAAAAGGGCGTGGCCGAACAGATCCTCAAGGCATCGGGCCAGGATCTTGCCACGCTGACCGCGGCGGCGGGGCAGAAGGGCTTCAAGCCGGTGCCGCTCTCCGCCACGGCCAGCCTCGGCTTCGACAACGCCGTAGAACGCGCCATGTCGCACAATGTCATCGGCATCCAGCCGGGCCGCACCCGTCCCGGCGAATATGTCCTCTACACCGGACACTGGGACCACCTTGGCCGCTGCCAGGCGGACAAGACCGGAGACGACATCTGCAACGGCGCAGTCGACAATGCCACCGGCATCGCCGCGCTGACCGCGATTGCCGAGGCCAACCGCAAGGCCGGACCGGCGACGCGCAGCCAGGTGTTCCTCGCGGTGACACTGGAGGAATCGGGGCTGCTGGGCAGCGAATTTTATGCCCGCAACCCGGTCTATCCGCTGGCCAGGACGGTCGGCGGGGTCAACATGGACGCGCTGCTGCCCGGCAGCGCCGCGCGCAACGTCAGCGTCACCGGCGGCGACAAGTCGGAACTGACCGCGGTGCTGAAGACCGTGGCGAAAGCGATGAACCTGGCGATCGTCGGCGAGGATCATCCCGAGCGCGGCCATTATTACCGCTCGGACCACTTCAGCTTCGCCAAGCGCGGCGTGCCGATGTTCTCGGTCGAACGCGGCAACGACTGGATCAAGGGCGGCACGGCCGCCGGTCAGGCTGCAGCCGAGCATTACACCAGCACCGACTATCACCAGCCGAGCGACGAGTTCCACGCCGACTGGGACTGGTCCGGCCCGCAGCAGGACGCGGTGCTGTACTACCGCCTCGGCCGCGCCCTGGCCGACAGCAAGGCCTGGCCCAACTGGCACAAGACCGATGAGTTCCGGCTAGTGCGGGACAAGAGCCGGGCGGGCGCGAAGTAGCTCCGCATGACAGTGACAATGCCTCCCGAGTGGCACCCGCAGCGCTGGCTGTGGATCGGCTTTCCCCACGACGCGGAGGAATGGCCAGGGTTCCTGCCGCGCGCGCAGGAACAGATCGCGGCCTTCGCCAATGCCGTCGCCGACAGCGGGCAGGGCGTTCGGCTGATCGTGCGCGACGAAGCCAATGCGGCGCGGGCGCGCAGCCTGTGTTCGGCGGCCGTTTCGCTGGAGCAGCGCCGCTATGGCGATATCTGGCTGCGCGACACCGGGCCGCTGGTGGTTGCCGGGCCGCAGGGTCCGTTGGCCATGCGCTTTGGCTTCAATGGTTGGGGCGGAAAGTATGTGATGGACGGCGATACCGAAATCGGTGCGGAACTGGCCGAGAGCGCGGGCCTGCCGGTCAGCGCCGCCGACTGGATTCTGGAGGGCGGGGCGCTGGATTGCGATGGCACCGGGTTGGTCGTCACCACCGAGCAGTGTTTGCTCAATCCCAACCGCAACCCGGCGTTGTCGCGGGCCGATCTGGAAGCGCGGCTGGCGCGTGATCTGGGCTTCGACCGGGTGCTGTGGCTGGGTGACGGGTTGATCAACGACCATACCGACGGCCATGTCGACAACCTGGCGCGCTTCGTGGCACCGAATATCCTTGCGCTGCCACATGCAACCGGCGCGAATGATCCCAATGCCGCGATTTACGGCGATGCCCGCGCCCGGGCCGAAGCCTTTGGCGTAACGGTGCGCGATGTGCCCTCTCCGGGCCTTGTAACAAGCGCCAACGGTCGAATCGAGCCGGCCAGCTACATGAACTTCGCGATCACCTCGAACCTCGTCGTCGTGCCGACCTACGGCACTGCGCACGATGCCGATGGGGTGGCGGCGGTGCAGGCGCTGTTCCCCGACCGCGCGGTGATCGGCATTCTGGCCGATGCCGTCCTTGCCGGGGGCGGCAGCTTCCATTGCGCCAGCCAGCAGATGCCGGCGTTATGACCAAACGCCTGCTCGCCTCGATCCACGACGTCGGACCGCGCTTCGAGCGCGAGGTCGACCAGCTGGCCGATCAGCTTTCGCGCATTCTCGGCGGGCCCAAATTCGCCATGCTGGTGGTGGCCGACCACTGGAGCGAGGCCCCGCTGGCCGAGGCCAAGGCCTTCCAGGCCAAGCTGCGCGGCTGGTCCGACGCGGGAGTCGAAATGTTCGTGCACGGCTGGTTCCACAAGGACATGGCCGAACACGGCGGCGCGGCCTCGTTCAAGGCCAGGCACATGACCGCGGGCGAGGGCGAGTTTCTCGGCCTCAGCGAAGCGGTCGCGGCGAAGCGCATGGCCGATGGCAAGGCCTTGCTCGAAGACATCATCGGGCGCCCGGCGGCGGGCTTCATCGCTCCGGCCTGGCTCTACGGCGAGGGTGCGCGGGCGGCCCTGGCCAAAAGCGGCTTTGCTTTGGCCGAGGATCATTTCCGCGTCTGGCAGCCGTCGACGGGTGAAATCCTCGCGAAAGGGCCGGTGATCACCTGGGCCAGCCGCAGCAAGGGGCGGCAGCTGTCCTCGCGCTTTTTTGCCGGCCTCGCGCGCCATGCCCTGCACCCGCAAAAGGTGATGCGCATCGCGGTCCATCCCGGCGACACTACAGTGCCCGCGCTGATCGACAGCATCGAGGCGACCTATTCGGCCTTCGCAGCGCGCCGGCCGGCGGGGCGCTACGCCGATCTGCTGCCGGGATGAGCGCAGCGCTGCGCATCGCCGTGCCGATCCACAGCTTCGAACCCGGCGGGGTGGAGCGGGTCGCGCTTGGCCTGTGTGCGGCGTGGCAGGTCGCCGGGGCAGAGGTCGCCGTGGTGCTGGGGCGGCGCGAAGGGGCGATGGCGCCCGATGCGCCTTCGCTGAATTACCTGCTGGAGCCCGAGCCGATCCCGACCCGCGGCTTCGAGACGCTGTGGATGATGTGGCGGATGATCGGCTATCTGCGCCGCAATCCCGCCGATGTGATCTTCTGTTCGGGCAATACCTATGCCGTGGTGATCGCCGTGCTGAAACTGGTGCTGGGACGGCACTGCCCGCCGGTCGCGATCAAGATCAGCAACGATCTGGAACGCCGCGACCTGCCGCAGCCGGTGCGCTGGTTCTATCACCGCTGGCTGCGCATCCAGGGGCGGCTGATCGATCATTTCGTCGGCATGGCTGCGCCGATGCGGGATGAAATCGCCCGCTGGGTCGGGGTGCCGGACGATCGCATCACGATCATCGAGGATCCCTCGCTGGGCGAAGAGCAATACGCCGCGCTGTGCGCCCTGCCACGCGGCGCGGTGCCGCCTGCCGGGGCGCACTATCTCTCGATCGGGCGGCTGGCGCGGCAGAAGAACTTTCCCGTGCTGCTGCGCGCCTTTGCGCTGCTGGCTGACAAGACGTCGCGGCTGACGATCCTGGGCGAGGGCGGTGAACGCGCCCGGCTCGAGAAGCTGGCGCGGCAGCTTGGTATTGTCGACCGGGTGGCCTTGCCCGGCCACAGCAATGCGACCTCCGCGGCGCTGGGCCAGGCCGACTGTTTCGTCATGTCGTCGGATTACGAAGGCGTGCCCGCGGTGACGATCGAGGCGCTGGCCGCGGGCCTGCCGATCGCCAGCACCGCTTGCAGCGTCTCGATGCACGGGCTGCTGGGTGATGGCGCATTCGGCATTCTGGTCCCGCCCCGCGATCCTGCCGCGCTGGCCGGGGCGATGGCCGATGCCTGCGTCATGCCCTTCGATCCTGCCGCCGCACGCCGCGCCGCCGCGCCATTCCGGCTGAGCCAGGCGGCACCCCGTTACCTTGCGCTCTTTCAATCGCTGACGAAATCTGCCAAGGCGGCGCCCGCTTGAGGTACGCTGCATCACTCCGCCAGTCGATGGCGCTGCACCGCGCAAGCAGGCGCAATCCGGGCCCGTTGTCCGCCGAAACGGCGTTTTTGAGCGCAGGTCATGCCTGATACGACTGCTGTCGATCCTTTGCCCGGCGCAGCGCCGCTGCCGCTTACTCCGGCGGATGAAAGCAAGCGTGCGCGCTGGGCCGGCTGGTTCAGCGCTGCGGTATCGTTGGCGATGCTGGTCGCCGTCGTGCTCGAAATGCGCAAGCTGGAATTCGAGCAGGTGCTGGAACTGGTTCCCAGCCACGCCGGGTTCTGGTTCTTCTTTGCAGCCTACTACATGGCGCTGCCGCTCAGCGAATGGCTGATCTATCGCCGGTTGTGGCCGATCCCGTTCGTTTCGGGCATGGCGGCGCTGCTGCGCAAGCTGGTCAGCAACGAACTGCTGCTGGGCTATCTGGGCGAAGCGCAGTTCTACAGCTGGGCGCGCAGCCACCTGAAAATGGAAGCGACCCCGTTCGGGGCGATCAAGGACGTGACGATCCTGTCGGCACTGACCGGCAACGTCATGACCCTGGTCATGCTGATCTTTACCTGGCCGCTGGTTTCATCCGGCCAGATCGGCATGGAAATGCGCAGCACGTTCATGTCGCTGGGGGTGATCCTGATCACCTCGTTCGTGATTCTGCTGTTCCGCCAGCGCCTGTTCACCCTGCCGAAACGTGAATTGTGGTTTATTTCCATCGTACATGTGCTGCGCATCCTTGTGGTTTTGGCGTGTTCGGCGTTGATGTGGCATCTGGTCCTGCCCGACGTGTCGGTGGACCTGTGGATCGTCCTGGCGACACTCCGCATGCTGCTTTCGCGCCTGCCGCTGCTGCCCAACAAGGACGTCGTGTTTGCCGGTCTGGCCGTGTTCCTGCTGGGGCACGAGGTTCAGGTGGCAAGCCTGATGACACTGATGGCGGCCATGCTGTTGATTGCCCATCTGGCCGTCGGCGCGATCGTCGGCCTGATCGGGCTGATAGAATCGAGGAGCACGAAGTGAACAAAGCCGTTCTTGGTCTTGGTATGGGCATTGCCCTCGCAGCGCCGCTTGTCGCGCGGGCCGGACCGCTGATCCCCTCCACCCCCGATCTGGGCAAGGCCGAAGGGCGATGCCGTGCGGGCGAAAGCGGGCCGGCTCTGCTGGTCAATGTTGCCGGATTGAAGGACCGCAAGGGCAATCTCAAGCTGGAAGTCTACCCGTCGAACGACGAGGATTTCCTGGCTGACGACAACATTCTGGTGTCAGCTGGCAAGACCTTTCGCCGGGTCGAGATGGCGGTGCCGGCCACTGGCAATGTCCAGGTCTGCGTGCGCATTCCCGGGCCGGGCACCTACAGCATTTCGCTGCTGCATGACCGCGATGCCAACCGCAAGTTCGGCCTGTCGGTCGACGGGATCGGCTTCACCGGCAATCCCAAGCTGGGGATGCGCAAGCCCAAGGCCGCGGCAACGCGCCTGTCGGTCAGCAGCGGCGGCGTTTCGCAGACGACGATCGTCATGAATTACCGCAAGGGTCTGATGAGCTTCGGTCCGCTCAGCCAGTAATCCGAGGCAAGGGGGGCACGGTTTTGCGCATCGTCGATGTCTGCGCCTTCTATTCGCCGCAGGGCGGCGGGGTGAAGACCTATATCGAGCAGAAGCTGCAACTCGGTCCCCAGCTTGGCCACGAAATCGTCATTCTTGCCCCCGGCGACAAGGCCGGGGTGGTCGAACGCGGACCCGGCGCGCGGATCGTCACCCTGCCCAGTCCGCGCTTCCCGCTCGACCGCAAGTACTGGTACTTCGACGACGAGGCGGCGCTGCACCTGGCGCTCGATCTGCTCAAGCCGGACTTCGTCGAAGCCTCGTCACCGTGGCGCAGCCCGTCGATGGTGGCGCGCTGGCAAAGCCCGGTGCCGCGCGCGCTGGTAATGCACGCCGATCCGCTTTCGGCCTATGCCTATCGCTGGTTCGAGCCGATGTTCTCGCGCGAGCTGATCGACCGCCGCTTTGAAACCTTCTGGGAGCACCTGCGCGAACTGGGTCAGAGCTTCGACCGCGTGGTTTGCGCCAGCCGCGAGTTGAAGGACCGGCTGGAAGACGGCGGGGTGGCCAACACGGTGCTGCATCCGATGGGGGTGGAAGAGGGGCTCTTTTCGAAGGACCGCCGCGACGCGCAGGTGCGCCGCCGCCTGCTCGAACTTTGCGACCTGCCCGAAAGCGCCACCCTGCTGATCGGGGTCGGGCGGCTGTCTGCGGAAAAGCGCTGGCCGATGGTGGTCGACGCCGTGATGGCGGCCAGCCACGATCATCCGATCGGCCTGGTCATCCTGGGTGACGGCAACAAGCGCAGCCGCATCGTCAAGGGCATCTTCGGCAATCCGCATATCCGCATGCTGGCGCCCGAGCGTGACCGGGTGCGCTTCGCCACGATCCTGGCCAGCGCCGACGCGCTGATCCACGGCTGCGAGGCCGAGACCTTCTGCCTGGCCGCGGCCGAGGCGCGGGCCAGCGGCATTCCGGTGATCGTACCCGATCGCGGCGGCGCGGCTGACCATGCCGCCGACGGCGCGGGCATCACCTATGCCGCGGGCAATGCCGAAGCCGCAGCCGACGCGATACTGCGGCTTATCGACGGGCCGCCACTGCCGCTGGACAATGTTCCGCCCAGCGAAACCATGCGCGGCCATTTCGCGAAACTGTTCGCCGACTATGCCGCTTTGGCCGACCGGCGAAAGGCCCCGGCCTGACGCAGCGTTCTTGACTCGCGCGACGCTGCAAACTAGTTGCAGGTGAAACCATTCCGGTTTGGAGCGCGTGATCATGGCCGACCTGTTCGACAACCCGCTGGGGCTTGATGGCTTCGAATTCATCGAATTCTGCGCACCCGACAAAGGCGTGCTCGAACCGGTCTTTGCCGCGATGGGCTTCACCGAGATTGCACGCCACCGCTCCAAGGACGTCACCCTGTGGCGCCAAGGCGATATCAACCTGATCGCCAACTACGAACCGCGCAGCCCGGCGTGGTACTTTGCGCAGGAACACGGGCCCTCGGCGTGCGGCATGGCCTGGCGCGTGCGCGATGCGGCTGCGGCCTATGACGAAGCGATCGCCCGCGGCGCAGAGCCGGTCGAAAGCCGTACCGGGGTGATGGAACTGCGCCTTCCGGCGTTCCGCGGGATCGGCGGATCGATGATCTACCTCATCGACCGCTATGGCGCCGAAAGCTCCGGGGGTCTGTCGATCTACGACATCGACTTCGTCTATCACGTCGGGGTCGATCGCCATCCAGTCGGGACCGGGCTGCACCTGATCGATCACCTGACTCATAACGTCTATGGCGGGCGCATGGCGCACTGGGCGGCGTTCTATGAACGCATCGCGGGCTTCCGCGAGATCCGCTATTTCGACATCAAGGGCGAATATACCGGGCTGACCAGCAAGGCGATGACCGCCCCCGACGGACGGATCCGCATCCCCCTCAACGAGGAAGGCGCCGGCGGCGGCGGGCAGATTGAGGAATATCTGCGCGCCTACAATGGCGAGGGGATCCAGCACATCGCCTTCGCCTGCGACGATCTCTATGCGGTCTGGGACCGGCTGAAGGCGCTGGGCACGCCCTTCGCCCCCGCGCCGCCCGCAACCTATTACGAAATGCTGGATGAGCGCCTGTCCGGCCATGGCGAGCCGGTGGACGAATTGCAGCAACGCGGGATCCTGCTCGACGGATCGACCGAGAATGACGATCCGCGGCTGCTGCTGCAGATCTTCAGCCAGACCATGATCGGCCCGGTGTTCTTCGAATTCATCCAGCGCAAGAAAGACGAAGGCTTCGGCGAAGGCAACTTCACCGCGCTGTTCAAGTCGATCGAGGCCGACCAGATCCGCCGTGGCGCGCTGCAGGTGGAAGGAGCAGCGGAATGAGCACGACGCCCACCCTCAAGCGCATCCACCACGTCGCCTACCGCTGCCGCGATGCCAAGGAAACGGTCGACTGGTACCGCCGCGTACTGGGCATGGATTACGTCACCGCCTTCAGCGAGGACAAGGTTCCCTCGACCGGCGAAGACGATCCCTACATGCACGTCTTCCTCGACTGCGGCGGCGGTAATGTCCTGGCCTTTTTCGAGCTGCCGCAGCAGCCCGACATGGGCAAGGATCCCAATACCCCGGCCTGGGTCCAGCACCTCGCCTTCGAGGTCGACGACCTCAATGCACTACTCGCCGCCAAGGCCCATATCGAGGCGCAGGGGATCGAGGTGCTGGGGCCGACCTATCACGGCATCTTCCGTTCGATCTATTTCTTCGATCCCAACGGTCACAGGCTCGAACTGGCCTGCAACATCGGCACGCCCGATCAGTACGCCGAACTGCGAGCGCTTGCGCCGACGATGCTGGAGGAGTGGAGCCGGACCAAACGCGCCCCGCGCCACGCCGCCTGGCTGCACGAGGATCCGGCCGAGCGCGGCGAAGCCTAGGCTTCGCCCGGCAACTGGACCCGGGTCATCGCCAGCGCGGCCAGCACCAGCGTTCCCGCGGCGAAGGCCATGGTCCAGATCGGCTGGTCGGGAAAGAACGCCTTCATGATCGAGCCCATCACCGTGGCGACGAGCAGCTGCGGCACCACCACGAAGACATTGAACAGCCCCATGTAGATGCCGAGCTTGGCCTGCGGCAGGCTTGACGCGAGGATCGCGTAAGGCATGGCCAGGATCGAGGCCCAAGCAATGCCGACGCCGATCTCGCTGACGATCAGCACGCTGGGGTCCTTGATCACGAAGAAGCTGGCATAGCCCGCCGCACCGGCCAGCAAGCAAGCCATGTGCGTACGCGCCTTGCCGATCCGCCGCGACAGCAGCGGGAGCAGGAGCAGGGCGGCGAGGGCCGCAACCCCATTATAGACCGAGAACAGCACCCCGACCCAGTTGCCTGCCTCCTGATAGGCGGCGCTTTCGGGATCGGCTGCGCCGAAGAAATTGCGCGCCACCACTGGGGTGGTGTTGATCCACATGATGAACAGTGCCGACCAGCTGAAGAACTGGACCAATGCCAGTCGTTTCATGATTGGGGGCATGCCGGAAAAGTCCCCGACCACGCTGGTCAACATGCCCTGGCTGCGCCCGGCGCGGGCAAGGCGGATCGCGACGTAGCTGAGCAGGCCGTACCCGGCGAGCAGGCCGGCGAGCAGATAGACTTCCTTCTCCAGCCTGAACTGCTCGGTAATCACCGCCAGCAGCGCGCCCGCCGCGATCCACCAGAACGATGGCCCGCTGCCGCGCGCGCCGAGGGCGGCGCTGGTATCGGCGTGGGCCTCGGCGCTCTCACCGAACGCGGCCTGCTCTTCGGGCGAATATTCGCGGGTATTGAACACGGTCCACAGCACCGAGGCGAACAGCGCCAGGCCCCCGGCCCAGAACGAATAGCGCACCGTGTCCGGAATGCCGCCGCCCGGCGCTTCGTTCGCCACGCCCAGGTGGTCGAGCAGGTAGGGGAACAGCGATCCCAGCACCGCGCCCGCGCCGATGAAAGCGGTCTGCACGGCGTAACCGGCGGTGTGCTGGTCCTTGCGCAGCATGTCGCCGACGAAGGCGCGGAACGGCTCCATCGAGACGTTGAGGCTGGCGTCGAGCAGCCACAGCAGCACCGCCGAGGCGAGCAACACGCCCGACAGCGGCATCAGCAGCAGCGACAGCGCCGCCAGCAGCGCACCAGCCAGGAAATAGGGACGCCGCCGCCCGAAGCGGCCCAGCCAGGTGCGATCGGACATGTAGCCGATCACGGGCTGGACCAGCAGACCGGTCAGCGGCGCAGCGACCCAAAGGGCGGGAAGGTCATCGAGACTGGCCCCCAGCGACTGGAACACCCGGCTCATGTTCGCGTTCTGCAGCGCGAATCCGATCTGGATGCCAAAGAAACCGAAGCTGATATTGGCCAGCCCGGCCCAGTTCTGGCGGGGTTTTTCCATGATATTCTTGCCTCTCCCTTATCGTCGCACGGGCTGGCACGTGCGAGCGGCGCGGACAAGGGATGCATACGAATACGTTATTTGTCGGCTGCGCCGTCGACGGACGGCCTGTCCGCACCTAACCAGACGTACTCCGCCGCACGATCAGCCGGGTCGGGATGGTGCGATTGTCGACCGGACGATCCTCGATCTGGTCGAGCAGGGTATCGACCAGCAGATCGCCGGCGCCTTTCAGGTCCTGCATGACCGTTGTGAGCGGCGGGTTGGTCATGCTCGCAGCGGGCTGATTGTCGAATCCGACCACGGCCACGTCTTCGGGAATGCGCAGCCCCGCCGCAGCCAGGGCGCGCATTGCCCCGATCGCGATCAGGTCGCTGGCGGCGAAAATGGAATCGAAGGGTGTGTCCTTGCTCAGCAGGTCCTCGACCGCGCGCTGGCCATCGTCCTCATAGCTGACTCCGCCGCGCTGCAGCGCCGGGTCGGGGGCGATACCGGCTTGCTTCAGCGCCGCGCACATGCCGCGATACCGCTCCGCGAATTCGGGATAGTGTTCATCCGCCTGGCCGATGAAGGCGATCCGCTTGCGCCCCAGCGCCAGCAAGTGCTCGCCCGCGCTCTGACCGGCACCGAAATTGTCCGATCCCACCGTGGCGCCGATATTCTCGGCATTGACCGAACCCCAGCGAACGAAATGGGTGCCCTGCCGCACCAGGTTGGCCAGGCGGCTTTCGTATAGCGTATATTCGTATAGCGTATAGTCGCCATAACCCAGCAGGATCAGCCCGTCGGCACGGTGGCTGTCCTGATAGCGGGTGTGCCAGTCATCCTCCATCTTCTGGAACGAGATCAGCAGATCGAAGCCGCGACTGGCGCAGGCCCGGGTGATCGAGCCGAGCATGGCAAGGAAGAACGGGTTGATCCGGCTTTCGTCGGGGGTCTGCTCCTCGAAGAACAGCAGCGCGATCGTATTGGCGCGCTGCGAGCGCAGCGACGAGGCGTTCTTGTCGACCGAATAGTTGAGTTCACGGGCAATCGCCTCGATCCGCTGCCGGGTTGCCAGGCTGACCGAGCGCGATCCGCGCAAGGCGCGGCTGACGGTCGGCTGCGACACGCCGGCGATATAGGCGATGTCGAAGCTGGTCGGCTTGCTTGAGCGTTTGCGCCCCATCGGTCCTCCCGCGGCAGCCCTTGTCCGGGTTGCCATGTACATCCTAGGCGCAGGCCGCCGCGCCCGCAATCTGCACGCACGGGCGATCGCGGGGCGTGTCTTTGCCGCCACAGGCATGCGAATGCATACTATGCGTATACGTATGCCCTATTCGGCAAGTCGCGCCGTGGTCCTATTGCCGAACATGACGGGGGTATAGCTCAAATGCTCCCCCCATCGGACAAGGGCCGTTTGCCGGGGCCCGGGGACTGCCGGCAAGGTTTTGGGAGAGTTCACTTGGCACTTCGCACCCGTATTCGCGGTAGCCTTGGCGTATCCGCCATCGCGCTGACCGTATCCGCCTTCGCCCTGCCCGCCGCCGCGCTGGCGCAGGATGCCGCCGCACCGGCCGCGGACGACACCGCCGCCGAGGGCCAGGAAATCGTCGTCACCGGCTTCCGCGCCGCGCTGCAGAGCGCCACCGCGAACAAGAAGCGCACCGAAACCGTGGTCGAATCGGTCAACGCCGAAGACATCGGCAAGCTGCCCGACAACTCGATCGGTGAATCGATCGCCCGCCTGCCCGGCCTGGCTGCGCAGCGCAGCAACGGCCGCGCCAACATCATTTCGATCCGCGGCTTTGGCCCGGACTTTTCGACCACCACGCTGAACGGTCGCGAACAGACCACCACCAACGACAGCCGCGCAGTCGAATTCGACCAGTTCCCCTCGGAAATCCTTTCGGGCGTGGACGTCTACAAGACCAGCCAGGCGGATCACACCGCGGGCGGCCTGGTCGGCAGCATCAACATGCGCACGATCCGTCCGCTCGACGCCGGCAAGCGCGTCATCGCGATCGGCGCGCGCGGCACCGTGGTCGACCAGAAGGTCATCCCGACCGTCACCAACAAGGGCTACCGCGTCTTTGCGACCTACGTCGACCAGTTTGCTGACGACACCATGGGCATCGCCCTGTCGGCCGCCTATTCGGACGAACCGTACCAGACCCACGACTGGAATGCCTGGGGTTACGGTGGTTATGGACCATCGGGATCTAACCAATACGGCATCAGCGGCGTCAAGACCTGGGAAGAAGCCTCGCGGCTCAAGCGCCTGGGCCTCAACGGCACCTTCCAGGCCAAGCTGAGCGATCAGCTGACCTTCACCGTCGATGGCTTCTATTCGCGCTTCAACGAGAAGCTCGACCAGAAGGGCTTCGAAATGCCGATCCTGTGCTGCGGCTCGACCGTGACCGGCTTCACGCCCGGCACGATTGCCAACTACAACATTGGCGGATCCTCGGTTCCGATCGGTCTGGTTACTGCGGCAACGTGGACCGGACGCCCGATCATCGAAAACTATGCGACCGACAACAAGAACGACACCTACTCGTTCGCCGGCAACCTCAAGTGGGATAACGACAACGGCACCCGTGCGCTGTTTGACGTCAGCTGGTCGCGCACCGATCGCTATCAGGACCGTCTCGAAACGATTGCCGGCCTTGGGCGCAACCTGCCCACGACTGACGATGCAGGCAATCCGCTCCCTGTTTCCAGCTATGGCGGCACCTTCGGCTATACCCTGACGAGCAACAATGCCCTATTGTTCAGCAGCGACTTCAATGGCGTAAGCCCGGCGCTGGTTCTGACCGACGTACAGGGCTGGTCAGGACCGACCAATCAGGCCGGTTACGACAAGATCCGCAAGAGCCGCGACGACCTGAAGGAACTGCGCGCCGAAATCGAACAGGACATCGGCGGTTTCATCAAGTCAATCAAGGTCGGTGTTGACCATGTTTATCGCAAGAAGAACCTGACTCAGGATGAAGCGACCCTTACGCCTCCAACTGGCGTCAATGGCGCAGTTATTCCTGCCAATCTTCTGCTTGCGCCGGTAAATCTTTCGCGCGGCTTCGGACCGATCCTGTCATGGGATCCGCGCACGCTGGTGCCAAACAACGTGCTGCTATATGTTCCGAATAACTTCGGCAATTCGCAGGCCTACCGGATCAGCGAAGACGTCTGGACGCCCTATGCCATGGCGTCGCTTGACGCCGATCTCGGCAACGGCAATTCGCTGACCGGCAACATAGGCGTTCAGGCTGTCCACACCACAGTCAACTCGTTCGGGGCTGTAAACGGTACTCTCACCGACAAATACTGGATGGTGCTGCCCAGCCTCAACCTGAACTTCCGCTCGCCGGACGATCTGGTCGTGCGTTTCGCCGCGTCGGAACAGATCATGCGCGCACGTTTGCCCGACATGAACAACACTGTGAACTTTAACCGCAACGTGCTGCTGAACATCTATCAGGGCGGTGGGGGCAACCCCAAGCTGCGGCCGTACAAGGCGACTGCGCTCGACCTGTCGGTCGAAAAGTACTTCGGCAACAAGGGCTACATCGCCCTGCAGATGTACTACAAGCACCTCAACCGCTACATCGATCCGAGCGGCGTTGATCTCGCTTACGATTACTCGGGCTATCCGGTACCATCAGGTATCCAGCCGCCGACGCCGATCGGGACTTTCAGTGGTCCGGTCAACACCAAGGGTGGCTGGATCATGGGCGCCGAACTGGCGGGCACGCTGCCGTTCGATGTCTTCACCTCCGCGCTCAGCGGCTTCGGCATCACCGGCGGTCTCGGTTACACCGAAACCAAGGCGTTCAATTCGGCCGGTGGAACGTCCGCCATTCCGGGTTATTCGAAGTGGGTCGGCAACCTGACCGCATTCTACGAAAACAGCGGGTTCAATGTCCGCGGTTCGATGCGCTATCGGTCGGGCTTCCTGGGTGATTTCGCGCTGTTCAGCGGCGGGCTCGATCGCCAGGCGGTGCTGTCCGAAACGGTTTACGATGCGCAGATCGGCTATGACTTCCCCAAGGACTCGGCGCTCGGTGGGCTGTCGGTGTTCCTGCAGGGCCAGAACCTGACCAACGAACGTCAGGCCACCCTGGCCGAAATCAACGGGGCCGGCGTGCAGGATGCGTGGCTGAAGTACCAGACCTATGGCCGCCGTTATCTGGCGGGCTTCACCTACAAGTTCTGATGACCTAGACGGTTCCGTCGGCATGGGCCGGCGGAACCGTACCCCCGTTTAGGGACAGGACTGCCATGAGCGACGCTTCGCGCCTGGAGTTCGTGATTGCCGGCGGCGGAACCGCGGGTTGGATTGCTGCGGCAACCCTGGCCCGGTTCCTCGGCGATTGCGCCTCGATTACGCTGGTCGAATCCGATGACATCGGCACGGTCGGCGTGGGCGAGGCAACGATCCCGCAAATCCACAATCTGCTTATCGGGCTGGGCATCGACCAGGCCGATTTCCTCCGCGCCACCAATGCCAGCTTCAAGCTGGGAATCGAATTCGACGGCTGGCGGCGCCACGGCGAAAGCTACATCCACAGCTTCGGCAGCGTCGGCCGCGGGGTCGGCCTGATCCCGTTCCGCCAGCTGTGGCTGCGCGGCCGCGCGCTGGGCGTGGCGGGCGATTACGGCGACTACAGCCTCAACGTCGCCGCCGCGCGCGCGGGCAGCTTTGCCATCGGTGAAGCCGCAAGTGTCGAACTGGCCTATGCCTATCATCTCGACGCGACGCTGTTTGCGCAGATGCTGCGCGGCTATGCCGAAGAACGCGGCGTGCGGCGGGTGGAAGGCAAAATCGTCGCGGTCGAGCGTGACGGTGCCAGCGGAGACATTGCCGCGCTTCAACTCGAAGGCGAACGGCGCATCGCCGGTAATCTCTTCATCGACTGTACCGGCTTTCGCAGCCTGCTGCTGGGCGGGGCGCTGGAAGTGCCGTTCACCGACTGGACCCACTGGCTGCCGTGCGACACCGCCTTGGCGATGCCGACCGAATCCGGGCCGCAGTTCCGCCCCTATACCCAGTCGCTTGCGCGCCCCGCCGGGTGGCAGTGGCGCATTCCGCTGCAGCACCGCACCGGCAATGGTCATGTCTTCTGCTCGGCCTTCATGGACGTCGATTCTGCCCGCGACCTGCTGCTGGCCAATGTCGAGGGCAAACCGCTGGCCGATCCGCGTCCGATCCGCTTCACCACCGGCCATCGCCGCGAATACTGGTCGCACAACTGCGTGGCGCTGGGCCTGGCCGCCGGGTTCATGGAACCGCTCGAATCGACCAGCATCCATCTGGTCCAGTCGGGCATTTCTCGCCTGCTGAATCTGCTGCCGCGCGACCGTGCTGACTTTGCCACGGCGCGCAGCCAGTTCAATCGCCTCTCGACCACCGAATGGGAACGGGTGCGCGATTTCCTGATCCTGCACTATGTCGCCAACGAACGCGTCGGCGAAGCGTTCTGGGATCACTGCCGGGCGATCGAATTGCCTGATACCCTGACCGAAAAGCTCGACCTGTTCCGCGACAGCGGCCTGTTCGTGCGCGAGGAGGACGAGCTGTTCCTTGACGACAGCTGGGGCCAGGTGATGATCGGACAGGGGATCATGCCCCGCGGCTGGTCGCCGCTGGCCGACAATGTTCCCGGCGAAGACATCGGGCCATTCCTGGACAGCCTGGCCAAGTCCTGTCGCACGCGGGCGGCGGCGCTGCCGCCCCACGGCGCCTTCATTGCCCGGATGCTGGGCCAACCTGTCAGGACACGTGCATGAACCGCCTTCTCGCAGCCTTGCTGGCCGCCTGTGCAATCACGCCGGCGATGGCGCAAACTGCACCGGTGCCTGCGCCCGCAGACTATCGCGCCCGGACGCCGGAGCAGGAAGTGATCTACTTCGTCCTGCCCGACCGGTTCGCGAATGGCGATCCGAAGAACGACCGCGGCGGCATCAAGGGTGACCGGCTGAAGACCGGGTTCGATCCGGCGGCCAAGGGTTTCTTTCATGGCGGCGACCTCAAGGGGCTGACCGCGCGGCTCGATTATATCCAGGGGCTTGGCGCGACGACGGTGTGGTTCGCGCCGATCTTCAGGAACAAGCCCGTGCAGGGACCGCCCGGACAGGAAAGCGCCGGCTATCACGGCTATTGGATCACCGATTTCACGTCGGTTGATCCGCACCTGGGGAGCAATGCCGAATTCAAGGCCTTCGTCGATGCCGCCCATGCGCGCGGAATGAAGGTCTACATGGACATCGTGGTCAACCACACCGCCGATGTGATCCAGTACCGCGAAGTGACCAGGGACGGCTATCCTTATCGCGGCAAGGCCGACTATCCGTTCTCGCGCCGCGGCGGGGTGGGCGGCGCTCCGATCAATCCGGGCTTTGCCGGGGACGGCGATGCGTCGGCCGCCAACTGGGCGAAATTGACCGACCCGTCCTTCGCCTACACGCCCTGCGTGCCCAAGGGCGAAGAGAAGGCCAAGACCCCGGCCTGGCTCAACGATCCGATTTACTACCACAACCGCGGCAATTCGAACTGGAAGGGCGAAAGCGCGCTCTACGGCGACTTCGTCGGGCTTGACGACGTGGCGACCGAGCATCCGCGCGTGGTCGCCGGAATGATCGAGATCTATGGCGACTGGATCGACAAGTATGGGGTCGACGGTTTCCGCATCGACACTGCGAAGCACGTCAATCCGGAATTCTGGCGCCAGTTCGTTCCCGCCATGCTGGCCCGCGCCAAGGCCAGGGGTATCCCCAATTTCCACATCTTCGGCGAGGTTGCGACCGGAGACTTCGATCCTGCGCTGCAGGCCGCCTGGACCCGCAATGCCGGACTGCCCTCAAATCTTGATTTCGCCTTTGCCCGCGCCGCAGTCGAGGCTGCAGCGGGAAAATCGGGAACCGAGATCTTGGCCCGTCTGCTCGACGATGACGTGCTCTACGAAGGGGGCAAGGCTGCGGCGCTGCGCCTGCCGACGTTCCTGGGCAATCATGATGCCGGGCGCTTCGCAATGTTCCTCAAGCAGATGAATCCCGGGATCAGGCCCGAAGATTTGCTGGCCCGCGACAAGCTGGGCCACGCCATCATGCTGACGATGCGCGGGGTGCCGGTGATCTATTATGGCGACGAACAGGGCTTTGCCGGACACGGCGGCGACCAGCTGGCGCGGCAGGACATGTTCGCCAGCAAGGTGCCCGAATACAACGACGAGGCGCTGGTCGGCACGACATCGACCACCGCCCAGGCAAACTTCAACCCCGCCCATCCGCTTTATCGCTTTATCGCCGATCTTGCCCGGCTGCGCCGCGCCACGCCCGCGCTGACCGGCGGGGCCAGCACGGTCCGCGCAATGTCCGAAAAGCCTGGCCTGTTTGCCGTTTCGCGTTTCGATCCGGTGACCGGACGCGAGGTGCTGCTTGCCTACAACACCGGAACCACGCCGCTGACGAATAGGATTGCAATCGATCCGGCCAGCCTTGCCTTCACCGCGCTGGCCGGTCAGTGTCCGCAAGTTGCCGACGCCCCGGGCAGCGTGACCGTTACCCTTCCTCCCCTCAGCTTTGCCGTTTGCGCGGCGAAGGAATAAGCGTCCGTCTGCAGCCATGAACCGACTGTCATCGATTTCTCTCGCCAACGCATCGCAGCTGGCCAGCCCGTGGTGGCGCGGCGCGGTGATCTATCAGGTCTATCCGCGCAGCTACCGCGACACCAACGGCGACGGGATCGGCGATCTGCCCGGCGTTACCTCGCGGCTGGACCATATCGCCGCGCTGGGGGTCGATGCGATCTGGCTGTCGCCGTTCTTCCAGTCGCCGATGAAGGACTTCGGCTACGATGTGTCGGACTATTGCGCGGTTGATCCGATCTTCGGCACGCTCGACGATTTCGACGCGCTGATCGCCCGCGCGCATCAGCTTGGGCTGAAAGTGATGATCGACCAGGTCTATGCCCATACCTCTGACCAGCACGAATGGTTCGCGCAGAGCCGGCAGAGCCGGGATGGTGCCCTGGCCGACTGGTACGTCTGGGCCGATGCCAAGCCCGAAGGTTCGCCCCCGTCGAACTGGCAATCGGTGTTCGGCGGGCCGGCCTGGACCTGGGACGCGCGGCGCGGGCAATACTACCTACACAATTTCCTCAGCAGCCAGCCGCAGCTCAATGTCCACTTGCCCGCGGTGCAGGATGCCCTGCTGGGGGTGGCAAAGTTCTGGCTCGATCGCGGGGTCGACGGCTTCCGCCTCGATGCGCTGAACTTTGCGATGCACGATCCCTTGCTGACCGACAATCCGCCGGCACCAGACACGGGCCTGCAACGGACCCGCCCGTTCGACTTCCAGTTGCGCAAGTACAACCAATCACATGCGGATATTCCGGCCTTCATCGAACGTATCCGCGCGCTGACCGATCGCTATGACTCGGTCTTCACCATGGCCGAGGTCGGCGGTGAGGAAGCGCTCAGCGAAATGCAGCTCTACACCCAGGGCGCGCACCGGCTGAACAGCGCCTATGGCTTCGATTTCCTCTATGCCGAGGCGCTGACCCCAGCGCTGGTCGCCGCCGCCCAGGCCGACTGGCCCGCGGACGAAGGCACCGGCTGGCCAAGCTGGGCCTTCGAAAACCACGATGCGCCGCGCGCGCTGTCACGCTGGTGCGCGCCGCAAGACCGCGAAGCCTTCGCCCCGCTCAAGATGCTGCTGCTGGCCTCGCTGCGCGGCAACATCATCCTCTACCAGGGCGAAGAGCTGGGCCTGACCCAGGTCGATATTCCGTTCGAGCAATTGCAGGATCCCGAAGCGATTGCCAACTGGCCGCTGACCCTGTCACGCGACGGCGCGCGCACCCCGATGCCGTGGAGCGCGCAGGACGAGCACGGCGGGTTCAGCGCCGATACCCCGTGGCTGCCGCTGGGCGAGGACAACATGGCCAAGGCGGCCGACCGGCAGGAGCACGATCCGGATTCCCTGCTGCAGTTCACCCGCGCGGTGCTGGCCCTGCGCGGCCAGAATGCCGCCCTGCGCGAAGGCGATTTTGCCCTGCTCCACGCCGATGAAGCGCGGCTGGTGTTCCGTCGCCAGGCCGAGGGGCAAAGCATGCTGTGCGCTTTCAACCTGTCGGCCGAACCGGCAGCGTGGCCGCAAGGAATAAACCCGGCGGGCCGTCCGCTGATCGCGGTTGGCAATGCCGATATGACCGCCTTGCCGGCATTCGGCGCAATCCTGATCGAGGAATGACACCCATGGTCTATCGCACCTCCCTTGGAATCTGGGCCGCAACTGCCTTGGCGGCAAGCAGCCTTGCCGCAACGGCCCATGCCCAGGAACGGCCCAGCGCCAGCGCCAGTTCGCCCGACGGGTCAATCGCGGTCACGCTGACCACAGATGGCGATGGCCGGCCGTTCTATACGGTGACGCGCAAGGGCAAGCTGGTGTTGGCACCGTCGCGGCTGGGTTTCCTGTTCACCGATGCGGTGAAGATCGATCGCAACCTGGCCATCGCAGGCCAGCAGACCCGTGATTTCGACGCGACGTGGGAGCAGCCGTGGGGCGAATGGCGGACAATCCGCAATCACTACCGCGAGCTCAAGGTCCAGCTCAAGGAAACCAGCGCGCTGGCCCGGGTCTTTGCCGTGACCTTCCGCATCTATGACGATGGCGTCGGCTTTCGCTACGAATTCCCCGATCAGCCCAACCTGCATCACGCCAAGATCGCCGACGAGCTGACCGAGTTCGCGTTCGCGGCGGACGGCACCGCTTGGTGGAAGCCGGCGTTCCTGTGGAACCGCGAGGAATACCTCTATAATAAGACGCCGCTGTCGGCCGTGGGCACCGCCGATACGCCGGTGACGATCAAGTTTGCCGATGGCACCCACGCCGCGCTGCACGAAGCCGCGCTGGTCGACTATTCGGGCATGGCAGTGGCCCGGACCGAGGGCAACACCCTGCGTGCCGCGCTGACCCCGGGGGCGGGCAAGCCCAAGGTCGAGAAGAACGGCGCCTGGACGACCCCGTGGCGCACCCTGATTCTGGCCGACAACGCCGCCGGGCTCTACCAGAGCCACCTGATGCTCAACCTCAACGAACCCAATAAGCTGGGCGATGTCAGCTGGTTCAAGCCGGGCAAGTTCAACGGCGTGTGGTGGAACATGATCAAGGGCGAATGGACCTGGGCGCGCGGGCCGAAGCACGGCGCGACCACCGCCAACGTCAAGCGCTACATCGATTTCGCCGCCGCCAACGGCATCCCCAACACCCTGGTCGAAGGCTGGAACGTCGGTTGGGATGGCGACTGGTTCGGCAATGGCAACGACATGGACTTTGCCCGGCCGACCGAGGATTTCGACGCAGCCGAGCTGGCCCGCTATGCCAAGTCCAAGGGTGTGCGGCTGATCGGGCATCACGAAACCGGCGGCGCGGCCAGCCATTACGAGGCGCAGTTCGACAAGGCCTTCAAGTTCGCCGCCGATCACGGCGAAATGGTGGTCAAGACCGGTTATGTCACCGACGCCGGGCAGATCGAGCGGGTCGATCCCGACGGCACCCGGCTGCGCGAGTGGCACGAGGGCCAGTGGATGAGCAACCACTTCATCCGTGTCGCCGAAGCGGCGGCCAAGTACAAGGTTGCCTTCGATAGCCACGAGCCGATCAAGGGCACCGGACTGCAGCGGACCTATCCCAACTGGGTGGCGCGCGAAGGCATGCGCGGGATGGAATACAATTCGTGGGGCGGCAAGAATCCGCCCGAACACGAAGCCAACATCGTCTTCACCCGGATGCTTGAAGGGCCGATGGACTTCACCCCCGGCGTGCTCAGCCTGAAGGGCGAAAAGGACAGCAACATCCTCTCGACCGAGGCCAAGCAGCTGGCGCTTTACGTGGTGATCTATTCACCGGTGGTGATGGCCGCCGATACGCCCGAAAACTACGCCAAGCACATGGATACCTTCAAGTTCATCCGCGACGTGCCGACCGACTGGGAGGAAAGCCGCGTGCTGAATGGCGAGGTTGGCGATTTCGTCACGATCGCGCGCAAGGTCCGCGGCGGCAGGGACTGGTACATCGGCGGCGTCGGCGATGAACAGGCGCGCGGCAGCGACTTTGCGCTCGATTTCCTCACCCCCGGGGTCAAGTACGACGCGGAGATCTACCGCGATGGCGACGATGCCGATTACCGCACCGACAAGCGCCACAGCGTCGTGATCGAGAAGCGCGTGCTGACCAGCACCGACCGGCTGAGCCTGCGCATGGCGCCGGGCGGCGGCTTTGCGATAAGGCTCAAGGCGCGGAAGTGAGCGCAGCGCCGCACCGCTTTGTCATCCTTGGCGGCGGCACCGCGGGCTGGATGGCAGCCTGCCTGATTGCGCACCGGCTGGGCCAGCGCGCGGCGGTGACCCTGGTCGAAAGCCCGGAAATCGGGATCATCGGGGTGGGCGAGGGATCGACCCCGCAATTGAAGGCCTTCTTCGACGAGCTTGGCATTGCCGAGGCGACGTGGATGCCGCGCTGCAATGCCACTTACAAGAACGGCATCCGCTTTCACGGCTGGTCCGATGCGCCGGGCTACGACAGCTATTTCCACCCGTTCCAGACCGCGCTGGACCAGCACACTGCGCCGGGGTTCTTCTTCCACACCCGGGCGCGGCGAACCGGGCGCGATGTCTGGGCCCACCCCGACCGGTTCTTCCTGCTCGCCCGGCTCGCGGCAGAGCGACGCGGTCCGATCCCGGACGAAAACTTCCCCTTCGACATCGGCTATGGCTATCACTTCGATTCGCACCTGGTCGGTGAATTCCTGCGCGACCATGCGATCGGCACGCTGGGCGTCACGCACCTGCAACGGCGAATCGACGGGGTGCGCCATCACGAGAACGGAGAGATCGTCGCGCTGCTGGGGGAGGGCGATGAAACAATCCCGGGTGATGTTTTCATCGATGCCTCGGGCTTTCGCGCCACGCTGATCCAGGCGGCGCTGGGCGAACCGTTCGAAAGCTTTGCCGGTAACCTTTTCAACGATGCCGCCGTGGCCATGCCCAGCGCGCGCGACGACGGGGCGACCACCTGCGAGACCGGAGCGACTGCGCTGAGCAGCGGCTGGGCCTGGCGCATTCCGCTGACCAATCGCACCGGTAACGGCTATGTCTATGCCTCCGCCCATCTCGACGCCGATGCGGCCGAGACCGAACTGCGCCGCCACCTCGGCCTGCTCGATGCCGATGTGCCTGCCCGCCACCTCAAGATGAAGGTCGGGCAAGTGCGGCGTTCGTGGGTGGGCAACTGCCTGGCGATCGGCCTCGCCCAGGGTTTCATCGAGCCGCTCGAGGCGACCGCGCTGCACATCGTCCATTCGACTTTGTCCGGATTCATCGAGGCCTATGAGGCGGGCGGCTTCACCCGCCAGCACGCCGACAGCTTCAACGCCGCGATCCACGCCCGCTATGAGGGGATCCGCGATTACATCGTCTGCCATTACCGGATGAACCGGCGCCCGGGCGACTACTGGCGCGCCAATGCGGCGAACCAGGACCTGTCGGACAACCTCAAGGCAGTGATGACCGCGTGGTTTCGCGGCGAGGATCTTGAAGCCGAAGTGCACCGCCTGGGGATCGAGCGCTACTACGCGCCGCTGTCGTGGCACTGTTTGCTGGCGGGATACGGCCAGTTCCCCGATGCTGCCAAGCTGGTCCCGCCCGAAGCCGACCTGCCGCTGACCGATCTCGCCGCGCTCGACCGCTTCGTCGCCGGCTGCGCCCGCAACTTCGCGCCGCACGACGATCTGTTGCACCGCCTGAAGGAATAGCGATGCTGGGACGTGTGCTTGCCGCTCTATGTGCGCTGCTGCTGGCGACCGTTCCGGCGCACGCCGCGGCCAAGGATACCGGGCGTTTGCTGGAATATGAGCAGGTTCCCGCAGCGGGTCTGCCGGTGCAGCGGCTGACGATCTGGCTTCCGCCGGGCTATGATCGCTCGAAACGGCGCTACGGCGTGGTCTACATGCACGATGGGCACAACCTGTTCGACGTGAGGAAATCCAACTTCAACAAGATCTGGGCTGCGGACAAGGCGATGCTGGCGGCCATGCGCGGCGGCAAGGTCGCGCCGCATATCATCGTCGGGATCTGGGCTCCGGGCAATGACCGTTATCGCCAGTACCTGCCGCGACCGGCCTATGATGCCGCCCCCCCGGCACTGCGCGCGCAGATGGATGCGATGGCAGGCGGTCCGATCGTTTCCGACGCCTATCTGACCTGGATCGCTGAAACCTTGAAGCCGTGGGTCGATAGCCACCTGCGAACGCGCTCTGGCCGCGACGATACGGCCATCGTCGGGTCCAGCATGGGCGGTCTGATGAGTTGCTATGCCTTCGTTGCACGGCCCCAGGTGTTTGGCCGCGCGGCCTGCGTCAGCTCGCACTGGCCGGCGGTCGATCCGACCAAGCTGGGCGATGCCAGTCCGGAATTAGCTGCCTACTGGAGTAATTGGCTGGCCCAGGGAATCGGTGCGCGGGATGGTCGGCGGCTGTGGATGGACCACGGCACGGCGACGCTCGATGCTTTCTATGCTCCCTACCAGGAAGCGATCGACGCGCGCCTCGCCGCGACCAGCTGGCGCCGGGGCACCGACTGGGAAAGCAAGGTCTACCCGGGCGCAGAGCACGAGGAAAACGCCTGGGCGGCGCGCTTGCCCGAGCTTTTCACCTGGCTGCTACGCCGGCCTGGGTAGCGCGGTGCTGGCCTTCATCCGTTCCATCGAGAAGCTGGAGCTGACATCGGCCAGGTCGGGCACCGCGGCAATCAGCTTGCGATAGATCCGGTCATAATGCGCGATGTCGCGCACCGACAGTTTGAGCAGATAATCGACGTCGCCCGCCATGCGGTGGCATTCGGCGATCTCGTCGATCCCGGCGACCGCGCGGGAAAAGGCGTCGAGCCATTGCGGATCGTGGCGCTGGGTGCGGATCGCGACGAACACCGTGGTCCCCAGCCCGACCTTTTCCGGGTCGAGCAGGGCCACGCGCCGGGCGATCACCCCGCTTTCCTCCAGCCGCTTGATCCGCCGCCAGCAGGCGTTGTGCGACAGCCCGACCCGTTCGCCGACCTCGTGAATGGCAAGCGAGGCATCGGCCTGCAGTTCGAGCAGGATCGCCCAGTCGAGCGTGTCGATTTGCGGATTTTCGATCAGCATTGGGATAGAATAACCGCGAAATGGGCAAATGACCAGAAATAAGGCGATGAATTTACCACAGAGCAGGTGTATTAATTGGCCCGAGAAACAAGCGGGGGGTGTCCATGCCGATTGCCAAACTGTTCACCGACCATCCGGCCAGCGTGGGCGAGAGCTACACCGAGCATCTCGTTGTCGCGTCGAGCTTCGGCGTGCGGATGATCCTGGGCGGGTTCGCCTGCCTGGTCCACGGCCTGCTGCCGTTCCTGTTCGTGCGGACGGGCAGCAAGCAGATCACCACGCTGCATTCGACCATGGTCATCAATCGCCAGCGTCAGCCGATGCCGGCGATCCTCGATTTCGTGATTTAAAGCAGCAGGTAGGCGAAGCCGAGCGCGGTCGCGAAACTGGCGAGGGTGGCGCAGACCACCGGCACCGCCGCGCGCCAGCCCATTTGCAGCAACAGGTCCATGCGGCTGCGCATCGCGGTTGCGGTAACCGCCAGCAGGAGCAGTGCCTTCGAGGCGATTAGCGCCGCGTGTCCCAGTGGCGCAGGCACGGCGATGACGCTGTTGAGCGCGACCGCACCCAGGAAGGCGAGAATGAACCAGGGGAGGGCCAGCCGTTTCCATACCGGCTGCCCCCCACCCTGGTCAGCCGGGCCGATGGCGAGGCTGACCAGCGCGACGACCGGGGCCAGCAAGGCTACGCGCGCAAGCTTGACGATCGTCGCATAGCTGCCCGCCGCATCGGAAAAGGCATAACCACCGCCAATTGCCTGGGCGACATCGTGAATCGATGCACCGATCAGGAACCCGGCCTGGCCGTGGCTGAGCCCGAGTTCGGCAGCGAGCACCGGATAAACCGACATGGCGAAGGCGCTGGCGAGCGAAACCCCGACCAGGGTCAGCGCGAACTGCGCCTGGCTGAGGCGGTCCTTGCCGATCACCCCGTACAGCGCGAGCGCCGCGCTGGCCCCGCATACCGCGGTCGCGCCGCCGGCCAGAATCCCGGCATAGCGCGATTGCCCGGCGATTTTCGCGCCGCCCATGCCCGCCGCAAAGGTCACCGCCATGACCACGGTCAGCGCCGCGAAGGGTGCCAGGCCCAGGGCGGCAATCTGCATGAAGGTCACCTGGAAGCCCAGCACGACGATCCCGATCCGCAGGCAGGTGCGCGAGGCAAAATCGAGGCCCTTGTGGGTACGCAGATCCTGTGAAATGAAATTCAGCGACAGCCCGACCAGCAGCCCCAGCAGGATGATCGGGAAGCCATAGTGATCGGACAGCCAGGCCGCTGCCCCGGCAGCCACGGCACAGACGGCAAGACCCGGCCACAGTGCCGAGAGCGCCAGCATCCGCTGGCGCGCGGGCGGTGCCGCTTCGGCCAGCTGCAGTTCGCCGAACAGATCGCCGCCATAGGACAGGCTGTCCCAGTCGATCCCTTTCGCCGTGCTTCTAACGTCCATCATTCGCCCCAGCCGCCAGCCGTGTGTCTCACGGTGTCATGCCGCAAGAACGGCACCGACGGAAGGGTGAATGCGGCGAATGCGCGGCCTTGTCTAGTTCCCGCCCAGCGCCTTGTCCTCGTTGGCGCGCTTGACCACGAACAGGCGGATCGCCTCGATCTGTTCGGGGGTGAACTGGCCCTTCCAGGCGACCATCCCGTTCTGCTTGAGCAGCCCGTCGTGGACGATGTCCTGCCACAGCTTGGGATTGCCCAGTGCTGTCGAGTGCCGCAAATCGGGGTTGAGCGCACCGGCCACCGCGGCGTTGCCGTGGCAGACCGAACACGAGTTTGAATAGAGCTTCGTGCCCAGGGCGATCTGCTCGGGCGTGCCGGTCGATGGCGGCGGATCGAGCACGCGCTTGGCGCTGGGCGGCGGTGCGGGCAGCGTGCCCTTGGCACCCAGCTTGAACACCAGCAGACGGCTGATGTTGGGGGTGATCTTCGGGCTGACCAGCGATCCGCCCGAAACGTCCCAGACCCCGCCCCATCCGGCCAGTACGGCGACATACTGTTCGCCGCCGATCGAGTAGGTCATCGGCGCGGCCAGCACACCGCTCTGCGTGCCGAACGACCACAGCTTCTTGCCGGCATCGGCGCTGTAAGCGTTGAACTCGCCGGTGGCCGTACCCTGGAAAACCAGATTACCCGCGGTGGCCAGGGTGCCGCCGTTGGTCGGCATCGGATAGGGTACCTTCCATTTGACCTTGCCCGCGACCGGATCGAACGCGACCAGCGCCCCGGTCAGTGCCGCGGCGGTGGCATCGCGGACCTTCTTGTCGGCTGGCAGATTGCCCAGCGTGGCGTCGATGCCCAGCTGGAACCCGGTGGTGCCCGGCTTCCAGTCGGGATCCGGCGCATAGAGCTGGGGCGTATTGTTGGTCGGAATATAGACCAGGCCGGTCAACGGGCTGAAGCTCATCGGGGTCCAGCTATGCGCGCCGACTGCGCCGGGGGACCCCAGGAATGGCTTGCCGGTGACTTCGTACTTGGCATCGGGATTGACGCTGGGCCGGCCAGTGACCGGATCGAGCCCGCTGGCCCAGTTGATCCCGTCGACGAACGGCTTGCCCGAGATGAACTTGCCGGTCTTGGCGTCCAGCACATAGAAGAACCCGTTCTTCGGCGCGTGCATGATGACGTGCTGCTTCTGCCCGCCGATCATCAGGTCGGCGACGGTAATCTGCTGGTTGCTGTCGAAATCCCAGCGGTCTTCCGGGGTTTCCTGGAAATGCCAGGCATACTCGCCGGTATCGGCGTTCACCGCGACGATCGAGGCGGTATAAAGGCTGTCGCCCGCGCCGTTGGTGTTGCGGTGCGCCGGGTTCCACGGCTCGGCATTGGCGGTGCCGAAATAGACCAGGTTGGTGACCGGATCATAAGTGATCGAATCCCAAACGGTGCCGCCGCCGCCGGTCTTCCAGAAATCGCCGCTCCAGGTCTTGGCCGCCGCATCGAGGTGCTTGCCTTCCTGCGGCTTCGATGGGTCGCCCGGCACGGTATAGAACTTCCACAGCTCGTTGCCGGTCTGCGGATCGAAGGCGGCAAGGTAGCCGCGGGTGAAGTATTCGGCCCCCGCCGATCCGATCAGGATCTTGCCCTTGACCACGCGCGGTGCACCGGTAATCGCCATGTGGCTGTCGGCCGGGAAGGTCTGCTTGGTCCAGACGACCTTGCCGGTCTTCTGGTCGAGTGCGACAAGCCGCCCGTCAAGCGTGGCGACGTAGACCTTGTCGCCATAGAGCGCGACCCCGCGGTTGACCGCATCGCAGCACACATCGACCAGCTTTTCGCGCGCGACCTGGGGATCATAGGCCCATTTGAGTGCGCCGGTCTTGGCGTCATAGGCCTTGACCATCGACCAGGCGGTGGAAATGTACAGCACACCGTCGTGCATCAACGGCGTCGCTTCCTGGCCGCGCGCGGTATCAAGGTCGGCAAACCAGGCCAGACCCATCTGCCCGACATTGCTGTCGTTGACCTGCTTTAGCGTGGAGAAGCGCTGCTCGGCATAGTCGCGGCCATAGCTCAGCCACTCGCCTTCGGCTGCGTCGGCAATCATCGCGTCGGTCACACCGCTGGTCGCCGGCGGAGACGCGGTCTTGCTGTTATTGCACGATGTCAGGGCCAGCAGGGCCGTTGCAGCCAGAAGCCTCAAACGCATGGGTCGGTATCCTCTCCTCATGCCGCCCGCCTTGTCGCGAGTCAGCCAGGGCAATTCGCCGCATTCACACCGCGATTGCAAGTTTAATCGCGCGATTAGCCGATCAAAGGACGAAGTGGTCGCCCGCCGCGCGCACCGTGATGTCGCCCAGCGAGACCCCCCAGGGCTGGTCGATCGCCAGCAGCACTGCATCGGCGATGTGTTCGGGTGCCAGCGAGGCATAGTCGATCTGTTCGGGATCGAGCCGCGCGGCCGGAAAGGTTCCGTCCTGCATTGCGGCGATCATCGCGCCGAATTCCTCGGCGTTCTGGCCCAGAATGCCGATACTGGCCGCCGGGTTGATGACCGACCCGGAAAGCCCGGTGGCGGGAACCCCGGTCGGCTTGATGATCGTCACCTTGATCTTGCCGCGCGCTTCCACCCGCAGGCTTTCCGAGAGGAAATTGACCGCCGCCTTGGTCGCGCCATAGACCGCCGCCCCGGTCACCGGGAAATTGCCATAGATCGACGAGACGTTGATGACGTGGCCGCGGCCCTGCGCGATCATCGCGTCATAGGCTGCGACCTGACCGTTGAGCACGCCCTTGATGTTGATGTCGATGCAGCGCAGCCAGGCTGCGTGGGCCGCCGCGTGATCGGCAAAGAAGGCCAGCGGCATGATCCCGGCATTATTGATCATCACGTCGACCGCGTCGAAAGCTGCGCCAGCGGCAGCGACCAGCGCTTTCATCTGGGGCAGTTCGGTCACGTCGACAGCTAGCGCCTGGGCGCTGCCGCCTGCCGCGACGATTTCGGCCGCGACCGCCTGGGCTGCGGCAAGATCGATATCCCCCAGCGTCACCCTGGCCCCGCGTGCCGCCGCCTTGGTCGCGATCAGTCGGCCAAAGCCGCCGCCGCCGCCGGTAATGACGATCGACTTGCCGGTGATGTGGTCTGCCATGTCTGCCTCTCCGATTTAATTGCGCGATTAACATATCCGTACGGCGCGCCGCGTCCAGTCCCCAAGTCAGGGCTGGACCTCTTGCGCCTCAAGGCTATCCTGCGCGTTCGGGGATCGCAGGAGACGCATGATGTGCGATGAATTCACGGCACGACAGGACGATGCCGCGCTGGCCGGGCGCGGGCTCAACCGGCGCCAGTTCGCGGCCGCTGGGACCGCCAGCGTGGCGACCCTGGTCGCCGCCTGTGCCGATGCCCGGATGACCGACAAGGGCGGCCTCAGCGAAGAGACGGTCCGGATCGTCACGCCCGACGGTACCGCCGACGCCTTCTATGTGCGGCCCCAGCGCGGGCGCTTCCCCGGTGTGATCATGTGGCCGGATATTGCCGGGCTGCGCGACGCTTACAAGGAAATGGGGCGGCGTTTGGCCCGCGCCGGCTATGCCGTGCTGGTGGTCAACCACTATTACCGTTCCTCCCCCGCGCCGATCCTGAACTCGATCGCCGAATGGCGCACCCCCGAAGGGCAGGCCAAGCTGAAGCCCATGATCGCCGCGATCACGCCGGCGGGGACGATCAGCGATGCCAAGGCCTTCGTTGCCTGGCTGGGCAAGCAGCGCAGCGTCCACGCGCAGCGCGGCATCGGCACTTGCGGTTACTGCATGGGCGGGCCGTACACGGTGCGCACCGCCTTCGCCGCGCCCGACCGGGTCAGGGCGGCGGCTTCGTTTCACGGTGCCGGGCTGGTTGGCGATACGCCGGACAGCCCCAGCAAGCTGCTGGTGGCGACCAAGGCCAGCTTTCTCTTCGCCATTGCCCGCAGCGATGATGCCCGTGCCCCTGGCGACAAGGATGCACTGAAGGCTGCTGCCAAGGCTGCGGGGCGTCCGGCCGAGGTCGAGGTTTACAACGCCGACCATGGCTGGTGCACGCTCGACGCACCGGTCTATGACAAGGCCGAAGCCGATCGCGCGTGGGAGCGGATGCTGGTGCTGTTCAAGGGGCTCTAGCTGCTTTAGGGGCGGGCGCCATGATCCGCCTGTCCGGCCTGTCCCTGCCGCTTGACCATCCGGCCGAAGCGATTGTCCCTGCAATCTGCGCGCGGCTGGGCGTCGATGCAGATCGCCTGCGTGGCTGGTCGCTGTTCAAGCGTGGCAACGATGCGCGGCGCAAGTCGGCGATCCTGTTAGTCTACACTTTCGACGTCGATGTGACGGACGAGGGCGAAGTGCTGGCGCGGCTGGCCGGGGACAAGGACGTGCGCCCGACCCCGGACATGGCCTGGCATCCGCCGGTCCATGCACCGCAGGGGTGGAGCGGCAAGCGCCCGGTGGTGATCGGGGCGGGGCCGTGCGGCCTGTTTGCCGGGCTGGTCCTGGCGCAGATGGGGCTGCGCCCGATCATCGTCGATCGCGGCAAGGTGGTGCGCCAGCGCACCAAGGACACCTGGGGCCTGTGGCGGCGCGGCGAGCTCGATCCCGACAGCAACGTCCAGTTCGGCGAAGGCGGGGCCGGAACCTTCTCCGACGGCAAACTCTATTGCCGGGTCAAGGATCCGCGCTTCCTTGGCCGCAAGGTGCTGGAAGAATTCGTCAAGGCCGGAGCACCCGACGACATACTGTGGGAAGCCCACCCGCATATCGGCACGTTCCGCCTTGTCACCATGGTCGAAAGCCTGCGCGCCGGGATCGAGGCGCTGGGCGGCGAATACCGCTGGCAGACCCGGGTCGACGATCTCGAACTGGAACGGCGCGGTGACAGCTATGCGCTGCGCGGGCTGCATCTGCACGACGGCAGTTTTCTGGAGGCCGATCACGTTGTGCTGGCGGTCGGCCATTCGGCGCGGCCGACTTTCGAAATGCTCCACGCCCGCGGGGTTCATCTTGAGGCCAAGCCGTTCTCGATCGGGGTCAGGATCGAACACCCGCAAGCCTGGATCGACGCGGCGCGCTATGGCCGCTTTGCCAAGCATCCCGACCTTGGCCCGGCCGCCTATAGCCTGGTCCATCATGCGTCGAACGAGCGCACGGTCTATTCATTCTGCATGTGCCCGGGCGGGCGCGTGGTCGCCGCGACCAGCGAGGAGGGCCGCGTCGTCACCAACGGGATGAGCCAGTATTCGCGCGCCGAATTCAACGCCAATGCGGGCTTCGTCGTGGCGATCGATCCGGCCCGTGACTATCCGGACGGACCGCTGGCGGGGATCGAATTCCAGCGCAAGTGGGAAAGCCTGGCCTTTGCCGCGGGCGGCGGCGGTTACAAGGCGCCGGGGCAGCGGGTCGGGGATTTCCTCGCCGGCCGCGCCTCGACCGCGCTTGGCTCGGTCCAGCCGAGCTACAAGCCGGGGGTGACGCCGACCGACCTGTCGCAGTGCCTGCCCGACTTTGCGATCGAAGCGATGCGCGAGGCGCTGCCGGTGTTCGGCCGCCAGATTGCCCGTTACGACGACCCGGACGTCATCATGACCGGGGTCGAGACGCGCACCTCCAGCCCGCTGCGGATCACCCGGGGCAAGGACCTGCAATCGCTCAACGTCGCCGGATTGTTCCCGGGCGGCGAGGGCGCTGGCTATGCGGGCGGAATTCTCTCCGCCGCGATCGACGGGATCAAGCTGGGCGAAGCCGTGGCACAGTCGATCCTCGCGCAATGAGCGCATCCTCCCACGACGCGATCGTCATCGGTGCAGGCGCGGCCGGGATGATGGCCGCGGCCCAGGCCGGGCAGCGCGGCAAGCGGGTGCTGCTGGTCGATCACAATCACGAGCCGGGGCGCAAGATCCTGATTTCGGGCGGCGGGCGCTGCAATTTCACCAACCTGTATACGGCGCCTGACCGGTTCCTGTCGGACAACCCACACTTCGCCAAATCGGCGCTGAGCCGCTACACCCCGCGCGACTTCCTCGATCTGGTCGAGGCACATGGCATCGTCTGGCACGAGAAGACGCTGGGGCAGCTATTCTGCGATGGCTCGGCCCGGCAGGTGGTCGATCTGTTGCTGGAGGAATGCGCCAGGGGCCAGGTGCAGATGGCCCTGGGCATTCCGGTCGATGCGGTCGATCACGGCGATGGCTTGTTCCGCGTGACCGTGGGCGGCACGGCTTACACTGCTCCGGCGCTTGTCGTTGCGACCGGCGGGCCTTCGATCCCCAAGCTCGGCGCAACCAGCTTCGCCTATGATCTGGCCCGCCGTTTCGGCCTGGCTGTGGTCCAGCCGCGCCCGGCACTGGTGCCTTTCACGCTGGGCGGGGACGAGGTGCTGTTCCGCGAATTGTCGGGAGTCTCAACCGAGGTTGAGGTGCGCTGGACCAAGACCCGTTTTCGCGAGGCAGCGCTGTTTACGCATCGCGGGCTCAGCGGCCCGGCGATGTTGCAGATCAGCAGCTATTGGCAGCACCGAACGGCGATCCAGGTCGACTTCGTGCCCGACGCGACGGAAGGCTGGCTGCTCGAAGCCAAGCGCAACAGCCCGCGCCAAAGCCTGCGCCGGGTCGTCACCGATCGCCTGCCCGAACGGCTAGCCGATGCCCTGCTCGAACGTGTTGGTGTTGCAGGCGAATTGGTTGCGCTGACCGACAAGGCGCTGCGTGGGGTCGAAGCTGCCCTGCGCGGCTGGGCCTTCCATCCCAATGGCACCGAAGGCTTCGCCAAGGCCGAGGTCACCGCTGGCGGCATCGCCACCGCGGGGCTGTCATCGCAGACGATGGAAGCGCGCAAGGTGCCGGGGCTCTATGCGATCGGCGAGGCAGTCGACGTGACGGGCTGGCTGGGCGGCTACAACTTCCAGTGGGCCTGGGCCAGCGGCGCGGCCGCGGGGCGAGCTATTCCTTGACTGTCTTGGTCTTGAGGTTGGTCAGCACCACCATCTCATCATACATCGCGATCAGATGGCCATCGTACCACTGGTCCATCACGCATTTCACCCGGCCAAAAAAGGCGGCGATGTCGTTCAGGACATAGTGTCCGTCGCTGCCGGTTTCGGGTGGCGCGACGTCGAGAGCCTGGCCCTTGAGATATGCAGCGATCTCATCAATGTGGGCGCGCAGGGCCTGCTTGCGGTGATCCCCGCTCGATCCCCCGCTGCGGGCGTGGCCCAGCTCTTCCTTGGCCTTGTCCATCAGCCCCGAAACATAGGAATAGACGCGCTCCATGTTCTCGCGCTTGAGCGCGATCATGGTGTCGACATAGTCCTTCTTTATCCGCTGCGCGGCGGTTTCGGGATGCTCTGTCCCATAGAAGGCCTGGCCGAATTTGAGTGAGTTTTCCTGGATCATGCCGGGCAAACTACCCAATCGTGGTTACCACCGGGTTAAGCACGCCGGTTTCGCTTGTCGCCCCGCGCGCAGCCGCTAACATCGCTTCTTCAACGGGTTGGGAGTATTTTGATGGGCGGCGTGCTGATTGCGCTTCTGGGCGTGGTTTTCATCTTCATCCTGATGGGCGTGCGCGTGGTGCGCCAGGGCTATGTCTACACGATCGAGCGGTTGGGCAAGTTCACCCTGGCAGCCACACCGGGCCTGCACGTGATCGTCCCCTTCGTCGACCGGATCGGCCACAAGATCAACATGATGGAGCAGGTGCTTGACATTCCCGGCCAGGAAATCATCACCAAGGACAACGCGATGGTCGGCGTCGACGCCATCGTCTTCTTCCAGGTGCTCGATGCCGGCAAGGCCGCCTACGAGGTGTCGAACCTCTATGTCGCGATCATGCAGCTGACCACCACCAACCTGCGCACGGTGATGGGCTCGATGGACCTGGACGAGACGCTGTCGCGGCGCGACGAAATCAACGCCAAGCTGCTGATGGTGATCGACCACGCCACCGCGCCGTGGGGGGTCAAGATCACCCGCATCGAGATCAAGGACATCCGTCCGCCTGCCGACATTTCCAACGCCATGGCCCGGCAGATGAAGGCCGAGCGCGAAAAGCGCGCCAACATCCTTGAAGCCGAAGGTCTGCGCGCCGCCGAGATCCTGCGCGCCGAGGGTGAAAAGCAGGGCGCGATCCTGTCAGCCGAAGGCCGCAAGGAAGCCGCTTTCCGCGATGCCGAAGCCCGCGAACGCTCGGCCGAGGCTGAGGCCCGCGCGACCCAGGTCGTGTCCGAGGCGATCGCCACGTCGGGCACCCAGGCGCTCAATTACTTTGTCGCGCAGAAATATACTGAGGCCGTGGCCTCCTTCGCCACCTCACCCAATGCCAAGACGATCCTCTTCCCGGTCGAGGCGACCCAGCTGATCGGATCGATCGGCGGGATCGGCGAACTGGTCAAGGATGCGCTGGGCAGCCAGGGCGCGGCCAAGTGATCGGCCTGATCGACAGCGCATCGCCGCATTGGCTGTGGCTGGGACTGGGGCTGGTCCTGGCCATCGGCGAGATGGTCATTCCGGGCGTGTTCCTGATCTGGCTGGCTGGCGCGGCGCTGGTTACCGGGTTGGTCTCCTGGATCCTGCCGATCGGCGTGCCGCTGCAGGTGGTGCTGTTCGCGGTGCTGGCGATCGCCTCGCTGTTCATCGGCCGCAACTGGCTGCGCCGCAATCCGGTCGAAGCCGCCGATCCCCTGATGAACGACCGCGGCGCGCGCGCGGTTGGCGAGGTCGTGGTCGTCACCGAGGCGCTTGGCCCCGGCAGCGGCCGCGTCCGCATGGGCGACAGCGAATGGATGGCGCGCGGACCCGATGCCGAACCCGGCACGAAAATGCGGGTAACTGCCCACGACGGCGCAACGCTTGTTGTCGAACACCTGCACTGACCCCATCTAGGCGCAGCACGGGGGCAAGGAGTTTGCGATGACGGAAAAGATCGAACTGACCGATGCCGAATGGCGCGAAAAGCTGTCCCCCGAACAGTACCAGGTGCTGCGTCAGCACGGCACCGAACGCGCCTTTGCCGGCAAGTACGACCAGAACAAGGCCACCGGGGTCTACATGTGCGCCGGCTGCGGCGCGCCGCTATTTTCATCGGCGACCAAGTACGATTCGGGATCGGGCTGGCCGAGCTATACCGCCCCGGTCGAAGGTGATGCTGTCGATACTGTGCGGGACGTTTCGCTCGGCATGGTCCGCACCGAAGTGCGCTGCGCCAGGTGCGACGGGCATCTGGGCCACGTATTCCCCGATGGCCCGCGCGACGCTGGCGGGCTGCGTTACTGCATCAACAGCGCCAGCCTGGATTTCAAACCGCAGGACTGAATGTGCCGCCTGTCGAATTGGGCATTAACCCTGCGTAACAAATACCCTATGTACCGCCGCGAGCGCCGGGGCCTTCGTCCTGTGCGGGAGGAATGATCGAGCCTTATGGCCAGAAGCGATACCCGGCGCACCGCGCCGCGAGGCGGCCAGCCTGAGCCCGCTCCCCGGTCGGGCTGGCGCCGGATGATCCGCCGCATCTTCGTCTGGGGTGTTGCCGCCGCTCTGCTTGGTGCGATCGCGCTGGCGGTGGCAGTCGGGCTGACCGCGCGGACGCTGCCGAGCTATCAGGAGCTCAAGACCAGCCAGGCCGGGCAGATGATCGTGGTGCGCGCGCGCGACGGTTCGGAACTGTTCTCGATGGGGCCAAGCTACGGCAAGTGGGTGCCCTATGGGCAGATCCCGCAGGTGATGAAGGATGCGATGCTGTCCACCGAGGACAAGCGCTTTCGCAGCCATATCGGGATCGATCCGATCGGCGTCGCCCGCTCGTTCTACGTGCGGTACAAGGAAGGCCGCTTCAAGCAGGGCGGCTCGACCATCACCCAGCAGCTGGCGCGCACGGTGTTCCTCAACAACGACCGTACCTGGAGCCGCAAGCTGCGCGAGATCGTGCTGGCGCTGGCGCTGGAATGGAAGTTTTCCAAGGACCAGATCCTCGAAGCCTATCTCAACAAGGTCTATTTCGGCGGCGGCGCTTACGGCGTCGATTCCGCCAGCCGCAAGTTCTTCGGCCACGCCGGAACGCAGCTGTCGCTGCCCGAAGCGGCGATCATTGCCGGGCTGGTCAAGGCGCCGTCGCACTATTCGCCGACCGCCGATGCCGTAGCTGCTGTCGACCGGGCCAAGGTTGTACTGTCGCTGATGCAGCAGAACGGCGCGATCAGCGCGGCTGAGGCCAACGGCGTCGATTTCAAGGCGCTGACCTTCGCCGCCGAAAAGGGCCAGAATTCGGCGCGCTACTTTACCGACTGGGCCTTGCCGCAGCTCGACCTGCTGCTGGGCGAAGTGACCGAACCGATCGAGGTCTGGACCACGCTCGATCCGAAACTGCAGTCCACCGCCACCGACACGATCAAGAACACCGTACCGGGCGGCGCGCAGGGCGCACTGGTCAGCATGGACCGCGACGGCGCGGTGTTGGCGATGGTCGGCGGAACCGACTACGTCACCTCGAACTACAACCGCGCGACCAACGCCGTGCGCCAGCCGGGATCGGCGTGGAAGCTGTTCGTCTATCTCTCCGCGCTGGAAGCGGGCTATACCCCCGATGCCAAGGTGGTCGACGAACCAGTGACGATCCAGGGCTGGACCCCTCGCAATTCGGGCGGAACCTATGCCGGCGAAATCGACGTGCGCACGGCCTTCGCCTATTCCAAGAACACCGTCGCCGCGCAGCTGGGCAACGAAGTCGGCTTTGCCGCAGTGGCCGGCATGGCGCGCCGGTTTGGCATCACCACGCCGATCAGCACCTATCCCTCGATGGTGCTGGGCGCGAACGAGGTTCGGCTGATCGACATGACCCGGGCCTTTGCCGCGGTTTCGGCCAAGGGCCAGGCGATCGAACCCTATGGGATCAGCAAGGTGACGACCACCGACGGGCGCGTGCTTTACCAGCGCGAAGCCAAGGGCGGGCAGATGCTGGTCCCGGCCTATGTCGCCGCCGGAATCACCGACCTGCTGCAATCTGCGGTAAGCACCGGCACCGGCCGCGCCGCGCAGATCGGTCGGCCTGTGGCCGGCAAGACCGGGACCACCACGTCGAACAAGGATGGCTGGTTTCTCGGCTTTTCCAGCGGGGTCACTACCGGCGTGTGGATGGGCCGCGATGACGACAAGCCGGTGAACGGCTTGCAGGGCGGCACCGCTCCGGCACGGGCCTTTGCCGCATTCATGAAGGTCGCCGTCGCCGGTCGCCCGATCGAGAAGTTTGATACCGAGGTTACCCTCCCGGCCTGGCAGCTTGAGCCCGACGACGAGGCAAGCATGGCGGGCAATCCGGACGAGTACTATTACCCTGACGATCAGGGCAATCTGATCGATCCCACCACCCCGCGTGAAAAGGGCCGGGGCGGGGACGAGCCGAAGCCCTACGATCCCGATGACGTGGCCCCGCTGCCCCAGGATCCGCCGCCCGCCGCCAATGAGGATTTTCTCAATCAGGCCACCGGCGGCAAGACCAGGCCGCCGGGCTGACCGCAGCGGACACCGACAAAAGGAAAGGCCCGGGCTCCATTGCGGAACCCGGGCCTTCTTCCTTGGTGCGTGACTAAGGGATCAGCGCAGCCGCACCGGGATATAGGCAGCGGGCTGGCCGCGGCGCTGGGCACGCAGCAGGATGGCCGAGCGATTTTCTGCCTTGGCCCCGCGAATGACGGTTTCCAGGTCAGCCACGCTGGCCGTGTCGCGGTAGTTGGCCGACAGGATGATGTCGCCGCGCTGAAAGCCGCGAGCGGCGGCGTCGGACGATTGATCAACCTGAGCCACCACCACGCCGCGGGTCGTGGTCGGCACGCCCAGCTGCCCGGCGATCTGAGGGGTCATCGCCAGCACCGACAGGCCAAGCGCCTTGGCGGCAAGGCCTTCGCCCTGTGTCTGATCCTGGCTGTAGGGATCGTCCTGCGGCGTCGCGTTGGGATTGAAGCTCTGCTTGGCCATCTCCTCTTCGCTCGGGCGCTTGCCGACCGTCGCGGTCAGGGTCAGTCGCTTGCCCTGGCGGATCAATTCGATCGGGATGCGCTTGCCCGGCGCGGTGTTGGCGACAATGTAGGACAGCGTCTGATCTGGGCTGACGTCCTTGCCATCAACCTTCAGCACCACGTCGCCCGGCTGGATCCCGGCAGTGGCGGCGGGCTGGCCGGGCTGGACCGACTGGACCAGTTCGCCGCGGTTGTGGGCCAGGCCCAGCGAATCAGCGACGTCCTCGGTCACGGGCTGGATTTGTACGCCCAGATAGCCGCGATCGATCGACACACCCTTGATCAGCTTGTCGACGATCGGCGCGGCGGTTTCGGCGGGAATGGCAAAACCGATCCCGACCGAGCCGCCGGTGGGCGAGAAGATTGCGTTGTTGATGCCGATCACCTGGCCCTTCATGTCGAACATCGGCCCGCCCGAATTGCCGCGGTTGATCGAGGCATCGGTCTGGATGTAGCGGTCGTAGGCACTGCCCGAACCGGTCGAGCGGGTTACCGCCGAAACGATCCCCGATGTCACAGTGCCGCCCAGGCCAAAGGGATTGCCGATGGCAATAACCCAGTCGCCGACGCGGGCGCTTCTGCTGTCGCCGAACTTGACGAAGGGTAGCGGCTTGCTGGCGGTGATCTTCAGCACCGCCAGATCCGACGGTGCATCCTTGCCGACCAGCTTGGCCGGGTATTCGGTGCCATCAGGCATGGTCACGGTGATCGATTCGACCTGGCCCTTGCCCTCCGCGGTGATGACGTGGTTGTTGGTCACGACATAGCCGTCGGACGAAACGATGAAGCCCGAACCCAGCGACTGCGCCTCGCGCGTTTGCGGCGCGCCATTGTTGCCGCCGCCGCCGAACAGGCCTTCGAACGGGGTGCCGGCAAAGGGATTGCCGCCTGCTGCGACCTGGATTTTCTGCCGGGTCGAAATGTTGACCACGGCAGGTTGCAGCTGCTGCGTCAGGTCGGCAAAGCTGGCCGGGGCACCGGCGCGCGGGACCACGCCCTGCATCTGGCTGGCATCGTTCTGGGCAACCTGTGCTCCGGCGGGAAGACCGGTGATCAGGGTTGCAGCCGCGCCGCCGAGCAGCAGCGCCGAAGTCACTCCATAAGCGTATCGCACGTGTCTCAAATCCTTCTCTTGGTCACATCCAGACCCTGCGGGGATTCACGCCGGTTTGCCTGAACGGGAATTGAATGGGCTACTGCCCCTTGAACTGTTTCAGATACTCGCTGTCAGGTCCCAGAATGATCGTCGTGGCGCCCTTGTTCCGCGGATCGGCAAAGACGACCTCGTAACTGCGCATGGCCCGGTAGAAGTCGTAGAACTGCGGATCCTTGCCCGCGCTGGCCCCCAGCACGCGGGCTGCCTCGGTCCGCGCTTCGGTCGCGATGCGCTCGGCCTCGCGCGCGCCGGCTTCGGTTTCGTTCGCCGCCAGACGCTCGCGTTCGTCCTGCATCCGTTCAAAGGCCTGCTGCAATTCCCCTTCGGGCAGGGCCGCGCCGCCCAGCCGCAGATCGACGACCTGCAGCCCCAGCGGGCGGGCGCGTGCGTCCAGCGCCGCGCGCAGCCGGGCCGTCGCACCGCCGCTGCCGGGCAGAATCAGGCGGCCCGTATCGACGCTGCCCAGTTCCTGCTGGGCCAGCGCGGACAGCGCATCGCGCAGCTGCGTCACCGCCTTGTCGACCGATCCCGAATTGCTGACCAGCCTGACCGGATCGTAGGCGCGCAGCGTGACCGTTGCGTCAACCAGCAGCGGCGACTGGTCCGCGCCGCGCACCGGCAGCCGGTCCGCCGTGAACCCGAACAGGCCGCGGTCGACCCATTCGACCTGTTCGACGATCGGCAAGTGAACCAGCATGCCGCCGCCGCCCGGGGTCGAACCCGGGGTCCAGCGATTGACCACGCGCACCGGCTCACCCATCCGGGTCACCACCGCCTGGCTGGTTTCCGGGACGGCTGTGACGCAAAGTCCGGCCAGGATGGCGAGCGTGCCGAACACGAACAGGGCAGCGCGGCTGCGGGGAAATGATGCCGCCATGGTCAGGGCGCTCCCGTCGGGCTGGGCGTTGCGGCCGTCGCTGTTGGAGCAGGCGGCGCCACATCAACCGTAGCGTTGGTACCGCCAACCACGACCTTGTTGTTGACCAGCACACGCTCCATCGCCTCGTAATAGCGGCGCTTGCGGGTGATTTCGGGCGAGGCCTGGTACTGGACGTAGACGCTTTCGAACTCGTCCGCCTCGACATTGGCGTCGCTCAGGATCTTTTGCGCGGCAGCAGTGGCCTTGGAAACTTCCTGGCGGGCGGCCTCACGCGCCTCGCCAACCTTGCGGAAGGCGTCGACTAGCTTTTGCGGCGGTCCGGCACGGACCACTTCAACCCCTTCGATCCGCACGCCCAGCTTGAGCGCGTCGATTGCGGCCTGGCTGCGCGCGGCGATCAGCTGATGCAGTTCGCCGCGGCGCTGCCCTTCGTTCAGTTCGTCGAAGCGCTGCTCGGCCACCGCGGCATGGACTTCGGCATTGGCCAGCCGTGCAACCAGTGCGGCGGTGTCGGCGGAGGCATAGGCAAAGCGGCTGAGGTCAGTCACCCGCCAACGGACCTTGGCGGTCAGGTCGATCAACTGGCGATCGCGGGTCAGCATCAGGTTCTCGCCGTCCTTGTTCGGCAGGACCGTCTCTTCGATCTTGGTGACATTGCGGATCGAGAGGATTTGCGCGGGCCAGGGCAGGGTCAGGGTCAGGCCCGGGCCGACAGCGCGGTCGAAGCGCCCGAACGTCGTCACCAAACCCTGCTCACCCTTGCCAAGGTAATGGACCGAGGTGCCGCCGATCCACACCGCGACCAGCCCGGCGGCCAGCAGCGACAGCCAGCTGCGCTTGAACGGCGCGCCGCCACCGGGGCGCAATTTGGCGCGTTGGCGGAAGAGATCGTCGATATTGGCGGCGCGGCGTTCCGCATCGCTGGGCGCAGGGGGCAGCCATGGATTGAGCGGGCGCGGCGCAGTTGCAGCATCCGGCTTGTCCGTATCGCCCGCGTTGTCTTCGGCGCGCGGCGGATCGACCTCTGCCGCGCCATCGCCTTCGCCCCACGGGCTTTTCGGACCGGCCATTGCCAGCCCGCGACCCTTGCTCAAATCACCCGCTATTCTCATCGAAATACGTTATAGGAGCGCCGGCGCACAAAAACAGTGTCTCGCGTCGCTTTTTCCTTGCTAGTGGGGTTGCATGACCGACCCGACCGACGCGCTGCGCGCCGCGCTTTCCCACGATGTCCAGTCCCGCCTGCAAAGCCTGCGTCTGGCCGAGGGGACGGCGATTGTCGTGCTCGACGCCGCAGGCCTCGATGCGGATGAGCGCGGCGAACTCGAAGCTGGCGTCAAAGCGGCGCTGGCCGGACAGCCGGGCGTGCGCGATGTGCGGATCGCACTGACCGCGGACAAGGTGCGGCGGCGGATCATCGCGGTGGGATCGGGCAAGGGCGGGGTCGGCAAATCGACCGTATCGGCCAACCTGGCCGTGGCCCTGGCGCGGATGGGGCGCAAGGTCGGGCTGGTCGACGCCGATATCTATGGCCCGTCGCAGCCGCGACTGATGGGCAGCGAGGGGATCAAGCCGGCCGCCCGCGACAACAAGATGATACCCGTCCCCAACCGTTGGGGGGTGCCGGTGCTGTCGATGGGGCAACTGATCGAACCCGACAAGGCGATCGCCTGGCGCGGGCCGATGGCGGGCAATGCGCTTGGCCAGCTGATCGATGCCCACTGGGGCGACATCGACCTGCTGGTGGTCGATTTGCCGCCGGGGACCGGCGATGTGCAGTTGACCATGCTCCAGCGCCACAAGCCCGACGGCGCGGTGATCGTCTCGACCCCGCAAGATCTGGCACTGATCGATGCGCGGCGGGCGATGCAGCTGTTCGAAGTCGGCCAGGTCCCGGTGATCGGCATGGTCGAGAACATGGCCGGCTATGTCTGCCCGCATTGCGGCGAGGTCAGCGATCCCTTCGGCAGCGGCGGAGCCGAGGCGGCGGCGGCCGAGCTGGGCCACGCCTTCCTCGGTCGCATCCCGCTCGATCTGGCGATCCGCCAGGCCAGCGATGCCGGCACACCGCCCGCCGCGGGCGAAGGGCCGCAGGCGCAGGCCTTTGCCGCATTGGCCACGAAGGTCGCCGCCTGGCTCGACGCTGGGCCGGAGCGCTAGGCCGATGCACCTCTCACGCCGCGGTGTCTTGCTGGGCGTCGGCGCGGCCGGCGGGCTGCTGCTGGCCTGGACGCTGACCCCGCGACGCTTTTCCGCGCCGCTGCCTGCCGGCGAGGGCGAGGTTGCCTTCGACAGCTGGCTCAAGATCGGCAGTGACGGCGTGGTTACCGTGGCCGTACCCGAGGCCGAGATGGGTCATGGCATTACGACACTGATCCCGCAGATCGTCGCGATGGAGCTGGGCGCTGACTGGCGTCAGGTCGCGGTCGAGCCGGCCCCGGTCAGCGGGGTCTACGGCAATGCCGTGCTTGCGGCGCGCTGGTCGCGGCTGTGGCTGCCATTGGTACCCGGCCTTGCCGGATCGCCCGACGCATTCCTGGCCAAGCGCTTTGCCGAGGAAGAGGCCTTCAACGTCATGGCCGACGGGACATCACTGGCGGCGTTCGAGTATCCGGCACGGGTTGCTGCCGCCTCGGCCCGCGCCATGCTGGCCCGGGCCGCTGCGGCGAAGTGGGGCGTCGCCTGGGAAGAGTGCGAATCCGAAGGCGGCTTCATCCTCCACGGCAAGAACAAGCTGTCGTTCGCGCAGCTGGTCGAGGATGCGGCGGGTTATGCCCCGCCCGATCCACCGGTGCTGCGCGTCCAGCCGCCGCTGGAACAGGCTGCGGAATTTCCGCCGGGCGCGCCGCTGCGCTTTCCCCGGCTCGACCTGCCGGCCAAGGTCGACGGCAGTTATACCTTTGCCGCCGATGTGCGCCTGCCCGACATGGTCTTCGCCGCGATCCGCCATGCCCCGCAGGGCAAAGCCAAGCTGGCCGGCTACGACACCAACCTGGCCCAGGGGGTCAAGGGCCTGCTCAAGCTGGTCAACGGGCCCGACTGGCTGGCGGCGGTGGGCACCACCTGGTGGGCGGCAGAGCGTGCGCTGGCCCTGATCGCGCCACGCTTTGCAGTGGGCGAACGCGCCGACAGTGCGGCAATCGGCAAGGCGCTGGACCACGCACTTCGCTATGGCGATGCAGTCCGGATGACCGAGCGCGGGGATCCCGACGCGTGGATGGGCAGCAAGTACGAACATGTCGCGGGCTATTCGATCGCCCCCGCGCTTCACGCTACGTTGGAGACTGCCAGCGCGACGGCGCGCTTCAGCGACGGCAAGCTGGAACTATGGCTGGCCAGCCAGTCCCCGCAGGCGGCGCGGCGCGCGGCAGCCGTGGCGGCAGGGCTCTCGATCGATCAGGTCTTGCTCTACCCCGTGCCCGGCGGCGGCAGCTTCGATGCGCGGCTGGAAAACGACCACGCCGGCGAGGTTGCACTCATCGCCAAGCAGCTGGGCAAACCGGTGCAACTGACCTGGTCGCGCTGGCAGGAACATGTCGCCGCCCGCCCGCGCAGCCCGGCCCGGGCGATCCTGGGCGCGCGCACCGCGGCCGATGGATCGCTGACCGCGCTCAAGCTGCGGATCGCCATGCCCGCCACAACAGCGGAGTTCGGCAAGCGCCTCTTCGATGGGGACAGCGTGCGCGATGCCCTGGCCGCGCAGAACCAGGCCGATCCCTTGTTCTTTGCCGGACTGGTCCCGCCCTATGGGATCGAGCATCTGCTGGTCGAGCATTGCCCGGCGCAGATCGCCCTGCCGACGGGGCGGATGCGCGGCAACGGCGGGGCGCTTGGTTGCTTCCTGATCGAGACCTTCATCGACGAGCTCGCGGCCAAGGCCGGGCGCGAGCCGCTGTCCTACCGGATCGCCATGCTGGGGCAGGATGTGAAGCTCGCCAATGTGCTGCAGCGCGCCGCAACTCTAGCGGAATGGGGCGGCGGTGCCGTGGGCAGCAGCCAGGGCGTGGCCTGTTTCCGGATGGACACCGCCGGCCGTGAAGGGCGGATCGCGGTGATCGCCAGCGCCCGCCGTGACGAGCGCGGGATCCGCGTCGACAAGCTGACCGCGGTGGCTGATCTGGGCCGGATCATCAACGCCGACATCGCCCGCCAGCAGATCGAGGGCGGGCTGGTCTTCGGCATGGGCCTCGCCAACGGCTGCACCACCACCTATGCCAATGGCTTGCCCCAGATCGGGCGGCTCGGCATGCTGGGCTTGCCGCTGCTTGGCGACTGTCCGGAGATTGAAGTGGATTTCATCGAAAGCGAGGCCGATCCGTTCGACCCCGGCGAACTGGGCGTGGCCGCGGTTGTCCCGGCGATCGCCAATGCGCTTTATGCCGCGGGCGGAACGCGCATCCGCAACCTGCCGCTGACCGGGGCGGGGCTGTGATGCCGCGCCCAGCCGATCATCCTGCGATTGCTGCGCCAAAAATCGGCGTGCTGCTGGTCAATCTGGGTACCCCTGACGCGCCGGATGCCGCGTCGGTGCGGCGCTATCTCAAGGAATTCCTGTCCGACCGCCGCGTGGTCGAGATTCCGCGGCTGGTGTGGTGGCCGATCCTCAACGGGATCATTCTCAACACCCGGCCGAAGAAAAGCGCCCATGCCTATAGCCAGGTGTGGAGCGAAGACGGTTCGCCACTCGCGGCAATTACCAAGGCGCAGGCGCTTGCCTTGCAGGCGCGGCTGGGTGACGACGCAATGGTCGATTGGGCCATGCGCTATGGCAATCCCGCGATCGGCACGCAGATCGAGGCACTGAAGGACCAGGGGTGCGAGCGGATCCTGGTCGCTCCGCTCTATCCGCAATATTCGGGCGCAACCACCGCCACGGTGATCGACGCACTGGGCGCGCAGCTGGCGGCGATGCGCTGGCAGCCGGCGCTGCGCACCCTGCCGCCCTATTACGACGATCCGCTGCATATCGAGGCGCTGCGCGCCGACACCGCGCGCCAACTGGCCGCGCTCGATTTCGTCCCCGAAGTGCTGCTGCTGTCGTTTCACGGCATGCCCGAGCGGACCCTTCACCTTGGCGATCCCTACCACTGTCAGTGCCGCAAGACCGCGCGGCTGCTGGCCGCGGCGCTGGCCCCGCAGTTCCCGGACCTGCGGATCGAGACCAGTTTCCAGTCGCGCTTCGGCCGGGCCAAGTGGCTTGAACCGGCGACCGACGCGGTGCTCGCCGCCGAAGCGCAGAACGGCACCCGCCGCCTGGCCATCGCCGCCCCGGGCTTTTCCGCCGACTGCCTAGAAACCCGGGAAGAGCTGGCAATCCGCGGCAAGGAACAGTTTGTCGAGGCTGGCGGGACGCAGTTCGCGGCACTCGATTGTCTCAATACCTCGGACGCCGGCATGGCGATGCTTGAAGCGCTGGTGCGGCGCGAATTGGCGGGATGGATTTAGCGGAACGATTAAGTTACACGTCTGTCAGTAAGAGGATAGACATGGCCACGCTCGCACCCGAAAAACCCGCATTCACCCATTGGTCCCAGCGCCAGAAGCCGGATTCGCTGAATCACATTCCGGGCGACGATGGCTGGCCGGTGCTGGGAACCACATTGAAAGTGCTCGCCGATCCGGTCGGTTACGGCAAGCGCATGCGCGAGACTTATGGCAATGTCTGGCGTTCGAACAGCTTCGGCAGCCGCCAAGTGTCGCTGGTCGGGGCCGATGCCAACGAGCTGGTGCTGTTCGACCGGGAGAAGATCTTCTCGAGCGAACAGGGCTGGGGCCCTGTGCTCGACCTGCTGTTTCCACGCGGGCTGATGCTGATGGATTTCGACCATCACCGGATCGATCGCCGCGCCCTGTCGATCGCCTTCAAGCCCGGGCCGATGCGGCACTATGCCGATGCGCTCAACCGCGGGATCGCGGGGGAAGTCGCCAACTGGTCGGGCCGGACGATGCAGTTCTATCCGGCGATCAAGAAGCTGACGCTCGATCTCGCCGCCGACAGCTTCCTTGGCGTGCCGCTCGGGCCCGAGGCCGACGCGATCAACAAGGCCTTCGTTGACATGGTCCAGGCCGCGGTTGGCGTGGTGCGCAAACCGCTGCCCTTCACCGCGATGGGCCGCGGCGCGGCAGGGCGCAAGTTCCTGGTCGAATGGTTCACGGCGGAGACGATCAAGCGCCGCGCCGAAGGCGGCGGGCAGGACATGTTCAGCCAGTTCGCCACCGCGACGCGCGACGACGGTTCGATGCTCCCGGTCGACGAAGTGGTCGATCACATGATCTTTCTGATGATGGCCGCGCACGATACCATCACCTCCAGCGCGACCTCGCTGGTCTGGCTGCTGGCGAAGAACCCCGAATGGCAGGACAAGCTGCGGGCCGAGGCGCTGGCCGTCACCGGCGGTCCGGGCCGAGCGGTGTCCTACGACGATCTGGGCAAGCTGGAACTGACCGAAATGGCCTTCAAGGAAGCGCTGCGACTGATTCCGCCGGTGCCCAGCACCCCGCGCCGCGCGCTCAAGGAGTTCACCTTCGGCGGCTACCGCATTCCGGCCGGCACCCAGGTCGGCATCAGCGCCTCGATGGTCCACAAGATGGACGAATACTGGCCCGATCCCGACCGCTTCGATCCGCTGCGCTTCACCCCCGAGGAAGTCGCCAAGCGGCATAAATATGCCTGGATCCCCTTCGGCGGCGGCGCGCACATGTGCCTGGGGCTGCACTTTGCCTATATGCAGGTGAAGATCCTGATGGCCCAGCTGCTGACCCGCTACCGGATCGAGATTGAGCCCGGCTATGCCCCCAAGTGGCAGCCGTGGCCGATCCCCAAGCCCAGCGACGGGCTGACGGTCACCTTCGCGCCGGTTTAGAAATCCACCGCGATGCCGGCCCTGACCCAGTCGCCGTAGCGCGTCGGGGAGAGGCCATCCGGATCGGGTTCCGGCTTGGCCGGGGCAGGCTTGGGCGCAGGGGCATTGCTCCAGTAGCTCGGCTTTTCGAACGGTTCGGGCCGCTGGGTCGCGCGCTTGGTCATGGCGCGTCATACCGCGCGCTGGCCCTTGCTGGCAATTGCCTCTAGGGGCGGCCGATGGACATTCCCGGTTTCCCCGCGCGCAAGGCGGCGCTGCGGCTGCTCGATGCAGTGCTGCGCAGGGGCGAGACGCTCGACCAGGCAGGCGCTGCGGCCTTGTCCGCGCTGCGCAGCGGGCCTGACAAGGCCCTGGCCCGGGCGCTGGCGGGCGAGGTCCTGCGCTGGCTGACCGATCTCGATGCCATGATCGACAGCGCGACCCGCCAGGTCCTGCCTGGCGATGCCAAGGCGCGCGGGGTGTTGCAGATCATGCTGGCCGGCTGGCTGCGGCTCGAGACTCCGCCCCACGCGGTGATCGCGACCGGACTGCCCCTGCTGACCGGCGGACCGCGGCGGCTGGCCCACGGGGTGTTCTCGGCGCTGGTCAAGCGCGGGGCAGCGCTGCCGGCCGCGCCGACGCTGCCGGATGCGGTGTGCGAGCGCTGGGGCGAACGCGCCGCCGCGATCGCCGCCGGACTAGCCGAGCCGCCGCCGCTTGACCTGACGCTGCGCGATCCCGCTGCCACTGCCGAATGGGCCGATCGGCTGGGCGGCGTATCGCTGATGCCCGGCCATTTGCGCCTGCCGCGCGGAACTGCGATCGAGAACCTCGACGGGTTCGATGCGGGCGCCTGGTGGGTCCAGGACCTTGCCGCCAGCCTCCCGGCGCGCTTGCTCGGCAAGGGAGAGGGTCGCCGCGTGCTCGATCTCTGCGCCGCGCCCGGCGGCAAGACGCTGCAACTGGCCGCCGCCGGCTGGCAGGTCACCGCGATCGATGCCAGCGCCAAGCGGATCGAACGGATGGAGGCCAATCTGGCCCGCACCGGGCTGGCTGCCAAGGTGATCAAGGCCGACGCACTTGATTGGCTGCCGGCGGAGCCGTTCGATGCAGTGCTGCTCGACGCACCGTGCACCGCCACCGGCACCGCCCGGCGCCATCCCGACGTGCTGCACCGCATAGGCCCAAGACAGATCGCCGAAATGGCGGAGTTGCAAGCGGCGTTGCTGGACCGCGCCAGCGGCTGGGTCAAACCCGGCGGCGCGCTGGTCTTCGCCACCTGCTCGCTCGAGCGCGCCGAGGGCGAAGAGCAGGCCGCGCGCCTGACCTTGCCGCCCGCACCGATCACGGCGGCCGAACTGCCGGGCGGGCTTGCGCCAACGGCTCAAGGTTGGCTCCGCACCGATCCGGCGATGCTGGCCGAAGCGGGCGGGCTCGACGGGTTCTTTGTTGCACGCTGGCACTTGCCCTTGTGATCAGGGCTGGCACTATCACCCCCTGATCTTTGGGGGAAATCGATGCGCCGCGCCTTCTTGCTTACCGCTTTGCCGCTGGTCCTGTCTGCGCCCGCCCTGGCCGCGCCCTACAGCGCCGAGATCAAGCGCGACGATTGGGGAATTGCCCACGTCCACGGCAAGACAGATGCCGATGCCGTGTTCGGGATGATCTATGCCCAGGCCGAGGACGACTTCAACCGAATCGAGATGAACTATCTGACCAGCCTTGGCCGCCGCGCCGAGGCCGAGGGAGAGCAGGCGATCTGGCAGGATCTGCGCCAGCGGCTGTGGATCGACCCCGCCGACCTCAAGGCGCAGTATGCCAAAAGCCCGCCGTGGCTGAAGGCGCTGATGCAGGGCTGGGCGGCCGGATTGAACCGGTTTCTGGCCGATCACCCCCAGGTGAAGCCCAAGGTGATAACCCGGTTCGAACCGTGGATGGCGCTGAGCTTTTCCGAAGGCAGCATCGGCGGCGATATCGAGAGCGTTCCGCTGTCGCAGCTGCAGGCGTTCTATGAAAAGCGCACGATCGCCATGACCGATGACGAGCGCGGCGTCGTACAGCGCGAGCCCCTCGGCTCCAACGGCATCGTCATCGCCCCGTCGCACAGCACCAGCGGTCACGCCCTGTTGCTGATCAACCCGCACACCAGCTTCTTCTTCCGTTCGGAGCAGCAGGTCAGCAGCGACCAAGGGCTGAATGCCTATGGAGCGGCGACCTGGGGGCAGTTCTTCATCTACCAGGGCTTCAATGCCAAGGCGGGATGGATGCATACGTCCAGCGGCGTCGACAATATCGACGAGTTTGCGGAGACCGTGACGCCCTTGGGCAAGGGGTTCACCTATCGCTATGGCAAGGACGACCGCCCGGTCTGGGAGCGCCCGATCACGCTGTCCTATCGCAAGGCCGACGGCACAATGGGCACAAGAACCTTTACGACCTATGCGACCCATCACGGCCCGATTGTCCGCGCCCAGGGTGACAAGTGGGTGGCAACCGCTCTGATGAACCGCCCGGTCGCCGCCTTGCAGCAAAGCTTCCTGCGCACCAAAGTCAGCGACATTGCCGGCTTCCGCAAAGTTGCCGCGCTAAAGGCCAATTCGTCGAACAACACATTGTTTTCCGACAGCAAGGGTGAGGTCGCGCTGTTCATGCCGCAGTTCATGCCAGTGCGCGACCAGCGCTTCGATTACACGCGTCCGGTCGATGGCAGCGATCCCGCCACCGACTGGCAGGGGCTGCACACGCTGGATAGCCTGCCCGAAGTGGTCAATCCGAAGAACGGCTGGGCCTTCAACGTCAACGATGGGCCGTGGTGGGCCGCGGGCAAGGATAGCCCGAAGCAGGCTGCCTATCCGCGTTATCTCGACACCTTCGGACAGGAACCACGCACACCGCATGCCATCGCGATGCTTTCGGCCACGCCGCGTTTCTCGCTCGATGGTCTGGTCACCGCCGCCTATGATCCGTGGCTGCCCAGCTTTGCCCAGCTGATCCCGACGCTGGTTGCCGCGCATCAGGCCGCGCCCGATGCGAAACGGGGCGAAGCGGTCGAGATGCTGCGCAAGTGGGACTGCAAGTGGAGCCTCGGTTCGACCGAGACCAGCCTGGCGGTATTCTGGGGCGAAGCGCTTGGCGCGATGGGTGCGGAAACCGCCGCGGCGCAGCGGATCGAGCTGGAAGACTGGATTGCGACCAAGGCGACGCCCGCGCAAAAGCTGGACGCGCTTGATCAGGCGATGGCCCGGCTGACCGCCGACTTCGGATCATGGCAAGTGCCGTGGGGCGAAATCAACCGCTTCCAGCGCATTGACGGCGCGATCCGGCAGACCTTCGACGATGCCCGGCCGAGCACGCCGGTGCCGTTCGCGTCGGCCAACTGGGGCTCGCTCGCCTCGTTCGGGGCGAGCCGCTATCCGGGGACCAAGCGGTTCTATGGCAGCTATGGCAACAGCTTCGTCGCCGCGGTCGAGTTCGGGCCGCGGGTCAAAGCGCGGGCGGTGACGGCGGGCGGGGAAAGCGGCGATCCCGCCTCACCCCACTTTGCCGATCAGGTCCAGCGCTATGCCGACGGCAACCTGCGCCCGGTCTACTTCTATCCCGACGAGCTGGCCGGGCACATAAAAGGCAGCAAGGTGGTGAAGGGCAACTAACCCTTCACCTTCTCCGCAAAGCCGGCCTGCAATTTTGCCAGCTTGGGCGGGATCACGGCCAGGCAATAGGGGTTACGCTGGCCTTCGCCCTCCCAGTATTCCTGGTGATAGTCCTCTGCCAGGTTCCATGTCGCCGGACCCTCGATTGTGGTCACGGCGCGCTGGCCGGGGTGGCCTTCGTTCCAGCGGTCGATTGCCGCCTGCATTTCGCCGCGCTGGGCATCGTCCAGCGGGAACAACGCCGAGCGGTACTGGGTGCCGACATCGTTGCCCTGGCGGTTGAGCTGGCTGGGGTCGTGGGTCGCCATGTGGATGTCGAGCAGGTCGGCCAGGCTGACCACCGCGGGATCGAAGGTCACCCGGATCGCCTCGGCATGGCCGGTGGTGCCGCTGCACACCTGCTTATAGGTGGGATTGGCACCCGACCCGCCGATATAGCCGCTTTCCACTGCGCTGACCCCGGCGATGCTGCGAAACACCGCCTCGACGCACCAGAAGCAGCCGCCGGCCAGGATTGCCTGTGTCATGTTCCGTGTCCTTGTTGTTCTGCTGCAAGATAGGTAGCCGTCCCGCGCTTGTCATCGCCTTGCTGCAGATTAGGATGCAACGATCACCTTGTGGAAGGACCGACCCCGATGCGCCGCGCTATTTTGCCGATACTCGCCCTGTCGCTCGCAATCCCCGCCAGCCTGGCGCTTGCCGCGCCCGGCGGCAAGCAGGCGGCGCAGATCAATCCCGAACTGGCAGCCGCCGTCGCCAGTCCGCTTCGGGACAAGGACCGGCCGCGCGACCAGTATCGCAAGCCAGCCGAAACGCTGGCCTTCTTCCAGGTCGCGCCGGACATGAAAGTTGGCGAATATGCGCCGGGGGGTGAGTGGTATTCGCGCCTTCTCGGGCTCTATCTTGGTCCGAAGGGCAAGCTTGTCGGGCTCTATTTCGATCCGACGTCTGGCGCTTTCAGCGAGGCCAGCCAGAAGGGCATCCGTGAAGGCGCTGCCAAATATCCGGCCGAGATCGCAAACTGGTCGGGCATCCCGGCAGAGCGGTTTTCGGCACTGACGCTGGATGCGGTTCCGGCGGGCGAGAAGGGCACTTTCGACCGCATCCTGATCATGCGGATGATGCACAACCTGCTGCGCTGGGACATCGCCGACCGCGAGGTCAAGGCGATGCGCGATCTGCTGAGGCCCGACGGGATGATCGGGATCGAACAGCACCGCGCCAAGGCCGATGCGCCGTTCAGCTATACCGACGGTTCCAAGGGCTATCTGCGCGAAAAGGACGTGATCGCCTTCATGGAAATGAACGGCTTCAGCTTCGTCGGGCGCAGCGCGGCCAACGCCAACCCCCGCGATCCGGCCAACTGGCCAAACGGGGTGTGGACCCTGCCGCCCAATCTGCGCGATGCGACCGAAGCCGACAAGCCGCGGCTTCAGGCGATCGGCGAAAGCGACCGGATGACCCTGCTGTTCCGCAAGCGGGTCTGACACGGTGCGCACGCCAATCATGAAAGAGGTTGCACTGCTGCTTGCGGCAGCCTCGCTCGCGCTGGGCAGCCCCGCCAATGCCAAGCCTGCGCCGCCGCAGCTGGCCCAGATTGTCTCGTCTATGCAGGCCAGCGCTTCGGGCTGGAACAGCGGTGATCTCGACAAGTTCATGGCGGTCTATTCGCCCTCGACGGAAACGACGTTCGTGTCGGGCAACGGTCTGATCCGCGGCAAGCAGGCGATCGCCGATCACTATCTCAAGGACTTCGGATTTGCCGATTCGGCCAAGCGCGGCACCTTGACCTTCGAGACGCTGAACTACCGGCCGCTGGGCAACCGCATGGCGCTTTACATCGCGCGCTACACCCTGACCTACCTGGACGGAAAATCGGCAAGTGGCGTGACCTCGGTGTTGTTTCGCCGCGACAAGGGCGCCTGGCATATCGTTGCGGATCACAGCAGCTGACACGCAGGCACTTGCCGCCGGGCGCACGCCCGGCGTAAGCCTCGCGCCATGACCACGCTGATCGTCGCCGCCCTGCAGCTCCCTCTCGGTTCGACTGACGAGGCGGAGAACATCGTTGCCGTTTCGATGCTGGTCGAGGACGCGGCGCGGCAGGGCGCGCAGGTGATTCTCCCGCCCGAGCTGTTTTCCGGCCCTTATTTCTGCAAGGTCGAGGATGAGGCACTGTTCGCGCTGGCCCGGCCGACGGCAGAGCATCCGTCGGTCAAGGCGATGCAGGCGCTGGCCCGCCAGCACAAGGTGGCGATCCCGACCAGCTTCTTCGAACGCGACGGGCATCACTATTACAACACCATGGCCATGATCGGTCCTGACGGGGAGATCATGGGCACCTATCGCAAAAGTCACATTCCCGACGGCCCGGGCTATGAGGAAAAGTACTATTTTCGCCCCGGCAACGATGGCTTCAAGGTGTGGGACCTGTTCGGAACGCGCATCGGCGTGGGGATCTGCTGGGACCAGTGGTACCCCGAATGTGCCCGCGTGATGGCGCTGATGGGGGCCGAAGTGCTGTTCTATCCCACTGCCATCGGCTCCGAACCCTATGACGAAGATCTCGACACCAGCCGGATGTGGCGCCGCGCCATGCTGGGCCACGCGGTGTCGAACTGCATGCCGGTGGTCGCCGCCAACCGCACCGGCAGCGAAGACGGCCAGCGTTTCTACGGCCACAGCTTCATCACCGACGAATGGGGCGATTACCTGGCCGAGTATGGTGCAGAAGACAGCGGCGTATTGATCGCCACGCTGGACCTTGCCCGCGCCGCGTGCCACCGCGCCGGCATGGGTTTTTTCCGCGATCGGCGCCCGCAGCTTTACGGCCGGATCAGCCAGGACGTGTGAACGAATGGCCCAGCGCTATCTCATCGCGCTGGGATCGAACCGGCGCCACCCGCACCATGGCTCGCCAGAGCGGGTGATCGCGGCAGCCGCGCGGGCGCTGGGTCAGGCCGACGTCAAGGTTCTGGTGCTTGCCCCGGTCATGCGTTCGGCGCCGCTGGGACCATCGCTGCGCCGCTATGCCAACGCTGCGGCCGTGGTCAGGACTCACAAGGACCCGGCAGCATTGCTGCGCGCGCTCAAGCGGATCGAGCGTCAGTTCGGGCGCCGCCAAGGCGGACAGCGCTGGACCGCGCGTGTGCTTGATCTCGACATCGTGCTGTGGAGCGGCGGGGCTTGGGTTTCCCCGGACCTGATCATTCCGCATCCCGCATTTCGCGAACGTGCGTTCGTGCTCGGTCCCGCCCGCGCAATCGCACCGCACTGGCGTGATCCGATGACCGGCCTGACCGTGCAGAATCTGGCATTTCGCCGCTTGCGCCCCGTTCGCTGCCCTTGACCCGGAACCGGCCCAGCCCTAGGGCACGCGGCGTGGTCGGGCCCTTAGCTCAGTCGGTAGAGCAACTGACTTTTAATCAGTAGGTCGCTGGTTCGAACCCAGCAGGGCTCACCACCGTTCCCAGACGATTGGCCGACCCTCGGCCAGGGTTGCGGTTTGCGCTTAGCCAGGGTCCTGGCCGGGCCGGTTGGCCAGCAGGTGATCGACCACCGAAGGATCGGCCAGAGTCGAGGTGTCGCCCAGATTGCCGACGTCGTTCTCGCCAATCTTGCGCAGGATGCGGCGCATGATCTTACCCGAACGGGTCTTGGGCAGGCCCGGCGCGAACTGGATCACGTCAGGCGTGGCAATCGGTCCGATCTCGCGGCGAACCCACTGGACCAGCTCCTTGCGCAGGGCTTCGTCCGGTTCGACATCGGCGTTGGTGGTCACGAAGGCATAGATGCCCTGGCCCTTGATGTCGTGCGGCATGCCGACCACCGCGGCCTCGGCCACCTTGGGATGGGCGACCAGCGCCGATTCGACCTCGGCGGTGCCCATGCGGTGACCCGACACGTTGATCACGTCATCGATCCGCCCGGTGATCCAGTAGTACCCGTCGCCGTCGCGGCGGCAGCCGTCGCCGGTGAAGTACAGCCCCTTGAAGGTGCTGAAATAGGTCTGGAAAAAGCGTTCGTAATCGCCCCACACGGTGCGCATCTGGCCCGGCCAGCTGTCCTTGATCACCAGGCAGCCGTCCCCCGCGCCGTCGATCTCTGCCCCGTCATTGTCGACCAGCATCGGTTGTACGCCAAAGAACGGCTTGGTTGCCGATCCGGGCTTGAGCGCGGTCGCGCCGGGCAGCGGGCTGATCAACACGCCGCCGGTTTCAGTCTGCCACCAGGTGTCGACGATCGGGCAGCGGTGTTCGCCAACCACGCGGTGATACCATTCCCACGCTTCGGGATTGATCGGCTCGCCAACCGAGCCGAGCAAGCGCAGGCTGCTGCGACTGGTCCGCGTCACCCAGTCATCGCCCTCGCGCATCAGCGCGCGCAGTGCCGTGGGGGCGGTATAGAAGATTTCGACCTGGTGCTTGTCGATCACCTGCCAGAAGCGGCTGGGGTCGGGATAGTTGGGTATCCCTTCGAACATCAGCGTGGTCGCGCCGTTGATCAGCGGTCCATAGACGATGTAGCTGTGCCCGGTGACCCAGCCGACATCGGCCGTGCACCAGTATATCTGTCCGGGCCGATAATCGAACACGTACTGGTGCGTCATCGAAGCCCAGACGCCATAGCCGCCGGTGGTGTGGAGCACGCCCTTGGGCTTGCCGGTCGATCCCGAGGTGTAGAGGATGAACAGCGGGTCTTCCGCGCCCATTTCTTCGGGCGGGCAATCGGCGCTTTGCGCGGCGACGCCATCGTGCCAGTCGATGTCGCGGCCGTCCTGCATCGTCACGGCCCCGCCGGTACGCTTCAGCACGATCACCGTTTCGACCGAGGGCAGATTGGCCAGCGCCGCATCGACATTGGCCTTCAGCGGTACGGCCTTGCCGCCGCGCAGGCCTTCGTCGGCGGTCAGCACCACGGTGCTGTCGCAATCCTCGATCCGGCTGGCGAGCGAATCCGGGCTGAACCCGCCGAACACCACCGAATGGATCGCTCCGATCCGCGCGCAGGCCAGCATGGCGACGGCTGCTTCGGGCACCATCGGCAGATAGATGGTAACGCGGTCGCCCTTCTTGACCCCGCGCGATTTCATCAGGTTGGCAAAGCGGCAGACGTCTTCGTGCAGCTGGCGATAGGTAATCTTGCGCGCCGGTTCATCCGGACTGTCGGGCTCCCAGATGATCGCCACCGTTTCGGCGCGCTGGGCCAGGTGACGGTCAAGCGCATTGGCTGACAGGTTGAGCGTCCCGTCGCCAAACCAACGGATGCCGAAATCGGCTTCATGAAAGCTGGTTTCGCGGACCTGGGTAAATGGCTTGATCCAGTCGATCCGCTTGGCCTCTTCGCGCCAGAAGGCGTCGGCGTCGTCGACCGAGCGGCGGTACATGTCGGTGTACCCGGCTTCATCTATCAATGCGCTCTGTGCCCATTCTGCGGGCACGGGATACACGGCTTCACCCAATCCGGCTCTCCTATTCCATCACAAACCAGTCAGTCAAAGCTGGCAGGGCCGTGCCTAGCGCAGAACGTGCGCCCCGGCGAGCCCAGACCTGCGACATCGCGGTGTTGCCAGGGCCCAGATTTGATCATTCGTGATTTGGGCCCACGTGCCCCGCTTTGTCCAAGATCAAGGCGCGGCGCGGCTGCATCGGAAATGGCAAGGCGCACTACTGGAGAGTCCAATGCAAACACACCTTACCACCCGGACCGGACTCGGCCTGTCGGTCCGCATCGCTACTGCGGATGATGAACCCGCACTGCAGGCCTTCTTTGACCAGGTCAGTGACGAGGACCGGCGGTTCCGCTTCCTGGCCGCTGCCGACCATGTCAGCCACAATCAGCTGGTGCCGCTCCTGGAAGCCGATCACTACCAGTCTGAAAGCTTCCTCGCCTTTGACAGCGCCAATGGTGAACTTGTCGGTTCGGCCTTGCTGGCCTGCGACAAGGCATTGGATTGCGGCGAGATCGCCGTTTCGGTCCGCGCCGATTACAAGGGCAAGGGCGTCGGCTGGGCCCTGCTCGATGTTCTGGGCGGCGAGGCCCAGGGGCGCGGGGTGCGTCGCGTGATTGCCATCGAAAGCCGCGACAACCATGCCGCGATCGAACTCGAACGCGAGAAGGGCTTTACCCCGGAGCCGTTCGATGGTGAGCCGAACCTGGTGATTCTTTCGAAGACCTTCCGATAGGCGGAGGGAGGGGGTATGCCGCGATGAATGAAGCCTATCAGCGCGCCTGGCAACGCAGCATTCAAGATCGCGAAGGCTTCTGGAGCGACGCGGCGCAGGCGATCGACTGGTGCGCACCGCCGCAGCGCGCCTGGGACGATGCGCGGGGCTGGTTTGCCGACGGCACGCTGAACACCGCATTCAATTGCATCGATCGCCACGTTGCTTCCGGTCGGGGTCAGGCGCTGGCGCTGATCCATGACAGCCCGGTCACCGAAAGCTGCCGCCAATACACCTATGCCCAGTTGCTCGACGAAGTCGGCCGGGTCGCGGCGATGCTGGTGCGCCTGGGCGTGTGCAAGGGCGACCGGGTCATTATCTATATGCCGATGATCCCGGAAACGGTCTTTGCGATGCTCGCCTGTGCGCGGCTTGGCGCAGTCCATTCGGTCGTGTTCGGCGGCTTTGCCCCGCTCGAACTGGCCAAGCGGATCGACGACGCGACCCCGCGCGTGTTGCTGGCCGCCAGCTGCGGCATCGAAGGCAGCCGGATCATTCCCTACAAGCCGATGGTCGATGAAGCGCTGCGGCTGGCCAGCCACGGCGTCGAACATGTCGTGGTCTGCCAGCGCAATCAACTTGGCGCCGAACTGTCCGCACCGCGCGATCACGACTGGGCCGCGCTGCGCCGCGCTTGCGCGGGCGATGCCGTCCCGCCCTGCGCGCAGCTTGCTGCCACCGATCCTTTGTACATCCTCTATACGTCCGGCACGACCGGCACGCCCAAGGGCATTGTCCGCGAGAATGGCGGACACGCCGTGGCGCTCGCCTGGTCGATGGCCAATATCTATGGGATCGGACCGGGTGATCCGTTCTGGGCGGCCAGCGACGTCGGCTGGGTCGTCGGGCACAGCTATATCGTTTATGCACCGCTGCTGGTCGGTGCGACGACCGTGCTGTTCGAAGGCAAGCCGGTTGGCACCCCCGATCCCGGGACCTTTTGGCGCGTAATGACCCGGCACGGCGTGAAAAGCTTCTTCACCGCGCCGACTGCGATCCGCGCGATCCGCAAGGAAGACCCCGAGGCGACACTGCTGCACGAAATCGGCACAGGTGACTGCCGGGTGATTTTCCTGGCTGGTGAACGCGCCGATCCTGACACCATCGCCTGGCTTGAGAAGCACAGCGGCCTGCCGGTGATCGATCATTGGTGGCAGACCGAACTGGGCTGGCCGGCCATAGCGTCGTGCTTCGCCTTGGGTGATCTGCGACGCAGGCCGGGCAGTGCCGGGTTTCCGGTGCCGGGCTACGAATTCGCGGTGCTGGACGAAAGCGGACATGCGTTGCCCGCCGGGGAAAGCGGCGCGGTTGTGATCAAGGCTCCGCTTGCGCCGGGGGCGTTCCGCACGCTGTGGAACAACCCGGCCGGATACGACAAGAATTTCGCCGGGTTTTCGGGCTATTACGAAACGGGCGACGCCGGCCACTTCGATGCTGACGGATTTCTCAACATTATGGGCCGGACCGACGACATCATCAACGTCGCCGGACACCGCCTCTCCACCGGGCAGATGGAGCAGATCGTGGCGCAGCAGGACGGCGTCGCGGAATGCGCCGTGATTGGCGCGGATGACGCGATCAAGGGGATGATCCCGGTGGCCTTTGTGGTTGTCCGGGCTGGCGCGGAAACAGATGCGGCGCTGCAAGCCCGGGTCATTGCCGCAGTGCGCGGCGAACTGGGCGCGGTCGCCGCGCTCAAGACGGCCTTTGTCGTCGGCGCTTTGCCAAAGACGCGATCAGGCAAGATCCTGCGCAACTTGCTGCGTACGATCGTCAATGGCCAAGACTGGGTCGTGCCGCCAACAATCGAGGATCCCGCGGTACCTGCGGCCATCGCAGCGGTGGTCAACGGGAACTGAGCAAGCCGGCGCCGCTATTGAAGCGGGTGGAGCCCCCGTGGCCGTTCGGCACGCGCCGTGCCCATCGCAAGTGCCAGCGCGCCCAGAACATCGTCGTGGTTGAACGGTTTGCGAATGTAGCCAAGGGCTGTCGGCGGGGGGCTTTCGATCTGGTCAGGATTGGCCGTTACGAAGATGATCTTGGTGCCGAAGCGTTCCGCCAGCTCACGCGCGATTGCGGGACCCGTGCGGCCATCGCGCAGGTTGAGGTCGACAAGCGCCACCTTTGGTGCGGCGCTGATTTCGGCAATGCCGCGCTTGTCCGCGACAACGCCGATGATGCCGTGACCAGCCTGGAAAATGATGTCTTCAAGGTCGAGCGCGACCAGGAATTCATCTTCAACGATGAGAACGTCTGCCATAGCGAATTACCAGTTACATACCTTCTTAGGCCGCAATACGGGTTGCGGCATTGGTGTTGGACACGCGGCGCAGCTCATTGAACATCAGTTCGATAGCGTCGCCTTCCATGACGAAATCGTGGCGCGAATCTGGCAGCTGACCGCTTTCCAGCACGCTGGCGAGCATGGCCCTGGCGCGGCAGATGCGGCTTTTTACCGTGCCTAGCGCAATCCCGCAGATGTCAGCAATTGCCTCATAGGACATGTCGCCGACGGCAACCAGGATCAAGGCGTCACGGTGTGTCGCGGGCAGAGTCGCCAATGCGCGGGCGACATCGGTGAGTTCGAGCGAATCTTCCTGATTGCCGAAAGTCCGCAGGGTGCGCTCCGCCATGTCCTGATCGTATTCGCCGGTGAAGCGGGCGCGGCGCGCCTCACTATAAAAGTGGTTGCGCAAAATGGTGAAGGTCCAGGCCTTGAAATTGGTCCCGGCGCGATAGCTGGCGCGCGCCGACCAGGCCTTGAGCAGGGTTTCCTGCGCCAGGTCGTCGGCGCGTTCGCGGCAGCCGCACAGGGTGCGGGCAAAGCCGCGGAGGTGCGGGGTTACCTGGGCGAGCGCATCCTTGAACGCGCGGTCATCAAGGGCTTCATGGACAGCGTCTTCCTGGGTACCGGTCGTCAGCGATGCGTCGATGGTTCCGTGCATATTCCCCACTCCTTGTGTGCAGTACGCGACTTGAACACGGACCTTGCGGAAAAAGTTCCCGGAAAATGGCAATCGCCATCACGGTTGGCGTCAAAATGGCAGCGGCGTGCGCAAAAGTGCACGTTGCTGGGCCAGTTCAGGCCACTGCGGGGCCATGCAACCCGGTTGCGCGATGCGCGATGAACCGGTAACCCCTGCACGCTCGGTTGCCGTATGGGCAACCTATCCAGTGAGTTCAAACATGCCATTCAGACAAGCTCTCGCCGAAAGGCTTCCCCTGCTGCGCCGTTATGCCCGCGCTTTGACCGGGTCCCAGCGTTCGGGCGACGCCTATGTCCGTGAACTGCTTGAAGCGGCCATTGCCGACCCGGACCTTCGTGACGAGATCGGCGAAGGCCGGGTTGCCCTGTACCGAGCTTTCACCCGGGTGTGGGCGCAAGGTCACGTCGAAGCGGCCTTCAGCGATGCACCCGCCGACCTGTCGTCGGCCGAAACGTCGGCCCAGGCCCGGCTTGACCGCATTCCGCCCGAACATCGCCAGGCCTTGCTGCTGACCACGCTGGAAGAATTCAACGAGCGTGAAGCAGGCGAAATTCTTGGTCTCGAACCCGCAGAAGTGGCCGCGCTGGTTGCGCGCGCCGTGTCCGAAATTGACGAGGAATCCGCCACGCAGGTTCTGATCATCGAGGACGAACCCCTGATTGCGATGCAGCTGGAAGCGCTGGTTGCCGATCTGGGCCATGTCGTTGTCGCCACCGCCTCCACCCGGACCCAAGCGGTTGAAGCCTTCTCGCGCACGGCACCGGGACTGGTTCTTGCCGATATCCAGCTTGCCGACCAGAGCAGCGGGATCGACGCGATTGAAGACATTCTCAAGCTGGCGAGCGTCCCGGTCGTCTTTGTGACCGCCTATCCTGAGCGACTGCTCACCGGCGAGCGCCCCGAACCGACCTATCTGGTGACCAAGCCCTTTCGCGAAGACACGCTGCGCGCCGCGATCAGCCAGGCGCTGTTCTTCGGATCGACCGCCCGGATCGATTGATCCGACGTGCCTTGTTTGACGGTGTCGCGGGGATCAGCCCGCCGCGCCGTCACGCAGTGCGAAATTGCCCAGGGTGCGGATCGGCACGGTCAGCACGCAGCGGACGCCACCTGGATCGAACGTCAATTCGACCGGTGCGCGCAGTTCGTGGCTGACGATCTTCTGGATCAGATCCATGCCAAAGCCGCGGCGACCGGGTGTTTGCACCGGTGGTCCGCCGCTTTCTTTCCATTCAACCTTGCACAGACCCTCTTCCATGCGTGACCAGGTAACGGACACGTGGCCTCCCGGGACGCTCAGTGCGCCGTATTTGGCCGCATTGGTCGCCAGTTCATGCAGGGCAAGGCCCAGCGATAGCGCGTCGTTGGGGCCAAGCGCGATCTCCGGCCCGGAAATGTCGGTCTGGTGATCTTCGGGTTCCAGATAGGGCGCCAGTTCGGCCCGCACCACTTCCCCAACCGGCGCATCGGTCCAATTGCGCTGCGACAGCAGGTCGTGCGTGGCGGACAGGGCGCGCAGCCGTCCCGACAGGCTATCGGCGAATTCTTCCAGATTGCTTGAACGACGCCGGGTCAGCGCAACGATCGAAAGGACGTTGGCCAGGGTGTTCTTGACCCGATGGTTGAGCTCGCGCGTTAGCGAAGTCCGGATTGCTTCCTGTGCGGCCAGCGATTCAAGTACGCGCCGATCGTCGGCGGCCCGCGTGATGATCACCATCGTCAGGGCAAGCAGCAAAAGGCTGACCGCAACCCCGGCAACAAGCGCAACCATCGATGCCAAGGTCAATCCCGGCGCCTGGCTTGCTGTAACGGTCAGCGTCCAGGTGCGGTCACCGAAGGCCACCCTGCGCTCCATCACGCTGTGATCACTGTTCACCGGACCGGTCGATGCCATGCGGTTTTGTGGCAAGGCCGGGCCATCATAGAGCGCGACGCCGGCGCCGGCGCGATCGAAGCCCGGGCTGATCGCTTCGAGGAATTGCTGGACCCGCAGCGGCGTGTAGGCCAAGCCCTTGAGTGCGCTGCGCTGGATCCGTCCGTCCGGTGCGCGTTCAAACACGGGCACGAATATCAGGATGCCTGCCGAGGGACTCCGCTGCTCATCCTGCATCAGCTGAACCTTGCCACTTACGGCAGCACGGCCGGTTTCGATGGCCCGCTCGATTGCGTCGCGGCGCACTGCTTCTGATGCCATGTCAAAACCCAGCACCCGGCGATTGTCGGCGGTCTGCGGCTCGAGAAAGGCGATTACCGCCATGTTGGTTTTCGGATCTGCGGGTACGGGTCTGACCTTGACTGCCGTCCCGATGCCGCGCGCCGCAATACCGGCTTCGATCGCGGCAATATCACCAGGACGGGCCCATTGCGCCCACCCCATGCCAAGCGCACCGCGTGAAAGGTGGTTGGTGCTCATATCGGTGACGAATTGCGCAAACTCGTTTTCCTGGACGTTGCGCGTTACCGACAGCATCGATGCCGCAGCATTAAGATAGGCGATGTTCTCGGTCGCCTTGCGTTCCAGCTCCCCCGCGAGGGCGGTGGTATCTCGGTCAAGCTCCAGCTGGCGGGCCTGCTTGTCGGCCATCTCGATGTTGAAGATGACCAGCAGCGTTATGACCATGCCCAGTGCAAAAAGCGCAAAGGGCAGGGCGCGTGGAAAGCGCAGAAACCATGCCTGCCGCTGAACCCGTCGTTCGAGCCATTGTTCCATTCAATCGTTATCCGAACCCGCTGTCTTCTGGCACCACCATGTCGATTTTTGCACGCGGTGCTCAGCCCCTCAAGCAGGAACCATATCGGCTTGCGATTGTTCCCGATATTGCCGACTTTGGGCATGGTTTATATACGAACTGATGTTAGAGGCTTGTCAGAGCCTCACGGAGCACATGTGACCGATCAGGATTTCAGCAAGTCCGGCAAATCGAAGGACGGTGACCCCAAAAAGACCGCGTCACCGCGTCAGCCTGGCTGGGCCGACGGCTTGCGCAAGCTCTATGACAGTGTCGCCAATGAACCCTTGCCTGACAGCTTCGACGATCTGCTGAAGAAGCTTGATCAGGCCGACGATGTCTGAGGGCGAATCCGGGGCTGCGATCTCTCCCCCAAGCGACACCTTCCGCCGCGATCTCATGGCTCTGCTGCCGCAGTTACGCGCGTTCGCCCGCGGTTTGTGTGGAAGGCCTGAACAGGCTGACGATCTGGTCCAGGAAACGGTCATGCGCGCCTGGACTGCGCAGGGCAGCTTTACCCCCGGCACGTCGATGAAGGCGTGGACCTTCACGATCCTGCGCAACCATTTCCTCAACGACCTGCGCAAGAACCGCCGGCAGACGCAGCTTGAGCCCGGCGTTGCCGAGGCCACGCTGGTCGATCGCGCGACGCAAGAGGAAGGGCTGCACATGCAGGATCTGCAGCGCGCACTGGCCCAGCTTCCGGAAGAGCGGCGCGAGGCCCTGCTGCTGGTTGGGGCCGGCGGCTTTTCCTATGAAGAGGCAGCTTCGATCTGCGGGGTGCCGATCGGCACGATGAAAAGCCGCGTCGCGCGCGGCCGCGGCCAGTTGCACCAGATCCTCGAACCATCCGCGCACGACTGACGCGGCAGACCGCGGCGAGGGCGCGCAGCACCCTCGCCGGACCGTTTCAATCGGGGTAGTTCCAGGCTTCCACGCGCGCAAAGTTTTCGTTGGCGAAGCTCCAGTTGAGCAAGCCAAGCGCCGCCGTCAGGTAGGCCTTCCGATCATTCTTGCGATCGATGTAATAGGCATGCTCCCACACATCGATAACCAGCAGCGGCCTTGCCGTTCCCGTCAGGGGAGAGCCGGCATCATGCGTCGTCGCGACCGAAAGCGTATCGCCGTCGGCCAGCAGCCAGGCCCAGCCCGACCCGAAATGACCTTCGCCCTGCACCACCAGGTCCTTGACCAGGGCGTCGTACGAGCCGAACGCGGCGTCGATCGCCTTCGTCAGCTGATCGTCGGGTTTGTCACCCTGCGGGCTCAGCGAGTTCCAGTAGAAGCCGTGGTTCCAGGCCTGTGACGCCTGATTGAACAGCTTGGTGTTGCCGGCACGGTTTGCTTCGATAACGATCGTGTTGAGCGCGGCGTCTGCCAGCGCCGTTCCTTCGATCAGACCATTGGTCTTGTCGACATAGGCCTTGTGGTGCTTGCCGTGATGAACGGCGAGGGTTTCCGCCGAAATTTCTGGTTCAAGCGCGGATTCGGCAAAGGGAAGCGGGGGAAGAATGATGGCCATCGGGTATGCTCCGGAGGTGCAATGGCAGGGCGACACGGAACGCGTGCGACCCTGAAATGACTTGGGGGCGGCAGCTTTCGCTCACCACCCCCAAGCCCTGTTGATGCCAGGCAACGTCGGGGCGCTACCTGGCAGTAACTGTTGATTGGCTTACCGAACCGAACCGCGACGGAACAGGTTCACGATCGCCAGAAGGATAATGGCGCCGATAAACGACGACACCAGCGACATCACGTCAAACGAACCGCTGGTGATCGGGGCACCGCCGATAAGCGGAGTAACGAGGAAGCCGGCGAGCAGCGCGCCAACGATACCCACGACGACGTTGAGGATGATGCCCTGCTGGCCGTCAGTGCGCATGACCATGCTGGCAAGCCAGCCGATGACGCCGCCGACGATAAGAAGAATGATAAGACCCATGTTGAAATTCCTTTGCCTGCTGTTCCTGCCCAACAAAACTTGCCGACGGGGCATTTGTTCCAACTTGCGCAATGGCAGATCGGCAAATTTTGAAATGCGGGCCGGTCAAGCGATCTGCGCTGCATCGCGCCCAAAGCAGGAATAAGGATCTGCGCGCGCATAAGGGCGCGCGCCCCCGCCTTGGCCAGCAAGCGCATGGGAACTGATCGCGCAAGTGCGTGTTCATCCCACAGACGCCGGCAACAGATTGTCGGCGGGCCCGGGACCACCAAGCCAGGAACGCGATATGACCACGACGCTCTTCGCACTTGTACTCTTCGGCTGCGCCGATGACGGTCAGGCTTGCGTGCGCTTGCACGCCCCCGCGCCGACATTCGCCACCATGAGCGCGTGCGAGGGACAGCTGGAAGCCGCGCTCCAATCCGATGTCTCGCTGCGCGCGGACTATCCGCTGGTGACGGGGCGCTGCCTGGCACCGCAAGGCGGCCGCCGGGCCCTGGCGCCGCGTCGCCGCTGAACAGACAACATGCACTGACACATCAAGGAACATGACCATGATAAACTTCGCCGCCAGAATTCTGCCACACAGTATCGGCGACGCCGTCAGCGAATTTACACGGGATAATCCCCTGCTTGGCAGCGGCGTAACCGCGCTGGCCGCCCGTTGGGCAATGCGCTCGGGACCGGCGGCTATAGCCCTTGTCGGCGCAGGGCTGCTGTACCGCTACCTGCGCCATAACCGCGCAGCCAGCCCCGCCGAATCCACGCGGCGGACGCGTGCCGCGCGCACGAAGTCGTCACCGCGCAAGGCTGCCAAACCACCGCGTGCCAAAGCAGCCTGAACAGGAAAGGACCAAACATGTCCGGTCAGTTTGACACCACCCCAGCCGAAAGCGTCCAGAGCGACGCACAGTCCGACCGCGCGCCTGATCCGCGCCGTCACTACGCCAGCCCTGAGGATCTGCGCGAAGACGTCGAACTTGCCATCGCGGAGCGCCATACGCTGCTGAAGCAATGGAAGGACGAGGTCGACGCACAGCTTGCTGCCGAGTCCGAAGGGATGAGCGCATCCGACCCCATCCGCGCCGAAGCCGAGGCGCGGCTTGCTAGCGAGGCGCGGCGGGTAAGCGATGCGCTGAGCGCGATTCAGTCCGAAGTCGACGCCGCAGCCTGACAAATTCAACGCATGCAATACAGCCCGCGCTTCGGGAAAGCGCGGGCTTATTTGCGTACATCGCTTTGATTTGGTCTTGCCGGGTAAAAGTCGAGGCCTCCAACACAATGTGCGGGAGGCCTCGGAGTGCACCGTCAGCAGGGTTCGGGGGGAGGGGATCGCCGCCGGTGTTGACAGTGAAATGCACAAGGGGCGAATTTGGTTCCCGGAAATTTGCGAAGAATTTGCCATTGCGCTTTCCTGGTGCAGCCGACCGTTCAAAAGGCATCGATCAGGCTCAATTCCGCAAGGCGTTCACCGCACATAAAGCCGGCATGGCTATGCCGCACGTGCCCAAGATCGAGCGGAGACGTCATTGCGCGAACTGGTTTTCCTTGCCTGTGTCGGCGCCGCAGCCGCAGCAGGTGCCGCACAACCGGGTACGCGCGCCGCGCCGCTGCAATGCACTGCGGTGCCCAAGGCCAAGGATCATATGAACGAAGATCGGCTTTGCAGTGCGATCGCGCAGGCGTTGACGGCGCGGCTGGGACGCCGGGTAACGGTGGTTGCCGCCGGCAAGTCGCTGCCGCAGGGCGATGCGTTTGTCGTGACAGTAAGCCATCCGCGGCCCAACGCCCTGACTGCAGGACTGCGCGGTCGCGTCAATGGTCGCAGTGTCGCCAGCGGGCCGCTGACAATCGACGTAATGGATCGGACAATGCGGCCAAGCGACGTGGACAAGCTAGCCGAACTGTTGGCAACGGCGTTGAAAAATGGATAATTAACCTTTGCCGGTCAGCACAGATCGGGTCGCAGCTAGGTAGGTCGCAGCATCATGATTGATACCAATTCGTTCGATGACGGTCATTTGGACTTGGCCGGCATTACAGATGTGCCGATCGATCAGGACGGTCTCGGTCATGGTCCTGCGCAAAGCGGATCCGTTCCATCGTCAGCAACCGATCTGATCCCCGCCACCACGGCGACAACCTATTCGGTCACGCCGGGCGGCTATATCACCGGCTCGATCGATTCCGCGGGCGACCATGACTGGTATCGTGTCACACTCAATGCCGGGCAGACCTACACGATCTCCACCCAATTGTCGTTGACGCTGTCGGACAGCGTCCTTGCCCTGCGCGATTCGACCGGTGCGCTGATTGCCGAGAATGACGATGTCATCTTCGGCGGCAACCTGACCTGGTCTGAAATTACCTACACGGCGACGACGACCGGCACCTATTACATCGATACCAGCGGTTATCAGAGCGATACCGGCACCTTTTACCTGACGATGTCCAGCCCTGCCTTCGATTCAGCACTGGGTTCGACGGCCACTACGGCCAGTCTCGCGGTAGGCGGATCGGCAACCGGCGCCTTTGAATCGACGGGCGATCATGATTGGTATGCGATCCAGCTTGCCCAGGGGCAATCCTACCTGCTGACCACCTCCACAGAAAGCGGGGTCGTTGTCGACACCGTCCTGTACCTTCGCGATGCGAGCGGCAATCCGCTGGCCTATAACGATGATGGATTGGGCGGCGGCGGCTTTTCGCGCATTCGTTTCACCGCACCCACCACCGGCACCTACTATGTCGACGTCGGGGTATGGGGCAATCAGGCTGAAACGGCGGGCTACAAGGTCAACGCGTCGATCGCGCCACCACTGCCGCTTTACACCAACGATCAGATCGCGACGCAGCTAACTTCGACTTATTGGAGCGGGTCGAGCCGCCACTTCGATGTCGCGCCGGGTGGCACGCTGAAGGTCGATTTGACCGCCTTGACCCCCGAAGGGCAGACTCTGGCCCGCGAAGCCCTGAAGCTGTGGACAGATGCCTCGGGCATCAATTTCTCTGAAGTTGCCAGCGGCGGCCAGATTGTTTTCGATGATAACCAGAGTGGCGCCTTTTCCAATTCGGTCACCAATGGCAGCGGCTTGATCGTCAGTTCGACGGTCAACGTGTCGACGACCTGGATCTCGAATTACGGTAGCGGTCTGCGGACCTATTCGCTGCAGACCTATATCCACGAGATCGGGCACGCTCTGGGCCTTGGTCACGCCGGAAACTACAACACTACTGCGACCTATCCGGACGACGTGTCCTATCTCAACGATGACTGGGCGACGTCGATCATGTCGTACTTCGACCAGCGCGAGAACACCTATTTCGCCAATCTTGGATTTACCAAGCAGTTCGTGGCGACGCCGATGGCGGCTGATATCATTGCCATTGCCAACCTGTACGGCGCCAACACGCTGACCCGCACAGGCGACACTGTCTATGGCTTTGGCAACACCACCGGCCGCGATGCCTACGATGCTGCGGTCGGTTCGAGCGGGGTCTCGTTCACCATTATCGACAATGGCGGGATCGATACGGTCAACTTCTCCGGCTATTCGTCGAATGCGCGGGTCGATCTCAATCCCGAAGCCTTTTCAAACGTCGGCAACTTCGTTGGCAACATGGTCATTGCCCGCGGCACCATCATCGAAAATGCCATCACCGGCTCGGGCACGGACGTGCTCATCGGCAACGCCGCCAACAACCGGCTTGAAGGCGGGACCGGCATCGATCAGTTCTATGGCGGCGCGGGTAACGACACCTTCGTGGTCGACCAGCAGGGAGAGCTTGTCTTCGAAAATGCGGGCGAAGGCACCGACACGGTCGAATCGAGCGCGAACTACTATCTGTTCGGGAATATCGAACGCCTGACCCTGACCGGCACTGCGGGCCTGTTCGGCGTTGGCAACGAACTCGACAATCTCATCAATGGCAACGCCGGGCAGAACCTGCTGCTGGGCGGGCTCGGCAATGACGAAATCCATGGCGGCGACGCGCGCGATTCGATCTTTGGCGAAGGCGGCGCGGACAACCTGTTCGGCGATGCCGGGGTTGACTACATCGTTGCCGGGATCGGGAACGATACCCTCGACGGCGGGGCCGATGCCGACGAAATGTATGGCGAGGACGGCAACGACACCCTGTGGGGCGGGCTGACCTTCGACACCGACATCATGGTCGGCGGCAATGGTGATGACATCCTGCATGGCGACAGCGGCCTGGGCGACTATGACCGCATGTATGGCAACCTGGGCAACGACACGTTCTATGTCGATACGCCCGCCGACCTGGTCTTCGAGCAGCTGAACGAAGGCATCGACACAGTCTATGCCGGCATCAACGGTGCCGGATACTACCTGTACGACAATATCGAGAATCTGGTGCTGACCGGCCAGACCCCGTTCGGCGTCGGCAATGCGCTCGACAACAATCTGACCGGCAATGCGATCGGCAACTATCTGCTGGGCGGCGACGGCAACGACGTGCTTAACGGCAAGGGCGGAAACGATGTCCTGTTTGGCCAGGCAGGCAGCGATACCTTCGTTTTCGACGCCGGCAACGGCCAGGACGTGATTGGCGATTTCCAGCACGGCTCCGACCGGATCCAGCTGATCGGCTCGCTGACCACGTTTGCCCAGGTGCAGAACTCGTTCCACCAGAACGGCAGTGACGGCGCGATCGATCTGGGCGGCGGCAACTTCATCGTCCTGCAGGGCGTGCAGCTCAGCACCCTGACCGCCAGCGACTTCCTGTTCGGTTGATTGGCGGGCCGGGCCGCGGTTGAACCGCGCCCGGCCCCCAGCCGCGTCTGCTCAGAAGGTCATCGCGCGCAGGATCGGCAAGGCTTCGTCCAGTGACTTGGCGATGATTGCGATCATATCGTCGATCTGGCTGCGCTCGATGATCAATGGCGGGCACATGACGATGGTGTCCCGGATGCCGCGGACCATCAGGCCGTTCTCGATGCAGCGGTCACGCACCACCGGTCCGGCGTTGCCTTCTGCGCCGCCCCAGCGCGTGTTGGTCCCCGGCTGCGCGACAATCTCGACCGCGCCAAGCAGCCCGATCGAGCGCGTTTCGCCGACCAGCGGATGGCCGTTCAGCCGCTTAAGCGCTTCGGCAAGATAGGGCCCGACATCGTCCCGGACCCGGCCGGGCAGATCCTCGCGCTCCATGATCTCGATGTTGCGCAGCGCCACCGCGGCGCAGACCGGGTGGCCCGAATAGGTGAAGCCATGGACGAAATCGCCCCCGGTCTTGAGCACCTCGACAATCTCGCTCGACACCGCATTGGCGCTGATCGGCAAGTAGCCCGACGACAGCCCCTTGGCCATCGAGACGATGTCCGGGGTGAAGCCCAGCGTCTGGTGGCCGAACCATTCGCCGGTCCGGCCAAACCCGGTGATCACCTCGTCGGCGACCAGCAGGATGCCGTACTTGTGGCAGATCGCCTGAACCGCCTGCCAGTAACCCGGCGGCGGAATGATCACCCCGCCGGCGCCCTGGGCCGGTTCGCCGATGAAGGCGGCGACGTTCTCGGGCCCGACCGCCAGGATCCGCTCCTCGATCGCGGCGGCGCAGTCCTGGCCGAACTGGACCGGGTCGCTGCCGAAGCCTTCGCCGAACCAGTAGGGCTGGCGGACATGCTCGACTCCGGGGACCGGCAGGTCGCCCTGGGCGTGCATGCCTTTCATCCCGCCCAGGCTGACCCCGGCGACGGTGCTGCCGTGATAGGCGTTCCAGCGGCTGATGAAGACATTGCGTTTGGGCTCGCCCTTCAGCTTCCAGTAGTGGCGGACCATTCGGAAGACCGTGTCGTTGGCTTCGCTGCCCGAGGCATTGAAGAACACGTGCTGCAGCTTGCCGCCGGTCAGGCTGGCGATCTTGGTGGCCAGCATGACTGTCGGGGGCGTAACGGTCTTGAAGAAGGTGTTGTAGAACGGCAGCTCGCGCATCTGTTCTGCGGCAACCTCGACCAGTTCCTCGCGGCCATAGCCGACATTGACGCACCACAGACCCGCCATCCCGTCGAGGATCCGGTTGCCGTCGCCGTCGTGGATGTAGCAGCCGTCGGCATGGGTTATGATCCGGCTGCCGCCGATGTCCTCGATCAGCTTGTAGTCCTGCTGCGCGGGCAGGTGGTGCGCGACGTCTAGGCGCTTGAGTTCGGCGATATCGTAATTGCGGGGCATGATTGCTCTCCTGAATGACTGGAACGGGCAAGGCGCAGCGCGCCGCGCCCCCAGTCAGGGAGAGAAGCCGATCCGTGCCAAGAAGCGGTTGGTCCGGGTGACTCGCGTGTTCATGCTTCCCCCCTAAGCGCTTTGCCGAGGAGGTGGAAGTAGGCGGCGCTGTCGGGATTGGTGTCGGCGTCCCATTCGGGATGCCATTGCACCGCGACCAGCGGCGCGCCGTTGGGGCGGGCGGAGTAGGCTTCGACAAGGCCGTCGGGCGCGACGGCTTCGACCGACAGGCCGGGGGCGAGCGTGCCGACACCCTGATAGTGGACCGAATTGACCGTGGCATCGGTCTTGCCCAGCGCGCGGGCGATCATCCCGCCTTCGCTCATGTGCACCGGGTGCAGGTGATCGAACATCGCATCGAAGGCGCTGCCGTCGGGGGCATGGTGGCGGATCAGGTCGTCGTTGGCCGAAGTATCGCGGCGCAGGGTGCCGCCCAGCGCGACGTTGATTTCCTGAAAGCCCCGGCAGATGCCGAACACCGGGCGGGCGCGGTCGATCATCTGGCCGACCAGACTCAGCGCGATCTCGTCGCGCCCCTCATCGAACGGGCCGTCTCCGTCCGCATCGTCATAGCGTCCGGGCGCGACGTTGGAAGGACTGCCGGTCAGCAGGATGCCGTCGAGCCGGTCGGCGACCTCGCGCGCGCTCATCAGGTCGGCCAGCGAAGGGACGATCAGTGCGGCGACATCGGCGTGGCGCATCGCCGCGCGGATATAGCGTTCCATCACCGCCTGGGCCGGCTCGGTGCCGACCTGACGGGTGCAGGCGATCACGCCCAGGACCGGACGGGTGCTCATTTCAGCTCAGCAGGACGACCGGGCTGTCGGCGCGCCAGTGCATCGAAACGCGGTCGTCCCAGGTGAAATGTTCCTGATCGTGGCGCGAGAGGTTGGGGCGCGACACGCGGATCATCTGTCCGTCGTCCAGCTTGATTTCGTAAAGCGTGATGTCGCCCAGATAGCTCATTCCCTTGATCCGGCCGCGGGCGAGATTGTAGCCATCGGGCGCGTCCTGCCCGGCGGCGCGGATCGCCTTGCCTTCGCCGGGGACGTGGAGATAGATCTTCTCGGGCCGCAGCGCGATCCACACGTCGGCGCCGTGCGGGCCGGTCACCCCGTGGTTGAGATAGACCTTGCCGACTCCGGGGCAATCGACCGCCGCCTTGTCGGGTTCGTCCAGCGTCAGCTTGCCTTCGAACAGGTTCACCGAGCCGACGAAATCGGCGACGAAGCGGTTGACCGGAAACTCGTAGAGGTCGGCCGGGGTGGCCAGCTGCGCCACTTCGCCCTTGTTCATCACCGCGACCCGGCTGGCCATCGACAGCGCCTCGTCCTGGTCGTGGGTGACCGTGACGAAGGTGATCCCGACCTTGTCCTGCAGTTCCGATAGCTCGAACTGCATCTGCGCGCGCAGCTTGGCATCGAGCGCCGAGAGAGGCTCGTCGAGCAGCAACACTTTGGGCCGCATCACCAGACTGCGGGCCAGGGCGACGCGCTGGCGCTGCCCGCCCGACATCTGGTCGGGCTTGCGCTCCTCAAAACCCTGCAGCTTGATCAGATCAAGCGCCTCGCGCACGCGCTCGTCGCGCTCGGCCCGACCGACCCCGGCGATCTTGAGGCCGTAGCCGACGTTTTCCGCCACGCTCATGTGCGGGAACACCGCATAGGACTGGAACACCATGTTGACCGGGCGCTTGTTGGGCGGGATCCCGGCCATGTCCTGCCCGTCGATCAGGATCTGGCCCTCGGTCGGCAGCTCGAATCCGGCAATCATCCGCAGAAGGGTGGTCTTGCCGCAGCCCGAGGGGCCGAGCAGGACGAAGAACTCGCCGGCCAGGATATCCAGACTGACGTTGTCGACCGCGGCAACCTTGCCGAAGCGTTTGGTGACGTTGCGGATCTGGATGATCGGCTGGGCAGGATCGGGCATCAATGGGCGTCCGCGATGGCCTTCACGCCTTGCAGCTTCAGGGCTACGGCGGTCAGGGCGATGGTCAGGATGATCAGGATGGTCGAGGCCGCGTTGACTTCCGGCGTGACCGAGAAGCGGACCATCGAATAGACCTTGACCGGGAAGGTCACGGTGTCGGGCCCGCTGGTGAAAAAGGTGATGACGAAATCGTCGAGGCTGAGGGTGAAGGCCAGCAGCGCGCCGGCGACCAGGCCCGGCTTCATGTGCGGCAACAGGATGTCGCGGAAGGTGGCCCATTCGCTGGCGCCCAGGTCCTTGGCCGCTTCCTCCTGCTCACGGTTGAAGCTGGCCATGCGGCTGCGCACCACCAATGCGACGAAGGGGAAGCAGAAGGTGATGTGGGCGATGGTGATCGCCGACAGGTTGAGCGGCCAGGGCAGCCCGACCGGCCACTGCACCTTGGCAAAGAAGATCAGCATCGCCACGCCCATGCAGATTTCGGGCACGATGATCGGCAGCGACATCGCCCCTTCGACCGCGCCCTTGAAGGGGAAACGGAAGCGCCACAGCATCAGGCCCGCCATCGCCCCCAGCACCACGCTGATCACCGTGGCGAGCAGCGCGATGGTCAGCGAATTGACCAGCGCCTCGATCAGCGAATCGTTATGCAGCGCCTTCTGGTAATATTTGAGCGTGAAGCCCTTCCACACCACGTTGCGCTTGGAATCGTTGAAGCTGAACACCATCAGCACCAGCAGCGGGGCGTAGAGGAACACCATCACCGCGATCATCCACAGCCGCATCCACGCCTTGCGGGTATATTCCAGCGGGGCGATCGGGGTGCGGTTGAAGAGGGCCATCAATGGGCCTCCTTCGGGGTCCGGCCGCTGCGCAATGATTGCAGCGCGACCAGGATGAACATCGCATAGATCAGCAGGAACGACAGTGCCGCGCCGAACGGCCAGTCATTGGCGCGCTTGAACTGACGCTCGATCACATTGGCGATCATCTGGCTTTCGGTCCCGCCCATCAGATCCGGGGTGAGGTATGCGCCCAGTGCCGGGATCAGCGTGATCATCACGCCCGCCAGGATACCTGGTCCGGCCAGCGGGACGACAATCCGGGTCAGCGTGCGCAGGTGCCCGGCGCCGAGATCCAGGCTGGCCTCGATCAGCGAGCGATCGAGCCGGTCGAGCGCCGAATAGAGCGGCAGGACCATGAAGGGCAGGTGGACATAGACCAGCCCCAGCACCACGGCGAAATTGTTGTAGAGCAGCTGGACCGGGGTCCAGGCTTCAAGCGGTTGCAGCCCGACCAGCGTTTTCAGCCAGCTCGCCCCGTTCCACAGCGCGCCGAGCCCGCGATTGGCATAGCCGTTGCCGCCCAGCACGGTCATCAGCGCATAGGTGCGGATCAGCAGGTTGGTCCAGAACGGCAGCATGATCCCCAGCAGCAGCCACGGTCGCCACTTTTCCGCGGCAAAGGTGATCGCCATCGCCACGGGAAAGCCGATGACCAGGCACAACAGGGTGACCAGCGCGGCGACCGCCAGGCTCTTCAGGAAGATCGACAGGTACAGCCATTCGACCGCGCGCTTGTAGTTATCCAAGGTGCCGGTGATGGCAATGTCTGCCGCGCCCGAATTCGCGCCGAAGCTGTACAGCCAGACGATGGCCATCGGCACGATGAAGAACAGCGCCAGCCACAGGATTGGCGCCCCCGCGATGGCCGCGAAGGGGCGCTTGTGCTCCTGCCAGTTCTCCAGTGCCACCGGGCGCCAGCCTTAGCTCGCGCGGACCCGCGTGAAGGCCTCCTCGTAAAGCGGCTGGATGTCCGGCCGGTACTTGGCATATTCGCACTTGGCGAGCTGCTCCTTGGACGGGAAGATCACCGGATTGTTCTTGTAATCGTCCGGCATCAGCGCCTTGGCCGCGGCGTTGGGGGTGGGATAGAGGATCGTTTCGGTGATCTTCTTGTCGACCTCGGCGTCGAGCAGATAGTTGATGAAGGCATGGGCGTTTTTGGGGTGCGGCGCGCCCTTGGGAATGCACAGCGTGTCCGAATTGAGCTGGCTGCCCTCCTTGGGCAGGACGAAGTCGATGTCGTCGTCCTCGGCCATGATCTGGGCGATGTCGCCGTTGTATTCGAGCACCAGATCGACCTCGCCCTTGAGCAGCAGGTCCTGGCCGTTGTCCTCGTGGAAGGCTTTGATGAACGGCTTCTGCTTTTCCATCATCGCGGCGATGGTCTTGATGTCGTCCGGGGTCAGCGCGTTGACCGACTTGCCCAGGTACTTGCCGTAAAGCCGGAACATGTCGCCGGCCTCGCTCAGCACGGCAATGCGGCCCTTGTATTCGTCGCTGTCGAACAGCACTTTCCAGCTGTCGGGTTTCACCTTCACCTTCGACTTGCGATAGCCGATCCCCAGCGTCAGCCAGGTATAGGGCATCGAATACTTGCGGCCGGGATCATAGGGCACGTCGATGAAGCTGGGGTCGATGTTCTTCAGGTTGGGGATCTGCGCATGGTCGAGCGCGACGATCATGTCGGCTGCGGCCATCCGCTCGACGAAGTCGTTCGACGGGACGATCACGTCATAGCCGGGGTTGCCCGCGCGCAGCTTGGCGAACAGCTCGTCGTTGCTGGCGAACATCGTCATGTTGACGTCGGTGCCGCTGGCGCCCTTGAAATCGGCCAGCGTGGTTTCGCCGATATAGGTATCCCAGTTGTAGAAGTTGAGCTTGGGCTCTTCCCCTGTCGCCGCGATCTTGCCGTTGCTGCCGCTGCTGGTCTTGCCGCAGGCCGCCAGCCCGCCGAAACTGATTCCGATCGCCGCCACGCCCAGCGACTGGAGGAGCGAGCGCCGCCCCAGACGCATGCTGCGATTAATACCGGTGTCCGTCATGACTCACCCCTTCGCGCCCATGTTGCACTGCGACACGATGCTAACCGCGATTGGCCGCGCCGCAAGCGGCGATTGTCACGTCCGTGCAAAAAAGCGTGTGCAAGCGCACTATTCTTGCCCCTGCCGCGGTGTGGCCGCGAAGATCACGCATTCCGCAAATACCAGGTGAAGTCCATTTCCGGCACCTCCGCCATGAAGCGCGCCATTTCGACGCCCTTCACAATGCAGAAATTGCGGACGAACCGTTCGCCCAGATACTGCTTCATCGGCGCCGACTGTTCGAACGCCTCGATCGCCGCGCCCCAGTGGTTGGGCAGGCGGACCTTGGCTTCTTCGGCTTCGTAGCCGTTGCCGACCACTGCCGGGCCGGGATCGGTCTGCTGCCGCATCCCTTCGCACATCGCCGCGAGCACTGCGGCCATCGCCAGATAGGGATTGGCATCGGCGCCGCAGACGCGGTGTTCGACGTGGCGCGAGGCGGGCGATCCGGCGGGGACACGCAAGCTGACGGTGCGGTTGTTGACCCCCCAGGTTGGCGCGACGGGCGCATAGGAATTGGCCTTGAAGCGGCGGTATGAATTGGCGTTGGGGGCAAAGATCGCCATCGAATCCGCAAGGCTCCCCTTCATGCCCCCAATGGCGTGGCGCAGCAGCGGGGTGCCGGCGGGATCGTCGCTGGCGAAGGCGTTCTTGCCGTCCTTGTCGTTCATCGAGATGTGCAGGTGCATGCCGCTGCCCGCCGCCTCGGCAAAGGGCTTGGCCATGAAGGTCGCCTCGAACCCGTGCTTGACCGCGACGCCCTTGACCACGCGCTTGTACATGATCGCATCGTCGGTGGCGCGCAGCGCGTCGGGCTTGTGGCGCAGGGTGAACTCGAACTGGCCCGGGGCAAACTCCGAAATGCCGCTTTCCAAAGGCAGGCCCTGCGCATCGCAGGCGGCGTAGAGATCGTCGAAGAACGGCTTGAAGTCCTCCATTTCGCGCAGGCCATAGACTTCGATTTCGGTCGAGCGGTGCCCGGTGACCGGGCTTTTCGCCGGGACCGGGCGTCCGTTCGAGATGTCGACGAGGTAGAACTCGAGCTCGACCGCGACCACCGGGGTCAGCCCGTCCTTGGCCAGTTCGTCGATCACGGCGCCCAGCACGTGGCGCGGGTCGAGGTCGTTGGGGGTGCCGTCAAGCTCGTAAAAGCTGGTCAGGAACTGCGCGGCATTGTCGCCCAGCCACGGCGCGCGGACCAGCGTGCCGGGGACGGGGTAGACATAGCGGTCGGCATCGCCGTCTTCCCAGACCAGGCCCGTCTCTTCGGTATCGCGGCCGACGGTATCAACCACCAGCACCGATCCGGGGAGGAAGCGCCCGGCCTCGTAGACCGCGATCACTTCATGCTGGCGCAGCCGCTTGCCGCGCGGCACGCCGCACATGTTGGTGAAGATGATGTCGATCGCGTCGATGTCGGGATTGGCGGCGAAGAAGGCCTTGGCTTCGTCGACGGTGGCGCGGTGGTTCGAGGCGTGCGGGGGCTTGGTCATAATCAGGAATGTCCGATCAGGGTCTTGAGGCATTGGTCGAGCACTTCGGCCAATCGGTCAACCTGCGCGGGCGTTGTCGCCGGGCTGACCAGGGTCATGTTGTGGAACGGCGCGATCAGCACGCCGCGGTTGATCAGGAACAGGTGCAGCGCGTGTTCGAGCGGCCCTTGCATCGCCTTGCGCGCCTCGCTGCCGTTGCGCGGGGGCTTGTCGGTGCACAGGAACTCGCCGCGCGCGCCGATGTGGGTGACGTGCCAGGCGAGGCCATTGGCGGCGATCACCGCGCGCAGCTTGGCGGCCAGGTCTTCGGCCAGCGGCAGCATGTGGGCATAGGCCGCGGGGGTCATCACCTCGCTCAGGCAGGCGCGCATCGCGGCGAGGGCGAGGGCGTTGGCCGAGAGCGTGGTGCCGATCCCCGAATGGCCGGTTTCGCCCTCGGCGCGGCAGCGCTCCATCCGCTCGGCGACCTCGGCAGAGAAGCCGTAGACCGCGCAGGGCACGCCGCCGGCGACCGGCTTGCCCAGCACGAACAGGTCGGGCAGCGGGCCGTGGGTGGCGGTATGGCCGCCGTAACCGGTCGAGATCGTGTGGGTCTCGTCGAACACCAGCAGCGCGCCGTGGTGCGTGGTCAGCTGGCGCAGGGCCTCAAGGTAACCCGGATCGGGCAGGACCATGCCGACGTTGGTCATCGCCGGTTCCATCAGCACGCAGGCGACGTCACCCTTGGCCAGTGCTGCCTCCAGCGCGGGCAGATCGTTGAACTCGATCACCACGGTATGTTCGCGCATGTCGTAGACCTGGCCGACCAGGCTACGGCGCAGTTCGGGCACGCCGCCGCGCAGGTCGACGAACACGTCGTCGACCGCGCCGTGATAGCAGCCATTGAAGACCAGCACCTTGTCGCGGCCGGTGATCCCGCGGCACCAGCGGATCACCGCGCGGTTGGCCTCGCTGGCGCTGCTGGTCACTTGCCAGAATGGCAGCAGGAAGCGTTTGGCAAGCTCGTCGGCCACCACCACTGCGTCTGCGGTGGGCAGCATATAGGTCAGCCCCAAGCTGGCCTGCGCGGCGATGGCGCGGGCGACCGGCGCGGGCGAATGGCCGAACATCGATCCGGTATCGCCCAGGCAGAAATCGTCATAGCGATGGCCGTCGGCGTCCCACAGCGCGGCCCCCTGCGCCCTGGCAGCGAACAGCGGGAAGGGGGTGCCCCAGTCGAGCATCCAGTGGAACGGCACCCCGCGGTGCCAGTGGCGCGCCGCCTCCTGCGCCAGCGCGGCGGAGCGCGGGTTGGCCGCGACGTAGCCTTCGCGCTCGGCGGCAAGCATGGTCTGGATGGCGCGCTGGCTGATCATAGCCGGTCCCTTAGCGCATACCATAGCATCCCCGCCACATAGAGCGGATGGCGCAGCAGGGGCCCGCCGGGGAAGGGCGTGCCGGGCAAGTTTGCGAACAGGTCGAAGCGCTCGGCCGTGCCTTGCATCGCTTCGGCGATCAGGCTGCCGGCCAGCGTGGTCAGCAGCGCGCCGTGGCCGGAATAGCCATGGGCATAGAAGATGTCCCCGATCCGTCCGAAATGCGGCAGGCGGTTGAGCGTGACCCCGACCATGCCGCCCCAGGCGTGATCGATGGCGACGCCTTTCAACTGCGGAAAGACCTGTTCGAGATAGGGCCGGACGAACCCGGCGACATCGGCGGGCGGGCGCGGCGAATATTTCTCGCCCCCGCCGAAGATCAGCCGGTGGTCGGCGCTTAGGCGGTAGTAATTGAGCACGAAGCGGCTGTCCGCCACCGCCGCGCCGGTCGGGATCAGGGCGCGCGCGGCCGCTTCGCCCAGCGGCGCAGTGGCGACGTTGTAGTTGGCCACCGGCATGGTCCAGCGGCCCAGGCTCGGCTCGATTTCATCCATGAAGGCGTCGCAGGCCAGCACGCCGAACTTGGCGGTGACGGTGCCGTGCGCGGTGCGCGCTTCGACCGGCGAGCCGTGGCGCAGCGCGGTGATCGGGCTGTCCTCGCAGATCCGCACCCCTGCGGCCAGCGCCGCCTCGGCCAGCCCCAGCGCATAGTTCAGCGGGTGGAAATGACCGCCATCGGTGTCGTGCAGTCCGCCGCAATAGAGCGGGCTGGCGACCTGTTCGGGCAGGTCCGTTGCCTCGACCACCCGCGCGCTGTCGTAGCCGAGCAGGCGCTGCAGCATGTCCACCTCGCGGCGCATGTCGTCCAGGTGCGCCGGTTTGACTGCGGCGTGAAAGTGGCCTTCGCGCAAATCGCAGGCAATCGCGTGGCGGGCGATCCGGCCCTTGACCATGCCGACGGCTTCATTAGCCAGACCGACCAGCCGCGCGGCGTGGTTCTCGCCAAAGCGCTCTGCCAGTTCGGTGATGCTCCAACGCATGCCAGGGATCAGCTGCCCGCCGTTGCGCCCCGATGCGCCCCAGCCGATCCGCTTGCCTTCCAGCAGTAACACCGAAAAGCCTGCTTCGGCGGCGTGGAGCGCCGCGGACAGCCCGGTAAACCCACCGCCGATCACCACGACGTCGGCCCGCGCATCGCCGTCCAGCGGCGACTGCGGCGCAAAGACATTGGCGGTGGCCGCGTAATAGGACGGCGCGTGGTAGGTCATATCCAAGCCACACCCCAACCCCGTTCGCGTCGAGCGAAGTCGAGACGCAGCGCGCAACGTGTCTCGACTTCGCTCGACACGAACGGACGGGGGTAAGAAGCCAAGATCACACCTTCAGCAGCAGGTGTTCGCGTTCCCACGAGGAGATTACCGACTGGTAGGCGTAAAGCTCGGCGTCCTTGATAGCCCAGAAGATCTCGAAGAACTGTTCGCCCAGCTCGCGTTTGACCGGCTTGCAGTTGTAGAACCGGTCGAGCGCCGCCTCGAGCGTGCGGGGCAGGGTGCGGGCGCGGTTGTAGGCGTTGCCTTCCATGATCTTCGGCGGAATCATCCGCTCGACCATGCCGATATAGCCGCAGATCAAAGATGCGGCGATCGCGAGGTAGGGGTTGGAATCGGCCCCCGGCAGGCGGTTTTCGACCCGGCGGTCCTTGCTTTCGCAGATCGGCACGCGGAACCCGCAGCTGCGGTTGTCGCTGCCCCAATGAACGTTGATCGGTGCAGCGGTATCGGGCCGCATCCGCCGGAACGAGTTAACGTTGGGAGCGACCAGCGGCAGGATCTGCGGCATCAGGCGGACCAGGCCGGCGATGTGGCTGCGGAACAGCGCCGAATCGCGGCCATTGCCGGTCGAGAAGATGTTCTTGCCGGTCTCCGCGTTGAGCACCGACTGGTGGATATGCATCGCGCTGCCCGGCTGGTCGGACATCGGCTTGGCCATGAAGGTGGCATAGACCCCGTGTTCCAGCGCAACCTGGCGGACGATGCGCTTGAACAGCAGCACCTGGTCGGCCAGCGCCAGCGGATCGCCGTGGACGAAGTTGACCTCGAGCTGGGCGGCGCCGGCCTCGTGGATCATCGTGTCGATGTTAAGCTCGGCCTTTTCGCACCAGTCATAGACCTGCTCGATGATGTCCTCGAACTCGCTCAGCGCTTCGAGCCCGAAGGCTTCGCTGGCGGTCTCGGCCCGGCCCGAACGGCCCGGCGGCGGGGTCAGCGGGAAATCGGCGTCGAGGTTCTTGTTGACCAGATAGAACTCGGCCTCGGGCGCGATCACCGGCTGCCAGCCCTTGGCCTCGTACAGCGCCAGCACCTTTTTCAGGATCTGGCGCGGGGCGATCTCCACCGCCTTGCCGTTGCCGTGATAGCTGTCGCAAATGACATAGGCGGTCGGGGTCTTGTAGCCCGGCGCTTCGCGGATCGTGGAAATGTCGGGCGCCAGGATCAGGTCGGGATCGAAATCGGGCACAATATGCTCGACGTCCTCGGGATAGCCGCCCGTGACGGTGACGATATAGACGCTGCCGGGAATGCGCAGGGTCTTGTCGGTCATCGACTTGAGGAACTTGGTGGCGGGCAGCACCTTGCCCCGCTGGATCCCGTTCATGTCCGGGACGATGCATTCGACCTCGCTGATCCCTCGTTCGCGGATCCAGGCGGCAATGTCGGGCGTCATGGGTTGTCTTCTTGGTTTGGTCGCGGGGCCGCGCCGGCGGCACGATCCCCCGTTTATGCAGCCTAGTGGGCCAAACGCAGGCCGCCAACCCCCCAAAATCGGCTGCTGCACGTTTGCGTCGCCGGCCGCAAGGCTGACAGCACGGCTTGCCCCCGTAACAAAAATGCTAAATCGCCAAGCGCGGACCACGTCACTAGAGGGGCGGCACAATGACCACCACGCTGACCCATCTGCAACGGCTGGAAGCCGAAGCCATCCACATCATGCGCGAAGTGGTGGCCGAGGCGGAACGCCCGGTGATGCTCTATTCGGTGGGCAAGGACAGCGCGGTGATGCTGCACCTGGCGCGCAAGGCGTTCTACCCTGCGCCGCCGCCGTTCCCGTTGCTCCACGTCGATACCACCTGGAAGTTCCGGGCGATGTACGACCTGCGCGACCGCATGGCCCAGGACAGCGGGATGGAGCTGCTGGTCTGGCAGAACCAGGAGGCCAAGGCGCGCGGGATCAACCCGTTTGACCACGGCGCGCTGCACACCGACATGTGGAAGACCGAGGGGCTCAAGCAGGCGCTCGATCACTACCGCTTCGATGCGGCTTTCGGCGGGGCGCGTCGCGACGAGGAAAAGAGCCGGGCCAAGGAGCGCATCTTCAGCTTCCGCACCGCCAGCCACGGCTGGGACCCCAAGAACCAGCGGCCCGAGCTGTGGAACCTCTACAACGCGCGCAAGCACAAGGGGGAATCGATCCGGGTCTTCCCGATCAGCAACTGGACCGAGCTCGACGTGTGGCAGTACATCCAGCTCGAAGGCATTCCGATCGTCCCGCTGTATTTCGCCGCGCCGCGCCCGACGGTGGAGCGCGACGGCATGCTGCTGATGGTCGACGATGACCGCTTTCCGCTGGCGCCGGGCGAAGTGCCGGCCCTTCGCTCGATCCGTTTTCGCACGCTGGGCTGCTATCCGCTGACCGGCGCGGTCGAAAGCACCGCAGCGACGCTCAGCGACGTGATCCAGGAAACGCTGCTGACCACCACCAGCGAACGCCAGGGCCGGGCAATCGACAAGGATGCCGGCGGGGCGGGAATGGAAGTCAAGAAGCAGCAGGGGTATTTCTGACCATGAGCGCCCCGACTTATGTCACCGACACCCTGATCGCCGAGGACATCGACGCCTACCTCGCGCGGCATCAGCACAAGACCATGCTGCGCTTCATCACCTGCGGCAGCGTCGACGATGGCAAGTCGACCCTGATCGGGCGGCTGCTCTACGATTCGAAGATGATCTTCGAGGACCAGCTCGCCGCGCTGGAAAGCGACAGCCGCAAGCAGGGGACCCAGGGCCAGGAGATCGATTTCGCGCTGCTGGTCGACGGCCTCGCCGCCGAGCGCGAGCAGGGCATCACCATCGACGTTGCCTACCGCTTCTTCAACACCGAGAGCCGCAAGTTCATCGTCGCTGATTGCCCGGGGCACGAGCAGTACACCCGCAACATGGTCACCGGGGCGAGCACCGCCGATCTTGCGGTAATCCTGATCGACGCGCGCAAGGGGGTGCTGACGCAAACCCGCCGCCACACCTACCTGTGCCACCTGCTCGGCATCCGCCACCTGGTGCTGGCGGTCAACAAGATGGACCTGGTCGGCTACGATCAGGTCACGTTCGACGCCATCGTTGCCGATTACCTGCACTTCGCCGCCTCGATCGGGATCGACCATTTCACCGCCATCCCGATTTCGGGGTTCAAGGGCGACAATGTCACGGCGGAATCGGTCAATACCCCGTGGTACCACGGACCCAGCCTGATCGAACACCTCGACACGGTCGAACTCGATGCGACCACCGACCAGACCAAGCCGTTTCGCATGCCGGTGCAATGGGTCAATCGCCCCAACCTCGATTTTCGCGGCTTTGCCGGGCTGATCGCGGCGGGCACGGTCAAGCCGGGTGACGCGGTGCGGGTGCTGCCTTCGGGCAAGACCAGCACGGTCGAACGGATCGTCACGCTTGATGGGGACCTTGACCAGGCCGCGGCGGGCCAGGCGGTGACCTTGACCCTGGCCGACGAGATCGACTGTTCGCGCGGCGATGTCCTCGCCGCAGCCGATGCGCCGCCCGAGGTGGCCGACCAGTTCGAAGCGACGCTGGTGTGGATGGCGGACGAGCCGCTCCACGTCGGCCGCGCCTATTGGCTCAAGCTCGGCACTCAGACCGTTTCGGCGACGGTCCAGCAGCCCAAATACACGGTCAACGTCAACACGCTCGACCAGCTCGCGGCAAAGACGCTCGAGCTCAACGCCATCGGCGTCGCCGAACTGGCCTGCGACAAGCCGCTGGTGTTCGAACCCTATGCCGACAGCCGGACCTTGGGCGGGTTCATCCTGATCGACAAGCTCAGCAATGCCACGGTCGGCGCCGGGATGCTCAACTTCAGCCTGCGCCGCGCCCAGAACGTCCACTGGCAGGCGCTCGACGTGACGCGTGAGGCGCACGCCGCGCTCAAGCGGCAGAAGCCGGCGGTGCTGTGGTTCACCGGTCTATCGGGATCGGGCAAGTCGACCATTGCCAACCTGGTCGAAAAGAAGCTCCACGCGCTGGGCCACCACACCTTCCTGCTCGACGGTGACAACGTCCGCCACGGGCTCAACAAGGACCTTGGCTTTACCGAGGCAGACCGGATCGAGAACATTCGCCGCGTCGGCGAAGTGGCCAAGCTGATGACCGATGCCGGGCTGATCGTGCTGACCGCCTTCATCAGCCCGTTCCGCGCCGATCGCGACCTTGCCCGCTCGATGCTGCCGCCGGGCGAGTTTATCGAGGTCTTCGTCGACACCCCGCTGGACGTGGCCGAGGCGCGCGACGTGAAGGGGCTTTACAGGAAGGCGCGCAGCGGCCAGCTCAAGAACTTCACCGGGATCGACAGCCCCTACGAAGTGCCCCACATGCCCGAACTGCGTATCGACACCACCCGCGAGAGCAGCGAGGCCGCGGCCGAGCGGATCGTCGACTATGTGCTGGGCGCGCGCGCTGAAATGTGGATGCCGACGATATGACCGACGCCGCGCTGGCCGCAGAGCTCGCCGCCGGGGCGGGGCGGATCCTGCTGGCACTGCGCGCCGGCAGGCGGCTGGAAGGCAAGGCGCTGGGCGCGGAGGCCGACCGCCAGGCCAATGCCTTTCTGTGCGAGGCGCTGCGCCGCGAACGTCCGCTCGATGCGCTGCTCTCCGAAGAGGAAAAGGACAGCGCCGCGCGGCTGTCCGCCGGGCGCTGCTGGATCGTCGATCCGCTCGATGGGACCCGCGAATATGGCGAGGGGCGCGACGACTGGGCGGTCCACGTCGGGCTGGCGGTCAATGGCGCAGCCAGCGACGGGGCGGTGGCCCTGCCCGCGCTGGGCCTGGTTCTGCGCAGCGATTCGCCCGCGTCTATGTCAATGCCGCACCGCCGCCCGCAGATGCTGGTCAGCCGCAGCCGTCCCGCGCCCGAGGCCGAGGCGGTGGCGCGGATCATCGGCGGCGAACTGGTGGGAATGGGCAGCGCCGGGGCCAAGGCCATGGCCGTGGTCCGCGGCGAGGCCGAAATCTATCTCCACACCGGCGGGCAGTATGAGTGGGACAATTGCGCGCCCGTTGCCGTGGCCCAGGCCGCCGGGCTGCACGTCAGCCGGGCCGACGGTTCGCCGATGCGCTACAACAATCCCGATCCCTACCTGCCCGATCTGCTGATCTGCCGGCAGGAATGGGCGCGGCCGGTGCTGGCTGCATTCGCTTCGCTGTAATTGCCGCACGAACAATAGCATGGCATAGCCCGGGCATGGACAGCCAAGAGGACGAACTCGACATCTCGTCGCCGCGGCGCGTCAAGATCGGCGTGGCAATTGGGGTGGTGCTGCTGCAGGTTGCGGTCGTCCTGGGCCTGATCCGCGCCTTCGCCCCGGATTTCGCGGCCAAGGCGGTCGATGCGGTGGTCTCGACCTTTACGGTCACCGTCACCACCCCGCCGCCCAAGCCGCCCGAACCGCCCAGGGAAGAGAAGATGAGCGGTGCGTCGGGCGAGATCGGCAAGAAGGCCGTGCCGCGCGAAACCAAGGCGCCGGTTCCGAAGATCCCGATCGCCAAGTCGCCGGCACCCAAGGCGGCAAGCACCGGCAGCGCCGATACCTCGGGCGCCAAGGATCGCGGCACCGGCACCGGAGCAGGCGGAACCGGTTCGGGCACCGGCAGCGGCGCGGGCGGCAATGGCGATGGCGGCGGCGCGGCGAGCAAGGCGGTGCACATTTCCGGCCAGCTGAACAGCGCGCGCGACTTCCCGATTCCCGCCGGCGGGCGCGAGGCGCGGATCGGCAAGTCGGTGATCATCGCCCTGACCGTCAGCCCCAGTGGCCGCGCGACGGCGTGCAAGGTCTATCGCCCCAGCGGGCTGCCGGATACCGACGCGGCGACCTGCCGCCTGGCGATGGACAAGCTGCGCTTCAAGCCGGCGATGAACAGCGCCGGGGAACCCGTGACCTCGACCTTCTACTGGCAGCAGAAGTTCTTTTTCTGACCGGTCAGGGTTGCCGGGTGATGCGCAGCATCGACGTGTCGTAGCCCAGCGCCCTGGCACGGGCGATCACCGCATCGAGCCGATCCTTGCCGGGCGCGGCGTCGCGCGACAGTAGCCACAGGTAGCGGCCCGACGGTTCACCCACGATCGACCAGCTGTAATCGTCGGCGTGGTCCAGCACCCAGTAATCGCCATAGAACGGGCCGAAGAAGCTGACCTTGAGTTTGGCGTTGGTCGCGGTGTCGACAATCTTCGCCGTACCCTTGGCATCGTCGATCTTGCCGTCGGGTTTGCGGCAGCGGTTGAGCACCGAAATCTTGCCATCGTCGCGCAAGGCGTATTCGGCGGTCACGCCGTCGCAATCCTTCTGGAAGCCCTGTTCATAGCGGGCCAGTTCGTACCACTTGCCCAGATAGCGCTGCAGTTCCACCGCCTTGGCCGGCTGCGGCACCGCCGCATTGCCGACGGGATGCCTGGAAAAGACTGTGGCGCAGCCGCCCAGCAAAAGGGCAGAACCGGCCAGGGCGGCGACGATCAGGGCGCGCTTGCGTTTCATGGAACCGAGAACTTTCGAACGGGGCCATGGTTCCGTGCTTGTCGGTGCCTATTCGGTCAAGCTAAACCAAGGGACATGATCGCCCAGACCATCCAGCTCGCGCTTGCCCCGGTGTTCGTCCTGGTGGCGATGGGCAATATCCTCAACCTGCTGTCGAGCCGGCTCGGCCGGGTGGTCGACCGCGCCCGGGCACTGCAGGACCGCCACATGGCGACCGAAGGGCCGGACCACGACGAAGTCGTTGCGGAAATCCGCATGATCGACCAGCGCATCGGCCTGATCACCCGCGCGATCCGCCTGATGGTGGTCAGCGGCCTGTCGGTCGGGCTGACGGTGGCGGTGCTGTTCATGGAAGAATTGGTCGACTTCAAGCTGCAGCGCGTTGCCGCCGCGACCTTCCTGACGGCGATCCTTCTACTGATGTGGGCGCTGGTGCTGTTCCTGCGCGAGACCCAGATTTCCGCGCAGCAGCTGCGCATTCCGCGGGTTTACCTGGAGCTTGAGCGCGAGATCTAACGCAGCAGCTTGCGCCCCTTGGCCTCGACCTGACCGCGGACCATGCCTTCGACAAAGGCCAGCGCGGGCGGGAAGTCGATGGTGAAGACGACCTGCCCGTCCTCGATCTTGACCGTGCCATCGATCGACTTGCCCATCGCGCTGACATTCAGGACCATCGTGTCGTCGTCGGGCCAGTCGGTGGTGACATCGGCCATGCCGCCGGGAATGAAATCGGCGATCTCGCCAGTCCGCGCCCGCAGGCGGCGGCGCACTTCGTCCTTGTCGAGGCTGTGGGGGATCGGAACCCGCATCAGCCCTGCTTCTCGCCGGCTTCCAGCCCGTCGCCATACTTGTAGTCGAGATAGCGGGTCTGGATCGCCAGGTTGTCGATCGCGCCTGCGGCCAGCTGGCGGGTTACGCTGTCGATCTCGGTGCTGATCTTGCCCAGACTTTCGGTCAGCTGCTGGTCCGGGGTGCGTCCGGCCTGCGCCTCGCTGCGCAGATGGCGGGGTATCGAAGTATAGGTCGAAACCAGGTTGGGCAGGGTTTCCCCGACCAGCTTGCGCACGTCGCGCGCCGCCGGGGTATTGCCGTCAAGCCCGTCAAGCTGGAGCCCCAGCGCGTCGAGCTGGCCGCCGATCTGGTCGACCAGCTGGATCGCGGGCGCGGGCAGGGCGGGGCGCTGGCGCTCCAGCCACAGCTCGGTGCGCCCGACCAGCGATTTGGTGTCGCCGGTGCCCAGCGATTCGATGGTCGGCACCTTGATCCGCGGGAAGGTCGAGAAGAACGCGACTGCGCCGATCATTGCCAGCATGGTGACGATGATCCCGGTCCAGCCGATCCCGTCGAGCACTAGCCCGGCCACGGTGGCCGCAATCACCACGCCACCCAGCGCTAGCATGGCGCGCACCAACTTGCGGAACAGATGGTCGCGCTTGATTGCGGCCGAGCGCCGCCCGATCGAACCGGCGCGGCGTCCGCCGAAGTCGCGGTTGTTGACCAGCGAGGTGCTGGCCGCGCGCATGATCTGCTGATGCTGGTGCGATTCGCCCGCCATGGTGCCTTACTCGGCTGTCAGCAGGCTTGGCGCATCTGCGGCCTTGGCGGCCTGGGCGGCACCTTCGGCGCGGGCGATATAGCCCTTGGACTTTTCGACCTCGGCCGACAGCGTGGTCACGGTCTGCTTCATGTTTTCCAGTGCCTTGACCTTGAAGGTGTCGATGTTGTCCATCGTGTCGTAGATGTTCTGGAAAGCGCGCTGCAGCGTCTCGATCGGGATCGTGCTGGATGCGGCCTGCTCGTGGATCTTGCCGGTCTGGTCGCGCAGCAGGGTGCTGGTCGAATCGATCAGGTTGGCAGTGGTGGTGTTGAGCGCGGTGATCTGCTGCAGCACCAGCCGCTGGTTGGTCATCGCCTGGGCCACGGTCACCGCGGTGCGCAGCGCGCCGACCGTGGTGGTGCTGGCGCGGTCGACGCCCTTGACCAGCTCGACGTTGTTCTTCTTGACCAGATCGAGCGCCAAGTAACCCTGCACCGAGACCGCCATCTGGGTGAGCAGATCCTGGGTGCGCTGGCGGACATAGAACAGCGCGCTCTCGCGGATCGCCTTGGCCTTGGCCGGATCGGTCGCATCAAGATCGGCGGCCTTTTCCTCAAGCTTGGTGTCGAGCGTCTTGGAGATGTGGACCATCTGCTCAAGACTGCCCATCGCTTCCCACAGCTTCTGCCGTTCGACGTCGATCGCGGCATTGTCCATCAGCAGTTCGTCCTTGCCCGACGACAAGTGAGTCAGGATCGACTGGATGTGGCCCTGGGCCGACTGATAGCTGGTGAAATAGCGCTTCACCGAATTGCCGAAGGGGATGATCCCCAAGATCTTGCGGCCCGTGGACAGCTTGCCGGCCTTGCCCGGATCGAGTTCTTCCACCGTGCGGCGCAGCTCGGCCAGATTGGCGCCGACGCCCGAATCCTTGTCCATTGCCCGCACCGGGCGGTCGAGGAAGCGGTTCGACATCGCCGCGGCGGTCATGATCTCCTTGCGCCCCATGTTGGTGATCTGATCGACCTTCTTGCCGAATTCGGGCGAATTCGAATCCGAGGCAACGAGGTCGGCGACAAAGGCATCGACCTTGGCATCGAGCTTGGACTTGTTCTCGTCCGAAACCGGGACCAGGCCGACTGCCGCTTCGGGCGTGACCACCGGCACCGGATCGGGCGGAGTCAGCGTGATGGTCGGCGCGGCGGTTTCGGTCGTGGTCGGCGTGGTGGCCATGGAACTATCCCGTATTTGCAAGTGTCCGGCATAAATGGGGCAGACACCGGCTTTGCGCAAGCTGTATTACGCAAATAGGACGGTTGCACCGCGCGTAAACCCCCTTGCGCGGCGCGGCCGAGCGGTTACATCGTCGTCACATCGGGATCACGGCAACCTCCCGGTCAGGCGCCAGCCCAAGCGTTGCCTTTCCGTCGGTCCGACCTTGTGCGGACGGAAAGGTCATGTTCTGTGCAGAGTGCTGCGCCCGTCAATTCCTCTCCCACCATCGGTGATCTGTTCCGCGTCTCGCTGCGCATCGGCTGCCTCAGCTTTGGCGGGCCCGCCGGGCAGATCGCGCTGATGCACCGCGAAATCGTCGAGGAACGCTGCTGGGTCGACGAGGACCAGTTCCTTCACGCGCTCAACCTGTGCCACCTGCTGCCCGGGCCCGAGGCGCAGCAGTTGGCGATCTGGATCGGGTGGAAGCTGCACGGGGCCAGGGGCGGGCTGCTGGCCGGCAGTCTGTTCGTCATCCCCGGGGCGCTGGTCATGCTGGCGCTGTCAGTGCTTTACAGCGCTGCCACGGGGCTGGCGTGGTTCGCGGCGATATTCCTGGGGATCAAGGCAGCGGTGCTGGCGATCGTGGTCCAGGCGCTGCTGCGAGTTGCCGGGCGCGCGCTCGATACGCGGTTCAAGCTGGGCATTGCCGTGGCCGCCTTTGCCGCGCTGTTCGTGCTGGCCCTGCCCTTCCCGCTGGTGCTGCTGCTGGCGGCGATTGCCGGCGCGGTGGCGGCGGCGCGGCGGCCGGACCTGCTCAAGCTGAAGCCGGTCGCACCGCTCGACGCGAACTTGCCCCGGCCGTGGGGTGCTACCTTGCGCGCGGTGCTGGTCGGCGCCGCCGCCTGGGCCGCGCCTCTGGCGCTGATCCTGGTCACGCTCGGCCCGGATCATGTGCTGTGGCAGATCGGGCTGTTCTTTTCGAAGCTGGCGGTGGTGACCTTCGGCGGGGCCTATGCCGTGCTTGCCTACATGGCGCAGCAGGCGGTGGACCACTACGCCTGGCTTGGCGCGGGCGAGATGGCCGACGGGCTGGGCCTGGCCGAAACGACGCCGGGGCCGCTGATCATGGTCACCCAATTCGTTGGCTATCTGGCGGGGCTGCGCGCAGCGGCACCGTTCTCGCCGCTGGTCGGCGGGCTGCTTGGCGCCCTGCTGACCACCTGGGTCACCTTTGTGCCGTGCTTCATGTGGATCTTTGCTCTGGCCCCGTGGATGGAACGGCTGGAACGCGCGCCGCGGCTTAAAGGCGCGCTGGCCGGGATCACTGCGGCGGTGGTCGGGGTGATTGCCAACCTGTCGGTGTGGTTCGCGGTCCATGTGCTGTTCGCCCGAACCGTGACGGTCAGTACGGTTGCGCTGCCCGATCCGGCCAGCCTCGATTGGCGCGCGGCGATCATCGCCGTCGCGGCTGCCGTGCTGGTGTTCCGCTTCAAGTGGAATGTGATCCGGGTGCTGGCGGTCTGCGCGGCAGCGGGGCTGGGTCTGGGCGCGATCTAGCCCTCCGGGGCCGGAGCGCCGGCATCGACCCGGCCGCTGCGCTCCAGCTTGCCCCAGCCGACCCACGGCCCGCGCAGCGCGTTGACCAGCGCGCGGATCACCACACCGTACATCAGCTGGCGATAGACGAAGCGCTGGGCGACCAGCAGCAGCGCGGGATAGCGCGCCTCGCGCTTTTCCAGGCGGTAGGCGACCCAGCCGCACAGGATGTCGATCGCGGTGAAGGCGATCCAGTACAGGCCCATGCGCAGCACGTCGCTTTGCGTCTGGGCCCAGCCGTGATCGCTGACGTTGCGCCAGGTCGAAATCACACTGACGACCAGGGCCAGGTCGATCAACGGGGACACCGCAGCAAAGCCGATCTGGAACAGCCATGCCTGCGGAATGCCGATCCAGGCCAGCCCCTCGGGCTTGCCACTGCGCAGGATCGAGCGATGCTTCCACAGGCACTGCAGCGTGCCGAAGGCCCAACGGAAGCGCTGCTTGGCCAGCGCGCGGAATGTTTCAGGGGCCTCGGTCCAGGCCACTGCATCGACGTCGTAGCCGACCTGCCAGCCCTGGCGCTGAATCGCGATGGTCAGGTCCTGATCCTCGGCCAAGGTATCGACCGGATAGCCGCCGACGCTGTCGAGCGCGGCGCGGCGCCAGGCGCCGACCGCGCCGGGCACCACCATGATCGCGTCGAACCGGGCCAGCGCGCGGCGTTCCAGGTTCTGCGCGGTGACATATTCAACCGCTTGCCAGCGGGTCACCAGATTGTGGCGATTACCGACCTTGGCATTGCCGGCCACCGCACCGATTGCCGGATCGACGAACCACCGTGCCAGCCGGGCGATGGTCTCGGCCTCGAACTGGGTGTCGGCGTCGAGGGCGATGATAATCTCGCCGCTGGCCAGCGTGAGCCCCTGGTTGAGCGCGCGGGCCTTGCCGCCGTTGGCCAGGGTCAGCAGCCGCACCCGCGGATCGCCGCCAAAGGCGCGGGCGACGATCGCGCTGGTGTCGTCCTTCGAACCGTCGTCGATCACGATCACTTCGAGGCGGACGTCACGGCTGTCGAGCACACGGCGCACCGATGCCTCGATCACCCGGGCCTCGTTGAAGGCGGGGATCAGCACCGAGACAAAGCGCTCGGGATCGATCGGTGGCGGCACGGGCCGGTTGCGCGGACGGTCGCTGATCCAGGCCAGGCTGGCCAGCATCACCGCGCGGCCGATGCCCAGTGCGATCACTGCGAAGAAAAGCCACTTGAGCAGGTAGCCGATCATCCCGAAGAACAGGAACACGCCGATGTCGGCGCGCACTGACAGCAGATCGTGCCCGCTGACCGGGGGCATCACCTGATCGTGGCTGAGCCCGGCGAGGCGCGAGATCGGAACGAGGGTGAAGCCGCGCGCGCGCAGCCCGTCGATCAGTGCCGGCAATGCCGCCACCGTGGCCGACCGGTCCCCGCCGCCATCGTGCAGCAGGACGATCTGGGCCGAAGTCTCGGGATCGCCGGTGCGGACCTGGGCCAGGGTGCTGGCGACGATTTCGGACGCAGGGGGGCGTTTCCAGTCGTTCGGATCGACGTGGAGCCCGACATTGGTATAACCGTCCTGCTGCGCGGTCAGCGCGGGCAGCAGCTCGTTCGCGGTGGTCGGCTCGGCATCGCCGAAATAGGGCGCGCGGAACAGCCGCAGCGACCGCCCGGTATAGGCTTCGACCAGCCGCTGCGTACCGTTGAGCTCGATCCGCGTACTTTCAGCCGAAACCAGCGCCAGGTTGGGATGGGTGAAGCTGTGGTTGCCGATCTCGTGCCCCTCGTCGGCGATCCGCTTCATCAGCAGCGGGTGCGGCAGCGCGTTCTCGCCGATGACGAAGAAGGTTGCCGGCGCGTGCTTGGCCTTGAGGATGTCGAGGATCTGCGGGGTCCATTCCGGATCGGGACCATCGTCGAAGGTCAGCGCGATCAGGCCCGGCTGATAACCGGCGCGGTGGACCTCGTAAGGCGTGGGCAAGGCCGCGAACTGCTGATCGACGATCAGCCCCTTGGCATCGCGCGTGACCGTCCGGCTACCCGCGGTCGGCACGGCATCGACCCGCAGGATTTCCCCGCTGCCTTCGACATCGACATCGAGCTGCGAGCGCGGGTGCGCAATGTCGGGCAATTTGCCGCTGCGATAGGCCGCCAGCACTTTCCACACGTCGGGATCTTCGGTGCCGAGCCGCCACAGCCCGACCCCGGCAACCCCTTCGAGATCGACCGCGCGCAGCTGGTTCCACGCGCTCGCCGCGTCGAGCAGCCAGACCGTATGCGCCGCGCCGTTCTCTTCGTAGGTGAAGGTGGCGTTACCGCTGGCATGATCGAACAGCACCGGGGCCTCGCTGTCGTGCGCGATCAGCCAGGCTTCTTCGACCGAGGGCGTGTCGCCCTTGCCCTCACCGGTCCAGTCATAGGCATAGTTGCCGATCCCGACGATCGCCTTGCTCCGCGGAATCTGCCGCAGCGCCGCCTTGAGATGGTCGACGAACCAGGCCTGGCTGGCGATCGGCCCGGCCTCGAAATCGGTGGTGTGCTCGTCGTAATCCATCAGCAGCACGCGGTCGGCGACCCGGCCATAGGCGGCCAGGTCCCAGTCGCTGTCGTCAAGCGGGACCGACAGGGTGATCAGCCAGTGGTGCGCGGCATAACGCTGCTTCGCCTCGGCCAGAAAGCGCAAGTAGTCGCCCTGGGCCGAACGCGGCAGGCCTTCGATGTCGAACATCACCCCGATCGCCTTCATCCGCAGCAGTTGCGGCTCAAGCTGATCGAGCAGCCGCGCCCGCGCGGCCGGATCGTGGAGCAGCTGGGCAGCACCTTGGGGGTCCCACTTCTCGTTGAGGATGTTCTGGACCATCGGCACGACGGCTGGCGGCCGCGGCGTCGCGGCCAGCAACTGGTCGAGCCGCTGGTCGGGAAAGACGGTCAGCTTGTGATCGGGCCCGGTGACCGAGAACAGCCCAGGCACCAGCCAGTCAAGCTCGCCGATGTGTGCAGCCAGCGAGGCGCGGCTGGCGTCGTCCCACGGAACATAGAAGCCAAGCCGGATCGGATGCGCCGGGCTGCCGTGAACCGCGCCGCCGGGCAGCCAGCGCGCGACCGAGCCGATTGCCTTGCTGACCTGGTGCGCGATCGGGCGTGGCCGCGGACGTTCCATCGCCAGGGCCAGCGGGCCGGGAATCGGCGCCTCGACCACGGTTGCGGCAAAGACCCCCGCCGTGATCAGCAGCAGCGCCAGTGCGGTGAAGAAGCCGCGCATGGTCCAGCGGTTGCGGCGTCCGCTGGCATCGAAAAAGATCGGTCGTTCGGCCACGCCAGCCTCGCCACTGCGGCACGCGCTGCCTGCGGGCACAAACCCCGCGGCAACCTGCCTGTGGCGCGGGCAGTTAGGCCTGTTCGCGCGGTTCGGCAATCACCGAAATTGTATGCGCGGCGTTACAAATCAGGCGGCGAGCTTGAACGGCTCGATCTCGCCCGACAGGTACAGCTTCTTGGCCTTGGCCCGGCTCAGCTTGCCCGAGCTGGTGCGCGGCAGGGTGCGCGGCGGGACCAGCTCGATCACGCAGTTCATGCCGGTGATCGAACGGACCTTGTCGCGGATCTGGTCGTGCAGTTTGATCCGTTCCTCCGGATCGGAAACGCGGCAGTGGACCAGCACTGCGGGCACTTCCTCGCCGTTTTCGGTCTCGACACTGAATGCGGCGATATCACCCTGGTGGAACCCGGGCAGCTGTTCGACCGCCCATTCGATGTCCTGCGGCCAGTGGTTCTTGCCATTGATGATGATCATATCCTTGGCCCGGCCGACGATGAACAGGTAGCCATCGACCAGATAGCCCATGTCGCCGGTGTCGAGCCAGCCATCGACCAGGCACGCTGCCGTCGATTCCGGATCGCGGAAATAGCTGTGCATGACCGACGGGCCCTTGCACCAAACCTTGCCGATGTGATGATCGGACAGGGCCTTGCCGCTTTCGCCGCGCACTTCGACGGCCATGTCCTTGATCGCCTTGCCGCAGTTGACGATCGCACGATAGCGCGCCGGGCGCGACAGATCGCGCGGGGTGCCCGAAAGACGCTCTTCCTCTACCAGCTCGACGCGGATGCCTTCGCCCGGCGGCATAACGGTAACCGCCAGCGTGGCCTCAGCCAGGCCATAGCTGGGCAGGAAGGCATCGGCCGTGAACCCGGCCTCGGCAAAGGCGTTGACGAAGCTTTGCATCACATCCGGGCGGATCATGTCGGCGCCGTTGCCGGCGATCCGCCAGCGCGACAGGTCGAAACGATCGGCCACGTGGCTCTGGCTGGAAATGCGCCGCGCGCAGATGTCATAGCCGAAGGTCGGCGAATAGGAACACGAGGTGCCGGGATTGCGGCTGATCAGATCGAGCCAGGCAAGCGGACGGCGGGCGAAATCCTCGGTCTTGAGGTAGTCGACCGACACCTGGTTGGCGATCAGCGAGAGGAAGCAGCCGACCAGCCCCATGTCGTGGTACCACGGCAGCCAGCTGATGCAGCGGTCGCTTTGCTGGAACTTCATCCCGTGGGCATGCCCGGCGAGGTTGTTGAGCAGGCTGGCATGGGTCACTGCGACCCCGTGGGGGAAACGGGTCGATCCGCTCGAATACTGCAGATAGCAGATGTCGCCGGGATTGGCCGTGGGCAGCGTGCATTCCGGCGCGTCAGTCTGGGCAAAGTCTTCCCAGGTGATGCCCTGGCAGCCTTGCCGCGCGGCAGCGGCACCGGCCATTTCGGCGATTACCGCTGGGTAGAACAGGATCGTAGGATCGCTGCTTGCCAGCTGGACCGCCAACTGGTCGATATAGCTTTCCTTGCCGCCGAAGCTGGTGGGCAGCGGCAGTGGCACCGGCCAGGCCCCGGCATAGATGCAGCCGCAAAACAGCGCAGCGAATTCTGCCCCGGTCTCGGCGACTAGCGCAACGCGGTCTTCCTTCTTCACGCCGTGGGCGATCAGGCGGCGGGCCATGGCCAGCGCATCCTGGCGCAGTTCGCTGAACGGATAGACCCGGGCCAGATTGCCGCGCGGATCGTGAAAGTTCATCCCGCGCTTGCCTTGCGCCGCATAGTCCAGCGCATCGCCGAAGGTGGCAAAGTCGGCAAAGCGGCGGGGCAGATCGTCTTCGTTCGGTGTCGGCACCATGGTACCGGAGGTGCTCGTCACCAGTGTGGCGGCATCGTTCATTCGGCGAAAACCCGTTTTTGACCAACAGGATGCACCGTTTTCCGATGTTACCTGCGGCGTGTGCATTGATATGCGGGCACCTCATCCGCCCACAGACTGGCCTCCCCAATTGCCGCAATGTGTGGCACGAATAAGGCCAATGGACCGTCCGCCCCGCCGCATTCCCCGCCCGTTGACTGCCGCCCGGCTGGAAGAACTGGCGCTCGCCTATGTCGCGCGCTTCGCCACCAGCGCGGCCAAGCTCGACGGCTATCTGCGCCGCAAGCTGCGCGAACGCGGCTGGGAAGAGGAGGGCGATCCGCCGGTTGCCGCCACGGTCGCGCGCTATGTCGCGCTGGGCTATGTCGACGATGCCGCCTTTGCCCGGGCCAAGACCGGCAGCCTGCTGCGCCGCGGTTATGGCCAGCGGCGCATCGGCCAGGCGCTCTACGCCGCCGGGATCGACGAAGCGGCGCGTGACGAAGCCCGCCCCGGCCAGGTCGAACAGCGCCAGGCGGCGCTGGCCCTGGCGCGCAAGCGGCGGCTCGGCCCGTTCGGCGCACCGCCCGCCGACCGGGCGGCGCGGGAAAAGCAGGTCGCCGCCATGCTGCGCGGTGGACACTCGCTGGACAGCGCGCGCTTTCTGGTCAATGCGGCGACCATCGCAACGGCCGAGGAATGGGCCGAAAGTACCGAGGAATGACAATGCGCTGGAACCTGCTTGCCCCCTTCACCCTGCTGCTGGTCGCCTGCTCGCCCAGTTCGGGCGATGCCGCGCCGCAGTCGACGCAAGGCACTCCCGCGGTTCATCCAACCTCGGGCTTGCCGGTGATCCCGCTGACGGTGACCCATGCCGGCCGGAAGCACACGTTTCAGGTCGAGGTTGCCAGTACGTCGCAGCAACAGGCCATGGGGCTGATGTTCCGCACCGCGATGGGCGCAGACGAAGGCATGATCTTCCCGATGAACCCGCCGCGCACCGCCAGCTTCTGGATGAAGAACACGGTAATTCCGCTGGATATCATCTACATCGGCACCGACGGCAGGATCCTCAACGTGGCCGATGCCCAGCCCTATGACCTGACCCCGCTCTACAGCGCGGGCGTGGTCAAGGGCGTGCTCGAACTCAACGCCGGGCGGACCAAGGAACTGGGGATCGGCGTTGGTGATGTAGTCAACTGGTGATGCCGATCAACATCACCGCTTTCGACCGCTCACCCGATGGCGGCAAGGGGCTGGCTCGCGACACGCGGGTGCGCTGGGCGCTGGAGGAGGTCGGGCAGCCCTATGTTGTCGACCTGGTGACCTTTGCCGCGCTGAAGCAACCCCGGCATCTGGGGCGCAATCCCTTCGGGCAGATACCGACCTATGACGACGGTGACGTCACGCTGTTCGAAAGCGGGGCAATCGTGTTGCGCATCGCCGAGCGATTCGGCCATCTGCTCCCGGACGACGCGACGGCGCGCAGCCGGGCGATCATGTGGATGTTCGCAGCGCTGAACACGGTTGAGCCGCCGATCGTCGACGTCACCGTCGCCAAGATCTTCGAGGGCGACCGGCCGTGGGCGGAAGAGCGCTGGCCGCTGGTTCTGGCCCGACTGCGCCCACGGCTCGATCAGCTCACCGCTCATTTGGGCCAGAGTGAGTGGCTCGACGGCGCGTTTTCGGCGGGGGACCTGATGATGGTTTCGGTGCTGCTGCGCGCCCGACCCTCCGGCCTGCTGGCCGAATGGCCCCTTCTCGACGCATACGTTGCGCGGGGCGAGGCGCGGCCGGCCTACCAGCGTGCGTTCGCTGCACAGCTTGCCGTGAACACCCGGCCCGCGGACGCCTAATCCCCTTGCCCACCGCCCCCCAGTTCCGCTAGGCGCGGCGCATGGGAATCCTTGGCAAGATCTTCACCTGGTGGAACGGCGCCACCGTTGGCACCGCGTTCAATTCGGCGATGACCGGCGAAAAGGTCGGCAGCGACGTGTTCGGCAACGCCTATTTCCGGGCGAAGAAGCCCTTTCCCAAGGGCCATCCCTTTGCCGGCAAGGAACGCCGCTGGGTGATCTATTCCGGGGCCAACGATGCCAGCAACGTGCCGGCCGAATGGCACGGCTGGCTGCACGGGTCGCTGGCTGGCGTGCCCGAATCGAACCTGCCCCCGGCGCGGATCTGGGAAGCAGACTATACCCCCAATGCCACCGGCACGGTTCGCGCCTATCGCCCGGCCGGCGCGCTGGAGCGCGGCGGCAAGCGTGCTGCGGCGACGGGTGACTATGAAGCCTGGTCGCCGGACGCGTAACGGCATGGCGCGGGCGATCGCCCTTTTGCTGACAACGACGCTGGCTCTCGCCGCCTGCGGCAAGGGCCGGGACGAAGGTGCCGAAGCCACCGCGACCGAAGTGCCCAAGGATGTCGGTGCCGCCGGTCCCTCGGGCGCGCCGGCGGTGGAAAGCGAATACGGCACCCCGGTCAAGGACCGCGTCGCCACACTGGGCCTGCTCAACAAGCGCAACAATCTGGAACAGGACCTGGTGCTGAAGCCAGGCGAAGCGCGCCGGGTCGGCAACGTGGTGGTCAAGCTGGCCAGCTGCGAACGGACGCTGCCGTGGGAAAGCCCGGCTGAAACCGGCGCTTTCGTTCAGGTTTTCGTCGAAGAGCGCGAGACCGTGGACAAGCCACTGGCCTGGCGCACGGTGTTTTCCGGCTGGCTGTTCAAGAACTCGCCGAGCCTCAATGTCGTCGAGCACCCGGTCTATGACGTCTGGGTCAAGGACTGTGCGATGAAGTTCCCGGGCGAGGAAGACAGTCCGGCACCGGCCGCATCGGCCAGCAGCGCGGCAAAGCCGTCAGGCAATGCCAGCGGCGCGCCTGCCGCGAAGCCTTCGGCAGCGCCGTCGCCCAAGCCATCCCCCTCGGCAGCGCCGAGCCCGTCGGTCGATACCTGAGCGGCGCGCAGGCGCTCCAGATAGTCGGCCTCGTCGATTTCAACCGCGCCCATCGTCGCCAGGTGCGGGGTGATGAACTGGCAATCGAGCAGCCGCGTTCCCCCGCGGCGCAGCGCCGCAACCAGCCAGGCCAATGCCACTTTCGACGCGTCGGGGACGCGGCTGAACATCGATTCGCCGCAGAACACCCGGTCGAACCCGACGCCGTAAAGCCCGCCGACGAGCCGCCCGTCCTGCCAGCATTCGACCGAATGAGCGTGGCCTTCCGCGTGCAGCGCGCGGTAGCTGGCCTCGATCCGGTCCGAAATCCACGTATCGCCGCCGTCGCGGCGCGGGCCGGCGCAGGCTTCGATCACCTCGCCGAAGGCGGCGTTGCAGGTCACCGCAAAAATGCCGCGGCGCAGGACTTTGGCCAGCGAATGCGAGCAGTGGAATCCGTCCAGCGGCAGAATTCCGCGGCGGCGTGGTTCGACCCAGAAGACATCGGGATCGCTGCGCGTATCGGCCATCGGGAAGATTCCGCTGCGATAGGCCAGCAGCAGCAGGTCGGAATCGATCGGCGGGGGCGTAACGGGCGCGTGCACGCCGCGCTGTTAGCAGTTCGCGCAATGCGCGGGGAGAGGCTGAATCTCGCCTTGCCTAAAGCCCTGCACCTGTCTAGAGGCACCCCGCCCGCAGGAGTGTAGCTCAGTTGGTAGAGCATCGGTCTCCAAAACCGAGGGCCGTGGGTTCGAGTCCCCCCACTCCTGCCAGTTTTCCCGTACCGCCCCCAACAGCGATAGTGCCTTGCCCGCGATGTCAGCCGAGCCGCCACAAGAGCAGTTTTCCAAGGGAGGTTTCACGCCCCGGGCCTGGCTGCAGGGTGAGCCCGGCCCGCGCGAAAGTCTGATCTTTGCGCTCCTTCTGACGCTGGTTTCGGTCTTGCCGGTGCTGGTTGCGGTCTATCCGCAGATGGTTGACTATCCGGCGCATCTGGCCCGTTTTCACGTCATGCTGGAACGCGATCATTCGCAGTTCCTGCAACAATACTACGGCTTCAAATGGCGCTGGATGGGCAATCTGGGCGCCGATCTGCTGATCCGTCCGCTGGCTGCCTGGTTCCCACTTGAAACGGCGGGGCGGATCGTGGTCGGGATCATTCCGCTGATCACCGGCCTGGGCATAATAGCCGTCGAATGGGTTCTGCGCCGCCGTATCGGGGTGGGCGCGGTGCTGGCGATGTGCTTCATCTGGTCGCCCGCGCTGCTGCTTGGCTTCCTCAATTTCGGACTGTCGCTGGCTGCGGCGCTGTTCGTCTTCGCCGCCTGGGTGCTGCTGGAAGGCAAGCGCTGGCGCGCGGCGGTGATGGTTCCGGCGGGCTTTCTGGTCTGGGTCTGCCACGTTTCGGGCTGGGGCGCTCTGGGCCTGATGGTCTTTGCCTATGAATGGAACCGCACCCGTGACTGGCGCGCGTTCATTGCCCCGTGGCCGCTGGCATTTCCGGTGCTGGCGCTGCTGTTCGGGGCCGGGACCAAGGGTCTGGCCTCCTACGGTTACGGCGAATCGGTGTCGGTCTACAAATGGTCGATCTGGAAGCAGGCGATGCGCGATTCGATCGAATGGCTCGATTACGCCAGCCTGATCCTGATCCTTGGCATTCTGGCCGTTTCGGCCGGACTGCGGAGGATCGATCCGCGGCTGGGCTGGGCCACCGTGCTGCTGCTGCTCAGCTCACTGGCCTTGCCGCGGCACATCTTCGCCGGCGATCTGGTCGATGCGCGGATGATCTCGACCGGGCTGATGGTTGGCTGCCTCGCACTTGCCTGGCGCGCGCCGCGCTGGGTGATGCTGGCCGCGGCGCTGCTGTTCCTCGGCCGGCTCGCCTTGACCACCGACAACTGGAAGCGCGATTCGCGCGAAACCGCGCATCTGCTGCAGACGATCGACCGCTTGCCGATGGGCGCCAAGCTCGCCACCGTTGTAATCACCGAGCGGCGGCAGTGGCAGTACAACCCGCAGGAACACATCTGCGGCTATGCGCTGGTCCGCCGCGATGCGCTGGTCAATTGCAACTTCGCCCTGCCGATGGTCCACATGCTGACGATCAACGAGGGCGGCCCCTATTTCCGCGATCCCTATCACCGGCTGTACCATCGCAGCGGCGCCTACATAAACCTGCTCAGCTATGACCCGGCCAAGAACGCCGACTGGTTCTGGTACGTGGGCAGCAACCGCCCCGACAAGCTGCCGCTGCGCGCCCGGGTGATCGAGGCCGACCGCCACACGCTGCTGGCACGGCTTGCAAAACGCAGAACCGGTAGCTAAGTGCGGCGGTGTCTTCCGACATCGGGAACACGCCTTACCCCCGGACGCGCTGCCAGCCAGCCGCCGGGAGCGGCGCTGTACCCGAAAGCCGGAAGGCGATTTGGTTTCAACCGTTCACGCAGCAAAGGCTAATCAGCCATGGCCAAGATCACTCCCGGCGAATTCATGCGTCAGGTCCAGGCGGAAGCACGCAAGGTCGTCTGGCCCAGCCGCCAGGAAACCACGACGACAGCAATGTTCGTGGGGATCCTGATGGTCATCCTGGCGCTGTTCTTCCTGGGCATCGACACGGTGTTCGGCCAGATCGTGCATTGGCTGTTGTCGCTCGCCTGAAACGGGATTTAGCAAGGTAATATCATGGCTCGCTGGTACATCATCCACGCCTATTCGGGGTTCGAGAACAAGGTTCGCGAGTCTATCTTGTCCGAGGCTGAACGCATGGGCCTCGAAGCCCTGGTCGAAGCGGTCGAAGTCCCGCACGAAACGGTGACCGAGGTCAAGCGCGGCAAGAAGGTTCAGGTCGAACGCAAGACCATGCCGGGCTATGTGCTGGCCAAGCTGCTGATGAATGACGACGTTTATCACCTGATCAAGAACACCCCGAAGGTCACCGGCTTCCTGGGCCACGCAGGCAAGCCGCAGCCGATTTCCGACCGTGAGGCCGCGCGCTATTTCGGCGCTCGCGATGCCGCCGCGGCCGAACCGAAGAAGCACATCAGCGTCGATTACGAGATCGGCGATTCGGTCAAGGTGCTCGACGGGCCGTTCAATTCGTTCACCGGCATCGTCGAGGAACTCGATTTCGACAAGAACCGGGTAAAGGTCTCGGTCTCGATCTTCGGCCGCGCCACTCCGGTGGAACTCGATTTCGAGCACGTCGAACTGGTCAAGTAAGGCTTGCCCGTCAGGGCCGGCACGAAGCCGGATTGTTGCGATCGCCGCGCAGGATGGTCGGTTCGCCGTAGGTGAACTGGACGTCCTGGGGGGCACACTTGCGCAGCTGAAAGCGCACCTTGCGCGCCCGGAAATCCAGGCTGACCTTGCGGAAGTTTTCCATCAGATCGGTGCCGAGCAGCAGCGCAGGGCGCTTGTCCAGCCCGAAGACCTTGAACGGCGGCACGTCGGCAAAGGCAATCGGCACATTGCTGAGCGAGATCGAACCGATCTTGAGCTCTTCGACATAGACCAGATCGATGTCGACCGCCTTGCCGGTGACGCCGACGATCTGCGCCTTGACGATCCGGGCATTCTTGCGCCGGGCGATCTGCGTGCGCAGCGCCGAATTGCCGATCGTCACTTCGGAACCTGTATCGATCACCGCATCCAGTGCCAGATTGCGCGCCTTGACCTGGGTAAGGATCAACTGCCCGCGCTTGAGCCGCGCCGTCACGACGATTTCGCCGTCAAGGCGCGGTGCCGGCCTGCTGGCATCCTCCACGCTGATCCGGCGCTTTTCGAAATCGAGCATCAGTCGCTGTTCGACCAGCGCATCCAGCCCGATCATCCCGCTTGCACCGATGTGCCGTTCTTCCAGGCGCGGCAGTTCGAGCGCGCGGAACTGGCTGGGTCCAACCTGCAAGGCATCGACCAGCACCCGGTCGACCCGCCGCGATTCGGTTACGGCATTGAGCAGAACGGTCCGTCCCGACGGCAGGAGCAGCGCATTCGCCAGCCGCTCGCCGATCACCGAGGTATCCGCGCCGCTGTCGACCACGAAGCGGTAAGGCCCGGTGCCGTTGACCCCGACTTCGACGGTCAGCCGCGAATTGAGCTTGCGCGCGGCAATTTCCTCGCCGCCGATTTCCAGTGCGTCGTCGATCACCGCCGGACGCAGCGGGGGCATCTGGCCATAGACCGGCCTTGGCTTTGGCGCGCGTTCGGCCGCAGCAACCGCGCCCAGCGACAGCGCGCTGGCGGCGCCAAGAATTCCGGTAACGAACGTGATTTTGCGCAATGGCTCTCTCCCGCAGCGGGTCTAGGCCAATCATGCGCGGCAGACCACTCTCTGTCGACGAAGGTTGCATTCGCGCCGACTTTCGCCTAGGCGCGCGCCTTCGCTTGGCTATTGCGAGGCGATTCCGCGCGGAAGAGGGATTCGCATCCCTTGCTTGACCGCTCACTCTGAGGGTCCGGATTTCCGGCCCGACAGGAAGAAAGGAGGCCCACCGTGGCCAAGAAGATTGAAGGCTATATCAAGCTGCAGGTTCCTGCAGGCAAGGCGACCCCGTCGCCGCCGATCGGCCCGGCGCTGGGTCAGCGTGGCGTCAACATCATGGAATTCTGCAAGGCGTTCAACGCCGCCACGCAGGAACTTGAAGCGTCGATGCCGATCCCGACCATCATCACGGTCTATGCCGATCGCAGCTTCACCTTTGTCACCAAGACCCCCCCGGCTTCGTTCCTGATCAAGAAGGCCGCCAACCTCAAGTCGGGCTCGAAGGAGCCGGGCAAGGTGTCGGCGGGAACGATCAAGCGTTCGCAGCTGGCCGAAATCGCCCAGACCAAGTTCAAGGATCTGAACGCGAACGACATCGAACAGGCGACCAAGATCATCGAGGGCTCGGCCCGTTCGATGGGTCTCCAGGTTGTGGAGGGCTAAGGACATGGCAAAGCAGACCAAGAACCAGAAGGCTCTGACCGAAAAGCTGGGCGACAACCAGGCGCTGTATGGCGTCGATGAAGCGATCCAGCTGATCAAGGACCTCAAGCGCACCAAGTTCGACGAAACGCTGGAAGTTTCGCTCAACCTGGGCGTCGATCCGCGCCACGCCGACCAGATGGTCCGCGGCATGGTCGTGCTGCCTTCGGGCACCGGCAAGGACGTCAAGGTTGCGGTCTTCGCCCGCGGCGACAACGCCGAAAAGGCGCTGGCTGCCGGGGCTGACAAGGTCGGCGCCGAAGACCTGCTGGAAGACATGCAGAACGGCAACCTCGATTATGGCCGGGTCATCGCGACCCCGGACATGATGGGTGTGGTCGGCCGCCTGGGCAAGGTGCTGGGTCCCAAGGGCCTGATGCCTAACCCCAAGCTGGGCACCGTCACCCCGAACGTCGCCGAAGCCGTCAAGGCGGCCAAGGGCGGCCAGGTCGAATACCGCGTCGAAAAGGCCGGGATCATCCACGGCGGGATCGGCAAGCTGAGCTTCTCGAACGAAGCGCTGCGCGCCAACTTCGACGCCTTCGTCGATGCCGTGGTCAAGGCCAAGCCGGCCGGCGCCAAGGGCAAGTACCTGAAGAAGGTCGGACTGTCCTCGTCGATGGGCCCGGGCATCAAGATCGACGTGGCCGAAGTCCACGGCGGCTAAGCCAGCCTGACTGCATACCGAAAGGGGCCGGGGGGAAACCTCCGGCCCTTTTCATATGTCATTTTGCGATCGCGGAGCGGGTGTAGCACTCAGTCACCAGCGCCAGCGGCCGGCCGTCGGGCAGGCGCAGCAGTGCAATCTGCGACAGGACAGTGCCTGGCGGGCAACCCGGCTCGCCGCCGTGGCGGCTGTCGATCGTCTCGCGGGTAAAGCGCAGCGGCGCCACCACCTTGCCGAACGGTATTTCGCTGCCGTCCAGCGCGGCGTTCATCTCTGCACTCAGGTGTTCGCGCAGATACCAGTTGTGCGCCACCGACAGCACCCGGTTGCCGCAAACCAACTCGACATGACGATAGCCCAGCTGGGCATCCCCGGTCACGCCCAGCCGCGCGCGCAGGTATTCGGGCTCTGGACCGGCTTCGCCCTTGAGGCGCCGCGCAACGATCGACGGATGGTCGTCCAGCCCGCGCGCCGCGCACCACCCTTCCAGCGCGCGGGTGGCGCTGGGGTTGGATTGCAGCGCGCGTTCCAGCGCGGCGATGCTATCGTGATCGGCGGTGCAGGCCGAGGCCAGTCCCGCAGCGGAAGCAAGGGTCACGATCGCTGCCCTATATCCCACCGGGTACGGCCTCGCGGCCCATCGCCCGCAAACCGGTCAGCAGGGCTTCGGCGCAGGCTGACAGCACCGCAGGATCGACCGCGCGGACGACGAAATTGGCCCCAACCCGGCCTTCGCGAAAGAACGGATAGGATCCGATCGCGCAGCCTTCGTGCGCGGACTCGGTCTGGCGCAGCAGGTCGGCGATTTCGCTTTCCGCCACCCAGCTGCCGATGGTCTCGCTCAGCACCGGCAGGCCGCCTTCGAGCGTGCCGGTCAGCGCGTCGAGCATCCCCGCTGTGATCGACGGCACTCCGGCCATCAGGAAGACGTTGCCGCAACGAATGCCCGGAGCGCCCGACATGCGGTTGGGGATCAGCTCGGCCCCGTCCGGCACCCGCGCCATGCGCAGCCGTGCTTCGTTCAGCCCCCCACGGGTCTCGTAATAGCGTTCCAGAATGGCCCGCGCCTCGGGATGGATCACCACCCCCACGCCCAGCGCCGCGGCTACGGCATCGACGGTGATGTCATCGTGGGTCGGGCCGATCCCGCCGGTGGTGAACAGGTAGTCGTTGCGCGCGCGCAGGGCATTGACCGCCTCGACGATCGCCTCCTCGCGGTCGCCCACCACGCGCACTTCGGCCAGGCGGATGCCCTGGACGTTGAGCCAGGTGGCGACCTGGGCGACGTTCTTGTCCTGGGTCCGGCCCGAAAGGATTTCGTCACCGATCACCAGCAGCGCGGCGGTCCAGATGCGTTCGGCAGTGCTCATGCGACACGCGTTAAGTCACCACGCGGTCAAGGGCAAGGTCAGGCCGAAACCAGTTCCCGTGCGCGGCGGAATTGCAGCACCCCATCGTCGATCGGCGCCTGGCGCATGTCGATACGGTCCTTGCGGTAATCCTGGTTGAGCCGCCACGGCAGGCTGGGAGCGTTCTTGGGCATGCGGTCCTTGGCGCGTTCGAGATAGCCGGAAGAGAACCCTTCAAACGAGTCGATTGCCTCTGGGCGGGCATCGTCGGGCAGCACCGGGGTCGCCGCCACGGCGCCATAGGTGTCCATTTGCTTGAGCAGCCGGGTCAGATATTCGGCGACGATATCGACCCGCAGCGTCCAGCTGGCGTTGATATAGCCGAACACCCCGGCCAGGTTGGGCACGTTCGAGAACATGCAGTTGCGGTAATTGAAGGTCTTGCCGAAATCGACCGGCTTGCCGTCGACCGAAACCGCGATCTTGCCGGCAACCGCCAGGCTTAGTCCGGTGGCGGTGACGATGATGTCGGCGTCAAGGTGCTGGCCCGACTTGAGCTGGATCCCGGTGGCATCGAAGCGTTCGATGTGATCGGTCACCACGTCGGCCTTGCCTTCGTTGATCGCGCGGAAGAAGTCGGCATCGGGCACCAGGCACAGGCGCTGTTCCCACGGGTTGTAGGGCGGCACGAAATCACGCTCGTTGTAGCGTTCGCCTAGATGCTTGGCGGTCTCGCCCAGGATCATTTCGCGCGCCTTTTCCGGCTTTTCGCGGACGCGCTTGAACATGAAGCTTTGCAGCGTGATGTTCTTGAACCGGGTGATGGCATAGGCGACACGCTCCGGCAGCACCTTGCGCAGGCCATTGGCGATCGCGTCGCGGGCCGGGCGGCTGACCATGTAGGTCGGCGTGCGCTGCAGCTGGGTGACGTGCGCTGCGCCCGAATGGGCCATGGCGGGAACGATCGTCACCGCGGTGGCGCCGGAACCGATCACGACAACCTTCTTGCCCTGATAGTCAAGGTCGGCGGGCCAGAACTGCGGGTGGATAACCTGCCCCTTGAACGAGTCGCGGCCGGGGAACATGGCGTTGTAGGGATCGTCGTAGTCGTAATAGCCCGAACCCAGGAACAGGAACCGGCCCTGCAGACGCCGATGTGAGCCGTCGGCCTGCTCGGTCACGACTGTCCACATGGCGGTCTTGCTGTCCCAGTCTGCGGAGATGACCTTCTGGTCGAAGCGCATCTTGTCGCGCAGGCCGTGCTGATCGGCGATGTCGTTCAGGTATTCGAGAATGGCGGGGCCATCGGCAATCGACTTTTCGTGCTTCCACGGGGCAAAGGAAAAGCCCAGCGTGTGCATGTCGCTGTCACTGCGGATCCCGGGATAGCGGAACAGATCCCAGGTCCCGCCGATCTGGCTACGGCGATCAAGAATGGCAAAGCGCTTGTCCGGGCAATCGCGGGTCAGGTGCACCGCCATGCCGATGCCGGATATCCCGGCGCCGACGATCAATACGTCGAACGTGTCCTCGATCGTCGTGATCGCGTTCATATGCCTCTTCTCCCGCTGCGGCTGCGCCATTCAGTCTTAATCGGCCACTTAACAGAGCCGCAGCGGGATTGCCAGCAGCTTGCGGCTTTGGCACGGGGAGCACATGGCCATCATCGCATCACGCCGCTATGCAAGCGGCAAGGCATCGCCCGAAAACCAGCCGGTCACCGGAACCCCGCGCGATGAACTGCCGCCCCACGTGTTCGACTGGGTCGGACTGGCCGATCCGACGGGCGAGGAAATGGACCTGGTCCGCCGCCAGTTCGGCCTGCATCCGCTGGCGGTCGAGGATGCGCTGACCCCGACGCAGATGCCCAAGGTGGAAATCTATGGCCACCAGCTGTTCATCGTCGCGCGCACCGCCGCGCTGATCGAGGGCGAGAATATCGCCTATGGCCAGACCGCGATCTTCCTTGGCCGCGATTTTGTCGTCACTGTCCGCATGGGATCGACCCGCGCCCACACAGCGCTGCGCGACCGACTGGAAAGCCACGCCGAACGGCTGATCGAAGGGCCGGACTATGTCGCCCATGCGATCCTGGATTTCATCGTCGATGGGTACGAGCCGGTGCTCGACCGGCTGGAGGACGGGGTTCAAAGCCTGGAAGAACGGGCAATCGACACGTTCCCGGAACCCTCGACAATCCGCCGCATTTTCCGCCTGCGCCGCAGCTTCCGCAAGTTCACCCGGATCGTCGGGCCGATGGAGGAAGTGTGCGAGCGGCTGGTCACCACCGAACTGCCGACCATCGATCCCGCCGCGCGGGTGTGGTTCCGCGACGTGCTCGACCATGTCCGGCGGACGATGACGCGGATGTCGATGTTGCGCGAAACGCTGGCCAGCATTGTTGAGACCGCAGCGCTGCTCGAACAGCACCGTCAGGGCGACATGACCCGGCAGCTCGCCGCCTATGCCGCGATCCTGGCGGTGCCGACTGCAATCGCGGGCATCTACGGGATGAACTTCGACTACATGCCCGAACTGCACAGCAAGTGGGGTTATCCCGCGGTCTGGGCCGTGATCATCGCGATTTGCGGCGGCCTGTTTCTGCGCTTCCGGAAGATTGGTTGGCTCTAGTTCAGCGCGGCATAACGATGAATTGCTCCCATCGGCCCTTTTCGCCCGGTTCGGCATAGGTAATCAGCACCAGCTTCTGCCCGTCCTTGTAGCTCAGTGCGAAGTTGCGGTTGACGAAGCCGCCGCGCAGGCGGGGCTTGCCCAGCGCCTTGACCTCTTGCGGGGTACCGAGCGGGGACAGGCTCTGCGCGTAATCGCCCAATGTCTGCGCCGTGAAATAGAACCGTGCGTTTGCGGTATAGCGCGCCGGATCGAGCTTGCCCGCGGTCAGTTCCGCCAGGGTGGCGCGGGCGTCTTCGTCGCGCGCGGCCTCGCCAATGTCGGCCTGCATCGCCTTGGGCAGGACCACCTCGGCGATCTTGTCGGTCAGGCTGTCGGGCACCCCGGCGAAATCGGCATTGGTCAGCACGACCACCGCGACCTTGTCGTCGATCCAGGTGCTGCTCTGCGAGAGAAACCCGACCGATTCGCCGCCATGATCGACCACGGTGCGGCCCTTGACCTGATGCTTGGTCACACCAAGGCCATACCCGCTCGCGGTCCCGTCGGCCAGCCGCACCGGGGTTTCCATCTCTTCCCAGTCTTCGCGCGGCAGCAGGGTGCGGTTCATCCGCGCGATGTCCCATTTGGCCAGTTCGGCGGCAGTCATCGACAGTTCGCCTGCCGCCCACAGCCAGCCCCGGGCCGGCGGCGTTGCAGCGCGCACCGGACCCAGCGCGGCGCGGTGATAACCCTCGGGAAAGGCTGGGCCGTTGGTCTCGTCCAGCTTGTGCGGCTTGATTCCCAGCGGGGTGAACAGCCGTTCGTCGAACTGCTGCCACAGCGGCTTGCCCCCGGCCTTTTCGGCGATCAGCCCGGCGACAACATAGCCGGTGTTCGAATACTGCATCCGGGTGCCCGGCGCGTAGTCGAGCGGCTTCTTCGCCCAGCGATCGACAATGCCCTGAGGCTGCGTGGGTTTGGTCATGTCGGAAAACAGGTAATCCTGCGGCCAGAAATCCTGCAGACCTGAAGTATGCGACAGCAGCTGGCGCACGGTCATCCGCTCCGCCCCCGACACGTCGGGCAGCCACTTGGCGACCGTGTCGTCGAGGCTGAGCTTGCCGTCGTCTTCCAGCAGCAGCAGCAGCGCGGCAAGGAACTGCTTGGAATTCGACGCGATCTGGTAAGGCAGCTTCTCGTTCGCCACCGGGATCCGCTCGCTGGCCTTGCCCCAGGCCTTGTCGAGCACGATCTGCCCGCCGCGCACTACGGCTACCTGCGCCGAGGGCACACCGGTCTCCTTCAGCGTCGCGGTCACCGCTTGGTCGATCGCGGTCTGTTCGGCAGGAGTCAGCGCCTGGGCCAGGGCGGGCAGGGGCAGGGCGAGTGCGGCAAGCGCAAGGGCATGGCGAAGCATGATTGCAGGCTAGACCAGTCGATGCCGCGATCAAGCCCGCGCTTCCCCCGCATTCGACGAACGGCTAACAGCGCTCGGCAACCGAAGGACAAAACCGGAATGGCCGCACAAGGCAGTACCCGCACCATTGTCATCGCGCTGGTCGCCAACCTGGGCATCGCGGTAGCCAAGTTCGTTGCGGCAGCAATCACCGGGTCGTCCGCAATGCTGACCGAAGGCGTGCACAGTCTGGTCGATTCGACCAATCAGCTGCTGCTGATCTACGGCACCCGGCGCAGCCGCAAGCCGCCCGATGCGCTCCATCCCTTCGGCTATGGGCGCGAACTGTACTTCTGGTCATTCATCGTCGCGATCCTGGTCTTTGCGCTGGGCGCAGGTGTCTCTGTCTACGAAGGCATCCTGCACATCCTCGATCCGGAGCCGGCGTTCAGCCCGATGATCGCCTTTGCGGTTCTGGGTATCGCATTTGCTCTCGAAGGCTGGTCGACGCTGGCCGCGCTCAGGGATTTCAATGCCAAGCGGCAGGGCACGATCTGGCAGGAAGTGCGCGACACCAAGGACGCCGCGACGCTGGTCATCCTGCTCGAAAACAGCGGCGCTCTGGTCGGCCTGGTCGTAGCGGCGATCGGCCTGGCGCTCAGCCTGCTTACCGGCAATCCGATGTGGGACGGCCTGGCCTCGGTCCTGATCGGGCTGGTGCTCGGCGTACTGGCGGTGGTCCTGCTGTACGAGGCCAAGGGTCTGCTGATCGGCGAGGCCGCGGATCCCGAACTCGTCGCGCAGATCCGCAGCTGCGCCGACGGCCACGACAACATCGTGGCCGTGCACGACGTGAAGACGGTCCATTCCTCACCGACCATGGTCACCGCGATCATCAGCGCCGATTTCGTCGACACGATTTCGGCGCGCGAGGTTGAGCAGACCGTCCGCGCGATTGAACAGCAGGTCGCGCAAAGCTTTCCGATCGTCGCGCGCGTCTATGTCCGCCCGCGCGACCCGGCCGACCACTGAAGCAAACGAAAGCGGCGGCTTCCGCTTAGGGAAGCCGCCGCCTCGATAGTGCAAATTTCGCCGGACGCTTAGCCCCAGCGGCGCTGGCCGCCGCCATTGGGCTTCTTGCCGTGGGCGCCGGGGCGCTTGCCCTGGCCGTCGCCGCGGGGCTGGCCGCCGGCCGGGCGGACGGCATCGCGGTGCTGGGCGACCGGGCGTTCGCTGCGCGCCGGACGCTCATCGCGCCGGGCATCATCGCCCAGCGGATTGAACACCGGGCCGCGCGGGGCCGAGGCCTTGCGCGCATCGCCCATCCGCTCGTTGCGGATATACTGGTCGCGGCTCTGGCCGTCGCGGCTCTGCCCGCCGTTCGAGCGGTTGTTGTTGGGGCGGTTGCCGCCGGGACGGCCGCCGCCACGCTGGCCGCCGCGGCCACGTGCATCGCGCGCCTCGCGGCGCGCGTCCTGCTCGGCCTCGGCCGGCTTGCGGCTGGGGGCGGGCAGACTGGCGGCTTCTTTCTGGAAGTTGTCGGGCAGCGGCACGGTTCCCAGCTTGATCCCGGTCAGCTTCTCGATATCGCGCAAGTACGGCTTCTCGTCGGGCGCGACAAAGCTCAGCGCGGCGCCATCGGCCCCCGCGCGGGCCGTCCGCCCGATGCGGTGGACGTATTGTTCGGCCACGTTGGGCAGCTCATAGTTGAACACGTGGCTGACGCCCGACACGTCGATCCCGCGCGCGGCGATGTCGGTTGCGACCAGCACCGGGGTGGTGCCCTTGCGGAAGGCGAGCAGCGCGGCGGTGCGCTGGGCCTGGCTCTTGTTGCCGTGGATCGCCGCGGCGTTGACCCCGGCGGTGGAGAGGTGACGGACGACGCGGTCGGCGCCGTGCTTGGTCCGGGTGAAGACGAGCGCGCGGTTGATTTCGCTGGTGCCGTCTTCGCGCAGGGCCAGCCCCTTGCGCAGCGACAGCGTCAGCAGCGCCTGCTTTTCGGCCTGGTTGATGAAGATCGCGTACTGCTCGACCCGCTCCGCGGTGGTTGCCTGCGGGCTGACTTCGACTCGCACCGGGTTGTTGATGAACTGGCGCCCCAGATCGGCGATCGCCTTGGGCATGGTCGCACTGAAGAACAGGCTCTGGCGTTCCTTGGGCAGCATCGCGGCGACGCGCTTCAGGGGCACGATAAAGCCCAGGTCCATCATCTGGTCGGCTTCGTCGAGCACGAAGATCTCGACATTGCGCAGCGTCAGCGCGCGCTGGTCGATCAGGTCGAGCAGACGGCCCGGCGTGGCGACCAGGATGTCGGTGCCGCCAACCAGCGCGCGGGCCTGCTTGCCCACCGGCAAGCCGCCGAACACGCACTGTACCGACAGGTTGAGGAACTTGGCATAGCCGCGCATGTTTTCGGCGATCTGGGCGGCCAGTTCACGCGTGGGCGAAAGGACCAGCATGCGGCACGAAGCGGGCATGCGGCCCTTGGGATCGGCAGCCAGGCGGTGCAGCGAGGGCAGCGCAAAGGCTGCTGTCTTGCCGGTGCCGGTCTGGGCGATACCCAGCAGGTCGCGCCCTTCGAGCAGCGCGGGGATCGCCTGCTTCTGGATCGGGGTGGGATCGGTATAGCCCTTGGCTTCAAGCGCACGGACAAGCGGCTCGGCCAGGCCAAGGTCGGAAAAATAGGTCATGAAATACTCACAGATTGAAGCAGCGCGCGCACGGGAAATCCGCTCGACACGAAGCAAGGTTCGTTTCGATGCGACCCTGCGTGAAGAAGGTGGCTTCAGGTTCGGATCGACCGGGCATTCGGGGCGGCCATTCCTGGAAAGGAGGCCTCACGCTGCGCCGAGATTCCTTGCGGTTTTGCCCACAAGGCCGGTCGTGTTGCGCGCCCTTTATGTTGCGTTGCGACAAAAAGCAAGGAAATTACGCGGCTGGCCGGAATGGCCGCGGCGGTGAGGGGTGCCGGTCAGCTTGGCTCGATCACCCCGAACAGGTCATGGGCGTCGGCATCCTCGATTCGAGCGAGGACGATGTCGCCTGGCTGGAGCGTAGCCGGAACCTGGCGCAGGAACACCGCGCCGTCGATTTCCGGGGCGTCGGCCTGGCTGCGGGCGGTGGCGCCCACATCGCCGTCCTCGTCCGGCTCGCCGACCTCGTCGACGATCACCGGGAGCAGGCGGCCGACCTTATTGGCCAGTTTCGCGGCGCTAATCGTCTCGGTCTTGGCCATGATTCGGGCATAGCGTTCTTCCTTGAGCGCTTCGGGCACCGGATCGGGCAGCAGGTTGGCCGCCGCGCCTTCGACCGGTTCGAAGCGGAAGGCGCCGACGCGGTCCAATTGGGCCTCGTCGAGCCAGTCGAGTAGGTACTGGAAATCGGCCTCGGTCTCGCCGGGGAAGCCGACCACAAAGCTGGAGCGGATGGTGAGATCGGGCGCGATAGCGCGCCAGGCCTTGATCCGTTCGAGCACCTTGGCCTCGTTGGCCGGGCGCTTCATCGCTTTCAGCACCGACGGCGCGGCGTGCTGGAACGGGATGTCGAGGTAGGGAGTGATCAGCCCTTCGGCCATCAGCGGGATCACCGCATCGACGTGGGGGTAGGGGTAGACGTAGTGGAGCCGGACCCATGGCGGCACGCCTTCCGGGGTGCGCAGGCCGCCCAGTTCGCGGGCCAGGTCGGTCATGTGGGTGCGGACCGGGTGGTCCTTCCACATGCGTTCCTCGTGCCGCACATCGACGCCGTAGGCGCTGGTGTCCTGGCTGATCACCAGCAGCTCGCGGGTGCCGGCAGCGACCAGCTTCTCCGCCTCGCGCAGCACCGCGTCGATGCGGCGGCTGGCGAGTTTGCCGCGAAGGCTGGGGATGATGCAGAAGGCGCAGGCGTGATTACAGCCTTCGCTGATCTTGAGGTAACTGTAATGGCGCGGGGTCAGCTTGACGTCGGGCTGAGGGATCAGGTCGATGAACGGGCCCTGGGTGGGCGGGGCGGCTTCATGCACGGCTTCAACCACCGCTTCGTACTGGTGCGCTCCGGTGACGGCGAGGACCGCGGGGAACTTCGCCCGGATCAGCGCGGCCTCATTGCCCATGCAGCCGGTGACGATCACCCGACCGTTCTCGGCAATCGCCTCACCGATGGCGGCAAGACTCTCTTCCTTGGCGCTGTCAAGGAAGCCGCAGGTGTTGACCAGCACCACGTCTGCTCCGGCATAGTTGGGCGACATGGCATAGCCATCGGCGCGCAGCCGGGTGAGGATGCGTTCGGAATCGACCAGCGCCTTGGGGCAGCCGAGCGAAACCATGCCGACGCGCTTCTGATCAGGAATTACTGTAGCCATGGGGGGCGGCCCTTACACCGCGCGGCAGGAAAGTGCTACTGCCCTGCGCAGGGCACGCAAAAGGAGAATGACAATGGGTGCAGTAAACTGGCTGGCAGTGGGCGTGGGCACCCTGTTGTTCTTTGCGGTGGGGGCGGTGTGGTACGGTGCGCTGTTCGCCGTGCCGTGGCAGCGCGAAGTCGGCGTCGGCCCGGCACCGCGCGGTGCGGCGATCGCGCGTGTCATGGGCCTGACCCTGTTGTGCGAATTTCTGGTGGTATCGACCCTGGGCCATCTGTTCGCCCGGACCCAGCCCGCGCCCCACGTTGTGATGATGATGGCACTGGGTTTTGCCGCGACGGTGATGGCCCCGGCAGTAGGGATCAATTACCTGCATCAGCGCAAGTCGCTGACCCTGTTCCTGATCGATGCCGGTCACCTGGTGGTCGGAATGGCCGTCGTCGGCGCAGTCTTCGTCTTGCTCGGCTAAGGCTTCTTCGCTTTCGGCAGGTACTTGGCCGGATCGAGTGGCACGCGGTTCCTGCGCACTTCGAAATGCAGCTGGGGCTCGCTGGCCAGGCCGGTCTGGCCGTTGAAGCCGATGCGCTCGCCGGCTCCCACCGTTTCGCCGTCCTTGATTGTGATCTGGTCAAGGTAGGAGTAGGTCGTGGTCCAGCGCCCGCTGTGGAACAGGATTACGGTCTTGCCGTATTCCCTTGGTCCATCGCCGGCGAAGATCACCTTGCCCGCGGCAGCCGCGCGCACTGCGGTACCCCTGGGGGCAATAACATCGATTCCGTCGTGCCAGGGCTTGTCGCCCTGCTTGGCAACGAAACCCCGGCGGACCTTGCCATCGACGGGCCAGCGGAAGGCCGGGGCTGGGGTGTCGGCCAGTTTGGCCGGCTCTTCACTGGGCGTTGCTGAGGGCGATGTCAGCGCGGCAGGCAATGCGGCCGCCAAGGGGGACGCTGTCACCGGGGGCTTGGCCAGAGTCGGTACGGTCAGCTTCTGCCCGGGCTTGACCGCCGCCTTGGGATCGATCCCGCTGGCCGTGGCGATCGCGCTCCACGGCACGCCATAATCCATGGCAATGCCAAAGCCGGTTTCGCCGTCCTTTACCGTGTGGATCCGGCGGCGCGGGATGACCAGTTTCTGCCCCAGGCGCAGGGCATAGGGCGCTTTCAGGCCATTGGCTTCGATGATCAGCACGCGCGGCATTTCGGCCCGGTTGGCGATCCCCCCCAGCGTTTCGCCGTCCTTGACGACGTGGGTGGTCTCAGTCTTCGGATCGGGATCGGCGGCCGCGATCAGCAGCACGCTTGCGGCCAGCAGAAGTGCTGCCGCGCCGCGCATCAGACGTACCGTCCGGTCAGCTCGGCCAACGAGGCATCGTGGGTCAGGTCCAGCTGGAGCGGGGTCACCGAGACAAAGCCATCCTGGATTGCTTCAAGGTCGGTCTCGTGGCCCGGGGTATGCTCGATCCCATGGAGGCCGAACCAGAAGTAGCGGTAGCCTCTCGGGTCGATCCCTTCTACCACCGAACCGCGCGCATAGTCATGAAATCCCTGGCGAACCACGCGAATGCCCTGGACCTGATCGGCTGGCAGCGGCGGAAAGTTGACGTTGACCAGGCTGCGCGGCGCGAAGGGCAGGCCAAGCAGGGGGCGAATGGCCCGCACACCCCATGCCTCGGCTGCGGCAAAGGGCACGGTGTCGCCCATGCCTTCCTTTTCATAGACCTGGCTCAGCGCGATCGAGCGGATCCCGGCCAGTGCCCCCTCGATCGCGGCGGAAACGGTGCCTGAATAGGTCACGTCATCGCCCAGGTTGGCACCGCGGTTGACACCCGACAGGATCAGGTCGGGCGCGGCGGGCATGACCGTGCGCAGCGCCATCATCACCGCGTCGGTCGGCGTGCCGGATACGGCAAAGCGGCGCTCGTCGAACTGGCGCAGCCGCACCGGCCGACTCAGCGTCAGCGAATGGCCCGCGCCGGACTGTTCCTCGGCCGGGGCGACGATCCACACGTCGTCGCTGAACTGCCTGGCAATCCGCTCGAGCACCTCAAGGCCGGGGGCGTGGATGCCGTCGTCGTTGGTGAGCAGGATGCGCATCAGAGTCCTTTGTCGCGTGTTTACTGGGGCCGCAGCACGGCGAGCCCGCCCATGTAGGGCAGCAGCGCCTGCGGCACTTCGACCGAGCCGTCTTCTTGCTGATAGTTCTCCAGCACCGCCACCAGCGTGCGTCCCACTGCCAGGCCCGAACCGTTGAGGGTATGGACGAACTCGGTCCCCTTCTGTCCTTCGGGCCGGTAGCGCGCGTTCATCCGCCGTGCCTGGAAATCGCCGCAGTTGGAGCACGAACTGATCTCGCGGTAAGCGCCCTGCCCGGGCAACCAGACCTCGAGGTCATAGGTCTTGCGCGCGCCGAAGCCCATGTCGCCGGTGCACAGCACGATCTTGCGGTAGGGCAGCTCGAGCAGTTTGAGGATCATCTCCGCCGTCTCGGTCATCCGTTCGTGCTCGGCTTCGCTCTCCTCGGGGCGGACCACGCTGACCAGCTCGCACTTCTCGAACTGGTGCTGGCGGATGAAACCGCGCGTATCCTTGCCTGCGGCCCCGGCCTCGCTGCGGAAGCACAGCGTCAGCGCGGTCATGCGCAGGGGCAGCGCCGCCGCGTCGATGATCTGGTCCATCACCGAACTGGTCAGGCTGACTTCGGAAGTCGGGATCAGCCAGCGGCCATCGGTGGTGCGGAACGAATCCTCGGCGAACTTGGGCAATTTGTCGGTGCCGTACATCGCCTCGTCGCGGACCAGAACTGGCGGGTTGCATTCCGTGTAGCCGGCTTCGTCCGTATTGCGATCTAGCATGAACTGGCCGATCGCCCGGTGCAGCCGCGCCATGTGCCCGCGCAGAAAGGTAAAGCGCGCGCCGCTGATCGCCGCGCCGGTTTCGAAATCCATCCCCAGTGCGGGGCCAAGGTCGGCATGCTCGCGCGGGGTGAAAGCGAATTCGCGCCGCGTGCCCCAGCTCCCAACCTCGACATTGTGCGCCTCATCCGGACCATCGGGGACATCGCATGCCGGAAGGTTGGGAATGCGCGCCAGCATGTCGGTCAGCCGGGCCAGCAGGTCACGATCTTCGGCCTCCAGCGCGGGGAGGGCGTCCTTGAGCGACGCGACGGCCGCCTTCAGCCGTTCGGCCTCGTCCTTGTCGCCGCGGCCCATCGCCGCGCCGATCGCCTTGGACGCGTCGTTGCGCTGGCTTTGCGCGTCCTGCATCCGCGTCGCCACCGCGCGGCGCTGGCTGTCCAGCGCCAGAATCGCTGCGGACTGCGGTTCCAGCCCGCGCCGCGCCAGACCGGCGTCGAAGGCTTCGGGATTTTCGCGGATGAACCTGATGTCGTGCATGGTGGCGGCGCTATGCCGCGTCGACCTGCCCGACGCAAGGTCAGGTCAGCGCGCGGAGCCGCAGGTGTTCATGCCGAACAGGCTGTAGAGCGGACAGGTACGCAGCAGGCCCGTCGCCAGCGGAATCAGCCCCAGCCAGCCCCACTGCGTGCGCGGTCCGACGAAGACCAGGGCCAGGAGAACAATCCCGAGACCGATCCGGAACACGCGATCGGCACTGCCGACATTGGTACTGAACATGATGACCTTCCTCCGCCTGGACCAAGGGCCCGAACGTGGAGCAAAGGTATCTTTGATGCATTGATCGTGATCAACGCGATCCGGAAGTGGTGGGCGCGACAGGGATTGAACCTGTGACCCCACCCGTGTGAAGGGAGCCAGTCAAATCAGCTAGTTAGCTGTTTTGTTTGCGAAAACAGGCTCTTGTACGACGCCGACTGTACGCGATTTGTACGAGCAGGCTCCTTGAGGCCCACGGAAACGCATCGATTTGGTCGGGTTTGGCCAGCGACGGAGGCGGTCCCCAGACCACCGGACCGGAAACGAAAAACCGCCGGAAGGGCTGCAACCCTCGCCAGCGGTCATTTCGATAGCGTCGCAGCTACTGCCTTTTCATACGATATCACGGAATCCCGTGCAAGCGCCGAGCTAGCAGGCGGTGCCGCATGAGCGCGACCCTAGTTCATGGGGGCCTTCATGCCGGCGTCAGGCGCATCGATCTGCTGTCGCTGGTCGAGGATCTCGGCAAGCGGGGCCTTGGCCTGTCCAGCACGGCAACGCGGGTGCTCAGGCATTATGTCTGGCGCTCACGCGACGATGACTACCGGACTGGTCGCATCTGCGCGTTGTGGGATCGGGTCTGCCGGACTGCCGATGACCTCGACCTGTGCAGCCGGGCCATCAATGACGCCGAGCGCGAGCTGGAAGCGAAGGGGCTGATCGCCAGGACCACCGGCGGAAATGGTGCCCGCTCTGGTCTCAGGAGCGGCGGTGTCATCCGCTGGGCAGCCGGGATTAACCTTGCACCTCTGATCGAGCGCTACGCCGACCTGAAGGCCGCATGGGAAGCACGCGAACTCGAGCAGCATGCGATCGACACCTGCAAGGCCGAGATTCGCCGACTGCGGCGCTTGATCCGCAATGGCGCCGAGCCGGAACTGATGGCACGGGCTGACGCGATCCTGCCCGATGGCCGGATAGCTCCTATTCAGCGCATCGAGAAGCTGGAGACGATCCGGGCCGCTCTCCAAGCCGTGCTGGCGGACCTCGCCAGCGATCCCCGTGCGAAGAAAACTTCCGATCGACCGGAAGAAAACAGCCGACCCAACATACAGAATCAGGATTCATCACGATCCTGTAGCGAGCGCCCGACTGAGCCGACGATCACGCCTCGCGTTGCACTGGAACTCGCCTCGAACGAGTTTCGCCTGATTGCCAGCGGGCATGGCGATCCAGGGTGGCCGAGCCTGGTCGAGGCGTCGCGGCAAACGGCAAGCTGGCTCGGCATTGGCCAGCGGACCTGGGGCAAGGCTTGCTCTCTGCTGGGACGGGAGCGAGCGGCACTGTGCGTGCTAGTCATCGATCGAAACTCCCGCCTCCAGTCGGGCCACCGCTACCGAGCGGAACATGCAGGCAAATGCCTCAGCGGCATGGTCAGGCGAGCCAAAAGCGGCGGCTTCAATCTCGAAGGGTTGCTGAGGGCTTTCCAGCGGGATGAACTGGCGGGGTCCGGTGCCGTGTCAGAGGCATCGCCGCCTGAACCCGATCAGGGCCAAAGCATGGCTTCCCTTACAGCCCAAATCCTCTCGCGCATCGGCACCTTCAGAGGAGACGCGGCATGAACTCGCACGCCAATTTGGCCGATCCCCTCGAATGGCTGTTGGGCCGTTCTGGCCCCGCTGGAAATGCCCTTTCGGCATCCTGGGAAGGCGCCAATGACCTCAGCGGGATCCTCTGGCTTTTTTTGCTTGAAGGGGCACACAACACGCTACGGGGTAGCAGTCCCGGGAGATTCCGAACCCGGCGGAGTTCCGTGGTTCTAGGCGCTAGGCCGGTCCTTAATCCGGTCCCAAAAGCTCTTTCTACCGCGAAAACGGCTAGAGCTCCCTTCTATAACGTCAATATTTCAATGTGTTGTGGAATAGGCGCCGCAGCCCGTCGCCGCTTCCATCCCGAAGTCGGGAGGGTCTGATATGGGCCAGGTCAACGTCAACTACGACGATCGCACCCTCGCCGGGATCGATCGAATTTGTAGCGTGAAGGGACTGTCACGAACCGAGGTCATGCGTCTCATCGCGACCGAAGCGATCGAGGCGCACGATGCAGGTCGCCTAGCTTTTCAGGAGGTGGGCGGCCCTAAGCTGGGCGGCACCCTAAATGCTCTCGCCGCGCAGTTGCGCGACAACATGGTCGAGCAGGATCGGCTCCTGCGCAGCACGCAACGGCACGAGAAGAAGATGCTCGACGAGAAGGCGGCCGGGGCGTTCGGCGGATGGTCGGACCTCAACCTGATGCGCAACACCTACACGCACGCGGAGGACGCCCAAGGCAAGGTCAACCAAGCCATGCTGCGCGGACTGCACACGGCTGAGACCAACACCGGTCTGAAACTCAGAAAGGAGCCCTGACGTTGTACGGATTTTGTACGAGCGAGGGTCGAATCGACCCCATTTTCGTCGAAAAACGGGGTGAAGACCTGCGGAATGGAAGTGGGTCCATCCATAAATTCCCTATATTTCAAGGGTATTTATGGTGGGCGCGACAGGGATTGAACCTGTGACCCCACCCGTGTGAAGGGTGTGCTCTACCGCTGAGCTACGCGCCCACTTCCGCTGCGGAAGGCGGGCCATTAGAGAAGCTGCGGCGAATTGACAAGCGGGCAAAGCAACCTAGAGGCACCTGCCATGAGCGACGATACCACGACCACCGGACCCGACCTTCCGCCCGACCGCCTGGCGATCCATCCGCGCAGCGAATGGTTCGACGCCGACAAGCTGCAGCGCGGCGTCGGCATCCGCTTCAAGGGCGTGGTCCGCACCAATGTCGAGGAATATTGCATCTCCGAAGGCTGGGTGCGGGTTCAGGCAGGCAAGACCATGGACCGCCATGGCAATCCCCTGACCCTCAAGCTCAATGGCCCGGTCGAAGCCTGGTACGAGGATTTGGGCGATAATCCCCCGGTGGCGAAGGCCTGACCCCTACCAGCGCATCCTTCGCTTGATGATCGCCGCGATCGGGTCGGCACCCACGGTCGGCCCAGCGACACCGGTCGATGCCGGACGCACATCACCCTGCTTCGGCTTGCCGGGATAGATGAAGCCCTGAACCGGCCAGTGCGCGCCGCCCAGGTTGCCGATCGGCGCGTACCACACCCGCACTTCGGACCAGTCGCCGGCGGGCGACACGTCGACCACCTTGACGTTGTCCTCGATCTGGCCGCGCCGCCCATCGATCGGGCTCCAGTTGGCATGGCGGACCAGCACGGTGCGCGAATCGACGATCCGGCTGACCGCGGCAACGTGACCCAGGGTCGAATTGCCGTGCGGCCTGAAGGTCATCACGGCGCCGATTTTCGGCCGCGAGCCGCGGGCATAGCGGCCCTCGGCCTGGTTCCACCAGGTATGGGCATCACCGTAGATCGCGATGCCCGATACCTGCCGGGCATAGGGCACGCATTGAAGATAGGGGGGCAGGCTGGCGCTGCCTCCGCCGGAAACCAGGCGGCTGTCGTCGATCACCGGATCGGCAAGGGCCGGTGCGGCGCATGCGAGCAGGCCCAGAGCGGCAAGTAGGCGAGACAAGCGCGTCATGGCCCTGTTGCTGCCAGAACAGGGTTAGTATCGCGTAAACACGGGCCCCCTCCGCCCCGCAACGCTTGCCAAAACCCGCGCATGCGGTCAGGGGCAGGGCATGGCGCTTTCCCCAGATCTTCCGACGGTCATCATTATCGGTCGTCCCAATGTCGGCAAGTCCACGCTGTGGAACCGGCTGGTCGGCAAGAAGCTGGCGCTGGTCGACGACCAGCCCGGGGTGACCCGCGACCGGCGCATGGGCGATGCACACCTGCTGGGCCTGGATTTCACCATCGTCGATACTGCCGGGTGGGAGGACGAGGACGCCGCGACCCTGCCGGGGCGGATGCGCAAACAGACCGAGGCCTCGCTCGAAGGCGCCGATGTCGCGCTGTTCGTGATCGACGCCCGCGCCGGGCTTACCCCGCTGGATGAGGAAATCGGTCGCTACCTGCGCGAAAGCACCGTGCCGATCGTGGTGATCGCCAACAAGGCCGAGGGCAAGGCTGGCGACCACGGGTTGTTCGAGGCGTTCTCGCTGGGGCTGGGCGATCCGGTGGCGCTGTCTGCGGAACATGGCGAGGGCATGGCCGATCTGTTCGATGCGCTGCTGCCGCACCTCGACGAAGGCCAGCGCGCCCGCGACGAGGAAGTCATCGTCGACGAGGAAGAGGACGAGGAAGCGCTCAACCGCGCCCCGCTCAAGCTGGCGATCGTCGGGCGGCCGAACGCCGGCAAGTCGACCCTGATCAACGCCCTGCTGCAGGAAGACCGCCTGCTGACCGGGCCCGAGGCCGGGATTACCCGCGATTCGATCGCGGTCGACTGGCAGTGGACCGATCCCGACAGCGGCGAGGTGCGGCCGGTGCGGCTGATCGACACCGCCGGGATGCGCAAGAAGGCGCTGGTGGTCGACAAGCTGGAAAAGATGGCGGTCGCCGACGCGCGCCACGCGATCGACTTTGCCGAAGTGGTCGTACTGCTGCTTGATGCGACCCGGGGCCTCGAACACCAGGACCTCAAGATCGCCAGCATGGTGCTGGAAGAGGGCCGCGCGCTGCTGGTCGCGATCAACAAGTGGGATGTGGCGGAGGATGCCTCGGGTCTGTTCAACGGCATCCGCGCCGCGCTTGACGAAGGTCTGGCCCAGGTCAAGGGCCTGCCGGTGCTGGCGGTTTCGGCGCGCACCGGCAAGGGGCTCGACACCCTGCTCAAGGCCGCGTTCGAAGTCCGCGCGGCCTGGTCGAAACGCGTGCCCACAGGCCTGCTCAACCGCTGGTTCGACGAAGTGCTGGCCAAGAACCCGCCGCCCGCGCCGGGCGGCAAGCGGATCAAGCTGCGCTATATCACCCAGGCCAAGATCCGCCCGCCCGGCTTCGTGATGTTCGGCACCCGGCTGGATGACCTGCCGATGAGCTATCAGCGCTATCTGGTCAACGGCATCCGCCGCGATCTGGGCTTTGACGCGGTCCCGGTGCGACTGACGCTGCGCAGCGCGAAGAATCCGTACAAGAATTGAATGCCTGGCGGCGCTGTTGCGCCAAGTCGGTTCAGGCCGATGCCGCCCAGGCCGGAATGACCAGCGCAGTCATCAGTGCAATCGCCCCGAACAAGATCAGAAACGCCCGCATTGCAGTCTCCCCGCAGTGACGCAGGTGTCATAGCGCAGATGCGGCAGCGCGCCTTGCAACAACGCGACAGGCGGGATTAGCGCCGCAGCGGGAATATCCGGCCATAGGTCAGGCAGCGCCACAGCCATTCTAGCGGGCCATAGCGATAGCGCTCGAGCCATGCCTCAGACCACAGCAGCATAAGGATCCACACGGCGATCACGAAGCCGAACAGCTCGACCCGGCCGAACCGTCCGAACAGGCCAAGCCCCCAGCCGTTGAAGATCGGGACGAGCAGCAGCGAGGTGCCCAGATAGTTCGAGAACGCCATGCGTCCCGCCGCGACAAGCCGCTGGCCCAGCGCGGTCTGAATCGCGCGCGGCGCCCACAGTGCCAGCAGCGCGGCCAATCCCAGGATGACCGCGAGGCGGGGCAGGGGCGAGGCGCCGATGAAGACGAAGAAGGTCAGGAAGAACGGAAAGTCTGCACCATAGGCCCACAGCCCCAGGGTCAGCGTGATCGCGCTGCCGGCAAGTACTCCGGTCCAGCCCCAGCGGCGCATCGCCGCCGGATCCATTCCGCCGTTGAACAGGCCCAGTTCAAACAGCGCCATGCCGATCAGTGTCAGCGGCATCGTTTCGACCAATGCCAGGAAGATCGTCTGGCCGATGCTGGGCCCGGCTTTCTCGAACACCATGTGCCGCGCCACCTGGGCGAAACTGCCGTCGCGGTAGAGGTGGATCAGATCGGCGTTGTTCTTGATGGTCTTGGCCTCGCTTTCGAATACTTCCTTGCGCTGTTCGGGCTTCAGCCTTGCGGCGATCGCGGGATTGGTCGATGCCGCATAGGCACCGCCAAGCTGGAACCCAAAGGCCAGGCTCCCCAGGACGTAGAGCGTCAGGCCGGTGATCAGCTTGGCCTTGGGCCGCCAGGTCAGCGCCGGAAGCAGCAGCAGGCCGCTGACCGCGTAGAGCTGCAGGATGTCGCCGTGCCACAGCAGCAGAAAGTGGGCTAAGCCGAACAGGAACAGCCAGCCGAGCCGCCGTGCCTGCAGCCAGCGCGTGGCTCCGCGGGCCCAGGCGCGCTGCATGAACAGCATCATGCCCGCGCCGAACAGCAAGGTGAACAACCCGCGCATCTTGCCGTCGACCAGCACGTATTGGACCAGCCAGAACAGCTTGTCCGATGGCCCCGGCGGGTGGGCGAGGGCATAGGGCCAGATATAGGCCATCATCGTCTGCCCGAAGGCGGCGATGTTGGCGAAGACGATGCCCAGCACGGCAATGCCGCGGATGAAGTCAAGCGTGACCAGGCGCTCTCCCCGATCGACCGGCGCGCGCGCGCGCTGGTCCGCTGTCAAAGCCTCCACCACGTCCTCCCTGCTGTATTATTCTTCTATGACAGCAGGATGGGAATACAAGCCGAAATCGCGCTTGGGCTAATTGCTGGCGGCGACGCAGCTGGTGCCGGCGGCGGCCAGCTTGTCGCAAGCGGCCCTGGCCGCGCCCTGGCTGGCGAAGCCGCCGGCTTGCAGCTTGGTCACAGCCCCGGCCTTGACGTTGATCCGCGGATGGCCGGCAAGCTCTGGCCGGCCCTTGAGCCGATTCCACAGCGCATCGGCATTGGCGGCAACGCCAAACGCCCCCAATTGAACGCGCCATGGCCCCGTCTGTTTCGGCGCGGCAGCCGTGACTGCGGGTGCCGGGCGGGGCGCCGGGGCTACCACGGCAGACGGACGCGGTGCAGGCGGCACTGTCGCGACGACCGCCGACGGCCGCGGCGCGGACACCGCAGGACGGGCATAGTCCGCGCCGGCCGTGGCGGGGCCGTCGTTGTCGACGTCGGCCGCGCTGGCCACAGGAACGGGGCGCGGCAGGGTGACGGCAACTGGGGACGGCACGCCAACCGACACCGTCGCCCCCAAATCGGCGGCAGCGAGCTGGCGCGCACGGGTCGTATCGGCCTGGCTGCGCAGCTCGATTGCCAGTTGCGCGGCCTGCTGGCGCTGGTCGAGCGGAATGAACCCGTCCATCTGCTTGAGCGCAGTCGTCGCCGGGCCGACCCCTTGCTGCTGGGCAAGACTGACCAGGGCATAGGCGCGGACCCAGTCCTTCGCGATCAGCTGCCCATTGAAGTGGGCAATCCCCAGCAAGTACTGCGCGCGCGGATCACCGCGCCCCGCGGCCGCGCTAACATAAGGCATGGCGCGCGCCTGTTCGCCGCGCTGGAACAGCAGCAGTCCATAATTGTCCGCGGCCTGGACATGGCCAAGCCCGGCGGCGCGGCCATACATGTCCTCGGCCTTGGTCAGGTTCTGCGGCACCCCTTTGCCCAGGCGAAAGGCCTGGCCAAGGTTGTAAAGCGCGTCGGCATCGCCCTTCAGGGCCTCGCCCTGCCATTCACGAACGGCAGCGGCAAAATCGCCCCGGCTCCAGGCGTCGACACCGGCCTTGGTATCGGCAGCAGCTGGTACGGCAAGGAAGACAAGCGCAGTCATTGCGCCCAGAGTAGTGAAAGTCTTGCGACCCATCGGCAAAATCCCGTTCCGTCCTGCGCGTTACCGCCCCTGGATCCCGTGCCCGGACGCGCGGCATCGCCTTGCGGTTTGCGACGGTAAATCTGCATGGTGAAGATCGGGTTAGCAAAGAATATGTCACCCGATCCGTGCTGAAAGGCGCAATTCATTGCTCCTGCCCTTAACCCAAAATTAGGAACGTTCTGCGATCCCCCAGTGCAAGTCCAATTGGGTTTGCTGCAATTTTAGGGGGATTTGGCTTTGCGCGTTTTGGCATTGGCATCGCAGAAGGGTGGTTCGGGCAAGACAACCTTGTCAGGGCACCTCGCCGTGCAAGCCCAGCGGGCTGGCGCTGGTCCGGTCGTTCTTATCGACATCGATCCGCAAGGTTCGCTGGCCGATTGGTGGAACGAGCGCGAGGATGAATTCCCCGCATTCGCCCAGACAACCGTCGCCCGGCTCGCCGCCGATCTTGCCGTCCTGCGCCAGCAGGGCTTCAAGCTGGCCGTCATCGATACCCCGCCGGCGATCACCATGGCGATCCAGAGCGTCATTTCGGTGGCCGAACTGATCGTCGTGCCGACCCGTCCCAGCCCGCACGATCTGCGCGCCGTGGGCGCCACGGTCGACCTGTGCGAACGCGCCGGGAAGCCGCTGATCTTCGTGGTCAACGCCGCGACGCCCAAGGCCAAGATCACTTCGGAAGCTGCCGTTGCGCTGTCGCAGCACGGCACAGTTGCCCCGATCACGCTGCATCATCGCACCGATTTCGCCGCCTCGATGATCGACGGTCGCACGGTGATGGAAGTCGATCCCAACGGTCGCAGCGCCGCCGAAGTGACCGCGCTGTGGAACTACATCTCGGACCGTCTGGAAAAGAATTTCCGCCGCACGGTCTTCGCTGCACCGACCAGCGTTTCGTCGATTCAGGGCGTGCACCGCCCCGCAGGTGGCTTTGGCCGCCGCGTAGCCGGTTCGTAAGGGAGCGACCGGAGGCATGTCCGATAAACCCTTCGCATCGCTCAGCCCAAGTCTGCTGGCCCGCAAGGGCGGCGCCAAGCCGGCTATGCGGCCACAGCTTGGCCCATTGCAGCACGACGCGCTGGCCCGTCAGGTCGAAGATCTCGGCTGGAACGACATGGGCCACGACGATCATCACGAAAGCGCCGAAGTATACAGCATCGCGCCCAAGGTTCGTGCCGCGGTGCGCCGGACTGCCGATCGCAGTTCGGCCCTGGCAGACGGTCGCCGCGCTGCCTTTACGCTGCGCGTCGATGCCGAGCGCCACCTCAAGCTCCGCCTGGCCTGCACGGTCAAGGGGCGCAGCGCCCAGCAACTGGTGACCGATGCCATCGATCGCCTGCTCGACGAATTGCCCGACGTGGCTGCGCTTGCCGCGCAGGTCACTGTCAAGCCGCACAATTCTTGATTTTTTTGAAGGGGGACTACCCATGACCGACCATCGCATCAGCCGCAAAGCCAAGGTTCTTGGTCTTCCGCTCGGGATCGCCGGTGTCGCTGCCGCCGCCCTGCTTGCCGGCGGGACCATGAGCGTCAGTGCGGTCGCCAAGTCGACTCCCGATGAAACGATGGCCGAAGCCGGCAAGATGCTGGCCAAGGGCAAGTACGACAAGGCGATCGAGCTGGCCGAGGCTGCCGTTGCCGCCAACCCCCGCGAGCCGTCCTATCGCGCCGTGCTGGGGCAGGCCTATTTCAAGGCGGGCCGCTTCGATTCGGCTACCACCACTTTCAACGACGCCATGAAGCTGGGTGATAACAGCGCTCGCACCGCCCTGGCACTGGCACTGGCCGACGTTGCTGCGGGCCGCAATCGCGAAGCCGTGGCGATCCTGGATGACTGGCGCGATGCCATTCCCGGGACCGACCTTGGCCTGGCGCTGGCCCTGGCTGGCGAATCGAGCCGCGGCGTGGCGATCCTGGCGGATCAGCTGCGCGCCGGCGACAATTCGGTCAAGCTGCGCCAGAACCTGGCCTATGCCTATGCGCTCGACGGCCGCTGGCGCGAAGCGCGCGTGATGGCGGCGCAGGACGTGCCAGCCAACCAGCTCGACGCCCGCCTCAGCGATTGGGCGGCCACGGCCAAGCCAGAAGATGCCAAGGCCCGCGTTGCCGGCCTGATCCGTGCGCCGCTGCGGGATGATCCCGGCCAGCCGAAGATGCTCGCCCTGGGCGACAGCCCGGCACAGGAACAGCTTGCTGCCGAAACCGGCGCGATCAAGGCCGTCGCCGCCAATAACGAACTGCCCGCGGTTGCTGCCGCGCCCGCCCCGATAGCGCCGGTTCCGGCGGAATCGGCTGCCGCTCTGGCGCAGTATGCGCCGGTTGACGCACCGGCTGCCGCACCGGCAGTGGCTCCCGCTGCCGAAGCCCCGGCCGCCCAGCCGCAGGCCTTTGCCGCGGCATTTGCTTCCAGCCCGGCTCCGGTCGCTGCGCCGGTCAAGGCCCGCCCGGTCCACGTGGCGACTTCGGTGAAGTCACTGCACCGCGCCGGCCTGCGTCCGCGCACCGCCACGGTTTCGGCCAAGGGCAGCCATGCGGTCCAGCTCGGCAGCTTCTCCAGCCAGCAGGGCGCGCGCCGCGCCTGGGGCCTGTTCGCTGCCAAGAACCCCGAGCTGCGCCGCTTCCACATGCAGATCACCCAGGCGACGGTGCACGGCAAGCAGTTCTGGCGCGTCGCCGCCGCAGGGTTCGATTCGCGCAGCGCCTCGGGCCTGTGCTCGACCGTCAAGACGCGCGGCGGGGTTTGCTTCGCTTATGCCACCAACCGCTTTGCCCCGACCGGAAAGAGCCTGAGCGCCCCGGCCTTTGCCGCGGCCAAGGCACCGGCCCAGCACGTCCGCGTTGCCGCCAGCACGCCCGTGCGCGGCGCTGCCGGCCCGGCTTCGGCCCGTCGCTGAGACCCTATAACAAGACTGAAAAAGTCGGATCGCGCATGAACCCTCTCCCGCCTCCACGGGGGAGGGTTCTTGCTTTCAGGCGACTTCGACGCCGCCTTTGAACAGCGACACGACCCGGCCCTGCACGCCCTGCTTGTCGAACGGAGTGTTGCCCGCGCTGGCCGCCATCCGGTTCGAATCGACGATCCATGGGCGGTCTGCATCGATGAGCGCGAAATCGGCCTGATATCCCGCTGTCAGCATGCCGGCATCGACCCCCAGCAGGTGCGCCGGGTTGCCTGCCAGCAAGGCAAAGGCGCGGGCCAGATCGATCACCCCGTCACGGACGAGCGACAGCGTCAGCGGCAGCAAGGTCTCTGCGCCGGCCATGCCAGGTTCCGCATCGGCAAAGGGCAGGCGCTTGTCCTCGGGGCCGCGCGGATCGTGGCCCGAGGCAATCACGTCGATCGTTCCGTCGCGCAGCGCCGCGCGCACGGCCTGCCGGTCATCCTCGCTGCGCAGCGGGGGTGAGAAACGGGTGAAGGTGCGGAAATCGCCGACCGCCGTGTCCGACAGCATGAAATGGGCCGGTGTTACCCCGGCCGAAACCGCGATTCCCCGCGCCTTGGCGGTGCGGATCAGGTCCAGCCCGCGCGTCGTGGTGACCTGGCGGAAATGGATCCGCGCGCCGGTCAGTTCGGCCAGTTGCAGATCGCGGGCGATGGCCAGGGCTTCGGCTTCGGCCGGGGCGGCGGGCAGGCCCAGGCGAGTCGCCATTTCGCCGGCGGTGGTCACGGCAGACCCGGTCAGCCCGGCATCCTCGGCATGGCAGACCACGGTCAGGTCCAGCATCGCGCAATAGGACAGCAGGCGGTGCATGGTCCCGCTGTCGGCGATCCAGCGCCGCCCGGTTGCCACGGCGCGGGCCCCGGCGGCGCGCATCAGCGCCAGTTCGGCCAGATCGCTGCCCTCCAGCCCTTTGGTGGCCGCAGCCAGCGGATGGACCCACAGACCGGGCTTGCCCGATTGGGCGGCAAAGCGCACCGCCGACGGCTTGTCCAGCACCGTGCCCTGATCGGGCATCAGTGCCGCGCGGGTGATCCCGCCGAAGTGGAGCGCCGGCTTGTCGATGGCGAAGACGCCAAGGTCGACCAGGCCCGGGGCAATCAGCAAGCCCTTGGCATCAATCACCCGGTCGCCGTCCAGCGGCACGACATCGGCCCCAAGCGCGACGATCCGATCCCCTTCGCAGCGCAGCGCGCCGGCGACAGGATTGCCTTCAGGCAGGACAAGTCTGCCGCCCACGACGGTCAGCGGTGCCAGCGGCTTCATGCCCAGCCCTCCACGCCGCGGCTTTTGCGGGTCAGCACGTCGAGGCAGGCCATCCGGATCGCCACCCCCATCTCGACCTGGGTGGTGATCGCCGATCGTCCGGCCAGATCGGCGACATTGCTGTCGATCTCGATCCCGCGGTTCATCGGCCCGGGGTGCATGACCAGTGCATCAACATCGGCCAAGGCCAGCCGCTCCATCGTGAGTCCATAGAGGTGGCGATATTCACGCGGGCTGGGGATGAACTGGCCGCTCATTCGTTCCTGCTGCAGGCGCAGCATCATCACCACGTCGGCCCCTTTCAGCGCCGCGTCGAAATTATGGAACGGCGTGACCTTCATCGCCTCGATCTGCGCCGGCATCAGCGCAGGCGGGGCGCAGACGCGGACGTCGGCGCCCAGCGTGGTCAGGCAATGGATGTTGGACCGGGCAACCCGGCTGTGCAGGATGTCGCCGCAGATCGTCACGGTCAGCCCGCCGAAATCGCCCTGCGCGCCCTTGCCCTGCATGTATTTGCGGATCGTCAGGGCATCGAGCAGCCCCTGGGTGGGGTGTTCGTGCTGGCCATCCCCGGCATTGAGCACCGGGCAATCGACCTTTTCCGCGATCAGCCGCACTGCACCGCTGCTCTGGTGGCGGATCACCATGGCATCGGCATGCATCGCGTTCAGCGTCATGGCCGTGTCGATCAGGGTTTCGCCCTTCTTCACGCTCGACTGCGCTACCGCCATGTTGATCACGTCGGCACCAAGCCGCTTGCCGGCGATCTCGAAGCTGAGCAGCGTCCGGGTCGAGTTTTCGAAGAAGGCGTTGATGATCGTCAGTCCGGCCAGACGGTCGACCCGCTTCTGCGGCTGACGGTTCAAATCGACCCATTGTTCCGCCTCGTCGAGCAGGAACAGGATCTCCCACGGAGCCAGACCGGCCAGGCCGATCAGGTCGCGGTGCGGAAAGGCGGCGGAACCGGCTGGATAGCGGCCCGACAGCGTTGGTTCTGCAGATGTCATTGAAGACAGCGTCCTAGCCATGCGAACAGCCCGGCTCAAGTCGATTTACCGTTGGGCGGTGGACAAACCGCGTCCATCGACGGGCTATGGTCTTTGCCGAAGGCGATGCTAAGGCACCGACAAAGCGTTTAGCCAAGGATTCCGCATGATTTTTGCCCGCAAGGTCTGGCACCTGCTTGTTGCGATCAAGGACGGCCTGGTCCTGCTGTTCATGCTGCTGTTCTTCCTTGGCCTGTTTGCCGTGCTGACCACGCGGCCAAGCGCCGGGGTGGTCCGCGACGGCGCCTTGCTGGTCAAGCTTGACGGTGCGGTGGTGGAAGAGCCGGCCGCGGTCGATCCGCTTGAAATGCTTCTCTCGCAGGCCGAGCCCCAAAAGGAATACCGTGCCCGCGACGTGGCCCGCGCAATCCGCGCGGGGGCCAGCGATGACCGGATCAAGGCGGTCGTGCTCGACCTGTCGCAATTTGCCGGGGGCGGGATCGTCCACATGGAGGAAATCGGCGCGGCGATGGATGCGGTGCGCGCCGCGAAGAAGCCGGTACTGACCTATGCCACCGGCTATGTCGACGACGGGGTCATGCTGGCCGCCCATGCCAGCGAGGCCTGGGTCGATCCGCTGGGCGGCGCTTTCGTCATGGGGCCAGGGGGCAAGTCGCTGTACTATGGCCCGCTGCTCGAACGCTTCAAGATCAACACCCACGTCTACAAGGTCGGCACCTACAAGGATTTCGTCGAACCTTACGTTCGCGACAGCGCTTCGGCGCCCTCGCTCGAGGCGCGCCGCGCGCTCTATGCCGCGCTGTGGGATAACTGGAAGGCCAATGTCGCCAAGGCCCGGCCCAAGGCCGATATCGCCAAGGTAACCGGCGATCCGGTCGGCTGGCTGAAGGCCACGGGCGGCGATGCGGCACAAGCCTCGCTTGCAGCGGGACTGGTCGACCGCATCGGTGACAAGGTTGCCTTTGGCGAACGCGTCAAGGAAATCGCTGGCACGGATCCGGCATCGACCCGGCCCGGCGCCTATGCGCACACAGCCCTTCCGGCCATGCTGGCGGCCCATCCGGAAGCGGACGATGGCAAGGCTGTGGCCGTGGTGACCGTTGCCGGCGAGATCGTCGACGGCAAGGCCGGACCCGGCACCGCCGGCGGCGAGCGGATCGCCCGGCTGATCGACAAGGCCAATGCCGACGATGCCCCGGCGCTGGTCCTGCGGGTCGATTCGCCCGGCGGTTCGGTCATGGCATCGGAGCAGATCCGCAATGCGATCGAGCGGTTCAAGGCGAAGAAACGCCCGGTCGTGGTATCGATGGCCAACCTTGCGGCCAGCGGTGGCTATTGGGTGTCGACTCCGGCGCAGCGGATCTTTGCCGAACCGGGGACGATCACCGGATCGATCGGAATATTTGCGCTGATCCCCAGCTTCGAGCGCACGCTGGCGCAGTACGGGGTCAAGGGGGACGGGGTGCAGACCACGCCGCTGTCCGGCCAGCCCGACGTGCTCAGCGGCTTTACACCAGAGGTGGAGGCGATGCTGCAGGCCAGTATCGAGAACGGCTATGCCCGCTTCATCGGCCTTGTCGCCAAGTCGCGCGGCAAGACGCCCGAGCAGGTCGATGCCATTGCTCAAGGCCGGGTGTGGGATGGCGGCACGGCGCGGCAGAACGGGCTGGTCGACCAGTTCGGCGGGCTTGACGATGCCGTCGCCTATGCCGCCCAGGCCGCCAAGCTGGGCAATGATTGGCACGCCGAATTCTATGGGCGCAGCGACAACCGCTATGCCAGCCTGATCGAGCGCCTGACCGGCGGCGATGAAGACGACGCGGGCGAGAGTGCGCCGGCCAGCGATCTCGCAGGCTTGGTGGCGCTCCGTCAGCAGAGCCAGATGGTGCAAGGGGTGGCCAGCGTCCAGCGGATGCTCGGCACGCGCGGTGCCCAGGCCTATTGCCTCGATTGCCCGGTATCGCCGATGGCCCGGCCCAAAGCGGCGGGCGACCCTGGCTGGCTGGCGCGGATTGCGGCCTTTGCCGGCTTTTAGAACTCGTCCGGGCCGCGGCCTGGCTCGTTGACGTCGGGCGACGGTTCGGGGGTTTCGATCGGCTGGCTCGGCGGCGCTTCCGGCACCGGCCGCTGGTCGGGCCGTTCGGGTGGGCTTTGCGGTTCGATCGTGTCGGGGGCAGGGTCGGGTTGGGTGGCCATTGGGGTGTTCCTCTCGGCTTACCAACAGATGGGCGCGCGATCCGTTCCGCACAAGACTGTGCGGCCTTGCCCTTTCGCCTCTTGGCCACTAAGGGCCACGCCTTGATTCAAGGCTTCGTCGGCGCGCGGGCGTGGCGGAATTGGTAGACGCGCTGGTTTTAGGTACCAGTATCGCAAGATGTGGGGGTTCGAGTCCCTTCGCCCGCACCAGTTCAGCTGCCCGGGAATCGGCGAAGAAATTGCAGTTCGAGAAGGCTTCCATTGTCATGCAGATTGTCGAGACCACCAACGAAGGTTTGAAGCGCGCCTATGCGGTGACGATTACGGCCAAGGATATTGCCGCAAAGATCGACGGCGAAGTGACCAAGATCGCCCCCCAGGTACGCATGCCGGGCTTCCGTCCGGGCAAGGTGCCCGCCAATCTGGTCAAGAAGATGCACGGTCCAGCGCTCCACCAGGAAGCGCTCAACACCTCGGTCCGCGAAGCGATCGACCAGGTCGTTGCCGACCACAAGCTGCGTCCGGCGATGCAGCCGCAGATCGATCTGGCCCCCGGATACGAAGAGGGCAAGGACGCCGCGCTGACCGTCAGCCTGGAAGTCCTGCCGACGATCGCCACCCCCAGCCTCGACGGGCTCAAGCTCGACAAGCTGGTGGTTCCGGTCAGCGACGGCGAAGTCGACGAGCAGCTGGCCAAGTTGGCCGCCGGCGCGAAGAACTTCGTCGATGCCAAGAAAGGCAAGAAGGCCGAAGACGGCGATCAGCTGATCATCGATTTCCTCGGCAAGGTTGACGGCGTGCCCTTCGAAGGCGGCGCGGCGCAGGACACCGCGCTGGAGCTCGGTTCGGGCCGCTTCATCCCCGGCTTCGAAGAACAGCTGGTCGGGGTCAAGGAAGGCGACGAGAAGGTTATCACCGTAACCTTCCCGGACGACTATCCGGCCGAAAACCTCAAGGGCGCCAGCGCAACCTTCGACATCACCGTCAAGGCGGTGAAGGTGCCCGGCGAAACCAAGATCGACGACGATTTCGCCAAGGGCCTGGGCCTGACCGACCTGGCCCAGCTCAAGGGCCTGCTGCGCGGCCAGCTGGAACAGGAAACTGCCGGCCTGACCCGCACCCAGATGAAGCGCGCGCTGCTCGATCAGCTGGCCGCAGGTCACGATTTCGACGTCCCGCCGAGCATGGTCGAAGCCGAATTCGCGCAAATCTGGCAGCAGCTGACCCAGGAAGCCCAGGGCGAGGAAGACCCCGAAGCCGCGCTGAAGGAAATCGAGGCCGAGAAGGACGATTACCGCACCATCGCCGTGCGCCGCGTCCGCCTCGGCCTGCTGCTGTCCGAAATCGGCCAGGCCAACAACGTCGAGGTCAGCAACCAAGAAATGCAGATGCTGATGGCGCAGGCCGCGCAGCAGTATCGCCCCGAGGACCGTGAGCGGTTCTATGAATACGTCCAGCAGGACCCGATGGCCGCCGCCCAGCTGCGCGCCCCGCTGTACGAGGACAAGGTTGTCGATTTCCTGTTCGACAAGGCCGAAGTCACCGAAAAGACCGTGACCAGGGACGAGCTCCAGGCCGCGATCGAGGCCGAGGAAGCCGCACCCGCCAAGGACGCCAAGCCGGCCAAGAAGCCCGCGGCGAAGAAGGAAGCTGCAGCCAAGGCTGACGCTGCGCCGAAAAAGGAAGCCAAGCCCAAGGCCGAAAAGGCCGAGGCTGAAGCCGCGCCGAAGAAGGCACCGGCTAAGAAGGCCGCTGCCAAGAAGTAAGCGCTTCAGATACTACGAGATCACGGCCCGCCCGGCTTGTCCGCGGCGGGCCGTTCTCGTTATTCGCCTCTTCGCTATTCGCCCCAGCGCTTAAAGCTCGGCGCGCGCAGCGCGGCGGTGCGGGCGCGTTCATAGGCTGCACCCGCGTCCAGCACGGCCTTGTCTTGCCACGCCGCGCCGATGATCGACAGGCCGACCGGCAGCCCGTCGACGTCGCCCATCGGCACCGACAGGTGCGGATATCCGGCGATGGCCGGCAGGCTGCCCGCGCCGATGTCGAGGTAGTGATCGCCGGCGATCAGGTCGATCGGCCAGGCTGGCGGACCGGTCGGCGCGACCAGGAACGAGACCTTGTTGGCGGCAAGCAGCTTGTCGATGCCGTCCTTGCCCGCCAGGCGCAGCGAATTGTCGCGCGCCTTTTGATAGGCCGTCGCATCATCCAGCTTGACTGCCTTTTCGAACGTCTCCTGCCCGAACCAGCGCAGTTCTTCGGCCGCATTAGCCTTGTTGAACGCGATGGCATCGGCCAGGCTGCGGATCGGCGGATCGCCGGGCAATGCGGCCAGATAGGCCCCAAGGTCATGCTTTAGCTCATAATAGAGCACCGTGCCTTCATCGTTGAACATTGCCGGATCGGGATCATAGTTGATCTCGACCAGCTCTGCCCCGGCGCGCCTGAGATCGGCCAGGGCCTGATCGAACAGGCGGTTAACACCGGCGTGGTTGCCGGCCTGTTTGCGCAGCACGCCGATCCGCACCCCGGCCAGGCTTGCGCTGTTCAGGCCGGCGGTGAAATCGGTCACGTGCAGTGCCGCGCGCTCGGTCGCCGTGTCGGCCGGGTCCGGGCCCGCGATGGCGTTCATGATCAGGGCCGCATCCTTGACCGAGGTGGTCATAGGGCCGGCGGTGTCCTGGCTATGGCTGATCGGGACGATGTGGGTGCGGCTCACCATGCCGACAGTGGGCTTGAAGCCGACGATGCCGTTGACGCTGGCCGGGCAAGTGATCGATCCGTCGGTTTCCGTCCCGATCGCTGCCCAGGCCATGCCCGCCGCGATGGCGGCACCGCTGCCCGAAGATGATCCGCACGGACTGCGGTCGGTGGCATGGGGGTTCTTCGTCTGCCCGCCCGTTGCGCTCCACCCCGAGGACGAGCCGGACGAGCGGATATTGGCCCATTCGGACAGGTTGGTCTTGCCCAGGATGACCACCCCGGCGGCGCGCAGCTTTGCCACCAGAGGTGCATCGCGACCGGTAACGTTGTCTTTCAGGGCAAGGCTGCCGGCGGTGGTCGCCATGGCATCCGCGGTTTCGATGTTGTCCTTGATCAGCATTGCCTTGCCAGCCAGCGGTCCGCCCTTGGCAGTCTGTTCGGACACGCTGCGCAGCGCTGCGGGATTGATCGTCATGACCGCGTTGAGTCGTGGCCCGCTATCATCCAGCGCATCGATCCGGGCGAGATATTGGGCAACCTGTCCTGCCGGTTCGGCGCTTCGCGTCTGCGGAATGACCGGAACCGATGCGCAGGCGGCAAGAAGCATGGAAAGAGCGACGGGGGGCAGCAGGCAAAGTGGTTTCATAGTAGGATTGTGCGGTACGGATCGCATTAAGACAAGAGTGCGTCACCCATTGATTCTGGTTGCAAATCTGTCCGGATCGGGCAGCAATTGATGGATTCGCTGCGGGACGTGCGTTGCGGAGACAGGGGAGAGCACACATGCCGATTATCGATGGAACCACCGGGCCCGACAATCTGACGGGTACGGCGGGCGATGACGTCATCAACGGCCTGGGCGGCAATGACACGATCGATGGCGGTGACGGCAACGATCTCATTTTCGGCGGATCGGGCGTCGACAGTCTCAGCGGCGGCAACGGCAACGACACGTTCGTCGAAAATACCGTCTCAAGCGCTGGCGAGAGCTTCAATGGCGGTGCCGGGACCGATACGATCCAGCTTGAAGTCCTGTCAGGGTTCCCATCGCCCTTTCCCACGTCGATTGGTCTGCTTTCTCCGCATTCATTCAGCAGCGCGACTGTGACCTCGATCGAGCAACTGGTCTATGGCTCGCAGGTCGGCAATACCGTGCAGGGCGTGTTCAACCTGTCGAGCTGGGCCTCGACCGGCATCAGCCAGGTCGTCGGAAACGTCGGACGCGATGTCCTTTCATTGCTGACAGGAACCGCCGCAGGCACGTTCACCATGCCGGCCCTTTCACTTTCCAACTGGGATGCGGTGCCGCTCAATGCCTGGGAAGGCGGCGATTTCGTGGCATTGTCAGCGGGAACGCCCGCCGGAACAAGCGTGACGCTCAACGCCCTTGCCGGGGCCACGTTCCTACAGGTGCTCAGCGGCGGTGCGGGCGACGATATCCTGAACGGTTCCGGCAACGCCGACATGTTCGAAGCCAGCCGCGGCGCGGATCAGGTCAATGCAGGCGGCGGCAACGATCTGATCATTATCGCCAATACGGCGGCGGCCAACGGCGTAACCTGGCTTGCCCCCACGACCTTCACCGGCGCGGGCGGGGTGTGGAACGGCGGCAGCGGTACCGACGCGATCAGCATCGGCGGCGACGTCACCCTGCAGGCCACGCTGACCAGCATCGAAGGGGTCATCCTGCAGGCCGATTACGGCCCGGTGACGCCGACTGCGCCGCGCCAGTATGCCGCGGTCCTGCGGCTCGATCAGGCGCATCTCGCCATGCTTCCGGCGGCGACATTCTGGGGCGGTACCGGCTCGGTCGAGGTCACGCTGGATTTCGGCGGCAGCTTCAACGGATCGCAGTACACCTTCCTTGCCGGGGCGGACGTCAATTTCCGCATCACCACGGCAGACGGCAACGGCGTTTCGGTGGTCGGCACGTCGCGCGGCGATTACATCTCGCTTGGCGCGGGCAACCAGACGGTGACCGGCGGCGGCGGCAACGATACCTTTTCCGTGGCCGGCGGCATTGTGACCATCACCGACTTTACCCAGGGTCAGGATCTGTTCGACCTTGGCGGCAGCGGCCTCATTTCGATGGCGCGGGTTCAGGATTTCCTGGTCCAACAGGCCGGTGGCGCTGCCTTTGTCGCCGACACCGGCGGCGAACACATCGAAGTGCGCATGAACGGGGTGCAGGCCAGTGGATTGACCTCCGCCGATTTCATCCTGAGCACGGATAACTTCACCCAGGTCGATCCCGGTACGGCCTTTGCCGACATCCAGTTCGGCCGCGGCGCGGACGACCAGCTTCACGGAGCCGACAGCGCGGACCGGATCTACAGCGGCGGCGGGGCCGACCAGCTGTTCGGCGACGCCGGCAACGACATCATCATCCTCGACGGCGCGATCAATCCCACTGGCTTTTTCGGCGCGCCGATCATCGATGGCGGGACGGGGCAGGACACGCTTGTCCTGCGCAGCTTCGGCGGCAGCGCATTCAGCGCGCACAACCTGTATTTTGCCTCGACGGTTGCAGGGATCGAGACACTCCAGTTCGATTCCAAGGTCGGCCAGACCGTGACCGGGGTCATGGTGCTTCAGCAATATGCGGCGTCGGGCATCACCGCGGTGGTTGGCGGCGCAGGGATCGACCAGCTCGCCATTGTCGCAATCGCCCCGGGCGCGGTCATGCCCAACGTCGCGGTCAGCAACTGGACCAACGGTCCCGGCGGCGATGTCGTGGCGCTGGTGGTTGCCAACACCGACACGGCGGGCATGACCCTTAGCGCGCTGGATGGGGCAAGTTTCAATCAGGCGCTGATCGGGGCGGCTGGCGCCGATACGCTCTATGGGTCCTCGGCGGCCGATGTGCTGATCGGCAACGCCGGCGACGACGTGCTCGATGGCCGGCTGGGGGCCGATACCATGACCGGCGGACTGGGCCACGACCTCTATTACGTCGACCAGCAGGCCGATCTGGTATTCGAGAATGCGGCCGGCGGGATCGACACCGTCGTCGCATCCAACGATTTCTACCTCTATGCGAATGTCGAGAATCTGATGTTCACCGATGGATCGAACAATTGGTACGGCGTTGGTAACGAGCTCGCCAATTCGATCACCGGGAATGCTGGCGGCAACCTGCTGATCGGCGGCCTGGGCGATGATGCGATCAGCGGCGGGGCCGGAAACGATTTGCTGTTCGGCGAAGACGGAGCCGATACGCTTGGCGGTGACGCCGGCATCGACTATCTGGTCGGCGGTGCGGGGGGCGATACGCTGAACGGCGGGGCCGATGCCGACGCGCTCTACGGCGGCGACGGTAACGACTCCCTGACCGGCGGCGCGACCTTCGATACCGACATCATGGTCGGCGGGCTGGGCGACGACACGCTCTTCGCCAACTCGGGCCTTGGCGATTACGACATCCTCAACGGGGCCGAAGGCGACGACACCTACTACGTCGATACGCCCGACGACATCATCTTCGAGGGCGTTGGCGAGGGCACCGATACCGTCATCGCCGACATCGTCGGTGCGGGCTATTATCTGTGGGCCAATGTCGAGAACTGCATCCTTGCCGGCACCACCCCGTTCGCCGCGGGCAACGATCTTAACAACGTGCTGACCGGCAGTGCGTCGAGCAACTGGCTGCTGGGCAACGACGGCAACGATACGCTGAACGGCAAGGGCGGCAACGACTTGCTTTTCGGGGATCGACCCGGCGGCACCGCGGGCACCGACATCTTCGTGTTCGATGCTGCATCGGGCCAGGACGTGATCGGCGATTTCCATCACGGCGAAGACAAGGTCCAGCTGAACGGGATCTATACCGACTTCGCCCAGGCGCAGACGCACTTTGTCCAGAACGGCAGCGATGGCGCGATCGATCTGGGCGGCGGCAACTTCGTGGTGCTGGTCGGCGTGCAGATGAGTACGCTGACCGCAGGCGATTTCCAGTTCGGCTGAGGCCGGACGGGTGGCCCTGACGATCAGCCAAGGGTTAATGCCCTTGAACATCGGCGCATCAGAGCCGACATAGGCGGACCAACGCACAAGAGGACTTCCATGCTCGACCTGTTCGGTTCGTCAAATGCCCAAGGCAAATTTACCCGCGACCCCGTGACCGGGGCGCTGATCCCGATGGTGGTCGAACAATCGAGCCGCGGGGAACGCAGCTTCGACATCTATTCGCGGCTGCTGCGCGAACGGATCATCTTCGTCACCGGTGAGGTTGAGGATCACATGGCCTCGGTCATCGTCGCCCAGCTGCTGTTCCTGGAAAGCGAGAATCCGTCGAAGGATATCTCGATGTACATCAACTCGCCGGGCGGCGTGGTGACGGCGGGTCTCGCGATCCACGATACCATGCAGTACATCCGCCCGCGGGTGTCGACGGTGTGCATCGGCCAGGCCTGCTCGATGGGCAGCTTCCTGCTCGCCTCGGGCGAACCGGGGATGCGCATCGCTCTGCCGCAGGCACGGATCATGGTCCACCAGCCGTCGGGCGGTGCGCGCGGCATGGCCAGCGACATCGAGATTCAGGCGCGCGAAATCCTCCGCCTGCGCAAGCGGCTGAACGAGCTTTACGCCAAGTACACGGGCAAGCCCGTCGAGGAAATCGACCTGGCGCTGGACCGCGATACCTGGCTCGATGCCGGGGAAGCCAAGGATTTCGGGATCGTCGACAAGGTCTTCGAAAGCCGTCCCGCAGCCGAGGCCGATGGCGGCGATACGGCCAAGGACGCCAAGGAATAAGTAACCCTGACGCTTCAGGCGCGGTCAATTTGGCCGTACTATGACACAGGATTGAAGAATCGCCGCGCCGGGTTACACTCCGGCGAATCCCCGCCGGCGCGGGGCAGATGGATTAAGGCATGACCAAACTGCAAGGTTCCGACGCGAAAAGCACGCTGTACTGCAGCTTCTGCGGCAAGTCGCAGCATGAGGTGCGCAAGCTGATTGCCGGCCCGACCGTGTTCATCTGCGATGAATGCGTCGAGCTGTGCAACGATATCATTCGCGAGGAAACCAAGGCCGGCATCGCCGGCAAGAAGGATGGCGGCGTCCCCAGCCCCAAGGACATCTTCGAAACGCTGAACGACTATGTCATCGGTCAGGACCGGGCAAAACGCGTTCTCTCGGTCGCGGTGCACAACCACTACAAGCGCCTCAAGCACAGCGGCAAGGGCGGCGAGGTCGAGCTGTCGAAGTCCAATATCCTGCTGGTCGGCCCGACCGGCAGCGGCAAGACGCTGCTGGCCCAGACCCTGGCCAAGACTTTCGACGTGCCGTTCACCATGGCCGATGCGACGACGCTGACCGAAGCCGGCTATGTCGGTGAGGATGTCGAGAACATCATCCTCAAGCTGCTGCAATCGAGCGACTACAACGTCGAGAAGGCGCAGCACGGCATCGTCTACATCGACGAGATCGACAAGATCAGCCGCAAGGCGGAAAACCCCAGCATCACCCGCGACGTTTCGGGCGAGGGTGTGCAGCAGGCGCTGCTCAAGCTGATGGAAGGCACCACCGCCTCGGTGCCGCCGCAGGGCGGACGCAAGCATCCGCAGCAGGAATTTCTCCAGGTCGACACGACCAACATCCTGTTCATTTGCGGCGGCGCCTTTGCCGGACTCGAAAAGATCATTGCCGACCGCCTGCAGAAGCGCTCGATCGGCTTCGGCGCGCATGTGGCCGATCCCGACAAGCGCCGGGTTGGTGAATTGCTCCAGAAGGCCGAGCCCGAGGATCTGCTCAAGTTCGGTCTGATCCCCGAATTCGTCGGCCGTCTGCCGGTGATCGCGACCCTCAACGACCTCGATATCGAGGCGCTGGTCAAGATCCTCAAGGAACCCAAGAACGCGCTGGTCAAGCAGTATGCCAAGCTGTTCGAGCTGGAAGACGTCGAACTGACCTTCACTGACGACGCGCTCGAGGCGATTGCCCAGAAGGCGATCGAACGCAAGACCGGCGCGCGCGGGCTGCGCTCGATCGTCGAAGGGCTGCTGCTCGACACGATGTTCGATCTGCCGACCGAAACCGACATCGCCGAAGTGGTGGTCGACAAGGACGTGGTCGAAGGCCGCAAGGAACCGATCCGCGTGCTCAAGGCCAAGGAAGAGGCGGCCTGACCCGGCCAGCCACGTGAAGACCATCGGCCTGATCGGCGGGATCAGCTGGAAAAGCACCGCCGAATACTACCGCATTCTCAACCAGCTCGTGCTGGAGCGGCTCGGCGGGGTGCATTCGGCGCGGATCGTGCTCTATTCGGTCGATTTCGACGAGATCGCGACCCTGCAGCACGCCGGCGAATGGGATCGGCTCGGCGAAATCATGGCCGATGCGGCGCGGGCGCTGGCCGCTGCCGGGGCCGATTTCATCCTGATCTGCGCCAATACGATGCACCTGTGTCTGGATGCGGTCGAGGCGGCGACGTCGCTGCCGGTGCTCCACATCGCCGATCCGACTGGCGCGGCAATGGCGGCACAGGGCGTGGCGCGGGCCGGTCTGCTCGGCACCGGCTTCACCATGGACCGCCCGTTCCTGGTCGATCGCATCCGCGAGGTGTCAGGGATCGAGTGTTTCGTGCCCGATGCGGCGGGCCGCGCCGACATTCACCGGATCATCTTCGACGAACTGGTCGCTGGCAAAATCGAAGCGGCATCGCAGGCGCGCTTTCGCGGACTGATCGACGAACTTGCCGCCGCTGGCGCTGAAGCCGTAATCCTGGGCTGCACCGAGCTTGTCCTACTGGTCGAGCCCGATGCGGCCTATCCGGTGCCGCTGTTCGACACCACGGCGCTCCACGCCGCTGCGGCCGTGGAGCGCGCGCTGGCCTGAGGGCGCTTACTTGCCCTGCTGGAAGAACACTTCGCCGTCGCGCTTGACGGTCATGCCGGTCTGTACGCTCTTGACCAGGACCCAGGCATCGCCGCGCTTGGCCCAGCTGTCGGTCGCGTTCATGACCATTTCCATGCTGTGTTCGACGCCGTCGTCGCCCGCGCGTTTGCCGCCGCCGACCAGCTGCTGTTCGACCGTGGCAGCATCGCCCGTGACAACAGCCGAGAGCACCTTGGTTTCAACCTTGCGCGACGGATCGGGCGATTTGCCGGCCATCCTGGTCATCCGCTCCATAACTTCGGCCGCGCTGTGAGTGCCGCCCTGGACGTCGGTCATCGTGTAGTCACTCGCCATGATCTTGCCCAGCGCGGCGGCATCGTGGGCCTCCATCGCGGTGCGCAATTCGCCGTAACGCGCCTGGAACTGGGCCTTGGCATCGTCCTGGGCCTGGGCCGGAGCGACCAGCGCGATGCTAGTGAAGGCGGCGGCGATCAGGCCGGCGTGATGGAAGGAAGCGCGCATCAAAATCTCCTTGGCACTGGAATTCGCTCGCAGCTGAACACTGCGCGGCGATCGCGCCTAGCCCGCGTTCGATGAACGGGGCTTGAGCATCGTCAGTGGGCGTGTCCGGCATGTTTGGCGGAGGCAGCATGCAGCTTGCACTCGGCTGCCGCAGCTTCGATCTGGATGGTGGCATGCTGGATCCCGAAGCGGCTCTCAAGCTCTGCGGCGATCGCGCTCAGGAACGAATCGCCGGCATGGCCGCCCGGCATGATCAGGTGGGCGGTAAAGGCGGTTTCGGTGGTGCTCATCGGCCAGATGTGCAGGTCATGCACGGCCGCGACACCGGGCAAGCCGGTCAGGTAGACGCGCACCGCTGCTTCGTCGATGTGTGCGGGAACGGCCAGCAGGCCCATCTTGATTGCGTCCTTGAGCAAGTCCCAACTGGCCCAGGCCAGCCCCAGCGTGATGATCAGGCTGGCCACCGGATCGATCCAGTTCTGCCCGGTCAGCATGATCACCAGTCCCGCACCGACGACGCTGGCCGAAACGACCGCATCGGCCATCAGATGCTGGAAGGCCGCGCGCAGGTTGAGGTCCGATTTGCGCCCGCGTGCGAACAGCAGCGCCGAAGCCAGATTGATCACGATCCCGACCGCGGCGACAGCCATCATCTGCCAGCCGTTGACCTGCTCGGGCTGCCAGAACCGTCGCAGCGTCTCGATCAGCACGGCCCCCAGCGCCACCCAAAGCAGCGCGGCATTGGCAATTGCCGCCAGGATCGAGCTGCTCTTGAGGCCATAGGTGAAGCCCTTGGACGCGGGGCGCGCCGCCAGTACAGATGCCCCCCAGGCGAGCAGCAATGACAGCACGTCGCCCAGGTTGTGCCCGGCATCCGCCAGCAGCGCGGCAGAGCCACTGACGAAGCTGGCGACGGCTTCCGCCACCACGAAACCGGCGTTGAGCACAACCGCGATGGCAAAGGCCGTGCCATGACTGCCCTGACCATGGCCGTGGTGATGGTGGCCATGCCCATGTGCATGGCCAAGCGCATGGCCGTGTCCGTGCGCTTTCGCGTCATGATCGTGGCCTTGCATTTCCCTTATGTCCTGCCTTTCGCACCTAGCGTTGCACAAATGCCGCAGTGCAGCAAGAAACCACGCTTCAGTTTTAACCACGATTGCGGGAAAAGGAAACGCACACCGTGCCGAATTAAAGCAACATTACCAAATGCCAGGCCCTTGAGTCACAATATTGCTACTGCGCCAGCCCTGCTCGCCTTGCGCTCTACCGGTGTCAACAATCTGTCACGTTACTCTGTTTTTTGTGCCGGAGCGGACTTGTATGGGAATCTGCAGGTTCAGGGGTCAGGGGCGATTCGCACCGGACTTTCCATCCGTAACGAATTGAATTCACGCCCTTTCGCGGGGCAAGTGGGGACAGACGAAATGCAGCTCAAATTTTTCCTCGCCGCCAGCGCGGCCAGCATCTCTCTCGCGTGCGGCATGGTTGCCGCTCCGGCAATGGCGCAGGAAACCTCATCGGCCGTTCGCGGTTCGGTGACTTCGGGCAGTGCACCGATTGCCGGTGCCACGGTCACGGTCACTCATGATCCGTCGGGCACCACGGCCGTGACTACAACCGCGAATGACGGCACCTTCGCCGTGAACGGTTTGCGCGTCGGTGGTCCGTTCACGGTCACCGTCGAAGCCGACGGTTTTCAGGTTGGCACAATCAATGACCTCTATCTGGAAGCCGGGGTGCCAGTTCGGCTTCCGGTCAGCCTGCAGGCCGAACAGCAGATCGTTGTCAGCGCCTCTTCGGTCCAGCCTCGCATCAAGAACAGCGATGGCCCCACCACTGCGCTGGGTCGGGCCGAGATCGACAATGCGGCTTCGATCAACCGCGACATCCGCGACCTTGCCCGCCGTGATCCGCTGGTGACCATCGACCTCACCAACAGCCGCACCATTGAAATCGCTGGTAACAATGGCCGGCTCAATCGCTTCTCGGTTGACGGCATGCAGATGTCTGACGATTTCGGTCTGAACAACGGCGGTCTCCCAACCAACCGCGGCCCGGTTCCTTACGATGCGATCGAACAGTTCTCGGTCAAGGTTGCGCCGTATGACATCGCCGAAGGCGATATGCAGGGCGGCGCAATCAATGTCGTCCTCCGTTCGGGTGGCAACAAGCTGCACGGCGGCGGCTTCTTCAGCTACACCAACGACGGCCTGACCGGCAGCAAGACCAAGAATGTCAACGTCGCGCTGGACTTCAATTCGAAGCAATATGGCGGTTGGCTCTCGGGTCCGATCATCAAGGACAAGCTCTTCTTCATGGCCGCGTATGAGCGCACGAAGGAAGGCAAGCCGATCGAAGATGGCGTCGGTCCGGCCTTCGCGAACCAGGTTCCGGGCATCACCCAGGCCGAAATCGATTCGGTAACGCAGATTGCTCAGACCCGTTTCGGTTATGACACGCAGGGTTTGCTGACGACGGCGCAAGAGCAGGATGAAAAGATCGTTGCCAAGCTCGACTGGAACATCAGCGATGGGCATCGTGCGGCGCTGACCTACATTCGTAACGTCGGCACGAACCAGTTCCAGCAGAATAACTTCCTGACCCCGGTATACGGCCTTGGTTTGAAGTCGAACGGCTATGAATTGCGTGAGGAAGTCAATTCCGGGACCTTTGAATTAAACTCATCGTGGTCCGATACCTTCTCGACCACCCTGCGTGCGTCCTATCGCGACTATAACCGTTCGCAGACCCCGTTTGGTGGGCAGGCATTCCCGAACATGGAAATCTGCCTTGACCCGACGTCGGTCAACAGCGGCAGCAACTCGGCTACATCTTGCGGCTCCGAGCGCCTGTTCATTGGTCCCGACGTCAGCCGTCACTCCAACGCGCTCAACACCGACAACCTGTCGATCGACCTCACCGCAAGGGTTGAACTCGGTTCGCAGTCGCTGCGTCTGATGGCTGGCTACACCACCATCGATACCTTCAACCTGTTCCTGCAGCGTTCGCTGGGCGATTTCTATTTCGATTCGATTGCCGATTTCCAGTCCGGCCTTGCGAACCGTCTGCGGTATCAGAATGCGGTCCCGTCGAACGATCCGAACGATGCGGCAGCGCAGTTCACCACCCGCAACTGGACCTTTGGGATCCAGGACGAATGGGAAGTGTCTGACTCGCTGAACGTGTCGGTTGGACTTCGCTATGACCTATTTGACAACAACCCGCCGCCGCCGTTGAACGCGAACTTCACCGGTCGCTATGGGTTTAGCAACCGTGCAACGTTCAAGGGCCGTGCCCTGTTCCAGCCGCGCATGGCATTCACGTGGGAGCCGACCGATCGTCTGATCGTTCGCGGCGGCGTCGGCATATTTGGCGGCGGCACGCCGGACGTGTTCCTGTCGAACGTCTTTTCAAACACGGGCCAGTTGACCAACCAGGTCGACATCAACCGGTCTAACTGTGTCGCATCGGGCAACACGTGCAGCGCACTTGGCACCTTGGCGAATCCACTTACCAGCGGCGCGATCCCGCAGAGCGTCATAAATTACCTGACCACCAACGTTGCCTCACTGGCATCCGCCGCCACCGATGTAATCGACCCCAACCTGCGTCTGGCCAACAAGATGAAGGTCTCGCTTCAGGCTGACTATAGCGCCGATCTCGGTCCGCTCGGCGACGACTGGATGTTTGGCGTGCAGTTCCTGTACGACAAGACCATCGATGCCTACATGTGGACCGACCTTCGCTCGGTTCCGGTTGGCACCTTGCCGGACGGTCGCGTGCGCTATGGCGCATTCGGGGGCATCGCCACGACGAACCGTGATCTGATGCTCACAAATACCAGCGATGGCCGCGGTATCTTCGGCACGTTCCGTTTTGAGAAGAAGTTTGGCCGTTCAGTGTCGATCGACGGAAGCTACACACGGTCCGACGTCAAGGATCGCTCGGCACTGACCTCGTCGACCTCGTCTTCGAACTACGGCAACAACGCGTTCACTGATCCGAATATCCCGGAATACGGGCGTTCGATCTATGAATACCGCGACCAGTGGAAGTTCGGCATCAATCTGACGCCGCGACTGTTCGGAGACAACAAGACGAGCTTTGGTCTGTTTGGGGAATATCGTTCGGGCCGACCCTATAGCATCACCATGCTCGACCGCTCGTCAGGTCGTGGTTCAGTGTTCGGCACCGTCGGAAACCTTGGCAACATGCTGCTCTATGTTCCGACGACGGGGGGCGATCCGAGGGTTGTGTTCGGATCCGATACGGTCAATGGCGTAACCACCACTGCCACGCAGAACGAAGCCAACTTCAACGCGCTGGTTACGTCCTTGGGTCTCGAAAAGTTCCGTGGCCAGATCGTACCTAAGAACAGTCAGACATCACCTGATTTCTTCAAGATCGACTTGCATTTCGGTCAGGAAATCCCCCTTCCGGTCGTGAACGGTGCCAAGTTCGAGCTCTTTGCCGACATCGAGAACGCGCTGAACTTGATCGACAAGGATTGGGGCGCGCTCCGTCAGTTCCCGTTCCCTTACAATGCGGCACTGGTCACCGTCACCTGTCTGGCCACGACCAATCCGACCAACTCGTGCGGACAGTACCAATACACCCGCGTTACTTCGCCCAACGTGCAGCTTCAGGCGCGCCAGTCGCTTTACGGCATCCGCGTCGGGGCCCGAGTGAAGTTCTGACCTCGATGACCATAGAATTCGGGGAAGGGGGCGCTTCGGCGTCCCCTTCTTTTTGCCCTCAGCGATAGACGCAGGCGTCCATGGCTTCGTTACGCACGACATTGCTGCGCGATGCGATGGCATTGCCGTGGCGGCGGGTGAAGCCGCCGGGGGCCACGACTTCGCGGCGCTTGGGTGCGGGCAGCGCGGCGGCGATGCGGGCTGCCTCAACCCGGGTCAGCCGCGCGGCGGAATGGCCGAAGTACTTCCTGGCACCGGCTTCGACGCCGTAGGTGCCGATCCCGGTTTCGGCGACATTGAGATAGACCTCCATGATTCGCCGCTTGCCCCAGATGTTCTCGATCAGCACGGTGAACCAGGCTTCCAGCCCCTTGCGCAGATAGCGGGTCCAGCCGGTGCCCTGCCACAGGAACACGTTCTTGGCGGTCTGCTGGCTGATCGTCGATCCACCGCGCAGGCGTGACGAGCGGGCGTTGCGCTCGATCGCCTTTTCGATCGCTTCCTGATCGAAGCCGCTGTGGCTGCAGAACTTGGCGTCTTCCCCGGCGATCACCGCATCAACCATGGTGCGGTCGATCCGGCTGAGCGGCTGCCAGCTTTTGTCGAAACCGTTGGAATCGAGCACCATGGTCAGCGTCACCGGCACGGGCACGAATTTGTAGAGCACGGTCATGCTGATGCTGATCACCAGGAAGGCAATGATTGCCCGCCCGATCCACCAGCCCAGGCGATAGGCGAATCCGTGTTTCGACGAGGGCCGCGAGGGCGTGAGGAAGCGCTTCATTGACCGCGATTCTAACGCCGCGATTCGCGCGCGCAAAGAAAAAGGGGCCGGATCGCTCCGGCCCCTCCCTCGGTGAGACGATATGTTCGCTTGTTACATACCCGAACCCGGACCGTAGGTGATTTCCACCCGGCGGTTCTGGAGTTCGCGAACGCCATCGGCGGTCGGCACGCGGGGGTTGTTTTCCCCGAAGCCCTGGCTGGTGATCGCGCCGTCCGGCACGCCATGCGAGGACAGGTAACCACGCACCGAGGTGTTGCGACGTTCCGACAGGCCCTGGTTGTAGGTCGGGCTGCCCGAACGGTCGGCATAACCGGCCAGCATGATCGGGGTGTTGGCGCAGTTGCCATAGGCGGTAATCGCGCTGTCGAGGATCGACGCGGCTTCCGGCGTGATGTCCGACTTATCCCAGTCGAAGAACACGATGTAGGGGCCCTTGTTGCATTCCACGACCGGCGGAGGCGGCGGGGGAGGCGGCGGGGGCGGCGGAGGCGGCGGCGGCGGGGGAGGCGGCGGGGGCGGAGCCACCGGCGCACCGAAGTTGTAAGCCAGAGTCAGCAGTGCCGAATGCGATTGCAGGCGGCCACGGACATTGTCGGCGCTGGTGAAAACACCCTCGCCGCTGAACGTGTAGGTCGCCGGAACATCGATCTTGCTCTGGTTGAAGTAGCGATATTTCAGGCCGATATCGACATGGTCGCTAAGCGGATAACGGATCCCGGCCAGCAATTGCCAGGCAAACCCGTCGTCGCTGCCGTCCATGCCGAAGGACGTGAACGTTGCGGGAGTGGAAGCAACCTGGATCTTGGCGTGGCTGTAGCCGACGCCGCCACCGGCAAAGCCTTGCAGGCCGTCGTCACTGCCGACGTCGATCAGTCCGTTGAGCATGAAGCTGAGCGCGCTGACATGCCCGGTTCCGGGTGATACCGGATAGGTACCCTGACCGGCCCAAACGGTGAGCGCTTGGGCAGATGCGCGGCGATAGCTGGCTTCCGCTTCAAGGCGGAAGGGTCCGAAATCATAGCCGACGATCCCGCCGAAATCGAAACCGGTCTTGGTATCGACAACGGCGATTTCGGTTCCGGCAACGGCTTCGAAGTTGTTCGAAATCTGCGGCAGCGAGAAATGGCTGTCGCGGAAGAACGACACGCCGCCATCGGCCTCGATATACCACGAATCGTCGCGCGCGACCGCTTGTGATGCGAAGGCTGTGCTGGAAAGCGCGGCCAACAGGATAAGCTTACGCATTGGAATTCCTCTCGTTCCCTGAACAAGCGACCCTATCGTAAGGCGCAGCGATTATTGCTGTCGTTGCGATCAGTATAGCGCACTCCATTCCGGAATAATTTGCCTTTTCCGACATTCTTGAAGAATTTTTTCAGGTGTCAGCCGATCCGCCGCGCCAGCGAGTGGACCGGGCCAAATCCGATCAGTGCGGCACCCACCACTGGCATGGCGACCAGCCACAAGCGTACGCCGGTCACGCCATCGGGACTGGCGATGCTGATTGCCGCAGTTCCGGCCAGGCCGATGCAGATCATCACCAGCGCCACGACCAAGCGCCACAGTGGCAATTCCCGGTCATTGCTGCCGCGTCCCATGTTCTCATAACGGCTGAAGCGTGCGATCATTGGCAGCAGCGCCAGTACATAGACCGCGAACCACAGCGGCCGTGCCAGCCACCAGGCACCGCTGCCGGGGGTGACGTGCAGGCCCAGCCCGCCGGCCAGCCAGGCTGCGACCATGACCAGCACGAAGGCGGTCAGGTGCCACAGGTAGATCGTCATGATCATGCCGTTCACCAGCACCACTGCGGTCCACACCAGCGGGCGCTGCAACCAGCGCCGCGCAGCAGGCTCGAGCAGCAAGGCAACTCCGGTCTGGGTCAGGCCCAGGGCGAGCAATGCCAGGGTCGGCGGCATCGAGTTGCTGAGATCGCTTCCCGGAACGCCGATCATCGCGACGGGATAGGGACCGAAGTGGACCAACGCGAGCAGGCACGCGAATCCGCCCAGCGCCACCGCCAACGCGCCGCGGCGCCCGATCCGTCCTTCCGGCCAGGCATAACCCAGCTGGTGCACCGCCAGCCACACGAAGCCGAAATTGGCAAAGCCGATCAGCGGCACGCCAAAGTGCAGCCGCGCCACGTCGACAGCGATCGCGCCCAGGATCAGCGCTGCGATGGAGCCCAGTCCCCAGCGCCGCCACGCCGCCCACGACCACGGCACCACGGCGGCAACCCCCAGATAGACCGCCAGGAACCATACCGGCACCAAGGCCAGCTGCGCCGCCAGCTTGACGATCGCGCGCTCTACCCCCAGCGCGGTGCCGAACAGCGCGAACAGTGTCCAGATCACGAACAGCGGCATCAGCGGCCAGACCAGCCGCCGAAGCCGGCCCGCGTACCACCCGATATAAGTTCCCCCGTCGCGCCGGTTGGCCGCCCACGACACCCCGTTGGAATAGCCGCCGACCAGGAAAAACAGCGGCATGACCTGGAACAGCCAGGTCAGCCACTGGCTCCACGGCAGGATGCCTAGCAGATGCCCGCCAACCACCGCGCCGTCCTTGATATAGGGCGCGGCGACCAGCCAATGTCCCACAACCACCGCCAGGATCGATAGCGCGCGCAGGAAATCGACATAGCGATTGCGGCTGGGCAGGGTCTGCTGCGCCAAGCCGGCAGCACGCGCCCACAATTTCGAATTCGCGGCCATCGATCCCCCTGACAACACAGACTTCATCGTCATATAGGCGAATGACGATGAAGAAAGCCCTGCCGCATCTGCGCACCCTTTCGCTGACTGTCCGATTGATCGGCGGCCTGTTTCTGGCGCTTGGCCTGCCGGGCATCGCCGAGGCCGACGATCGTGAATTCTGCGCCGACCGGCCCGGATTGGGGACGTCCTCATGCACGCTTGCCCCGGGCGATGTGATGATCGAACTGGGAATTGCCGGCTGGGACCATTCGAGCGACGCCGCTGCAGTAAGCGACGAATGGAACGCCGGAGAAGTCCTGGTGCGGATCGGGGTTGGCGAGCGGACGGAAGTGCAAATCGGGCACGACGGCTTTAGTGCCAGCCGCGTCAGGAACAGGGCAACTGGTTCGAATTCCAGGGAAAGCGGCCTTGGCGATGTCATCGTGGCAATGCAACGCGGCCTGAGCGGGGCCAATGGATCAGTAGCAGCGCAGGTCTTTCTGACATTGCCGACGGGCCGTTCGGGGATCGGCGCAGGGACTTGGTCGGTCGGGGCCAAGTTGCCCGCTACCTTGCCGCTCTCCAACGATTTCGAACTTGGCCTCACGCCGGAAATAGCCGCCGCGGCGAATGCCAGCGGTAGCGGTCGTCATCTGGCCTGGGGCGGAGTTGTCGGGCTGGGCCGGTCGCTGGGCCGATCGCTGTCGGCCGAGATCGAGCTGGCCGGTTGGCGCAATCTGGATCCGGCCGGGCATTTCACCACCGCGCAGGCGGCATTTTCGCTGGCCTGGCAGCCAGCGCGTGATTGGCAACTCGATGCGGAGATCGACCTTGGACTGACTGCGGCGACGCCAGGCCGGGCGATCAGCCTGGGCCTGGCGCGCCGATTCTAGTCGCCAAACAGCGCCCTTACGCCGCCAGCAGGCGCTTGTCGGTGGCGATGCGCAGCATCGCCTTTTGCAACTTCTCGAAGGCGCGCACCTCGATCTGGCGGACGCGTTCGCGGCTGACGTTGTATTCCTGGCTCAGCTCTTCCAGCGTCTGCGGATCGTCGATCAGCCGGCGCTGGGTGAGGATGTGCTTCTCGCGGTCGTTCAGCGTGTCCATCGCCTCGACCAGCAGGGCGTGGCGCGTGCTGGCTTCCTGCGCGTCCTCGACGATCTTGTCCTGCAGCGGGCCGTTGTCTTCAAGCAGGTCCTGCCACTGGCCTTCGCCGTCCTCGTTGAACGAGATGTTGAGCGATGCATCGCCGCCCATCATCATCCGGCGGTTCATGTTGACCACTTCCTGCTCGGACACGCCAAGGTCGGTGGCAATCTTGCGAACCTGATCAGGATGCAGATCCGAATCCTCGTAGGCGTCGAGGTTCTTCTTCATCCGCCGCAGATTGAAGAACAGCTTCTTCTGCGCCGCGGTGGTGCCCATCTTGACCAGCGACCAGCTGCGCAGGATGAATTCCTGGATGCTCGCCTTGATCCACCACATCGCATAGGTGGCGAGGCGGAAGCCGCGGTCGGGCTCGAACTTCTTGACGCCCTGCATCAGGCCGATGTTGCCCTCGGCGATCAGTTCGCTGACCGGCAAGCCATACCCGCGATAGCCCATGGCGATCTTCGCCACGAGTCGCAGGTGGCTGGTGACCAGCTGCTTGGCCGCTTCGGGATCCTGATGTTCGGCATAACGCTTGGCGAGCATGTATTCCTGCTCGGGCGTAAGTAGCGGAAATTTCTTGATTTCAGCCAGATAGCGGTTGAGGCCCTGCTCACCGCTGAGGCTGGGCATCGATGCGCTGCCCTTGGCCGGCAGATTGCTGTCACGTTCGGACATCGTCTTCATTCGTCCTTTCATCGTCGGCCTGCCCTTACCGGACCCTTTAGAGGCATCCGGTGGCGGAGACCACATAGAGTACACTTCTACACCAATAGATCAGCTTGAACGCCCCAATTCGACCAACAGTTCCTCCATATCGGCAGGGAGCGTGCTTTCGAAGCGCAGCTCGTCCCCGGTGACAGGGTGAACGAAGCCGAGAACGGCCGCGTGCAGCGCCTGTCGGGTAAAGCGAATCGCCTGAAGAATCGGGCGAAGGCGGGTCGGGCTGCGTCCATAAACCGGATCGCCCAATAGCGCATGACCGATTGAGGCCATGTGAACGCGGACCTGATGGGTTCGCCCGGTTTCCAGCCGGCATTCGACCAGCGATGCGCCGGTGAAAGCCTTCAGCAGGCGATAATGCGTTACGGCGTGCTTGCCGCGCTGGTTGAGTTCGTGAAGCACCGCCATTTTCTTGCGGTCATGGTCGGAGCGGCCGATGTGCCCGCTGACCGTGCCCGCCGGCGGCTTGGGCACGCCTGCCACCACGGCCAGATAGGCTCGCTCGATCGAATGGTCGGCAAATTGCTGGGCCAGCCCTTCGTGGGCCTTGTCGGTCTTGGCTACGACCAGCAAGCCAGAAGTTTCCTTGTCGATGCGGTGGACGATGCCGGGCCGGATCACCCCGCCGATGCCGGAAAGCTCGCCCTTGCAGTGGTGCAGCAGCGCGTTGACCAGCGTGCCGTCAAGATTGCCTGCGGCGGGATGAACCACCAGCCCGGCAGGCTTGTCGATCACGATCAGATATTCGTCCTCGAACGCCACGGTCAGAGGAATATCCTGCGCCTGGGCAACGGCAGGAGCGGCTTCGGGCACGCGGATGGTGAAGGCGGTGCCCAGGTCGGGCTTGAGGCTGGCCTGGTGCACTTCCTTGCCGCCCAGCATGACCCGGCCTTCGCCCATCAGCGCCTTGATCCGCTCTCGCGATAGGCCGCTCGCTTCGGCCAGCGCCTTGTCGAGCCGAACCCCCGCTGCGCCGATCGCGCCTTCGATGATGCGTTCCCCCCCGTTCATGGTTAGGGATGTGGGCATGGGGATCGAACTGACAAGTGGCGTACATGCCACACTGCTGGAAGAAGCGGCACGAGCGCACCCCTTCGAATGTTGCGGGTTGCTGCTGGGGCAGGGCGTGCGGATCGAGCGGGCGGTTCCGGCTGCCAACGTCCATCCCGATCCGGCGCGCCATTTCGAGATCGACCCGGCCGCGCTGATCACAGCGCACAAGGCCGAACGCAGCGGCGGAGCGCAGCTGCTCGGCTATTACCACTCGCATCCCAATGGCCGCGCCGACCCTTCGCCCAGCGACCGCGCCCAGGCGGCAGGCGACGGGCGGCTGTGGGCAATCGTCGCGAATGAGGCGGTGCTGGTCTGGCGCGATACCGCCGCGGGCTTTCAGGCGCTTCCCCTGCGACTCGTGGAAGGCTAAGGACAGGCCAAACCAGAAGGATAGTCGATGCCCGACGCTGCTGTTGACCTTGCCAGCCTGCTCTGTTCGCGCCTGTGCCACGATCTGCTCTCGCCCGTCGGCGCGATGACCAACGGGCTTGAGCTGCTGGCCGAGGAAAAAGACCCGGAGATGCGCAAGCGCTGCATGGAACTGCTCGAGCAGAGCGCCCGCACCAGTGCCGACAAATTGAAGTTCTTCCGCCTGGCCTTCGGGGCTGCGGGCGGGTTCGGCGACATGGTCGCGGTCGATGAGCCGCGCGCGCTGATCGATGCGCTGGTCGCCAGCGGCGGGCGCACGACGATCAACTGGTCACTCGGCGCGCCCAGCCTGCCCAAGGCGGCGGTCAAGATCCTGCTCAACCTGGCGCACATCGGGATCGAGGCGCTGGTCCGCGGCGGCACGCTGGATATCGGTGCCGAACAGCGCGGCGGGGCGAGTGAGATCGTGGTCCGCGCCGCCGGGCCGAAGATCGCTTTCGATCCGGTGGTCGGCCAGGCACTCGACGGGTCGCTGCCGGCGGGGCAGCTGTCCAGCCGCACTGCACCGGCCTACATGATCCAGCAGCTCGCCAAGAGCCACGGCGGCGGTCTGCAATTCGCGCTCAGCGACGAAGCCCTGGTGATGGGCGCGGTGCTGCCGGACGCATGAGCGAGCTGGTCCATCGCCACACGCCGTCGCCCAATTGGGGCGAGCGTTTGCTGCCGGTGTCGATGGCGGTGCTGCACTACACCGGCATGCGCACCGGGGCCGAGGCGATCGAGCGGCTGTGTGATCCCGATGCCGAAGTGCGCGTTTCGGCGCATTACTGCATCGAAGAGGACGGCACCGTCCACGCCCTGGTCGCTGAAGACAAGCGCGCCTGGCACGCCGGTCGCTCGTTCTGGCGCGGGGTGACCGACATCAATTCGGCCTCGGTCGGGATCGAGCTGGTCAATCCCGGTCACGAGTTCGGCTATCGCCCCTTTACCGACGCCCAGATGGAAGCGCTGCTGCCGCTGCTGGCCGAGATCGTCAAACGCCACGACATCCCGCGCGCCAACGTGGTCGCCCATTCCGACATCGCCCCGGCGCGCAAGGAGGATCCGGGCGAACTGTTCGACTGGGATCTCCTCGCCGCTCACCGCCTCGCGCTGCCGCGCCCGAAGGTGCAGATGCCCAGCCCCTACGAGAACGATGGCGCCTTCTTCCTCGCGCTCGAACGCTTCGGCTACGACATCGCGGACCCGCCCGCCGCGATGCGCGCCTTCCAGCGCCGCTGGCGTCCGCACATGATCGACGGCGTGGTCGACGGGGAGTGCTCGGCGATGCTGTTTGCGCTGCTGCTGGACAGGGATAGCGGAAAGACGAGATGATGGTCGGTTCTTCGTTGGTGACATTGAAGGGCTTATGGCTGGCGAAAATCTGGATAGTCGCGCCAGTTCTCATCGCATTGATTTTAATGCTGATATTTGGAGAAGGCGACTATATCGTTCCTGTGTTGGCCATCCTGTGGACGACTACATTTTTCATCGGTAACCGGATACGGGTCCGCAACGAACCTGGGACATTGCAGCGTTCTGCAGGCTTCCACACCAGCTTTTGGTCCTTCTGGTTAGCCCTGTTATGCTTCGCGATGACGATCGTCCTGATTGCGGAAAACGATTGGCGTCGATGTCCGCCACGCGACACAAACTGCACCTTGCGACGAGATCTTTAGGCACAAGTCGCGAACGAGATAGCGCTGGCATTTTCATTTCATCGGTCGCTGGTTTGCATACAGGACTTCGACCATCTATAGATTGTTCACGCCAGGGGGCCGGGCAGCCGCGTCATCGCAAGATGCCGAGGAAAGTCCGGGCTCCACGAAACAAGGGTGGCGGGTAATGCCCGCCGGGGGTGACCCCAGGGAAAGTGCCACAGAGAGCAGACCGCCTCGCAAGAGGTAAGGGTGAAAGGGTGCGGTAAGAGCGCACCGGGCGCCTGGTAACAGGGGCCGCACGGCAAACCCCACCCGGAGCAAGATCGAATAGGGGCGGCGCGCTGGCAACAGCAGGTCTGTTTCGGACCCGACCGCCCGGGTTGATTGCTTGAGCGTCGCAGCAATGCGCCGCCTAGAGGAATGGCTGCCAGTGCGGATACGGTCTCTCCTGGGATACCGTCCGCGCTACAGAACCCGGCTTACAGGCCCCCTGGCGTAAATTTTTGAAGGCCCGACCAGTCCCATGCGCACCCGGCTGAGCATCTGCGCAAAAAAGGTCCGCTACGCCAGCCGGCAGCACGCCTTGCTTGCCGCTGCCGGTGCAGACACGCCGCTGCGGCCCTATCGCTGCGATCGCTGCTTTCGCTTCCACCTGACCAGCCGGATTAGGGTGCGCTGATCCGGTTTAGGGCCGCCCGACACTCACATAGGTAAAGCCCTTGGCGCGCACTTCGGCGGGGTCATAGACGTTGCGCAGGTCGACCAGCACCGGGGCCGCGGCGATGCGCTTGACCCGGTCGAGATCGAGCGCGCGGAAGGCGTCCCATTCGGTGACGATCACCGTCGCGTCGGCGCCCGCGATCGCGTCGTAGGCGGTCTTCTGCATCGCCACGTCGGGCATCAGCGGTGCGGCCAGTTCCATCCCCTCGGGATCGTAGCCCGCCACTTCGACCCCGGCGTCGGACAGCGCCAGGGCGATGGCGATACTGGGGGCGTCGCGCATGTCGTCGGTGTTGGGTTTGAAGGTCAGGCCAAGCAGCGCAACCTTCTTGCCGCGCGCCGCATCCATCCCGCCCAGCGCCTCGATCACCTTGCGCCCCATCGCGCGCTTGCGGCTGTCGTTGACCGCCACCACCGCCTCGACGATGCGGGTCGGGGCCTCGTAATCCTCGGCGGTCTTGAGCAGTGCCAGGGTATCCTTGGGGAAGCACGATCCGCCATAGCCCGGCCCAGCGTGGAGGAACTTCGGCCCAATCCGCCCGTCCATGCCGATCCCGCGGCTGATGTCCTGGACGTCGGCGCCAACCTTTTCGCACAGGTCGGCCATCTCGTTGATGAAGGTGATCTTGACCGCAAGGAAGGCGTTGGCAGCGTACTTGATCAGCTCCGACGAGCGCCGGCTGGTGAACAGGATCGGCGACTTGTTGAGGAACAGCGGGCGATAGACCTCGTTCATCACGCTCCGCGCCCAGTCATCCTCGGTGCCGACGACAATCCGGTCGGGATGCTTGAAATCGCCGATCGCCGCGCCTTCGCGCAGGAACTCGGGGTTGGAGGCAACCGCGAACTGCACGCCCGGATTGGCTTCGCTCAGGATCCGCTCGACCTCGTCGCCGGTGCCCACCGGCACAGTCGACTTGGTGACGATCACTGCGGGTTGCTTGAGATTTGCGCCGATCTCCTCGGCCACGGCATAGACATAGGACAGGTCGGCGTGGCCATCGCCGCGGCGGCTAGGGGTGCCGACCGCAATGAAAATCGCCGATGCGTCCGCGATTCCTTCGGCAAGGTCAGTGGTGAAGGTCAGCCGCCCGGCCTTGACGTTGCCCGCCACCAATTCGGCCAGGCCGGGTTCGTAGATCGGCATCACGCCCTTGTGCAGGCTGTCGATCTTGGCCGGATCCTTGTCGATGCAGACCACGTCGTGGCCGAAATCGGCAAAGCAGGCGCCCGAAACCAGGCCGACATAGCCCGAACCGACCATCGCGATCTTCATCAAATGCTCCTTTGCGCGGTGGTGATCGCGCCGTCGTTGTCTCTTGCCTCGATCAGCCAGCGCTCGGTGCCTTGCAGCCCCAGCGCGGTCAGGCAACCGGTGGTATAGGCACCGGTGTCGATACCGATCCGGCCTGCCTTGATTTCAGGCTTAGCGAATATCGTGTGGCCATGCACTACCACCGCACCGAAACCGTCATCCTGGGCCAGGAAAGTGCCGCGAATCCAGTGCTGGTCGCTGACGCTTTGCTGGTCGAGCGGCACCCCGGGGCGGACCCCGGCATGGACGAAGTGGTAATCGCCGATGGTCAGGCTGTCTTCAAAGGCGGCGATGAAGTCCAGGTCTTCCCGGGGAATGTGCGTGTCGATCAGCGCCTGCACGTCATCGAGGGCGGCCGCGTGATAGGCTGCAGGGTCGATGCCATAGGACAGCACCGTCTCGCGTCCGCCATAGCGCAGGAATTCGCGCAGGACATCGCGGCTGGTCAGGCTTTCGAGCAGCATTTCCTCGTGATTGCCCTTGAGGATGCGGACCGCGCGGCGGGCCTGCAGAGCGCGCGATGCGGCGACGACTCCGGCGCTGTCGGGGCCGCGGTCGATCAGGTCGCCCAGCAATATGATGACCGTATCCGCCGGCGCGCGGGCTGCATCGTCGGTTTCGATCGCGGCAACCAGCGCGCCGAACAACGCGCGGCATCCGTGAACGTCGCCCACTGCATAGACGCGCTGTCCCGGCGGAACGGCGGCAAGGGGGGCGCGATCGGCGGCGCTGAAAAGGCGGCGGAACAGGTTCATCTAAGGGATCTGGCGGGTCGCGGCGCTATAGCCACCCCCGCCTTGCCAAACAATGACTTGTCCCGGCGTGGCGTGAAATCCTTGCATCTGGAACCGTTGCAGGAATGACACAGTGCGTGCGCTTAGCGCAACGATATACCAATTTTCAACTTGTGCAGTGCAGCAAATGACTGCAGCCTCGGCCCGCTCGATCAGATTGCTTCCGTCACGAGACGCAGCGAAAGAGCGCAGGCGGGACGAAGCGATCCAATCCGAAGACCTGATTACAACAAGGGAAGATTGTCATGCTCACGTCCATCCGCGGCCTTCTGGCTGCCACAGTTCTCGCCGGCGGCCTGATTGCCAGTCCGGCCTTCGCCGACGATGAAACCGATCCGCCGAAGGACATCACCATCAGCGGCTACGCCACGGGCGTTACCGATTACCGCTGGCGCGGCCTGTCCTATTCGGGCGGCGACTTTGCCGTACAGGGTCAGATCAACGTCGCCCATTCCAGCGGCATCTACGCCGGTGTGTGGGGCTCCAGCCTTGAGCAGGACGCCCTCGACGTCTACGGTTCGGCCGAACTCGACGTCTATGCCGGCTGGTCGGGCGATGTCGCCAGCGGCCTGACGGCCGACGTCGGCGTTACCTGGTATACCTATCCGAACGGTACCAACCCGCTCATCAAGGGCAACTATTTCGAGCCCTATGCTTCGCTTTCGACCGGCCTTGGCCCGGTAACCGCGAAGGTCGGTGTCAACTACGCCTGGAAGCAGGACGCACTGGGCGGCGACGACAACTTCTATGTCTTCGGTGAACTGGGCACCAGCATCCCCGGCGTCCCGGTCGATCTCAGTGCCCACCTCGGCTATACCAGCGGTGCGCTTTCGCCGAACCGCCTGACACTGACCAGCACCGATGGCGGCTTCGACTATTCGGTTGGCGCCACGTACAACATCACCGATCACCTGTCGGTTGGCGCACAGTACGTTGGCGTCGACGGGGCATCGATCGATGGCTTCTCAAACGACACGGTTGTCGGCTCGGTCAAGCTCTCGTTCTGATCGAAGCGTTGCAATTCAGGCAAGGCCCGTCCCCTTTGCGGGGGGCGGGCCTTTCCCGTGCCGATTGCGCGTGGTAGCGAAGGGCCTATGACCCGCTACCTCCACACCATGATCCGCGTCACCGACCCGGACGCCACCATCGCCTTCTTCGACCTGTTCGGGGTCAGGGAAGTGCGCCGCTTTTCCAGCGAGCAAGGCCGCTTCACGCTGATCTTCCTGGCCGCCGAAGGCCAGGAAGGCGTGGCCGAGGTCGAGTTGACGTACAACTGGCCCGGAGAGAACGGCAGCGTCGAATCCTATGGGGGCGGGCGCAATTTCGGGCATCTCGCCTACCGGGTCGACGATATCTACGCGACCTGCGCCGCGCTGATGGCCGCAGGCCATACGATCCACCGTCCGCCGCGCGACGGACACATGGCTTTCGTCAAATCGCCGGACGGCATTTCGGTCGAGCTGTTGCAGGACGGGCACTTGCCGCCACAGGAACCCTGGGCCTCGATGCCCAACACCGGCAGCTGGTAAGAACCTAGTTCGCCGCGCGGGCGGCAAGGCGCAACACGGCATAGCCGCACAGCGCGGCAACGGTCGAGCCAAGGATGACGCCAAGCTTGGCATCCTCCACCAGTTGCGGGTTGGCCGGAAAGGCCAGCTGGGCGATAAACAGGCTCATCGTAAAGCCGATCCCGCACAGCAGTGCCACGCCCCACACCTGGATCAGGCTGGCCCCTGCTGGACGCGCCGCAAAGCCCGTACGCTCGGCCAGAACCACTGCGCCAAGAATGCCCACCTGCTTGCCCATGAACAGTCCGAGCGCGACGCCAAGCGGCAGCGCGGCGAAGAAGCCCGGCCCATCCCCCGCAGGCAAGTGCACCCCGGCATTGGCAAAGCCGAACAGCGGCACGATCAGATAGGCGCTGAGCGGGGCCAGCGCGTGCTCCATCCGCAGCAGCAGGCTGTCCCCGCTCTTGCCCGGTGACAGCGGCACGCAGAGTGCGGACAGTACGCCGGCAACCGTGGCATGAACCCCCGAATGCAGGACGGCAAACCACAGCGCCACGGCGCCCAGCACATAGGGCCAGCCGCGCATCACGCCCAGGCGGTTGAGTGCGGCAAGCCCACCAAGCGCGGCGGCGGCCAGGCCAAGCCAAAGCCATGCGATATCCGCCGTATAGACCAGGGCGATGATGGCCACGGCGCCCAGATCATCGACAATGGCAACCGTCAGCAGGAATAGTCGCAGCGATGGCGGTACCCGTGTGCCCAGCAGGCTCAGCACACCAAGCGCAAAGGCTATGTCGGTCGCAGCGGGGATGGCCCAGCCGGATCCGATCCCGTCCTGACCGTTTGTGACGAACAGGAAGACAATGGCCGGCACCGCCATCCCCGCGATCGCTGCGAGAACGGGAAGCCGGCGCTGCGCCGGATGCGCCAGTTCGCCGTCCAGAACTTCGCGTTTGATCTCAAGCCCGACGACAAAGAAGAAGACTGCCATGACGGCATCGTTGATCCACAGGTGCAAGCTATCGAGCTTGGCCACCGGGCTCCAGCCCAGGTGGCCGTGGAACAGGCTATGGTAAGCATCCGCCAGGGACGAATTTGCGCAAATCATCGCCGCTGCGGCGACGGCCATCAGGATCAGACCAGCTCCTGATTCGCCGCGCAACAATCGCATGACGATGGCAGCAAGCTTCGTGATCGGATGACGGCGCTGCGGCATTGGGAAAGGCGATCAGACAAAATCGCGGCCGGCACAAGCCTGTATACTTCTAACAGGGCAGGAAATTGACCCCGTGTGCGGATTGCACCGCTGCCCAATCGCACATAGTCTTCGTTTTCGTTTGGTTCACAAGGGGCTTGCAGGACTCATGTTTTCGGGATTCGGACTTGATCCGATCTTGCATGTGCTGGTGCTTGTCGAGCGGGAGCTGCTGGTCTTTGCGGCCTTCTGGTTCGTCATCGGCCTGATCGACGAGTTCGCGATCGACATGACCTGGGTGTGGCTGCGTCTGACCGGACGGGCGCGGACGGGTCGCTTGCCGGCCGGCTTTGGCCGTGCCGAACTGGCGGGACCCGCGGCGATTCTGATCCCGGCGTTCCAGGAAGCTGCCGTTATTGCCACGACAATCGCGCATATGACCGCGACCTGGTCGCAGCGCGAGGTGCGCTTTTACATCGGCTGCTATGGCAATGATGCCGCAACTCTGGCAGCAGCGATGGACGGTTGCGGCGGCGATCAGCGGGTTCGTCTGGTCGTCCACGGGGCCTATGGGCCGACCACCAAGGCCGACTGCCTCAATCGCCTCTATGCCGCGCTGTGCCAAGATGAAGCGCGCAGCGGCCAGATGTTCCGCGGAGTCATCCTTCACGATGCCGAGGACATGGTCCATCCCGCCGCTTTGCAGGCAATCGACGCTGCGCTTGGCAGTCACGATTTCGTGCAACTCCCGGTCCGTCCCGCCTTGCAGCCATCGTCTCAGTGGATAGCCGGCCACTATGCCGATGAATTTACCGAGGCCCATGCCAAGGCGCTGGTGGTAAGATCGGCCATGGGCGCGGCGATCCCCGCCGCCGGGGTTGGCTGCGGCTTTGCGCGCGCCGCACTGGCCCGTCTGGCCGAACAGCGCGCCCAGAGCGGCGCCTTCGGACCCTTTGCCACCGATTGCCTGACCGAGGATTACGAGCTTGGCCTGCTGCTTTCGCGCGATGGACGCGGCAGCACGTTCCTGCGTCTGCGCGACGCCGCCGGCACGCTTGTCGCGACGTCCAGCTACTTCCCCAGCGCGCTGGGGGCGGCGGTCCGCCAGAAGACGCGCTGGGTGCACGGCATTGCCTTCCAGGCGTGGGACCGGATGGGCTGGAACGGGCGGCCGATCGAACTGTGGATGGCGCTGCGCGATCGCCGCGGTCCGTTGACCGCCCTGGTCCTGTTTGCCGCCTACCTGTTGTTGGTGATCGACGTGGCACTGATCCTGGCGCAGCAATTCGGCGTGGTCGAAGGGCAGCCCCTGAGCGGCGCGGTGCATGCCATGCTGACGCTCAGTCTCATCGGGTTCCTCTGGCGCGCAACAGTGCGCGCGGTGTTCACCGCGCGCGAATACGGATTGTCTGAAAGTATCCGGGCAGTCCTGCGCATCCCGGTTGGCAATGTCATTGCCATTATGGCCGGGCGGCGCGCGCTGGCAGCCTATCTGCGCTCGCTGGCCGGGCAGAGCGTGATCTGGGACAAGACGGCGCACCATGCCCATCCTGCTGCCGGATTGCAGCCGCTGGCCCCCCAGCCAGTACGCAAGCGAGTCAAGGCATGACAATGCGCGGCCCCACCGCGCGGCGCGGGCAGCCCGTTGTTGCTCTTGTGCTGATCATGGGCGCATGGGTCGGCATGCGCAGTGTCGTGTGGGCGCAGACCGGCGGTGAAACGCCGCCGGCCACGCACGCTGGCAAACCAGCCGACAAGGCGCAGGCTCCCCGCCAGGTCCAGGCAGGATCGTCGGCAACGGCAGCACCGATTGGCTTTGCCCACTTCCCCAAACCGGCTCCTGTCGCTGCGCCTACCGTGGCATCCCAGGTCGAAGCGGGTAGTCATCTTCGCACGTTCGCGCCGGTTGCTGCACCTGTATGGGAGCCGGCGCCGCCACGGGCCGGCGCTCCTGAACCACAGGCGGTTGCGCCGCCGTCGGTCTCAGCGTCGCGACCCAGCTCATCGAGCGCCCGGATCGCCGCGGGGCATCAGCTGCTCTACCTTGCGGCCTTGTCGCAATTGCCCATGCCCGCTTTGGGCGCACCGGCCGAGCCGCCGCCGCCTCCGGTGCGGGGCAGGGTCGATCGACGCTGGTCCGCCGATGCGTGGCTGCTGCTGCGCCGGGGCGGCAACGGGTTCAACCTGCCCGGATCCGGACTGCCGGGCGCCAATCTGCCGGTCGGGGCCTATGGCGCAAGCCAGGCCGGCGCGGTCATCCGTTATCGCCTGGCACCGTCCAGCCCGCAGCGGCCTTCGCTCTATCTGCGCGCAAGCACGGCCCTGCACGCACCCCGCGGCGAGGAGATCGCTGCAGGATTTTCGGCCCGGCCACTTGCGCGCGTTCCGGTTGCGGCCATGGCCGAGGTCCGGGCTACCCGGACCATGACCGGGACGATCGTCAGGCCCGCGGCGGCCTTGGTCAGCGAGCTTGCGCCAGCCGATCTTCCCTTTGGCCTGCGCGGTGAGGCCTATGTTCAGGCCGGCTATGTCGGTGGCCGCGGCGCGACGGCCTTTATCGACGGTCAGGGGCGTCTGGAGCGGCGCCTGATCAGCGCCGGACGGTGGCAACTGCGCGCCGGAGCAGGGACCTGGGGCGGGGCGCAGAAGGGGGCGAAGCGGCTCGATTTCGGGCCCACGGCTACGCTCGACGTGCCTCTGGGACCGGTGGGCGGACGTATCGCCGCCGACTGGCGGTTCCGCGTGGCGGGCAATGCCGCGCCGACCTCGGGACCGGCAATAACGCTATCCGCCGGATTTTAGCACGCTGCGCCTTTTTTCCGTCGCGCGGGTGGGGTAGGCGGAAGACAACGGCATGAACGTCTACCTTCCGATTGCCAACCTTTCGGTGAATGGCCTGGTCATCGTCGCGCTCGGGGCGCTGACGGGCATACTCTCGGGCATGTTCGGCGTCGGCGGCGGTTTCCTGACAACCCCGCTGATGATCTTCTATGGCATTCCGCCGACCGTGGCTGCTGCCTCTGCCGCAAGCCAGGTGACCGGTGCCAGCGTTTCGGGTGTTCTGGCCCATTCGAAGCGCGGCGGCGTTGATTACCAGATGGGCGCGGTAATGGTCGCCGGCGGGCTGGTCGGCACAGTGCTGGGGGCGGGCATCTTCCGCATTTTGCAGGAAATCGGCCAGATCGATGTGGTGATCAACGTGCTCTATGTCCTGCTGCTGGGCGGGATCGGCGGGGTCATGGCGCGAGAGAGCTGGCAAGCAGTGCAGGCCCAGCGCAAGGGCATCGCGCTGCCCGCGCGCAAGCGGCGTCACCATCCGATGGTCGCCAGCTTGCCGCTGCGCTGGCGGTTCTATCGCTCGGGCCTGTACATCTCGCCGCTGGCACCGCTGCTGCTTGGCATCTTCACCGGCATCCTTACCATGCTGATGGGGATCGGCGGTGGCTTCGTACTGGTCCCGGCGATGCTGTACATTCTGGGAATGAGCGCGGGCGTCGTCGTCGGCACCTCGTTGTTCCAGATCCTGTTCGTAACCATGGCGACGACGATGATGCACGCCATGACCACCCGCGCAGTCGATGTCGTGCTGGCGGTGCTGTTGTTGATCGGATCGGTTTCAGGTGCCCAGATCGGGGCACAACTGGCGCAGAAGATTCCGGCTGAGCGGCTGCGCTTCGTTCTGGCCGCGCTGGTTCTGATCATCGCCTTGAGAATGGCGCTTGGTCTGGGCTGGCAACCTGACGAGATCTACACGGTCGCGCCACTATGAGGCGCATGTTTGCCCTGCTGGCGCTGCTTGTGCTGACGGCGGCGCGCGATCCGATCCTGGTCCCTGAGATTTCCCAGCACGAGATCCAGGTCCGTCAGGGTTTCCGCGGCGCCGACTTGCTGCTGTTCGGCGCGATCCTGACCCCGGAAGGCACGCGCGCCGGGCAGGATTACGATATTGTCGTTGTGTTGAAGGGGCCTACCCGCTCGATCGTCCTGCGCGAAAAGCAGCGCATTGCCGGGATCTGGGTCAATGCCTCCAGCACAGAATTCCGCTCTGCCCCGACCTTTTTCGCGGTGGCTTCGTCGAAGCCGATCGCGCGGATCGTAGATGACAAGACCGCGGCGATTTACGAACTTGGCCTGCCCTGGCTGCAGCTTTCGCCGATCGGATCGTACAATCCAAAGGAACAAGCGCGATTTTCTGCCGGGCTGGTCGATCTGATGCACCGGGACAACCTTTACAAGGAGGACTCGAGCGGGGTGAAGGTCAACGCGCAGGTTCTCTATCAGGCGCGGATCACGCTGCCGTCGAACGTGCAGACGGGGACCTACACCGCCGAAACCTTCGCAATAACCCGCGGCCGCGTGGTGGCATCGGCGATCAGCCGGGTCGAAGTCAGGAAGCAGGGGTTCGAGCGCTTCGTCGAGCTTTTCGCGCGCAACGACGGCTTCCTTTATGGCCTTGTTGCCGTTGGAATATCGATCGCCATGGGTTTTCTGGCTGGGCGTCTCTTCGCCCTGATCTGATCGGCAAGGCCTTCCGGTTTAGCGCTTTTTAACCCTGCGCAGCTAAATCTGCCGCGACAAAGGTTTAACGGTCGCAGGGGATACGCCTTTCATGAATGACATGGGTTATCAGGGCGGAGCAAATGCGCGTCCGGCATCTGCGAACGAGGTACCCGCCGATGCGGCGCAGGTTGCAGCGCAGGTGGCTGGATCGGGCGTCGACAATGCCCGCGATCCGATCGGGATCGTGCTGGAAATTGCCGGGGCCGGATCGCACATCGCGCTTGACCTGACCCGGCTGCAGGAATGCTCGGGCGATCCTGACCCTTCGGTGGCATTGGCTGGCCAGGTCGGAAGCCAGATCAAGATCCGGGTCGGGCGCGGCTGGCTGCTTGCCTCGGTGCGGACCCAACGTCAGGATGCCAAGACCCCTGGCGGGATCATGGCCGCGATCGACTTCCTGGGCGAAGGCGACGAGGAACGCCTGACCGGCCGGATCCATTCGTTCCGCCGCGGCGTCACCCGCTACCCGATCCCCGGCGCGCTGATCTATCCCGCCACCAGCAACGACCTCAAGCAGATCTATGCCTCGGACGGGCGGCCCAACGTCCAGATCGGCACCGTCTTCCCGACCCGCGACATCCGCGCCGGCCTCTACATCGATGCCCTGCTGGGCAAGCACTTTGCCCTGCTCGGCTCGACCGGCACCGGCAAATCGACCAGCGCCTCGCTGATCCTCCACCGCATCTGCGAATTTGCCCCCGAAGGGCATATCGTGATGATCGACCCGCACGGCGAATATGGCGCGGCCTTCAAGCAGACCGGCATGATCTTTGACGTGTCGAATCTCAACATGCCGTACTGGCTGATGAACTTCGAAGAACACTGCGAAGTGTTCCTGACCTCGACCGGCAACCAGCGCCAGGAAGACGCCGACATTCTGGCCAAGTGCCTGCTCGCCGCGCGGATGAAGAACCGGCTGGCAGAAACGATGGGCAAGCTGACCGTCGACAGTCCGGTGCCCTATCTGCTGTCGGACCTGACCACGATCCTGCAGAACGAGATGGGCAAGCTCGACAAGGCAACCTCCTCTGCGCCGTTCATGCGGATCAAGACCAAAATCGACGAATTGAAAGGCGATCCGCGCTATCAGTTCATGTTCAGCGGCATGCTGGTCGGCGATACCATGGCCGAATTCATCGCCAAGATCTTCCGCATGCCCAGCCGCGGCAAGCCGATCTCGATCATCGACGTGTCGGGTGTGCCGTCGGATATCACCAGCACCGTGGTCGCGGTGCTCAGCCGCCTGGTCTTCGACTTCGCGATCTGGGCGCGCGATGAAAAGACCCGCCCGGTGCTGCTGGTCTGCGAAGAAGCGCACCGCTATGTCCCGAACGAGAAGAACGCCGATGGCTCTTCGGTCGGCCGGATCCTCAGCCGCATCGCCAAGGAAGGCCGCAAGTACGGCATTTCGCTGGGCCTGATTACCCAGCGCCCGTCGGATCTGGCCGAAGGCGTGCTGTCGCAATGCGGCACGATCATCTCGATGCGCCTCAACAACGATCGCGACCAGGCCTTCGTCAAGGCGGCGATGCCCGAAGGCGCGCGCGGCTTCCTCGATGCGATCCCGGCGCTGCGCAACCGCGAATGCATCATCTGCGGCGAAGGCGTTTCGATCCCGATCCGCGTCAGCTTCGACGAACTGGAAGAGGTCAAGCGCCCCGCTTCGGCCGACCCCTCGTTCACCGACCTGTGGAACACCTCGGGCGGCGAAGAAGACATGGTCCTGCGCACCGTCCAGCGATGGCGCGCCCAGGGTAGATAGCTATCGTGTTGGCCAATCGCCTCCGCGATTGTCCTGCAACACCGGCCCGCTCCCCCGGCCCGACCACCCATAGGGTACTCTGAACGGGTGGTCGGGCCGGGGGAGCGGGCCGGTGTTGTGCTGTTGCCGCAAGGCGACCCAACTAAATCGGCACGATCCGCGCTTTCATCGTCTTGCGCCATGCGCCGTGGGTATAGGCCCATAGCGCCAGGGCCATCGAGGCCAGCGAGCCGACGCTGAACGACAGCCACAGCGCGTCGCTGCCCAGCGCCGGATAGGCCAGCCAGTAGAATCCCAGCCGAACCGCATACATCGCGGCAAGCAGGACCAGGATCGGGGTCAGCACCACGCCATAGGCGCGCAGCGTGCCGAACAGCACGATGGTCACCCCGAACGGCAGGTACGACCAGATCGACAGCCACTGGATGTGCCGGGCCAGCACGATCGAGGGGCTTTCGCTGCCCAGAAACAGCTTGAGCGCAGCAGTATCGAAGGCCAGCAGCAGCGCGATCAGCGCCCCGGTCATCATCAGGTTGACCACCGCACCATCGATGCCGATGCGGTCGACCCGGTCCTCGCGCCGCGCGCCGATGTGCTGGGCGACCATCGCGCTGACTGCTGCGCCCATCGCCAGGCTGGGCATCTGGATATAGTTCCAGATCTGCAGCAGCGCGCCATAGGCCGCCGCGGTCATCAGCCCTTCGCGGTTGACCAGGCCAATGAAGATCAGCCCGGCCCCCGAAATCACCAGCATTTGCGCCCCCATCGGCAGCCCCTTGCCGACGATGAAGCGCAGTTCCTCGCGCGCGGGGATCAGATAGCGCAGCTCGCGCCCGTGCAGCCGCAGCGGCAGATCCTTGGTATAGATCCACGCGATCATCCCGCCCAGCCCGACCACCGTGGCGATGGCCGTGGCCACGGCCGCGCCGGCAATGCCCATTTTCGGAAACGGCCCGATCCCGGCGATGAACAGCGGGTTGAGGATCACGTCGAGAACGGCGGTGAGGATCTGGAAATAGAGCGGGGTGCGCGCATCGCCCGATCCGCGCATGCCCATCGATATCATCACCGTCAGCGTCATCCCCGGGATGACCAGGAAGATCACCCGCAGGTAGGTCAGTGCCAGCGCGCGCGAGGCTTCGGGCACGCTGAGCAGGCCGAGCAGGGCCGGCGCGCCCAGCCAGCCGAGCAGCGCCACCAGCACCGAGACGATCAGGCACAGCCCGACCCCGGTGCCGAAACTGCGCCGCGCCGCATCGAGATTCTTTGCCCCGAAATGCTGGCCGACCCGCACCGTGGTGGCCATCGACAGGCCGAACACCGCGGCAAAGATCAGGAACATCACGATGTTGCTGTTGGCCGTCGCGGTCAGCGCGGCTTCGCCCAGCAGCCGCCCGATCCACACCGTGTTGATCGAGGCGTTGAGCGATTGCAGGACATTGCCCATCAGCGTCGGCAGGGCAAACAGCACCAGCGTGCGGCGGATCGGACCGCTGGTCAGGTCGCCGCGGCGCGGGGCGGGGGCTGGCGCTTCGTCCTGCGGAATCGTTGTCGGTGCGTCCATGGCTATGTCAGGTCCCGCGGGTGTCGCCGTAAAGGTGGATGTGCAGCCGGTCGGTAAAGCGCCAGCCGCGCGCCAGGCATTCGCCCGACAGCCACCTGGCACGTTCGCGCAGCGTGGCGCTATCTGTCCCTTCGCCCATCAGATAGAGGCGTTCTGACGGGATCGCATGGGCCTGCTGCAAAGCTTCCACCTCTGCCAGGTCGCCGGGTGCGGCGACGACGAATTTGAACACGGCCCGCGGATCGCGCGCCCAGGCCGCCAAACGGTCGACCACCAGCGCAAGTTCCCCGGGGTTGCCCGAATGGGCGAGCTTGGGGCTGACGTTGTACTGCGCGACCTGGCTGTCGAGCGCCGGGTGCGGCGCGACACTGCCGTTGGTTTCGACCTCGATGCTCATCCCGTCCAGCAGCGCAACCATTCGCGCCAGCGCCGCGCCCTGAAGCAGCGGCTCGCCCCCGGTGATCACCAGCCGGTCCTGGCCCAGCGCCATGATCCGCGCTGCGACATCGGCCTCTTCCAGCGTGACCTGATTGGCGCTGCGCTCAAACACCAGGTCGTCGCGGTGGGAGCGGTTGTCGCCCTCGAAGCGCCAGGTATAGGCGGTGTCGCACCAGGTGCAGGCCAGGTTGCAGCGCGACAGCCGCACGAAGGCCACGGGCCGCCCCACGCTCGCCCCCTCGCCCTGCAGCGAGGCGAAGATTTCCGGCTCGCCCGGATTGGTGGTGGCCAGCGTCAGCATTCAGGAAAGACCCCGCTTTCCTGGTGGAAGTTGACACAATTCACAGGGTGCATGGCGATGAAGACCAGGGTGTCACCATTTGTCGCCTTGCGTGATCCGGCGTCACCCCGGACGGTGACAGTAAGGGTGCGGGGATGCGGCATAACCTCCCTTTTGCACAATTAGGCCGGGTAGGAAACGTGTGGCCCTTACCGCCGCCGTCGCGCGTCCCTACATCGCGCGCTTCAGCCAGGGAGTTACGCCATGACCGCAACCGCCACCGATCTCGCCGCCGCCGGTACGTGGATGCTGGGGGATCGAAGGGTAAAGCGCATGGGATATGGCGCGATGCAGCTGGCCGGGCCCGGCGTGTTCGGCCCGCCGCGCGACCATGACGCGGCTATCGCCGTGCTGCGCGCCGCGTTCGCCGCCGGGGTCGATCATATCGACACCAGCGATTATTACGGCCCCTATGTCACCAACCGGCTGATCCGCGAGGCATTACATCCCTATCCGGCAAACCTGACCCTGGTCACCAAGCTGGGCGGGCGGCGCGGCGACAAGGGCGAATGGCTCGGCGCATTCAGCCCTGACGAACTGCGCCGCGGGGTGGAGAGCAACCTGGAAAACCTCGGCCTCGACCAGATCGAGGTGGTCAACATGCGCTCGATGCACGGCATCCACGCCCCCGCCGAAGGCCCGCTAGAGATCCAGCTGGAAGCGCTGGCGGCGATGCAGCAGGAAGGGCTGATCCGCCACATCGGCCTGTCCAACGTCACCCGCCGGCAGATCGAGGACGGGCGCAGGATCGTCGAGGTCGTCTGCGTCCAGAATGCCTACAACCTGGCCAATCGCGGCGACGACGCGCTGATCGACTGGCTGGCCGGCGAAGGGATCGCCTATGTCCCGTTCTTCCCGCTCGGCGGGTTCAGTCCGCTGCAATCGGCCGAGCTCGATGCGGTCGCCGCCGAACTGGCTGCCACGCCGATGCAGGTCGCGCTGGCCTGGCTGCTGCAGCGATCGCCCAACGTGCTGCTGATCCCGGGCACCTCATCGCTTGCGCACCTGGGTGAAAACCTCGCCGCGGCTGCGCTCGTACTGCCGGAGGCAGCGGTAGCGCGGCTGAACGCGATCGGGGGGTAGGCCGTAATCCGATCCTCTCCATTTTTGCCGAATGGCACAAATGGGGAGGTGGATCGTCCGCAGGACGAGACGGAGGGGGTTCCCCGCTGGCGTCGATACCCCTCCGTCAGCGGCTGGACGCCGCTGCCACCTCCCCATTTGCTGCATTCGCAGAAAATGGAGAGGACCTGGCTCAGCCCAACCGCGCCAGTGCCGCCGCCAGCCGCTCGGCCTCGGCCGCGTGCATGGCATGGTCGGCGCGGGCTTTTTCGACCGCTTCGGGCTTGGCCTTTTCGGCGAAAGCCGGGTTGGACAGGCGCCCTTCGAGTGACCTGGCTTCCTTGGTCGCGGTATCGAGGGCTTTGGTCAGGCGGGCCTTTTCGGCTTCCAAATCGATATGGCCGCGAAGGGGCATCACATACAAGACGCCATCGACAGCAATCTGCGCTGATCCCGAAATGCCTTCCGCTTCAATAGACGCGGTCAATCGGGTCGGAAAAACCTTCGCCATTCTCTCAAGTGAAGAAGAATTCGAGATCAATCGAGCTTCAGCGTCGGCCAGCTTTTCTGGCTGGTAGATTTGAATCTGGGCACCCGGCGGGACATTGAGCTCAGCTCGCGCGCCGCGAACGGCGCTAATCATTCCAATCAACCACTCCACCTCTGCCTTGGCCTCGGCATCGACAGCCGCCCCCGGCTCCGGCCACTTCGCCGTGATCAGCGGATAGTGCGCGCGGTCACCCAGCTTCGACCACAGCTCTTCGGTGACGAAGGGCATGAAGGGATGGAGCATGACCAGGATCTGGTCGAGCACCCAGCCGGCGACGGCCTTGGTCTCATCATCGAAGCTGCCCTTGATCAGTTCGATGTACCAGTCGCAGAACTGGTCCCAGACGAAGTGGTAGACCGCATTGGCCGCGGCGTCGAAGCGCAGGTCGGCCATTGCCTTGTCGAGTTCGGCAAGGGTTTCGACCACTTCGCCGATGATCCACTTGTTGACCGCGCTGGTCGCCGTGGGTGCGGCCAGCGAGGTGCTCGCGCCGATCCCGTTGCTCTGGCAGAACCGGGCGGCGTTCCACAGCTTTGTGGCGAAGTTGCGATAGCCTTCGACCCGGCGCTCATCCATCTTGATGTCGCGGCCCTGGCTTTCCATCGCCGCCATGAAGAAGCGCAGCGCGTCGGCCCCGAACTTGTCGATCAGGCCGAGCGGATCGACCACGTTGCCCTTGGACTTGGACATCTTCTGCCCGTCGGGCGCGCGGACCAGCCCGTGCAGGTACAGCCGCGGCCACGGGTTTTCGCCGGTCATCGCCTGACCCATCATCATCATCCGCGCGTCCCAGAAGAACAGGATGTCGAAGCCCGAGATCAGCAGGTTGTTGGGGTAGTGGCGGCTGACCAGACCGGTCTGCTCGGGCCAGCCCAGCGTGGCAAAGGGCCACAGCGCCGAGGAGAACCAGGTGTCGAGGACGTCCTCGTCCTGGCGCAGAACAGCTATGTTAGCCTCATTCTGACCTCGGTCGGTCCAGTCGTCGGAAAAGCGGATCGTTACGCCTTCAGGATAGAACGCCCGAGCTTGTTCAAGAGCCTCTTCTTCAGTCTGGGCAACGAAGATGCGCTCCTCAATTGGCATTCGGGTCGTCGGCTTCCAGTCAGCGTCCACGCGAATTACGTCGCCGGTGACTAGACTACCATCCGGCCGCAGGCCTGGCCCAAACCACGCCGGAATCCGGTGCCCCCACCACAGCTGCCGAGAAACACACCACGGCTGGATGTTTTCCATCCAGTTGAAGAAGGTCTTCTCCCAGCTCTTGGGCACGATCTCGATCGCGCCGCTTTTTACTGCTTCGATCGGCTTCTGCGCCAAAACCTCGGCATTCACATACCACTGGTCGGTCAGCCACGGTTCGATCTCGACCCCACCGCGGTCGCCGAAGGGGGTCTGGATCGTGCGCGGTTCGGCGTCGTGCTCGGCGCCGTCCTTGTCGGTCCAGGGGATCAGGAAGCCCGCTTCCTTCATCCGCTCGACCACCAGCTTGCGCGCGGCAAAGCGTTCCATCCCGACGAATTCGGCCGGCACCAGCCCGTCGGCGGTCTGCACCACGCAAGCTTCGGCATCGAACATGTTGAGCATGTCGGCGGGCTTGATCCCGGCACGTTTGCCCACTTCGAAGTCGTTGAAATCGTGTCCCGGGGTGATCTTGACCACGCCAGAGCCCAGCTCCGGGTCGGCGTGCTCGTCGGCCACCACCTTGAACAGGCGGCCGGTCAGCGGCTGGCGGATGTCCTTGCCGATCACCGCCTTGTAGCGCGCATCCTCGGGGTTCACTGCCACGCACATGTCGGCCAGCATGGTCTCGGGCCGGGTCGTCGCCACCTCGACCGCGCCACTGCCATCGGCGAAGGGATAGCGGAAGCGCCAGAAGCTGCCCTTGACCTCGCGCGTTTCGACCTCGAGGTCGCTGATCGCAGTCTTGAGCTTGGGATCCCAGTTGACCAGGCGTTTGTCGCGGTAGATCAGCCCTTGGTTATAGAGGTCGACGAAGACCTTGATCACCGCCTTGGTGAAGTGCGGGTCCATGGTGAACTGCTCGCGGCTCCAGTCCATCGAGCAGCCCAGCCGGCGCAGCTGACGGGTGATCGTCCCGCCGCTTTCAGCTTTCCAGTCCCACACCTTGGCAACGAAGTCGTCGCGGGAATAGTTGGTGCGCTTGTCCTGGCGTTCTTCCAGCTGGCGCTCGACCACCATCTGGGTGGCGATCCCGGCGTGGTCGGTGCCGACGACCCACAACGCGTCCTTGCCGCGCAGCCGCTCATAACGGATCACCACGTCCTGCAGCGTATTGTCGAGCGCATGGCCGATGTGCAGGCTGCCCGTCACGTTGGGCGGCGGATTGACGATGGTAAAGGGCTCGGCAGTGGGCCGTTCCGGGCGGAACAGTCCGTTCGTTTCCCAGTGTTCATACCACTTTGCCTCGATCGCGGCGGGGTCGAACGTCTTTTCGAGCGTAGGATCAGTCATGATCGGGGCGCTTTGCCAGCGGGCCGCTGCACTGGCAAGCTTGTCGGCGGGGCGATTTTACCGCACAAGCGCGGGCAATGCGCAGACGTTGTGAGTTTTCCCTTAGCACCGATGACGCCGGCGCGCAGACCATCGCGCTCAGCGGGCGGCTGCTGGTGTCGTCGATCGCGGCGATCGACCGCGAATTGCGCGCTGTGGCCGGCCCGGTCGCACAGGTTGATCTCAGCCAGGTCGAGGCGATCGACACCGCCGGTGCCTGGCTGGCCTGGCGGCTGGCCGACGAGCATCACGCCAGGATCGTCGGGGCGAGCGATCAGGCCCAGCGCCTGATCGCCGCGGTCTGCCCGGCCGATGACGATACCCCGGTTGCCGCACCGCGCCTGCCAACCGCCCAGCGCGTGCTCGATTCGATCGGCGACTACGTCGTCGGGGCCGGGCGCGGGGTGATCGCTTTCCTCGGCTTTGTCGGGGCGATCCTGATCGCCAGCGGATCGCTGCTGCGCCATCCGGGACGTTTCCGGATCAAGGCGCTGGTCCGCCAGATGGAACTGGTCGGGGTGTCGGCGCTGGGGATCATCGGGCTGATGAGCTTCCTGGTCGGCATCGTCATTGCCCAGCAGGGCGCGGTGCAGCTGCAGCAGTTCGGTGCGGAGATCTACACCATCAACCTGACCGGGCGGCTGGCCTTTCGTGAATTGGGTGTTCTGATGACCGCGATCATGGTCGCGGGCCGCTCGGGCTCGGCCTTTGCCGCGCAGATCGGCACGATGCGGCTGACCGAGGAGGTCGATGCGATGCGCACCATCGGGGTTTCCCCGGTCGAGGCGCTGATCATCCCGCGGGTGCTGGCCTCGACCTTCATGATGCTGCTGCTCGGCTTCTACGCCGCGCTTTGCGCGATCGTCGGCGGGGCGACCATCTCGACCCTGACGCTGGGCATCCCCTTCATGACCTTCCTCGTCCGCATTCAGGAAGTGGTGCCGCTGCACGACCTGTGGGTCGGCTTCATCAAGGCCCCGGTATTCGGGGCGATCGTCGCCTTGGCCGGGTGCTATCAGGGCATGCAGGTCGAAGGCAATTCCGAGGAAGTGGGCCTGCGCACCACCATCGCGGTGGTCCAGGCGATCTTCGCGGTAATCGTGCTCGACGCGTTCTTTGCGGTGTTCTTCAGCGAAGTGGGCTGGGGATGAGCCAGGACGCCGACTTTCCGATTGTCGTCGAAGGGCTGCGCAATGCCTTTGGCGAACACGTGATCCACGAGGATCTCTCGCTCAAGGTGCGCCGGGGCGAGATCATCGGCGTGGTCGGCGGATCGGGCACCGGCAAATCGGTGCTGATGCGCTCGATCATCGGGCTGCAGGTGCCTGACGCGGGCCGTATCGACGTGCTGGGGGACGAGATTACCGCGGCGCGCGATGACGACGATATCGACATCCGCAGCCGCTGGGGCGTGCTGTTCCAGGGCGGGGCGCTGTTTTCGACGCTGACCGTGGCGGAAAACGTCGAAGTGCCGCTCAAGGAATTCTACCCCGACCTCAGTGAAGACCTGCTGCACGAGATCGCCCGGTTCAAGGTCATGCTGTCAGGCCTGCCGCCCGAAGCGGCGAGCAAGTATCCTTCCGAATTGTCGGGCGGAATGCGCAAGCGCGCGGGTCTGGCCCGGGCCCTGGCGCTCGATCCCGAACTGCTGTTCCTTGACGAGCCGACCGCCGGGCTCGATCCGATCGGCGCTGCCGCCTTCGACCAGCTGACGCTGGAACTGCAGGAGACGTTGGGGCTGACGGTGTTCCTGATCACGCACGACCTCGATACCCTGTACGAGATCTGCGACCGGGTGGCGGTGCTGGCCGACAAGCGGGTGATCGCGGTCGATACGATCCCCAACTTGCTCAAGCTGGACCACCCGTGGATCCAGGAATATTTCAACGGCCCACGCGGCCGGGCGGCGCAGGCGGCGCAGACCCGCACGCGCGCGGCGCACAAGGCGGCGGCGCGCGCCAAGGCGATGGACAATCAACCGGACACAGGGGCATAAGGCAGGCGAATGGAAACACGTGCCAATCACGTTTGGGTGGGTGTGGTCACGCTGGCTTTGCTGGGGGTGATCGCGGCTTTCGTCATCTGGATCGCCCGCCTGGGTGAGGGCAACCTCAACGAATACGACATCTTCTTCAAGCAGTCGGTCGACGGCCTGTCCAAGGGTTCGAGCGTGACCTTTTCCGGCGTGCCGGTCGGTCAGGTCAAGACGATCGAACTGTGGCGCAAGGATCCCAGCTTTGTCCGGGTGCGCATTGCCATCGATGATGGCGTGCCGATCCTGCAAGGCGTAACCGCGACGATGCAGGGCAGCTTTACCGGCGTTTCCAACGTCCAGCTGGAAGGCGCGGTCAAGGGCGCCCCGCCGCTGACCGAAAAGGGCCCCGAAGGCGCGCCCGTGATCCCGACCAAGCGCGGCGGGCTGGGCGAGCTGCTCAATTCCGCGCCGGTGCTGCTCGAACGGCTGGCGACGCTGACCGAGCGGCTGACCCTGGTGCTGTCCGACAACAACCAGAAATCGATCCAGAACATTCTGGCCAATACCGACAAGCTGACTGCCAATGTGGCCCAGGCTTCACCCCAGTTCGAACGCGCGATGGTGGAATTGCAGTCTACGCTGGTCCAGGCCAAGCTAACGCTCGCCAGTTTTGAAAAGGTCGCCAATTCGACCGACCAGCTGGTCAACGGCGAAGGGCAGAGCCTGGCCGAATCGCTGCGCAAGACGCTGAAGAGCGCGCAGGGCGCAGCCGATCAGCTTGAGCAGACGATGAAGGACGTTCGCCCGGTAACCAAGCAGCTCAATGAATCGACGCTGCCCGCCGCCGAAGCCGCAATCCGCGATCTGCGCGCCACCACCCGCGCGCTGCGCGACGTCACCGAAAAGATCGACGAGAAGGGCGCCGGCGGCCTGCTCGGCGGCGACAAGCTTCCGGATTACAAGCCATGACTATGATCAAGCCAATGCTCCTTCGCGCTGCCGTGCTGGCGCCGCTTGTCCTGCTGTCGGGCTGTCTCGGCCTGGGAGGGGCCAAGCCGCCGCCAACCCTGCTGCGCCTGAACGCCGCTGTGATCGCCCCGGTTGGCGTCGCGGTTTCGGGAACGCCCGCCACATCGCTGTCGATTGCCGAACCGGAAGTCGGCAAGGAGCTGGCGGCGATGCGCGTGCCGGTGCGGGTCGGCGATACCGACATCGCCTACCTGCAGAATGCGCAGTGGGTCGAACGCCCCGCCCGCCAGTTCCGTGCGCTGCTCGCCGAAACGATCCGCGCCGGCAGCAAGCAGCTGGTGTTCGAGGATGACCAGCCGGTTCCTGCCAGCGGCCGCCGCCTGGGCGGCAAACTGCTCGACATGGGCTACGACGCGCGCACCTCCAGCGTCGTGGTGCGCTATGACGCCCTGCTCAGCGGACCCCGCGATGCGGTCACCGTGCGACGGTTCGAAGCGAAGGTAGATGGCGTGCAGGCCAAACCGGAAGCCGTCGGCCGGGCGATCAACGAGGCGGCGAATACCGTGGCGGCGGAGGTTGCCGCCTGGGTGGCGGGTTAGGATTCGGCCGACCACCGGTTTGTAGCGTCTGCTTCTGAAACCAAAGCGCGTAAAGGCGGACTGTCCGGACACGACAACATTTGCGGACATGCAATTGCATCCGGCGTGAAAGAGAATAAGCTAGCAACATGAAGCAATGCGGTATTTTCGTTGCCGAAATGGCAATGCTCTTAGCAGCTCTCTTTTTTACTCTTCCTTACCTCCCGTCGAACGAGGTAGAGCGCCTGCCTCTATTCCCTGCAGCCGCATTTGCCGTCGCTCTTTTTGCGGGAAGTAGGTTGCTTCGATGGCGGCACCGGTACGCAATTGTCGGAGTTGAGACTTTTGCTTTCGGAGCTTTTGTTTGGGGGTCGAACGCTGTCGCAAATTTGATCTACAGCCATTAGATGCTGGGTGGTTCAGATGTCGGCTAACCCTGACATCCCCGCCCTGTCGACGTTTCGTGAATGTCTCCGAAGCTGGACATGTCGTCGATAAGCTGCGCAATTATCTCCGTGCCAACCGCGCAAAGTCCATCGCCGCGGTAAAAATCGCCAGCCGTTTGGCGCGGCGCTCTTCGGCTTCCCAGTCCTTGCCCCATAGATCGGCCTGCCAGTCCTCTTCCAGGTTGGCGACCGCCCATAGCGCTTCTGCCTCGGCCTCCGGTTCCAGCGCCGCGAGGCCGACGACAAGCGATGCGGCCAGGGAGGCCAGCGTGTTGAGCGCGGACAGGGCAAAGGCGTCCTGCGCGCTCAGCGCGGCGCGCAGTCGCTCGAGGGTTGCCGCGGGCTGGGGGCGGTGCGTGATCCCGTCGATCCGGGTGAGGTGCACGTCATAGCGCGCTTCGGCAGCCTGAAGCAGCGGCTCCCACAGTTCGCTCTGGCGCGCGTGCAGCGCTTCACCCGCCTCGGCGCGGTAGCACAGCGTGTCGCTCTCGGCGAAGCGCATCAGCGCTGTGATCGCGGCGTCGCGGTCGGGCGCGATCAGATCGATGGCGAAATCGGCCATGTCGCGCAGCACGAACCGGGCGGGATCGATGTCGGCCCCTTGGCCGTGCCATTCATCGGCCAGGGCATGGGCCAGCGCCTGGCTGGGCACGATCTGCGGTCGGCCGCCCTGGGTCTTGATCCCGCGCCCGTCGAGCGCGACCTGCCAGCCATCATCGACTGCGATCACCCCGGCATAGGCATAGAAGCGCTTCATTGCGGCGGCGATTTCCAGCGCTTGGCCAGCAGCAGCGGGACCACGAACAGGTCGACGAAGCCGACCAGCAGGAAGACATAGCCGGCGACGACCGGCATATCGACCTTGCGGGCGATCACCAGCAGCCCCAGCAGGGCGAAGAAAGCGCCGCTCAGGCGCATCAGTTGCAGGACAATGAACCGCTGCCGGGCAGGATCGGGATTGGTCATGACAAAAGCTCCAGCAAGTGGGCGGGGGAGGTGGCGATGGCTGCGGCCCCGGCGGAAAGCAGTTCATCGGGGGTGTGATAGCCCCAGTCGACCCCGATCGCGCGCACCCCGATCGCGGCGGCCATCGCCACATCGTACTGGGTGTCGCCGATCATCACGGTATCGGCGGGCAAGGCCAGGCAATCGTCCATCGCGGCTTCCAGCATGGCTGGGTGCGGCTTGGATGGGTGGCGGTCGGCGGTCTGCAGGGTGGTGAAATAGCGGCTCAATTCGTGCGTGGCGAGGCAGTGCCCCAGTCCGCGGTCGCTCTTGCCCGTGGCGACGCCCAGCGCCCAGCCCTGATCGTGCAGCGCGGCGATCAGCGGAGCAATTCCGTCGTACAGCGGTTCGACCAGCGCGCCGCTTTCGCGGGTCTGGCGGAACGCCTCGCGATAAGCGCGGTCGATCTGGCCGCGCTGTTCGTCTGCGGCATGGGGCAGAAGCAGGCGGATCGCCTGGGGCAGGCTCAGCCCGACCGCGCGGCGCACCGCGTGGCGATCGGGCGCGGCCAGGCCGACCGCGGCAAAGGCCGCATCCATCGCGTCGCAGACCGCGGCCTGGCCATCGACCAGGGTGCCGTCGCAATCGAACACGGCCAGCCGCACGCTCATCCTGCGGGCCCCAGCGTGCGCATCAGCTGGGCGATGGCGGGCGATCCCTCGGCCTCGAGCCCGTCGGCGGCGCGGGTGCGGTCAGCGATGTCCTTGTTCTGGCTGAGCTTGAGCGTTTCGCGCCAGACCTGCACCTCGATCTCGAACCCGACAATGCTCGCCAGCAGACCGCGCTTGCGCGCCGGGGAGAGCTTGTCCATCGTCCACGGCGCGCCTTCGCTGACCCGCGCCTCGTGCTTGTCGGACAGTGCGGTGACCTGTCCGAGCAGGCCCTCGTCGTCCATCCGCCGCACCCGGCCTTCCAGCTCGAGCGCGGCATAGTTCCAGGTCGGCACCTGATCCGGATCGGCATACCAGCGCGGGCTGACATAACCGTCGGGGCCGTTGACCACCGCCAGCACGGTCGCGCCGTCGAGATGCCGGGTCAGGGCATTGCCCCGCGCGAGATGGAACTGCACCGCGCCGTCACCGGTGTAGAGCAGCGGCACATGGGCCACGCGCGGGCCGTCGGGCGTGGCGGCGAAGATCATGCCGAAGCCGACCTCCTCCAGCATCGCTTCGAGCAGGACCCGGTCGGCGCGGCGAAAGGCGGGATTGGGATGCATCGCCTATCGCTTCGGCTTGCCGCCAGCAGGCTTGGGTGAACCCTTGCCCTTGGTCGGGCCGCCTTTCTTGAGCGGCTTGTCCGCCGCTGCGCCGCGCCCCCGCCGCTCGCCGCGGCGTTCCTTGCGGACCTGCTTGGCATGGGCCTTGGCCTGCTGCTTGAGCACTTCGCGCGGGGGCGGGGGCGGAGCCTGGCGCAGGTTGGCGCCGTCGGCGGGATCGAAGCCCAGGCTTTCCATGCTCGCGGCGAAATGCTCGGGCAGCTCGGCGGTGACGTCGATCGCCTTGGCCTCGCCCGGCTGGTCGATCAGCAGGCGGCGCGCGTGAAGGTGCATCTTGCGGCTGATGCTGCCCGACAGGAACGCCTCCTGCCCGCCGTACTTGCCGTCGCCGACGATCGGATGGCCGATCGCCGCCATATGGACGCGCAGCTGGTGCGTGCGCCCGGTCAAGGGTTGCAGCTCGACCCAGGCGGCGCGGTTGCCGGCGCGGTCGATCACGCGGTAGCGGGTGCGGGCCGACTGGCCCTGCTCGCTTTCGTCGACCATCATCTTCTCGCCGCCGGTGCCGGGCTGCTTGCCCAGCGGCAGTTCGATCAGCCCGTCTTCGATATCGGGCACGCCGATGACCAGTGCCCAATAGATCTTGCGCGCCGAGCGGCCCGAAAAGTGCTTGGAGAAGTAGGCCGCACTGCCCGGTGTGCGGGCGATCAGCAGCACGCCGCTGGTATCCTTGTCGAGCCGGTGGACCAGCCGCGGGCGCGGTTCGTCGGCCCCGGCATAGGCATCGAGCAGCCCATCGACATGGGCATAGGTGCCGCTGCCGCCCTGTGTGGCCAGGCCCGGCGGCTTGTTCAGCACCAGCGCGGCGGGGGTCTTCACGATCAGCATCGCTTCGGCCTGCGCGGTCTGTTCGGCGGTCAGCGGCCTCCGCTCACGCAGCTTCTTGCCCTTTTCCGGGGCATCGCCGCCGGGGGGCACGCGGATGATCTGGCCGGCGAGGATCCGGTCGGCCACATCGGCACGCTTGCCGTCGAGACGGATCTGCCCGGTCCGCGCCCACCGGCTGACCGTGGCGAAGCCGACCTGCGGCAAGTGGCGTTTGAACCAGCGGTCGAGCCGCGCGCCGTCGTCGTCGGCGCCGACGGTGAACTGGCGGACGTTGTCGGCGGGCTTCATGTCGCCACTCGCATCACAGCGAGCCCGGCAAACAGCCCGGCGATTCCGCCCAGCACCGAGACGGCAACGTATAACGCCGCCGTGCCCAGCGCCCCGCGCTCGATCATCAGCGCCAGCTCCAGGCTGAAGGCGGAAAAGGTGGTGAACCCGCCGAGCACGCCCACGCCCAGCAGCAGCCGCCAGTGCTCGCCCCCCTGGCCGTGACGCGCCAGCCAGCCGGCAAGCAGCCCCATCGCCAGGCTGCCGGCCAGGTTGACGCTCAGCGTCGCCCAGGGAAAGGGATAGCCGGACAGGCCGATCAGCCGGCCCACGCCAAAGCGCAGCCAGGCGCCGAAACCGCCGCCCAGGGCAACGGCCAGCGAGGAAGAAAGGAAGGACGATGATGTCATCGAACGGCCCTTAGCGAGGTCTGCGCGCACTGACCAGTTCTGCGGCTTTTTCGACGCAAATGCTTGCGCAGGGTCCGACTCTCTGCTAGCCGCCCGCCGGTTCGAGCCGTTCCTGTAAGGATTCGGCCCGTTTTCGTCTTTCTTTTTGAAGGCGCATCCCCGCACCGTTTGCAGCGGGGCTCTGGTCTTTTGGTTTAATTGAGGTGTTCCGGTTTATGCAAATTCTCGTCCGCGACAACAACGTCGAACAGGCTCTCCGCGCGCTCAAGAAGAAGCTGCAGCGTGAGGGCGTGTACCGCGAGATGAAGCTGCGCCGTCACTTCGAAAAGCCGTCGGAAAAGCGCGCCCGTGAAAAGGCCGCCGCCGTTCGCCGCGCCCGCAAGATGGAGCGCAAGCGGATGGAACGCGACGGCGTCAAGTAAGACCCGTCGACTCCGCTTGAACCCAAGCGACTGTTGAGCCAAGAGGGCGCGGACACAACCCGCGCCCTTTTTGCTGCGCGCCACCAGGGATATTTGCATGACCGAGATCACCCGCGTTCCGCTTCAGCCCATCGCCAAGGGCGCGCTGGGCAAGCTGTGGCTGGGCGTTGCCGCTGCCGCGCTGGCTGCCGGCGGGCTGGCCTGGGCAACGCTGCCCGTCGGGGTCAAGGTTCAGGTGGTCAAGGCCGGAACCGGTCCGTCGCCGACCGCCGCCGACTTGGTGCTGGTGAAGATGAAGGGCACGCTCGACAACGGCACGGTGTTCCAGCCGGAGGGCCAGGGCGCGCTCGACATGCAGGGGGTCATCCCCGGCTTCGGCAAGGCGTTGACGCAGATGCAGAAGGGCGGCAGCTACAAGGTCGTGATCCCCGCCGCGCTGGGTTACGGCGACAAGGAACAGCGCAATCCCGAGACCGGCAAGGTCGAGATTCCGGCCAATTCGGATCTCAACTTCGACATCGAGCTGATCGACTTCAAAAGCCGTGCCGAGGTCGAGCAGCAGCAGGCGATGATCCAGCAGTTGCAGCAGCAGATGCAGCAGCAGGGCGGCAAGGGCGGGCCCGCAGGTCCGGGCGGCGAAGTGCGCGGCATGCCGCCGGGTGCGCCGCAACCGCAATAAGGCCGCAAGGCCCGCTTGAAGCCCGTTTTCCGGGGTGCTAGCGCGCCCCACGCGTAACCCATTTCATGTGAAGGATTGCCATGTCGGTCGATACCGCCACCGTGGCCAAGATCGCCTCGCTGGCCCGGATCAAGGTCAGCGAAGCCGAAATCGCGGCAATGGTTCCCGAACTCAACGGGATTCTCGCCTGGGTCGAACAGCTCGGCGAAGTCGATGTCTCGGGAGTCGAGCCGATGACCGCGGTGATCGAAAACCACCTGCGCCTGCGCGACGACGTGATCGGCGCCGATCCGCTGACCGGCGGCGGCGTGCGCGATGCGGTGCTGGCCAACGCCCCGGCGGCCGAACATGGCTTCTTCGGCGTACCCAAGGTGATCGAATAGTGAGCGACCTTACCGAACTGGGCGTCGCCGCGATCCGCGACGGGGTGGCCGCGGGCACTTTCACCGCGGTTGAAGTGGCCGAGGCGTTCAACGCCAATGTCGCCGCGGCGCAGTCCGCGCTCAACGCCTTTATCGTCACCACGCCCGAAAAGGCGCTCGACGCCGCCCGCGCCACCGACGCGCGCCGCGCCGCGGGCCAGCCGCTGGGCAAGATGGGCGGCGTGCCGATCGGGATGAAGGATCTGTTCGCCACGCGCGGCGTCCAGACCACCGCGGCCAGCCACATCCTTGAAGGGTTCACCCCCGAATACGAAAGCACGGTTTCGCAGAAGTTGTGGGATGCCGGCGCGGGGATGCTGGGCAAGCTCAATCTCGACCAGTTCGCGATGGGCTCGTCGAACGAGACCAGCTACTTCGGCAACGTGATCTCACCGTGGCGACGCAAGGACGGCGGCAACGCCCCGCTCGCCCCCGGCGGCTCCTCGGGCGGCAGCTCGTCCGCCGTGTCGGCGCGGCTGTGCCCGGCAGCGACCGGCACCGATACCGGCGGTTCGATCCGCCAGCCCGCCGCCTTCACCGGCATTTCGGGGATCAAACCCACCTACGGGCGCTGCAGCCGCTGGGGCATCGTCGCCTTCGCCAGCAGCCTCGACCAGGCCGGGCCGATGGCGCGCGACGTGCGCGACTGCGCGATCATGCTCGAAGCCATGGCCGGGTTCGATTCCAAGGATGCGACCAGCCTCGATATGCCGGTGCCCGACTGGGAAGCGGCGCTGTCGGGCGACCTGCGCGGCAAGAAGGTCGGTATCCCGCGCGAATACCGCATGGACGGCATGGACGCGGATGTCGCTGCGAGCTGGGACCAGGGGATCGCCTGGCTGAGGGACGCCGGTGCCGACGTGGTCGACGTCTCGCTGCCGCATACCAAATATGCGCTGCCGGCCTACTACATCATCGCCCCGGCCGAAGCCTCAAGCAACCTCGCCCGCTATGACGGGGTGCGCTACGGCCTGCGCGACCTGCCCGAGGGCGCCAACCTGCAGGACATGTACGCCGCGACCCGCGCCGCCGGCTTCGGGGCAGAGGTCAAGCGCCGAATCCTGATCGGCACCTATGTGCTCAGCGCCGGATTCTACGACGCCTATTACACCCAGGCGCAGAAGGTCCGCACCCTGATCGCACAGGACTTCAAGAACGCTTTCACCCTGTGCGACGTGATCCTCGCCCCGACCGCGCCGACCGCGGCGTTCGGCCTTGGCGAGATGGTTTCGGACCCGCTGGCGATGTACCTCAACGACGTCTTCGCCGTGCCCGCCTCGCTGGCCGGCCTGCCGGCGATGTCGGTCCCGGCGGGTCTCAACCGCGAGGGCCTGCCGCTCGGCCTGCAGATCGTCGGCAAGGCCTTCGACGAGCAGGGCGTGCTCAATGCCGGGCTGGCGATCGAGAACCGCGCGGCCTTCTCGGCCAAGCCGGAAAAGTGGTGGTAAGATGAGCAACTATCGCATCCAGGGCGCAACGGGCGAGTGGGAGGTCGTGATCGGCCTTGAGGTCCACGCGCAGGTCACTTCGCAGTCCAAGCTGTTCTCCGGCGCGGCGACGGCCTTCGGGGCGGAACCGAATTCGCAGGTGTCGCTGGTCGACGCGGCGATGCCGGGGATGCTGCCGGTGCCCAACCGCGAATGCATCCGCCAGGCAGTGCGTACCGGCATGGCGGTGGGGGCCAAGATCAACAAGTGGTCGCGGTTCGATCGCAAGAACTACTTCTACGCCGACCTGCCGCAGGGCTACCAGATCAGCCAGCTTTACCACCCGCTGGTGGGCGAGGGCGCGGTCGAGGTGATCCTTGACGAGAAGGACCCCGAAGGCAGCACCAAGACCATCGGGATCGAGCGGATCCACGTCGAGCAGGACGCCGGCAAGCTGATGCACGATCAGCACCCGACGATGTCCTATGTCGATCTCAATCGTTCGGGCGTGGCGCTGATGGAAATCGTCAGCCGCCCGGACATGCGCAGCCCGGCCGAGGCCGGGGCCTATCTGGCCAAGCTGCGCGCGATCCTGCGCTATGTCGGGTCATGCGACGGAAACATGGACCAGGGCTCGATGCGCGCCGACGTCAACGTCAGCGTGCGCAAACCGGGCGAGCCGTTCGGCACCCGGACCGAGACCAAGAACGTCAACTCGGTCCGCTTCGTCATGGCCGTGGTCGAAAGCGAGGCGCGCCGCCAGGTCGACGTGCTGGAGGATGGCGGCACGATCGTCCAGGAAACCCGGCTCTACGATCCCGACAAGAACGTGACCCGCTCGATGCGCAGCAAGGAAGACGCGCACGATTACCGCTATTTCCCCGATCCCGACCTGCTGCCGCTGGAACTGGACGATGCGTTCCTGGAAGATTGCCGCGCCAGCTTGCCCGAACTGCCCGACGCCAAGCGCCACCGCTATGAAACCGCGCTGGGGCTGTCGCCCTACAACGCCGGGGTGCTGACCGCCGATGTCGAGACCGCGCGCTGGTTCGAGGCGCTGGTCGCCGCCGCTGCCGCCAAGGCCGGCAAGGGCGAGGCGGACCTCGCCAAGCAGGCGTCGAACTGGCTGATATCGGAGTTGTTCGGCGCGCTCAACAAGCTGGGCAAGGGGCTTGGTGAAAGCCCGGTAACGCCGCAGGGCGGAGCCGAGCTGCTCGCGCTGATCGCTGACGGGACGATCTCGGGCAGCATTGCCAAGCAGGTGCTCGAAAAGATGCTCGAGAGCGGTGACGGTGCCGCCGCCATCGTCGAGCGCGAGGGCCTCAAGCAGACCAGCGACACCGGCGCGATCGAGGCCGCGGTCGATGCCGTTCTTGCCGCCAATGCCGACAAGGTCGCCGAATATCGCGGCGGCAAGGAGGCCCTGTTCGGCTTCTTCGTCGGCCAGACGATGAAAGCGATGCAGGGCAAGGGCAACCCGCAGCTGGTCAACCAGGTGCTGAAGGCCAAGCTGGCGTAACCACGCGATTTTCCCGGTTGCGCGCAGCGATCGGGCAGCTATTCCTGCGTTCGGGGCTGGGTAGCGATCCTGGCCGTTTTCGAGACGGGGGATGTCTGATGAAACGATTGTGCGTGGCCGCCGCTGCGGCGTCGCTGGTGCTGGGCGCTGCGCCCGCGCTGGCCCAGGACCAGGCTGCTGCGCCAGCCGCCACCCCAGCCGAAGTGGCCCCGCCGCCCGCGGTCACTGGCGCGATCGCCGCGCCGGTCTATGACCTGCCCGATCCCGCAACGCTGACCCGGCCCAAGCTGGACTATGCCGCAACGCCCGAGATCGTCGCGGATTACGACAAGTATTTCTACTTCCATCGCGACGGCACCAGCTATGTCGATGCCTTCAACGACGTGCGCGAATGCGACGCGCTGGCCAGCGGGTCGAACATCTACATGGGCGGCAACGACGCGGCGATGGGCGCGGCGATGGCGCAGTACGGCGTCCTCGCCGGCGGCATCGGCGGGGCGCTGGGCGGATTGATGGCCGACGCGATCTTCGGCTCGGCTGCGCGGCGCCAGCAGCGCCGCATCAACCTGCGCAATTGCATGGGGTTCAAGGGCTATCAGCGCTACGGCCTGTCGGGCGATCTGTGGAAGACCTTCAACTTCGAGGAAGGCAACGGGCGCAAGAAGGAGGGCGAGCGCAACGAGGCGCTCGAGCTGCAGGCGCTGGTCGCCTCGGGACCGAAACCCGCCGCCAAGGAGCTGGGACTGTGAGGGCGCTGCGTACCGCCATCGCGGCGCTGGCCGCCCTCGCCCTGACCCCACTGGCCGTTCACGCGCAGGCGGTCGAGGAAAAGAACCTGCTGTCGGGCAAGGCCAACCTTGATCCGACCCAGGGCTATCTTTTCGTCCAGGGCGCGAACCGCAGCCAGGGCGTGTTCCTGCGCGTGCCCGATGACAGCACCCGCACCGAATACCAGAAGGACTGGGACGAAGGCTTCGCCAAGGCCAAGAAGAAGTACGCCAGCGCGGTCAAGAGCTGGGAAAAGGACGTGGCGCTGGCCAAGGCGACCAAGGACAAACTGCCGCCAAAGCCCGAGGAGCCGACTCGCGAGACCTTCTCGATCGGCGCGATCGAACTGCGCGACATGGTGTCCTTCGGACCGATGTTCGTCTTCGGCAAGAGCGACACCCAGTTCACCTATCTGACCGCGGTCAAGCCGGGGACCTATATCTATTACGGTCCGATGTACTATGCGCCGAACCTCGCCCCGGCCGGGCAATGCTATTGCATGGGCACGGTCCGCTTCGAGGTGAAGGGCGGCGTGATCACCGATCTGGGCAATGCCCTGGCCGCCCTGCCCAAGATCGCCCCGCCGTACAGCGTCGGCACCCAGGCGATGCTGACGCAGAACGAGGAGCGCAAGGCCAAGGGCAAGGACCCGCTGTGGACCCCGCCCGCGCTGGCCTTTGGCGTCCCGGCTTCGCTCAAAGCGCTGCCCGCGGTCCAGGTCGAACTTCACGCCAATGGCAAGCTTAACAACTATTTCGGCCTGCCGATCGACCGGATGCCGCCGGTGGCCGGTATTCTCGGCTATCGCCGCGACACGGTGATCGACGAGCGCACCGGGCAGGATGTGCCAAATCCGGCGATCCGCACCCAGGTCCGGATCAAGAAATAGCACCAACGAAAAGGGCGCCGGAATTGCTTCCGGCGCCCTTCCTCGGTGAACTTGCGAAGGGTCAGCCCTTGCGGGTGCCGTTGATCGGGAAGCTGCCGAACGCGCCGGCCTTGACCGTGCCGGTCAGGGTGTCGCCATCGACGGTGGCTTCGCCTTCCAGGGTCATCGGCATCGGCACGGTCATCTTCATCGTCCAGGTCAGCTTGTTGCCGTCGACCTTGCCGTTCTCCATCTCCAGCGAACCCATCGCCCCGGCATTGGTGCCGGTGAAGGTGTCACCGTCGACATTGATCGTCACATCGCTCTTCTGGTCACCCATCGGGGTCTTGGTCACGCATTCGTAAGTGCCGGCAACTGACATGGTCTCTCTCCTCAACTGACAGGGGGGTAAGTAAGTGTTGTCACTTCACTTGCCCGATGATGCGCCCGAGTCAACGGGATTTGCAAGTTCGACCGGCAGGCCAATCCCCTTGAGCTGCGGTTCAACTGCCTTGCGATCGCCTACCACCACAAAGGTCAGGCCGTCGCGGCCCAGATAGGCCTTGGCCATCGCGTCAATCGCCCTGGAATCGACCGCGCGGTAGCGGCTGGCCAGGGTGCCGATGTAGTTGTCGGGGCGGCCCAGCCGTTCGTTTGTCACCACCGCGCCCAGCACCTGCATGTTGGTCTGGAAGCGGTTGGGCAGCCCACGGATGTTGCCGTCGGTCACCCGCCCCAGTTCAACCTTGTCGACTGGCTTGGTGGCCGGAAAGGCCGCCATGTCAGCCAAGATCAGCTTGATCGAATCCCCGGTGCGATCGGCCTGGACCGGAGCCATGACCAGCAGCGAGCGCGGGCCGAGCGGGCTGGGAACCATCGAGCGCACGCCATAGGACCAGCCCTTGTCCTCGCGCAGGTCCATGTTGAGCCGGCTGAGAAAGCCGTTGCCCAGCACTTCGTTGGCCAGGTCCAGCGCTTCCTTGTCCTGATCGCGTCCGGTCAGCGGCAGGACGCGTCCACCGAAGATCACCGACTGCGGCGAATTGGGGCGATCGATCAGCACGATCCGCGGACGCGGAGCCGGGGCCGGGCGGCTGAGATCCTTGACCGGTCGCGGGGTCGCCGGAGCCGCCCAATCGCCGAAGCTCTGGTTGAGCACGGCCAGCAGCGCCTCCATCGTAACGTCGCCGACCGCGGTGATCTTCAGGCTGTCGGGCCGGATCCAGCGGTCGTGCGCGGCGCTGAGCGTGGCGGGGGTCATAGCCGCCACTGCTGCCTTCGATCCGAGGCCATCGCCGGGCAGGCCATAGGGATGGTCGGCCCCGAACAGGATCGGCGCGATCGCCCGCGCGGCAAGCCCGCTGGGATTGGCCTCGACCTGGGCGATCTGGCTCAGCCGCTGGTCGCGCACACGGCCGACGTCTTCGCCTCGGAAGGCCGGGCGGCGGACCACGTCGGCCAGCAGTTCCAGCGACGGGGCCAGGTTGGCGGTCAGGGCGTCGAGAGTCACCGCGCTGCTATCCAGCCCGGCGGCCGCGCCGATCGTCGCGCCAAGCCGTTCTTGCGCCTCGGCAATCTGGGTCGCGTCGCGGGTCTGGGTGCCCTCGTCGAGCAGGTTGAGCATCAGCGACTGGGTTCCCGGCGTGTCGAGCGCATCGGCCGCGGTTCCGGCATCGAAGTTCAGGCTGATCACCACCTTGGGCACGCTGGTCCGCCGCACCAGCGTAACCGGAATGCCGTTGGCCAGCTTGCCGCGCTCGATTGCGGGAAAGGCCAGATCGCCCACCGGGGCGACCGCAGGTGCGGTGCGCTTGGGTCCGGTGACAAGCTTGGGCGCGGGCTTCTTCGCATCGGGCTTCGGAGCCGGGCTGGTCGCCTCGTCACCCCAGCCGCCCAACGTCTCGCCCTTTTCGGTGCGGGTGCCGGGCACGGTGTTGACCGCGACCACCGGACGGCTGAGCCAGCGGTTCATGGCCGCCTTGACGTCGGCCGGGGTCAGCGCCGCGATCCGCTGCAGCTGGGCCTTGTACTTGGCGGGATCGCCCGAATAGAGCTGCCCTTCGATCAGGGTCATGCCCTTGCCGCCAAAGTCGCCGACCTGTTCCAGCCGGCCGATCTCCTGGCTGACCAGGCGGGTGGCGGAACGGCGGACTTCGTCCTCGCTCGGCCCTTCGGTCAGGAACTTTGCAATCACCGCGTCGAACGCGGCTTCGGCAGCGGCGCGGGGCACCCCATCCTTGACCATCATCGACGCCTGCAACCAGCTGGTCTGCTCGTGCTGCTGGGCCGTTGCCGATACCCCGACGGCCTGCTGCGATCCGCGCACCAGCGCGTTGTCGAGCCGCGAGCTGGCCAGGCCGCCCAAGATGTCCATTCCCACTTCCAGCGCCTCTGCGTCGTCCGAATTGATCCCCGGGCCGCTCCAGGTGCGGGTCAGCCGCAGGTTGGGGACCTGGTCGGCGATGTCGCGCGTTACCGGTGCGGGCAGATCGACCGGTCCCGCGAAGACCTTGGGCACGGCCGGGCCAGCGGGGATCTGGCCAAACCACTTTTCGACCAGCGAGCGGGCGGTCGCCGCATCGATATCGCCCGACAGCGCAAGAATGGCGTTGTTGGGGCCATAGTTATCGGTGAACCACTTGCGCACGTCGCCCAGCGCCGCAGCGTTGAGGTCGGCCATCGAGCCGATCGTCGAATGACGATAGGGATGGCCGACCGGGAACAGCGCATCGCCGATGGCATAGTCTTCCAGGCCATAGGGCTGGTTATCGCCCTGGCGCTTTTCGTTCTGGACCACGCCGCGCTGCTTATCGAGCTTGTCCTGGGTCACCGCGCCCAGCAGGTGGCCCATCCGGTCGCTTTCCATGAACAGCGCCAGCTCGACCGCGCCCTTGGGGACGGTTTCGACATAGTTGGTGCGGTCGTACCAGGTCGATCCGTTGGTGCTGGTCGATCCGGCTCCTTCCAGCGGGATGTCGAAATTGGGGACGTTCTCCGATCCGCCGAACATCAGGTGCTCGAACAGGTGGGCAAATCCGGTCCGGCCCTTGGGCTCGCTCTTCGATCCGACCCGGTAATAGGTCGTCACCCCGACGATCGGCGCCTTGCGGTCGGTGTGAACCAGCACGGTCAAGCCGTTGGCGAGGGTGAACTTTTCGTACGGAATGTCGACCGCCTTGACCAGATCGGCCAGCGACGCTGGGGCGGGTTCAACCCGCGCGGGCGCCGCGACAGGCTGTGCCGGCGGGACGGCCGAGACGATGGTGTCGGGCTTGGCTGCACAGGCGGACAGCGACAAGGCGATCAGGGAAACGGCAACAAGACGGCGCATGGCGATCCTTCGGGTTCGGGCAGCGTTGGAATGCTTGTGTTCAGCCAAAACCGTCTTGGGTCAATTGGCCACTTTGTATCGACGAACCGCATGTGCGGCCACATCGGCGCGGTTGAACCACACCGGCTTGAACCGGTGCTGGACGAACAGCGCCGCCTGGTCGGCATAGTGCGGATCGTTCGGGCGGGTGGTCGCCGCGCCATAGGGCTGGATCGATTGCGAGCGGACCTGCCCGTCCTTGCCCCATTCGACCAGCATGACGAAGCTGTCGCCGTGCTTGACCGACAGGCGGCCGTCGCGATCGACATCCCAGTCGGTCGAGGCGCGCAGCGTATCGCCGCCGCCATCATTGGGCAGGTCAATCTTGCCCTGGCGGATGCGGATGACATCGCCCAGCGGAGGATCGATCCGCCCGAAGTATCTGGTCAGATGTTCGACCGCCTTGGCCAGTTCCGTGCGCGGATCGGGCGGCACTTTCAGGCCATAACTGTTCTTCATCGCCTGTTCGAGCACCATCACCGCCAGCGCATCGGCACCGCCCTTGCCGTCGGCGGTAAGATCCCAGGTGGCGAGCAATGCCTGGGCTTTGGCCAGATCTGAACCTTGCTTGAGGTTGAGTCGGGCGATCCCGTCGAACATGAAGGCGACATAGCCGGCGCGTTCGTAGCCGGTGTCGAACTTGGTCGTCAGCAGCCGTTCGCGGGTGATCGGTCCGGGGGCGGACAGCAGCTTGACTGCGCGGCGGGCGCGGTTGGTCAGGTCGGTCTCGACGCCCCAGATCGCGGGCACTTTCGCCGGATCGATCTCGCTGCCCGGCCCGGCGGCAAGCAGCGGGGTGTTGTTCGAATTGAACACGAAGCCCGAGGCCGGGTTGGTCACCTGCGGATAGCTGGTCCAGGGGATCGGGCCCTGCCAGATCAGGTCGGAGCGGGTGCCGTCGACGGGATGGCGCCAGTCCGGACCGGCCTTTCGGTCGGGGATCGCGGCGTTGTAGACATAGGCAATGTTGCCGGCCTTGTCGGCGTAGATGAAGTTGGTCGCCGGCACTCCCTGGATTGCCATTGCCTGCTTCCACTCGCCGAAATCGCGCGCCTTGGTAATGCGGTAGTATTGTTCGAGGCTGGCGATCGAATCGATCCCGGCATAGCGCAGCGCATAGGTGCCGCGCTTGGTGACCAGCGCCGGGCCGTGGACGCTGCGCCATATGTCGCGCGGTATCGGCAGCACGATCGGGCCGATGCGTACCGGCAGCCAGACGCGGTGGTGCTCAAGCGGCAGCCACTTGCCGTCCAGCTTGTAGTGCACCGCGTCGGAATCGACCTGCAGCTTGTAGATGTCGATCAGGTCGGGGCGGTTGACGGTATTGGTCCAGCCCAGCGTCTCGTTGTGGCCCAGGAAGGGATAGGGCGATCCCGGGAAGGTCGCCCCGGCAAAGTGCCAGCCCTGGTCGCTCGAAATTTCCAGCTCGTACCAGGCGACCCCGCCCTTGTAGGGCTGGTGGCTGTTGGAGAGCAGCCGGGTCACTCCGTCACCGCCGCGCGCCGGGCTGATGGCAAAGGCGTTGGATCCGCTGTTCTCGGCCGTCTCGCCCATCGGTAACGGCATCGGCGGGGTAGGGACCAGCTGATCGCCGCCGCCCTGGGTGAAGTCGGGCAGCGGTTTGCCATTCAGCGGCGGGCCGTGTTCGGCCCGGAACGGTTTGCCCTCGGCCAGCGGCCCGAGCACGCTGTCGAGCCCGAAGAAGAATGGTTGGCGCAAGGCAAAGCCGGTGGCGATGTCCTCGCCGTTGACCGGGAACAGCCGCGCCAGCTTGATCTCGCCGGGGTGCTTCTGCGCATAGCGGTTGAGCCCGCTCGCATAGGCATCGAGCACGGCGCGGACATCGGCGGGCAGTGCTCCGTAATGCCGCCGCGCGGTTTCGCGCGCGCCAAGGAAGTGATAGGCGAAATCGACCCCGGCACCGGACTGCCCGGCTATCGCGCCATAGCGCCCGCGGGTCATCGCCACGACATCCTGCAGGGTCGAGAAGTCGTCCTCGGCATGGGCCCAGGCCACGCCGAAGGCGGTATCTGCATCGGTCCGGCCGTGGATGTGCGGCACGCCGAATTCGTCGCGGATCACTTCGGCCGCGTAGGCGCGGGGCGGCGGCGGCGGGCCGGGCTGCTCGGCCAGGAAGGGTTCCCAGCTGGCCAGAGCGACCAGTGCAACCAGAAAAAGACCCAGAACGACCCAGCCCGTGCGGGCCATTCCCTTGCGCATGATCAATTGTCTCCCTTTGGCTGCGTGGTAGTCATGCTTGGACAATTTTCGCAAGCACCTCTTGTGTTGCCAATTCGCAACACTACCTTGCGGTGTAACAGGAGGCTGATACACCTATGAACCTCGAAAAATTCACCGACCGCGCCAAGGGTTTCCTGCAGAGCGCGCAGACCGTTGCCGTGCGGATGAGCCACCAGCGGATCACCCCCGAACATATCCTCAAGGCCCTGCTCGAGGATAACGAAGGCATGGCCGCCGGGCTGATCCAGCGCGCCGGCGGCAACCCGCAGATCGCGGTGGCCAAGGTCGACGAGGCGCTGGGCAAGATACCCGCGGTTTCAGGCAGCGGCGCGCAGGCCGCGCCGGGGCTGGAAAACGATGCGGTGCGCGTGCTCGACCAGGCCGAACAGATTTCGGCCAAGGCCGGTGACAGCTTCGTCTCGGTCCAGCGCATGCTTCAGGCATTGGCGCTGAACGCGACCAATCCGGCGGGCCAGGCGCTGAAAGCCGCCGGGGTCGATCCCAAGGCGCTCGAAGCCGCGATCCAGGAACTGACCGGCGGGCGCACCGCCGACAATGCCAGCGCCGAAAACGCCTATGACGCGATGAAGAAATACGCCCGCGACCTGACCGAAGCGGCGCGCGCCGGCAAGCTCGATCCGGTGATCGGCCGCGACGAGGAAATCCGCCGGACGATCCAGATCCTGGCCCGCCGGACCAAGAACAACCCGGCGCTGATCGGCGAACCCGGGGTGGGCAAGACAGCGATTGCCGAAGGGCTGGCGCTGCGCATCGCCAATGGCGACGTGCCCGACAGCCTCAAGGACCGCCGCCTGATGAGCCTCGACATGGGCAGCCTGATCGCGGGCGCGAAGTACCGCGGCGAGTTCGAGGAGCGGCTCAAGGCCGTGCTCGACGAGGTCAAGGGCGCCGAGGGCGAGATCATCCTGTTCATCGACGAGATGCACACCCTGATCGGCGCGGGCAAGGGCGAGGGGGCGATGGACGCTTCCAACCTCCTGAAGCCCGCATTGGCGCGCGGCGAACTGCATTGCATCGGCGCGACCACGCTCGACGAGTACCAGAAGCACGTCGAAAAGGACCCGGCGCTGCAACGCCGCTTCCAGCCGGTGTTCGTGGGTGAGCCGACCGTCGAGGACACGATCAGCATCCTGCGCGGGCTGAAGGACCGCTATGAACTGCACCACGGGGTGCGGATCACCGACAGCGCGATCGTCGCTGCCGCGACGCTGTCGAACCGCTACATCGCCGACCGCTTCCTGCCCGACAAGGCGATCGACCTGATGGACGAGGCCGCCAGCCGCATCCGCATGGAAGTGGAAAGCAAGCCCGAAGAGATCGAGGTGCTCGACCGGCGGATCATCCAGCTCAAGATCGAGGAAATGGCGCTGGCCAAGGAAAGCGACCAGGCGAGCAAGGACCGCCTGGCGGTGCTGCGCGCCGAGCTTGGCAATCTCGAACAGCAGTCGGCCGAGGTCACCACCCGCTGGCAGAATGAACGCGACAAGATCGCCGCCGAAGGCAAGATCAAGGAAGCGCTCGACGCGGCGCGGATCGAGCTGGAACAGGCGCAGCGCGCCGGCGATCTCGCCAAGGCGGGCGAACTGTCCTACGGCAAGATCCCCGAGCTGGAAAAGCGGCTGGCCGAGGCGCAGAACGTCGATACCTCGAACATGCTGCTGCGCGAGGAAGTGACTGCCGAGGACATCGCTGCGGTTGTCGCCAAGTGGACCGGGGTCCCGGTCGAGCGGATGATGCAGGGCGAGCGCGAGAAGCTGCTCAGGATGGAAGAGGTTATCGGCAAGCGGGTGATCGGCCAGCAGGACGCGGTTGTCGCCGTATCCAAGGCGGTGCGCCGCGCGCGGGCCGGGCTGCAGGATCCCAACCGCCCGCTCGGCAGCTTCCTGTTCCTCGGCCCGACGGGGGTCGGCAAGACCGAGCTGACCAAGGCGCTGGCCGGGTTCCTGTTCGACGACGACACCGCGATGGTCCGGATCGACATGTCGGAATTCATGGAAAAGCATTCGGTCAGCCGACTGATCGGCGCCCCTCCGGGCTATGTTGGTTATGATGAAGGCGGCGTTCTAACCGAAGCGGTTCGTCGGCGGCCCTATCAGGTGGTCTTGTTCGACGAGGTCGAGAAAGCCCATGCCGACGTCTTCAACGTCCTGCTCCAGGTGCTCGACGACGGCCGCCTGACCGACGGACAGGGCCGGGTGGTCGATTTCACCAACACCCTGATCATCCTGACCAGCAACCTTGGCAGCCAGTACCTCGCCAATCTCGAGGACGGGCAAAGCGTTGAAAGCGTCGAGCCGCAGGTGATGGAAATCGTCCGCGGCCATTTCCGCCCCGAATTCCTCAACCGGCTCGATGAGATCATCCTGTTCCACCGCCTGGGCCAGGATCACATGGCGCCGATCGTCGAAATCCAGGTCGGCCGGGTCGCCAGCCTGCTCAAGGACCGCAAGATCCAGATCGAACTGACCGATGCGGCCAAGCGTTGGCTTGGCCGGGTCGGCTACGATCCGGTCTATGGCGCGCGCCCGCTGAAGCGTGCGGTGCAGCGCTATCTGCAGGATCCGCTGGCGGAAAAGCTGCTCGGCGGCGAAGTGCCCGATGGCTCGACGGTCAAGATCGACGAGGGCGACGGCGCGCTGGTGATGAAGGTCGCCTAGCTGGGCGGAACGAAGGGCTGGCTGACCCTTTTGAAGACGGTCAGCCCTTCCGCCGCAGCGCAGTGCGCCACCAACGCCGGGTAGTTGCCCAGCGTGACGAGGTGGGCATAGGCTTCCGACAGGAACCGCGCGACGCAGGCCACCGCGATGTCGTCGTGGCCGGGACCGTCGCCATGCCACCATTCGCGTGTTCGGGCACCACATTCTGCCTCGAGATCAGCCAGTCCCGCGCGGATCTGGTCTTCGCAGCGGGCAGTGAAGTCCGGATCGAGCCTGTCGGCGAACAGCCGCGCGTAGAAGAACGACACCGCCTTGTCCGCGGTGCCGGTTGCCATGGCGATGCGCCGCAACGCCGAGCGGCGTCGCTCACCCGATGCAACGATCAGCGCGCTGTCGCGGCCGTGCAGCTCGTCAAGGTGGTCGAGAATCGCCGCGCTGTCGATCAGCGCCTCCCCGCTGTCGAGCACCAGCGTCGGCACACGACGTAGCGGATTGTGACGGGCGAACCGCTCCCAGTCGCCAAAGGTTGACCAGGGCAGATGCTCGTAGGCCATGCCATAGAGTTCTAACGCGATGCCGACGCGGCGAACGAAAGGGCTGTCGAACTGGCCGATTAGCTGCATTGCTTAACTCTCCCGGACACGCCGCGGGCAAATGGTGGCATTGCCCGATTGACCTGACAAGGGGAGCGCTTTAATCGAGCGATTAAAGAGTCATTCGCAGGAGTCGAAGTCATGTCAGTTGCCTATATCGTCGATGCCGTTCGCACTGCCGGGGGACGCCGCGGCGGACGGCTGGCCGGCGTCCACCCGGTCGACCTTGCGGCGGCCTCGCTCGATCACCTGCTGACCCAGACGGGCATGGATCCGGCTGCGATCGATGATGTCGTGATGGGCTGCGTCGGCCAGGGCGGCGAACAGTCGATGCAGGTCGGGCGCAATGCCGTGCTCGCCTCGAAGCTGTTGCCGCAGTCGACCCCCGCCGTGACCATCGACCGACAGTGCGGATCTTCGCAGCAGGCGATCCAGTTTGCTGCCCAGGCGGTGATGAGCGGAACCCAGGACGTGGTCATCGCTGCCGGGGTCGAAAGCATGACCCGCGTGCCGATGGGCTCGACCGCGATGTTCCACGCCAAGGAAGGGCTGGGCAACTACAAGTCGCCGGGGCTTGAGGCCAAGTATCCCGGGATCATGTGGTCGCAGTTCATGGGCGCGGAAATGATCGTCCAGAAGCACGGCCTGACCAAGGACGACCTCGACCGTTTTGCCCTGTCGAGCCACCAGAAGGCGATCGCCGCGACCAATGCCGGGGCGTTCAAGGACGAGATCGTCCCGATCGAGATCGAGACTGCCGAGGGCAAGGCCTGGCACACCGTCGATGAAGGGATCCGCTGGGACGCGACGCTGGAAAGCATTTCCGGGGTCAAGCTGCTCAACGAAAAGGGCACGCTGACCGCGGCCACCTCCAGCCAGATCTGTGATGGCTCCTCGGCCGCGCTGGTCGTTTCGGAAGAAGCGCTCAAGCGCTACAACCTGACCCCGCTGGCCCGCATCCACACCCTGACGGTGACCGCAGGCGATCCGGTGATCATGCTGGAAGAACCGCTGTTCGCCACCGACAAGGCCCTGGCCCGCGCCGGGCTGTCGATCGGCGACATCGACCTCTATGAAGTCAACGAAGCCTTCGCTTCGGTGCCGCTCGCCTGGCTCAAGCACACCGGGGCCGATCCCGAAAAGCTCAACGTCAACGGCGGTGCGATTGCGCTGGGTCACCCGCTCGGTGCCTCGGGTACCAAGCTGATGGCAACGCTGCTCCACGCGCTCAAGGCGCGGGGCAAGAAATACGGTCTGCAGACGATGTGCGAAGGTGGCGGTGTCGCCAATGTCACGATTGTTGAATTGGTCTGAGCGAGGCTTAACCCGGTCGTCGAACTGGACTGGGCAAAGCTGAACTATACTTTAGATTTTCAAAATCCATACGGAGAGCGATGAAATGATACTCGACAACACGGTCGCCGCAGTCGTTACCGGCGGCGCTTCGGGCCTGGGTGCGGCAACCGCGCGGGCGCTGGCCGCCAAGGGCGTCAAGGTCGCGATTTTCGACCTGCAGGAAGAAAAGGGCAAGGCGATGGCTGCCGAGATCGGCGGCGTTTTCTGCGAATGCAACGTCACCGACGATGCCTCGGTCGATGCCGCCTTTGCCAAGGCGCGAGAAGCCCATGGGCAGGAACGGATCCTGGTCAACTGCGCCGGCACCGGCAACGCGATCAAAACCGCCAGCCGCAGCAAGACCGACGGTTCAATCAAGCACTTCCCGCTCGATGCGTTCAACTGGATCATCCAGATCAACCTGGTCGGGACCTTCCGCTGCATCGCCAAGTCGGCGGCGGGCATGCTGACGCTCGATCCGCAGGACGACGGCGATCGCGGCGCCATCGTCAACACCGCCTCGGTCGCGGCCGAGGACGGCCAGATGGGCCAGGCCGCCTATTCCGCCTCGAAGGGCGGCGTCGTCGGCATGACCCTGCCGATCGCGCGCGACCTGGCGAGCGAGAACATCCGCGTCAACACCATCCTGCCGGGCATTTTCGACACGCCGCTGCTGGCCGGCGCGCCGCAGAACGTGCGCGATGCGCTGGGCGCCACGGTGCTCAACCCCAAGCGTCTCGGCAATCCGGTGGAATATGCCAGCCTCGCGATGTGCATGATCGAGAACGGCTATTTCAACGGCGAGGACGTGCGGCTCGATGGCGGCATCCGTATGGCGCCGCGCTAAGCGCCGCAGATCGGGCCAGGGGCGGCGCACGAACGCCGCCCTGGCCGTAAAGGAGAGAGTTTGATGGGTTACTCGCAGATCGCGCTCGACATCAGCGAGGGCATTGCCACGCTGACGCTCAACCGCCCGGAAAAGATGAACGCCTTCACCGGCACGATGATGAACGAGATCATCGACGCGATGGACCGCACCGACGCCGATGATGCGGTGCGCGCGGTGATCTTCACCGGGGCGGGGGAACGGGCGTTCTGCGCCGGGGCCGATCTGACCCCGGACGATGGCCGCGCGGTGTTTTCCAGCGGCGATCCGGTCAGCGACCTGTCCGATCCCCGCGTACGCGACGGCGGCGGGCTGCTGACGCTGCGCCTGTTCCAGTCGAAGAAGCCGCTGATCTCGGCCTGCAATGGCGCTGCCGTTGGCGTGGGCATCACCATGCAGCTGCCGATGGACATCCGCCTGGCCAGCGACAACGCGCGCTACGGCTTCGTCTTCGCCCGCCGCGGGATCGTCCCCGAAGCCTGTTCGAGCTGGTTCCTGCCGCGCCTGGTCGGCGTGCAGCAGGCGCTGGAATGGTGCATGACCGGGCGGATCTTCGATGCCCAGGAAGCGCTGCGCGGCGGGCTGGTCCGTTCGGTCCATCCGCAGGGTGAATTGATCGATGCGGCCCGCGGCCTGGCGCGCGAGATTGCCGACAACACCTCTGCCGTATCGATCGCGATGACCCGGGCGATGCTGTGGCGCAATCCCTCGGGCGATCACCCGATGGCGGCGCACAAGGTCGACAGCCGGGCGATCTATCGCCTGTCCAAAGGGGCAGACGCGAAGGAAGGTGTGCAAAGCTTCCTCGAGAAGCGGCCGCCCGCCTTTCCGTTGCGGGTTTCACAGGATATGCCCGACTTCTACCCGTGGTGGGGCAGCGAACCGGAGTACGAATGAGCAGCGCACCGCTTGAAACGACCGAAGCGCCACCGGGCGCCCGCGATCTGCTGCTGCAGACCGCGTCGGACATCATGCGCGAAGGCGATATCGTCGATATCTCGCTGTCCGAACTGTCGCTGCGCTCGGGGCTCAACTCGGCACTGGTTAAATACTATTTCGGCAACAAGGCCGGATTGCTCAAGGCGCTGCTCGATCGCGACATGGCGGGCATCGTCCAGTCGGTCGATGCCCTGCTGGCCAAGGACATGGCCCCCGAAGTGCGGCTGCGCCGCCACATCGGCGCGGTGGTCGATACCTATTACAAGACCCCCTATCTCAACCGCCTGCTGATGCGGCTAGTGCGCGAAAGCGACCCTGACGAGGCGCACCGGATTGCCGACAATTATCTCAGCCCGCTCAGCCGCGCCTATGACAAGCTGATCGAGGACGGGATGAAGCAGGGTGTGTTCCGCGAAATCGATCCGCAGATGTTCTATTTCACCACCACTGGCGCCTGTGACCGCTTCTTCTCTTCGCGGCTGGTGCTCAAGCATTGCTACGATACCGAGGCGCTTACCGAAGAACTGCGCGACCGCTATCGCCAGCACTGCATCGACACGATCATGGCCGGCATCCTCGCGCACTGATGGCAGGCGCCTGGCACATCGGGATTGTCGGCGGGTCGGGACTGGCTGCGGGGCTGGACCTGGAAAATGCACAAGAGATCGAGGTCGAGAGTCCGTTCGGCCTGCCATCCGGACCGGTAACGACTGGAACCCTGGGCGGGGTACGCTTCACCTTTCTGGCGCGGCATGGTGCCGGTCACCGCATTCCGCCCTCGGCAGTAAATTACCGCGCCAATATCGACGCGTTGAAGCGCTGCGGCGTGACGGATGTGATTGCCCTGTCGGCAATCGGATCACTGAACGAGGCCATGGCGCCGGGACACTTTGTCGCCGTCGACCAGTTCATCGACCGCACGAGCGGCCGCGAAGGGAGCTTCTTCGGCCCCGGCATGGTCGCTCATGTTAGTCTGGCCGACCCGGTCTGCGACCGGCTGCGCAGCGCGCTGGTCGCCGCGGTGACGGCGGAAGGGGCGACCGTTCATGACGGTGGCACCTACTTGGCGATGGAAGGACCGCAGTTTTCGACCCGGGCGGAAAGCCGCCTGTATCAAGCCTGGGGCGCCGATGTGATCGGCATGACCGCCATGCCCGAAGCCCGCCTCGCGCGTGAGGCCGAGCTGCCCTATGCCCTGCTCGGCATGGTCACCGACTACGATTCCTGGCGCGAGAACGAGGCCGGGGTCGATGCCGCCGCCGTGCTTGCCGTGATGGCGGCCAACGTCGCCACGGCACAGCAGGCCATGCGCCGCTTCGCCGCCGACCTGCCGCCGGAGCGCGAAGCGAGCCCGATCGACCGCGCGCTGGACTTCGCCATCATGACGGCCCCGGCGCAGCGCGATCGGGCGCTTGCCGCCAAGCTGCAGGCCGTGGCCGGGCGGGTGCTGTGATGAGCGGCGCGGTCGTGCTCTACGATTACTGGCGCTCCAGCGCGGCTTATCGCGTTCGCATCGTCCTGAACCTCAAGGGCATCGCCTATCGCGCAGTGCCCATCGATCTGGCCAAGGGCGAACAAGCCAATGCGGACTATACCGCGCTCAACCCGCAAGGGCTTGTGCCTGCCCTGGCGATCGACGGGCACTTGCTGACGCAAAGCCTCGCGATCATCGACTATCTCGATGCCCGGGTCGACGATCCGCCGATGGTGCCGTCCGATCCGGCCGCGCGGTCGCGGGTGCTGGCCCAGGCACTGATCATCGCCGCCGATGTCCACCCGATCAACAACCTGCGCGTGCTCAATTACCTGCGCCGCGAACTGGGCGCGGACGAGGCCGCGGTCAATCGCTGGTATCACCACTGGATCCTCGAAGGGTTCGCTTCGCTGGAAGAGCAGGCCCCAGCAGACGGCCTGCTGGGCGGAGACCGGCCCAACCTGGCCGACGTGTGTCTGGTGCCGCAAATGGCCAATGCCCGCCGGTTCGAAGTGCCGCTGGACCAATTCCCGCGGCTGGTCGCGGTGGACGAACGGCTGCGCGCGCTGCCGGCCTTTGCCGCTGCCGCGCCCGAAGCGGTCCGACCCGCTTGAAAAATGCCGGCCATGGCCATTGCGCTTGGCCGGCCATGGCCCTAGCAAACTGGTTGCATATGGAACCGGGTTGCCAATGACAGCCAGACAAGCGCGCCTTGCGGACTTTCTGCCCTACCTTCTGTCGGTCACCTCGAACGTGGTGAGCGACCGGATCGCCGATGAATATCGCGCCCGCTTCGGCCTCAAGATTCCCGAATGGCGGGTCATGGCGGTGCTGGGCGATGCCGGGGCGATGACCCAGCGCTCGCTGGTCGGGGCGACGCGGATGGACAAGGTGGCGGTCAACCGCGCCTGCAAGGTGATGGAAGCGCGCGGCCTGATCGCGCGCAGCCCCAACGATGCCGACGGGCGCTCGCACCACCTGGAACTGACCGCGGCGGGCCGGGCGATGCACGGCGCGATCATGCCGATCGCGCTGGACATGGAACGCCGCCTGTTCTCAACCTTCGACCCGGAAGAGCGCGCCACGTTCAAGACGCTGCTCGCCCGCCTGAACGAAGCCGCCGGACATATGGAGAACCCTGAATGAAGCTTGCAACTCTGCCCGGCAGCACCCGTGATGGACGACTGGTGGTGGTCAGCGACGATCTCCACTGGTGCGCATCGGCCCAGCATCTCGTGCCCACGCTGCAAGCCGCGCTGGACGACTGGGACCGGCACGAACCGGCGCTGCGCGCGCTGGCCACCGACGTCGCGCATGAAGCGATCCCGCTCGAACGCTTTCACGAGCGCGAAGCACTGGCCCCGCTGCCGCGCGCCTATCAGTGGGCCGACGGCTCGGCCTACGTCAATCACGTCGAGCTGGTGCGCAAGGCGCGCGGGGCGGAGCTTCCCGACAGCTTCTGGCACGATCCGCTGATGTACCAGGGCGGCAGCGACGATCTGCGCGGCGGACGCGCCCCGATCGTGCTGGCCGACGAGGCCTGGGGCTGCGATCTTGAGGCAGAGATCTGCGTCGTCACCGGCGACGTGCCGCAGGGCGTCGATGCCGCCGCCGCGCTGGCGCAGGTCCGGCTGGTCGGGCTGGTCAACGATGTGTCCTTGCGCAATCTGATTCCGGGCGAACTGGCCAAGGGCTTCGGCTTCGTCCAGTCCAAGCCTGCCACCCACTTCTCGCCGGTGTTCGTCACGCCCGACGCGCTTGGCGATGCCTGGTCGGGTGGCCGGCTGAGCTTGCCGCTGCTGGTCGATCTGAACGGCCAGCCGTTCGGCCGTGCCGAGGCGGGCGAGGAATGCACTTTCGATTTCGGCACACTGATCGCGCATCTGGCCAGGACGCGCAACGTCGGGGCGGGATCGATCATCGGATCGGGTACCGTATCCAACCGCGATCCCGATGGCTCGCCCGGCCGGCCGGTCAGCCAGGGCGGACGCGGCTACAGCTGCATTGCCGAACAGCGGATGGTCGAAACCATCGCTACGGGAGCGGCGACCACGCCGTTCCTGCGCCATGGCGACACGGTGCGGATCGAGATGAAAGACCGCGCCGGGCACACCATCTTCGGTGCGATCGAGCAGACGGTGACGGCACCCTGAAACAACAACCCCCGCACCTTGCGGTACGGGGGCAATTGTTTCGTCCAGGTCTGAACCTTAGCCGGTCTTGGCACCCGGAGTGCCCCCGGCGAAGGCATCGCTGATCGAGCAGGCCGCAGGGCCAAGGATCACGATGAACAGCACCGGCAGAATGAACAGGATCAGCGGCACGGTCATGATCGCCGGCAGACGCGCGGCCTTTTCTTCGGCGCGCATCATGCGTTCGTTGCGGAATTCCGCCGACAGCACGCGCAGGGCAGAGGCCAGCGGCGTACCATAGCGTTCGGTCTGGATCATAGTCGTGGTAACGCCCTTCACCGCTTCAAGGTCGACGCGGTAAGCCAGGTTTTCGAAGGCCTGGCGGCGTTCGCCGAGGAACGACAGCTCGATCGCGGTCAGCGCGAATTCGTCGCCCAGCTCGGGATAGGCCCGGCCCAGTTCCTTGGCGACGCGGTTGAACGCGGCGTCGACGGTCAGGCCGGCTTCGGCGCAGATCACCAGCAGATCGAGCGCGTCGGGCAGGCCCTTGCGGATCTCGTTGGTGCGCTTTTTCTTGATGTTGTTGATGTAGAGATCAGGCGCCTTGTAGCCAAGAATGGTCATGCCCGCGAACAGCGCGAACTTCTTGGTCGGACCCCATTCGGGGAAGACGTTGATCCAGTAGATCAGCGCTGCCGCCGTGACGCCGAACAGCACCGGCAGCACCATGCGGGCGAAGATGACCGCGACGGCATATTCCTTCTTGCGGATGCCGGCCTGGGCCAGCGCCTGCTGGACCGAAGCGACCTGGCTGGCCTGCAACACTTTCAGCGACGACAGCGTGTCGCGCATCTTGTCGGTCGTCTCGTTCTTGCGAACGATCTTGGCGCGCTTCTTGGCCGACTGGGTAACGATGCCGCTCTTGAGCTGCTCGCGCCGCTCGTTGAGCGCCTTGACGCGCTTGGCCATCGGGTCGCGGATGGTCACCGCGGCATAGATCGCGAACATGATCGCGGCGGCTGCCATGCCGGCCAGCAGGGTGCCAGCCCAGATGACGTCGACGCCGAGGAGGGTTGGTCCGGGCGGGGTATTCAACATGTCCTAATTCCTCCCGCTCAGATTTCGAAGCTGACCATCTTGCCCATGATGAACCCGCCAAGGCTCATCCAGACAAGGCCGCCAAGGCCAATCACGATCAGACGCTCATCGGTAAAGAACCCGCCGATATAGCTGGGATTGACGAACCAGATCAGGCCGAAGACGGTGAAGGGCAGCGCGCCGACGATATAGGCCGATGCCTTCGATTCCGAGCTCATCGCCTTGATCTTCAGCTTCATCTGCCCGCGCTTGCGCAGCACGTCGGCCAGGTTCGACAGCGTTTCGGCCAGGTTGCCACCGGTTTCGCGCTGGATCGCCAGAGTGATGCAGAAGAAGCTGAATTCAGGCATGTTTAGCCGGTCGGCAGTGTCCTGAAGGGCGTCCTCCATGGTCTTGCCGATCTTGATGCGTTCGGTGATCGACTTGAACTCCTCGCCCACCGGGCCGGGCACTTCCGAGGCGATCACGCCAAGCGTTTCGGTGACCGGCAGGCCCGAGCGCAGGCCGCGCACAAGCAGTTCGATCGCGTCGGGAAACTTGGTGGTGAAGTTGACGTAGCGCTTCTTGATTGCGCTGTTGACGACCATGTGCGGCACGCCGGCACCAACGATCAGGCCGAAGCCGAGCGAGAGCAGCGCGGCGCCGGTCTTGAGGTACATCAGTACGCAAATCGTCAAGGCAATCCCGCCCGAAGCATAAAGGTACTGGCTAAGCGTCCAGCCCTTGCCCGTGCGGTGCAGGCGCAGCGCCAGGGCGGCGACGCGCGATTCCGAGCCGGCAATCTGGTGCATCTTCGGCTTGCGTGCGGCGACCGCCTTTTTCAGCTGCGCCTCGACCCGGTCGATGGTGCTTTCCGAATGGCGATAGCGCACCGCCTGCAGGCGGCGCGCGCTTTCCTTCGCCACCGACGGCCCGGAAAAGGCCAGATAGCCGAGCACCATGAAGGCCATCAGGCCCATGGCCACGAGCAGGAGCTGGATCATGCCCATCTGCGTCTTACGCCTTCCTTGTCAGGGCTGCCGTCCCGCACGGGTGCGGGAACGGTGCCGGTCCGCATCGATTCCAGATCAGGCCTGGGCCGCAGCGGGTGTCTTGTTCTTCTTCGGCAGCATCGTCTTGAAGTCGAGCTTGCCGAGCAGTGAGGTCTTGGTCTTGACCGCCGCTTCGACGATCTCACCCTGGCCAACGCCCATGACGGCCCGGGCGATGTCGCGGATCACGCTGCCGGCCTTGCTGCTGCGGTTGGCATCGGCAAAGGTCTGGCCAAGCTTGGCGGCATTGGTCGCGGCCTTGACGTCGTAAGGGATCGAGAACCCGATCTTGCGTTCGATTGAGGCTTCAAAGTCCGCCTTGGTGATCTCGGCAACGCCCGACTGGACCTTGTTGGCAATCACGATCGGCTGAACGTGGGCAGCATTGGTCTTGAGCCAGGAGAGGATGCGGATCGCATCGCGCGCGCCGGCCAGGGTCATTTCGGTGGTCAGCAGGACCACGTTCACGTCCGCCAGCAGGTGCGGGAAATTGATCAGCATGTTGCGCGGCAGATCGATGACCGTCATTTCGAAGGCCTGGCGGAATTCTTCCTCCAGCTGCACGAATGCGGCACCATCGGTCATCAGCGGCGAATTCATCGGCGCTTCGGCCGAAAGGATCGCCAGGTGATCGTTGGCGCGGATCATCGCGCGTTCGATGAACAGACCGTCGATGCGGCCCGGGTTCTCGATTGCGTCGGTCAGGCCGCGGCCCGGTTCGAGGTCAAGCGCCAGAGCACCTGTGCCGAAGTGAACGTCGAGGTCGAGCATCGCCGTCGGCATCTTCTCATCGGCCGAGAACAGCCAGGCGAGCGAGGTGGCCAGCGTCGAGGCACCGACCCCGCCGCGCGTGCCGATCACCGCGGTCGAGATGTGCCGTTTGGCCACAGCCGGATCGTGATGCTTGGGCGCGGCGAATACGGCCTGGGCATTGACCAGGGCATCGCGGACCTGCGAGGGCTGCAACGGCTTGAGCAGATAGTCGTGAATGCCGCTGGCGACGAGATCGCGATAGAGGCGCACGTCATTGACCTGCCCGACCGCGATCACCACCGTGCCGGGTTCGCAAACCTCGGCCAGGGCGTTGATGTCGGACAGCGGGTCGCCGCTTTCCGAAAGGTCGACCATCAGGATGTTGGGGCTGGCCGTGATCGAGAGCGACTGGACGGCGTTGCGCAGGCCGCCCTTGTTGCACTTTTCAGGCTGCCAGCCCATTTCGATAACGACAGGGCGCAGGACGTCCAGCGCTGCTTCATCGCAGATGAAGGCGTTGAAGGCGTCGCGGTTGCCGGGGGTGCCGGGCTTCCAGGGAGCGTTCATGGTCTTACTTCCCGTCCTTCGTGGATTCCTGCTTCAGTCCGCCTTCGCCGGTCGGCTTGGCTTCGCGATAGCTGTCGATGGCCTTGGTCGAACTCATCACGATGGTACGGCCGGTTCCTTCGGCACCCTTGATCAGGTGTTCGGGATCCGCGACCATCGCGGCAAGGTTGGAATTGCTGGCACAGCCGTAATTGGTGCTGGTGGCATTGTTCAGCGTGATGTCGGTCTTGCGCGACCAGTCCGGGCAGCCCGGTACCGATGCGGTCGAGCGGGTCACGACGACACGCACCGTGCCGGCGTTGACATAGCCCGGGGTTGCCGGGGCCTCGTCACCGACCAGCATGCCAAAGCGGCTGGCCACAGCTTCGACCGCGCTGCGGGTTGCGCCGCTGGACAGCGGATCGTCGAGCGAGATCCGGTCGCCGTAGCGCAGGTCCATCGCTTCGAACCAGCCCGCCAGGCGGCGCTGTTCGGGCAGCGAAAGTCCGCCGGGGCCCGCGGTTACATCAAGCGTGTAATTGGTCCGTTCGACCACTGGCTGGTGGACGCTTTCAAGGCTGCGATTGCCGCCCATGACACCGCCGCAGCCGCCAAGGGCCAGGCCAAGCGAGAGGGTGATGGCCGCGGCAAAGGCGGTCCGGTTGGTTGAGTTACGCATCGATCGTCACCTCTCTCAATTCAGGCTGAAGCCGGGGGCCGCATCTTTCGATGCATCCGCGGTCCGCGCCTTGCGCTTTGACTTCTTCTCTTCCTTGGTCGGGGCCTGAACCGGAGCGGCGTCGAGCGCACCGACCTTCGGTCCTGTCGCAGCCGAAGGACCGGTCGAAGGCTTGGGACGATCACCGCCCGTCTTGCCGTCGTTTTCAAAGTGGCCCAGCAGCTGCTGCAGCGTGTTGGCGTTCTGATAGCCATCGGTCGGCAGCTTGATGTCATTGGCGTTGACCGGGTTGACCAGGTACGGGGTGACCACGATCACCAGTTCGGTCTCGCCGCGCTGGAAGTTGGTCGAGCGGAACAGCGAACCCAGGATCGGGATATCGCCTGCGCCCGGCATCTTCTTCAGCGTGTTCTGCGCGCTGTTGCTCATCAGCCCCGCGATCATGAAGCTCTGGCCAGAGCCTAGTTCGATCGTCGTTTCGGCGCGGCGCACGGTCAGGGCCGGAACCTGGAAGCCGTTGAGCGTGATCGCTCCCTGGCTCGACAGTTCAGACACTTCCGGGCGGACCCGCATCGAAATCCGGCCATTGGCCAGCACCGTTGGGGTATAGGCCAGACTGACACCGAATTTCTTGTATTCGACTGAAGTCGTGCCCAGGCCCTGGCTGATCGGGATCGGATATTCGCCGCCAGCGAGGAAGTCGGCCGTTTCGCCCGAAAGTGCCGTCAGGTTGGGAGTCGAAAGCGAGGTTACGAGACCCAGCGATTCGCCAAGGTCGAGTGCGCCCAGCAGATCGAGGCCGAGCAGCTTGCCTGCAAAACCCAAAGTGCTCCCGGCCGTGATCGGATTGATCGAGCTGCCGTCCAGCGTGATCGTCTTGGTCGGATCATTGGGATCGGGGATGGTGAGCTGCGGCTTATTGCCGACTCCCAGCACCGAATTGGGACGGAACGCGTTGAATGCTCCGGTGCGACCTTGTCCGATTCCGAACTGAAACCCACCCGATCCATCCATTGTCGTCAGGTTCACGCCAATCTGGCGCACCAGCGAACGGCTGACTTCGGCAAAGCGGACCTGCAGGTTGACCTGCAGCGGCGTCGCCATTTTCAGACGGGTGATGACATTGGCTTCCTTGCCGACAAAGGCCTGGACCAGGCGCTGGGCCTCGGCCGCGTCTTCCGGCGCGGCGATGGTGCCGGTCAGCAGGAAGGTGTTGGTCCCCATGGTCGATACGGCGACATGTGCATCTGGCATGGCCATGCGCAGCATCTGGTCGACGCTGTCGATGTTCGAACCGACCCGGACGTTGGCCGACCAGATCACGTCGCCCGCGGCATTGCTGGCATAGACGGTGGTTTCACCGCCGGCCTTGCCGAAGACATAGAGCTGGCGCGGCGACTTGACCTGGACGTCGGCAATGCTTTCATTGGCAACGAACACATCGGTCATCGCCCCGGCCACGGTAACCAGCTGGCCGCGGCCGATCGAAAGCACGATGTCATTGGCCGGGCGCGAGACCGACTGCGCCTGTGCCGCAGTCGCGGGAAGCAGGGCAAGCGGTGCGGCGAGAGCCGCGGCGGCCAGAAACTTGGTGGCAAGACGGTTCATCGATCGGCCTTTCGTGGCGGAACGGGAGTGGTTGGCGACAGACTTCATCTCAACGGCTCCCCACGGATTCTTCGGTGGTGACCTTGCCGCGGGTCACACGGACCACGGGGCCAGAACGAACAACCGCCGGGCGCGCACCGCCGTAAGCGGGCGAGGGTTGCGAGAACGAACCGCCATACGACGATGCCGACGCGCGCTGGGCCTGGGCCTGGCTGGGCATCGAGCGGCGCTGGAAGCGCGACACGTCGCCGCCGGTGACAAAGGTCGAGCCGCTGTCGATCGGACGGTTGAGCGACTGCGACAGGAACTTGTCCTCTTCTTCCTTGCTCATGTTGCCGGGCACCTTGACGCTGCCGCTGGCAACCGCGCGGTCGAGATCGGCCTGGCTGTCGGCAAGGCTGCGCAGCGACAGGCTGAGCTTGCCGACGTTATCGGCAACCGCGATCTTCTCGGCCAGCTTGGGGGTGACTTCCAGCGTGACGTTGCTGGCGGTCTTGACCACGGTCTTGCCGTTTTCGGTTTCGGTTTCAGTTGACTGGTCGGTGGCCAGCACGCGCAGGTTGCGGATGATGGTTTCCGCGGTCTTGAGCGTGTCGCCGCTGTCGGTCGGCTTGACCTGCTGGGTCAGCACCAGGTCGACGTGGTCGCCCGGGAAGATGAAGCCGGCAACGCCGGTCTGCTTCGACACCGGAATGGTCACGGCGCGCATGCCGGGGCCAAGCGCGGCGGCGAGGAAGCCGCGATCGCCTGGCTTGACCAGGGCGCCCTGGGTAACCGGCTGGCCGGCCGTGATCGGATAGCGGACCACGGTGCCAAGCAGTTTGTTGATGTCGGATTCGCCGTCGATGTAATAGGCGTCCTGGATCATTTCCTTGGGCCACTGCTGGTACGAAACCGAATCGGCGGTGATGATCGTGCCGACCGGCAGGCCGCGCTGGGCGACCAGCACCTTAGGTCCCTTGGGCACCTGCTGGGCCGCTTCGACCTTGGGCGCGGCGGCGCCTACGAAAAGACTGCGGGCAGCCAGAGCCGTGCCAATCGCCACGACCATTGCCCCCATCAGCAGCATCAGCTTCTTCTTATCCATGGCTAAGCAAGCCCCCTCGTAGTGTCCCGAAATCGTTCCATGCTTCTTCGGGCAAACTGGTTAAAATCAGGTTCACTGCAGCCCGGTTGACAGGCTGGTGATCGTTACGGTGTTGGAATACTGGGTGGCGATCACCCACAGGCCGGCAGTGGCGATGGCCACGCCGTAAGGAATGGCAGCCTTGTCGCGCTGACGCCGGGCGATGTGCCAGGCTCCGGTAACAATGGTCAGCAACCCGCCAACCAGGGCCATGACGACCAGAAGCTTCCAGAACCAGTGCGGTGCAATCCACAGCGCCAGCGCGGTCAGCAGCTTTACATCGCCGCCACCCATCCAGCGCAGCGCGAACAGAACCGCGAAAAACGCGAAGACGGCCAGGGCCAGGCCCAGCTGATAGGCTACGTCCGGCCACAGCGAATAGCCGGCGGCCCACCAGTACAGCGGCGCGGTCAGCGCAATGCCCAGGTTCAGCCAGTTGTCGATCTGACGACGGCGAATATCGGTAAAGGCGGCAACCACCAGCGCGATTGCCAACGCCCCTTGCAGTAGGTAACGAATATCGATGTCCGGCATGGTGCCCCCTGGTCTCAGGCAGCACGTGTAAACGGCAGGACTTACTAAAAAGTAACCAGTCCCAAGAGGCCGGAATTAGGCAAATGTACCAAGCAAGCGAACCGGCCAGCAGCGGCGCAATCGATCGCCGCGCAATCCCTGCCGCGGCGCAGGAAGGTAAATGGCTGGCCCCGGATGGCCACGCCATCCGCCGGATCGACTGGCCGGGCGCGGCGCAGCCGGCGCAAGGCTCCCTGCTGTTCTGCCCGGGGCGCGGCGATTGCTATGAAAAGTATCTGGAAACGCTGCACCACTGGCACGGACTGGGCTGGCACGTCACCGCGATCGACTGGCGGGGGCAGGCGGGGTCGGGCCGACTGGGCACCGATGACGTCACGGGTCATATCGACGATTTCGCGACCTGGGTCGGCGATCTTGCCGCGTTCTGGCCGCAGTGGTGTTCTGATACGCCGGGACCGCACGTTCTGGCCGGGCATTCGATGGGCGGGCACCTGGTGCTGCGCGCCGCGGCAGAGGGCAGGGTCAGTCCCGATGGCCTGATCCTGTCCGCGCCGATGCTGGGCTTTCGCGATTCCTATGCGCCGGACCTGATCACCCATCTGGCGGCCAAGCTGATGTGCCGCATCGGCGATCCGCGCCGCCCCGCCTGGAAGTGGAGCGAAAAGCCGGGTGAGGTGCCCTCTGACCGGATCGATCTGCTGACCCATGACGGTGCCCGCTATGCCGACGAGCTGTGGTGGCGAAAGGCGCGGCCCGAGCTGGCGATGGGGCCAGGATCGTGGGGCTGGGTCGAACGCGCCTATGCCTCGATGCGGGTGCTCGACCGGCGCGGCGCGCTCGATGCGGTGCGCATGCCGGTGCTGATCCTTGGCGCGGCGCATGACGAGCTGGTCGGCTATGCCGCGATCGTCCGCGCCGTAGCGCAGCTGCGCGACTGCGAACTGGTCCGCTTTGGCGAGGAAGGCCGCCACGAACTGCTGCGCGAGGAAGACGCCGTGCGCAACCGCGCGGTCGAAGCCTGCGACGACTTCCTGCACCGCATCGCCGAGGATTAGGGCGGTGAGCCAGGCCTTCGATTACGCCATTGTCGGCGCGGGCATCGCCGGTGCCTCGCTGGCCGCGGGACTGATCGAAGACGGCCGGGTGCTGGTGCTCGAGGCCGAGGATCAGCCGGGCTATCATTCGACCGGCCGCTCCGCCGCGTTCTGGACCGAAAGCTATGGCGGGCCGCTGGTGCAGCCACTGACCACGGCGTCGGCCGACTTTCTTCAGGCGCATGGCTTCGTCTCACCGCGCGGCGCGCTGACTCTGGCGCGGGCAGAGGAAAAGGCCGAACTCGACGCGTTCATTGCCGAATTCACCGCGCTTGGCGTGCGGGTCGAACCGCTCGACCGTGCCGCGCTGGAAGTTCGGTTGCCGGAGCTCGACCCGCAATGGCGCAGCGGCGCCTATGAGCCCGATTGCCAGGACATCGACGTTGCCGCGCTCCACCAGCACTGGCTCAGCGAAGCGCGGCGCGGCGGGGCAGAAATCGTGAGCCGTGCCCGGCTGGACACGGCGCAGCGCCGTGACGGGCTGTGGCACCTGCAAACCGAGGCGGGACACAGGTTCACCGCGCGGGTGCTGATCGACGCGGCCGGGGCTTGGGCCGATCCGGTCGCCGTACTGGCCGGTGCTGCGCCGCTGGGCATCCAGCCATATCGCCGCACCGTCGCGCAGCTGCGCATGGGGGTGCCCGTACCCGCCGATCTGCCCCTGACCTTCGGGATCGACGAGCTGTTCTATTTCAAGCCAGAGGGCGGCAAGCTGTGGCTCAGCCCGCACGATGAAACGCCGTGCGAACCGTGCGATGCGGCGGCGGAAGAGATTGACGTGGCCCTAGCGATCGACCGCTTCCAGCAGGTGGTCGACTGGCCGATCGAACAGGTCGAACAGCGCTGGGCCGGGCTGCGCAGCTTCGCGCCGGACCGGCTGCCGGTCTATGGTTTCGACGCGGCAGTGCCGGACTTCTTCTGGTTTGCCGGGCAGGGCGGGTTCGGCATCCAGACTGCCCCGGCGGCAGCGGACCTGGCACTGCGGCTGCTGCGGGGGCAAGCGCCGGGCGCGGTCGATCCGAACCCCTATGATCCGGCGCGATTTGCCCGCTAGCAATTGCCGATCTTTGCGATAGTCTTCGCGTCACCAGCAATGGAGAGTCGCATGGCACACCGGTTTGAAATTCGTAAGAACAAGGGCGGGGAGTTCGTTGCCTATTTCTGCTACAATGCGGAAACGATCTTCTGGACCGAAGGCTACAGCAGCAAGGCCAGCGCCAGGAACGCGATCGAATCGATCAAGAAGAACGGGCCAGCCGCTGAAACGGTCGACACCACGACCGACTGATCAGACCCGCGCCGCGTCTGCTGCGTTGCTGGCCAGGCGGTCGGCGCGCTCGTTTTCCGCGTGGCCGTTGTGGCCCTTGACCCAGACCCATTTGATCTTGTGGGGGCGCACGGCGGCCAGCAGATCCTGCCACAGGTCAGCATTGGCGACGGGCTTCTTTGCCGCGTTCTTCCAGCCGTTCTTCTGCCAGCCGAACACCCAGCCGGTGATCCCGTCGATCACATAGCGGCTGTCGGTATGCAGCGCGACGTCGCACGGCTGCTTCAGCGCATTGAGCGCGCGGATCACGGCGGTCAGTTCCATCCGGTTGTTGGTCGTCGCCGGATCGCTGCCGCTCAATTCCTTTTCACGCTCATCCGTGCGCAGCACCGCGCCCCAGCCGCCGGGGCCAGGATTGCCCTTGCAGGCGCCATCGGTGAAAATCTCGACGTGCTTCATGCTGCAGCGAAGACGGCGGCATTGGCCGGATCGGCGTAGAAAGCCATGCGCCTGGCAAAGGCCATCGGGTCCTTGGGCATGACCAGCGCGCCGCGCGGGGTGTTGAGCCAGTCATAGGCGCGCGAGGCGACAAAGCGCAGGCACGCCCCGCGCGCCAGCACCGGCAAGGCCGCGCGTTCCGGATCGGACAGCGGACGAGCGGCTGCGTATCCGGCCAGCAAGGCCTGCGACAAGGCCGGATCGAACGTCCGGCCATCGCCCGAAAAGCACCAGGCGGCATGGGTAGTCGCCACGTCGTAAGCCGTGATGTCGTTGCAGGCGAAATAGAAGTCGATCAGCCCGCTGACCTTGCTGCCCAGCATCAGCACGTTGTCAGGAAACAGATCGGCGTGGATCACCGAGCGCGGCAGGCCTGTCGGCCATTCCCGTTCAAGCGTGTCCAGCGCATCCGTGACCAGTGCGGGCAGCGCCGCGTCGATCTCCGCCAGGCCGGACGGTCCGCAGGCTTTGAGCAGGCGGCGCGATTCAGCCAGGTCCATGCCGTTGGCGCGGGTCGCCGGGAAATCCGCCGCGGCGAGGTGGACCTGGGCCAAGGCTTGTCCCACTGCGTATGCCTGTGCCGGGATGGGCTGACTGACCGAGACTCCGGGCAGAAACTCGATCAAGGCCACGCACTTGCCATCGATCACGCGGAACAGGTTGCCTTCGCGGTCATGGATCGTGCGCGGCACCGGACAGCCCCTGGCCGCTAGGTGATCGAGCAGGCCCAGGAAATAGGGCAGCTCGGCGGTGTCGATGCGGTATTCGTACATTGTCAGGATGAACCGCGCGCCGGTTCCATCGCGGCCCGAGGTTTCGATCAGCCAGTTGGAATTGGACACCCCTTCCGCAATGCCCTTGGCGCTGCGCAGTTCGCCGACGTCAAACGCGGCGATCAGCGCGGCCATGTCCTCGGCACCAAGGTGGGTATAGACCGCCACGGTGGATCAGTCCGTCAGCTGGCGCGGCAGCTTGAACACCATGTGTTCTTCGGTGATGACGACCTTTTCGACAGTGATGTCGCGCAGCGATGCGATCCGGGCAACGACTTCATCGACCAGTGCTTCGGGAGCGGAGGCACCGGCGGTAAGGCCCATCGTCTCGACCCCGTCGAGCCAGGCCGGATCGATCTCCGCAGCGCGCTGGACCATGTAGGACTTTGCGCCGCAGCGTTCCGCCACTTCAAGCAGGCGCAGCGAGTTCGAGCTTTTCGGACTGCCGATCACCAGTACCAGCTGGCAGCGCGGCGCGATCGCCTTGACCGCGGCCTGGCGGTTCGACGTGGCATAGCAGATGTCCTCGGCGCGCGGCGCGACGATCTGCGGAAAGCGGCGCTGCAACGCGGCAACGATCTGCGCGGTATCGTCAACCGACAGGGTGGTCTGGGTCAGGAAGGCCAGCGCGGCGCCTTCGGGAAACGTCAGTTGCTCGGCGTCTTCTTCGGTCTCGACCAGCGTGATAGAACCTTCCGGCACCTGGCCCATCGTGCCGATCACTTCGGGATGGCCCTTGTGGCCGATGAACAGGATGTGGCGGCCAGCCTCGATCTGACGCTCAGCCTGGCGGTGGACCTTGCTGACCAGCGGGCAGGTCGCATCCAGCCAGTCGAGCCCGCGATTCGTTGCCTCGGCCGGCACCGACTTCGGCACGCCGTGAGCGCTGAACACCACCTGGGCACCGTCAGGCACCTCGTCCAGTTCCTCGACGAACACCGCGCCTTTTTCGCGCAGGCCATCGACGACATACTGGTTGTGGACGATTTCGTGGCGGACGTAGACCGGCTTGCCATAGCGGACCAGCGCCCGCTCGACGATTTCGATCGCGCGGTCGACACCGGCGCAGAATCCGCGCGGTGCGGCCAGCAGCAGGTGCATCGGAGGCAGGGCCCCGTCGGGAAAGGCAGCGTTCATGTTCGCCCCCCTAGCGCTTTCGCTTGTGTGCGGCTAGGGCAAGCGGAAATCGAGCCGCAGGCCGAAAAGCAAGGAAGCCGAAATGATCGTTCGCCCCCGCCTGATTGCCACTGCCACGCTGGTTGCTGCCCTGGCGGGCTGTTCCTCGACCGGTGAAATCGTCGTGGATCAGGGCGTCGGCATCCAGGCTGTGCGCAGCGCCTGCCCGGCCGTCGGCATTCCCGACTACACCGGCGATGTGACGCTGTTCCGTACGCCCGGCAGCACGACTGCCGACAACATTGACGTGGTCGCCGCGATGACCAACGTTCGTTCGACCTGCAACGACAGCGGCGACAAGGTGTTTACCCAGGCAACCTTCGATGTGCTCGCCCGCCGCACCGACACTCGCGGCGCGCGCCAGGTGAGCATCCCCTATTTCGCCACGGTTCTGCGCGGCGGGACCGCGGTGATCTCCAAGCGCGTCGGCCAGGTCACGCTGAGCTTCGCCGATGGTCAGGAACGGGCCCAGGCCAGCGGCACCGGCTCCGCCTATGTCGACCGGGCCGAAGCGACCCTGCCTGCCGACATTCGTGAACGTATCACCCGCCAGCGCAAGGCCGGCGAGGCCGATGCGGCGATCGATCCGCTGTCCGAACCCGACGTCAAGGCCGCGGTTGCCCGCGCCACGTTCGAACTGCTGGTCGGCTTCCAGCTCGACCAGAACCAGCTCAACTACAACGGCACGCGCTAGGCGCGTTGCTCCCCGCATCCGGGGAGGTTTGATTCTTGCCGCAAACCCGCTAACCGCGCGGCATGACCGAGACTACCACGCTTCACGCCGCCTTCGCCGGCCACGTCAATGCCGCGCTCGATGCGCTTCAGGCCGCGGGTACCCTGCCGCCGCTGCCGCGCACTGCGGTCGCGGTCGAGCCGCCGCGCGATCCCGCGCATGGTGACCTCGCGACCAACGCGGCGATGGTCCTGGCCAAGCCTGCGGGGATGAACCCGCGCGCCCTGGCCGAAGCGCTTGCGGCAGAACTGGGCAAGGTCGCCGGGGTCACTGCGGTCGAGATTGCCGGTCCGGGCTTCCTCAACCTGCGGCTCGATGCCAGCCTGTGGCGCGAAGAACTGCGCACGATTGCCGCGCTGGGCGACGACTACGGCCGCTCGGCGATGGGGGCGGGGCAGACGGTCAATGTCGAATATGTCTCGGCCAACCCGACCGGACCGATGCACATGGGCCATTGCCGCGGCGCGGTGGTCGGCGATGCTCTGGCCAGCCTGCTTGAATTCGCCGGGCACAAGGTCATCCGCGAATACTACGTCAACGATGCCGGCGGCCAGGTCGACGTGCTCGCCCGTTCTGCGCACGTCCGCTACCGCGAAGCCCTGGGCGAAAACGTCGGCGACGTCCCCGAAGGGCTTTATCCCGGCGACTATCTGGTTCCGGTGGGTCAGGCGCTCGCCGCGGAATTCGGCGATCGCTATGCCAAGGCTGCGGAAAGCGAATGGCTTGTCCTGTTCCGCACCCGTGCGGTGGCGGCGATGCTCGACATGATCAAGGCCGACCTGGCCTTGCTGGGCATCCACCACGACCTGTTCAGTTCCGAGGCCGAATTGCAGGCGGCCGGCAAGCCCGAACAGGCTGAAGCGTGGCTGCGCGCCCACGACCTGGTCTATGACGGCCAGCTCGAGGCACCCAAGGGCAAGGCGCTGGACGACTGGGAGCCGGTCGAGCTGCCGCTGTTCCGCTCGACCAGGTTTGGCGACGACCAAGACCGCCCGATCAAGAAGAGCGACGGCAGCTGGACCTATTTCGGGGCCGATCTCGCCTACCACTTCCAGAAAGCGGAAAAGGCCGATGCGCTGGTCGATATCTGGGGCGCCGATCACGCCGGCACGGTCAAGCGGATCAAGGCCGCGGTCGCCGCGCTGACGGGGGCCGAGGGCAGCCCCAAGCCGTTCGAGGTCAAGCTGGTCCAGATGGTCCAGCTGATGAAGGGCGGCGAACCGTTCAAGATGTCGAAGCGTTCGGGCAATTTCGTCACGCTGGCCGACGTCGTCGAAATGGTCGGCAAGGATGTCGTCCGCTTCACCATGCTGACCCGCAAGCCCGAAGCGCAGATGGACTTCGATTTCGACAAGGTGGTCGAAGCCTCGAAGGACAACCCGGTGTTCTATGTCCAATATGCCCACGCCCGGATCCGTTCGACCCTGCGCAAGGGCGCGGCGGAGGGCTTCACCCCCTCGGCCGAGGCGATCGACCTGCTGGGCGAGGAAGAGCTGGCGCTGGTCAAGCTGGCCGCGCAGTTCCCGCGGCTGGTCGAGGCCGCGGCCCAGGCTCGCGAACCGCACCGCATCGCGTTCTACCTTTATGACCTGGCCGGCGCGCTTCACGGATACTGGAACCTGGGCAATGACCGGCCCGAAAAGCGCTTCATTGTGGCACAAGACGCCCACCTCAGCGGGGCGAGGCTTTATCTTGCGTCCCAGATCGGGCAACTTATCCGCAACGGCCTCGCCCTGTTGGGGGTCGAGGCGGTGGAGGAAATGTGACCATGACGGGCGACAACGACGACCGGGTCGAAGGCGAAGAGCCGCAGACCTGGAGCGCTGGCGAGGAAGACCAACCGCTGGAAACGGAACGACTCGACCTGGCCGAGGACGAAGAGCGCCTGCCCTGGCTGGAATCCGCAGAGGATGATGACTACGCCGAGGACGGCGCGGGCAAGAGCATGCTCGGCCTGATCGTGCTGAGCGGCGTTGCCCTGCTGGCGATCGTCGGCGGGATCTGGTGGGCCTCGCATCGCGGCGGTGCCGGCACCGCCGTGGCCGATGGCAGCGTGATTGCCGCGCCCAAGGAACCCTACAAGGAAGCGCCCAAGAATCCCGGCGGCAAGACCTTCGACGGCACCGGCGACACCAGCTTTGCCGTTTCCGAAGGGCAGAGCCGGCCCGCCAAGATGGGCGATGCCAGCACCGCAGTCGTTTCAACCCCGACGCCGCCCACTGCCAAGCCCGGCGCAGCGCCAGCGCCAGCTCCGGCTCCTGCCGCCAGCGGCGGAGTTGGTGTTCAGGTTGGTGCGTACAGCTCCAAGGCGGCGGCCGAAGCCGGCTGGGACAAACTGGTCGGCCAGGCCGGCGGTGCGCTGTCCGGCGTGTCGCACCGCGTGCTGGAGGGCAGCGCCGATATCGGCAAGGTCTATCGCCTGCAGGCGGTGGCGGGCGATGCTGGTGCAGCCAATGCGCTGTGCGGCAAGCTCAAGGCTGCGGGCGTCTCCTGCCAGGTGAAGTGAGCCGGTAATCCACACGTCTGGGAACGCGCGTCCTTGCACTGGGCGCGCGATCCTGCGACTCTCACACCGTCATGACACCTGCGATCTTCGGCCTTTCTGGACTGACACTCAGCGCCGATGAGCGCGCCTTTTTCCGTGAGTCCGATCCGGCGGGCTATATCCTGTTCGGCCGGAACATTGCCGATCTCGCCCAGGTCCGCGCGCTGACCGATGATCTGCGCGCGATCCACGGGCGCGACCGCCTGCTGATCACGATCGACCAGGAAGGTGGGCGGGTGGCGCGGATGCGCCCGCCGGTATGGCCGGCCTATCCCGCCGGGGCGTTGTTCGACACGCTTTACGACATTGCCCCGGCCAGCGCGATTGAAGCGGCGCGCGCCAATGCCGAAGCGATGGGCCATGATCTGGCCGAAGTCGGGATCACCTGCACCCACGCCCCGGTGCTCGACGTGCGCCAGGAAGGCGCGCATGACGTGATCGGCGACCGCGCACTGGGGCACGAGCCGCTGCGGGTCGCCGCGCTGGGCCGCGCGGTGCTCGACGGGCTGGCGCGGGCCGGGATCGCCGGAACGATCAAGCACATGCCCGGCCACGGCCGCACCACCACCGACACCCACAAGGAAATGCCCACGGTCACCGCCAGCGCGGAAGAGCTGGAGGCCGATCTCGCCCCGTTCATCGCCCTGAGCGACGCGCCGATCGGGATGACCGGCCACCTGCTGTTCACCGCCTGGGACCGCGAATGGCCGGCAACTCAGTCGCCCAAGATCGTGCGTGACATCATCCGCGGCAGGATCGGTTTCGAGGGGCTGCTGCTGACCGACGATCTCGACATGGAAGCGCTGTCTGGCAGTGTGCCCGAACGCGCCGCGCGCGCCATTGCGGCGGGCTGCGACATTGCGCTCAACTGCTGGGCCAGAATGGAAGACATGATCGGCATTGTCGAGCGCTGCGGGGTGATGTCAGCGGAAACCGCAGCCAGGCTTGAGCGCGCGCTGGCTGGCACCCGCGTCGATGGCGCTGCGGGGCGTCAGCCGGAGCTGCTGGCCAAGCGCGACGCGTTGCTGGCATTGGCGGAGCAGCAGGCGTGAGCGGGGCGATCGATAGCCCCGCGGTGACTTTCCCCGACGACGACTGGCAGGGCGTTGCCGCCGCTGCTGCAGGGGAGGAGGCGCTGTACCTTGAACTCGACGGGTGGGAAGGGCCGCTCGACCTGCTGCTCGATCTCGCCCGGCGGCAGAAAGTCGATCTGCGGCGGATATCCATCCTTGAGCTGGTCGACCAATACCTGACCTATATCGAGCAGGCCGAGGCGTTGCGGCTGGAACTGGCGGCGGACTATCTGGTGATGGCGGCGTGGCTGGCCTACCTCAAGTCGGCGCTGCTGCTCCCGCGCGAGGAGCAGGAGGATCCCAGCCCCGAGGAACTTGCGCTGCGCCTGCAATTGCGGTTGCAGCGGCTGGCTGCGATGCGCGATGCCGCAGGCCGCCTGATGGGGCGCGACCGGCTGGGCCGCGACGTGTTTGCCCGCGGCGCGCCCGAAGGCCTGCGGATCGATCGCAAGGCACTGTGGCAGTGCGACTGGTTCGCGCTGGTCCAGGCTTACGGCCAGATCAAGGCGCGGACCCAGCCAGTGGTTCACATGGTCCGCGACCGCATGGTGATGACGCTCGACAGCGCACTGTCGCGGGTATCGGCGATGCTCGGGGTCAATCTCGACTGGATGGAGCTGCGCGATTTCCTCCCACCGCACGCCGATCCCAAGCTGCGCCGTTCGGCGCTGGCTTCCAGCTTTGTTGCCGCGCTCGAATTGGCCCGGCTGGGCAAGGCGGAACTGCGCCAGGAGCATACCTTCGGCCCGCTGCATCTGAAGGCCGTCAAGGCATGACTCTCCCCGACGATCTGGTTCGCGCGGTCGAAGCGACACTGTTCGCCGCAGAAGAGCCGATGAGCGCCGAGGCAATTGCGCTTCATTTGGGCGGCGCCGATGTGAAGGCGGCACTGGCCGAACTGGCCGAAACCTATGCCGGGCGCGGGATACACCTGGTGGAGCGCGGCAAGCGCTGGCATTTCGAAACCGCGCCCGATCTGGCCCACTTGCTGCGCCGCGAAAAGGAAGAGGTGCGCCGCCTGTCGCGCGCGGCGACAGAAGTGCTGGCGATCGTCGCCTATCACGAACCGGTCAGCCGGGCCGAGATCGAGGCGATTCGCGGGGTGCAGACCGCCAAGGGTACGCTCGACGTGCTGATGGAAGCGGGCTGGGTGCGGATCGTCGGGCGGCGCGAAGTGCCGGGGCGTCCGGTGATCTATGCCACCACGCCCGATTTCCTGACGCACTTCGGGCTGGAAAGCCGCCGCGACCTGCCCGGCATCGACGAACTGCGCGCCGCCGGGCTGCTCGACCCGGTGGAAGAGGCGCTGGCAGCGGCGATGGACACCCCGGATGAACCGGCTGAAGCGGATGAAGCGGTTGAAGGTGAAAGCGACAGCGAAGCCGTCGATTGACTGGCAATGCGCCCCGACATGGCCTAAATGAGCATCAAAGCAGGGGCCCCCAGGGCCGCGTTGCCCGGTAATTCAGGAGTTTTCCCATGGGTCTGTCGCTTCCGCATCTGGTCATCCTTGCGCTGGTCGTGCTGGTGCTGTTCGGCCGCGGCCGCATTTCCGAAATGATGGGCGATTTCGGCAAGGGCATCAAAAGCTTCAAGGAAGGCATGAACGAAGAGGTCAAGCCGGGTGCCACCGCCGTGCCGCCGGCCCAGCAGATTCCGCCGCCGTCCCCCGCCAGCCAGGCCACGCTGAATGGCGAGACGGTGATCGATTCCGCCAGCACTCCGCCGCAGAACTGAGCCCTGAAGGGGCGGAACCCGCGCCATGTTCGACATCGGCTGGGATGAAATGCTGCTGACGGCGATCATCGCGATCGTCGTCATCGGGCCCAAGGACCTACCGCGTGCGCTGCGCACCGCGGGGCAGTGGATCGCCCGGATTCGCCGCGTTTCGGGCCATTTCCGCACCGGTATCGAGACCATGATCCGCGAAGCGGAGCTGGAGGAGATGGAAAAGGCCTGGCGCGAGAAGAACGACGCGATCATGTCCGCCCATCCGCCCGGTTCGGCGAGTGCCGAGGCTGCGCTGGTCGGCCCGGATCCCGGCGCCGCACCGCTGATGACCCCGTTGCCCGCCCCGGCAGAGGCTGAGGCTGCAGCCCCGGAACTGCCGCTGCCCGCCCCGAAGGCCGACTGATGGCATTCCAGATCCGCGACATCGATGAGAGCCAGGCCCCGCTGCTCGATCACCTGATCGAACTGCGCACCCGGCTGCTGCGCGCTATCGCCGCACTGGCCGTGGCCTTCGGGGTGTGCCTCTATTTCTCCGACGCGATACTGGGCTTCCTGGTCCAGCCGCTGATTCGTGCCGGGCAGAACGAGTTGATCTATACCAAGCTCTACGAAGCCTTCTTCGTCGAGCTGAAAGTCTCGCTGTTCGGGGCGTTCTGCCTGGCTTTCCCGGTGATCGCCAACCAGCTGTGGGCCTTCGTCGCGCCGGGGCTCTATGCCAAGGAAAAGAAAGCCTTCCTGCCGTTCCTGATCGCCACGCCGGTGCTCTTCACGATGGGCGCGGCGCTGGCCTATTACGTGGTCATGCCCACCGCGTTCCGCTGGATGCTGGGCTTCGAGGGCAACAAGGGCGGCCTGCAATTGAAGGCCTTGCCCGCGACCGGGGATTACCTCGGGCTGGTGATGCAGTTCATACTGGCCTTCGGGATCAGCTTCCTGCTGCCCGTCCTGCTGCTCCTGCTCAACCGCGCAGGGATCGTCAGCCGCGCCCAGCTGGCCGGGATGCGCCGCTATGTGATCGTCGCGATCACCGCAGTCGCGGCGATCATCACTCCGCCCGACGTGGTCAGCCAGCTGATGCTGCTGGTGCCGATGCTGCTATTGTTCGAAGGCTCGCTGATCGTGATGCGCCTGGGCGAGCGGCGGACGTCGGAAGTTCTGCCCGCAGTTCCCCCCGCAGACCTGCCCTAACGCCCGTCTGTCGCAACCGGGCGTTCGCGCGCCGCGGGTTCCGCGACCGGCGCCGGCGGCTTTGCCGCATCGTACATCAGTTGCCCGCCCACCCAGGTCTGCAGCACCTTGGTCGCGCGCACATCGGCCGGGCTGGCCAGCATCGGGTCGCGATCGACCAGCAGGAAATCGGCGCGCTGGCCGCGGGTCAGGCGGCCGAAATGGCCGTCGCCGAAGCCGGCATAGGCTGCGCCGGTGGTATAGCCCGCCAGCGCCTGCTCGCGGGTGATGCGTTCCTGCGGTTGCCAGCCGCCCTGCGGCTCACCGTCCGGGCCCTGCCGGGTGATCGCCGCGGCGAAGCCGGCCCAGGGATCGGGCAGCTCGACCGGCGCGTCCGAACCGAAAGCCAGCCGCCCGCCGGTCTTGAGGATCGAATTCCACGCATAGGCCCCGCTCAACCGGTTCGGGCCGAGTCGCGCTTCGGCCATCAGGCGGTCGCTGGTTTCGTGGACCGGCTGCATCGAAGCGATGATGTTGCCCTTGGCGAAGCGCGGAATATCGGTCGGATCGAGGATCTGGGCATGTTCGATTCGCCAGCGCCGGTCACCCTTGTAGGTCTGGGCCAGTTCCTCATAGGCGGAGAGCACCGCGGCATTGGCCTCGTCACCGATGGCGTGGACCGCAATCTGGAAGTGGTCGAAAGCGGCGCGGCTCATCATGTTCTTGAGCGCGGTGTCTTGGGTGATGCGCAGGCCCCTGGCACCTGGACTGTCGCTGTAGGGCAGCTTGAGGCTGGCCCCGCGTGAACCGAGCGCGCCGTCGGCGTAAAGCTTGACCCCGTTGAGCCGCAGCTTGTCGTCGTAAAGCCACGGGCTGGGTCCGGGTCCGCCGATCAGCGCCATGTTGTCGATCCCGGCGGCATAGCTCATGATCCGCACCCGCAGCGCACCGGTATCGCCGGCGCGGCGGAAGGCTTGCCAGTCCTCGATGCTGGAGCCCATGTCGGCAGCCGCCGTGACGCCGTATTTCAGCAGGATTTCCTGCGCCTTGCCCAGCGCCACATCGCGGTCTTCGGGGCGCGGTGGCGGCACGGCAGCGCCGATCAGGTTCATCGCGTTGTCGACAAAAATGCCGCTCGGCTTGCCGAGATTGCCCGTCGGAGCCGCAGGCCGAATCTTGGTGCCGGGCTTGGCAGACAGGGCAGGGCCCTTGCCCGGTGCGGCGGTCGCGGGCGCCGCCGCGCTCAGCCCCAGGCGGATGATCTGGCCGCCGGCCGGATCCTTGCTTCCCGCGGTAACCCCCGCCGCGGCCATCGCCCGGCTGTTGGCCCAGCCGGCATGGCCATCGACCCGTTCCAGCCAGACCGGACGATCGCCGACCACCGCGTCAAGTTCGGCGGCAGTGGGAAAGCGGCCCAGCTTCCACAGTTCCTGGTTCCACCCGCGACCCAGGATCCACGGCCGATCGGGGTGCGCTGCGGCATAGGCTGCAATCAACTGCTGCGCCTGGGCCAGCGAGGTGGTTTCCGACAGGTCGAGCGTCAGCGCTCCGAACCCCAGCCCCATGATATGGGCATGGGCATCGATCATCCCGGGCATCAGCACGCGGCCCTTGCCGTCGACCATGTAATCGACCTTGGCCGGGCGCTTGTCGCCGCGGTGGAAGACCTGGACGATCCGTCCATCCTCGCCGATCAGCAGGCCGTTAAAGCGTTCGACCTGACCCTTTTCGTCCAGGGTCAGCCCGTCGACATTGTCGACCAGGGTGTCGGCCAGTGCGGGCGCGGCAATGGCGAGAACCGCCGCAGCCGCCAGAAAACGAAACATCATGCCTTGCCCTTTCGCGGCAGCACCCGAACCAGTGCCGAAGTATCCTGGCGTCCGCCGCCGATTGCCTGAACCTGCGCATAGATCTGGTCGATCTGCGCCGCCACGGGCAGCGAGACCCCGATCGAGCGGCCTTCATCCAGCGTCAGGCCCAGATCCTTGCGCATCCAGTCGACCGCAAAGCCGAAGTCGAATTCGTCCCTGGCCATGGTGTGCCAGCGGTTGTCCATCTGCCAGCTTTGCGCGGCACCACCGGAAATCGCCTCGTAAACCTTGTCGAGATCGAGGTGGGCCGACTGGGCGAAGCGCAGCGCCTCGGACAGGCTGGCGATGATCCCGGCAAAGGCGATCTGGTTGACCATCTTGCAGGTCTGCCCGGCGCCGGCCTTGCCGACGTGGACGATCCGCTTGGTATAGCTTGCCATGATCGGCTGGGCGGCTTCGACTGCATCGGCGCGGCCGCCGCACATCACGGTCAGCTGGCCCTTTTCCGCCCCCGCCTGGCCGCCGGTAACCGGGGCATCGACGCAGTGCACTTCCAGATCGCGCGCTTCGACCGCGATCTGCCGTGCAATGCGGGCCGATACGGTGGTATGATCGATGAACACCGCGCCGCGACGCAGGGTGGTGAAAACCCCCATCGGGCCCAGCACGACATCGGCTAGGTCATCGTCATTGCCGACACAGGTCAGCACCGCATCGGCGCCCGTGGCGGCATCGGCCGGGCTTTCGGCAATGCGGATCGGCACGCCGGGATTGGCCTGCTGCCAGCGTTCGATCCGGCCCATGGAGCGGTTATAGACGGTGAGGTGGTGTCCGGCCTGGGCAATATGCCGCGCAATCGCGCCGCCCATCACGCCAAGACCCAGGAAAGCAATATTCAGCGGTTGGCTCATGCTGCCGATCCTTAGCCAATTTCAGTGGCACCGCCAGCGCAAAGGCATCTGTCACAGGCCGGTCGCAGCGGCTATGGGCGCGGCATGACTCGCCTTGCCGCCGCCCTGTTCGATCCCGCCTTGATGCGCCCGCTGTTCTGGATGCTGCTGGCAACCGCGCTGTTTTTCGCGCTCGACCCCTATCCGCCTGGGCTGCCGCTCGATCGGCTGGGCGACAAGGCCGAACACATGCTGGCTTTCGCAGCACTGACCGGAACTGCGAATCTGGCCTGGCCGCGCGCGCCGGCCTGGCGCATCGCGCTGGCGCTGAGCGGCTTCGGCGCGCTGATCGAGTTGCTGCAGGCGATCCCGGCGCTGCACCGCGATGCCGATTGGCGCGACTGGGTGGCCGACAGCGCGGCGATCGCCGCCGCCACTTTGCTGGCGCGCGGGGTCCTGATCCGGTTTGCGCCGCGCGCACCTTTGCCGTAACGGCCTTGCCCATGGACCAGCTTGCCCAGCCCGCATCGGCCGATGCGCAGACCCTGACGATCGAAGACATCCGTGCCGCGGCCCAGCGCATCGCAGGCGCGGTCGTGCGCACCGACTGCGATTACAGCATCACGCTGAGCCAGATTACCGGGGCCGACATCTGGCTGAAGTTCGAGAATCTGCAGTTCACCGCCGCCTATAAGGAACGCGGCGCGCTCAACGCTTTGCTGCATCTGTCGGCAGAGCAGCGCGCCCGCGGGGTGATCGCGGCATCGGCGGGCAACCACGCCCAGGGCCTGTCCTATCACGGCCGCCGCCTGGGCATTCCGGTGACGATCGTCATGCCGCGCACGACCCCGACGGTGAAGGTCATGCAGACCGAATCGGTCGGCGGCACGGTGGTTCTGGAAGGCGAGACCTTCGACGATGCCTATGCCCACGCCCGCCTGCTCGAGGCGGAACTGGGGTTGACCTTCATCCACCCGTTCGACGATCCGCTGGTGGCTGCCGGACAGGGCACGGTCGCGCTGGAAATGCTCGAGGACGTGCCCGAGCTCGACATGCTGGTCATTCCGATCGGTGGGGGCGGGCTGGCTTCGGGCATGGGCACCGCGGCGCGCGCGATCAAGCCGGGGATCGGCCTGATCGGGGTCGAGGCCGAACTGTTTCCCTCGATGTACAACCGGCTCAAGGGCACGCACCTGCCGTGCGGCGGCGATACCCTGGCCGAGGGCATTGCGGTCAAGGAACCGGGTGTGTTCACCGCGCGCACTCTCGCCGGCCTGCTCGATGATATCGTGCTGGTCAGCGAAGCCCAGCTGGAAACGGCGGTGTCGCTGCTGCTGCAGATCGAAAAGACCGTGGCCGAAGGTGCGGGCGCGGCGGGACTGGCGGCGGTGCTGGCCTATCCAGAGCTGTTCAAGGGCCGCAAGGTCGGCATTCCGATCTGCGGCGGCAACATCGACACGCGCCTGCTGGCCAACGTGCTGCTGCGTGATCTTGCCCGTTCGGGCCGCCTCGCCCGGCTGCGGCTGACCCTGCAGGACCGCCCCGGTGCGCTGTTCAAGGTGATGCGCGAGTTCGACCGTCACAACGTCAACATCATCGAGATCTACCACCAGCGGATCTTCACCCACCTGCCGGCCAAGGGCCTGATCACCGATATCGAATGCGAAGCGCGCGACCGCGATCAGCTCGATGCGCTGGTCGCCAGTCTGCGCGCCGCGGGCTACGAGGTCGATACGGTCGAGCTGGGCTGAAGCTTCGAATCGGAGTCAAGCCCTGCCGGGGCTCTTGCGGCGCCAGCTGTGCAAACTAAGTGCCTGTTAACGCTGTTTCGTGGTTAAAAGACTTTCAACGCGATCAATGCCTTGTCATAGTGCGCCGGTAATCCAGTTTTAAGGATGTTGCGCCCCTGTGACGGCACCCGTTCGCTTTCCCCGATTCTTCGTGACGAGCGCGGCACCGTGCCCCTATTTGCCGGGCCGCAGCGAGCGCAAGGTGTTTACCGAGCTCAAGGGGCCGCATGCCGATCAGCTCAACGATGCGCTGGGCCGGATCGGCTTCCGCCGCAGCCAGACCGTGGCCTATCGCCCATCCTGCGTCGATTGCAGCGCCTGCGTTTCGGTCCGCGTCGTCGCGGGTGAATTTCGCCCCTCGTCGACCCAGAAGCGCACGCTCAAGGCCAATTCCGATCTTGTCGCCACTCAGTGCCGCCCGTGGTCGACGGTCGAACAGTTCGAACTGCTCCAGCGCTATCTCGCCCATCGCCATCCTGGCGGCGGCATGGCCAACATGGACGAGATCGACTTTGCCGACATGGTCGAGCACACCCCGGTCGATACCTGCGTAACCGAATACCGCGAACCGACTGCCGACGGCACCCCGGGCCGGCTGGTCGGGGCTTGTCTGACTGACCGCCAGGGCGACGGGCTGTCGATGATCTACAGCTTCTACGAGCCGGAGAGCACGACGCGTGAGGGGCTTGGCAACTACATCATCCTCGATCACATCCGCCGCGCCGCCGACGAAGGTCTGCCCTATGTCTACCTGGGCTACTGGGTCGATGGCTCGGTGCGAATGCAGTACAAGGTTCGCTATCGTCCGCTGGAACGACTGGGCCGCGATGGCTGGAGCCGGATCAGCGAGGACGAGCAGGACCGCCTGATCGCCGCCGCCGCGCAGCTGCGCCGAAGCGACGCCTTGCCGCTCGATGGCCTGACCAAGGACGGTGCCCATGGCGGGCACGTCCAGTACCGGGTCGAAGACGCCTAAGGCTTCGGCTGATTCATTACCGCCTTGTCGAATGCGTTCGCGGCGAGCGCACCGGCAAACTGCGCAGCAACAAATCCAAATACGCTTGCTGGCGCGATCCCCGCAAACGTGTCGCTCAGGCTGCGCGCCAGCGTGATTGCCGGATTGGCGAAGCTCGTCGACGAGGTAAACCAGTACGCCGCGGCAATGTACAACGCGACGCTGGCCGGGACCGATTGCGGCCGGTGCCGCGCAGTCAGCAGGATCGTGGTGACAAGGCCGAAGGTGGCGACGAATTCGCCCAGCCACTGGCCGCTGCCGCCGCGCAGATGCTGCGACACCTGCCAGATCGGCAGGTCGAACATGGCGTGGGACGTCCACACGCCCAGCACACCGCCGCCCACTTGCGCCGCAACCATCGCAATGAACCCGCCCCAGGTCCCTTCGCCGCGCAGGGTCATCACCAGCGTCACCGCTGGGTTGAAATGCGCGCCGGAAAGCGGAGCAAGCATGGCGATCAGGACATAGAGCATTGCCGCAGTCGCCGCAGTGTTGCCCAGCAGGGCCAGTGCCACGTTGCCGCCGGACAGGCTCTCGGCCATGATCCCCGATCCGATCACCGTTGCAAACAGCAGGAAGCTGCCAACGGCCTCGGTCCACAGGGCAGCCCTCATGCCGCGCCTTCCATTTGACCGATCAGGGCCAGTGCGCGTTCGGCTTCGGCGCGGTCCAGTGCGGCCAGGTCCAGCGCGAGGAAGGCGCGGACTCGCATTTCCAGCAAGCGCCAGGTTTCGGCAAAGGCCGCGTCGACCTGGACATTGCTCCCCTGCACATCGGCCGGGTCGGACAGGCCCCAATGCGCACGCAGCGGGGTACCGGGGAACACCGGGCAGGCTTCTCCGGCGGCATTGCCGCAGACTGTAATCGCCAGGTCGATCGGCGGCGCATCCGGTCCGGTGTATTCAAGCCAGCTCTTTGAGCGGAACCGCGCGGTATCGACGCCCTTGGCGGCCAGCAAGCGCAGCGCGCCGGGATGGGGCACGCCCCTGGGCTTGCTGCCCGCGCTATAGGCGTTGATCCGCCCTTCGCCGAGCCGAATGAACAGCGCTTCCCCCAGGATCGAGCGTGCCGAATTGCCGGTGCAAAGCACCAGTACGGATTTCACTTCAGGCATTGCTGGCCTATCCGCAGCAAGTGTCGGTTGCCGGAGCGCTGACTTGCGGCGCGCAGCACGCGCCAGCCGCCGCTTTGGCCGATGCCAGCCGTTCCAGCTCGGGCCCGGCACCGTAGACGGTCGCTTCGCCACTGGTCAGAAAGGCTTCCCACACCACCCCATCAGGATCGGCAATCCAGCTCTTTTCCGACTGGGCATAACAGCAGGTTGTCGCGCCTTCTTCCAGCACCGGCCGGCCGGCAGCTTCAAGCGCGCCATAGACCTGCGCCAGTTCGTCCTGATCTTCGACTTGCAGACCCAGATGCTCGACGCCCTTGGCGGCGCCGCACTTCTGCGAGATCGCGAAATTGACGCGCGGATCGTCGAGCATCCACTTGGCATAGTCGGGCTTGGTCACGCTGGGCGCGGCGCCGAACAGGCCCGAATAGAATGCGATCGACTGGTCAAGGTCGCTGACCCCGACGTGGACATGGAAACGCTTCATGCGACGCGCCTTTCGCTGGTGGCTGCGCAGCTCGCGCCGGCGCAGCAGTTTTCGGTGAGGAACGAGAGCAGCCCGTTCATCGCGGCATAGTCCGCGGCATAGATGATCGAGCGGCCGGCGCGGCGCTGGCTGACCAGCCCGGCGTGGCTGAGCTGGGCCAGATGGAAGCTGAGCGAGGAGGCGGGAATGCCGAGCGCATCCGACAGCGCGCCCGCGGCCATGCCATCGGGTCCGGCCTGGACCAGCAGGCGGAATGCCGCCAGCCGGTGCTCCTGCGCCAGGGCACCGAGCGATTGTACGGCTTGATTGGGTTGCATCGGCGGCTGTCCTTAATTCGATGATTCTTGAAATATCGAATTAAGGACAGCCCGTCAAGAGGGCGAGGTCAGCGGCTGAGGAGATACCGACGGGCAGCCGTCATGGCTGGATCGCGCCCGGCGGCGATGTCGGCGATGGTCTGTACAACCATGATATCGGGATTGACCCCCGAATCCGCTTGCGGTCGTTCGGGGTAATAACCCTTGATCGGCAGATCGAATTCCAGCCCGCTTTGCGGCAAACGCACGAAGAAATAGGCACCGCCATTGATCCCGCGCAGGTTACCGCCGGTGGCCGTGCCGAACAGCCGCGCTGCTCCGGCCTGCTTGACCCGCCGCGCGAAGCTGAAGGTGGCAGAGCTGTTGACCGGCCCGATCAGCACCGCCGTCGGCACCGGAATGCGCGGCGCGGCGGGAATAGTCGCGTCCTCGCCGCCGTCACCGTCGACTACAAGGTTGCCGTGGCCGTCCACCTTGGCGCTCTCGCCCAGCGTGTGAAAGCTGGCATCCCAGGTATCCAAGAACGGGCGCAACGCGGCCGGGGTCTGGCGATAGGCAATGCGGCTGTCATAACGCAGCGGTTTGAAGGGTTTGGCAATCAGGCGTTCCAGCAGGAAGGTGCCGCAATCGGTGCCGCCTTCGTTCTCGCGCAGATCGATGACGAGACCCTTGGCGCCGCCCAACGCGGCAAGGCGCTCGGTCAGCCAGCCCTGCCAGTCCCAGTTGCCGTGATAGGTGACCCACGACGGCATGGTCAGCACGGCAATGCCATCGGCATCGACGCGCCAGTCCCACAGCGGTCCGGTATCGTCCCGGCGGGGATGCGCGGCATTGCGCTGGGCAGCGGTTATTGTCGGCAGCAGCGCTTGCCGCCGACTACCGCCAGGTTCGCGCCAGACAGTGCGATGACCCTCTGCTCCCGGCGGGAACAGCAGCCCCTGATAAATGTCGAAGGTCTCGAATTCTTCGGTCCCGCGCATTTCCATCTGGGCAATTCGCTTGGCATCGTTGCTGCCGTCGGCGCGGGCATAGCGGACAAGCGTGTCCAGCATGGCCTGCGGGCTTTGCCCGTTGATCCGCTCGACCACGCTGCCGCGGGCGATCCCGATCATGGCCCCGCTATCGCCGGTGATGACCATGCGTCCACCCAGCCAGCGAAAGGTGAAGGGCAGGCGCGTCGGGCGTTCGAACAGGGCCGTGCTGACAGCCTTGCTCTGGTTGAACGGGTTGCACTGGGTGTGGCCGCAGCGCACGGCGGCTGTCAGCCGCGACAGGGCAAGGAAGCGCTGGGCCAGGTCAGGGCTGGCCGTCCATTCCCGCTCGAACTGCGCCATGCGCCGTTCGAAGCCGCGGGGTGAAAGATAGCGGTAGAGGCCCGGGTGGAGCGCCAGGGCGCGGCGTACGATCGTCGGATCGTCAAGCGCCGGGGCAGTGCTGCTGGCAGCGGCGCGGGCAAAGGGGGCGGCGGTGCCTGCGGCAAGCAGGGCGGCGCCAGTGCGGAGCAGGGAGCGGCGGTCGGTCATGGTCGTGATCATGACGCCAAGGGCGAATTTCAGCGCCTCAAAACCGGTGGCCAGACGCATTTTCAGGTTTTGCGACGCGGCGGCGATAGCGCGATGGCGTCTCTCCCATCCTTGCGATGAAGGCACGGTTGAAACTGGCCTTCGATCCGAAGCCTTCCTCCAGCGCGAGCGTCAGCAGATCGGCGCTGTCGCCCGCATCCAGGCGCGCTGCCACCGCCTCGGCGCGCAGACCGGCGATGAAGCTGGCGAAATTCGTCCCCGCGCCCTGGTTGATCGCCCGGCTGAGATAGCCGGTATTGGTGCCCAGCCGCCTGGCCAGCAGGGCAAGGGTCAAGTCAGGATCGCGCGCCCAGCCTTCGGCGCGGATCTGCGCAGCCCATTCGCGGCCCAGCGCCGCCCAGTCGCGCGGCTCGCTCGCCGGGGCGGGGACAAGGTCCGCCAGATGCGGAAAGGGCAGGGTGACGTGGCGCCAGCCTTCGATCCCCAGGTACAGCGCGGTGGCGGCGATCGCCAGGTAAAGCCCCATCAGCCCCTTGTAGCCAAGCGGGCTGACCAGATCCCACAACAGATAGCCGCTCCACACCGCAAGTAGCAGCCCCAGAGCCAGCATCGCCGCGCTCAGCCAGCGCGCGGCAAAGCGGTTGGTGTTGGCGACATGATCGGCCAGCAGCCTGCGCCAGTCGGCCAGCCGCAGCGCGGCGTCCCGGCCATAGAATGCGATCTGCGCCAGCAAGGCGGCCGCACCGACCAGTTTGTACCCGGTCGCAGACAGGTCTGCCCATGTCATCTTGGTGTCGAAGGGCAGGGCAAAGCAGGCACCCAGGTACAGCGTCTGCGCCGCTGCCGGCACAAGGTGCCACCGCCACCCCGCCGGCAATGCGCCTTCGGTCAGGGCGCGGAGGTAAAGCCAGCCAAGCGGCACGACCGCCAGCGTGATCTGGACCGGCGCAAAGGTCAGCCAGCGCCACTTGTCATAGAACCCCGCAAACCCGATCAGCCACGGGACCAGGATAAGCGCCATCACGGTCAGCAGCGCGGCCAGGATCCGGTTGGCGGCCCGGTTTGATAGCGATCGCAGCAAGGCTGTTGCCAGAAGCAGGAGTTGCGCCAGGGCGACAGTCAGTACCGCGGTGCGCCACCCGAACGTCAGCCCTTCCAGCATGACCTGAGCCTTGCAGATCGCCGCGTGGCGAGCAAGCCCGCCGGGCAAAGCAAAACCCCTCCCCGCGCGGGCGGGAAGGGGTCTTGTTTCATGTCAGGAAAGCGTGATCAGGCCGGCAGGCCGGAAATCGCCTTCATTTCCATGAAGTCCTTGAGGCCGGCCAGGCCGCCCTCGCGGCCGTTGCCCGACTGCTTGTAGCCGCCGAACGGCGCACCCGGGCTGGGACCCCAGTTGTTGATCGCGACCATGCCGGCGCGCAGCTTGCCCGCCACGCCCGCGGCCTTGGCCGGATCGCCGGTGATCGCTGCAGAAAGGCCGTATTCGGTGGCATTGGCCATCTCGATCCCGTCTTCCAGGCTGTCGTAGGTCAGGATCGTCGCCACCGGACCGAAGATTTCCTCCTGCGCGATCCGCATGTCGGCGGTCACGCCGGAGAACACGGTCGGCTGGATGAAGTAGCCGCGGTTGACCCCCGGGGGCAGGTCGGTGCCGCCGGTTTCCAGCTTGGCGCCCTGGTCGATCGCCGACTGGATCAGGTCCTTGACCTTGTCGTACTGGGCCTTGTTGACCACCGGGCCCAGGTGATTGCCCTCGGCCATCGGATCGCCGACCGGGGTGGCCGAATACATCGCCTTGTAGAAGCCGACGACTTCGGCCTCGCGGTCCTTGGCGACCAGTACCTTGGTCGGCGAGATGCACGACTGGCCGGTGTTGATCAGCGGACCCATGGCGACCGGAGCCAGATGGGTTGCCAGGTCGGCGTCGGGCAGGACCAGGTTTGGCGACTTGCCGCCCAGTTCCTGGTGGACGCGCTTGACGGTCGGGGCGGCGGCAATCGCCACCTGGATCCCGGCGCGGGTCGATCCGGTAAAGCTGACCATTTCAACGTCGGGGTGGCTGGAAATGGCGGTGCCGGTGGTCGGTCCATCGCCGTTGACCAGGTTGAACACGCCCGGCGGCACGCCCGCCGCGTCAAGGATTTCGGCAAAGATCGCCGCGTTGGTCGGGCATTCTTCCGAAGGCTTGAGCACCATGGTGTCGCCCGCGGCCAGTGCCGGCGCGACCTTGAGCGCGATCTGGTTGAGCGGCCAGTTCCACGGGGTGATCATGCCGACCACGCCGATCGGCTCGTAAGCGACCTTGTAGCCCGGGCCGTCTTCCATGAAGTCGAAGTTCTTCAGCGCTTCGATCGTCGACATGAAGCCGCCGATCCCGGCCCCGACCTGCGCGGTCAGCGCGAAGGACAGCGGTGCGCCCATTTCCTCGGCCATCGACTGGGCCAGGTCCTGCGCGCGCTTCTTGTACTCCTCGACGATGCGTTCGAGCAGGGCCAGGCGCTCTTCGCGCGTGGTCTGGCTGTACGACTTGAAAGCGCGGCGGGCGGCCGCCACGGCCTTGTCGACATCGGCCTTGGTACCGACCGAAATGACCGCGCAGGCCTCTTCGGTGGCGGGATTGATGACTTCACGGCGGGCGCCGCCTTCGCTGTCCACCCACTTGCCGTCGATGTAATGTTGCAGCCGCTCGCGCATCCTCGAATCTCCTTTAACTGGACGATTAATTTTTCTCTATGTCGGAGCCTGCGGGGCAGATTGCAAGATGCAATTGATGTTGTCCGGGTCACTTGCCCCGGTACAGCGCCGCTTCGGCAGCCCGGCGCCGAACCAGTCCGTTGAGCCGCTTGCCTCCGGCGTGAACCCACTTGCCGAATTCGGCCGCCGCACCGGCATGATCGCCGCCGCGGTGCAATCGGGTCAGGGTGGCCCGGGCGATTGCGCCGGTGTTGTAGTGAAAGCTGACCAGCGCGTCGAACTGGGCCTGGCTGGTTGCCGCCCCGGACAGGGCGCGGGCCACTTCGGCACTGAAGCGGACAATGTCGCGCGCCAGCCGGGCATCGCACTGCTCCTCGGTCCAGATCAGGCCGGGAACGATGTCCTTGCCGGTCGCGCCCCAGCCGATGGTCCAGGGATCACCGCCGGTACCAGGATCGGGATAGGCCTCGAACCGACCGTCCTGCCGCCGCTTTGCGCAGCCTTCGAAGGTCTTGATAAGCGCCAGCCCGGCTGGACCGATTGACGTTGGAAGGGTTTCTGCGCTGCAAAACCCGCCATGATCCGGCACTGGCGCAGGCGCAGCGGCCAGCCGGCGCGCCTTCATCCGCCGCAGCGCGGAGAAGAAGTCGAGTGAAAAGTCCATGGAGCCTCGCCGTGTAACTGCAGGCCCGCCAACTAGGCAGCCTTGGGCGATGTAGGAAAATGATTTCTGGTCCTGGATGTCGAATCCAGGACCAGCCCGAAGGCTGGCCCTGGTGCGACCCGAAGGGCGGAAACGTACTCTGAAGCAGCAACCCAGACGGGATCCGCCAATGGAATGGTGCAGCAGAGGCCGTTATCCGGACCGGTCAGCCGTTACAGCGACCATCAGCCCCTCTCGGAAAGCGCGCCGCTTAGGCAGCACAGGGGTGCATGCAAAACGATTTCATCGTGCGTATACGTATGATTTCGGCACTGGCTCGGTGCGTGACAGCATCGCTGCGCAATTCGACCGGTCCGCGCAATAAATTGCCCCTAACAGAAAAGGGCGCCCGGATTGCTCCGGACGCCCCCTCGGTGATTTCAGCTGCTTGTCAGTAGCTGTAATACATGTCGAACTCGACGGCCGAAGGCGTGGTTTCCCAGCGCAGCACTTCGGGCCACTTCAGTTCGATGTAGGATTCGATCTGGTCCTTGGTGAACACCCCGCCCTGGAGCAGGAAGTCATAGTCGGCTTCCAGGCTTTCCAGTGCTTCGCGCAAAGACCCGCACACGGTCGGCACCTGGGCCAGTTCGGCCGGGGGCAGATCGTAGAGGTTCTTGTCCATCGCCTCGCCCGGGTGGATCTTGTTCTTGATCCCGTCGAGCCCGGCCATCAGCAGCGCCGAATAGCACAGGTAAGGGTTGGCCATCGCATCGGGGAAGCGGAACTCAACCCGCTTCGCCTTGTCGCCCGCACCATAGGGGATGCGGCACGAGGCCGAGCGGTTGCGCGCCGAATAGGCCAGCAGCACCGGGGCTTCGTAACCCGGGACCAGGCGCTTGTAGCTGTTGGTGGTCGGGTTGGTGAAGGCGTTCAATGCCTTGGCGTGCTTGATCACGCCGCCGATGAAATACAGGCACATGTCGGACAGGCCGGCATAACCGTTGCCGGCGAACAGCGGCTTGCCGCCTTCCCAGATCGAGATGTGGGTGTGCATCCCCGATCCGTTGTCCTTCATGATCGGCTTGGGCATGAAGGTCGCGGTCTTGCCATAGGCCTGGGCGACCTGGTGGACGACATACTTGTAGACCTGCATACGGTCGGCGGTCTGCACCAGGGTGCCGAAGGTCAGCCCCAGTTCGTGCTGCGCGCTGGCGACTTCGTGGTGATGCTTGTCGCAGGGCAGGCCCATTTCCAGCATGGTCGCGACCATCTCGCCGCGGATGTCGACGGCGCTGTCGACCGGGGCGACCGGGAAGTACCCGCCCTTGGCGCGCGGACGGTGGGCCAGGTTGCCGGCTTCGTACTTGGTGTCCGAATTGGTCGGCAGCTCGATGTCGTCAAGCTTGAAACCGTTGCCGTCATAGCCGTCGTAAAAGCGCACGTCGTCGAACATGAAGAATTCGGCTTCGGGCCCGACATAGACGGTATCGCCCACGCCGCTTGCCTTGACATAGGCCTCGGCGCGCTTGGCGGTGGAGCGCGGATCGCGGCTGTAAAGATCGCCGGTTGACGGTTCGACGATGTCGCAGTTGATGATCATCATCGGGGTCGCGCTGAACGGATCGATGAACACCGAGTCGAGGTCGGGCTTCAGGATCATGTCGGATTCGTTGATCGCCTTCCAGCCTTCGATCGACGATCCGTCGAACATCAGGCCGTCTTCCAGCTCGTCCTCGCCCATCACCGACGAAACCATAGTCAGGTGCTGCCACTTGCCCTTGGGGTCGGTGAAGCGCAGGTCAACCCACTCGATCTCTTCGTCCTTGATACGCTTGATGATGTCCTTCGCCTTGGCCATTTCACTAGTTTCCTTTGTCTGGATTTACGGTCCCGGAAGCCGGGTAATCAGATTGCGTCGTCGTCGCGTTCGCCGGTGCGGATGCGCAGCGCGCTTTCCACCGGGATTACAAAAATCTTGCCGTCGCCGATGCGTCCGGTCTGCGCCGCGCCGGCGATTGCTTCGACCACGCGTTCGGCCAGGCTGTCGGGCACGACCACTTCAAGCTTCACCTTGGGCAGAAAATCGACGACGTATTCGGCACCGCGATAGAGCTCGGTGTGGCCCTTCTGGCGGCCGAAGCCCTTGGCTTCGGTAACAGTGATCCCGGACACGCCGACTTCGTGAAGCGCTTCCTTCACTTCGTCGAGCTTGAACGGCTTGATGATCGCTTCGATCTTTTTCACGTGGGTCCCCCGCGCAGCAAACCGGCACCGCGATTGCGGGCCGGCCAGTCCATCTGCCTCACGAATCTGATGGTTCAAGAATCGTGCCAGCACTCGTGCAGCGGCCCTAGGCGATGTGCGAAGGCGGGAAAAGGCCGGAATCGCAATATATGAATCACTGAGGCGGGGCATGCGCAACATTGACACGCGCAGGCCGCCACGGACTTGCCTAATTCTTCGGCAGCAACTGCCCAGTTTTTAGGCACTCCATGTGATCGAACCCGCAAGGGCCATGTTCCGAATTGTACCGGTACTCCGCCAATGGTCCCATGCGATTGCGATCCGGGATAGCTCCCCGGACCGGTTGCAAGCCTGCCTGTCCAGGCTTGAACCTCGAACGACTACGGAGGATATGTGCCTGTTTCAATAACGGATCTTGTCGAAGAAGCGTTGAATCACCGCGCGGTAAATCACCCCTATCTAAGGCTGCTGGCAGAGGGAGAAGGTGCCGATGTCGACTGGCTTCTGCGCGATTTTGCCGAAAACTATTACGGCTACTCGATCAACTTTCCGCGCTATCTGACCGCAGTCATCTCGCGGCTCGAAGTGCCCGCCCACCGGGCCAGCCTGCTGCAGAACCTGACCGAAGAGTCAGGTGTCTATGATGAAGACGAATATGCCGAGCTGGCCGCGATCGGAATCGAGCGCGAGTGGATCGAAGGCATTCCGCATCCCCTGCTGTTCCGCCGGTTCCGTGAGGCGACCGGAATCGTCGCGCCTTATGCGCCCGAAAACGACGCTGTCGAACTTGTCTGCTGGCGCGAATCTTTCCTCGCGACCCTTACCTTCGGTTCAGCAGCCGAAGCATTGGGGGCCCTTGGGCTTGGGACTGAAAACATCGTGAGCACGATCTACGGGCCATTTGTGAAGGCGCTGGCCCGCTCGTCGCTTGCTCCGCGCGATACGGTGTTCTTCCCGTTGCACACGGCGGTGGACGATCACCACCAGGAAGCACTCGAGGAAATCTCGCGCAGCTTTGCCGACACCCCGGCGGGCAAGGGCGAACTGCGCAAAGGCATGATCAAGGCGTTGTCATTGCGATCGGCTTACTGGGATTGGCTTTACGGACGGGCGCTATCGCGCTTCGATCATGCCGAAGCTGCCTAGCCGCGGCCGCCCAAACGTTTTCGCAACTGACAGGATTATTCCATGAACCCTGACGTCGTTTCCATCATCGACAACATCGAGGCGCGAAAGCCGCTTGCCGCGGATCGCCCGCCGAGCGAATTTCACGCAAACATTCTGACCGGCAACCGGGAGATCTATCGCAATCGCAACGAACGCTTGGCTATCGATTTCTCGGTTGATGTGCTGGACTTTGCCGGTACGCAGGTGTTCGACCCGCGCGTGGTGCGGATCGCGCCCGGGAAGAACAACGAGCTGCACCGGCATGCCCATGAGTCGCTTTTTTATGTGATCAGCGGCAAAGCAGAGGTGCAGATTGGCGAAGACGTGCTGGCGCTTGAGGCGGGCGGGGTGGCCTTTGTCCCGCGGTGGGCCTTCCACCAGTCTCGGAATCTGTCGCCAACTGACGACCTGGTGATATTGGCGGTCACCGATTTCGGGCTCACCAAAGCGGTTCTGGGCGATTATGACAAACGGACGCGATTGGCCGTCAAGGGTGCCGACGTGAAAGAGCAGGTCTGACGCCCGGCCATCCGATCAGAGCGCCAGCCCCGCCGTCTCGGCCAGTCCGGCCATCAGGTTGAGGCTCTGTACCGCCGCGCCGCTGGCACCCTTGCCGAGGTTGTCGAGCATCATGCGATTTGAGAAATCCGGTTATTTCTGCATCGATATCACCAATACCTTGTCGACTCTCCCTTCTCCCTCCGGGGCTTGTCATACAGTATCTCATATTGATCCTGATCCACGCCCTCTCGAACAGATAGCATCGATATCACCTTTGCCAAATCATCAACGTCAATTCCGCTGTTGTCATTTGATTCGTCTTCCAGGCTATAATCTATTCCAACTTTGCCAGAAACAGTCATTATTGAAACTATTCTGAATATTAGTTTGAATTTCGACGCGCGAAGATTTGTGAATTTCGAGACTCTTATATTTGAGAATTCTTCAATTGCATATGATTTTAATAATTTATCATTTGTATCAAGAAAATCTATAAACGTCATGTTGTCCCGCGAACCAGGGGAATTAACGTGGACTGTCCAGCCAGCGCGCTCGTTTTGCACGGTCCAGCCGCCATTTGGCCAGAGGCGCTTGGTCCATTTCCAGTCCGGGTCGGGAGGAACGGTGGGAATCCGGATGGCCCTTTGGTACCAGGAGACTTCATCGGCCATAGAACTTGCTCCGGCGGTAGCGTGGACCTTTGGGGAAGGCTCAACTTCAGCCTTTGCGGCACGCTTTTTATCTGCTTTCTGGCAGGCAGTGACGGACAGCAGCATCGCGAAGCAGGCGCCCGCCATAAGCGCCTTGCGATTCGTCCTGCTTGCAACCCAAAGTCCCACGATCCCCTCCACGCCCAGCTCGCCAACATGCCAAATCGTGGGGCAATTCTAAAGGCAGGACGTAAACAAATTGGCCGAAGAGGCGTTTGAGAACAGGACGTTCCGCTGCCAACGGCAGAATTGCGCGTCAGCGCGATCCATTGCGGGCAGGCCGGGGTCGCGGCGATGGGCTTACAGCACCAGGCCCGCAGTTTCCGCCAGTCCGGCCATCAGGTTGAGGCTCTGCACCGCCGCGCCGCTGGCGCCTTTGCCCAGGTTGTCGAGCACCGCCACCAGCCGGGCCTGGCTGCCGTCGCGGCTGCCGAAGACGTAGAGGTCGAGCCGGTCCGACGGCTTGGCCGAGGCGCGCAGCAGAAGCTCGTCCGGGGTCTCCTCGTGCACCCGGACCACCGGCGATCCGGCATAGAAATCGACCAGGCAGTCGCGCAGTCCGTCGGTCGGCGCGGCGTGGGCCATTGCGCCCAGATGCAGTGGCACTTCGACCACCATCCCGCGGTGCGCCGCGACCACCGCGGGGGCGAACAGCGGGGCATGGGCGAGGCCGGCGTACTTCTGCATTTCGGGAACGTGCTTGTGGCCCATGGCCAGGCCATAGTCGCGAAAGGCAATGTCGCCGTCCGCCTCGAATCGCGCGATCAGCGCCTTGCCGCCGCCCGAATAGCCCGAGACGGCGTGGCAGGTGTAGGGCCAGTCGCCCGGCAGCAGGCCCTTGCGCACCAGCGGGGCAAGCAGGGACAGGAATCCGGTGGGATAGCAGCCGGGATTGGAAACGCGGCTGGCCGCGGCGACCTTGTCGCGGCCGACCAGTTCGGGAAAGCCATAGGTCCAGCCCGGTGAAACGCGGTGCGCGCTGGAAGCATCGACGATGCGGACCGCGCTACCCTCGGCCAGCGCGACCGCCTCGACCGCGGCCTCGTCGGGCAGGCACAGCACGGCAAAGTCCGCAGCGTGATAGGCCTCGCGGCGGGCCTCGGTACTCTTGCGCTGGTCGTCGTCGAGCAGGATCAGTTCGAATTCGCTGCGCGGGGCGAGCCGCTCGACGATTTCAAGGCCCGTGGTTCCGGCGGCGCCGTCGATGAAAACCCGGCTGGTCATCCCGCCGAAAGCGCCTCAACCGGCACATAGCCGACAAAGCCATCCTCGCCGACCTGGCCCCAGGCCCAGCCGCCGGTCACGTCCAGCACGTTGAACAGGCTGTTGCCGCCCAGCGTTGCGCGCACTTCGGATTCCTTGCTGTTCAGCGCGAACAGCTTGGCCCCGGCGGGCACGATCTGACGTTCCATCGGCACGGCATAATGCGGCACGAAGACACGGCCGGCCAGGCGGATGTGGGCCAGATCGCCGCGCACCGGCCAGTGCGGCGCGTCAAGCTTCTCGCTCGGCCCGGAAAGCCGCAATTGTTCGGTCGGGATGGCGCTGGCTGGCAAGGTATTCGGCCCCTCGAAACGGAAGATCGGGCGATTAGCGCCGCTGGCCCCCACTAGCAAGTTATCCATGGTGCGCCTGTCCCCCGCGCCAATTCTGCGCGGAAATGCCTGGCGCTGCAACCGTAGGGTGGCTGCATTGCGGACAATTCCCTTGCCTTGGCGGGCGATCTGACCGACCATTTCGGCACTGGGGGGACCGCCGTGGCAAGGCCCGACGTCTTTTTATCCTACAACCGTCAGGACGCCGCGCGGGCCAGGCAATTTGCCGACGCCTTCGCCGCTGCGGGGCTCACCGTGTGGTGGGACACCGCGCTGCGATCGGGCGAGCACTATGACGCGGTGACCGAGCAGGCGCTGGCCGATGCCCGCTCGGTTGTCGTGCTGTGGTCGCAGCATTCGGTGGAATCGCGCTGGGTCCGCGCCGAAGCGACCGAAGGTGAGCGGCTGAACAAGCTGGTGCCGGTAATGATCGAGCCGTGCAAGCGCCCGATCATGTTCGAACTGATCCAGACCGCCGATCTTGCCGCATGGCACGGTGCGGCGGACGATCCGGTCTGGCGCGGCGTGGTCGAGGATGTCCGCCAGGTTGTCCGCCGCGGCACCGACGACCCGCGATTGGCCGTGGTGCCTGGCCCGGTTTCGCCGGCGCCGCGATCTCTGCGGCGATGGACGCTGCCTGCACTGGGCGCGGCCGCGGTGGTCGCCGCCCTGGGCGGATGGACACTGTTCCACCGGGCTCCGGCCGCGCCGCACGTGATGGTTCAGTCGCTGAAATTCGCCGCGGGAGACGGCGATGCCCGGTTGCTGAGCGAAAGCCTGTCGACCGACCTGGCGCGGATCGTGGTCGGCAACGACACGACGCTCGATTTCACCGAGGCCAGCGAACCTGGCCAGGGCCGCAAGGCATCGGGCTTTGCCGTCACCGGCAATGCCCAGTCAAACGCCGGGCAGATGCATGCCACGGTCAGGCTGGTCGACGCCGACAGCGGTTCGATCCTGTGGTCGCGCGAATTCGAAGCCCCGGCAGCGGAGGCGCGGACATTGCGCCTGCAGATGGCGGGCAAGATTGCCGAAGTGCTGATCTGCGCCTTCGGTTCGCGCTCGAAGCGCCCATCAGACATCGACCAGGCAACGCTCAAGTTGTTCCTTTCGGGCTGCGAAAGCTATCACACCGACTGGCCGACCGCGCGCGGCTATCTGGAGCAGGTGGTCGCCCGCCGCCCTGACTTTGCCCAAGCCCGCGGGATGTACGCCGCAGCGATATATTGGGGAAAAGGCATCTATTCCGGCGTGCCGAGAAGCCAATGGGCCGAGGTTGTCACCCGTGCGCAGAACGAGGCGCGCAAGGCGCTCGAACTGGATCCGGGGATCGGCGTGGCCTATTTCGTCCTGTCCGAGAACAACCGCGGTCTCGACGGTTTTCCGGAGAGCATCGCCATGTCGCGGAAGGGCATCGCTGCCGATCCCAGCACCAGTGAGCTACACATGCACCTGTCGGTCGTGCTGGGCAATCTGGGCATGGCGGCCGAGGCACTGCGCGAGAGCGAAGTGGCCGCGAAACTCGATCCGTTCTCGCGGCTCAACCAAGCCAACCTCGCCGAAGGCTATGCCTTCAACGGCCGCCTGACGTTGGCGCTGAAAGTGCTGGCCGACGCCCGGCAGAACCTGCCCGGCGAATTCTATACCGCGCTGCTCCGCTTCGAGATCGCTGCGCGGCTGAACGATCCGGCAGCGGCGCTGGCGGCGCTAAGCGATCCGGCGGCGCATCCCGACTACCGCTTCGAATTTCCCGAGGTCTGGCGGCCCTTTGTCGCGGCACGGCTGGCCCCGAACCAGGCCGCAAAGCACGCCGCGGACATCGCTGCCGCGGCGGAGGCTTTGCCCGACCGGGCCAAGGTGCTGGCGGTGCGCAACCTGGTCCAGCTTGGCCAGATCGACGCGGCCTACCGGATCGCGCTGGCTCTGCCGCCGATGGCTGAACACTATGGCTTCAGCTGGTTTTCGGATTTCATGGCACCGTTTCGCGCCGATCCGCGCTTTGCCCGGTTCGTGCGCCAGCAGCGCCTGCCGGTGGTCTGGGCCCGTCTGGCGCAGCTGCCCGATTTCTGCGCCGAGCCGGGGCTGCGCTGGAAGTGCCCGGCAAGTCCGGCTGGCTGGGCCGGCTTCACCGGCGGATGATGCGCTAGCCGTAGCGCGCCTTGAGCAATCCCCACGCCGCACGCAAGCCCAGCGCGTCGCCGCCCTTGGGCCGGCCCGGCTTGGCCGCGGGACGCCAGGCGAAGGTGTCGAAATGGGCCCAGTCCACGCCTTCGGAGACGAACCGGTCAAGGAACATCGCCGCCACGCTGGCCCCGGCAAAGCCGTTGCCCCCGGCGTTGCCCAGATCGGCGATGTCGCTCTTGAGGTAGTCCTTGTAGCCGTCGTACAGCGGCAACCGCCAGCATGGATCGTCCGCCGCCGTGCCGCAGGCCAGCATCTGCGCCGCCGTTTCATCGCGCCGGGTAAACAGCGCGGGCAGATCCGGGCCAACCGCGACCCGCGCAGCGCCGGTCAGGGTGGCGAAATCGATCACCAGTTCGGGCTCTTCCTCACCCGCCCGGGCCAGCGCATCGCCCAGCACCAGCCGCCCTTCGGCGTCGGTATTGCCGATCTCGACGCTGAGGCCCTTGCGGCTGCGCAGCACGTCGCCAGGGCGGAAGGCATTGCCGGATATGGCGTTCTCGACCGCAGGGATCAGCAAATGGAGCCGAACCTTCAGCTTGTGCTGCATGACCAGCCTGGCCAGCGCCAGGGCGTGGGCCGCACCGCCCATGTCCTTCTTCATCAGCAGCATTCCGCTCGACGGCTTGATGTCGAGCCCGCCCGAATCGAAGCACACCCCCTTGCCGACCAGCGCAATCTTCGGATGCTTGGGATCGCCCCAGTGCAGTTCGATCAGCCGCGGGGCATGGTGGCGCGAAGCGGCGCGGCCGACCGCGTGGACCATCGGAAAGCCGCGCTCCAGCGCGTCGCCGGTGGTGACCTTGAATTCTGCGTGATGGGCCTTGGCGATTAGCTGGGCCTCTTGTTCCAGCTGGGCCGGGCCCATGTCTTCAGCGGGGGTATTGACCAGATCGCGGACCAGCGCCACCGCCGCTGCCTCGGCCAGCGCAGGTTCGATCGCCTTGACCGCCTTGGTCAGCAGCACGCGCGGCCCATCGGGCTCGCTGTCGCTGCGATAGCGGTCGAAGCGGTATTGCCCGGTCACCCAGCCGTGCAGCCCGGGGCCGGGATCACCGCTGCTCAGCCGATAGGTTCCGGCGGGCAGGACCTCGGCCAGTCGGGCCAGGCACCAGCTCGACAGACTGTCCTTATTGGCCACGCCGGCGACCACGCACCATCCGTCGCCATCGGGCAGGATCGCGTGGGAAAAGCCATCGGCGGCGAACTTTTGTGCTTCCAGCGCGGAACGCTGCGGTGCCGACAGCGTTTTGACGAAAGCGTCGAGGCCGCCCTTGTCGATCAGGTGGATGGCAATCGCGGTCTGGTCGCGGTCGGGCTGGATCAAGGCGTTCTTGTCGGTCATGCTGGCCCATCCTTAGCCGCAGCGGCGCGGCTTGTGCGAGAGGAATTGTACCCATGCGTTCCAGCCCGATCGTGATCGCCGTGCTGCTGCTCGCCGCGTGCAAGGGGCAAAGCGCGCCCGAGCAGGCCGCGACCACGGCTGCCCCCAGTCAGGCCGCACCCGTCGCCAGCGCCAGCGAGGCCGCCAGTTCCGCCACCAGCGCCGGATCGGCCATGGCGGTTTCGGAGAAGAACGACCTCTATGAATTCGACTATGCCTGGCCTGCCGCGGCCGGCGGGATCCCCGCGCTCAAGGCCTGGCTCGAAGGCGATCTGGCGGCGCAGAAGGCCAAGCTGATCGAAGGCGCGAAGGCGTGGCAGACGGAGACCAAGAAGGGCGGGTTTCCCTATCACGCCTATGCCCATTCGACGAAGTGGCAGGTGGTGACCGACCTGCCCGGCTGGCTTTCGCTTTCGGCGCAGCGCTGGGAATATACCGGCGGGGCGCACGGCAATCCGTTCTTCGGCGCGCTGCTGTGGGACAAGGCGGCAGACAAGCGCCGCGCCGCGCTCGACCTGTTCACCTCACCCGCGGCGCTGTCGGCAGCAATCCGCGGCCCGTTCTGCGACGCGCTCGACCGCCAGCGGGAAAAGCGCCGGGGCGGGACGATCAAGCGCGACAGCGGCGATCCGTTCAGCGAATGCCTCGATCCGGTCAAATCGGTGCTGATCCTCGGCTCGAGCGACAAGGCGCACTTCACCCGCATCGGCGTGCTGGTCGGGCCTTACGAGGCGGGCCCCTATGCCGAGGGCAATTACGAAGTGACCGTGCCGGTGACCGATGCGGTGCTCAAGGTCGTCAGGCCCGAATACCGCACGGCCTTTGCGGCGGGGCGCTGACCCCCTCGCAATTTGGCCCTTCGTCCGCTACATAGGCGGGCATGACCATGTACCAGACCGTTACCGAAGCCGATACGCAGCTGCGTGACGGCACGATCAAGCTGCACGGGCCTTCGGGCTTCGAAGGGATGCGCAAGGCCGGTCGGCTCGCCGCCCAAATCCTCGACGCGATGGTCGATCTGGTCCAGCCGGGGGTGACCACCGGGCAGATCGACGACGTGGTGCGGCAGATGACGCTGGACGGCGGCGCGGTTCCGGCGACGCTGGGTTATCGCGGTTATACCCATTCGTGCTGCACCTCGGTCAACGCGGTGATCTGCCACGGCATCCCGGGCGACAAGGTGCTGCGCGACGGGGATATCATCAACATCGACGTGACCCCGCTGCTCGATGGCTGGCACGGCGATTCCAGCCGGATGTACCTGGTCGGCGACGTGCCGCTCAAGGCCAGGCGGCTGATCGACGTGACCTACGAATGCCTGATGATCGGGATCGACAAGGCCAAGCCCGGCGCGCGGCTGGGCGATATCGGCGCGGCGATCCAGGCCCATGCCGAAAAGCACCGCTACGGCGTGGTGCGCGAGTTTTGCGGCCACGGCCTCGGCCGCCTGTTCCACGACGCCCCCGAAGTGGTCCACGCCGCCCGCGCCGGGACCGGGCCGGAGCTGAAGTCGGGGATGTTCTTCACCATTGAGCCGATGATCAACCTGGGCAAGCCGGGGGTGCGGATGATGGAAGACGGCTGGACCGCGGTAACGCGCGACCGCTCGCTCTCGGCGCAGTTCGAGCATTCGATCGGGATTACCGAGGACGGCTGCGAAATTTTTACTGCGAGCCCGAAGGGGTTGGATAGGCCGCCTTACGCCTGATCAATCGTCCATTGGATGAATGCGATTGCGACGACGGTTCAGCCCACGCCGAACTAACACGACTGCGATAATTGATCCGACAATCACCGGCAGGTGCCAAAGCAACGCGAACAGAGCAATCTCGTATCCCGTCGCTCCGTTGAGCAGCCCGAAGCTATGCCACAGGTACGTTGGCCAACAGCCTCGGCCGTGGCAGCGTGAACCATAAGCTTCAGGCCAGCCTGTTTCATCCGAGAGCCATATCAGCAGCCAGACAAAGGCAACCAAATAGACGCTGATTGCGGTGTATATTCCCACGAACCTCAGAGGGCCTAAAGTCTGATAAAGCGCCCTTTGCTCATCAAGCCATTTCACCTTCAGTTCCCCCGCCCAGCCCTGATCGCCGCGCCGCCCGCAAAGGGCGCAATCGCCAGCAGCACCAGGCTCACTGCGCCGCATAGCGCAAGCCCGCTTGTCCCGCCGGTCGCCAGGCTCCCCGCGCCGAAGACCAGCAGCGGCACCGCCAGCGGGATCACCAGCAGGCCGCCAAGCGCCGCGCCGCCGCGCAGGCCGGCGGTCAGCGCGGCGACGGTGACGCCGAGCGCGGCGAGGCCCGGGGTGCCGAGCAGCAGGCCCAGCTCAACCGTGCGCAGGGTCGGTCCGTCGATCCCGACCAGCGCCGCGCCGGGCAGGGCGGCGAGCATCAGCGGCGGCGCGAAGCTGAGCCAGTGGGCCAGCACCCGCACCGCGACCACCGCTTCCTCGGCGACCCCGCGCAGCGCCCACTGGTCGAACAGGCCCAGTTCCAGGTCGGGCTCGATCAGCCGGTCGAGCGGCAGGATCGCGGCGAGCAGTGCGGCGACCCACAGCACCCCGCCGCCGGTCCGCGCCAGCACCGGCGCATCGGGTCCGACCGCGAAGGGATAAAGCATCGCCACGGCAAGGAAGAACAGCACCGGCAGCAGCGTCCCCCCGCGCCGCCCGCCGAGCAGCAGCTGGCGCAGGTCGCGGGCGAGCAGGGTGAGGAGGACGCTCACGCCGCGAAATCCTTGAGGTCGATCTGCGTCATCCCCGCCAACCCAAACGGCTGGTGCGATGCCACCACGCAGATCCCGCCGCCGTGGCAATGCTCCGCCGCCAGTTCCTCGACCAGTGCCATTCCTTTGGAATCCAGCCCGTTGAGCGGCTCGTCGAGCAACCACAGCAGCGCGCGCTGGCCGATCAGCCGGGCGAGCGCGGCGCGCTTCTTCTGCCCGGTCGAGAGATAGCGCACCGGCACGTCGATCAGGTCGGCCAGTCCGAGCCGCGCCGCCTGGTTGTCTTCCGGCCCGTCGAGTTTCTGCCAGAAGGCCAGCGCTCGCCCCAGCGGCAGGTGCGGATCGAGCGCGGGGCGCTCGTCGAGCAGCGCCACCGCGCCGCTCCGCTCGACCGACCCGGCATAGGCCGGCATCAGTCCGGCCAGAATGCGGATCAGGCTGGACTTGCCGATCCCGTTGGCCCCGACCAGCTGCACCGCGCCGCCACTGGCCAGCGCGAAGGACAGCCCGCGGAACAGCAAGCGGTCGCCGCGGCGGCAGGCGATGTCGCTGACTGTCAGGCTGGCCCCTTGCATAGGCAGGCGCGATAAGGGAAAGCTGCGTTCCTGCCAAGGAGAGCCGCATGCCCTTACATCGCCTTTCGGAACCCGAAGTGGCCGCGCTGTTGGCCGAGTTTCCCGGCTGGACGCTGCGCGGCGATGGCGTTGCGATCGAACGCACGTTCGAATTCGGTGATTTCAATGCCGCCTTCGGCTTCATGACCCGCGTCGCGCTCTATGCCGACAAGGTCGATCACCACCCCGAATGGTCGAACGTCTACAACCGGGTGCAAATCACCCTGACCACCCACGACGCCGGTGGGCTGAGCACGCGCGATGCGGCAATGGCGCGCGCGATCGAAGGGATGCTCTAGGCCAGAGCGGCGCGCTTGCGGCTGCCCTTGCGCATCGTTCCGGGGAGCCAGCGCGCGGCGAAGGCCGAACGGTGCGCGGTCTTGCCGACGCGGACGTGCAGTGCATCGCCGTGGACCGCAGCCCAGGCCGCATCGGCCACCGCGCCGACGGGCGTGATCTCCAGCCCGGAGGCGGTGACCCGTTCGCGGATCCCTTCATTGCTGGCGTGGTTCGGCGCCTGATCGAGCAGCGGGGTATCGATGAAGGCGGGCATCAGGCTGGCCACCTTGATGCGATCGGCAAACCATTCGGCGTCGAGGCTTTCGGTCAGCGCGCGCACCCCGAACTTGGTCGCCGAATAGACCGAAGCGCCCGGCGTGCCATAGATCCCGGCGGCGCTGGCGGTGTTGAGCAGGCACGATCCCGGCGCGCTGGCCTTAAGCCAAGGGTAGGCGGCCTGCGCCCCGAACAGCACACCCTTGAGATTGATGTCGAGGCAGCGTTCGATTTCCGCCGCCGAATTTTCGATCAGCGGTCCGCCCAACGCAATCCCGGCGTTGTTGAACACCACGTCGATCCGCCCGCCCGCTGCGGCCGCACAATCGGCCAGCGCAGCGTCCCAGGCGGCGCGATCGCGCACGTCGAGCCTGTGGAGCGAACTCATCCCGGAAGGCAGCAGCGCCGCGGTTTCGCGCATCCCGGCCTCGTTGACATCGGCGATCCCGACGAACCAGCCTTCGCGAGCAAAGCGCTGCGCCACGGCGCGGCCGATTCCCGATGCGCCACCGGTGATGAAGATGGTCTTTTGCGCCATGGCCCAGCTCTCCCTCGCGAATCTCACTAACACTTATGTCAGCAACAGTGGCAGGCAAGGCGTCCGGTGGCAATCGCGCAGGTCAGATCCCCAGCAAGCCGCGGGCAATCGGGGTCCAGCCAGGCGTGAAGAACAGGGCTGCAGCGCCGAACTCGGTTACCAGGATCAGCGCCACTGCGGGGACGAAGCCCGGATGCAGGCGCCCACGGGTGCGAATGTCGAACACCGCCATACCGGCCATCAAGGCCCAAGTCAGTGGGAAGCGGCCCAGGATCTCCAGGACCGGGCCTGGCTTCAGCGCCTCTTTCAATCCCGGACCCAGCCAGCGCGCGATGCCGGTATCGAGGATCGCGAACACGGCAAGCAGCATCAGCCGCTTGTGCAGATCGGGGCGGTCCGTCCGCGAAAGTCCGATTGCGGTCAGGACCGCGAACGGAATGATATGCCCGACCTGGAAGGCCAGACGTGCCGGGTTGTAGGCGGGGTTGATCGCCGCAGCTGCGCGGTCTGCGGTCCAGATCGTGACCAGCGCGCTGATGACCAGGATAACGGCGATGATCGGTGCAAGGCGGCGGCCGTTGCGCTGGTGGCCGGCCATATCGCCGTTGCGCACCTTGAACGCCTGCCATGTCAGCAAGCTCAACCATCCCCAGGCCGAGGCCGCGTGGACATGGGCCGCCGGCACATAGGCATGGCCTTCGTTGAATTGCCGCAGCATGTCGGGAATGAAACCCGCCAGCAGCCCGAACCAGCACAGCCCAATGGCGACAGCCACGGCGTCGCGGTCAGCCGGATGGGTCTGCGCGAAAGTGTACGTCGGCCTATCTGTCAGTTCGCTTGCCACGTGCGCCATGGTTCCCCCTCCGGCGCGACCCAAAGACAGTCTACAGCGCCGGGTTGTTATAGCAATGCCAGGTGAAGATCGCCGTGGCGCCGCGGTGGGGGCGCCATGGTTCGGCCAGTTCGCGGGTCAGCTTTTCGCTCGGGCGTTCTGCCAGGCCGAGCAGCTTGCCCAAGCCGGCCTGGACCGCCAGATCGCCCGCCGGCCAGATGTCGGGGCGGCCTTCGGCGAACAGCAGGTAGATTTCGGCGGACCAGCGACCAATGCCCTTGATCCTGGTCAGCTCGGCAATCGCTTCCTCGTCGTCGGCGGGCAGCGCGTCGAAGCTGAGTTCATTGCTGGCGACCAGTTCGCACAAGGACCGCATATAGCCCTGCTTCTGGCGGGAAAGGCCGCAGGCGCGCAGGGTGTCGAAATCGGATTCGAGGACGCGGTGCGGGCTCAGTTCGGGTCCGACGTGAGCCTCGAACTTGCGCCACATCGAAGCTGCCGCGGCCACGCTGACCTGCTGGCCGACGATGGTGCGCATCATCGTGCCGTGGCCGCGTTCGCGGATGCGCGGTTCGGGATAGCCGGCCTTGTCCAGTGCGCGGGCAATGCCCGGCTCGATCGCCGCGACCGCATCGAGGCCCTGCTTGATCTGTTCTGCGCTCAGCCCCATCGTTCTCTCGCTTGCAAAGGATTAGCCGACCGGTTAGCAGCCCGGCCAAAGCGCGGGAAGCCGCCAAGCAAAGGAAAGTTGCGATGCCGAAGCTGGTTATTGTCAATCGTGCCGGTGAAGAGTCGACGGTGGATGCCGCGTCCGGCCTGTCGGTGATGGAAGCGATCCGCGACAACGGCTTCGACGAATTGCTGGCCTTGTGCGGCGGGTGCTGCTCCTGCGCGACCTGCCACGTCCACGTCGACCCCGAATGGGCCGACAAGCTGCCGGCGATGAGCGAGGACGAGAACGACCTGCTCGACAGTTCGGACCACCGCGGTGCCAATTCGCGGCTGTCGTGCCAGATCCAGCTGACCGACGCGCTTGACGGGCTGAAAGTCGCGATCGCGCCCGAGGATTGAGTTCGGCTTTACCCGGTCCAAGCGCAATTGATTTGCGCAGCGGCAGGGCGATACCTAAGTCTCAGGCCATGACGGCTCCGCTTTCCCGCACCGATACGCTCGATCTGATCGGCAATACTCCGCTGGTTCTGCTCAAGGGGCCCAGCGCGGCCGCCGGGTGCGAGATCTGGGGCAAGTGCGAATTTGCCAATCCCGGCGCCTCGGTCAAGGACCGCGCCGCGCTGTGGATCGTCCGCGATGCCGAAGCGCGCGGGACGCTGAAGCCGGGCGGGACAATTGTCGAAGGCACTGCCGGCAACACCGGGATCGGGCTGGCGCTGGTCGCCAATGCGCTGGGCTACAAGACGGTGATCGTCATGCCCGAGACGCAGAGCCGCGAGAAAATGGACACCCTGCGCGCGCTGGGTGCCGAGCTGGTGCTGGTCCCTGCTGCGCCGTTCTCCAACCCCGGGCATTTCGTCCACACCTCGCGCCGCCTGGCGGAAGAGACCGCGGGCGCAGTTTGGGCCAACCAGTTCGACAACATCGCCAACCGCAAGGCCCACATCGAAAGCACCGCGCCGGAAATCTGGGAACAGCTGGGCGGGCGGATCGATGGCTTCACCTGTGCCGCGGGTACCGGCGGGACGATCGCCGGGGTCGGGCTTGGCCTCAAGGCCTTCGACGAAAAGGTGCGCATCGCGCTGACCGATCCGCACGGCGCGGCGCTGTTCAACTATTACGCCTGCGGAGAACTGCGGGCGGAGGGCTCTTCGGTTGCCGAGGGGATCGGGCAGGGGCGGATCACCGCCAATCTCGAAGGCGCACCGATCGACACCCAGTTCCGCATTTCGGACGAGGAAGGCCTGGAATGGGTCGCCCGGTTGCTGCGCGACGAAGGCCTGTGCCTGGGCCTGTCCTCGGGCATCAACGTTGCCGGGGCGGTGGCATTGGGGCGCCAGCTGGTCGCCGAAGGTCGCCGCGACGCGCGGGTGGCGACGATTCTGTGCGACACCGGATTCCGCTACCTGTCCAGCCTCTACAATGCGGAATGGCTGAAATCCAAGGGTCTGCCGGTCTTTCCTTGGCTGACCTGATCGGCTAAAGAGTGCGGCGATGGCTACACAACCGCCACATCGGGTCCTGGAGTCGATGGCTCCGCAGCATTACACACCGCCGAATGCGCGGGAAATGCGCGCCTATGCCGTTCAGCGGCTGCAGGCCGGCCTGTTCGGTTTGTCCGCGATCGTCCTGATTGTCGGTCTCGCCAATATCATCAAGGATCGCGCGCGCCTGAATGAAGACGGCCTGCGTCCCGTTGCCGTCGCCTCGCCCGAGGCCGCGACCAAGGCCAACGATCCGCTGGCCGATATCGGCGTGGTGCCCTCGGCAATGTCGAATGACGCGGCTTCCGCCACCACGGCGCCGCCGCCCAGGAATGGCAATTAAGCCCAAGACCGTTTTGATAGCCGCGACCGCCATGGCGCTGGGCGTCGGCGCGGCGGTGCTGGCAGGCGGGCGTTCTGCCGCGGATCGCGGGCCGGTGGGCCTTTTCACCACCTTGCCGATCCTGTGGAGCGAAGATCCGGACGTCGGTGCCATTCTCAAGGCGCAGGCGGTGCCGCACTGGGCGCGCAAAGTGCTGGCAGAACGCGGGACCGTCACGGCTTTCGATCGGCTGGCCGCCCCCGGCGACGCCGCCCCGCTCGGGCGGACCAAGCGCCTGATCCTGGCCCAGCCGCGCCCGCTGGGCCCTGACGAGAATGTTGCGCTGGATAACTGGGTGCGCGGCGGGGGGCACCTGTTGTTGCTCGCCGATCCGGCGCTGACCGAGGAATCGAACTTTGCCATCGGTGATCCGCGGCGTCCGCAGGCCGTGGTCCTGCTGTCGCCGATCCTGAAGCGCTGGGGACTCGACCTGTTGTTCGATGAAACCCAGCCCTATGGCGACAGGACGATCCGGGTCGGTGCCATTGCGCTGCCGGTCAACCTGTCCGGGCATTTCGCCGTGCGATCCGGCGGGACCTGCTCCGTCGAGGGAGAAGGGCTGCTCGCAACCTGCCGGATTGGCAAGGGCCGTGTCACCGCGCTGGCCGATGCTGCAGTGCTGGCACAGGACGATGCCGACGGCAGCCGTGCCGCGGCCTTTTCAGCGTTGCTGGACCGCGCCATCAACGACTGATTCCACGAGTCACGGGAAATTGCGGGACTGCTTCGCCCGTCATCGCAGAGTCGCGTGCTAAACCGCTGATTTTCGTATGGAACAAACCAAAAACATGCCTTGTCATGGCGCAACACGTTTCGATTGATTGAGCTATAAATCAATTACTTACCAAGTTATCCCGTGAAATCCCGCAATTTTCCCTTTCTTCCCCGGTGCAGCGCCGGTAATGAACCACTTCATCGACAGCACAATTCACCGCCGCGCTCCGGTTGGAGCGGTTCTGGCCGCAAGGACGCGCGACCAGGCGGGGGAGGGCTATTTTGGGGAACCGGGGCAACCCGGAACAAGGGCGGGACGACGTGGAGGCTGCACGGCCGATCAGTTACAGCGGTCAGGGCTTTTCGCTCCTCGGCGAAAAGGGTCGGTTCGTGCTGCCCCCCGACTTTCGCAAAGCCGTGCGCGATAGCGGCAAGGGCGAGCGCGTGCTGTGCCTGACCAAGCATCCGCGGTGGAAGTGCCTGACCGGCTTTGGCCTGGGCCGGGCATCGCAGTTCGAAGCCGAACTTGACCGCGAAGAGCGCATCGCGCTGGAACGCGGGGCCGATTTCGATCGCGAACTGCGCGCGTCGCAGCTCTACGGCTTTACCCAGATTCCCTTCGACGACAGCGGGCGCTTCGTGCTGCCCGAACGCTTCTTCAAGCTGGGGGCGATCGCCGACTCGATCTATTTCCAGGGCGGCGGGCTGCAGTTCACCATCTGGAACCCGGACGAGCTGGCCAAACTGGGCGCAGGCTGGGAAGACGCGCAGGAAGCCTGCCTCGATCTGGCGGCCAAGGCGCGCAACGGAAAGGGTGCGCGATGAGCCCCGCCCCGCACATTCCGGTACTGCTTGACGAGGTCATCGCCGCGCTGGCCCCAGAGCCCGGCGCGCTGATCGTCGATGCGACCTTCGGTGCCGGGGGCTATGCCCGCCGGATCATCGATGCGGGCGCCACGGTCCACGCCTTTGACCGCGATCCCGATGCCATCGCCGCCGCCCGGACCTGGCCCGAAACGCAGGAAGACCCGCCGCGGCTGGTGCTGCACCCGCGGCGCTTTTCCGAGATGGTCGCCAGCCTGACCGAAGCCGGGGTGTCGCGGGTCGACGGGGTGGTGATGGATATCGGCGTGTCGTCGATGCAGCTGGACCAGGCCGCGCGCGGCTTTGCCTTTTCCAGCGACGGCCCGCTTGACATGCGCATGGCGCAGGACGGCGAAAGCGCCGCCGATTTCCTCAACACCGCGCCCGAAGCGCAGATCGCCGACGTGCTGTTCCACTATGGCGAAGAGCGGCAGTCGCGCCGCGTCGCCCGCGCGATCGTCGCGGCGCGTCCGCTGGAAACCACCGGCCAGCTGGCCCATGTGGTGCGCAAGGCGCTGGGCCACCGTCCCGGCGCGCCCAAGGATCCCGCGACCCGCAGCTTCCAGGCGATCCGCATCCACGTGAATGCCGAACTGGACGAGCTGCGCGCCGCGCTGGACGCCGCCGAGCAGCTGCTCCGTCCCGGCGGCCGGCTCGCCGTGGTCAGCTTCCACAGCCTGGAAGACCGCATCGTCAAGCAGTTCCTGCGCGAAGCCGGCGGCGCCGCGGCCAATGCCTCGCGCCATCTGCCGCAGTCCGCCCCGGCTGCCGCGCCGACCTATTCGCCCGTCGCCAAGGCTGTGCGTCCGTCCGAAGCCGAACTGGCGCGCAATCCCCGCGCGCGGTCGGCGACGCTGCGCGCTGCAATCCGCACTGCCGCTCCCGCCAGGGAAAGGAGGGCCGCATGAACCTCACTCGCGATCGCTTGCGCCAGGTCGGCTGGCTTGCCGTGCTGTTGACCTGTGCGGCCTTTACGCTGGCGCTGACCTTCAAGGTCAACGCGGTGAAAAGCCAGGTGCGGCTGACCGAGCGCAAGATCGTCGCGCTCAAGCAGGAAACGATGTTCCTGGAAACCGAGTTCGAGACGCGCGCCAACCAGCAGCAGCTGTCTTCGCTCAATCAGGTTGAGTTCGGCTATCAGGCCCCCACAGCCGGGCAGTATCTTGAAGGCGAGCGCCAGCTGGCCTCGCTGGGCAAGCCGCGTGCCGCGGGTGCACCCAGCCCGATCCGCGTTGCCAGCGCCGCCGAAGCGACCGAAGAGAGCGCCTTTCCGGCAATGGTTTCGCCGCTGACCGGCAAGGCGATGGCCGCTGAATTGCCCAGGACGGCTCCCAAGGCCAGGATGACGGCCGCCAATCTGCGCGATCGGCTGAGCACGGTTGAAAAGCCGGAGGCCGCGCACGAATGACCGCGATCACCGTCTCGACCGCAATTTCATCGGGCCGGGGCGAACTCGTCAACGTGCGGCAGCGCACGCTGCTGATGGCCAAGTGGCGGGTGCTGTGGGTGGTCGCGGCCTTTGCCCTGGTCGCCATCATCGCATTGTTTCGCATCGCCTGGCTTGGGCTGTTTGACAGTGCGCCAAAGCGTGTCGATGGCCTGGCCGCGCTGCTCCCCGCGCGCGGCGACATTGTCGATCGCAACGGCGTGCCGCTGGCCCGTGCCTTCCCCGCCTATGCACTGTGGTACAATCCGGCGGCGCTGGGCGGCGACGGTCCGCCGCTGGTCCACGGGTCGCGCCAGGTGGCAGAGGCGCTGGTCGCGATCTTCCCCGACATGAACGTCGATCAGCTGGCCGCGCGGCTGGCCGACGGCAAACCCGGCTATCTGCGCCGCCGCATCCTGCCCGAGGATGCCAACCGGATCCACGCGCTGGGCGAACCGGCGCTGGAATTCCCGCGCGAGGTGGAGCGGTTCTATCCGCAGGGGTCGATGGCCGCACACGTGCTCGGTTTCGTCGGAGCCGACGGCAAGGGCCACATCGGCATGGAGCAGGTGTTCGACCGCTATCTCACCGATCCGGCCACGCGGGGGACGCCGGCCATGCTGTCGATCGACACCCGCGTCCAGGGCGCGCTGGAAGACGAACTGCACCGCGGGATGCTCGATTCCGCTGCCAAGGGCGCGGCGGGAATCGTGCTTGACGTTGATACCGGGGAAGTCGTCGCGCTGGCCTCGCTGCCCTCGTTCAATCCCAACCTGATCGACCAGGCCAGCACCCCCAATATCTTCAACCGGGTAACCAACCAAGTCTATGAACTGGGTTCCACCTTCAAGCCGCTGACGGTCGCTGCGGCGATCGACGCGGGGGTCGTTACCGATCTCAGCCGCCGCTACCAGTCGAACCGGCCGCTGCAGATCGGCGGCTTCCAGATCCACGACAGCCACAGCTTCGGCGCGTCGCTCAACATTCCCGAAGCGCTGATCCATTCCTCAAATATCGTCACGGCGCAGGTTGCCGACCAGCTTGGCGCGGATCGCCTCAATGCGACCATGCGTGCGCTCGACATGAACCAGCGCCCCGGGATCGAACTGCCGGCCAAGGGCTTTCCGATCTGGCCCGCCGGCAACTGGTCGCGCATCACCACGATGACCGTGTCCTATGGTCATGGCATTGCCGTCACCCCGCTGCACCTGGCCAGCGCCTATGCAACGATGGTCAATGGCGGCGTGTGGCGCCCGGCAACGCTGATGAAAGTCGATCCGGCCCACGTCAATCCGGGCCGCCGGGTATGGAAAGCTTCGACCAGCGCGCGGATGCGCCAGCTGCTGCGCATGATCGTCGACCTCGGCACCGGCCGCAAGGCCAATGCCCCTGGCTACCGCGTTGGCGGCAAGACCGGATCGGCCGAAAAGCCCGGGGCAGGCGGCTATCGCAAGACCTCGCTGGTGGCGACCTTCGCTGCGGCTTTCCCGATGGACCGCCCGCGCTATGTGATCATCGCCATGCTCGACGAGCCGCAGGGTACGGCGGCCACCTCGGGCCAGCGCACCGCCGCCTTCAACGCCGCGCCGATCGTCGGCCGGGTGGTGCCGCGGATCGGGCCGCTGCTCGGCATCATGCCCGATGCCACGCGCGACGTGGACATTTCCGACCTGGCCCCGCTGGTGGGCAGCGGGGACGGCGAATGAAGCTCTCGGCGCTCGCCGCGGCTGCCGGAATTGCGCTACCGGGCGGGGCCGAAGCGCAAGTCACCGGCTTCGCCATCGATAACCGCAAGGTTGCCCCCGGCACGGTATTCGGCGCGTTCCAGGGCAGCGCTGTCAACGGCGAGGACTTCATCCCCGCCGCGATTGCCGCCGGTGCGGTTGCCGTCGTCGCCCGGGCCGAGGCGCAGGTCGATGGCGCGATCCATATCGCCGATGCCAATCCGCGCCGCGCCTTCGCTCAACTGGCCGCCGGCTTCTATCAGCCCGTGCCCGCAACGCTGGTCGCGGTGACCGGGACCAATGGCAAGACCAGCACTGTCGAGATGGTCCGGCAGATCTGGCGGATGCTGGGCGAACGCTCGGCCTCGATCGGCACGCTGGGGGTGACCACGAGCGATGAGAGCGTCTCGACCGGGTTGACCACGCCGGACATCGTCACATTTCTGGCCAATATGCACGGCCTGGCCCGCGAAGGGGTGACCCATGTCGCCTACGAAGCGTCGAGCCACGGGCTGTCGCAGTACCGCAACGAAGGGCTGCGGGTGCAGGCCGGGGCCTTTACCAACCTCAGCCGCGACCACCTCGATTACCACAAGGACATGGAAGACTATTTCGCGGCCAAGATGCGGCTGTTCGGCGAAGTGGTCGAAAAGGATGGAGCCGCAGTCATCTGGGCCGATGACGAATGGTCGTCCCGCGCCGTCGAACGGGCCCGCAGCGGGGGGCTGCGTCCGTTCACCGTGGGAATGGGCGGGGAGGCGATCCGCCTCCTCGCCCGCACCCCGACCCAGCTCGGCCAGGTGCTCGAGCTTGAGTGGCAGGGCCAGGCGCGCAAGCTTACCCTGCCGCTGATCGGGGCCTATCAGGCCGCTAATGCGCTGGTCGCGGCGGGACTAGTGATCGCCACCGGCAGCGACGCCGACAAGACCTTTGACGCGCTGACCCGGCTGCAGCCGGTGCGCGGGCGGCTGGAGCGCGCCGCGATCGCCCGCTCGGGCGCGCCGATCTATGTCGATTACGCCCATACGCCCGATGCGCTGGAAGCCGCCATTGCCGCGCTGCGCCCGCACTGCAGAGGACGCCTGATCGTTGCCTTCGGTGCCGGCGGCGACCGCGACCAGGGCAAGCGCCCGGAAATGGGCCGGATCGCTGCCGAGCAGGCCGATCTGGGCATAGTCACCGACGACAACCCGCGCAGCGAAGATCCGGCCGCGATCCGTGCCATGATCTTTGCAGGCGGCGCGGGCAAGCTGCGCGACGTGGGCGATCGCCGCGCCGCCATTGCCGCCGCGATTGCCGAAGCCGGGGCGCAGGACATCGTCCTGATCGCTGGCAAGGGCCACGAACAGGGTCAAATCATCGGGTCGGGCGCGGATACCCGCGTCCTGCCATTCGACGACGTCAGCGTCGCCAGGGAGTGTGCTGCATGAATGCCTTCGCCCGGATCCTTGAATGGCCGATCATGCCCGACGACGACACGGCCCTGGCGCTATGGAGCGCCGGTGAGATCGCTGCGGCGACCGGGGGCACGCCTTCGACCGATTTCCAGGCAGCCGGTGCGGACATCGACAGCCGCGACGTGGCCGAGGGCGACCTGTTCTTCGCGCTGAAGGGCGAGGCGATGGATGGACACCTGTTCGTCGACAAGGCCTTTGCCAAGGGTGCGGCCGCGGCCATCGTCGAACGCCCGGTCGAAGGCCCACATGTGCTGGTCGAGGATACCTCAAGCGCGCTTGAGGCCTTGGCGAAACTGTCACGAAACCGCGCCGAAGCGCGGATCATCGGGGTCACCGGCTCGGTCGGAAAGACTGGGGTCAAGGAAGCGATCTTCGCCGCGCTCGACCGTTCGAGCCGGGGCCGCGCGCATCGTTCGGTCAAAAGCTACAACAACCATGTCGGCGTGCCGCTCAGCCTTACGCGGATGCCGGCGCGCAGCAAGTTCGGCGTGTTCGAAATGGGCATGAACCACGCCGGCGAAATCCGCGCGCTGACCGCGCTGGTCCGCCCGCACGTCGCGGTGATCACCACGATCGCCCCGGCACATATCGAGAACCTGGGCAGCGAGGATGCGATCGCCCGGGCCAAGGCGGAGATATTCGAGGGGCTGGAGCCCGGCGGGGTCGCGATCATCCCGGCAGACAGCCCCCATCATGCCCGGCTGAGGGAAACGGCAGAACAATACGCGGGCGCCGTCGTTTCCTTCGGCCGGGCAGTTCATGCCGACGTCCGGCTGCTTGATGCGGTGCCGGCGCCAGGCGGCGGATCGCTGGTCACCGCAGATATGGGCGACCGGCGGATCTGCTACACCGTGGCCGAACCCGGCGAACACTGGATCCTCAATTCGCTGGCAGTCATCGCGGCGGTGCGCGCTGCCGGCGGCGATATGGGTGCAGCCGGGCTGGCCCTGGCCGAGATGCGGGGGTTGAAGGGCCGCGGTGAGCGTCACACAATAGCCGCGCCTGGCGGCGACGGGTCGGGCAGCGCGCTGCTGATCGATGAAAGCTACAACGCCAACCCCGCCTCGATGCGCGCGACCCTGGCCCAGCTGGGCGTTACCCCCGCGCGGCGGCGGATTGCGGTTCTGGGCGCGATGAAGGAACTGGGCGAACACGGCCCGGCCTATCACGCCGCGCTGGCCGAACCGATCGCCGCCGCCGGGGTCGACCAGCTGATCCTGGTTGGCGACGAGATGCAGGCGCTGGCCGACGAACTGGGGAAAGCGGTGCCCCCCGCGCTTGGCAAGGTGATTGCCTTCGCGCATTGCGGCACGGCGGGGCAGGCGCTTGACGCGCTGACGCAGATTGGGGTGCAGGGCGGTGACGCCTTGCTCATCAAGGGATCGAATTCGGTCGGGCTCGGCGCAGTCGTCGCCGCACTGACCAAGCAGGAAGGTTAGATCAGGCATGCTTTACCTGATCGCGATGTATTTTCATTTCGAGGGGCTGGCGAACCTCATTCGGTATCAGACGTTCCGCGCCGGTGCCGCGCTGATGACCGCGCTGATCATCGGGCTGTGGATCGGGCCGCGTTTCATCAACATGCTGCGCCTGCGCCAGGGCAAGGGTCAGCCGATCCGCGAGGATGGACCGCAAAGCCACCTGGCCAAGCGCGGCACGCCGACCATGGGCGGGCTGATGATCCTGGTCGCGCTGGTCATTTCCATGCTGCTGTGGATGGACCTGACCAACCCCTTCGTCTGGGCCTGCCTGGCGGTGACCGGCGGGTTCGGGCTGATCGGGTTCCTCGACGATTACGACAAGGTCAAGAAACGCAGCACCGCCGGGATTTCCAGCCGGATGCGGCTGCTTGCCGAGTTCGGTGTGGCCGGGATTGCCGCCTGGCTGATCGTCAGCCAGATCAATACCAACCTCTATGTGCCCTTCCTCAGCTATCACTACATCCCGATGGGCCCGCTCTATTACGTGTTCGCCGCGGTGGTAATGGTTGGCGCGGGCAACGCGGTGAATCTGACCGATGGGCTCGATGGCCTCGCCACCATGCCGGTGGTGATCGCCGCCGGAACCTTTGCGATCATCGCCTATCTGGCGGGCCGCGCCGACTTTGCCCACTACCTGGGCATTCCGCACGTGCCCGGCGCTGGCGAGCTGGCAATCCTCTGCGCCGGGATCATGGGCGCCTGCCTTGCCTTCCTGTGGTTCAATGCGCCGCCTGCGGCGGTGTTCATGGGCGATACCGGCAGCCTGGCCCTGGGCGGGGCCTTGGGGGCGATCGCGGTTGCCGCGCATCACGAGATCGTGCTGGCGATCGTCGGCGGGCTTTTCGTGATGGAGGCGGTGTCGGTGATCGTCCAGGTGTTCTGGTACAAGCGCACCGGGCGGCGGATTTTCCGCATGGCCCCGATCCACCATCACTTCGAGCAGCTTGGGTGGAAGGAATCGACCGTGGTAATCCGTTTCTGGATCGTCTCGATCGTCCTGGCCCTGATCGGATTGTCGACGCTGAAGATCCGATGATCACCTCGCCGATCTTTTCCGGCAAGCGTTATGCCGTTCTCGGGCTTGCCCGGTCGGGGATGACCGCGGCGGAAAGCCTTCTGGCCAGCGGCGCACAGATCACGGCCTGGGACACGCGTGAGGAACCGCGCCGCGCACTGGAAGGCCGCGCCGATCTGGCCGATCCGGCGGCGATCGACCTGACCGGCTACGCCGGTGTCGTTGTATCTCCAGGGGTGCCGCTCAATACCCATCCGATCGCGCCGCATGCGGCGCGTTATGGCGTTCCGGTGATCGGCGATATCGAACTGTTCGCGCTGGCCCGCCCTGCGCTGCCAGCGCACCGCGTGGTGGCGATCACCGGCACCAACGGCAAGTCGACCACCACCGCGCTGGTCCATCACCTGCTACAATCGGCCGCCTTGCCGGTGCGGATGGGCGGCAACATCGGGCTTCCGGTGCTGGGCCAGAACCCGCTCGATCCGGGCGGGGTCTATGTCCTGGAACTGTCGAGCTACCAGATCGACCTGACTTACAGCCTTGAGGCGGAAGTCACCGCCCTGCTCAACATCACGCCCGATCATCTCGATCGCTATGACGGCTTTGCCGGCTATGCCGCGTCGAAGGCCCGGCTGTTCGCGATGCAGCGGCCCGATCAGGTCGCGGTTTTCGGGATGAGCGATCCCAAGACCATCGCCCTGGCCCAGCGCGAGGCGCAGTTGCGCGCCCCGGGCAAGGTCCAGATTGTCGATGGCAAGGACCTGATCGCCCTGCAGGGGCAGTGGCCATCGCTGCAGGGGCCGCACAACTTGCAGAACGCCGCCGTCGCCGTGGCGATTGCCGAGGCACTGGGGCTGAGCGAGAAGCAGTGGCTGCCCGCGCTGGCCAGCTTCCGCGGGCTGCCGCACCGGATGGAACGCGTCGCCGAGGACGGCGGCGTGATGTACATCAACGACAGCAAGGCGACCAACCCGGCCTCGACCGCGCCGGCCCTGGCCGCCTTTCCGCCGCAGCCGGAACGCCGCGTTCACTGGATCGTCGGAGGGCTGCCCAAGGGTGACCGCCTGGACGAATGCGCACCGTGGTTCGGCAATGTCGCGGCCGCCTATACCATCGGCGATGCCGGGCCGCTCTATGCCGAACTGCTTGCCCCGCACATGAGGGTCAATCGCAGCGAGATGATGTGCGATGCGATCCAGCAGGCGCGCGCCGCTGCGCAGCCCGGCGATGTCGTGCTGCTGTCGCCCGCCTGTGCCAGCTTCGACCAGTTCCGCGACTACGAAGCGCGCGGCGATGCCTTTCGCCAGATCGTCCTGGCCTTGATAGAGGATGACCGCGCGGCACTGGCTGCGGCCTGCCCCCCCGGAGTGAAAAGCTGATGGCGTCGAACCCGCCCTTCATTCCCAGTGCCGGACGGATAGCGCCCGAAGCCGCGCAGGGCGCGCGGCAGCGGCGCACCCGGCGCAGCGAACTGGCGATCTGGTGGCGCGAGATCGACCGGGTCTTGCTGTTCCTGGTGCTTTCGCTGATGACGATCGGAGCGGTTGCCGTCGCCGCTTCGTCGCCGGCTTCGGCGCGGCGCTTGTCGACCGCCAAGGTCCGGCTCGACGATCTGCACTTCTTCTATATCCACCTGCGCTGGCAGGTGCTGGGGCTGATCGCGATGTTCGGCGCCTCGATGTTTCCGCGTGAGCGGGCGCGACAGGCCGGGATCCTGCTGGGCGCAGCGATGCTCGTCGCGCTGATGCTGGTTCCGGTGATCGGCTTTTCTGTCAATGGTGCGCGGCGCTGGATCAACCTGGGCTTCTCGCTGCAACCTTCCGAAGCGCTCAAGCCGTGCTTCGCCATCGGCCTCGCCTGGATCCTCAGCTGGCGCGCGCGCGATCCCAAAATACCGGTGATCGCGATCTCGACCGGGATCATGGGTGTGATCGCCATGTTCCTGATGATGCAGCCCGATTTCGGATCGACCGTGCTGTTTGCAGGGGTGTGGTTCGTGATGATCCTGATGTGCGGCATCCCGGTGAAGCGCATCATGATGGCCATCGGCGGGGGCATGGCCGCGGTGGTACTGGCCTATACCTTTTACGAAAACGGCCGCCACCGCATCGACGCCTTCCTGGGCGGCGGCACGGCGTTCGACCAGGTTGACCTGGCCCAGCGCACCCTGCTGTCGGGCGGCTGGACCGGTGCGGGGCTGTGGCTGGGCACCAAGAAAATGGGCCTGCCCGAAGCCCATACCGACTACATCTTCTCAGTCATCGGAGAGGAATTCGGCCTGCTGGCCTGCGCGGTGATCGTGATCCTCTATCTGGCGCTGGTGCTGCGGGTGATGCTGCGGCTGCTGGAAGAGGAAGACCTGTTCACCACACTGGCCGCCGCGGGGCTGACCGCGCAGCTGGGGGGGCAGGCCTTCATCAACATCCTGGTCAACCTGCAGCTGTTTCCGTCGAAAGGCATGACCCTGCCGCTGATTTCCTATGGCGGTTCGTCAACCATCGCACTTTGTCTGGGCGTGGGCTTTCTCATTGCGATCACCCGGCGTAATCCGTTCCTCAAGCGCGAGGGCTTCAGCCTGCGCCAGATCGGAATGCAGAAACCCGGAGCACGCAGATGAGCGGTGTCAGCCGTCACTATGTTCTGGCCGCCGGCGGCACCGGCGGTCACCTGATCCCTGCCTTTGCGCTGGCGGCAGAGCTGGAACAGCGCGGGCATCACGTCGCGTTGATCACCGACGATCGCGGTGCCAAGCTCCCGGGGCGTCCGGCCTCGCTGGTCAGTCATGTCCTTCCTGCGGGCCGCATCGGAAAGAATCCGCTGCAATGGCCTGCTGGGATCTCGGCAATTCTGGAAGGGCGGCGCATGGCATTGCGTCTGTTCGACAGTTTCCAGCCCTCGGCAGTGATCGGATTTGGCGGCTATCCCGCGCTGCCGGCGCTGTGGGCGGCGACGTCGGCCAAGGTACCCAGCGTGATCCACGAACAGAACGCGGTGCTGGGCCGGGTCAACCGTTTCCTGGCCGGGCGGGTTGATGCGATCGCCACATCGTATCGCGATGTCCACCGCCTGGCCGCAAAGCATGCGGGCAAGGTCCACCTGGTCGGCAACCCGGTGCGCACCGAAGTGCTGGCCTTGCGCGACCGACCCTTTCCGGCCTTTTCCGAGGAAGGCTTGCTCCGCGTGCTGGTGACTGGTGGAAGCCAGGGGGCCGGGGTGCTGTCGCAAGTCGTGCCCGATGGCCTGGCCATGCTGCCGCCGTCGCTGCGCGGACGCCTGCAGGTCACCCAGCAGTGCCGCCCGGAAGACATCGAGGCGGTGCGCGGCCGCTATGCCAGCCACGACATTCCCGCCGAACTCGGCACCTATTTCGAGGACATGGCCAGCCGCCTGGCCGATGCCCACCTGTTCATTGGCCGCGCCGGTGCCTCTACCATTGCCGAACTGACCGCGGTCGGCCGCCCGGCGATCCTGGTCCCGCTGCCGATCGCCACCGATGATCACCAGGCCTATAATACGGCCGAGGTGTGTCAGTTGGGCGGGGCGCGGATGATCCGCCAGGACAAGTTCACCCCCGTGGAACTCGCCAAGCAGATCCAGGCGATTGCGATGAACCCCGAAACGCTGGCGACGGCGGCCCATGCGGCATGGAACTGCGGTTATCCCAATGCTGCGAGCGATCTGGCCGATCTGGTCGAAAGTTTTGGCTCGCCGCCGCTGATGGACGTGATCCAGGTCGCGCGCAGCGTTTCCGCACAAGGCCAGGAGCAGGTGGCGTGAAGAAGGCGCTGCGTCAGACCGGCGGCGGGCGGATGCCCACCGATATCGGCACGATCCACTTCGTCGGGATCGGCGGGATCGGCATGTCGGGCATTGCCGAGGTGATGCACAACCTGGGCTATGCGGTGCAGGGCAGCGACATTGCCGAAGGCTATGTCGTCGAAGGGCTGCGCCAGCGCGGGATCAAGGTTTCGATCGGCCATGCCGCCGAGAACCTCGGCGATGCGGCGGTTGTGGTCACCTCGACGGCGGTCAAGCGCAACAACCCCGAAGTCGCTGCCGCGCTGGAGCACCGCATACCCGTGGTCCGCCGCGCCGAAATGCTGGCCGAACTGATGCGGCTCAAACGCACGGTTGCGGTGGCCGGAACTCACGGCAAGACGACCACAACCAGCCTGGTCGCGGCCTTGCTCGATGCCGGCGGGGTCGATCCGACCGTGATCAACGGCGGGATCATCAATTCATACGGCTCCAACGCCCGCCTGGGTGAGAGTGAATGGATGGTGGTCGAGGCGGACGAGAGCGACGGCTCGTTCCTGCGGCTCGACGGTACCATTGCCATCGTCACCAACATCGATCCCGAGCACCTTGAGCATTACGGCACGTTCGACGCGATCAAGGACGCCTTCGTCGAGTTCATCGAGAACGTCCCGTTCTATGGCTGCGCGGTGCTGTGCATCGACCATGCCGAAGTCCAGGCGATCATCCCCAAGATCCGCGACCGCCGCGTGGTGACCTATGGCTATTCCGCCCAAGCCGACGTGCGCGGGGAGAACGTCACCCCCTACCCCGGCGGCAACCGCTTCGACGTCGCGATCCGTGAGCGTGATGGTTCATTCCGCCGGATCGAGGGGATCGACCTGCCGATGCCCGGGCGCCACAACGTCCAGAACGCGCTTGCCGCCGTCGCGGTCGCGGTCGAAATGGGTGTGTCTGACGAACTGATCCGCACCGGCTTTGCCACGTTCACCGGGGTCAAGCGCCGCTTCACCAAGGTCGGTGAAGTCGCCGGGGCGACGGTGATCGACGATTACGGCCACCACCCGGTCGAAATCCGCGCGGTGCTCGCTGCAGCGCGCGAAGGGGTCGGGACGGGCCGGGTCATCGCCGTGGTCCAGCCGCACCGCTTTACCCGCCTGCGCGATCACCTCGACGATTTCTCCGCCGCCTTCAATGACGCCGACATGGTCTATGCCGCCCCGGTCTATGCCGCGGGCGAAGTGCCGATCGAGGGCGTCGACAGCGCCGCGATGGTCCAGGGCATGAAGGCCCGCGGACACCGTTCGGCCCAGACTATCGCAGGGCCGGACGAACTGGCCGAGGCCCTGGCCGACGTGGTCCAGCCGGGTGACATGGTGGTCTGCCTCGGCGCGGGCGACATCACCAAATGGGCCGCTGGCCTCGCTGATGCGATTGCCAAGGCAAGGGCGGCATGATGGCCGAGACGCTGCCCAAGGTTGCCGGCAAGCTCACCGAAAATGCCCCACTGGCCCCGCTGGTCTGGTTCAAGTCGGGCGGCTCGGCGGAGTGGCTGTTCGAACCCAAGTACCTGGCTGACCTGCAAGCCTTTCTGCGCGACCTCGATTCCGCGGTGCCGGTCATGCCGCTGGGTCTAGGCTCCAACCTGATCGTCCGCGATGGCGGCGTGCCGGGCGTGGTGGTGCGGCTGGGCAAGGCCTTTGCCAGGGTGACCAAAAACGCCGATCTGACGCTCGATTGCGGCGCAGGAGCCTCCGGCATCCTCGTCTCTTCGACCGCACGCGACAACGGGATCGCCGGGCTGGAATTCCTCCGCTCGATCCCCGGCACGGTCGGCGGTTTCGTGCGGATGAACGGCGGCGCTTACGGCGGTGAGGTCAAGGACGTGCTGGTCGATTGCGATGTGGTGCTGCGCGACGGTTCGCTGCTAACCTTGCCGGTTGCCGATCTGCACTACACCTACCGTCATTCCGAATTGCCCGAGGGCGCAATCGTCGTTGCGGCGCGGTTCAAGGGGCGGCCCGGCGATCCAGCGGCCATCCAGGCCGAAATGGACCGCATTTCCGCCAGCCGCGAGGCGAGCCAGCCGCTACGTTCCAAGACCGGCGGATCGACCTTCAAGAACCCCGAAGGCCAGAAGGCCTGGCAACTGGTCGATGACGCGGGTTGCCGCGGGTTGACCGTGGGCGAGGCGCAGGTCAGCGAAAAGCACTGCAATTTCCTGCTCAATCTGGGCGAGGCGACCAGCGCCGACATCGAGGCTCTGGGCGAGGAAGTGCGGCGGCGGGTGAAAGACAAGTCGGGCGTAACGCTCGAATGGGAAATTCAGCGAGTAGGCAAGGCAAAGTGATTCTCCCCAAACTCCACATCGCGGTCCTGATGGGCGGATGGTCGAACGAACGGCCGGTTTCGCTGATGAGCGGCGAGGGCGTTGCCGCCGCGCTGGAAGAACGCGGGCACCGGGTCACGCGGATCGACATGGGTCGCGACGTGGCGCAGAAGCTCGCCGAAACCGCACCTGATGTGGTGTTCAACGCACTCCATGGCTCGCCCGGCGAAGACGGCACGGTGCAGGGCATGATGGACCTGATGGGGCTGACCTATACCCATTCGGGCCTGGTCACTTCGGTCATCGCGATCGACAAGGAACTGACCAAGCAGGCTTTGGTCCCCCACGGGATTCCGATGCCCGGCGGGCGGATCGTCCCGGTTGCCGAAATCCACGAACGCGATCCGCTGGAACGGCCCTATGTGCTGAAGCCGGTCAACGAGGGCTCGTCGGTCGGGGTGGCGATCGTCACCAGGGAAGGCAATTACGGCAACCCGATCAGCCGCGATGCCAAGGGGCCGTGGCAGGAATTCGACCGGCTGCTGGCCGAACCCTATATCCGCGGGCGCGAGCTGACCACCGCCGTGCTGGGCGACCGGGCGCTGCTGGTGACCGAGCTCAAGCCCAAGTCGGGGTTCTACGATTTCGACAGCAAGTACACCGACGGGATGACCGAGCACGTCTGCCCGGCGCAGATCCCCGACGAAATCACCCAGGCCTGCCTCGATCTGGCGCTGCGCTGCCACCAGCTGCTTGGCTGCAAGGGCTGCAGCCGCACCGATTTCCGCTGGGACGACGGGCGCGGGGTGGAAGGGCTGTTCGTGCTGGAAACCAATACCCAACCGGGGATGACCCCACTCAGTCTGGTGCCCGAACAGGCCAGGTACCTCGGCATCAGCTATGGCGAGCTGGTCGAGATGATCATCGCCGATGCGCTGGCCGCAAAGGGAGCCGCGGCATGAGCCAGAAGATCAAGCGCGGCGGCAAGAGCGTGCGCAAGACCGCCGCGGCCCAGGGCAAGGCGCGCCAGGTCAAGGCGGCGCGGGCGCGGACCGGATCGGCGATGGACGCGGTGATGAGCTGGGTGCCGTTCAGCGAAAGCCAGCTCCACCGGATCTTCCTGGCGATGATCCTGGGCGGGGCGGTCGTGCTGGCGTGGATGGTGGCCAGCTTTGCCGGGGTTCCGGCCATGGCCCAGCAGCAGCTGGCCGCGATCAGCCACGATGCCGGCTTCGAAGTGCGCCGGGTCAATGTCTCGGGCACCAAGAACCTCAACGAGCTCAAGGTCTATCAGCTTGCCTTGGCCGACAATCACCGCGCCATGCCGATGGTCGATATCGAGGCGCTGCGGGGCAAGCTGCTGGCGCTGTCGTGGGTTGAGGACGCGCGCGTATCGCGCCAGCTGCCCGATACGCTGGCGATCGACATTGTCGAGCGCAAGCCTGCCGCGGTGCTGCGCAAGCCCGACAAGCTGGTGCTGATCGACGCCACGGGACACGAATTGCAGGCCGTTTCCGCAGCGCGGGCCAAGGGCAAGCTGGTGATCGCCGGTCCCGGCGCGGGGCAGCAGGTCGAAGCGCTCAACGCCCTGCTCGGTGCCGCTCCGGCGATGAAGCCGCAGGTTGCCGAGGCCGAATGGGTCGGCAATCGCCGCTGGAACCTGACCTTCAAGACCGGCCAGATCCTGGCCCTGCCTGAAGGCGAAGAAAGTTCGGCCAAGGCACTGATGACGTTTGCCCGGCTCGACGGGGTCAACCGCCTGCTTGGCGGCAAGGCACTGGCCTTCGACATGCGCGCGCCCGATCGGATCTATTTCCGCCTGGTCAATCGCACCGATGCGATCGAGCAGCCGCCGCTCTCGACCAAGACCGCCGATGCCGCCGAAACCAAGAAGCCCGCTGACAGCGCTGCGCCGGCGACCAAGAAAAACGAGGAAAAGAACTGATGGCGCAGCCCCGCATCGCCAAGGTCTTTGGCGCGGTCAACATCGGTTCGTTCCGGATCTCTGCGATGGTCGCCGGACTGACCGAGACCGGCGAAATGGTCGTGCTCGGATCGTTCCACCGCGCCGCCCAGGGCATCAAGCGCGGCTATGTCACCGATATGGCCGCCGCGACCTATGCCGTGCGCGACGCGGTCGAGCGCGCGGAAAAACTGGCGAATGCCGCGGTGACCAGCGTGTGGATCGGTGCTTCGGGGGCAGGGCTGGCCAGCCAGGTCGCCCAGGTCGAGGTCGACATCGGCGGGCGGCGGATCGAGCAGGAGGATATCGAACACCTGTTGATCGCCGCGCGCGACGTGATCCAGCCCGACGGGCGGATGGTGCTCCATGCCCAGCCGGCACACTACACGCTGGACGGGGCTGACGGCGTGTCCGATCCCAAGGGGCTTCACGCCGAACGGCTGGGCGTCGACATCCACGTCATGCTGGCCGACGGCGCGCCGGTGCGCAACATCACCGAAGCGGTGCAGAATGCCCACCTCGATGTCGAAGCGGTGATCGGATCGCCGATTGCCGCAGGCTATGCCTGCCTGACCGCCGAAGAACGCGAACTTGGTGTCGCGCTGGTCGAGTTCGGCGCCGAAGTGACCAACGTCTCGGTCTATGCCGCCGGGATGCTGCTTGGCCTGGTGACTATCCCGATGGGTTCGGGCGATATCACCGATGCAGTCGCCAGCGCTTTCGGCATCCGCCGGTTCCAGGCCGAACGGCTGAAATGCGTCCACGGCTCGGCCATCGCCAGCCCGGCCGATCACCGCGAGATGATCCCGGTCAATGCCCCGGGCGAGGAAGGCAGCGGACCGCTGGCCCGCCACGCCGACGACAAGAACCGCATTCCGCGAGCCGAACTGGTCTCGGTCATCACCGGGCACCTCGGGCGCTGGATGGAAGAGGTCGGCAAGGCCTTGAAAGGCTTGGGTTTCACCGGTCAGCGCGGGCAGCTGGTGGTCGTCACCGGCGGGGGGGCAGAGCTAGCGGGGCTGGCCGACTATGCCCAGCAGGCGCTGGGCAAGCCGGTCCGCATCGGCAAGCCGCTGCACATCAAGGGGCTGGCTGAAGCCCATGCCACGCCCGGATTTTCCACGCTTGCGGGGCTGGTTCTCTATGCCGCGGCCGACCCGATCGACATCCGTTCGCTCGGCCCGCGCCATCAGGAGACGTTCCGCTACACCGGGGTCGGGCTGGTCAACCGCGTGGTGCGCGCGGTGAAGGAGTATTTCTAGGCACCGCTTTTGCGGCGGTGCCTGTGGACAAGGGTTAATTTCGCTTTGATTCGCCGATTCGCATCGTGCAAGAGTCAAAGTCATAGATTTTCGCGTATTTGCGTGCCTGACTGGAGAGCGCCATGAGCATCAATATCGGACCGCCGGCCGTGGAAGAGCTGCGTCCCCGGATCACCGTGATCGGGGTTGGCGGGGCTGGCGGCAACGCAATCGCCAACATGATCGGCGCGGGCATCGAAGGGGTCGATTTCATCGTCGCCAATACCGATGCCCAGGCGCTCAACAACGCCGTGGCCGAACACCGCATCCAGCTCGGCCCGGACATCACCCAGGGCCTCGGCGCCGGATCGCGCCCCGAAGTCGGGCGCGCCGCGGCCGAGGAAACCCTGGCCGAGATCGACCGCGCGCTCGACGGGGTGCACATGTGCTTCATCGCCGCGGGCATGGGCGGCGGCACCGGCACCGGTGCAGCCCCGGTCGTGGCCAAGGCGGCGCGCGAAAAGGGCGTGCTGACCGTGGGCGTGGTGACCAAGCCGTTCCTGTTCGAAGGCACCCGGCGCATGCGCAGCGCCGAAGCCGGGATCGAAGAACTGCAGAAGCACGTCGATACCCTGATCGTCATTCCCAACCAGAACCTGTTCCTGGTCGCCAAGGCGGAAACCACTTTCAAGGAAGCCTTCCAGCTGGCCGACGAAGTGCTGCAGCAGGGCGTCCGCTCGATCACCGACCTGATGGTCATGCCGGGCCTGATCAACCTCGACTTTGCCGACGTCCGTTCGGTCATGGCCGAAATGGGCAAGGCGATGATGGGTACCGGCGAGGGCAGCGGCGAGAACCGCGCGCTCGAAGCTGCGGAAAAGGCCATTGCCAACCCGCTGCTCGACGGTGTCTCGATGCAAGGTGCCAAGGGCGTGATCATCTCGATCATCGGCGGCGACGACATGAAGCTGCTCGAAGTCGACGAGGCCGCGAACCACATCCGCGAACTGGTCGATCCCAATGCCAACATCATCTGGGGCAGTGCTTTCAACCCCGATCTGCAGGGTAAGATCCGCGTTTCGGTGGTTGCCACCGGGATCGAGCAGAGCGCCGAAATGGCCGAGCAGGCATCGCGCCCGCTTAACCTGACCGCCTCGCGCGGGCCGGTGCGCCCGGCCATGGCAGCGCCCGCTGCGGCGGTCGAACCGCTGTTCGAGCGCAGCGCAGCCCCGGCGGCCGAGCCGGAGCCAGCCGTAGCGCCCGTGCCGGTTGAATCGCCTGCCGTGGCCAGCCCGTCCGACGACGACTGGGACATTCCGGCTTCGGCTGAAACCGAAGCAAACGATCCGCTTGAGCTTGACCTTGACGCTTCCGACGCTGTCGGTGCGGGGGCGGGCGACGGCGAAAGCGGCGATGGTGACGAGCTGCTGCTCGACGCCTCGCGCCTGCATGAAGAAGACGGGCCGCTCGGCGGTGCCCTGCCCGGACGCCGCCGCGGCCTGATTGCCAGCGACAGCGACGAAGGGGTTGAGCCTGGCGCGGTTTCCGCCGCAGACGCTGCCGAACCTGCTCCCGCGGCTGCGCCGGCGTCTGGCGGTGGCGACATAGGCGGCGCCAGGGGCGGCGGGCGCGGCGGAGCCGGGGCGACATTGTTCGAACGCATGGCCAACCTGTCGCGCGGCGGCCGCACGGCCAGCGAGGACGAGGACGAGGACGGCGACGACGGCAACGATGGCGGCGGCGCTTCGCTCAGCATTCCGCGCTTCCTTGGGCGCCAGAACAACCAGTAACGTCCGCCTGCCGGGCCGGGTCGTTTCATTCGTGCAGGGTTAAGGCAAGGAGCCTTAGCCCGGTGCGGACGGCGGCCGATCCGGCGGCCCATTCGGTAGTGCCAGATGCCCCCTATCCGCTTTCTGCTGATCTCCTGTGCGCTGGCATCGACCGCTCTCGCCGTGCCGCTTTCGGCGCAGGTTGCCCGGCCGGTGGTGCAGGCGGTGCCTGGCGGCGGACTCAACGCCGCACTTAGCCGACTGGCCCGCAATCCGCGCGATATTGACGCCCTGATCGAAGCCGGTGTCGCCTCGCTGGCAGCGGGGGACGGCGAAGCGGCAATCGGATTCTACCAGAAGGCCGACGCACTTTCGCCCGATACGGCGCGGATCAAGGCCGGTCTTGCCGGGGCCTATGTCCTGACCGGCGATCCGGTCAGCGCGTTGCCGCTGTTCGACGCGGCCGAGCGGTTGGGGATGATTGACGGAGCGCGCGTGGCCGATCGGGCGCTGGCTTTCGATATGGTGGGGGACGCCGTCACCGCCCAGCGCTACTACCATGAAGCCCTGATGGCTGGTCCGAACGATGAGACCAGCCGCCGTCTGGCGCTCAGCCAGGCCATTTCCGGCGATCGCCGCGGCATGGAAGTCACGCTGGGTCCGCTGCTGCAGCGCCAGGACAAGGCGGCGTGGCGCACCCGGGCCTTTGCCCTGTCGATCCTTGGCCAGGCTGCGGAAGCCGAATCGATCGCACGTTCGACCATGCCGGCAGACATGGCGGCGGCGATGACCAATTACCTGCGCTACATGACCAAGCTGACCCCGGCGCAGCAGGCGGCGGCGGCCAACCTTGGCCAGTTTCCGCGCGCCGCCGAGATCGGCCGTGACGATCCGCGCTTTGCCATGCTGGTGCGCAGCCGTCCGGTCTTGGCCAGCGCCACCCCGGCGCGCGCTGCGACGACCAGGCTGGCTCAACGTGACGAAAAGAAGGACCGCAAGGACCGCAAGGCGCAGCAAGCCGACGCTCCCATCGCGCCTATCGTCAACCGCGTTGAAAGCACGCCGGAGCCTGTCGCACTCACGGCATCCGGGGAATTGCCGCCGGTGCGCAGCGCAACACTGGCTACCGCTATGCCGCAGCCGGTCAAGCCGGCAGTGAACACCGCCCCGCCGGCACTGGCACCAACGCTGCCTTCACCAGCGCCATCAGTCATGTCGCGGTCGCCAGTTCCCGCATCGACGGCAACCGCGCCAGCGCTTCCCGTCCCCGCGCCAGTCAAACCCCAGCCCGGTTTCGCGACCCTCGACAACCCGGCACTGCGCTTTGATCTCAAGCCGTCTACGCCGGCCCTGGCGTCTGCCGCACCTGCATCGGTGGCACCTGCGCCAAAGCCCGTAGCCGTCGCTGCGCCGCCGGTGCCCGCATCCAGGCCTGCCGCCGCCAAACCTGTCCCGGCAGTGAAGGCACGCAGCCTGGCCGAAGTCTTTGCCGACCTTTCCCCGCCCAGCCGCGAGGCCGAGCCCAAGGCGGGCGCGGTCGACCTGCGCAAGATCAAGGTAGCAGCCACTCCGGCAAAGCTGACCGCGGCCGAGGCCAAGGCGGCAAAAGCGGGTGATGCGTCTTGCGACGTTCCCGATCCCAAAGCCGCCAAAACGGCCAAGGGCGCCAAGGGCAAGCCTGCAATCAAGGCACTTCCTGCGCAATGCAAGGACACCAAGGACGAAAAGGCCAAGGGGCCGAACAGCCCCAGCCGGATCTGGGTCCAGGTGGCAACCGGTCGCGACCGCAAGGCGCTGGCGTTCGACTGGCGCCGCCTGGCCAAGGACGAAGCCGCTCTGTTCAAGGGGCGCAAACCCTTCATCAGCGCCTGGGGACAGACCAACCGTCTGCTGACCGGCCCCTTTGATACGGCTGCACAGGCCAACACCTTCGTGAGCCAGCTCAAGAAGGCGGGGGTCGACGGTGCTTTTCCGTGGAACAGCCCGGCCGGCCAGGTGGTCGACGCGCTGCCCGGATCGTGAGCGCGATTCTGCCGCGCACCGCCTTTTCCACACCTTGTAAACAGACTTGTCGAGTTTTGCGCAACCGCGGCGGGGCCGCGGATTGTCGCGCCACCCCTTGCCGACGCATCCACGCTGCATGATGCAGGGCCACCGCGACTACGAACGGGACGATGACGACGCTGCACCCGTCGACATGCTCGCCAGCCTTTTCGAAGCGCGCGGCTGGCCGTGCGAATTCGTCGGCGAGGACGAGATCTCGGGTGAGATCAAGGGCAGCTGGGCCAGCTATACCCTGCGCGGGGTCTGGCGGCGCGAGGATCACGTGCTGCAATTGCTGTGCTTGCCCGACATCCGCATCCCTGACGACAAGCGCACCGCGGTCTACGAGCTGCTGGCGCTGGTCAATGAGCAGCTGTGGGTCGGCCATTTCGACATCTGGTCGAACGGATCGGTGCTGCTCTATCGCCACGGCCTGCTGCTCGGCGATGATGGTCTGCTCAGCTTGGCCCAGGCCCAGGTCGCGGTCGAAGCGGCGGTTGAAGAATGTGACCGCTTCTATCCCGCGTTCCAGTTCGTGCTGTGGGGCGATAAGAGCCCGGCCGAAGCCCTGACCAGCGCGCTGGTCGACGCCGCGGGCGAGGCCTGAGCGTTTCGCACTGGACATTCGTCAGCCTGCGGACAAATGACGCCCATGGCATTTCAATCCATTCTTATCCTCGGCTGCGGCAATATGGGCGGGGCGATGCTGGCCGGCTGGCTGGCCGGCGGGATCGTCCCGGCGCACTTCACCGTGGTCGATCCGGCATTAGCCGAGGCACCAGTGGGCGTGCGCCTGTTGCGCGCCTTGCCGGATGAGCGCTTCGATGCCGTGCTGCTCAGCGTCAAGCCGCAACTGCTGGACGATGTCGCGCCGGTGCTCAATGCCGTAGTCGGCGCAGACACGGTGCTGCTGTCGATCCTTGCCGGGGTCGAGCTGGACAGCCTGGCACGGCGTTTCCCCGCGGCCAAGGCGCTGGTGCGAGTCATGCCCAATCTGGCCGCGGCGATTGGCAAATCACCGATTGCCCTGTTCGATCAGGGGCTGGACGACGCGGGACGCCGCGCAGTGACGTCGCTGATGGCACCGCTCGGCAGTCCGGAATGGCTTGCCAGTGAGAGCGACTTCGATCTGGTCACCGCGCTTGCCGGAAGCGGACCTGGTTTCGTCTATCGGTTTATCGAGGCGCTGGCCAAAGGCGCGGCCTCTCTCGGTCTCGACGCGCAACTGGCGGAGCGTTTGGCGGTGGCGACCGTCGAAGGCGCGGCGCAGCTGGCCGCTGCATCGCCCGATGGCCCGGCAGAGCTGGCCCGGCGCGTTGCGAGCCCCGGCGGCAGTACGCAAAAGGGGCTCGATGTGCTCGATCAGGACCAGGCGCTCAAGCGTCTGGTCGAAGCGACGCTGCGCGCCGCGCGCGATCGCAATGCCGAAATGGCCGCGCAGGCGCGCGGCTGAGTTACAAATCGATACAGCGCCGCCCACCGGTTTTACTTGAAAGCCGGAGCAATCGCCCCGATATTCGCCTTATGCCCTATTTTGGGCACAAGGAGCTTGAAAATCATGGCTGACTGGAACGATCCGCAGTCGACCCGCACCGGATTTGGCGGAGGCCCGGCCCTCAACGGCCAGGTTCTTGGCGCCGACACGCGTGACCAGGGTCTGCGTCGCTATATGTTGTCGATTTACAATTACATGGCGTCGGGCGTGCTGCTGTCGGGCGTCGTTGCGCTGCTCTTCGTCATGTCGGGGATGGCCGCGCAGGTGTTCAACACGCCGCTGCGCTGGGTTATCGCCCTGGCGCCGCTGGCCTTTATCTTCTTCTTCAGCCCGCGCCGCGATGAAGGCACGCTGAAAGTGATGTTCTGGGCGTTCTGCGCCGTCATGGGCCTGTCGCTTTCGGCCATCCTGCTGATTTACACCGGGCCCTCGATCGCGACGACCTTCTTCGCAACAGCTGCTTCGTTCGCCGGTCTCAGCCTTTATGGCTACACCACGAAGCGCAACCTTTCGGCGATGGGCAGCTTCATGATGATGGGCCTGATCGGCATCATTATCGCCATGCTGCTCAATATCTGGCTGCAGTCGAGCGGACTGGCCATGGCCATCTCGATCCTTGGCGTCCTGATCTTCGCGGGTCTGACCGCCTGGGATACGCAGCGTCTGCGTGATACCTACTACCAGGTGGCTGGCTCCGACATGGCCGGCAAAGCCGTGATCCTGGGCGCGCTGACGCTCTATCTCGACTTCGTCAACATGTTCCAGTTCCTGCTGCAGTTCCTTGGCGACCGTCGCTAGTCGCTGGCACCGCTGAACGCACGCAGAGTGCAGGCAATCGTGCCCGGTGCGCTACATCGCGCGCCGGGCATTTGCTTTGCGCCGCGCCTGCGCTAGACAAACAGGATATGGCAAGCACAGCGCCGTGGGTGTTCCGCCTTGGCGCAATCAACGGGTTGATCGATGAATTATTCAAAAGTCTATGGGTTATTCGGGGGCGCCATTGCCGCGGCACTGCTGGCAGCCGCGCCGGCTTACGCAGGGAAGAAAAAGCCACCACCGCCGCCACCGCCGCCGCCGGCACCGCGGATGGTCTATGTCACCTGGAAGCCGATCCCGCCCGAACATGCGGCGCCGGCTCTGGCCTATCCCGCGCTTGGCGCTGATGGCCTCAGGCCCAGCGTGAATCGCAACATTTCCCCGGCGCAGACCACCTGGAACCTGCGTTCGGGCTATAACGTTGCTGCGCTTAACTGCCAGAATGCCAAGCATGCGGCGATCGTGGTCAATTACCGCGCCTTCCTCAAGGCGCACGCCAAGGGATTGCGCGCCGCCAATGCCAAGGTCGACGCCGAATGGCGGGCCAAGTACGGTGCCAGCTTTATCCGGGCCCGCGAAAAGTTCATGACCGAAGTGTACAACCACTTCGCCATCCCGCCGGTCCAGCGGGCATTCTGCGATGCTGCGCTGGCGATGAGCATTGATGCCAAGACGGTGAAGCCGGCTGACCTCAATGCATTTGCCGCGCGCACCTTGCCCAGCCTGGAGATCGTTTTCGACGATTTCTTCAAGCGCTATGATCAGTACCGCCTCGACATGGCGGCATGGGAGACGCAGTGGGGCAAGGACGCTGTGCCGGGAACCCTGGTGATCGCTACGCCGCAGAATTCGCCGCCCGCCGTGGCGGTGGCCGGGGCCGCGTCGACCGCAACCAAGTAGTGCAGATTGTTCTTCCAAGCGTGCGGCCTCTTCGCTAAGGGGGCCGCTCGCGCGGGGGGCTTGCTCCTTCGCATGCGCACTGGAACGGGGCCGTAGCTCAGATGGGAGAGCGCGTCGTTCGCAATGACGAGGTCAGGGGTTCGATCCCCCTCGGCTCCACCAGTGCCTTGCCATTCGCCACATTCCGGCCTGCAAATGGCGACTTTCTGCGCTTCCGGTGCTCACGACCCGAATGGTCGCTGCGCGCCGGTTCTCGAACGTCACCATTTTCGGCTCGGACTGAGGCGAATGGCAATGCACTGGTCCGCCCGCACCCGCTCAGCCTGAGCTTGTCGTCCCGAAGGGGATCGAAGCTCAACGCCGCGCGCGACAGACGCCTCCAAACCCGTTAGACAAACCCCATGCATTTTCTCGACCAGGCCAAGATCTATATCCGTTCGGGCGCAGGCGGCCCGGGAGCGGTCTCGTTCCGGCGGGAAAAGTACGTCGAATACGGCGGCCCTGACGGCGGCAATGGCGGCAAGGGTGGCGACATCGTGTTCGAAGCGGTGCCGGGGCTCAATACCCTCATCGACTTCCGCTATACCCAGCATTTCAAGGCCCAGCGCGGAGTCCACGGATCGGGCAAGAACCGTAACGGTGCGGCGGGCAAGGACCTGGTCATCAAGGTGCCGATCGGCACCCAGATCATTTCCGACGAGGATGGCGAAACCGTGCTGGCCGACCTGACCGAGGCCGGGCAGCGCGTGATCCTGCTGGAAGGCGGGATGGGCGGGCGCGGAAATGCCAGCTACAAGACCAGCACCAACCGCGCCCCGCGCCAGCACCAGCCGGGCATTCCGTTCGAGGAAATGTACGTCTGGCTGCGGCTCAAGCTGCTGGCCGATGTCGGCCTGGTCGGACTGCCCAATGCCGGCAAATCGACCTTCATCAACCAGATCACCAATACCAAGGCGAAGGTCGGCGACTATGCCTTTACCACGCTGCGCCCGCAGCTGGGCGTGGTCCGCCACAAGAACCGTGAATTCGTGCTGGCCGACATCCCCGGCCTGATCGCCGGCGCAGCCGAAGGTGCCGGGGTGGGCGACCGCTTCCTTGGCCATATCGAGCGCTGCCGCGTGCTGATCCACCTGATCGACATCAACGGCACCGATCCCGCCGAGGCGCTGGAAATCGTCGAGGACGAATTGGCCGCCTATGGTGAAGGTCTGGATGAAAAGCCGCGGCTGATCGCGCTGAACAAGATCGACACGGTCGACCGCGAACTGGTCAATGCCTTCATCAAGGAACTGAAGGCAGCGGGGGCGGACAAGATCTATCCGATATCCGGGGCCACCGGCAAAGGCATGACCGCCCTGCTTAACGCCGTCACCACCTTCCTGCCTGCCGCTACCGGGACCGAGCGTCCGGCTGGTGAGCAGGAAGAAGGCGACGATACGCCGTGGTCGCCGGTCTAGCATGGGCGCTGCGCTAGCGGGCACTGCCACGACGTTAGGCCAGGGATCGGCAATGCCCGCTCCTCACCGCGAACATTCTGAATCCCTAAGCGTCGCCGCCTTGTACCGGTTTACGTGGTTCGACGATTGCGCGGGCCTGCGCCAACCGCTTGAGCAGCTGTGCCGCAAGCACGGCATCCGCGGCACCCTGCTGCTTGCGGCCGAAGGCATCAACGGCACAATCGCCGGGCCGTCCGCAGGTATTGACCGGGTGCTGGCGCACATCCGCGCCTTGCCGGACTGCGCTGACCTTGACGTCAAGATGTCGACCGCGTCGACGATGCCGTTCCACCGCCTGAAAGTGCGGATCAAACACGAAATCGTGACGATGGGCCAGGCTGACCTGGATCCGCGAACCAGCGCCGGAACCTATGTCGAACCGCAGGACTGGAACGCACTGATCGCCGATCCCGAGACCATCGTGATTGATACCCGCAACGATTACGAAGTGGCGGTTGGCACGTTCGAACGTGCGATCGACCCGAAGACGGCCAGCTTTCGCGATTTTCCGGCGTGGTTTCGCAGCGAGCGCGAACGGTTGCTTGGGACCGGCAAGCCGCCCCGGGTGGCGATGTTCTGCACCGGCGGCATTCGCTGCGAAAAATCGACGGCCTTCCTCAAGCAGGAAGGGATCGACGAAGTCTATCATCTCAAGGGCGGAATCCTGAAATATCTGGAGACGGTGCCTGCGGAGCTCAGCCTGTGGCGGGGCGAATGCTTCGTCTTCGACCAGCGGGTGACGATCGGTCACGGCCTTGCCGAAGGCAGCCACGCGCTGTGCCATGCCTGTCGCCGCCCGGTTAGCGCCGAGGATCAGGAATCCCCCCTCTTCGAAGCCGGTGTACAGTGTCCTGCCTGCCATGCCGAGCGGACCGATGCGCAACGCGCCTCCTATCGTGAACGCCACCGACAGGAGATGCGCGCCGCTGCACAGGGCCGCGCGCATGTCGGCGCAGTGCTTGTGCAGCAGCCTGACGATGGCGCCGACTGACGCCGTTCGATCAACCCCGGTTGCATCCCGTTCGCAAATCCGTAAGCGCTAGGTCATGACCATTGCCCGCCTGTCGCAACTCGCCGAAACGGCCGCCTGTCCGCGCCTGGTGGTCAAGGTCGGATCGTCGCTGCTGGTTGGCCAGGACGGCGTACGGCGCCAATGGCTCGAAGGGCTGGTGGCAGAAATCGCCGCAGCCAAGGCGCGAGGGCAACAGGTGATCGTCGTCTCCTCGGGGTCGATTGCGCTCGGCGCGGCTCGGCTCGGGCTGGACAAGGGCGGGCGCGGCAGCCTGGCCGATGCCCAGGCGGCGGCAGCGGTGGGCCAGATCGCCCTGTCGGGGCTGTGGGCCGAACTGCTTGGCGCGCATGGGCTTACTGCGGCGCAGCTTCTGCTGACGCTGGAAGATCTTGAGGATCGCCGCCGCTACCTCAACGTTACGGCAACACTGACCCGGCTGCTCGATGCCGGTGCGGTGCCAGTGATCAACGAGAATGACAGTGTCGCCACCCAGGAAATCCGCTTTGGCGACAACGATCGGCTGGCGGCGCGCGTTGCCCAGGCGGCGCAAGCCAGCGCGGTGCTGCTGCTGTCCGACGTCGATGGCCTGTTCGATCGCAACCCGGCCGATCCTTCTGCCGCGCTGCTGCCCGAAGTGCGCGGCGTGACGGCGGAAATCCACGCCATGGCCAGCGGCGGCAGCTCGTCGGGCATGGGCTCGGGCGGGATGACCAGCAAGTTGCAGGCGGCGGAGATCGCCGAACGCGCCGGGATCGCCCTGGCCATCGCCTCGGGTCTGCATGATGCGCCGATCGCCCGGGCGACCGAGCAGGGGGTGGGCACGCTGTTCCTGCCGCGGCGCAAGGACGGGGGGCGGAAGGCCTGGCTGGGCGGGCGACTGCGGCTTAAGGGCGCGCTGGTGGTCGACGCCGGGGCGGCGCGCGCATTGGCCAAGGGATCGAGCCTGCTGGCCGCCGGGATCACGCGCGTCGAGGGTGCGTTTCAGCGCGGCGACGCTGTGGCGCTGCAAAGCGAGAATGGCACGATACTGGCCCATGGCTTGGCCGAATACGACGCGGCGGAATGCGCCAGCCTGATGGGCCGGCAGTCTGCCGACCACGCTGCGATCCTGGGATATGCCCCGCGATCGGCAGTGGTTCACCGCGATCAGATGGTGATGCTGTGACGCTGGCGGTTACCGGGGCAACGGGTTTTGTCGGGCAGGCGCTGGTCGACCGGGCGGTACAGGCGAAGGTTGATGTGCGGGCATTGGCCCGGCAGCCTCAGCCGGTTCGCACCGGAGTGGAATGGATCGGCGGGAGTCTGGCCGATTCTGGCCAATTGCGTGAACTGGTGCGCGGGGCTGAAGCGGTGATCCATGTCGCGGGCGTGGTCAATGCGCCCGACCCAGCCGGGTTTGAAAGTGGCAATGTTGCCGGCACGTTGAATGTTATCGAGGCCGCCCTTGCCGAAGGGGTCCAGCGCTTCATCCACGTGTCATCGTTATCCGCGCGCGAGCCGGAGCTGTCGGTCTATGGTGCCAGCAAGGCGCGCGGCGAAAAGCTGGTCATGGCCAGCGGGCTTGACTGGACGATTGTACGCCCGCCCGGAATCTATGGTCCGCGCGATACCGAATACCTCGACATGTTCAAGCTGGCACGCTGGGGGGTGTTACCGGTGCCGCCGCAGAACGGCCGCAGCTCGCTGCTCCATGTCGACGATCTGGCCCGCCTGCTGCTGGTACTGGTTCCCGGGGGTGAAGGCGTGTCGCATCAGGTGTTCGAGCCCGACGACGGACACAAGGGCGGGTGGAGCCACTACGAGTTGGCCCGCGCGATCGGCTGGGCAGTGGGGCGCAGGCCCAAGGTGCTCCACCTGTCGCGCGGAGCACTGGAGCGCGTGGCCCGGGCCGACCGCTTTCTGCGCCGCGAAAAGGCCAAACTGACGCTCGACCGGGTCGGCTATATGGCCCACCCCGACTGGGTGGTGTCCAACATGGCGCGCCCTGCGCCAGAATTGTGGAAGCCGCAAGTGCCGACCCGGGACGGACTGAAAGCCACGGCAAAGTGGTACCGCGACAACGGTTGGCTCTGATCCTGGGCCTAAGCAGGTGCTTAGACGCAAGCAGCTAAGCGTCTGTCCCTCGCGTGCGACACGGATTGCGATCACCTGCAGTCATCTTTCGCAGGAGAAGCATCATGCAAGTCAGCACCGGCCAGCCCCGACGCTGGGATCCGATTGTCAAAGTGACCCATTGGGGCATTGTCGCCGCAGTCATCGGCAATGCCCTGGTGACCGAAGAAGGATCAGGCTGGCACATCTGGGTCGGCTATGGCCTTGCCGCGCTGTTCGCCCTGCGTCTGCTGTGGGGCGTGATAGGCCCGGCGGAAGCGCGCTTTGCCGCTTTCCCACCCAGCCCGGCGCGCGCTCTTGCTCATATCGGCGCGATTCGCCGGGGGGACGTGGTCCACCACCGTTCACACAATCCACTGGGCGCGTTGATGGTCTATGCGATCTGGGCGACGCTGCTGGTCATATCGGCCAGCGGTATCGCAATGTCAGGGCCGCCGCCGGCTGATCCCACGGCGCAGCGCGGCGAAGCGGGCGACAGCGGCGACGATAACGAAGCACGGGAGGGCGATAGTGCCGCCGCGAACCGCCCTTCGCCGCTCGGCGCGCTTGTCATCCCTCCTGCGCGGGCCGATGAAGGCGCAGAGGCCGAAGCAGAAGGCGAGGGAGATGACATGTTGGAGGAGATTCACGAGGTGGCAGTGAACCTTCTCTATGTCCTGATCGCGCTGCACCTGGGTGGCGTGCTGTTCGAAACCCGCCGCACTGGCCGCAGGGTTGTCACGGCAATGTTGCCCGGCGCCGGCGACAGGGCCTGACGGAATAAAGGATGATGCACAGCCCGACTGCCCTGATCCGCCGTCGTGACCAGCAAACGATGCTGGTTGCGGCGGTGATCGTGCTGCAGTCAGTCGCGGCTGCGTTCTTTGTTGCCGATGCGCTGGGTGATCTGACGGCTGATGGCCTGACCCGGCACATCGCGATCGAGGCGCTGATCGCCTTCGCCCTCCTTGCCGGTGTTTTCCTTGGCGCCTGGCACATGCGTGAATTGCTGGCCGACGCCAGGCGGCGCGAGCGGGCCCTGGCCATAGCCTCGGGCGCACTGGCCGATCATGTCGCAATGCGCTTTGCCGACTGGGGACTGACTGCGGCAGAAGCGGATGTGGCGCTATTTGCGCTCAAGGGCTGCGATGCTGCCGAGATTGCCCGGCTGCGAGGGGCGGCGCAGGGCACCGTCCGGGCACAGCTTAGCCAGGTCTACGCCAAGGCCGGTGTTTCCAGCCAGGCCGGCTTGGTCAGCCTGTTTTTCGAAGATCTGCTGGATATTACGGCTAACGCCCCGAAAGCGTCCGATACGGATTGACGGCCGCGCCGTTTATGCGGATCTCATAGTGCAGGTGCGGGCCGGTCGACAGGCCGGTCGATCCGACATAGCCGATCACGTCGCCGCGCTTGACGGCTTGCCCCGGATAGACCGCCATGCGCGACATGTGGGCATAGCGCGATTGCACGCCCTTGCCGTGATCGATCTCGACCGCCTGGCCATAGCCGCCGCGCCAGCCGGCGCTGTCGACGACGCCATCCGAAGTGGCGCGGATCGGTGAGCCATAGGCCGCTGGAAGGTCGACGCCCGAATGGCCGCGGACAATCCCCAGCAGCGGATGAGTGCGCACGCCGAAGCCGCTGGATATGTAGCTGGCGTTGACCGGCATGCCGAAAGGCAGGGTGCCGCTGCCCAGATTGCCCCTGGCGCCGCGCTTGCCCGGGTTCTCCAGGTCATCGCGGCGGCGTGTGGCGGCGACGATATCGACTGGACGACCAACCAGGTCAAGCGCGCGGCCAACCGTGACGCCGGGGGCGGCTTCGGGCGTCTCGTCGTTCCAATCGGCATCGGCATCGAGCGCTTCGACGACCGGCGCTGCAGCAGCCTCGCGCGCGTTCGCAGTCGCTGTACCGGCCAGCAGCCAGGCAGCGATCGCAATGCACGTTATCCTGCCAATGCGGGCAGGATCGCCGGTTGAAACCATGCGAATTCCCCTATCCATCGCCCGGCTTCGTGCCGAGTCGTATGGCTACCCGTGAGGCGGATCATACAACAGGTTGCCGCGATTGCCCCGAAAATTCGCGGCGTGGTTCGGAACGGTACGACTTTGCCGCCGTGCCTTGCCCCAATCGGCGTCAGACCAGCCCCATGTGCCCGGCTTGGTGAAGCCGGTCGATAAAGCCCGGGGTATAGGCGTTTTCCGGATCGTCGCGGACGCACTGGTCAAGGAATTCGGCATCCTTGCCAACCAGGATCCGCCAGCGCCCGGCACGAACCCCGGCAAGGATGATCGCCGCGGCCTCTGCAGCGGACGTCGGCGCGGTATCGCGGAATCCGGCGTTGGCCAGTTCGATCATCTGCGCCTCGCTCAGCGCCTTGGGGTCGATGCCTTGGGCTTCGATGGCGAAGACCAGTTCGTCCGAAACCCCGCCCTGGATCAGCATCGAGTTGCCCGCGATTTCGGTGCCGATGTGGCCGGGCATGACCACAGAACAATGGATGTGCGGCGCGTGCATCGCCAGGTCGACGATCAGCGCTTCGGTAAAGCCCTTCACCGCGAACTTGGCCGCCGAATAGGCGGTGTGCGGCCGGCCCGGGCCGAGTGTAGCCCAGAATCCGTTCACGCTGGAGGTGTTGACGATGTGGCCTTCATCGGCATTCTTCAGCAGCGGCAGGAAGGCGCGCACCCCGTTGATCACGCCGTAGAAGCAGATCCCGAAGGTCCGTTCCCACGCCGCGCGATCACCGGCCACGAAGCTGCCGCCGCCGCCGATCCCGGCATTGTTGAACAGCAGGTGGATCTTGTCGGTGTCGAACTCGCGGCGCACCGCCTCGGCCCAGGCGTTCATTTCCTGCTCGATCGCCACGTCGGCGCGGAAGGTGCCGATCTTGGTGCCCTGCGGCGCGCCATCGCGGCACAGCCGTGCGGTTTCGGCCATGTTGGCTTCGGAAACGTCGCACATGAACACCGAGCAGCCCTCAGCGGTCAATGCCCGCGCCAGCTCGCGCCCCATCCCGGTGCCGCCGCCGGTGATGACGGCGATCTTGCCTGCAAAGTCTTTCATGATTCGTGCTCCCTCCCAGATGCTGTGCGCAGGAGGAACCGATCCAGGTCATTTTGCAAAAGGAATTTGCGCCCGACCAGGCGCAGCGGTCAGAACGCCGGATCGAAGCCTGGAGGCAGTTCGCTGGCCGCGCCGTCGACGTGGATGCCGCATTCGGTCTTGTCCCAGCCGCGCCAGCGTCCGGCGCGGGCGTCTTCGCCCAGCGCAACCTTGCTGGTGCAGGGCATGCAGCCGATCGAGGGATAGCCTTCCGCGACCAGCGGGTGCGCGGGCAGGCCGGTCGCGGCGAAATAGGCAGAGATCTGGTCGCTCGACCAGTCGGCCAGCGGGTTCACTTTCAGGCGTCCGGCGGCATCGCTGGTATCGATCTCGAAGCGGGGCAGCCCGGCGCGGGTCGCGCTCTGAAAGCCCTTGCGCCCGGTGATCGTGGCGTCGAACTGGGTCAGCGCCCCCGCCAGCGGCACGACCTTGCGGATTTCGCAGCAGCCATCGGGATCGTAGGACCAGCGCAGCCCGTTCTCGTCGCGCTTGGCCAGCACCTGGGCGTCGGGGGTCAGGTTGATCAACCCAGTCAGGCCTAGCCGGGCGACCAGCTCGTCGCGATAGGCCAGCGTTTCGGGGAAATGCTTGCCGGTGTCGAGGAACAGCACCGGCACCGCCGGATCGATCGCTGCCAGCAGGTGCAGCAGCACGGCACTTTCCGCGCCGAAGCTGGAAACCGCAGCGATCCGCCCGGCCAGCCCTTCATGCAGGACCACGCCCAGCATCTCGCTGGTCGATACGCCGGCAAAGCGCGCGTTGAGCGCGGCCGCATCGTCCGCGGTAAACCGCGGGCCCGTGTCGAGCAGGTCGATGCGGCGCGCCGGTTCAGCCATGCCGTTTGGCCCAGATGGGCACGCGCCCGTCGCCGGTGGCCTGATAGACCTCGTCCCAGCGGGTAAAGGCGGTTTCGGCATCGGCCGGGTTGACCGGCGGTTCGGGCGCAAACGCGTCGAACCCGCAGCGCCGCAACAGCGCGAGGTGATCGACCGGCAGTGCGCCCACCGCGCGCAGCTCACCGGAGTAACCGGCTTCGCGCAGCACCCGCGCGGCAGAGAAACCGCGCCCGTCGGTGAAGACCGGGAAGTTGACCTCGATCAGCCGCAGCCGGTCGAGGAACGGCAGCAGATCGCGCGCATCGTCGCCGGGTTCGAGCCGGACCGCGGTGGCATTGGTCTGGCTGGCGAAGACGTCGACCGTCACGCCGGGATCAGCCACCGGCTCGTCGTCACGGAAGCGGAACTGCACGTCAACCATAGATCGCCTCCTTGAACGGCGCCATGCCAAGGCGGCGGTAGGTGTCGAGGAAGCGTTCCTCGCCCTGCTTGTTGGTCAGGTAGACTTCGGTGGCCTTTTCGACCGCATCGACGATCCCGTCCTCGGAAAAGCCGGGACCGGTGATCGTGCCGAGCGAGGTGTCGTCGCCCTCGCAGCCGCCGAGCAGCAACTGGTAGTTCTCGGTGCCTTTGCGATCGACGCCGAGGATGCCGATGTGGCCGGCGTGATGGTGGCCGCAGGCATTGATGCAGCCCGAAATCTTGAGCTTGAGCTCGCCGATCTCGGCGCGGCGCGGGGCGAGCCGCTCGCTGAGCTTCTGCGCCACCGGGATCGAGCGGGCATTCGCAAGGCTGCAATAGTCGAGCCCCGGGCAGGCGATGATATCGTCGATCGCATCGAGGTTGGGGGTGCCGAGGCCGTTGGCCTCGAGCTGCTGCCACAGCGCATAAAGATCGGCCTTGCGGACATGCGGCAGGACGATGTTCTGGGCATGGGTCACGCGCAGCTCGTCGAAGCTGTAGGTGCGGCCAAGGTCGGCCATCAGCCGCATCTGATCGGCACTGGCATCGCCAGGAATGCCGCCGACCGACTTGAGGCTGATCGTGGCGATGGCATAGCCGGGCTGCTTGTGCGCTTCGACGTTGCTGTCGAGCCACAGCGCGAAGTCGGGGTCGGAGCGGTCCACGGCGTCCGTTGCCCCGACTTCGAACGGCGGGTCGGTGAAATAGGTCTTGATCCGCTCAAGTTCGGCCAGCGGCGGTTCGATGTTCTGGGTCAGCAGGTGGGCGAACTCTTCCTCGACCTGGCGGGTATATTCGTCCTTGCCCAGTTCGTGGACCAGGATCTTGATCCGCGCCTTGTACTTGTTGTCGCGCCGTCCATATCGGTTATAAACCCGCAGGCAGGCTTCCGAATAGGTTATCAACTGATCGAGCGGAACGAATTCACGGATCAGCGGCGCGATCATCGGGGTGCGGCCCATCCCACCGCCAACATAGAATGCCGCGCCAATCTCGCCGGCCGCGTTCCGGACGATGCGGATGCCGATATCATGCAGCTTCATCGCCGCGCGGTCGGTCTCGCTGGCGATCACCGCGATCTTGAACTTGCGCGGCAGGACCAGGAATTCCGGGTGGAAGCTCGACCACTGGCGCAGCAGCTCGGCGTAGGGGCGCGGATCGACCAGCTCGTCGGCGGCGGCACCGGCGTACTGGTCCGAACTGATGTTGCGGATGCAATTCCCGCTGGTCTGGATCGCGTGCATTTCGACCGCGGCGAGCTCGGCCAGCAGGTCAGGGGTCTGGTCGAGCTGGATCCAGTTGTACTGGATGTTCTGGCGGGTGGTGAAGTGGCCATAGCCGCGGTCGTACTTCTCGGCGATGTCGCCCAGCGCGCGCATCTGGGCGCTGCTCAACGTGCCATAGGGAATGGCGACGCGCAGCATATAGGCGTGAAGCTGAAGGTAGAGCCCGTTCTGCAGCCGCAGCGGCTTGAAGTGGTCCTCGGACAAGTGCCCCTCGATCCGGCGCTTCACCTGATCGCGGAATTCCTCGACGCGGGTATCGACCATCGCCTGGTCGTAGTTGTCGTACTTGTACATCAGATCACCCATTCGCGCGCGTCGGCGTCGGCTGGCTTGAGGGTCAGGTCAGGGCGCACGGTCGGGCCGAGCGCGCGGATGCGGTCCTTGATGTGGGCCGGGCGCACCCCGCCGTCGGCATCCCTGACCGCGTCGATGGCATAGGCGGCATTGACCCGCCGTGCCGCCTCTTCGCGGGCCAGGATCGTATCGGCGTGATCCCCGACGTCGACTGCATCCTCGACGTGGAGCGACCATTGCACGCCGTCCCACCAGGTGACCGCACCAGACTTGAGGTCGTTTCCGGTCAGGATCTTCATGCCTGTGCCTCCAGCGCCAGGGCGCGCAGTGTCTCGAGTTCCGGCGCGGCGCAAACCTCGCCAATGATGATGATTGCCGGGCTCTTGACCTTGGCCGTGGCGACCAGATCGGGCAGGCCGGCGAGCGAAGCGCGCAGCACGCGCATCGCGGGGCGGGTGGCGTTTTCGACCACGGCCACAGGCATTTCGGGCGAAAGCCCGTCAGCGATCAGTTTTTCGGCGATCGCCTCTGCCGTGGCCACGCCCATGTAGATCACCAGCGTCCGACCGACGCCGGCCAGACCGGCCCAATTCTGGTCGGACAGGCCCTTGCACTGACCCGCGACGAAGCTGACCACGGAGGCGGCATTGCGATGGGTCAGCGGCATTTGCGCCGCGGCGGCAGCGCCGATTGCCGCGCTGATCCCGGGAACCACCTCAACCGGCACCCCAGCGGCGCGGCAGGCCTCGGCCTCTTCGCCGCCGCGGCCGAAAATGAACGGGTCGCCGCCCTTGAGGCGGATCACCTCACGCCCGGCCAGCGCCTCACGCACCAGCAGGGCGTTGATCTCGCCTTGCTGCATGGTGTGGCGCGCGCGGTGCTTGGCAACCGAGATCATCCGGGCCGAAGGCGGGGCCATGGCGAGAATGGCGGGATCAACCAGCCCGTCGTGGACGATCAGCGATGCGCGCATGATCAGCCGCGCGGCGCGCAGGGTCAGCAGATCGGGATCGCCGGGACCGGCGCCGACCAGCCAGACCTTACCGGGCTGAGAAAGGGGAGTGCTGCTCATTGTTACGAAATGGCCAGACCCGGCGGCAAACGCCAGCGACAATGCCTTGGGGCCAGACTAGGAGAGCTTTAGGCCGCGTCCCATGCCGCCAGCCCGTGGGCCAGATCGGCTTGCAGATCGGCCGGATCCTCCAGCCCGATCGACAGCCGCACGCCAAAGCGATCGGCATTGTCCATGTCGCGCAGCGGCCACGGGCTGGCCGTGCGCAGCTTGGCCGGATCGACCGGGGTGACCAGGCTTTCGAACCCGCCCCACGAATAGCCGATCCCGAACAGGCCCAGGCCATCGATGAAGGCGTCGCGCGCCTTGCCGTCCTTGCCCTTGAACACGATCGAGAACAGACCGCAGCCGCCGGTGAAATCGCGCGCCCACAGCGCGTGGCCGGGTGATCCGGGCAGCATCGGACAGAGCACCCGGGCGATCTGCGGTTGCTGCTCGAGCCAGGCGGCGAGCGCCGCGGCACTTGCCGTTTCGCGTTCGAGCCGAACCCCCATGGTTCGCAGGCCGCGCAGCGCCAGCGAGGCATCATCGGGTGACACCACCAGCCCCAGCCCTTGCGCGGTGCGGCGCAGTTTGGCGTAGAATGCCTCGCCCGCGCTGGCGCTGCCCAGCATCAGGTCGGAATGGCCGCCGACGTGCTTGGTCAGGCTCATCACGCTGATGTCGGCGCCGTGTTCCAGCGCGGCAAAGCCCAGCGGCCCGGCCCAGGTGTTGTCGAGTACCACCGCCAGCCCACTGGCGCGGGCGGCGGCGGTCAGAGCGGGGACGTCCTGCACTTCCAGCGTCAGGCTGCCCGGGCTTTCCAGCAGCACCGCCTTGCAGCGATCATCGATTGCCGCTGTGAACGCCGCAGGATCCTGCGGATCAAACCAGCGGGTCTCAATCCCGAAATCCCTGAGCAGGCCGCGCCCGAGGTTGCGGGTCGGCTCATAGGCGTTGTCGGTCATCAGCAGCACGTCGCCGGGGCGCAGCACCGCCATCAGCGCGCCGGCCAGCGCCGACACGCCCGAGGGATAAAGCACCGTCCCCGCCGCACCCGGCTCCAGCGCGGTCAGCGCGTCGGCCAGCGCCCACTGCGTCGGCGATCCGCGGCGGCCGTAATAGAAATGCCCGTCCTCGTTCGGCTTGCCGGCATTGAGCGCGGCAATGTCGGGGTAGAGATGTGTCGAGGCGCGCCAGACCGGCGGACTGACGACAGCGCCCGGCTCGGACGGGGTACCGGTCCAGTCGGCACGGCGCCCACCGGTTACCAGCCTAGTCGCCGGAGAATGGTCGTCGCTGTCGGCCCCTACCACCCTACGCCGCCGCGCCGATTTCCTTGGGGGTATCGGCATCGGCGCCCCATTCGCTCCAGCTGCCGTCGTACAGCGCGGTGTCGTCCTTGCCCAGCAGGTGCATGGCGAACAGCACGACCGAAGCGGTCACGCCGCTGCCGCAGGTGGTGACGACGGGCTTGGACAGATCGACCCCAGCGTCGGCAAAGACCTGCTTCAGATCGTCCTTCGACTTGAAGGTGCCATCGGCGTTGTACAGTGCGGTGAAGGGCACGTTGCGTGATCCCGGAATGTGGCCAGCGGCAATGCCGGGGCGGGGATCGGCATCTTCGCCGGTAAAGCGCGCCGCGCCGCGTGCATCGACCACTTGCTCTGCCTTGCTGTGCAGGTTGGCGAGCATGTCGGCCTTGGTCCGGACATCCTTGTCGTCCTGCCAGGCGGTGAAGTGGCGGTGGCGCAGCACTTCCTTGCCCTGGGTCAGCGGACGCCCTTCGGCCTTCCACTTGGCAATCCCGCCGTCGAGGATCGCGACATCGTGCGCGCCGAACATCTTGAGCATGAACCAGGCGCGCGCTGCGGTCTTCACTGCGCTGTCATCGTAAAGCACGATCCGGCTGCCATCGCCCAGGCCCAGCGTCTGCATCCGGCTGGCGAACTTTTCCGCCGGGGGCAGCATGTTCTCGACCGGGTTGGCCGTATCGGTCAGGTCCGACAGATCCATGAACACCGCGCCGGGGATGTGGCCGCCTTCATATTCGGCCAGGGCATCGCGCCCGGTTCCGGCCAGGTGCTTGGTGCAGTCGACGATCCTGAGATCGCTGGCGCCCATCTCGTTGGCCAGCCATTCGGTCGATACAAGACTATCCATGTGTTCGCGTCCTCCTCGCGTTCCTGCCGTGCAGGATGTGTGACCGGCAGCGCTCCTCTCGCTGCACTTGCGAAAAGGGTAGCGACCCGGACGCGCGGCGTCGAGGGGGGAATCCGGGTTTAGCTGACCGCGCGCTGGCCGATCCGCGAATAGGTCCGCGGACCCAGGTCAAGCCGGAACGGACGCAGCGCCGCGCCGGGGTTTTCGGGCAGTTCGCCGACGACGAAGGTCTGCACGCTGACCAGCGGACCGCCCGATGGGGTGCTTGCTTCGACCCGCAAACGCGCCAGCGGGACGAAATAGGCGGCTTCTCCGGCGCGAATCGGCGTTACGGAGGTCAGCGGCAGGCGGAAGTCACCGGTGAACTCTGCGCTTTCTCCCGGGGCCAGCGAGACAAGGGCGTGGCGCAGCTCGAGCCGGTGCGCACCGTTGGCCATCTGCTGTTCGGGCGGCAGTGAAGAATGGGCCGAAACCATGTCGCCTTCGACGGCCAGCGCCGACAGCGCCTGGTCACCGCGATTGGTCACGGTCAGCCGGTAGTTGAGCGTTGTGGCCAGCAGTGAGGCACTCATCCGCGTGGCCACCAGCGCGATGTCGAGCCCGTTTGGCTGGGCAAAGACCGGTGCCGGAATGGGCCCGGGTGCCGAAGCAGGGGCCGGCGTCTGGGCATGCGCTGTGGCCGGATCGGCCTTGACCGGCTCTGGCTCTTTCGCACGAACGACTGGCGGTTCGAAGGCCACTTCGACCTCGCGGGCGCTGCGACCGCGCCACCACCACAGGGCAGCGAACAAGCCGGCAAGCACCGCCATTGCGCCGGCGATCCACGGCCAAATGCCCGGGCCTTGCGTTCCTTGCGCGGGTGCTGCGGCGGTCGGGGTGTCGTTCAGCGGCGCGCTGGGCATGCCAAAGCCGGGGGCGGGCACTGTTTCAGCCGATGGACCGGGCGCGGTCTCTGTCGGCACCGGCGCGGCAGGCGCGCCGGTGGCCAGGCCGGGCCGGCTGATCGGTGCGGCGGCAGCGCGCGGGGACGGCGCAGGCGTGGCCTGCGGGCGCGGTACGGGCTGGGACCGCGCAGGCGGCACAGCAGTAACCACGGGAGAAGGGGTGATCGTCGGCGCCGCGCTGGGCTGCGCTGCGGGCGGTATTGCCCGGCGGACAACAGGCGCATCGGGATCAACCGGGCCTTGCGCCTTGGGATCTGGCGTCGACGTTGCGCCGGGCAAGCGATAGTCGCTGACCGACTGCGCGCTGGCCGCTTGCGCTACCAGCGCCAGGCCAAGCACGAGCGCACCCCGCGCCGCTTTGAATTTGCCCCCCGAACGCTGCATCAAACCTTCAATCCCCATCAACGATCGCGCGCGCTAGCGCCGCTGGCCGTGAATAGGAAGTGAACTGTCCAACTCCAACCGGTGACTTGTGCCGGGCGCGCGATAGAGGCATGGCGCGTTGCATGGCAGACACACCATCCTCAGGCGCGCCGCAACCGCTGCACCTTGGCCAGACCAGCACGCTTCCGGCTTCGCCTGACGACGCCGTTCTCGACTATGTGCCCAATCCGCGCGGCGGTGCGCTCTACCTGGTGCGCTTCGCCGCGCCAGAGTTCACCTCGCTGTGCCCGGTGACTGGCCAGCCCGACTTCGCCCATCTGGTGATCGACTATGCACCCGGCGCCACAATCGTCGAATCCAAAAGCCTCAAGCTGTTCCTGGGAAGTTTCCGCAACCACAGCGGCTTTCACGAAGATGTGACCGTCGGCATCGGCCAGCGCCTGTTTACCGAGATGGCGCCGCAATGGCTGCGTATCGGCGGATACTGGTACCCGCGCGGCGGCATTCCGATCGACGTCTTCTGGCAAAGCGGACCTGCGCCCTCTGGCTTGTGGGTGCCGGACCAGGGCGTCTCCGGCTACCGAGGCCGCGGTTGAACAGGGCCGACCTGGGCCATTGCTGCACTGCGGCACTGCGGCCACAGGTGTGGCATAATGCACATTCGGCAGCGGGCTTATGCTTGGCCGCGGGCTGCGACTCGACTATCGGGCATCGCACAATTTCCCCGAAATCCGGTCGAATGGAGCCAAGCCATGACCTTCAACGCAATTCTTCGCCAGTCGAGCGCCATGTCGGCGCTGGTTCTTTCCATCGCGGCCGCAGCCCCGGCGCTGGCCCAGTCGGCCGATGAGGAAGGCCTGCAGGAAATCATCGTCACCGCCCAGCGGGTGTCGGAAAACCAGAAGGACGTCCCCGTCTCGGTCGCGACGCTTAGCGGCGACGCGCTGGCCGCTGCAACCGGTGCCGGCGCCGATATCCGCGCCCTGGCGGGCCGCGTCCCCAGCCTGAACATCGAAAGCTCGTTCGGCCGCACCTTCCCGCGCTTCTACATCCGCGGTCTGGGCAACACCGACTTCGACCTTAATGCGTCGCAGCCGGTAAGCTTGGTCTATGACGACGTCGTGCTCGAAAACCCGATCCTCAAGGGCTTTCCGGTGTTCGACGTCAAGCAGGTCGAAGTGCTGCGCGGGCCGCAGGGCACGCTGTTCGGCCGCAACACCCCGGCGGGTATCGTCAAGTTCGACACCGTTCGTCCCGACGCCGTGGGCCGCAACTACGTCAAGGCCAGCTATGGCAGCTTCAACACGATCAATGCCGAAGCCGGTATTGGCAGCGGCGATGCCAGTGACGTGATTTCGGCCCGCGTTTCGGCGATCTACCAGCACCGCGACAACTGGGTCGACAATATCGACCAGCCCGGTGACAAGAACCTTGAAGGGTTCGACGATTTTGCCGCACGTTTCCAGATCCAGGCCAAGCCGAGCGATGCGCTGACCCTGCGCGCCGTGCTGCAGGCCCGCCTGTTCGAAGGCACCGCGCGCCTGTTCCGCGCCAATGCCTTCGCCACCGGTAGCAACAAGCTGATTGGCCTGACTGGTCCCACGTCGACCTTCGACCGCAGCAAGACCCGCGCCGATGGACTGAATTTCCAGAACCTGGAGAATATCAATGGTGCCTTTACCGCCGAATACGATGCCGGCCCCGTAACCATAACCTCGGTCAGCAGCCTGTGGAACGGCAACCTGCAGAGCCGCGGCGATATCGATGGAGGTTTTGGCAACCAGTTCGCGCCGACGATGGGCCCGGGCATCATCCCGTTTTCGGCCCAGTCGCGCGATGACGTGCCCAGCCTTGACCAGTTCACCCAGGAACTGCGGATCGCCTCGAACAACGATGGCGGGCTTGGCTACCAGCTCGGCGTTTTCTACTTCAACGAGAAGCTCGATATCGCCAGCTATGACTATGGCAGCCCGACGGATGTAACGCCGGCAGCCGCGGCGTTCCAGCGCCAGGACAGCGATGCGCTGGGCGTGTTCGGGTCGCTCAACTACAAATTCGATTCCGGACTGAAGCTGCAGGCCGGAGCACGGTACAATCATGACAAGCGCACGCTGACCGCGTCACGCCCGCTTGATGTCCGCCCCGGCTTCCTGGGCTTTGGCGGACCGGTTGCGCCGCAGACCGCCAGCGTCGGCGATGATGTGCTGACCTGGGACCTGGCCGCAACCATGCCGCTGAACGAGCAGGTCAACCTGTTCGCCCGCGTCGCCAAGGGTTACCGCGCGCCGTCGATCCAGGGCCGCCTGGTGTTTGGTCGCACGCTTTCGGTGGCCGATAGCGAAACTACAATGAGCTATGAAGGCGGCCTCAAGTCGTCCTTCGCCGGCGGCAAGGCGCGGTTCAACTTGACCGGGTTCTACTTCACCACCGACAACATGCAGCTGACCGCGGTGGGCGGTGCGTCGAACTTCACCACGCTGCTCAATGCCAAGAAGGTCGACGGCTATGGCTTCGAGGCGGAACTCGAAGCCCGCCCGCTCCGCGGCCTGACGCTGACCGCCGGGGTTTCGTACAACCACAACGAGATCAAGGATCCGGGCCTTTACGTCGCTGGCTGCGCCGCCGCCTGTACCGTGCTCGATCCGGTCCGCGTCGGCAGCCCGGGGGTCTTTTCGATCAACGGCAACCAGCTGCCGCAGAGCCCGCGGTGGACCGCCAACTGGACGGCAGGTTACGCCGCCCCGGTCGGCAATGGCGAAGTCTATGTCTTCACCGACTGGGCCTATCGCTCGAAGATCCAGTTCTTCCTGTATGAATCGGTCGAATTCAGCGACGACAACATGCTCGAAGGCGGGGTCCGCCTGGGCTATCGCACCGGGCGATATGACATCGCCGGCTTTGCCCGCAACGTCACCAACGATGTCTCGGCTGTGTCGGGGATCGACTTCAACAACTTGACCGCGATGGTCAACGAACCGCGCGTGTTCGGGGTCGAGGTCGGCGTCAAGTTCTGATCCGGCCGAACGGCTGAACGCAGGCCCCGCCGGAGCGATCCGGCGGGGCTTTTCGTTTCACGGTGCGATCCGCGCCAGCAGCGCATCGATGTCGGCATCGTCCTGGTAGAGTGCAAAGCCGATGCGCAGCACGTCGCCGCGCAGATCGGTGACGACGCCTGCAGCCTTGAGGCTCGCATAGTGTTCGGGCGCTCGGCTACCCTGCAACGCTAAGAACCGCGCCTGCTTGCCGCTGATGACGTGAAGATCGGGATAGGGGTCGGCCGCCAGAAACCGCGCCTTGAGCGTATTGCAATGGGCCGAGATCTGTGCGGTCGTCAGGCCTTCACTGGCCAGCATCCGCTGGACCGCGTTGAAGCGGTAGATCCCCGATGGATCGAAGGTACTGCCCAGAAAACGGCGCCCGTCCGGGGCATAGCCGACCCCGCCCTGCCGTGCGGCCAGATCGTCGAAGGCGGCATACCACCCGGTCACTTCGGGGCGCGGGGCAAAGCCTGGCGGCGCATGAAGGAAGCACGCGCCTTCGCCCGCCATGGCATATTTGTATCCGCCCGACAGGTAGAAGATCCGCTCGGCCAGTGCCGACAGGTCGGTCGGCGTGGCCATGAAGCCGTGATAGCCGTCGATCACTACCAACGGTCCCTCTGGGCGGGCCAGCGTGGCGAGCCGTTCGATCCCGTCCAGTGCCTGCCCCGAATTGAACTGGACCTGGCTGGCAAAGATGAGGTCGTAAGCGCCGCCTTCGGCCTCGGCAGCCAGTCGTTCCAGTGGCACCGTGGTAAGGGCGATCCGCCCGCTTTCGGCCCAGCGCAGCGCCTGACGGCGGAACGAGTGGAACTCGCCGTCGCTGGCCAGCACGCGGGGCTGCGCCATTGGTAGGGCCGACACGATCCGCACCAGGAAATCGTGCGTGTTCGGCGCAAAGGCGATTGATGCCGGATCGGGCAGCGCCAGCTCGCGCACGATGTGCTGCTGGGCTTCGGGGATCACTTCGGCAAAGATGTGGTCCCATTTGTAATCAGCCAGCCGTGCAGCATCGTCCAAGGCCTGCGCCTGTCCGTCCCAGCTGGCATCGGGCCACAGGTGATGGCTGTGCGCGGCAAAATGCAGGCGGCCGGGTGCGGCGGACAGACTGCGGGAGAACAGGTGTTTCCAGCTCACAGCGCGGTCCGCAGCGACCACAGCTCGGGGAAGGCGCGTTTGCCCAGGGTCGACTGGAGATAGCTGGCCCCGGCGGTCCCGCCGGTGCCGCGCTTGCCGCCGATGACGCGCTCGACCGTCAGCACGTGCTTGTGCCGCCAGGTGGCCATGGCATCGTCGAGATCGACCAGCTTTTCGGCCAGCTGGTACAGCTCCCAATAGCGCTGCGTGTCGCGATAGACCTCCAAAAAGGCCGTCTCGACTCCTGGATGCGGGGCATGGGATTGGGTCACATCGCGCTCCAGCACTTCGGAAGGGATCGCCAGTCCGGCGCGGGCAGCGGCGGCAATCGCCTCGTCCCACAAGCTGGGCGCGGCGAGCGCCTGCTCCATCGCCGCGCGAGCTTCAGGACGATCATTCTGATAGTCGAGAAACCGCGCGTCCTTCAGCCCCAGCATATATTCGACCGTTCGGAACTGGTCCGACTGGAACCCGCTCGATGGACCCAGCACGTCGCGAAAGCGGGTGTAGTCGCTCGGCGTCATTGTCGCCAGCACGTCCCAGCTCAGCGTCATCACCGCCTGGATCCGGCTGACCCGGGCCAGTGCCTTGTAGGCCGGGACCAGCTGATCGGCGCGGACCTCGGCAACCGCCAGCCGCAGCTCGCGGATCATCTGCTTGAGCCACAGTTCCTTGGTCTGGTGGATGATGACGAACAGCAGTTCATCATCGGCATCGGACCGCGGATGCTGGCAGGCCAGCAGGTCATCGAGCGCCAGATAGCGCGCATAGGTCATGGGTTCGGTCATGGCGCGACCATCGACCGAACCGGTTACCAATGCAACCGGATTAGCGGGTGCCGAGACCGCGCGCGATGATCCCGCGCAGGATCTCTCGCGTGCCGCCTCGCAGCGACCAGCTGGGTGCGTTGTGGACGATGTTGGCCAGCACACCGGCATAGGCCGCCTGGCTGCGCGGATCGGGTTCGGCGTCGACCAACTGGCGGGCGAAATCGGGCAGGGTCTGTTCCCACACCGCGCCAACATCCTTGACGATCGAAGCCTGCAGTCCCGCATCCTGCTTGTTCTGCAGCATCGCTGCGACCGAGCGCGACAGGCGGCGCAGCACCGCAAGCTGCGCGGTAAGCCGGCCGATGGTCGCCAGCGCGGCATCGTCTTCGCGGCCCTTCAGCGCGTTCAGCAGCTGGTACATCAGCTCGATCGAGGACAGGAACCGTTCCGGGCCGGAGCGTTCAAAGGCCAGTTCGCTCATCACCTGGTTCCAGCCATCGCCTTCTGCGCCGAGCAGGTTCTTTGCAGGAACCACGGCATCTTCGAAGTGCATCTCATTGAAATGATGCTGTCCGGCCAGGTCGATGATCGGCCGGATTGTCAAACCTGGAGTGTTCTTGAGGTTGACCAAAAGCTGGCTGGTGCCCTGGTGCCGGTCGGCCGGGGTGCCGCTGGTGCGGCAGAACAGGATGACATAGTCGGCCTCGTGCGCGAAGCTGGTCCAGACCTTGGTTCCGGTGACGCGATAGATATCGCCGTCGCGCACCGCCTTGGTCCGCGTGGCGGCCAGGTCGCTGCCGGAATCGGGCTCGCTCATGCCGATGCCGAAAGCCAGCTCGCCCGCGGCGATGCGCGGCAGGATCGTTTCCTTCTGCTCCTGCGTGCCGAACTTGATGATCGATGGACCGGACTGGCGATCGGCGATCCAGTGCGCGCCGACCGGAGCGCCATAGGCGAGCGATTCCTCCACGATGACGTAGCGTTCGTAGGCGTTGCGCTCATGACCGCCGTATTGCTTGGGCCAGGTCATGCCAAGGTATCCGGCCTGACCCATGGCCAGCGAAAATTCGCGGCTGAAACCGTACCAGTTGTCGCTGCGCTGGCGCGGGCTGCGGTGGCCCAGCTGCTGATCGAGGAAGGACCGGAACTCGGTGCGCAGCGCGAGGACTTCGTCGCTGTCGGCCGGCGGGGCGGGGAAGGGTATCGCGCTCATAGGGATGTCACCATCGGCCAGTATCCATCACCGCCAGCCGCCATCGCAGCGCGGCCCAGTTGCGTTGCCCAGAAAACCTGACCGCCGAACTCATCGCGCCAGGTCCACAGGGAAGTTGTGTAAAGGTGCAGGCGATGCTCGCGGGTAAAGCCGATGGCGCCATGCATTTGCGTTGCGATCCCCGCGCCGTTGCCCGCGGCTTCGCGCGCGCGCAGGGATCCGGCGGCAACCCCCAGCACGTCGCCGCGGGCCAAGGCCTCGCCGGCCAGATCGGCCGCGGCGGTGGCGCAGGCCAGCTCTCCGGCCAACTTGGCCAGCTCGTGCTGGACCACCTGGTTCTTCTGCAGCGGCTTGCCGAACTGAACCCGGGTGGCAGTGTGGTCGAGCGTCATGTCGAGCGCCGATTCGAGCGCGCCGGCGATCTGGAAGGCGCGCACGGTGGCACCTGCCGCCAGCGGGCAATAGGGCAGCGGTGCCGATGCATCGACCGTCCAGTCGATCGCCAGGGTGGGACGGGGATGGAAATTGAGCGAGGTGCCCGCTTCGGCCAGCGACCAGCCACTGCGCGGGACGCGGTACAGCGTGTCCCCCACGGCCAGGGCCAGGCAATCCAGATTCTCGCCCCAGGCGACGCGGGCAACCGTGCCCGTCAGGCGGCCACCTTCCAACTTGAGATCGTCGGCGCGGGCCAGTCCGGCCGCGCCTTCGGCCAGCGGCAGGTCCGCGGCGGCAAGCAGGCGATTGGCGGCCATGGTTTCGGCCACGGGCAGCGGAACGGCCAGCTTGCCCAGCAGGCGTAGTGCTTCGCCCTGTTCGTCGGCGGCGAGGCCGAACCCGCCCTGGTCTTCGCCGAGCAGCGCCAGCGGCAGACCCATCTCCTCGACCTCGGCCCACAGTGCGGGGAGCCACTGGCCCTCACGCGCCTGCGCTTGCGCCGCATCGTCGAGCGATCGCTCGAACAGGCGCTGGATCATCTCTGCAAGCATGTGTTGCCGCCCGCCCCTTGTTTGAAAAATGGTGCCGGCTACAGGATTCGAACCCGTGGCCCCCTGATTACAAATCAGGTGCTCTACCAACTGAGCTAAGCCGGCAACGTGGCCATATGTGCAGGGCGTCCTTAGAACTATCGGGCGCCGAAGGTCCACCCCTCTGTTCGGGCAATCTGATCGGTCAGCGCCGATGGCTGCCACAGGGCCGGATCGCGCGCCGCGCCGCGCAGCCAGGCAGCGGTGATCAGTGCATCGCTGGCGTGGTCGGCAATCGCGCCAGTGCCAGCGATTGCGTCGCACTTCAGGGCGGTCAGCGCATCGTTCAGGTCTTCGTAGGTCCGAATCTTCGATCTGCCCGCGGTGCGCCCCGCGGCCATGGCGGCGATGGTGGTATAGATCTCGACCACGACCGATCCGCTGCCGGGCAGGGGATCGACCGGCCACACCGGTATTTGGCCGTGCAAGCGGTGCAGCAGGCGCATGCCCGAAAGACTCGACTTGCCGACCTGCGCCGCACCGACCAGGTTGAAATTGGAATAGGGCTTGCAGCCCAGCAGCTCCTGCGCGCGTTCGGTCACGCGGAAGCGGCCGCGGCCGCCGCCGAACAGATCGCCCTCGCGCCCGCCATGACGGCGGAAATGGCGCGCGGCTTCGCTGTGATCGACGAATCTGGTGACCGACAAGTGCGGATCGGCTGCACACACGGCTTCGACCAGAGCCCAAAGAGCCCTGGCGTCGGAGGGGCTCTCGGCCCAGCCGGGAAAATAGGTACCGGCATCGGCATGGGCCAGACTGATCCCCATGTCGAACCCGACCAGGGTGTTGGCGGGCATTTCCGCTATCAGCCAGGCCAGCACCTCGGCGCGCGACCAGCGGTGCTCGGGGCGCACCAGTTGTGGTACAGGTTCACCTTCGCGCATCAGCGCCACAGCGATCCCGCGGTGCCGTTCCCCGGCCGCACCCGACCAGTCTACTGCGGCGAAATTGCGAAAGCGGTCCGGCGTCATGCGCCGCGCAGCTCGGCCCGCCGCTTGTTCCACCATTCGAGGCGCCTCGTCACCTCGCGCTCAAACCCGCGTTCAACTGGGCGGTAATAGGTCTGCGGCGCCAATTCCTCGGGCCAGTAGTTGTCGCCTGAAAAGCCGTCCTCGGCGTCGTGATCATAGGCATAGCCCGCCCCATAGCCGATGTCCTTCATCAGCTTGGTCGGGGCATTGAGGATATTCGGCGGCGGGGCCAGGCTGCCGGTCTCGCGCGCGCTGGTCCAGGCTTCCTTCTGTGCCAGGTAGGCGGCGTTCGATTTGGGCGCGGTGGCGAGATAGAGGCAGGCCTGGACGATAGCCAGCTCGCCTTCGGGGCTGCCGAGGAACTGGTAGGCGTCCTTGGCCGCGAGGCACTGCACCAGCGCCTGCGGATCGGCCAGGCCGACGTCCTCGGATGCGAAGCGGACCAGCCGGCGCAGCACGTAGAGCGGCTCCTCCCCGGCGGTCAGCATCCGCGCCATGTAGTAGAGCGAGGCCTGCGGATCGGAGCCGCGCAGCGCCTTGTGCAGAGCCGAAATCAGGTTGTAGTGGCCGTCGCGGTCCTTGTCGTAAACCGCCACCCGGCGCTGCAGGAATGCGCCGAGCGCGGCGGGATCGAGTGGCTCCGGGATCCTGGCATTGTAGAGCGTTTCGGCCTGGTTGAGCAGAAACCGGCCGTCGCCGTCGGCGCTGGCAACTAGCGCCTCACGTGCCTGTGCGGTCAGGGGCAAGGGCCCTTCCAGCGTCTCGGCACGCGCCAGCAGGGTATCGAGTGCTGCGGCATCGAGCCGGTGCAGGATCAGCACCTGCGCCCGGCTGAGCAGCGCGGCGTTTAGCGCGAAACTGGGGTTTTCGGTTGTTGCCCCGACCAGCGTGACAGTGCCCTTTTCGACAAAGGGCAGGAAACCGTCCTGCTGGGCGCGGTTGAAGCGGTGGATCTCGTCCACGAACAGCAGGGTGCGCTGTCCGGCCCTGGCCGCCAGCTCAGCTTCGGCAAAGGCCTTCTTGAGATCGGCCACACCCGAAAACACCGCGCTGATCGCGACGAAACGCATCCCCACAGCGTCGGCCAGCAGGCGCGCCATGCTGGTCTTGCCGGTGCCGGGCGGACCCCACAGGATCATGCTGGACAGGCGCCCGGCCGCGACCATCCGCCCGATCGCGCCTTCGGGCCCGGTCAGGTGGTCCTGGCCGATGATCTGGTCCAGCCCGCGCGGCCGCAGCCGGTCGGCCAAGGGAGCGTCGGCTGCGGGTTCGTCCACCGGGGGCGGAGGCAGGTCGTCGGCAAAAAGGTCGGCCATCCGCGCCACGATAGGCGCGCGGCAGAAAATTGTCATCGGGGGCTTGCATCGATCGTTATAAGATATATCTTAGACGCATCATGAAAGGACATAGATACATGAATCACTATGGATGCGGCCCGCGTGGCCGCGGAATGTGGCCGATGATGGCCATGATGACCGGGCGGCGCGGCCGCTGGGGCGGCAGCTTTGGCGACGGGGCCGAAGGCGGCGACTGGGGCGGGCGGCATCGCCGCGGCCCGGGCGGACGCGGCCGGGTGTTCGGCACGGGCGAATTGCGCCTGGTCCTGCTTGACTTGCTGAGCGAACAGCCGCGCCACGGCTATGAGCTGATCAAGGCGATCGAGGAACTGACCGGCGGCAACTATGCGCCCAGCCCGGGGGTGGTCTATCCCACGCTCAATCTGCTGACCGACGAAGGCGTGATCGCCGAGCAGGCCGGTGACGGTTCGCGCAAATCCTATGCCGCAACGGCTGCCGGACAGCAGGAAGTCGCCGATCGCGCCGAAGAGGTCGCGCGCCTCAAGGAGCGGTTGCGCGGCCTTGCCGACGACGAGCAGCGCCACGGCGCCCCGCCGCTGCGCCGGGCGATGGGTAACCTGTTCACCGCGGTGCGCCAGCGTGCCGCCAGCGGCGATTTCGACCGCGAAACGATGCATCAGGTTGCCGATATCCTTGACGAGGCGGCGCGCAAGATCGAGCGCCTGTAAGGCGCGATTTTGGCCCTGCCCCGGGTTGTGTTAGCTTGGCTGCAGCCAACATCGCAACCTGGGGGAGGGATCGGATGGAACAGGCAAATGCGGCCCGCGTGCCGACAAGCTATTGGGTGGTTTCCGTGCTCGGCGCGCTGTGGAACAGCTTCGGCGCCTGGGACTATGTGATGACCCGGACCCGCAATGTCGACTATCTGAAGGCGGCGGGCGATCCGCAGGTCATCCTCGACTGGATCGACAGCTTCCCGCTGTGGGCGCAGATCGGCTGGGGCCTGGGGGTCTGGGGGTCGGTCGCCGGATCGGTGCTGATGCTGCTGCGCTCGCGCCATGCCGCGACCGCGTTTCTCGTCTCGCTGGTGGGCGCTGTGGTCAGCTTTGGCTATCAGCTGACCAACACGCCGGCCGCGCTCGCTTCCACTGCGAGCAAGGTGATGCCGCTGGTGATCTGCGGCATCGTCCTGTTTCTGTGGCACTATTCGCGCAAGTCGGCTGCGCAGGGCATCCAGCGTTAGGGCTGCGCTTTCGGCTTTTGCCGGATCAGCCGCAGATAGGTGTCGGCCACCGCCTGGTTGATCCGGTCCCAGCTGAAGTCCTTGGACCGCGCTTCGCCCGCGGCGCCGTGCTTTGCGCGCAGTGCCGGATCCTCGATATAGCCGCGCAGCGCCTCGGCAAAATGGTGGATCGCGCCGGGGCGGACCAGCCGGCCGGAACGGCCATCGTCGACCAGGCTTTCGCTGCCGGTCGCCGCCGCGGCGACCACCGGCAGGCCGCAGGCCATCGCTTCCAGCGTCACGTTGCCGAAGGTTTCGGTGATCGAAGGATTGAACAGCACGTCCATGCTGGCCACCGCGCGGCCCAGGTCGGCGCCGCCCTGGAAGCCGGCAAAGACTGCGTCGGGCAGCCGCGCTTCGAACCATTCGCGCGCCGGGCCTTCGCCCACCACCAGCACGCGGTGCGGGATTTCGCGGGCGCGCAACTCGTCGATCGTGTCGGAAAACACGTCGAGGCCCTTTTCCATGACCAGCCGGCCGAGGAAGCCCACGGCAACCTCGTTATCGGCCAGGCCGAGTTGCTGACGCCAGGCCGGATCGCGGCGGCCGGGATTGAACACCGTGCGGTCGACCCCGCGCGACCAGATCCCGATGTCATAGTTCATCCGCTGATCGCGCAGCACCTGGGCCATCGATTCCGACGGCGTCACCAGCGCATCGCAGCGGCGATAGAAGCGGCGCAGCAGCGCGGTCAGCGCCGGTTCGGCCCAGGCCATGTTGTAATAGCGCGGATAGGTGTCGAACCGCGTGTGGACCGAAGCCAGCACCGGCAGGCGGCGGTGCCGCGCCCAGGTAACCGCGCGGTGGGCGCTGACATCGGGCGATGAGACATGGACGACATTGGGCTTGAAAGCCGCCAGATCGCGCCGCACCCGGCCATTCAGCGCCATCGGCAGACGGTATTCACTGCGCCCGGGAATGGCGAACGAGGGCAGGCTGACCAGATCGCCGGTCGGCGGAAAGGCGGGCTCGGCATTGGTCGGCGAATAGACGCGGACCTCCGCGCCCTGGCGCAGCAGGTATTCGACCAGCCGGTTGAGCGCGCGGTTCGCGCCGTCGGTGGTCATGTTGTAGTTGCCGCTGAACAGGGCAATGCGAAGGTCGGACATCTGCATCGCAAGAGCCCCTAGCCGATTGCGCCGCCGCACGCAAAATCGAGGGCGCGAGGATTGCCCCCCGCGCCCTCTCTCGGTGGCCGGTGAACTCAGTAACCCTGGCGGTCGCCGCGCTCGTCATAGCCGCGGTCGTCATCGCCTTCACGGTAGCCGCGCTGGGCATAGTCGTCGCCCTGGCGGTCGTAATAGCCGCCTTGGCGGGGATCGTTGCCGTAGTAGCCGCCCTGCTGCGGATAGTCGCGGTAACGCCCGTCGCGGTCGCAGTAGCGGCCGCGATTGTCATGGCGATAGCCGTCGCGGTAGCCGTCATGGTCGCGGTTATAGTCGCAGCGGTCGTGCTTCTTGCCGGCCGATGCGGCAATCACGCCGATGGTCAGCCCGATGATCCCGCCCAGGATCGCCGCCCCGGCGGTGTCGCCGTTGCCGCGGTGGCGGTAATTGCCATAGGGATCGGCCATCGCCGGGGTGGCGGTAGCAAGGGTGGTGGCGGCTAGCGCCGCAGCAAGCACGGACTTCTTGAAAATGCCGGTCATGGCATGGACTCCGCGGCCTCGCGGTTGGCCCATGCCCCCCGTGCGATTCGCCGTATGGCTGCGCTTTTGCACCCTTCCATCTGAACGGATCCAACTGCGACTATGCAGTCGCCGTTCAGCTTGTTTAACGCCAAGCTGAACGAAAGTGCCGCTGTGGCTCAGCACCTCACACGATGAAGCTGCTTTCCTGAAGCTGGTTCATGCTGACCCCGCTCAGGACCAGAAGGTCGCCATTGAGCAGATTGATGAAGGTATCGCCTCCGACCTGTCCCATCGCCGCCTGCAGCCCCGCCCAATCATAGCCATAGGCGGCGACATCGATGGTATCGACGCCTGGCGCAAAATCGCCGATCAGGTCGGCACCGCTGCCGGGGGCGAACACGAAGCGGTCGGCCCCGGCCTCGCCGAAAAGCACATCGTCGCCGGCGCCACCTTCGATCGTGTCGTTGCCCGCGCCGCCGAGCAGCCAGTTGGCCGCATAGCTTCCGGTCAGATGGTTGGTGAGTTCATTGCCCACGCCGAACTTTGTGGTGCCTTCCAGGATCAGGTTTTCGACGTTGGCATAGAGGTAAACCCCGTTGTTCTCTCCGGGAACATTGGCGATGACGGTGTCGATCCCGCCGTCCACGGCCTCGAAAGTCAGATCGTCGCCGGTATCGACCCAGTACGTGTCGTTGCCGCTGCCGCCGTCGATCAAATCGTAGTCGGCCTCGCCGCTGTCGGCGTGCAGTTCGTCATTGCCCGCGCCACCGGTCAGGATATCGGTGACGAAACCCGCTCCTGCCCAGATGACATCGTCCCCGCCTTCTCCATATAGCGCATCGGCTTCGCTTCCGCCGTCGATCGTATCGTTGCCTGCACCTCCGGCAAGATAATCGATGCCGCCATCGCCATAGAGCGTGTCGGCCCCGTCCATGCCGAACAGCGCGTCGTTGCCATCGCCGCCCGAAATGAAGTCTCCCCCGCCCAGCCCGATAAGCAGATTGTGGCCGGAATTGCCGAAAATGGTGTTGTCGAGTTCGTTGCCGACGCCAAAACCGTCACCCGCGGCCTCGTTCAGGAACAGATACTCGACATTGGCGAACAGATAGAAACTGCTGTCGGCGAACACCCGGTCGAGATCGCCCTCGCCGGCACCTTCGAACACCAGATCACCGCCATCGACGACATAGGTGTCGCTGCCCGCCCCGCCATAGAGCAGGTCGGTACCGGTGCCGCCGTCGAGGTAATCGTCCTGCTCGTTACCGATCAGCACGTCGTTGCCGCCCAGGCCCGCAAGGCTGTCGGAAAACTCGGTCCCGGTCAGGGTATCGGCGTCCGGAGTGCCAGTCAGGTTGACCGCCTCACGCACGTCGGTGACGTTGATCGTCAGGGTCTGGTAAGCGGTGGCGTGACCGTCGCTGACCGACACCTGGACGGTGTAGGTGTTGGGGTGAAAGGCTGTGGCTTCGAAATCGGGAGCATAAGCGAAACTGAGCGCACCGGTCTGCGCGTTGACCCGGAACAGCGATGCATCAAAGCCGCCGCTGATCGCATAGGTCAACCGCGCGTTGACGTCGAGGTCGGTGCCCAGCAGCGACATTACTGCCACGGTGTTCTCGGGGATCGCGGCATGATCTGGCGATGTCAGCGACGGCGGCGAATTGGGGCCGAATATCCGCGCCTTCAGGCCGCTGGTTTCGGGATCGGCGACGTTGAATTTCTGATCGTACCAGGTCACCGCATAGCCGCCATTGTTTAGCGCTTCGATCGACGGGCCGGAATAGCGGTTGCCGTTGGAGTCATCGATCCAGAACTGGCCGCCGGTCTTGGTCCCATCGGCGGCAAAGGCTTGGGCGGTGATGCCATAGCCGCGATCGACGACGAAGCCCTGTGCGTTGATGAAGAACGACGGCCGCTGCCAGGTCACCACGAAGCTCTGGTCGGCCAGCACGGCCACCGCCGGATAGTCGTTAAAGGTATTGTCGCTGACGTTGACGAGGAACCCCGCACCCACCTTCGCGCCGCTGGCGGTGAACAGCTGGCCATAGACGTCCTGCCGTCCGCCCAGCGACGAGGTCCACACCGCGACGAAGCTGCCATCGGCGAAGAACGCCACGTCGGCGGCGCGCTGGTCGCCCGCGGTGGCGGTATTGACGGTGAAAGCTGCGCCCTGTGGCGTGCCGTCGGCGCCGAATAGCCGCGCCGAACAATCGGTGTCGTTGCTGGCTCCGGCACCGACCCATGACACGACGAAACCGCCATTGGCGCGCTGGTCGATGTGGGCATGACTGGCCCCCGCTGCGCCACCGTCCAAGTCGATCGGCACGCCTTCAAAGGAACCGTCGGGCCCGCAAATCTGCCCGGTTATCGACGCGCCCGTCGGCCCTCCGTTGCTGACCAGCAGGAAGTTGCCGTTGCTCAGCGGAACCAGGTCGGCGGTCTGATACCAGCTTGAGCCGGGCGGCAAGACGCGCAGGACCGTGGCCTCGCCCACCGCGGCCCCATTGTCGTCGAACCGCTGGGCGGCGGTGACCTGGCTGCCTTCGGTTATCCCATCCCACACCGCGATGAAACCGCCACCGGGCAGGGCGCGCATCGCGGCCAGGCTCTGCTGGTCGAAGTTGAACGCCGAAAAGCGGAAGTCGCTGCCGAAGTCGAGCCCGGTCGCGCTGAGGATCTGTCCCGCCGAGGTGCCGATCGGGCCGCCCGCGCTCCAGGTTGTGTCATAGCCGATGACGAAACGGCCACCGCTCAATTCTACGATTCGGCCCGGCCCGCGTGCGCTTGACGTGGGCCCATCGACCACGAACTTTTCGCCCAGCACAAAGTCCGCAATCGGCATGGTTCACCCCTGCTGCCCGTCAAGTAACGGAGAGTTAAAGTGAATCCTGGGCCGCCACAAGGACAACCTTGCCGGTGAACGGTGGCTCAGTCGTTCTTCTTGCGACCGGCCTTCTTGCGCTCGTGCGGGTCGAGCAGGGCCTTGCGCAGGCGGATCGACTTGGGCGTGACTTCGACCATTTCGTCGTCGTCGATATAGGCGATCGCCTGTTCCAGCGTCATGATCTTGGGCGGGGTCAGCCGGATCGCGTCGTCCTTGCCGGTCGAGCGGAAGTTGGTCAGCTGCTTCGACTTCATCGGATTGACTTCGAGATCGTCGGGCTTGGCATTCTCGCCGATGATCATGCCTTCGTACAGCGGGGTGCCGACGCCGACAAACAGGATGCCGCGCTCTTCAAGCGGGCCCAGCGCATAGCCGACCGCTTCGCCGGCGCCGTTGGAAATCAGCACGCCGTTCTTGCGGCCCTCGATCTTGCCCTTGTACGGCCCGTACTTCTCGAACAGCCGGTTCATGATCCCGGTGCCGCGGGTGTCAGACAGGAATTCGCCGTGATAGCCGATCAGGCCGCGCGACGGGGCCGAGAAGGTGATGCGGGTCTTGCCGCCGCCCGAGGGGCGCATGTCGGTCATCTCGCCCTTGCGGGTCGCCATCTTTTCAACAACCGTACCAGCGTGTTCGTCATCAACGTCGATCACCACGCTTTCATACGGTTCGGTCCGCTGGCCGTTCTCGTCCTCGCCATAGAGTACGCGGGGACGGCTGATGCCCAGTTCAAAGCCTTCGCGGCGCATCGTTTCGATCAGCACGCCCAGCTGCAGTTCGCCGCGCCCGGCCACTTCGAAGCTGTCCTTGTCGGCCGATTCGGTGACGCGGATCGCGACGTTGCTTTCAGCCTCGCGCTCCAGCCGGTCGCGGATCATGCGGCTAGTCACCTTGCTGCCTTCGCGCCCGGCCATCGGGCTGTCGTTGACGGCAAAGCGCATCGACAGGGTCGGCGGGTCGATCGGCTGGGCATAGAGCGGCTCGGTCACCGACGGATCGGCGATGGTGTTGGCCACGGTTGCTTCGGTCAAACCCGCAATGGAGATGATATCGCCGGCGCGGGCTTCGTCCACGGGCACGCGTTCCAGCCCGCGGAAGGCCATCAGCTTCGATGCGCGGCCGGTCTCGACCACCTTGCCGTCGCGGTCGAGCGCATGGATCGGCGAATTGACCTTGACCGTGCCCGACTGGACCTTGCCGGTCAGGATGCGGCCAAGGAAGTTGTCGCGATCGAGCAGGGTGACCAGGAACTTGAACGGCCCGTCTACGTCGGCGGCCGGCGGCGGAACGTGATCGACGATCTTCTCGAACAGCGGGGTCAGGGTGCCCTCACGCAGGCTCGGATCCTCATTGGCATAGCCGTTGCGGCCCGAGGCATAGAGCACCGGGAAATCGAGCTGCTCGTCGGTGGCATCCAGGCTGACGAACAGGTCGAAGACCTCATCCAGCACTTCCTGGATACGCTCGTCCGGGCGGTCGACCTTGTTGACCACCACGATCGGACGCAGGCCCAGCGCCAGCGCCTTGCCGGTGACGAACTTGGTCTGCGGCATCGCCCCTTCCGAGCTGTCGACCAGCAGGATAACGCCGTCGACCATGCTGAGGATGCGCTCCACCTCGCCGCCGAAATCGGCGTGGCCGGGGGTGTCGACGATGTTGATATGGGTCCCGTTCCATTCGACCGAGGTGCACTTGGCCAGGATGGTGATCCCGCGTTCCTTTTCCAGGTCGTTCGAATCCATCGCGCGCTCTTCGATGCGCTGGTTGTCGCGGAAGGTACCCGACTGGCGGAACAGCTGGTCGACCAGCGTGGTCTTGCCGTGGTCGACGTGGGCGATGATGGCGATATTGCGCAGCGGCAGCGGGGCGGACATGAACGAACTCTCTGGACAGGGGAAGGGCAGCGCGTGCTGCGCCGCAACATTGCGCGCGCCCCTAGCCCACTGCGACGCTTTGGGCAAGCGCGGCTAAAGTTCGCGCAGGGCCTGGGCCGGCTTGGCGCGCAGCAGGGGCAGTGACGCTGCGAGCGCAAAGCCGATGACCAGCACCAATCCGGCACCGAGCACGGCGAAGACGCGCGGCCAGTTGGGCAGCCAGTCGAAATCGAACAACTCGACGATGATCAGCCAGGCGAGGCCTGAACCGAGCGCCAGTGCCACCCCGGCCAGCACTGCGGCGAGCAGGCCGTATTCGGCCAGTTGCAGGCCGAGCAGCTGGCCTCGGCTGGCCCCCAGCACCCGCAGCACGACATTGTCATAGGTCCGCGCCGCCCGCGCCGCGGCGATCGCGCCGAGCAGCACGGCGATCCCCGCCAGCACCGCGACCGACGCGGCGGAGAGGATCGCCAGGCTGACCTGGCCGAGCAGGTCGCGCGCCTGGGCCAGCACCCCGCCGACTTCGATCACCGAACTTGAGGGGAAGCCCTTGACCAGTGCGCGCAGCAGCGGGCCCTTGGCGCTGCCCTGGGGCAGGTCGACCGTCGCCGCCAGGTTGTGCGGCGCGTCGGCGATGGCGTTGGGGCTAAACACCAGGACATAGTTGAAGCCCATCGAATCCCAGTCGATCCGCCGCAGCGAGGCGATCTTCGCGGTGCGCTCGACCCCCAGCAGCCCGATGGTCAGGCGGTCGCCGATCCTGAGGTTCAGGGCGCTGGCCAGCTTCTCGTCGACCGATACCAGCGGTTCGCCCGAGTAACCCGCAGGCCACCACGTTCCAGCGGTCAGAGAATTGCCTTCGGGGAGGGTGTCGGCATAGGTCAGCCCGCGCTCGCCGCGCAGCGGCCAGGCCTCGTCCGGGATGGTCTTCAGGTCGGCCACGCGGGTCATCCGGTCGGCCGGACCATAGGCCAGGATCGCGCCGCGCAGCGACGGGACCATGCGGACCCGGGCCTGCGGGCTTTCGGCCAGCACCGTCTGGCTGAACGCTGCGGCGCGGTCGCGCGGCACGTCAAGCACGAAGTAGTCGGGCGCGCGCTGCGGCACGCGGGCGGCGATGTTGGCGTCGAGGCTGGTCTGTACCGCGGCCAGGGTCACGAAGGCGGACAGGCCGAAGCCCAGCGCGGTAACCAGCGCGCCGGTCTGTGCGCCGGGGCGGTGGAGGTTGGCCAGCGCGATCCGCACCAGCGGGCGCCGGGGCCGCGGTAACCGCGCCGCGCTCCAGCGGATCGCCCAGCCGAGCAGGGCTAGCAGGCCCAGCAGGCCGACCGATCCGGCGAGGAAGTAGGCGGTTACCCGTGGCTGCGCGGCTGTGGCCAGGGCCAAGGCGGCAATTGCACTCATGCCCAGGCCGACCGGCAGCGCGCCATCGCGCCAGTGCCGCGCGAGCGGCGAGACCCGCGCACGCATCAGCGCCATTGCCGGAAAGCGCCGCGCGGCCAGCAGCGGCGGCGCGGCAAAGATCAGCGCGACGAGCAAGCCATAGAGCGCCGCCCGGCCCAGCGCGGCAGGATCGAAAACGAATCCCGGCGTCACCGGCAGCAGGCTGCCCAGCACCCGGCCGAGCAGCGGGGTGACTAGCACCCCGCCGACCAGCCCGGCAAAGCTGCCCGCCAGCGCCGCCACGGCGATCTGCAGCAGATAGATCCGGGCGATGTCGCGGCTGGTCGCGCCCAGTACCTTGAGCGTTGCGATACTCCCGCGCCGCGCTTCGAGGTAGGATGAGACCCCGCCGCCGATCCCGATCCCGGCTATGACCAATGCGGCCAGGCCGACCAGGACGAGGAATTCGCCCATCCGGCTGACGAAGCGCTCTGCTCCGGGGCTGGCCTTGTCGCGGGTGCGGACTTCGAACCCGGCGGAGGGAAACTGCCGTTTGAGCGCTTCGCCCGCCTTCACCGGATCACGTCCGGTTGGAAGCGCGATGCGGGTCTTGCTGCGGTACATCGCCCCCGGGCTGGTCAGGCCGGCCCTCGCGGGAAAGTCTGCTGCGGTGATCACCACCGGGCCCAGGGTGAAGCCTTCGCCGAGACGGTCGGGCTCATCGGCGATGATTCCGCCGACCCGCAGCGGCTGGCCGCCGACGGTGATCGTGCTGCCCGGCCGGGCATCGAGCCGTTCGGCCGCGCCGGGGGCGATCCAGGCCTCACCAGCTGCAGGAGCGCCGACGCGGCGGCCATCCTGCAGCGCCAACCGCCCGACCAGCGGCCAGGCGGCATCGACCGCCTTCAGTTCGACCGGGGCGGCAAGATCGCCGGCAGTGGCCATGGCCTGCAGGCGGATCCCGCTGGATAGCGTACCGAGGCGGGCAAAGGCCGCACGTTCTTGCGGCGTCGGGCTGCGTTGCCACACCGCCAGTTCAAGGTCGCCGCCCAGTATAGTGCGCCCGCGGCTGGCCAGCTCGCGCTCGATCGCGCCGGTCAGGGTGCCGATCGCGGCTAGCGCGCCGACCCCCAGGAACAGGCAGACCAGTAGCAACCGCAGGCCGCGGAACCGCGCCGACAGATCGCGCCGGGCAATCGTCCAGGCGGTGGACCAGGTGAGGACGTTACTCACGCCGACAGGATGTCGCTGACAATACGCCCGTCGGCGAGGGTAACCACGCGCTCGCAGCGCGCCGCCAGTGCCGCGTCGTGGGTGATCACCACCAGGGTCGCTCCAGCCTCCGCGCGGCGGGTGAACAGCAGGTCCATGATCGCCTCGCCGGTCGCGGCATCGAGGTTGCCGGTCGGCTCGTCAGCGAAGACCAGCGCGGGGCGCGGGGCGAGAGCGCGGGCGATGGCGACGCGTTGCTGCTCGCCGCCGGACAGCTGTGTCGGATAGTGGTTGAGGCGGTGGCCCAGCCCGACCGCAGTCAGCTCGGCAGCGGCGCGGTCGCGAGCATCGGCGATCCCGGCCAGTTCGAGCGGGGTCATGACGTTTTCCAGCGCGGTCATCGTCGGCAGCAGGTGAAACGCCTGGAGCACGATGCCGATGCGTCCGCGCCGTGCAGTGGCCAGGCCGTCTTCGCCCAGCGCGGCGAAATCGGCCCCGGCGACAGACAGGCCGCCGCCGCTGGCCCGCTCCAGCCCGGAGAGCACCGCCATCAGCGAGCTTTTGCCCGAACCCGAAGGGCCGAGCAGGGCGAGGGTCTGGCCCAGCGGCACTGTCAGGTCGATCCCGCGCAGGATCTCCACCGCGCTGCCGTCCTGGCCCAGGGTCAAAGTAAGGTTCGAGGCGGCGATAGCGGGTAGCGGCGCCGAAAGGGGGCTTGTCACGTCAGCGGGATGCCATAGTCAGGAGGAAAGACAAAGGACGTTGCATAATGAAATGGAATTGGCTGCTCGCGGTTGCAAGTCCTGTGCTGCTGGCAATGGCGCTTTCGGGTTGCGGGAAGGGTACACCGGAAGCTGCACCCAGTGCTGTCGCGATCGAGACCGAACCACCACTGCCGCCAGTTATGGGGGCGGAAAAGCGCATCGTCGCGCTGGGGGACAGCCTGTTTGCCGGCTATGGACTGGAACCGGGGCAGAGCTATCCGGCCCGTCTCGAGGCCGCACTGCGCGGGCGCAGGATCAATGCGCGGATCATGAACGCCGGCGTGTCGGGCGATACCACCGCGGGCGGGCTGCAGCGGCTCGACTTCACGCTGAACAGCCTGACGCAGCCGCCGGCGCTGGTGATCGTCAGTCTGGGTGGCAACGACATGCTGCGCGGCCTGCCGCCCGAGCAGACCCGGGCCAATCTCGACGCGATCCTGGGCAAGCTGAAAGCGCGCAAGGTGCCGGTCATGCTGTTGGGCATGATCGCCGCGCCCAATCTGGGCGCGGACTATTCCGGCAAATTCAATCCGATCTATCCGGCGCTGGCGAAAAAGTATGACGCCAAACTGGTGCCGTTCTTCCTTCAGCCGCTGATCGGCAAACCTGAGCTGGTTCAGGCTGATCACATTCACCCGACCGCGCCGGGGGTGGAACTGCTGGTCGCGGATACGGCGGCGCAGGTCGCAGAGGCATTGCCGCAAACGAAATAGCACGCGCGTCGTAATTGCGCGCGCCTTACAAACGCTCCACCGTCCCTTCGCTGACCCGCCACACCGCTGCCTCGCCCGCAATCGCTTCGAACGGGGCAAGCTCGGTCCCGGTCAGCCAGACCTGCGCGGCGCCTTCGCGCAGCCGGTCGAACAGGGCGGTGCGGCGCAGCGGATCGAGATGGGCGGCCACCTCGTCGAGCAGGAGCAGCGACGGGCGCGCGCCTTCGACCAGTCCGGCATGGGCCAGGGTGATGGCGATCAGCATGGCTTTCTGCTCGCCGGTCGAGCATTCGGCGGCGGGCTGGTCCTTGCCGGCCATGGTCACAGCCAGCTCATCCCGGTGGGGGCCGGTCAAGGTACGCTGCGCAGCGCGGTCGCGGCGGCGTCCTTCGCCCAGCGCCGCGGCCAATGCAGCAGCCTCGAGCGGACCGCCCGGCTGATAGGCCAGGTGAGGGCGCGCGAAAGGCGCATCGGGCAGGGCGGAAAGCGCCGCGCTAAGCCTTTCGATCAGCCGCGCGCGGGCCTGGGCCACTGCAGCACCGGCCTCGGCCAGTTGTCCTTCGATAGCCTCGAGCCAGCGCGGATCGGGTTCGGCGGGTTCGGCCAGCAGACGGTTGCGTTCGCGCAAGGCATTGTCGAGCCGTGCAGCCTGACGCGCATGGCCTGGCTCCAGCGCGAGCACCAGCCGGTCGACGAAACGCCGCCGCGCCCCGGCGCCTTCGGCGAACAGTCGGTCCATCGCCGGGGTCAGCCAACCGATGCTCAGCCATTCGCCCAGCTGGACCGCCGCAATATCCGCACCATTGGCCTGAACGATCCGTCGCCCGGGGCGATCGGGCCGGATGCCGGTGCCCAGTTGGACAGCCTCGCCCAGCGCCGCGCTGATTGCGAAACTGCCATCACCATGCTGCCCGGCCATTTCGGCCAGCGCGGCGCGGCGCAGGCCGCGTCCCGGCGACAGCAACGACAGCGCTTCAAGCACGTTGGTCTTGCCCGCGCCATTCTCTCCGATCAGCAGATTGAACTGCGCCGTCGCGTCGAAACGTGTGGCACGGTGATTGCGAAATGCAGTCAGGGCAAGATGGTCGAGCGCCATGGCCGGGCGATAGAACGCGGCGTCTGCAAGGTCACGCAAAAGGGCGATGCCGATTGTTGGGAAAATTCACCAACACTGCGCATTCATCCCCGAGAAAGTTTTGGTTCATTCTGCGGAAAGGTCGGTTTTCCGCGCTTTGTGCAGTTTGGCACGGTCCCTGCAATCATTGTGGCATGCGCAAGCCGCGCAACACAATTTGTCCAAGGAGACTTAAAATGACCCAGTCCAATACCGCCAACCGCGTCGCCGCCGCCGTCTGTGCCCTCGCGATTTCGCTGCTGACCCTGACCGGCACCGTTTCCACCCCGACCCCCGCCCAGGCATCGGTCGCTTACGTCGGAGCCGTCGCATGAGCGCGCTGAACCAAACGGACCCGATCATGCCCCAGCGCGGCGGTTTTCACCTCGACAAGCTCAACGGCAAGTTCATGGGCGTCTGCTCGGGCATTGCCAACTACTTCGGCTGGGATGCCACCGTTGTCCGCGTTGCCTGGGCGCTGGCCGTCCTGCTCGGCTTTGGATCGCCGATCCTGATCTACCTCGCGATCGGCCTCATCGCCAACTGAGGCACAGCGGTGAGGCCCTGCTTGCGGGCAGGGCCTAGACCGCATCCGCCTTGGCAAAAGGCGAAAAGTCGGTGCCCTGGTCGAACACTTCGACCCCTTCGCGCCGCTTGAGCCAGCCGACTACGGCATAGGTGACCGGAGTGAGCAAAGCCTCCCACAGCACCTTTAGCAGCCAGTTGGTGACCATGACCGTGACGACCTGCTGCGTCGTCCAGGTTCCCAGGAATGCGATCGGATAGAACAGCAGGCTGTCAATCGCCTGGCCGAACACGGTCGAACCGATGGTCCGCGTCCACAGCATTTTTCCCGCCGTCCAGATTTTCATCTTGGCCAGCACGAAGCTGTTGACGAACTCGCCCGCCCAGAATGCGATTACCGATGCGGCGACGATCCGCCAGGTGCTGCCGAACACGCTTTCATAGGCCGCCTGGCCGCCCCAGCCTGCTGCCGGGGGCAAGGCCACCACCACCCAGCTCATGAACGCCATGAACAACAGCGCGGCAAAGCCGGCCCAGACGCAGCGCCGCGCATTGGCATAGCCATAGACCTCGGTCAGGACATCACCCAGAACGTAACTGATCGGGAAGAACATGATCCCGGCGCCAAAGGTGTACCCCCCCAGTGTGGCCAGTTTGGCTGCGCCAATCAGGTTCGACAGCAGCAGGATCGCGACGAAGGCCGCCATCACATAGTCGAAGTAACGAAAATGGCGGCGCGCACTGGCCTGGCCGTCGAGCGTGTTGAGGTGCGTGGTCATTACTGCATAGGCTAGACGCATTTGCGCGGCGTGCAATCCCGCCCTATGGGGAGGCCCGGTGCGCGCCCGTAGCTCAGCTGGATAGAGCGCGAGACTTCTAATCTTGAGGCCGCAGGTTCGACCCCTGCCGGGCGCGCCATTTCCCATTGCCACGACGTGCCAGGCTTGCGCTGTAACGCAGCTTCGGAGCTGCGCATTTATTCCTAGGGGTGTGACCGCCATCACGGTCGAATCGCTGCGTCGGGGTTAGGGCATCCTTGCGACCCGACCGGTGGGCCCTTCCTACCGGCCAACCTCAAGCCCCCGTGCGCATCCGCGTGCGGGGGCTCTTTTCTAGCTTCGGGCGGCGCTGTCCAGCATTTCTCCGGTCACCGGATAACCGGCATCGTCGGGGATCGCGAGCCATGGCACCCCGTCCCGCGTTTCCATGAACGGTGTGATCATCCGGCTGGGATAGCGTTCGATATGCGCCACCGCATCGTCGAAAGACGAGAACTGCGCCAGCCGTTCCAGGTTTCGCCGGGTCGGGAAGATGATCTTGATCCTCTCCTGATCGGCCAGCTCCAATGCTTCAGAAGCGCTGGCCCAAAACAGATGGGTATTCTCGGTCTGGTCGACCAGCAGGTCGACTGCGCCGGTGCCCAGGTCAGCCAGGTAGAAGCGCGTGTCGAAAATGCGCATGTGGCGGTGCTTGGGCCGCCAGCGCGCGAAGGGCAGCAGGCTGTCGGTTGCCAGGGTCCAACCCATTTCCTCCAGCACCGGGGCCAGCTCCTTGCCGGCCAGCAAGCGTTCGCGCGCCCTGCGCGCATCGTCCAGCGTCGGCCGCTGCGCCACGCCGACCACCAGGCCGGTTTCCTCCAGCGTTTCGCGGACCGCGGCGATGCGCGCGGCCAGCTCGTCGCGTGCCTCTTCGTCCGCTGCGCCCAGCATCGCAGCGAAGTCGCGATCGGCATCGTCGACGCGGCCGCCGGGAAATACTGCCGCACCGCCCGCGAACGACATGCTGGCGGCGCGTTCGACCATCAGGATCTGCGGGGCGCCGCCGGCCGGGGCATTGCGGAAGATTACCAGCGTTGCGGCGGGTGTCGCGGGCGGAGCCTCGTCGTGCTCGGCATATTCCTGTTCGATGTCCATGCCGCCAGCGTGGCAAGCATCAAGGCCTTTGCCAAGTGCCAATTGGTGTCATTCTGCAACTGTCGGCAGGATTTACAATCCGCACTTGGCTCGCTTGGCTTGTCGTCACGAATTTGACGCAATTTCGGGACTTTTTCGAAACTGGCACGGCCTCTGCATAGTAGGCTGCACCCCCAAGCAGTCTCGTAGAGGCGGGGCCGCACCCCCCTGGTCTCCCGCGGCCCCGCCTCCCCGCTCTGCTCTTCCCAAATCGCTGATGATTACTTTTGGCACGGCTGATAGCCTTGGCCGATTGGTTTGGTAAATACTGGCTTAGTCCTGTGCTAATACTTCCTTGAAGCTTGCCCGCTAGCACCCGGTTTGCGACGAATTGTCCGTCGCAAGGGGGATGCGGCAATTTGAAGCGTCTTGCGTTTCTGGATCGGGACTGGGGCGACGCCCGCCTGTTCGGCCCCATTGTCGCGCTCACGTTCGGCGCGCTGCTTCTGCTTGTCATCACCTCTGGTTATCTGATTCATCGGTTCGACACATCCGCATCGCAGCGCGAACATCACGTCGTCCAGAACGGCTTTGCGCGGCAGACGCGGGAACTGAATGCCGTTGTTGCCACGCAGGTGGATTGGGACGATGCGATCCTGAAGCTTGATCACAAGCTTGACGCCAAGTGGGCCGATTTCAACATCGGCAACTACCTTCACACCTTCAACGGGTTTTCCCACGTTTTCGTGGTGGATCCTGACGCTAAGCCAATTTACGCGGCCGTTGTTGGCCAGCGTTCCGAGCTTGAAAGCTATGCACCGTTTGCGGCTACCGGCATGCAATTGCTTCCGCACATACGTGCCGCAGAACGCGCCAGGCCGCCGATCAAGGTGCGGCCGGGCAAGGATAACATCCAGATTCCGCCGATCCAGGCCAACAGCGTCGCCAATGTCGACGGAACCATCTATCTGGTGACGGCAACCCTGGTTCAGCCGGATTTCGGAAGGGTGCTGCCAAAAGGGCCGCGTGCACCGGTTACTATAACCGCTATTCCGATCAGCACATCAATGCTTGGCGGTTTCGCCGAACGTTATCTGCTCAACGACGCGCACGTCTGGGATGCAACCGGACGTAGCGACGGACCTGGCAGCCTGATCCTGCGCGACTATGACGGCAAACCCGTCGCTGCGCTGACCTGGACGCCGCAGCAGCCCGGAACGATGGTTCTGCGCCAGATTGCAGTGCCGCTGATCGTGGCGCTGGTTCTGCTCTGGTACGCCGCAACCAGCATACTCAAGCGCGGCAGCTCGGTGGTCAGCGAGCTTGTTGCCAGCGAAAAGCGAGCCAAGCACTTGGCATATCACGATACCCTGACAGGGCTTCCTAATCGGGCGATGCTGTTTGAACGGCTGCGCCCCGAACTGGCGAAGCTGGGCGAGGGCGGCAAACCGCTGGCGGTGATGTGCGTCGATCTCGATCGGTTCAAGGAAGTGAACGATTCGCTGGGCCACCACGCCGGGGATCTGGTGATCGAGGAAGTCGGGCGGCGGCTGCGCAACGTATGCACGGAAGTGGGTCTGATCGCACGCCTGGGCGGCGACGAATTTGTCGTCCTTGGCGAATGCCTCAAACCTGCCTGCGCCAGTAATCTTGCCGACAGCGTCATCGCTGCAATCTGCAAGCCGATCGAATGCGAATATGGCCGCCTCGAAGTGGGCTGCTCGATCGGCATCGTCATGCTCGACCAGGCCGGGCTTGACCCTTCCGAAGTGCTGCGGTGGGCGGATCTTGCCCTCTATCGCTCAAAAGAGCTGGGCCGCCAGCGCGTGACCTTCTTCGAACCGGAAATGGACGCGGCGTTGCGCAATCGCCGTTCGCTGGAGGCCGACCTGCGCGACGCGCTGCTCAACGACGGGCTTGAAATGGTTTATCAGCCGCAAGTCGACCGGTTGGGAAATATCGTCGCGGTCGAGGCGCTGGTCCGCTGGCATCATCCGCTGCGGGGCAGCATCGCGCCGGGGATGTTCGTGCCCCTTGCAGAAGAGGGCGGCCTGATCCTTGCGCTGGGAGAGTTCGTCTTGCGCCGGGTATTCGCCGAGACCGGCCATTGGACCCATACCCGGGTTGCCATCAACGTATCGGCCGTCCAGATGCGCGCACCCGGGTTTGCCGCCCTGGTCACCCGGCTGGCCGCCGCCGCGGCAATCAATCCGTCGCGCTATGAAATCGAAGTGACCGAAACGGCCTTGCTGGGTGACGACGCCATCACCGCCAGCAATGTCGAAGCGCTCAAACGGCTGGGCTTTTCGATTGCGCTCGACGATTTCGGAACCGGCTATTCAAGCCTCAGCGTGCTTCAGCGCTTTGCTGTCGACAAGATCAAGATCGACCGCTCGTTCGTCAGCAACCTTGGCGTTGGCGACGAATCCGAAGCGCTGGTCGATGCCATGGTCAAACTTGCCCGCGCGCTCAATCTGGACGTCATTGCCGAGGGCGTTGAAACCGAGCAGCAAAGAGACCGACTGCTGGGCTGCGGTTGCCGGGAATTCCAGGGCCACCTGACCGGAATGCCGATGGGGCTTCGCGAACTGGTTGGTCTGGTCGGTGAAGATATGGGCGAAGAAATCGCCCAGCCTGCGCAAATGCCGTCAGAGATCAGGCGGCTGGCGTAACGCCGCTGTCGGCCATCAGCTGCTGCAATTCACCCGCTTCGTACATTTCCATCATGATGTCGCTGCCGCCGACAAACTCGCCCTTGACGTAAAGCTGGGGAATCGTCGGCCAATCCGAATAGCTCTTGATGCCCTGGCGCACTTCCATGTCCTGCAGCACGTCGACACTGTCATAAGCGACGCCCAGATGTTCAAGGATCGCAACCGCACGGCTGGAAAAGCCGCATTGCGGAAACAGCGGCGTGCCCTTCATGAACAGGACGACGTCGCTGGCGTTGACGATCTGCGAAATGCGGGCGTCGGCGGCAGTCTGGGTGGTATCGGACATGGCGGTATGGCTCCTCGTTCCTTCAGGTGGGAACGGCAGTGGTCAGTTGCAAGGCGTGCAGGGCGCCGCCCATCTCGGGTCCGATCGCTGCATAGACCAGCTTGTGCTGCGCCACGCGCGGCTTGCCCGTAAATGCAGCGGAAACGACGTGGGCTGCCCAGTGATTGTCGTCGCCGGCCAGGTCGGTCAGCGTCACTTCGGCATCGGGTAGGCCGGCCTTTATCCGCGCCACGATTTCATCGCCGGACATTGCCATGGGGTCAGCCCATCAGTGCGCGGCGGGCTTCGACCGACTTTGCCTCAAGCGCGGTGCGGACATCGGCTTCGCTGATATCCTGCCCGGCCGAAACCAGATCGCCCAGAACCTTCCGGATCACGTCTTCGTCGCCGCCGTCTTCGAAATCGGCCTGGACTACCGACTTGGCATAAGATTCAGCCTCGACCGAGGACAGGCCCATGCGTTGTGCCGCCCATTCGCCCAGCAGCCGATTGCGGCGGGCGTGCACGCGAAAGTGCATTTCTTCGTCATGCGCGAACTTGGCTTCTTCGGCGCGTTCGCGATCGTTGAAATCGGTCATGTCAGCTCCCTGGCAATGATAACCGGGCCGCCTCAGCCGGGTTTGGCAGCTGGTGGCGGCACCTGGAAAGAATCGTGGCAGCCCTTGCACGCTGCGCCCGTGCGGGCAAGCGCCGCGTCGAACGCGGTCTTGTCGTCGGCCTGCGTGGCGGCCAGAAGGCCTTCGGTTGCAGCGCCGAATTCCTTGGCTTTGGCAGTGAAGCCAGCGCTGTCGCCCCACACTTCGGGCTTGGCCCGGCTTGGCACGGCGCGGGTCGACGGCGCGAACATGGCGGGCAGGGCCGCACCCCACTTGGCCAGGCCGCGCGCGGCAAAGGCAAGGTTCTTGACCGGGGTGCCGGCAGTGCTGGCGGATTTGAGCGCGTTAAGCGTCGTTGCGCTCATGCCCATCGCCGCTTCGCGCGCGGCGACTATGTCGGCGGGTTTGGGCGCAGCAGGCGCGGGAGCGGGTTTGGCCAGGGCGGCCCAGCCGGTCAGCGCCAAACCGGTGGCAATAAGGATCCGTGCTGTCTTCATTGCGTCGACTCCCATTCAGGGCCGCTCAGGGCATGGTCACCACGACTTTGCCGATCGCCTTGCGGTCGGCCAGCATGGTGATCGCTTCGCCGCCGCGGTCAAGCGGGAACGTCGCAGAGACGCGCGGATTGATCTTGCCGGCCTTGAGCAGGTCGAACAGCGTGGCGATATGCACCGCATTGGCCTTGGGATCGCGGGCGGCAAAAGCACCCCAGAACACCCCGCAAACGTCGCAGCTTTTCAGCAGCGTCAGATTGAGCGGCAGCCTGGCAATCCCGGCAGGGAAGCCGACCACGCAGAACCGGCCTTCCCAGGCGATCGAGCGGACCGCCGGTTCAGAATAGTCACCGCCGACGATGTCATAGACCACATTGGCGCCTTCGGGCCCGCAGGCCGCCTTGAAGGCTTCGGCCAGCGCCTTGGACTGATCCTTGTCGAGCGGGGCGACCGGATAGATCACTACGTCATCAGCGCCGTGTTCGCGCGCGACGGCGGCCTTTTCCTCACTCGACACTGCAGCGACGACGCGTGCGCCATAGGCCTTGCCCAGTTCGACCGCCGACAGACCGACCCCGCCGGCCGCACCCAGCACCAACAGGGTATCCCCGGCCTTCAGGTGACCGCGATCCAGCAGCCCATGCATGTTGGTGCCATAGGTCATCAGCAGCGACGCGCCGGTCTCGAAGCTGACCCCGTCGGGCAGCGGGAACAGCTTGTCCGCCGGGGCGAGCACTTCGGTGGCGAGCCCGCCATTGCCCATCATCGCGATAACCCGGTCGCCGGCTTTCCACTGGGTCACGCCTTCGCCGACCGCATCGATCACGCCCGAAAGCTCACCGCCCGGCGAGAACGGCCGCGCCGGCTTGAACTGGTACATGTCGCGGATGATCAGCACGTCGGGATAGTTGATCGCGCAGGCCCTGACCGCGATGCGGACCTGGCCCGGACCGGGCACGGGGCTGTCGAGTTCGTCGAGCGTCAGGGTTTCGGGTCCGCCGACGGAATGGCTGCGCAAGGCCTTCATGCTGTGTGTTCTCCCAGGGTCTGTCCGGTCCGCGCCAGCCAGGGCATGGCAGCGGCCGCTTGTTGTTCATAAGTAGTGATGGCGGCGCCCCGCGCCATGGTCAGCCCCACTTCGTCCAGACCATTCAGCAGGCAATGCTTGCGGAACGGATCGATTTCGAACGTGAAGCGGTCCTGGAACGGGGTGGTCACCGTCTGGTGTTCAAGGTCGATGGCGATGGGATCGGTCCGGGCGACCGCGATCAGCCGGTCGACCGCTTCCTGGGGAAGAACGACGGTCAGAATGCCGTTCTTGAAGGCATTGCCCGAAAAGATGTCCGAAAAACTGGGGGCAATGACTGCCTTGATGCCAAGGTCGAGCAGCGCCCAGGCGGCGTGTTCGCGGCTGGATCCGCAGCCAAAGTTGTCGCCAGCGATCAGGATTGGCGAGCCTTTGAATTCAGCGCTGTCGAACAGATTGTCCGGGTCAGCGCGCAGGGCTTCGAACGCGCCCTTGCCCAGACCTTCGCGGGTGATGGTCTTGAGCCACTTGGCCGGAATGATCACGTCGGTGTCGACGTTCTTCTGGCCAAAGGGGATCGCCCGACCTTCGACCGCGCGCAGGGCGTCCATCAATCGGTCTCCGGCGCCTGTTCGGGCTTGGGCTTCTTGGCGGCCTTTTCGGCGCGCTCCTTGCGGCGCGAGGCATAGAGCAGGGCAGCAGCAAGCGCGGCAGAGCCGATCGCGGCCCCGGCCATCGCAGCGGCGCCGGTCCAGTTGGACTTGTCGGGCTTGTCGGATTGGTCGGTCATGATCTTCCTATGTCCATCGCGGCGGCGGGGTTCAAGGGGCTTGGCTGATTTTTCGCGGCAGGCGCGAGCTCAATCGAGGAAACGGCGCAGGTCCAGCCAGGCGCTGCGCTTGGCTGCCAGCGGTATGGACGCGTTGGCTGGGCTGGACGAAGGCAAGTCGAGCAGCGGTAGTTCGACCCTATCGAGCACCCGGCGACTCGCCCGCGATGCCGCCTTGCCGTTGAAGGCGACCGCGCGCAGCAATGGAATCGCGTCGATCAGGCCCGGCAAGTCTGCGTGGGCGGCGTCGCGGATCGCGCTGTCGAGCGAACCCGTGCGCCGGGCCGAGGCAAAGACATCCCACAGGCCGATGCCGCGGTCCTTAAGGGCTGCAATCCGGGCTTCATAGGGTAGCGCAGGCAGATCGGGCCGCGCGATCGCCGCGCCGACCAGTTCCCAGAAGCGGTTGCGCGGGTGGGCATAGTATTGCCTGGCGGCAAGCGACTGGACCCCGGGCAGGCTGCCCAGGATCAGCACCCGGCAGTCCGCGCCAACCAGTGGGGCAAAGGCCTGGGCCCGTTCGCTCAGGCCAGTGTCCTGACGTCGGCCAGTTTGCCCGCTACGGCCGATGCGGCTGCTGTCGCCGGCGATACCAGATGGGTGCGCGCGCCCGGCCCCTGACGGCCGACGAAGTTACGGTTGGAGGTAGACGCGCAGCGTTCACCCGGCGGAACCTTGTCGGGATTCATGCCCAGGCAGGCCGAGCAGCCCGGTTCGCGCCATTCGAACCCGGCAGCAAGGAAGATCTGGTCGAGCCCTTCCGCCTCCGCCTGCTGCTTGACCAGACCGGAACCGGGAACGACGATCGCCCACTTGACGTTGGCGGCCTTGGTCCGGCCCTTGAGCACGGCGGCGGCGGCGCGCAGGTCTTCGATCCGGCTGTTGGTACAGCTGCCGATGAAGACGTTCTGGATTTCAACCTCGGTCAGCTTCTGCCCCGCTGTCAGGCCCATATAGTCCAGCGATTTGCGCGCGGCGTCCTGCTTCGACGGGTCGGCGAAGTCCTCTGGCGCGGGAACCGTCGCGGTGATCGGCACGACATCTTCGGGGCTGGTGCCCCACGTGACCGAGGGAACGATATCGGCAGCGTCGATCACCACGACCTTGTCATAGGTCGCGCCGGGATCGCTCGCCAGGCTGCGCCACCATGCCACGGCCTTGTCCCAGTCCGCGCTCTTCGGGGCATAAGGCCGACCTTTCACATAGGCGAAGGTCTTGTCATCGGGCGCGATCAGCCCGGCGCGGGCGCCGTGTTCGATCGCCATGTTCGACACGGTCAGACGCCCCTCGATCGACAGGTCGCGGATCGCCGAGCCGGTATATTCGATGACATAGCCGCTGCCGCCCGAAGCGCGCAGCACCCCGCCGATGTGCAGGACCACGTCCTTGGCCGAAACGCCGGGGCCAAGCTGGCCCTCGACCCGCACTTCCATGGTTTTCGCCTGGGCCAGCAGCAGGGTCTGGGTGGCCAGCACGTGCTCGACCTCGCTGGTGCCGATGCCGAAGGCCAGCGCGCCCAGCCCGCCGTGGCAAGCGGTATGGCTGTCACCGCAGACGATCGTTGCCCCGGGCAGGGAAAAGCCCTGCTCTGGCCCGACGACGTGGACGATGCCCTGTTCAACGTCGGCGTCGCCGATCAGGCGGATGCCGAATTCCGGCGCGTTGACTTCCAGCGCCGCAAGTTGCTGCGCGCTTTCGACGTCGGCAATCGGGATGCGCTTGCCGGTGGCATCGCGCCGCGCCGTGGTCGGCAGATTGTGATCGGGCACGGCCAGGGTCAGGTCGGGGCGGCGGACCTTGCGTCCGGTCAGGCGGAGCGCCTCGAAGGCCTGGGGGCTGGTTACTTCGTGAACCAGGTGGCGGTCGATGTAGATCAGGCAGGTGCCGTCATCACGCCGTTCGACAACGTGGGCATCCCAGATCTTTTCGTACAATGTGCGGGGTCTGCTGGCCATGATCATTGCGCCTATGCACCCGGCGCGAGTCTGGCAAGGGGTTCGCTTAGTTCTGGTCAGCCAGCCGCGTCGCGGTTTCGCGGATCAGCGCGATCATGTTGGGAACGCCCTGGGTGCGGTTGGACGACAACTGGTTCTTCAGATCGAAGCGTTCAAGCATTGTGCCGATGTCGGTCGCCGCGACCTCGTCGGCAGGACGATCCTGCACCGCGGCGATGACCAAGGCGACGATCCCCTTGGTGATCGCGGCGTTGCTGTCGGCCAGGAAGTGCAGCGTCCCGTCATTCCGGCGAGTGGGATAGACCCAGACGCTGGCCGAACAGCCACGGACCAGCGTTGCGTCGGTCTTGAGCGCATCCGGCATGGGCTCCAGATCGCGGCCCAGCTCGATCAGCAGGCGATAGCGCTCATCGCTGTCGAGGAAGTCGTATTCTTCGTGAATGTCGGACAGGCTGCGCATCGGCGCGTGCCTAGCCATGCTGCGCCTACAAATCCACCCCAGCAGCGATTGCTTCCAGCTTGCGGATGCGTTCCTTGAGATCGGCAATCTCGATCCGGGCCATGCCATTGCCGACGCCGCCCTCGATTTCCGGGCGGGCATGACCGGCGTGCTGCTCGAGCTCGCGGGTCTTGAGCGTCAGCCAGCCCTGCCAGCCGCGCAGCGCGGCTGCGGCGAGGATGGTCAATCCGACCAGGGCCGTCACGGCAATCAGGAGGTATTCGCTGGTCATTGCGGCTTCTCCCCGTCTTCTGCGCCTATTTCTCGCGCAGGCGTTCGATTTCGTCGGCCAGAGCCTGGGGGCGGCGGCCGTCGGTGGCGATGCGTTCCAGCACGTGGATCCGCTCACGCAGGTCCTCGACCTCGCGCTGCAGTTCCTGCTCGCGGGGGCTGGTTTGGGCTGGGTCGAGCAGCGCCTGACCTTGGCCACGGCGGTGCTTGCGATCAGGATCCATGCCCTTTGAAATCTTGACCAGGCGCACGATCATGCTGGCAATGATCGCAACGATGACAATGGCAACAACGCCTCCGCTCATCTTCCGTGCTCCTTCAGTTCTTCGGCTGGTCGCGTAGTGCTTCGATCTGGTGGGTCAGGCCGAAACCGCCATCGGTGACGATCCGCTCGACCGTTGCCAGCCGGTCCTTGACCGAACCGAGTTCGGCGCGCAGCTGGGCGTTTTCATTGCTCAGCAGCTTGATCCGCTCGACCTCCTCGGTAGTTGCCTTGGGATAGACGCTCTGCCCCCAGGCCCCGCTCAGCGGATAGCCGTTCTTGATCCGCAGCCGCGTGGTATGAATCCATCCGGCGATCCCTGCGCCGCTGACCACGGCAGCAGCGCTAATTGCCAAAATAACGACAACGAAAACTTGTCCATCCATCTCAAATCACCTCTTTCAGGCGTTCGTCGCGCAACTGTTCGATCTCGGCAGCCAGATTCGGTCCCTTGTCGGTGGCGATCCGTTCCAGCACGCGCAGGCGCTGCTCGGTGCGATCATCGACAGTCGGCGTAGCGGGGGCCTGGCCGGCCCGCAGAATCTGCAGTTCAAGTTCGCGCTCCCGGACGCGCATTTTGCTTTTGTAGGCGCCGGTCAGGATGCCGACGATCGACACCGAGCCGACAACGACTGCAAGCAGGCTCAAGAAATCGCCGGGGCTCATCAGCCTGGCTCCCTGTCGTGCTGTTCAAGCAGCGCGTCGACCTTGCGGGCATCGCGCAGCGCCTCGATCTGCGTGGCAACGTCATAGCCCTTGTCGGTGACAATGCGTTCCAGCACGCGCACCCGGTCTTCCAGCTGCGTGTTTGATGCAGCGTACTGCGCGGCCTTCTCTGCGGTCGTCTGCAGCTGCATTTCCGCGATCTTTTGCTTGTGCTTTGTCCAGATCGCGACGATCGGGATCATCAAGGCGGCGATCGGGATCAGCGCCCCCAATGAAGCGGCATCCATAGTCTTTACTCCCCCTCAGGAATGGGTCAGCGCAGCCGTTCGATTTCGGCGGACAGGCGCGGGTTGCTGGTGACATAGAAGGTTTCGATGTCGGCCAGGCGGCGGTCGATTTCACGCAGGCGGCCGCGCACTTCACGAGCCGAGCGGCCGGGCGACTGGCGCACCCCTTGCCAGAACTTCTGCTCCTGCGGATCGCTGTAGAAATCCAGCGGCTTCTTCCCGGCGAGGAAACCCATCGCAAAATAGGCAAGCAGCGGCCAGCCCATCATCAATGTGAACATGATGAATCCCAGGCGGATCCACAGCACGTCCACGCCGGTGTAGTCGGCCAGCCCGGCGCAGACGCCCAGGACCTTGCCATTCTGCTTATCGCGATAAAAGCGGGTGCGCGGCGTGGTGGTCACTTGGCAGTCCTCCGGGATAGAGCGCGATCGAAATCAGCAAGCTTGGTTTCGGGAAGTTCGTCACGCGCTGGCAGGCGCCGCGGGGTAAACTCGGGGTTGTCGGCCGCCACCAGCCGCTCGACGGTTTCCATTCGGTCGTCGAGTCGGCGGCTCAGCTGAAAAAGTTCTTCCAGCAGCGCTTCGTCGTCGTTGGTCAGCGTCGGAGCAGTCTTCCACTTGGTAATGTAGTGGAGGATCAGCCAGGGCAGCCCGACGAAGATGGCGACAATTGCAATCCAGTCATCCATATCGATCAGTCCTTGTTTTCGGTGGGTTCGGTGCCCGACGAAGCCGACAGCGCGCGCTTCATTTCCTCGAGCTCTTCATCGATCTTGTCCTGCCCGGCCAGGGCTGCGATCTCGTCGGCCAGGCTCGGCGGGTTCTTGCTGCCGTCCGCCAGGCTCAGCGCGTCGGCGCGGCCTTCGGCATAGTCGACCCGGCGTTCCAGCTGGTCGAAGCGGCTCAGCGCCTCGTCAACCCGTTCGCTGGCCAGCAGGGTGCGCAGCTTGACCCGGTTCTCGGCGCTTTCCAGCCGCGCGGCGATCGCGGTCTGGCGGCTGCGCGCCTCGCGCAGGCGGGTCTGGAGCTTTTCGATGTCGACCTCGTAGGCGCGCAGCGCATCGTCGAGCACGGTAATCTCGGTCTTGAGCTGGTCGGCCATGTCGGCCGCCTTCTTCTTTTCGACCAGCGCGGCGCGGGCCAGATCCTCGCGATCCTTCGACAGCGCCAGCTGCGCCTTGTCCGCCCAGTCGGCCTGGAGCTGGTCGAGCTTGACGGTGTGGCGGTGCATTTCCTTCTGGTCGGCAATGGTCCGCGCCGCGCTGGCGCGCACTTCGACCAGGGTTTCCTCCATTTCGAGGATGATCATCCGGATCATCTTCGACGGGTCGTCGGCCTTGTCGAGCAGGTCGTTGAAATTGGCGGCGATGATATCACGGGTGCGGCTGAAAATGCCCATCAAGGGTGCTCCAAGGGTCGGGGTCGGGGAACGGCGCAAACGATCGACTTCGTCGTCGATGCGCGACTGGCGGCGGCCGAAGCCGAAGCCGGGGTCGGAATGGACCGGAACGCGGGTCAGGCGAGGGGACTGGGTCTCACCTGAAGGGGGGTCGGCGCGTTCCGGCCCAAGCGGGTTGTCCTTATCGAAGGGTTCGTTGATCATCCGTGCGTCCTTCAGGCCTGGGCGGTCGCGGCGGCGACCGGGGCGGCCGCAAGGCCGGGCGCATCGTGCTGCTGGGTCAGGACGAACAGGTTCATCGCCAGCATGGCGGCGATCGAAACAACGATGGCCTTGTCGAGCGTGCTGCGGGTGGAGAAGGTCTTGGTGAACATGGTATCCTCGCGGAATTGGTGCTTGTTCACCTATCAGCAAGCTGCGTGCCAAATCGCTGGGGCTGCGGATTTTCGCCAAATTCCACCAATTTTGATCAACGACATATGGTGAAGGTTGCGCGGTGTTGGTGAAATTTGCTACATGTTGGGCATGGATCGCGATGTCCAGTTTCTCGGCCAGTCCGAAGCCTTCCTCGATGCGGTCGACCGCACCAGCCGGGCCGCGCCGATGCGCCGCCCGGTGCTGGTGATCGGCGAACGCGGCACGGGCAAGGAACTGGTCGCCGAACGGCTCCACCGCCTGTCCAAGCGGTGGGGCGAGCCGCTGGTCACGCTGAATTGCGCGGCCTTGCCGGAAACGCTGATCGAGGCGGAATTGTTCGGTCATGAGCAGGGTGCCTTCACCGGTGCTACCAGAGCCCGCGCCGGACGGTTCGAGGAAGCCGACAAAGGGACGCTTTTTCTCGACGAACTGGCGACCCTGTCGATGGGGGCGCAGGAACGCCTGCTCCGCGCGGTCGAATATGGCGAGGTGACGCGGATCGGTTCGTCCCGCCCGATCCGGGTCGATGTCCGCATCGTCGCCGCAACCAACGAGGATCTGCCGCGCTTGGCCGAGGAGGGGCGGTTCCGCGCCGACCTGCTCGACCGGTTGAGTTTCGACGTCATCACCCTGCCGCCGCTGCGCGCGCGCGAAGGCGATATCGACGTGCTGGCCGACCATTTCGGCCGGCGCATGGCGACCGAGCTGCACTGGGAGCAATGGCCCGGCTTTTCCGCCAATGCCCGCCGCGCGCTGGAGGAATACCACTGGCCGGGCAATGTCCGAGAGCTGCGCAATGTGGTGGAGCGGGCAGTCTATCGCTGGGATTCGTGGGACGAGCCGGTGGGCTATATCCAGTTCGATCCCTTCGACAGCCCGTGGAAGCCCGCCGCGCTGCCGCGCGCGCACCGGGATGCCGTGCCAGCAACGGACGATACCGCACCGCGCCCTGCCGCCGCGCATTTTGACAGCATCACTGACCTGCGAGGCGCCGTCGACGCGCATGAACGGGCGATCCTGGAACACGCCCTGGGCCGCAATCGCTATAACCAGCGGCAAACCGCCAAAGCGCTGGGCCTGACCTATGACCAGCTGCGCCACTGCATGAAGAAGCATGGACTCAGCGAGAAGGGCGCAAGTGCTTCATTTTAGGTGATTTTTCGTGAATTAAGTGATTGGCAACAGCCTTGTGCAAGGCTTTGGCCATGGACAAGTCTTCCAAGGTCCCACGGGCGTGAACGCCAGCACACCATTTTACGGGATGCGTCGCACTGCGTCCGGCCCGAGCGCGCGGGGCTATCAGGTGCTGTTCCACACCGATACGGTCAACCGCTGCCCCGGCTGCGCCGGGACCAACTGGCTGGTTGGGCGGATCACGGCTGAATGCGCCCGCTGCGGCACCGCGCTGCCGCTCGCCGAAGCGGCACAGATGGGCCTGGATCCTGTCGGCCACCGCCAGGTTGCGCTGCACATGGTTGAAGGCGGCAAACCCTGGCGCGAGCGACGCAAAACGCCGCGCGAAGCAACCGATGGGCGCGTCTTGACGTTGCACATCGATGGGTCTCCGCGTGCTTTCTCGATCGAAGACATTTCGGAAGGCGGATTGCGCGGCGTGGCGCTTGATGAGGTGTTCAAGAGCCGCCAGCTGATCGTCGAACTGGAAGACGGCACGCTTCATCCTGCCGAACTGCGGTGGTGCAGCGGCGGATACATCGGTCTGGCGTTCATCGCGCCCAGCCAAGCCTGAATTCGCACCCGGCAGGAGCCATCTGCGCACTGATGCGTTGATCCTTGCACTGGTCGGCATAGGCGGCCTGCTGTCAAGGATCGCTGATGCGTTTTGTTGCCGTACCCTTTGTTTTGACCGCCATGGTTTCCCTGGCCGCTTGCGATCGCACTGCAAAGGAACCACAGGCCAAGCCAAGTGCAGCAGTGACCGCGACGGCCGATCCGCTTGCCGCGCACGATCCGCAGCCGGGTGCGTCAATGACCGATGTCGCAGACGATCAGCCGCGTCCCGTCATGCAGATGCAAGTCGTGCTAGACCGGCTGGGCTTTACGCCAGGGGTTGTTGACGGAAAGGATGGCTTGTCGACGCGCAATGCCTTGCTGGGTTTTCAGGAGGCCAATCAGCTTGAAGCCACTGGCAAGCTGGATGAGGCGACCAAGGCCAAGCTGGCGCAATGGGCCACTATTCCCGCGACCCGCATGGTGACGATCCCGGCGGAATTCGCGGCCGGACCCTTTCAGCCGATTCCCGAAAAGCCGGAAGACCAGGCCAAGCTGGCCACGATGGGCTACACGTCGCTGGAGGAAAAACTGGCCGAGCGGTTTCACACCACGATCGATACGCTGAAAGCGCTCAACCCCGCGGTCGCCGTGGCGCCGCCGCCGAAGCCTACCCTTCCTTCCGCTAGTGACGCACCCGCGGCCAATCTGTTTGCCGCCGGGCAGCAGATCCGCGTGCCCAATGTCGGCGCCGATGCCATGGATGCGCGTACGGTCAGCGATCCCGAATGGCGCAATACGCTGGCCATGCTGGGCGTGGGCACGACCCAGCCCAAAGCGGCGCGGATCGTGGTCAGCAAAAGCAAGGGCACGCTCAAGGTCTATGATGCCGGCGACGTGCTGGTCGGCATGTTCACCGCGACCATGGGATCAAGCCACGATCCGCTGCCCTTGGGCAACTGGAAAATCCTGGGCGTGGCGCACAATCCGCCGTTCCATTACAATCCCGACCTGTTCTGGGATGCCAGCGACAAGAGCAGCAAGCAGCTGCTGCCGCCGGGTCCGAACGGCCCGGTCGGGGTGGTGTGGATCGACCTCAGCAAACCGCATTACGGAATCCACGGCACGTCCGAGCCGCAGACCATCGGCCGCGCTGAAAGCCACGGCTGCGTGCGCCTGACCAACTGGGACGTCGCCCGGCTGGCGCAGATGGTCAGCGGATCCACCAAGGTTCTGTTCGAGGCTTAAGCATGGCGCAGTTCGGCTGGCCAACGCTGATCAAGACCGCCGCGATCACCGCGGTCGTCACCTCGGGTCTGTGGGCCTCGGCCGGAATGGTGTGGTACTACCGCGTCGGTCCGGGCCACGTTGCGGCGGACCGGGCAAATCCGCAAGAGGCGGCTGGACAACTTGTGCCGATGGTTTCCCCGGTCGCTCCGGCCACTCATGAAGCGCTTGACCCCGCCGCCCTGGTAGCAGCCAACCAAGCCATGCCGTCAACACTGCTCATGCCGGTGAAGGGCGTTACCGCCGCGCAATTGGTTGATACCTTTACGCAAAGCCGCGCCGAGGGCCGCGTCCACGAAGCGATCGACATCATGGCCCCGCGCGGAACCCCGGTGATCGCGGCGGCGGCGGGAACAGTCGAGAAGCTGCACTTTTCGGCGCAGGGCGGGATCACGGTCTATGTCCGATCGCCCGACCGCCGGCTGCTATACTATTATGCCCACCTCGACAGCTATGCGCCGGGCCTGGCCGAGGGGCAAGTGCTGGCGGTGGGCGCGCCGCTGGGCCTGGTCGGTTTCAGCGGCAATGCTTCGCCGGACGGGCCGCACCTGCATTTCGCGATCAGCGCGATCGCGCCCGATCAGCAGTGGTATCAGCCCGCCGTGCCGCTCAACCCCTATCCGCTGCTGCGCGGAAAGCCGGGCTGAGCCGGCCTACTTGCTGGCGTATTGGCCAGCCTTGGCCTGGAAATTGACGCGGGCCCAGGTCTTCGCCTCTGCCGCGGTCTTGAACAGCTGCGCCTGCATGACATTGGTGACCAGCGGATAGCCTTGCGAATTGTAGCGCACGTCGCGCACGGTCAGGCGGAAATTGCCTTCGCCGTCCTTGTTGATCAGGAATGGGCGGAACGCATCACTGGACATCGTCGGTCTCCTTGGCGGCTTGGGCCACGCGTTCGGCGCGCGCTTCCTGAATGCTGATTTCACGGGCGGCGAGGGCCAGCCAGGCGGCTTTGGAACGCAGCAGGGTGGCGCGCTGGTTTTCCAGCACGGTCTTCGCCGCCGCTTCCTCGCAGATGTCTGCCTGTTGCAGGTAATATGCTGCCGATTGCGCCATGGTGGCCTCGCTTGGTGAGTGGGCGGCGCCGTTTTGGCAGCGCCGCGGAAAGTGTCAGCCGATGACCTCGGCCACGGCCCGGCGCAGTTCCTCGCGAGTCAGCACGCCGGGATGGCGCAGGACAGGCGGTGAAATGTAACGGGTATGGTCGCGTGCGACCGGAACAGCCCGGCGGGCTGCGGCGAAAATCAAATCAATCATATGTGTATCCTCGGCGCAGTCTTTGCGCCGTCTTGGTAAGTCAGGTTGCAGAAACCTAACGTCGCACGCCTTTGCGTGGTCCGCCCGGAGCGCCGCCGCCGGGACCTTTTTCCCGGAAGACGATTCGGCCCTTGGACAGATCGTAAGGGGTCATCTCGACCCGAACCCGGTCGCCCACCACCGAGCGGATGCGGAATTTGCGCATCTTCCCGGCGGTGTAAGCGATTATCCGGTGTTCGTTTTCCAACATGACGCCGAAGCGTCCGTCCGGAAGGATTTCGTCGATCTGGCCATCAAGGGTCAGAAGATCCTCTTTGGCCATCTCGTTACGCGGCTTCGAGGTTGACGGCCGAGCTCTTGCCGCGGTTGTCGGTCTCGATCTCGAACTTGATGCGCTGATCCTTGTCGAGCGTGGCCATGCCGGCCTTTTCGACGGCGCTGATGTGGACAAAGCTGTCCGCCCCGCCGCCATCAGGCGCGATGAAACCAAAACCCTTGGTCGAATTGAAAAACTTTACGGTGCCTACTGGCATGAGATGTTCCTTTCACGAAACAGGTGACCCCGCGAGCCCGAGTGGCCGCAGGAGCATTAGTGGCGAGATAGGGAACGAAGGGGCCGGTTAAGAGACCGAGAAGTTCCGTCGCAGGCGACGTTAGCGGCACCCTATATAAGGCAATTGCGCGGAATTGCAATCGCGCTGGCAAACAGGCTTGCTTTTGCCGGGGGGCGCGCCTATTTGGCGCTCATCCCGACATTGTGACGCAACGAAGGGGCTGGCGCCGGAAGGGGCCGGCGCGAAACCTCGTTGTCACAGCGCCGGATTAGCGGAGTTTTCATGGCGGATATCGCGCGCATTATCGAAGTTGTCGAGCCTGAGGCCAAGGCCCTGGGCTTCGACCTCGTGCGCGTGCGCTATTTCAAGGGCGGCGAGATCGGTCCGCTGTCCGACGCCGAGGAATATACCCTGCAGATCATGGCCGAGCGCCCCGATACCGGGCAGCTGGTGATCGAGGACTGCGCCGCGCTGTCGCACCGCGTGTCTGATGCAATCGACGCGCTGGAGGAAAAGGGGGAAGTGCTGATTTCCGATGCCTACCGCCTCGAAGTCAGCTCGCCCGGGATCGACCGGCCGCTCACCCGGCCGCAGGATTTTGCCAACTGGGCCGGGCATGAAGCCCGCGTCCAGCTGGACAACCCGGTCGACGGCAATCGCACCTCGCTGCAAGGTGATCTGATCGGGATCGATGGTGACACCGTTGCCCTTGACGACAAGAAAAGCGGCCGGGTCGAATTCCCGCTGTCCGATATTCATTCCGCCAAGCTGGTCCTGACCGACCGGCTGATCGCCGCAACCCGCCCGCTGGATGCCAGCGGCGTCGATGACATTCTCGAAGAACAGGAAGACTGAAGATGGCCAGTCCGATTTCCGCCAACCGCGCCGAACTGCTGGCGATCGCCAATGCGGTCGCCACTGAAAAGATGATCGACAAGTCGATCGTCATCGAGGCGATGGAAGAAGCGATCCAGAAGAGCGCGCGCAACCGCTATGGCGCTGAAAACGACATCCGCGCCAAGCTTGATCCGCGCACCGGCGACCTGCGCCTGTGGCGCGTCGTCGAAGTGGTCGAGGAAGTCGACGACTACTTCAAGCAGGTCGACCTCAAGGCCGCGCAGAAGCTCGACAAGGATGCCAAGCTGGGCGATTTCATCGTCGATCCGCTGCCCCCGGTCGATCTGGGCCGGATCGATGCGCAGTCGGCCAAGCAGGTGATCTTCCAGAAGGTCCGCGATGCCGAGCGTGACCGCCAGTACGAAGAATTCAAGGACCGCGCCGGCGAAGTCGTGACCGGGGTGATCAAGTCGGTCGAATTCGGCCATGTGATCGTCAACCTCGGTCGCGCCGAGGGTGTGATTCGCCGCGACCAGCAGATCCCGCGCGAAGTAGCCCGCACCGGCGAACGCGTCCGCGCCTATATCAGCAAGGTCGAGCGCCAGAACCGCGGTCCGCAGATCTTCCTCAGCCGCTCGCACCCAGAGTTCATGAAGAAGCTGTTCGCCCAGGAAGTGCCCGAAATCTATGACGGCATCATCGAGATCAAGGCCGCCGCCCGCGATCCGGGCAGCCGCGCCAAGATTGGCGTGATCAGCCGCGACAGCAGCATTGACCCGGTCGGCGCCTGCGTCGGCATGAAGGGCAGCCGCGTTCAGGCCGTGGTGCAGGAACTGCAGGGCGAAAAGATCGACATCATCCCCTGGTCGGAAGATACCGCGACCTTCGTGGTCAACGCGCTGCAGCCGGCCACGGTCAGCCGCGTGGTGATCGACGAGGAAGAAAGCCGCATCGAAGTCGTCGTGCCTGACGATCAGCTGTCGCTTGCCATCGGCCGCCGCGGCCAGAATGTCCGTCTCGCCAGCCAGCTGACCGGCAGCCAGATCGACATCATGACCGAGGCCGAATCGAGCGAGAAGCGCCAGAAGGAATTCGCCGAACGGTCCAAGATGTTCGAAGAAGAGCTCGACGTCGACGAAACCCTCTCGCAGCTGCTGGTTGCTGAAGGCTTCAGCGAGCTTGAAGAGGTCGCCTATATCGAAATCAGCGAACTGGCGACGATCGAAGGTTTTGACGAAGAACTGGCCGAAGAACTGCAAAGCCGCGCCAGCGAAGCGCTGGAACGCCGCGAGGAAGCCAACCGCGAGGCCCGCCGCGCTCTGGGCGTCGAAGATGCCCTGGCCGAAATCCCGCACCTGACCGAAGCCATGCTGGTCACGCTGGGCAAGGCCGGGATCAAGACGCTGGACGATCTGGCCGACCTCGCCACCGACGAACTGATCGCCAAGAAGCGCGTCGAGCAGCGCCGCCGCGACAGCGCCCCGACCGGACCCAAGCTGGCCCCGCGCCGCAGCGAACGCGCCGAGGACAAGGGCGGCGTGCTGGGCGATTACGGCCTGAACGAAGAGCAGGGCAACGAGATCATCATGGCTGCCCGCGCCCACTGGTTCGAAGATGAGGAGGCCGCCGATGCGGATTCCTCACAATGAGCGTCTAAGCTCCGACATTGACGGCGACGGGCCGGAGCGGACCTGCATCCTCTCCGGCGTCGCAGGGTCGCGCGATGATTTCATCCGCCTGGCGATTTCGCCGGACGGAGAAGTCTTGCCCGATGCCCTGGCGCGGGCGCCGGGGCGCGGGGCATGGATCGCGGTGTCGCGGGTCGAGCTTGAAACGGCGCTGACCAAGGGCAAACTCAAGGGCGCACTGGCGCGAGCCTACAAGGGTGCGGCGCTGACCATCCCGAACGATCTGCCCGGTCGGATCGAAGCGGCGCTGACCCGCGCCTTTACCGACCGGCTCGGTTTGGAAATGAAAAGCGGCCGGCTGCTGGTCGGCTCTGACCGGATTGGCGAACATGCCCGGATGGGCAAGGTCGCCTGGCTGGCCCACGCTGCCGATGCGGGTACGGATGGATCCGGCAAGCTCGACCAGGCCTGGCGGGTGGGAGAGGACGCCGAAGGGACGGGCAAGGCGGGGGTCACCTTGCCACTGGACCGCACGGCGCTGTCTGTGGCATTGGGCCGCGACAACGTCGTCCACCTGGCGCTGACCGATTCCCATGCCGCGCAAAGGCTGGCCGTTCCCCTGCAGCGCCTGCTGCGCTTTCTGGGGCAGGGCGAGAAGACCGGACAGAACAATGGCGAAGGACCGGCACATGCTGCCGGTGCCCCCGCCTGACGACGATTTTGATTGAAGGACGTATCGAAGCAATGAGCGATAGCGAAAACAAACCGACGCTGGGCAGGAAGCCTTTGGGGCTGAAGCGTTCGGTCGAAGCGGGCGAGGTCAAGCAGACCTTCAGCCACGGCCGCACCAACAAGGTTGTGGTCGAGGTCAAGCGCCGCAAGCTGATCGGCAAGCCCGGTGCGCCCGAAGTGGCCGCTCCGCCGCCGCCGCCCCCGCCGCCGCCGGCCCCTGTTGCCGCCGCGCCCAAGCCGGCTGCGCCCAAGCCCGCGGTGTCGAACGAGACCCCGCAGGAGCGCGTCGCCCGGATGCAGCGCGAGGCCGAAGAGGCCCGCCTGGAGATGCTGGCCTCGCAGACCGAGCGCGAGCAGGAACAACGCGCCCGCTCGCTTGAGGAAGAGCGCCGCCGCGCCGAAGACAACCGCAAGGCCGAAGCCGAAGCAGCGGCAGCCCCGCCAGTCGAAGCCGCGGCACCTGCGTCCGAACCCGAAGCGGAAGAGCCTGCCGAACAGGAAGGCGCCTCGGTTGCCCCGGCACCGCGACGGTTCACCCCGGTCGCCGCGCCCAAGCGGCCCGAGCCGGCTGCTGCGCCCAAGAAGCCCGCCCATCCGCGCGACAAGAGCGGCGGCGATCAGCGCCGCCACGCCGGCAAACTGACGGTCAGCCGCGCGCTCAACGAGGACGAAGGCGCGCGCGCCCGTTCGCTCGCCGCATTGAAGCGTGCCCGCGAAAAGGAAAAGCGCGCGCACTTCGCCGGGCAGAGCCAGCCGCGTGAAAAGCAGGTCCGCGACGTGATCGTGCCCGAAGCCATCACGGTCCAGGAATTGGCCAACCGCATGGCGGAAAAGGGCGCCGATCTGGTCAAGGCGCTGTTCAAGATGGGCATGATGGTCACCGTCAACCAGACGATCGACCAGGATACCGCGGAACTGCTGGTCGAAGAATTCGGCCACAACATCAACCGTGTCTCGGAAAGCGATGTCGATATCGACACTGCCGAGGACGTCGATGCGCCCGAGACGCTGCAGACCCGTCCGCCGGTCGTGACGATCATGGGCCACGTCGACCACGGCAAGACCAGCCTGCTCGACGCACTGCGCGGCACTGACGTGGTGCGCGGCGAAGCCGGCGGGATCACCCAGCATATCGGCGCGTACCAGATCAAGACCAAGGGCGGTGAGCTGATCACCTTCCTGGATACTCCGGGCCACGAAGCCTTCACCGAAATGCGCCAGCGCGGCGCCAACGTGACCGACATCGTGATCCTGGTGGTGGCCGGCGACGACGGGCTGATGCCGCAGACGATCGAGGCGATCAACCACACCAAGGCGGCCGGCGTGCCGATGATCGTGGCGATCACCAAGGCCGACAAGCCTGAGTTCACCCCGCAGAAGATCCGCGAACGCCTGCTTGAGCACGAGATCATCGTCGAGGCGATGTCGGGCGATGTCCAGGACGTCGAAGTTTCGGCCAAGACCGGTGCGGGCCTCGATCAGCTGATCGAGAAAATCCTGCTCCAGGCCGAACTGATGGAACTGAAGGCCAACCCCGACCGCGCCGCCGATGCGACCGTGATCGAGGCCAAGCTCGACAAGGGCAAGGGCCCGCTGGCCACCGTGCTGATCAACCGCGGCACGCTTAAGGTCGGCGACATCCTGGTCGTGGGCACCCATTCGGGCCGCGTCCGCGCCATGCTGGATGACAAGGGCCGCCAGGTGAAGACCGCGCCGCCCTCGCTCCCTGTCGAAGTGCTGGGGATCGGCGGAGTGCCGATGGCCGGCGACACGCTGACCGTGGTCGAAAGCGAAGTGCGCGCCCGTGAAGTGGCGGGCTATCGCCAGGAAAAGGCCACCGCCAAGCGCACCACCACTGCGCCTGCCACGATCGAGAACATGTTCTCGGCACTGAAGGCCAAGACCGATGTGATCGAATATCCGGTCGTGGTGCGCAGCGACGTGCAGGGCTCGACCGAAGCGATCGTCAATGCGCTCAACAAGCTCTCCAACGACGAAATCAAGGTCAAGGTGCTGCAATCGGGCGTCGGCGCGATTACCGAAAGCGACGTCAGCCTTGCGGCGGCATCGGGCGCGCCGATCATCGGCTTCCACGTCCGCCCCAACGCCAAGGCGCGCGAGCTGATCGAGCGGCAGAAGGTCAAGATGAAGTACTTCGACGTCATCTATCATCTGACCGACGAGATCGCCAAGGAAATGGCCGGAATCTGGGGTCCGGAGCGGATCGAGCACGTCGTTGGCCGCGCCGAGGTCAAGGAAGTGTTCCCGGCCGGCAAGCGCGACAAGGCGGCGGGTCTGCTGGTGCTCGAAGGCGGGATCAAGAAGGGCCTGTTCGCCCGCCTTACCCGTGACGACGTCATCGTTTCGAAGACCACCATCGCCAGCCTGCGCCGCTTCAAGGACGACGTGCCGGAAGTCCGCGCGGGCCTGGAGTGCGGCGTCGTGCTGCAGGACACCAACGACATCAAGGCGGGCGACATGCTCGAAGTGTTTGAGGTGGAAGAGCGCGAACGGACGCTGTGATGCCGGCTACCATGCCGCAGTGCAGCTATTCCGAGTTGATGGGGTCGGAGGTGCTGGCCTTCGATCCCGCCACCGAGACGATCACCATGCGCTTCGTCGTGCCCGATTGCTTCGTCACTGGCCGCGGCGGTGTGCAGGGTGGATTGGTCGCGGGATTTCTCGACGAGGTCATGGGTCGGGCCCATGTCGAGGCAACGAGCGGGGCTGAAGCTCCGCTCAATCTCGAGATCGCGATGACATTGTTGAAGCTCATTCCGCCAGGACCGATCATGGGCAAGGGTCGGGTGATCCGACGCGGGAAGCGGGCGATCTTCCTAGAGGGCGAACTGTTCGACGAGGCCGGGGCTACGCTCATGGCCAGGGCCACTTCGACCGCCATCCCCACGCCCGTTCCGCCGCAGATCTGATAATGTCCCGCCAACCCGCCACGCCTGAAACCCGCTCGGTCCGCCTGCTCAAGGTGGGGGAACAGGTGCGCCATGTGATCAGCGATCTGCTGACCCGGCAGATGGTCCATGACGATGTCCTGACCGCCCACGCGGTTAGCGTCACCGAAGTGCGGATGAGCCCGGACCTGCGCCACGCCACGGTCTTCGTGAAGCCGCTGCTGGGCCAGGACGAGGATGTCGTGCTGAAAGCGCTGCGCACCAACACCGCGTTCTTCCAGAAGGAAGTCGCGGGCAAGCTGCGGCTGAAATACGCGGCCAAGATCAAGTTCCTGCCCGACGAAAGCTTCGACGTGGCGGAGAAGATCGAGACCCTGCTGCGCGATCCCAAGGTCCAGCGGGACCTGGGCGAAGCCTAGTTCGGCACCATCCGGGCGTTGATCGTGATCGTCACGTCCTTGCCCACCAGCCCGGCGTAGCCGTTCATGCCGAATTGGCGGCGGTCGATGGTGGTCTTGGCGACGATCTGCACCGGATCGCGGCCTGTCACTTCGGAGGGCGGGCTGGCAAAGGCAACGCTGAGAACTGCGGGGCGGGTGGTGCCACGGGCGGTCAACAGGCCGGCGACCTGCGCGGTGCTCGGCCCGGTCATGGTCATGCGCTGGCCTGAAAAGCTGACTGTGGGATGGCGCGCGACGTCGAGGAATTCGGGACTTTTCAGCTGCTCACCGACGGTGCGGTCCTTGGTCGAAAGCATTCGCGCATCGACCGCAACTTCCAGATCGATCGAACCGAGCTGGCCAGGCGAAAGTACCACGCCGCCGCTCATCCGCGGGAAGGCGGCCGATTTCTTGACGAAACCAAGCACGGTCACCTTGGCGTCGATCGCGCTGCGGCTGCTGTCGAGCTGGTAGCGGTAGGCCGGCGGCGCGGCGCCGATGGCCAGCAAGGGCAGGAAAGCTAGCAGTGCACGCATCAGGCGACCCCCCGGTCAGTTTGTTAACCCAGGATCGCCAAGCATCCTTTCGAAATCCCTAACGACGAAAATTAACGCGGCGCGGTTCGTCGCATACCATGGCGCTTTACCCGTGCTCAGTCGCGTGCGCCGGGCGGGGCCGGGACCATGCGCGCATCGATGGTTATCGCGACGTTCCTGCCGACAATGAAGCTGTAGGCGGTCATCCCGAACGTGCGTCGGTCGATCGTGGTGCGGGCGGAAAGCTGGACCGCCTCGCGCCCGGTCGCGCGTGACGGCGGCTGGCGGAAGGCAACGTCGAGAACCGCGGGACGGGTCACCCCGCGCGCGGTGATCGATCCGTCGACCCTGGCAGTAACCTGGCCGGTCATGGTCATCCGCCGGCCTTCGAAATGGACGGTGGGATAGCGCTCGGCATCGAAGAATTTGGGCCCGCGCAGGCGGCCAAGAGTGACGCTGTCGCCCGCGGTCAGCGCCCTGGCATCCAGATCGACGTCCAGATCGATCGCATCCAGCCGTCCGGGCTGCAGTGTGATCGCGCCGGTCATCTTCGGAAAATGCGCGGTCTTGCTGGCGAGGCCGAAGAACGCGACCTTGGCCGCGACATCGCTATGCGCCGGATCGAGGTGATAGTGGTAGGTCGGTTCGGCCGCGCCCAGGCACAGCAGCGCCAGCGGCAGGGCGATCAAGGCCCGCATATCCGATACTCCAGCGCCCCGCATGTTATCGGGCGCAGGTGCGCTTTCGCGGCCGCGCTGTCAATCGCACTGGCCTTTGCCGCCAGACACCCTATCTGGTCGGCGATGGCCAAGCTCTATTTCTACTATGCCAGCATGAACGCGGGGAAATCGACCACGCTGCTGCAGGCTGATTTCAATTACCGCGAGCGCGGCATGGCGACCATGTTGTGGACCGCGGCGCTCGACCACCGCAGTGACGAGCAGGCGATCGAAAGCCGGATCGGGCTGGGGGCGGACGCACACCGCTATGCCGCCGATACCGATCTGTGGGCGCGTGTCACCGCGGCGCACAAGGTCGAGCCGCTGGCCTGTGTGCTGATCGATGAGGCGCAGTTCCTGTCCGAAGCCCAGGTCTGGCAGCTCGCCCGGCTGGCCGACGAGGCCAATATCCCGGTGCTCTGCTATGGCCTGCGCACCGATTTCCAGGGCGAGCTGTTCCCCGGGTCGAAGGTGTTGCTGGGCATTGCCGACAGTCTGGTCGAATTGAAGGCGGTGTGCCACTGCGGCCGCAAGTCGACGATGAACCTGCGGGTCGATGCCGACGGCGCGGCGGTGCGCCACGGCGCCCAGACCGAGATCGGTGGCAACGACCGCTATGTCGCGCTGTGCCGCAAGCATTTCACCGAGGCGATGGGACGATGAGCACCGATCCGCTGGGCCTCTGGGTCGTGATCGAAGCGGGCGACCTGTGCCTCGAACCGCTGGAGGAGCGCCACCGCGAACCGCTGCGCGAGGCCTGCGGCGAGGATCAGGCGATCTGGGAGATGTACGGCATCTCATACGACACCGACCATTTCGACGAGAGCTTCAGCAGACTGCTGGCCAATCCCGACCGGTTGCCTTTCGCCATTCTGGTCGGCGGGGACATGGCCGGGATGACCGCCTGGATCGGCACCAATGTCGGCTGGCGCACATCCGAGATCGGCAACACCTATCTGCGCCCGCGCTTTCGCGGCGGGCAGGTCAACGGGCCGCTCAAGCGGCTGATGCAGGCCCACGGTTTCGCCTGCGGGCTCAAGCGGATGTTCTTCTCGGTCGATACCCGCAACACGCGCTCGATGGCGGCCTGCGAGAAGAACGGCGCGACCTTCGAGGGCGTGCTGCGCAACCACATGATTACCTGGACCGGCTTTGAGCGCGACAGCGCGATCTTCTCGGTCGTTGAACGCGACCGGGAAAGGCTGGGACTATGAACGATACCATCTATCAGGCGGCGGCGCTGATCGTGCCGCTGATCTTCGCCATCGTCTTTCACGAGGTCGCCCACGGCTGGGTCGCCCGCGCGCTGGGCGATCCGACCGCGTCGCAGCTCAACCGGCTCAGCCTCAATCCGCTGCGCCATGTCGATCCGGTGGGGACGATCCTGCTGCCCGGCGCGCTCAAGCTGCTGGGGCTGCCGGTATTCGGCTGGGCCAAGCCGGTGCCGGTCGATTTCCGCCGCTTGAACAACCCGCGCCGCGACATGATCCTGGTGGCCGCGGCGGGGCCGGGAATGAACCTGCTGATGGCGCTGTTGTCGTCCGTGCTGCTTGGGCTGCTGGCGCTGGCCGTGCCTGCGCCTGCCGTCCACACCGTGCCGCATTTCGTCGGGCTCAGCCTGTTGCTGTTCATCCAGATCAACATCTTCCTGGCGCTGTTCAACCTGATCCCGATCCCGCCGTTCGACGGCTCGCACATCATGGAGGGGCTGCTGCCCGAGCGGGCGGCGGCGGCCTATGGCCAGTTGCGCAAGGTCGGCTTCCTGCTGGTGATCGTGCTGATCGTGGTGCTGCCGCAGGTTATTCCCGGGTTCAATCCGGTCGGCCAGCTGATCGGTGCGCCGGTGAACTGGCTGACCCAGCGCTATCTCGACATCGCCGGGGCGATCGCGGGCGGCTGACCGATGCCCGACGGCTGGATCATTCTCGACAAGCCGGTCGGGCTGGGCAGCACCCAGGCGGTCGGCGCGGTCAAGCGGGTCTGCCGCGAGGCTGGCCTGGGCAAGGTCAAGGTCGGCCACGGCGGCACGCTCGATCCGCTCGCCAGCGGGGTGCTGCCGATTGCACTGGGCGAGGCGACCAAACTGTGCGGGCGGATGCTCGATGCCAGCAAGGAATATGCCTTCACGGTCCGGTTCGGGACGGAAACCGACTCGCTCGATCTGGAGGGCGCGGTGATCGCGCAAAGCGATGTCCGCCCGACGCTGGCCGAAATCGCAGCAGTGCTGCCCCGCTTCACCGGGCCGATCGAGCAGGTTCCACCGGCCTATTCGGCGATCAAGGTGGATGGACAGCGGGCCTATGATCTGGCGCGCAAGGGCGAGGCGGTGGAGCTCAAGCCGCGCGCAGTGACCATCCACTCCCTGACTATCGAGAGTGTGCTGGGCGATGCCGCCACCCTCGTCGCCCACGTCTCCAAGGGCACCTATATCCGCAGCCTGGCGCGCGACATTGCCCATGCGCTGGGCACGGTCGGCCACGTCACCATGCTGCACCGCCTGCGCGCGGGGCCGTTCGCCGAAATCCAGGCGATTTCGCTGGACAAATTGAACGAAGTGGGTAAGGGCGCGGCGCTTGAGAACGTACTCTTGCCGCTGGAGGCAGGGCTGGTCGACATCCCGGCTCTCAACCTCGGTCCGGAACAGGCAAGCATGGTCCGCCAGGGCCGGGTTCTGACCGGACTGACCCAGGACGATGGGCTGTACTGGGCGAGACTGGGACCTGTTCCCGTCGCGCTGGTGGAGCTTTCGGGTGGCAGCGCCACCGTTGTCAGGGGTTTCAACCTTCCCGATGTCGCGGAGTAGATACTATGTCGGTTACCGCCGAGAAGAAGACCGAAATCATCGAAGACAACGCCCGCGCCAAGGGTGACACCGGTTCGCCGGAAGTCCAGGTCGCGATCCTGACCAGCCGCATCAACACGCTGCAGGGTCACTTCAAGGATCACCACAAGGACAACCACTCGCGCCGGGGCCTGCTGATGATGGTCAACAAGCGCCGCAGCCTGCTTGACTATCTCAAGCGCAAGGATGTGGACCGCTACAACGCGCTGATCCAGAAGCTTGGTCTGCGCAAGTAATCCAGCGGAGCGGCCCCCCAGTGGGCCGCTTTTGCTTTGGGGCTCCCGCGCAATTCGGTGCGGGGCGCCACGGGGCCAAAAGTGCCCCACACCGGACCGGGACGGAATCCCCGGCAGAAAAACCCGCACGCAATAGGGCCTGCGGGCTGAAGGAAATCACATGTTCGACGTCAAAACCGTATCGATGGAGTGGGGCGGAAAGACCCTCACTCTGGAAACCGGCCGTGTTGCCCGTCAGGCTGACGGCGCGGTCCTCGCCACTTATGGCGAAACTGTCGTGCTCTGCGCGGTCACCGCTGCCAAGAGCGTCAAGGAAGGCCAGGACTTTTTCCCGCTGACCGTCCACTACCAGGAAAAGTATTTCGCCGCCGGGCGCATCCCGGGCGGCTTCTTCAAGCGCGAACGCGGCGCGACCGAAAAGGAAACGCTGGTTTCCCGCCTGATCGACCGTCCGGTCCGTCCGCTGTTCCCCGAAGGGTTCTACAACGAGATCAACGTGATCGCGCACGTCCTGTCCTATGACGGCGAGTGCGAGCCCGACGTGCTGGCGATGATCGCCGCCTCGGCCGCGCTGACCATCTCGGGCGTGCCCTTCATGGGCCCGATCGGCGCCGTGCGCGTCGGTTACGAAGACGGTGCCTACACCCTCAACCCCAAGCAGGACGCCGCCGCCGCCGGCGCGCTCGACCTGGTCGTTGCCGCTACCGGCAATGCCGTGATGATGGTCGAATCGCAGGCCCGCGAGCTTTCGGAAGAGATCATGCTGGGCGCCGTCATGTTTGCTCACGACGAGTGCAAGAAGGTCGTCAATCTGATTATCGACCTGGCTGAAAAGGCCGCGAAGGATCCGTGGGACGTTGCCGTTTCGGACAATTCGGCGATCAAGGCCAAGCTCAAGGACCTGATCGGCAAGGACATTGCGGCAGCCTACAAGCTGACCGACAAGTCCGAGCGTTCGAACGCGCTCAACGCCGCCCGCGCCAAGGCCAAGGAAGCCTTCGCCAGCGAAGACGCGCAGACCCAGATGGTCGCGATGAAGTCGGTCAAGAAGGTCGAAGGCGATATCGTCCGCGGCGCGATCCTGAAGGATGGCACCCGCATCGACGGGCGCAAGGTCAACCAGGTCCGGCCGATCGAATCGATGGTCGGCTTCCTGCCGCGCACCCACGGTTCGGCGCTGTTCACCCGCGGGGAAACGCAGGCGATCTGCACCACCACGCTGGGCACCAAGGACGCCGAGCAGATGATCGACGGGCTGGAAGGGCTCTCGTATTCCAGCTTCATGCTGCACTACAACTTCCCGCCCTATTCGGTCGGCGAAGTCGGCCGCTTTGGCGCTCCGTCGCGCCGCGACACCGGCCACGGCAAGCTCGCCTGGCGCGCGCTGCAGGCGGTGCTGCCTAGCAAGGAAGAGTTCCCCTACACGATCCGCGTGGTCTCGGACATCACCGAGTCCAACGGCTCGTCCTCGATGGCCACCGTCTGCGGCGGCGCGCTGTCGATGATGGACGCCGGCGTGCCGATCAAGCGCCCGGTCTCGGGCATCGCGATGGGCCTGATCCTGGAAGGTGACGAATTCACCGTGCTGTCCGACATCCTGGGTGACGAAGATCACCTGGGCGACATGGACTTCAAGGTGGCCGGCACCTCCGAAGGCATCACCACGATGCAGATGGACATCAAGGTTGCCGGGATCACCAAGGAAATCTTCTCGGCCGCGCTCAACCAGGCCAAGGAAGGCCGCGCGCACATCCTGGGTGAAATGACCAAGGCGCTGGGTACTGCCCGCACCGAACTGTCGGCCCATGCGCCGCGCATCGAGACGATCCAGATCGACAAGTCGAAGATCCGCGAAGTGATCGGTACCGGCGGCAAGGTGATCCGCGAGATCGTTGCCGAAACCGGTGCCAAGGTCGACATCGACGACGAAGGCCTGATCAAGATCAGCTCGTCGGATCTCTCGCAGATCGAAGCTGCCAAGAACTGGATCCTGGGCATCGTCGAGGAACCGGAAGTCGGCAAGGTCTATGACGGCAAGGTCGTAACCATCGTCGATTTCGGCGCCTTCGTGAACTTCATGGGCGGCAAGGACGGCCTGGTCCACGTTTCGGAAATGCGCAACGAGCGCGTCGAGAAGCCGACCGATGTCGTCTCCGAAGGCCAGGCCGTGAAGGTCAAGGTGCTCGAGATCGATCCGCGCGGCAAGGTTCGCCTGTCGATGCGCGTCGTCGATCAGGAAACCGGCGAAGCGCTGGAAGACACCCGCCCGCCGCGCGAACCGCGCGGTGATCGTCCCGGCGGCGATCGCGGCGACCGCCGTGGTCCGCGTTCGGGCGGCGGCGACCGTGACCGTGGTCCGCGCCGTGATGGTGGCGATCGCGGCCCGCGTCGTGAAGGTGGTGACCGTGGTCCCCGCCGCGACCGCGACGATGGTCCGGCTCCCGATCACATCCCGGCGTTCCTCAAGTCCGACGACTGAGCCACACCGATCTGACGAACGGAAAAGGGCCGTGCGCAAGCGCGGCCCTTTTTCCATGGCCAATCGGCCGCGCAGCAGCGCGCGATTTCGCTTGCCTCGACTGCGAAGCTGACCGATTTTCAGATCGTTGCAGCGGCACAGGTGGAGGCGGGGATGAAAGCGCGGTGGCTGGCCAAAGGTGCAAGCGTGATCGCGGTATTGGCCGCAACCGCTGCGTTCGCCTGCGCGGATGGCGGCTGCGAGGGCGGGTTCAGTCTGGTCGGCAAAAGCTATAGCTGCCGCGGCCGGGCAATGCTTGCACCCGGCAATGACAGTCGGCTCAACCTGATGCAGATGCTGGCCGATCGCGGCGGACGGTCCACCGCGGGGCTGACCTATCCCGACGCCGGATCGGACTACAACAATCTCGGCCAGGTCTTTGTCGATTGGCGGATGTACCGCCAGGCGCTGTTTCCCAAGGCCGATGAGGAAACGGCCGCCACCGGGCAGGACTATGCCGGATCGCGCTGCGCCGGCTTTGCCGCTGGCAGCGCGGCGCTGAGCGCAGCGATGCAGGCCAACCGGGCCTTGCCACCTGCCGAACGTGACGCGCTGCTGACCGCGCGCGGCGCGGCCCAGGACGCCTGCAAGCAAAGCGTGTCATGGGAACGCCGCTATGGCGATGCCGCCAAGCTGGGACCCTTGCCCAGCTTTGGCCAGTGGCCAACGGTGAGCAGCGCGGCGGGACGCGATTTTCTGGCCTATCTGCAAGCCGCCGACGCTTTTTATGGCGAGCGTTTCGATGTAGCGCGTTCGGGCTTTGCCGGACTTGCCCGGGCCAATGATCCGTGGCTGCGCGAAACGGCGGCTTATCTGACGATCCGGGTCGAGTTCGCCGCGGCCCAGGCCCCGGCCTTCGATGAATACGGTAGCTATGCCGGCGGCGCGAAGGTGGACCGCGCGGCGGTCAAGCGCGGGCTGGAGGCGCTGGCGGGCTATCTCAAAGCCTGGCCGCAGGGCCGCTATGCCGCATCAGCGCAGGGCCTGCTGCGCCGCGGGCTGTGGCTGGCGGGCGACTATCAGGCACTAGCCGCAACCTATGCGCGGATGACCGATGCAGTCTCGCCGCAACAGGAGGCGGCAGCGCTGCTGGTCGAGGAGGTCGATACAAAGTTCCTGTTCAATCCGGAATCCGCTGCCGCGACCTCCCAGGGCGCGCTGCTGCTGGCAACACAGGATCTCATCGCGCTGCGTGACGGTGGCAGCGAATTGACCGCTGCCGCGCTTGAAGCCCAAGCGCCGCGCTTTGCCGGGGCGCCGCGTCTGTTCGGCTATCTCCAGGCCAGCCAGGCGTTCTATGTCGCGCGCGACTACGCCCGCGTGCTGCAACTGATCCCGGATGAGGCAAAGCGGCCGTCCTTTTCCAACCTGGAATTCAGCCGGCAGGTTCTGCGCGGCATGGCGCTGGCGGCGCTGAAGGACCGCAATGAGGCCGGCTTTTGGCAGGAGCTGCTGGGTGGCAGCACGGGGCTGTGGCAGCGCCCGCTGGTCGAGCTCGGACTGGCGATGAGCTGGGAACGCAGCGGCCGCGTCGATGCGGTGTTCGCACCGGGCTCACCCGTCACCGACCCGACGCTGCGCGCGCTGCTGCTCGATAATTCGGCGGCGCCGGCATTGCTGCGCCGCGTCGCCCAGGACCGCGCAATCAAGTCCGACGAGCGGGACAAGGCGCTGTACAATCTGCTGTCTGGCGAGCTTTCTCGCGGGCAGTTTGCCGTATTTGCCGCCGATACCGCCCTGCCGCTGAGCGGCGAAATGCCCAGTGCGAAGATCTTCAGCAAGGGTCCGTTCGGCGACGGTGCCTACCCCTGCGCGTCGATTGCAGTCAGCGCCCGCGCACTGGCCGCCAACCCGCAGGACAATGCAGCGCTGCTGTGCCTGGGCGATTTCTTCCGTCTCCACGGGATCGGCGATACCGGCTATCCCGATTTCGGCCCGGCCAAAGATGAGCTTGGCGGCTTCACCAAGGGCTTTGTCGGCAAGCAGCTGGCGCGGGCCGACTTCTACACGAAGGTCATCGCCAGCCCGGCAGCACGCGCCGATGACAAGGCCTATGCCCTATACCGCGCGGTCATGTGCTATGCCCCCAGCGGGGTCAGCGAATGCGGTGCAGAAGCGCCCAAGGCCCAGCGCAAGGCGTGGTACGACCAGCTCAAGCGCGAATATCCGGCCAGCGCATGGGCCAAGAAGCTGCGCTATTACTGGTGAACCGCGCTGCGCTGCTTCTGATCCTCGTGCTGCTGTCCGCCTGCCGGGCGGCCGCGCCCGAGCGCGTCCGGGCCGAAGATTACACCGCGTTCTACCTGTGGGCCGGAGTACGCGCCCCGGCGGCGCTGCAAAGCGCTGAAACCGTCTATCTGCTGGCCGGAGAAGTGCGCCGCGATGGCCGCTACATTGCGCTGCGCGCAGTGCCCCGTGCGCCGCAGCACGAGGTCTGGCTGGTCGTGCGCAGCCAGACGCTGGACTGGCCGCCGCCGGTCGAGGCGCGGATCATCGCCGATCTCGCGCGGTGGCGTGAAGCGGGCAACCGTGTGGCTGGATTGCAGATCGACTTCGATGCTTCGACTAGGGGTCTGGATCGCTACGCGGCATTTCTGGCCGCCCTGCGCCAGCGCCTGCCGCCCGCCTGGCGGCTTTCCGTCACCGGTCTGATGGACTGGAGCGCCAATGCCGATCCGGCGGCGCTGGCATCGCTCAAAGGCGTGGTCGATGAGGTCGTGGTGCAAAGCTATCAGGGCCGCAGCACGATCCCCGGCTATGCCCGCTACCTCGATCGGCTCGCCCGCGTCCCGGTGCCGCACAAGGTCGCCCTGGTCGAAGGCGGCGAATGGCGCGAACCGGCCGCGCTGCGCCGCGATCCCTTGTTCCGCGGCTATGTAGTGTTCCTGCTCGCCCGCTAGGCCGCGCACTTGCCGTCCTCGACCGAGGCAGCGACGATGCGGTTGCGGCCTTCCTGCTTGGCCCGGTACAAAGCCTCGTCGGCCGCTTTCAGGGCACTGCGGCGATCGGGATAGGCAAAGACATCGGCGATCCCGGCGGAGAAGGTGATCTGTCCGAACGGCATTTCGGTGGCGCGATTGACCAGGCGGCGATCGGCAAGCTGTTCGCGCAAGGCTTCGAGCCGTTCGAATGCCTCGGTCAGTTTCGTTCCGCGAAACAGCATGACGAACTCTTCGCCGCCGTGGCGGGCAACGTGACAGTTGTCATCGGTTAGCCGGGCCAGGCTGTCGGCTACCAGCTTGAGCACACGGTCCCCGGCCTCGTGACCATGCAGATCGTTGACCTTCTTGAAGTGATCGATGTCGCAGAACGCCAGTGACATCGGTTCGGCTGCGGCGAATGCCGCGCGGTATTCCTCTTCAAAGCGTGCTTCGAAGGCGCGCCGGTTGGGCAGGCCGGTCAGATGATCCTCGTCAGCGCTGCGCCGGGCTTCCTCCAGCCGCTTGCGCAAGGCGCGGGTCTGGGCCTCGCTGCGTAGCATCTGCTTTTCGATGTCGCGGGTGCGGTTCAGCATGACCTTGGCGATCGTCGCCAGGTCGCTGATCACGTCGCCGGCCTTGGTTACCTGCTCAAGCTCGGTCACGTGGGCCTCAAGTGCGGAATTGTAATCGCTCGTGGCGCGGTGCGCATCGCGGCTGGTCTTGCCGAACTCGTCGATGCTGCTTTCCAGCCGCTCCATCAGTTTGGCCATCTGCGCCACCTCGCTGCCGTGGCCGACCGCGTCGAGCGCCGCGTCGAGCCAGTCGAGCGTCAGGGGCAGGCGTTGCTGCATGCGGCCGTCGATCAGGCGGACCAGGTGCGGTTCTTCGCCCGACAGGTACTGGAACACGATCGTCAGCGAACGCACGCTGATCTCGAGCTGGTGGTAGGCTAGGAACGAGGCGATCTCGTCGAACTGCCGCATCCGGCCCGCCGCGCGGCGATCGGGCGGCGAAGCCTCCTCGTCCGCGGCGTCCGCGCTCGGACGCTGGCCCAGGCCAAGCCAGCCGAGCAGGCCGGCCGAACGAAATTGTGATTGATTGTGCACGGTCATGCCATGGTTAACGGCATGGCAATGCAGAGCTTAAGCCGGGGCCCGCGCGCTGGCGGCCCCGGATTTCGGTATCAGCGCACCCGCGGACCGCCAAACGGCAACGGGGGCGGGGGACGGCGATGACCGCGCGGCAGCTGTGCCTGATAGGCGCGGCCGCAGTGCTCGACGCAATAGGGGAACCCTGGGTTCACCGCGACGCCGCAGAAGTGGAAATCGGGTTCACCCGGGTGACCCATCGGCCAGCGGCAGATCCGGTCGTTCAGCTCGAGCAGGCTGGTCTTTTCGGCCATTTCCGGGCTAGGCTTGGCCGGAACAAGGCGGCGCGGCGGTGCCGGCGGGATAGGTGCCTGCTGATCACCGGGGCCCTGACGCAGGAATCCGCCCGGGCCAACCGAGACGATGCGTGGCTGCGGCGTTCCCGAAGGAGTGGTTGGTGCCGCAGCAGCCGGCGCTGCGGCGGCGGGACGCGGCGCGGCCGGTGCAGCCGGTGCCGGACGGGGGGGAGGGGCGGCGCGCGGCGGTGCCTCGGTCTTGGCCACCTTGGCAGCCGAGGGCGCAGCCGGGGCGCTGTCCTTGTCGTTGGGCTTCACCGGGCTGGGGCGTGCCTTCAGGCCAAGACGGTGGGCCTTGCCGATTACGGCATTGCGGCTGACTCCGCCCAGTTCGTCGGCGATCTGGCTGGCCGTTGCGCCGCCTTCCCACATCTTGGTCAGCTTTTCGATGCGTTCGTCGGTCCAGCTCATGCCGTTGCCAAATCCTTTGTCGCTCCCACGATAGGAGCCGTTTTGTGTGTCCGCAAACTTGCCTTGTCCGCGGCGTGCGGATAGTCGCCGCGGTATGGCCGAACACCCTATTCCTGCAAACGTCAGCGCTCAAGACCCACTGCCCGCAAGGAGCAAGGGGCGTGCAGCGTTTCCGGCCCAGGGAGTGCCCACGATCCACCGGGTCAACCGGATGGGGTTGTGGACCCTCTATATGAAGGAAGTGCGCCGCTTTTTCAAGGTCCAGACCCAAACCATCTGGGCCCCGGCGGTGACGACACTGCTTTACCTGATGATTTTCACCGTCGCCATGGGGCAGGGCGGGCGCCAGGTGCTGGGCGTGCCCTTCGCCAGCTTCATTGCGCCCGGGCTGATCGTGATGGGGATGATCAACAACGCATTCGCCAATACCAGCTTCAATTTCCTTGCCGGCAAGATCCAGGGGACGATCGTCGACTACCTGATGCCGCCGCTGTCCGAAGGCGAGTTGATGCTGGGCCTGATCGGCGCGGCGGTGACGCGGGCGGTGCTGGTCGGGCTGGCGATAAGCCTGGCCATGGCATTCTGGCCGGGCGTCACGCTGACCGCGCGGCACCCCTGGGCGATCGTCTGGTTCGGGCTGATGGGCTCGATCCTGCTATCGGTGGTCGGGCTGGTCACATCGCTGTGGGCGGAAAAGTTCGATCACGCGGCGCTGATCACCAATTTCGTGATCACCCCGCTGACCATGCTGTCGGGCACGTTCTACGTGATCCACAACCTGCATCCGGCATTCCAGGCCATCAGCCGGGTCAATCCGTTCTTCTATGTGATCAGCGGGTTCCGCTATGGCTTCCTGGGGCAAAGCGATATCGGCGCGACCAACGCCGCCGTGTTCAACGGGGCGCTCTATCTGGGATTGCTGAACGTCGTGCTGTGCGGTGCGCTGTACTTGCTGCTGCGCAGCGGCTGGAAGCTGAAGAGCTAGGCTTTGTTTGCAAGCCTGACGGCTTGACGCAGCACCGGCCCGCTCCCCCGGCCCGACCACCCGTTTATGGTACCCTATGGGTGGTCGGGCCGGGGGAGCGGGCCGGTGTTGCTTCCGGCGCCAGCCGGACAAAACATCAATGCGTCATCGAGCGGCGCAGACGGTAACGCCCGTTCTTGAAATCCTCGAACAGTTCGGCAAGCGAAGGATGGTCAACCGGACCGCCATCGCCGTCTGACAGCAGGTTCTGCTGGCTGACGTAGGCGACATAGCTGTTATCGCCGTTTTCGGCGAGCAGGTGGTAAAACGGCTGTTCACGATGGGGGCGCACTTCGGCTGGGATCGATTCGTACCATTCTTCGCTGTTGGCGAAGACCGGGTCGATATCGAAGACGACGCCGCGGAAATCGAACATCCGGTGTCGCACGACATCGCCAATGCCGAACCGCGCGCGCATCTTGAGCGGCGCGTCGATGTTCCGTCCGGCCTGGGGCGAGAAGAAGGTAGCGCGGTCCATATCGGACAATATAGGGCTAGCTTCCCCGCGAAACAACGCTGCGTGTCGCGCGATCCCCGAAAAAGGCCCGGGAAGGGCTTGGCAAGTGCAGCCGCATCGGCTAACCGCCCGCTTCTTCGACCCCACGGGCCTTGGCCCGCGCAGCGGCAATCTCGCGGAGAGGTGGCAGAGAGGTCGAATGCGCCGCACTCGAAATGCGGTGTACGGGTAACCGTACCGTGGGTTCGAATCCCACCCTCTCCGCCATTTAGTCTCGCGTATTCCCTGACAAGGCAATCTGAGCGTCCGAAACGGCGCGGTTCCGCGCGCAGATGCAGTCGAACCGTACCTCAGAGAGCAAATTTCCGAGCCAGATTGCGGCAATCTGTGCCCTCATTCTCTGCCTCGATTGGACTCGGTACGGTTCGCTTGCTTTCCCTGTTCAGGCCCAAATAACACGGAAAAGCCCAAAAAATACACGGAAAGCGACGCAACGGTCCATGTCAAATAGCTCTAATCACACAATATTCTTTATCGGCGATGGACCTCAAAACAGGGAAAATTAGGATAGACTGGTCCTGATCGGGGCATCTGAAGAGGCTGCCAGGCGCACGCAGATGCGTGCGGCCAATCGACCGAGCATGGTGTTGGACGTCGAGAGATGACGGCCAGGTCGCGCGTTTCAACTCAGCAAACCAAGGGTGTGAAATCAGCTGAGGAAGCGCAACATTTCCTTGAATTTCGCGTAATCTGAGGCTGCCAGGAGTTGAACGGCCGAGTCCACCTGATCATCAAATTTGCCATGTGGAAATGCGAACAGCTCGGCCTCGAAACTCGCCAACCAGTCCGCTGACTTCGGTAGCCAGACCTTGCCTTGCTCGAACTTCAGGCTTTGCTGCTGTGTGCGCTCGACTTTGCCTTTTTCGGGCGAAAGGAACATCAGCCATCGCTGGCTTTCGACGTTCCGGATCGTTTCAATCAGGCTTATGCCGCTTGCCTTCTTTTCGACGATCACCATCTTCGCATTCCATTTTGCTTTCAAAGCATAAACTGCCTTACAAAGATCGGGAAACGCCGGCCGATCGCGCCAGACGTCGAGCAGGAAGAAGCCATCGGGGCATTTTGCCCATGTTGTGCAAACGCTCCACGAATTGTTCTCATCACCTTCGTAGGCAGTATCCCAGCTCTGGATAATGGCCTGGGTTTGTGATGGTTTGGGCACGCTGTTGTATCGCTTGACCCAGGCTTCCCGGATTATCGCGCCGCCAGGGGGAAGCGGGCATTGGTTGAACTGCGCTTCAAAATCGAACTCGCCCATCGCGATCTTCAATCTTGCGAGATCATCGCGGTCGTGCCGGGTTGGTTGAAGAATGCGGCCAGCATGAAAATCGCCTCGCTGAACGCCTTTCAGCACCTCGTAACTTTGTTTCCTGGGATTGATCGCTGGAAGGATGAGCTGCTCCCATCCCCCGGTCTCGATTATGTGTCCGGGCAGATCCTCCGCGTGAAGGCGCTGCGCGACAACAATGACCTTGCCCTTTTTGGGTTGATCGAAGCGGGTGTGGACGGTCGACTGGAACCATTCAAGGCAGCTGTTTCGCGCGGTCGGCGAATGGGCTTCGGCTGCCTTGAGTGGATCGTCGATTATGATGACATCGGCGCCTCGCCCGGTCATGATTCCTGATGTCGACGTTGCGAGGCGATAGCCTCCAGCCGTTGTTCCGAATTCGACCTTGTTCTGCTTCTTGGGATCGAGGTGGGTGTTGGGAAAGACCCTGCGGTAGAAACTGGACCGCATGAGCCTGAGCGTGTCGGCGCTGAACTTCTCGGCAAGGTCCATCCCGTAGGATGCGCACATGATCCTTGCCTTTGGATTGCGGCCCAACAGCCAGGCGGGGTAGCAAATGGAAATCAGGTACGTCTTCAGATAGCGAGGGGGGATACAAATCAGCGCTCGATGCACATCCCCCTCGAACATTTTCATCAGCAGCCGCGAGATGATTGCAATATGCGGCGCCATGTCGAGCTTGCCGGGTTCAATTACCGGAAATGCTCGCAACGCGAAGGCGAAGAAGTCCGTTCGGCAGAGGTGATCAACAATGCGGCGCAGCTCAAGAGCGTCAGCCATCGACATCGTCCCCCATCTTGAAGACCTTAAACAATTCGCGCAGCTTTACCCACTCATCGAGTGTCTGGAAGTCGGCTGCCGACTCTTCTTGAGTGGGGGGAGTGGACTCGCCGGAATCGAATTTCTCGTCGAGATGCAGCTGCATTGAAATAGCCTTGAGATCGCCGGCGGCGGCCTTTGAGGCAATCTGGTGGTATCCGAGCTCTTTCTTCGCCATTTCCTTCTTCTGGCCATCCATGGTCACGGAGATTTTGACCTCGCTGGCCTCACGCCACAGCGTCTTCTGGTTCTTTGACCCCTTGGGCCGTCCATTTGGATTGGGCGATTTCCCGCCCTTCTTCCACCAACTTTCGGGATCGGTCTTGCCCTTGCCCCACTTGGAGGACTTCTCGTCATCCGGTTTCGTGCTCATTGCTCAGCCCCGTTTGCACCGCCCAAAATCATAGATCGCCGGGATTTGCATGATCGGCGTCATTCTGCCCGCTGCGGGCGGCCATCAGCTCTGAAAAGGTCATGCCGCTCTCCGTGTGGATCGCCTCCCGGCCGGTGAGGGCTTCCCACCGGCGAATAGAGCGATCGACGTATTTGGGATCGAGCTCGATCGCGCACGCGTTCCGGCGGCAATGTTCTGCGGCGATCAGCGTGGTCCCCGAGCCGGAGAACGGATCCAACACGACATCGCCGCGTTTGGTCACGTCGAGCAGCATGTCGACGACCATCTCGACAGGTTTGGGCGTTGGATGGTCTGCGAGCGCTGCGCTGGCTGACGAGCCCCGCCTGTTGGCACCTGGATAGCTAAAGACGTTGGTGCGATCACGGCCATGGCGACCCAGCTCGACCGCGTTGGTTGCCGGCGTGCTTCCGTTGCAGAAAACCGCAATAAACTCGTGGGCCGAGCGATAGAGGCTTCCCATGCCCCCTGATCCTTTGTTCCAAACCACGATGTTGTTGCGGGTCAGACCAACCTCGGATCCGGCGACGAGCAATTTCTCGATCTGGCGCCAATCCATGCACGCGAATATGATTGCGCCTAGAGACGTGAATGTGGCGCAATGCTGCAGGTAGGTCTTGAGAAAGCCGGTAAACTGGCCGCCGTCCATTTCGCCGCTGGCCATAACAAATTCGTCGTGCTTGTTCTGGCCAAGACCGCTTACGAAGCCGGCAATCCTGCAATTGTAGGGCGGGTCGCTAACCGCGCATTGAGCGCGCCCCATAGCCAGGACCAGTCTATAGGACGCCTCATCCAGAGCGTCGCCGCAAAGCAAGCGGTGATCACCCAGTTCATAAAGATCGCCAAGCCGCGAAGTGATCGGTTCGTCACTCCGATCGTCGTCTTCAACCTCCTCGCCCTCCTGGTCAGGAATGGCAGGCGCAAGGGTTATCTGATCGACCTCGTTGAGAGTGAAGCCAGTCGAGGTGATCTCGATGCCCGCAGCTTCGATCTCGATCATGCTGTCGCGAAGGAGGTCAAAATCCCAGGTGCCCGTCTCCGCAATTCGGTTGAGTGCGAGAGACAGCGCCTTCAATTCATTCTCATCCAGGTGATCGACAATTTTGCACGCGATTTTCTCGGCGCCCAGCAATCGGCACGCTTCCCACAGAATGTGTCCGGCGACGATCCGGTCCTCCTTGTCGATCAGGATTTCGACCACCATGCCGAACTGCTGAATCGACGTGACCACGCGTTCTAGTTGTTCGGGTGTCGTTTTGCGCGCGCGGCCTGGCGCCGGCTTTAGCGACTCGATGGGTCTCCAGACTGCTTCGAGATGCGGCTGCAGGTCATTTCGACCCGGACGGGACACTGCCGCAGCGACCTGAGTTTTGTCAGCCGCATCCTTTCGGCGCGATTGCGACTTCGCCTGCAACTGCGGCTTGAGCTTGCCTGGAAGCGCAGACCTTTTTGCGATTTTGGAATTCATAACCTTCCTCCATGCCGTACCGAGGCAGAGGAGGATGGGCGTCACACTCAGTCCTGCCTCCGCGGTGGGATGCAAGACCTAGCCTCATGAACTAGAGGTCTATTGGGACGACGCGCAATTCCAGGTCAATGTCTGATGAATGGATCATAGGCAGGTCGGACATGCAAGTGTATTTCGCACCGCGGGAGGTCGAGGCGCGAGAGCGCCTCGGTTGGACTGAGGCCGGAAGCCGTTCAACCCGGCAATGTCTGCAGGTCCTCCAACTTGCTCAAAGCCAGACCCGCAGTCGCTAGTTTGTGGATGGCATCTGCTATCTGGCAAAATCCAACGAGCGCCTTCTCGCGGTCCAGGCTGTTTGCAGGGAGGCGCATGGCAAGATCGGGAGAGACATTTTCCATGATCCGCCCTGCTTCCAGGATAAGCTGTTGTACCAGATCAGCTTGCTCGTCAGTGCCAAGGCTATCGCTCTTCATATCTGCAGACATGCTCGAAGGCGAAGCGAAGTCGAGACGCAGCTTTCGTGTTTCCAGCCCAGGTGCGAACTATTCCTTGAGTTGGGATGGGGTTCTGATGACAAACGCGAGTCAGTAGCCTCGAAGCCTGAGCAGGGCCTCGCAAATGGGCACGCCTTGCTCGTCGAACAGGCGTTGGTGGGCATGCTCGGAGAAGTAGGTCGCGATCCAGCTCGCTGTCAGGGGAACAAAGACATAGGCCCGGTCCAGCTGCTTGGCAGCGATGCAAATCTGATATTCCATCGTGCCGCGCAGCACCTCGAAATCCACGCTGAATTCCTGCACCCCATGCGCATAGGCTAGATTGATGAAATCGAGGCAGAAGATCCGGTCATCAAGCAGCTGGAAGCCCGTCCGCTGGATCGGCGAATGATAGGGACCTCCGTCATATCCAGGATACATGGTCATGCCGAACCAGCGCGAGCGCTCCAGCCAGAAGTCGAGCTCCATGATTTCGGAATCGCTCAAGCTTCGCTCCCCTCATTGATGTCGCGCACCGCTTTCTCGATGGCCTCAACCAGTGCTTCTCGGTGCTGGGGAAGGAGGTCGTTGATACGGGGCGCCGACCGGCTACTGATCGCCACGAAGGGCCCGGTGGGTTGATCCACGACATATCCGCCAACCAAGACGGCGAGAGTTTCGAGGTAGGGCCGCCAGACGCGCTCCGGCAGGTTAAGAGACGTGGGGTTGGTCCAGAACCTGCCCTGCTTGTCGATGTAACCGAAACTTGCCGTCCGGTTGAGATCAGGGTGATCAAATTTGAAGCTGAGACTAGCTTTCAGTTCGGCATAGACCCCGATCGGTTCAAGCGCGTCGATCAGCGCGTAAATCGCCTGGGGTAGCGCAGCATCAAGTTTGGCCATGCCGGCCATGAAGTCGCCCATGGATAGTGACTGGGCGCGTGGTTTGGCGCGGGCTGGTACCGGATCGACCCGGACGCCCGCACCTTCGAGGCGCACGATCCCGCGTTCGATCATTACGGTCTTTGCCAGGGTACTCGGGATGGCAAGAATGGCACCGGTCTCAGTCCGCCAGGTGGCGACTTCGACCAGAGCAAAGGTGAAGTGCGCGCCGGCATGGCTTTGCAGGAGCCTCGCAAGCGTCTCGGTCTCTGAGCGGATCCCGTCGCCCAGTACCATGGCCAGCATTCGCCCGCGGCGCAGGTTCGATGCCACGGCATCGATGAACTCGGCTTCAGCAAGGGCATCTGGCAGGTCCGAGACGAGGTCATACAGGCGCTTGGGTGCGTTCTCCCCTTGGGAGACCGCGAGTTGAAAGTCCTCGAACGACATCGAGGTCAAGGCCGAGATGTAATCGAGCGTCTGTGCCACCACTTCCCGGCGGATCTCGCTGTTGCGCCACAGCTTGGTCTCGACGAACACGATGTCGCCTGAAGGCGTGAGGTAGAGGTTATCAATGAAACCGTGGCCGCAGGGCACTTCGCGGGCCGCGGGGACCAGCGTCCCGAACCCGGGTTCGATCTCCGTTATCGGCAGAATGTCCGGGTGCGCCTGGATCAGTGCCTGCAGCCATTTCTCGCTGTGATTGCCGCTGCCTAGAAAAATGCGCTCCAGCCGGCTTTGGTCGCCTGCGCTGTCAATCAGGACCGGTTTTCCGAGTGCTCGTGCCATGCGTTGGCTGTGCTCGAAGGTCTCGGGGTAGTCCAGTAAAATGAGACTAATAAGTCTCACAATATTCCTACGGTGGGATTGCGTGCGCGCTTCGGAATGACCCGTCCGCGAATTGCTTCTCGCCGGACTCTGCGCGCGCGACACATGCTTGGTTATGCAGCGAAGTCCAGTCCCATCGTCCCGGCATGTTGGTGTGTTGAAGCCAGTCGTCAGCAAGCATCGAGTTGGCTGCCGCAGTCTTCACATTCATCCGATCCGCCGCGATCGATCAGCGACGGCAGGCCAAATGAGACTTATGAGTCGTGGGCCTATCGGTCGCATCGCTTGAGGGTGCGCCGCGATGGAAATTCGCGAGCGCATCGGGTGGAATGTCAGGCGGCTTCGTGCAGAGCGCGAAGTTACGCAGGAGGATTTTGCAACCGACAGCGGGATCGATCGAGGCTATATCAGCGGTGTTGAACGTGGGGTTCGCAACCCTTCGGTTCTGGTTCTCGAGCGGATCGCGAACGCCCTGGGTGTCGACGTGTCGGTGTTGTTCGATGAAGCCAAAGCCAAGGCGTTTTCAGCAAGGCGACAGCGCTAGCGTCTGCGCAAAAAAGATCGGATCACTGGAGCTCTGACCTTGTACAGGGGCTGATCTCCCGTCGATAAGGAGGCAATGCTCGTGCAATCAACGTCACTGAGCCTCGCTGCATCGTTCAGCAAAGTACTGGTGGTGGTTGGTATGGCGAAATTTCCAAGCCACGGTATTGCTGCAGCGATGGTCTGAATGGTAATTCCTCGCACAAGCCGCAGGCTCAAGGTATTCTTTGATGGAGGGTGCCGGCCCAATCCCGGGAGGATCGAGGCCGCCGTGGTGGTTCGGGGCGTTACGTCCTATTTCAACGACCTGGGGCATGGCACAAACAGCGATGCGGAGTGGCAGGCACTGCTATGCGCGGTGCAGGTCGCGAGATCGCAGGACTTCACGGATATCGACCTGGTGGGCGATGCGATCGAAGTGGTCGAGCAAGCAAGGAAAGCTCTGCGTGACGGGAACGCCGACCACCCCAAAGCCGCGGCGTTCCTGACGTCAGCAGCCCAAATATCAACTTTGCGTGTTCGTTGGATCAAGCGTCAGCAGAACCTCGCGGGCATTGCGCTCGCTGCCCGGCATCCGCGCTAGGACCTCGACTCTGGTCGGGCTACCGCACTTCGTGCAGATTGCCCCGCACTCGGGGGCTTTGTGATTAATCGCCGACATTGCCGCCGCTGGGCAATCATGCCCGACACCCGCAAGCCGTTATCGGCTTGGACGCAATGCAGGTTTACGATCGTCCCCATTGATGTCCCAAACTCGGTCTAGTGCGGTCTTGTCGAGTCTATACAATTGTCGTGAGGCGCCATCCTGCTATCGCGATATTTGCGACCCGATGGACTCAGGCAAGGCAGGAGTCCCCGACTTCAAATGGCGGCTTCCTCTCGGAGGCCGCCATTTTTTTTGCTCTAAGGCAGCCTTGAGCAGACCAGCGGCAAGCGCCACGATCGCTGACATAGCTACCAATTGCTGGCCCAAATCTGGTCGCCAATGCCGACCATTCGTTCATCAGCTGCAGCAAGATTTTGATCATTGGCTGCTAGGTATCGCCCGTCCAAATGCGCTCGTGTTCGCTAGGAACTCTTTGATCCTAGTTACCTAGTCAACGAATCGGAGCGCAGATGACAGGGGTTTTTGGCCTCGTCGGCAACTGGCCGACACCCTCGCTTGTGACGCATTCCGCGGTCAAGATCGGCAATATGAACTGATCTCCATGACCGCCGACTCCAAGTTGGCCTGCGCATATTTCAACCGACGAAATTCAGTCGAACAATCGTCCTGGCCAGCACTCGCGCTAACACAGTTCGCGTACCGCTTGAGGGTGTATGATACTTCACTGAGTGCAGAGTTGTAGCTCTCGACGGCATCCTTGCATTCGGTTGCCTTCGCTTGCGCTGGTGCCAACGCAACGATCAGCACCATAATTGCGATTGCCTTCTTCATTTGGGGCAATTGAAATAGCACGGGGCCTTGTACGTGCTCGTGCTCGACGGCCGCGTGTATGTAGGAGGTGAATACGTCGGCGGCGCATATGGGTCGCGAGTGCCCTGTTGGCCGGTATATGGATTGACATTCGGCTCGCTCGACCAATTATCTGCCTTCGTGTTGTTTGGCGAAGTCCGATAGTGGCCTTGCACAATCGTCCCATCACTCTTCACGTGCGGAGCCACATAAACAGGCTTTGCCGACACAGGCGCTGAGGCCAGGGCAAATCCGAGCAAAAGAAACTTACGCATAATAATTCCCCCTTGAGACACTTTCGAATCGCACTCCGAGTGCCAGCTATTAGAAGGCGTCCTCCTAAACCGTGTTTCAAGCAATCAATAAATTTGGTGCTATGCTTAACATGCTCGCATCAGTGCGCGATTAAGACTAGTTCAGATTGGGTTGGTCAAACGCGGGCAGGCCTTTGCGACGAGGACTACCAAGGTCATGGCCCATCCAGGGAGAAGAAAGATGCGTCGGATAGCTGTCAATTTGGCTGGATGCGTACTTCTGGCGAATTTTTGGATCACGTCTCAGGCGCAGGCCCAAGCCGCAGCTGCCGATCCGGCACCTGTCGCCAGCGCACATGTCGAGACCCAGCCGTCGCGCCTCGACTTGATTTGCTTTGGTGGAGGCAGCGCAAACAAGGTCACTGTGACAAACGGATATGGGTATGGCACCTCCTCAGGAACCTTTCAGGGGTCAAACGGGAGTTTTGGAACGTACAGCGGCTCGGGCTCCGCCAGTGCAACTGTCTATGGACAAAGAAGCCAAGGTTTCGAAGACCAAGTAAGCTTATTCATTGAAGGCGACCAGGGGCGGGTGAGAATGCCGCGAACAATGCTCCCTCCGATCCATGGGGGAGACGACGGCTGGTTCAAGCTGAAGAACGTCAAGTTCAAGGACAACGAGATCAGTGCATCTGTGGCCGTGAATGTCATGAACAATCCAAAGCTCCGCGTTGATCGCTATACGGGAGCAATCAGCATATCGGGGAAGGCTGGAGATTACGCTGGCCGATGCGAGAAGGCCGATCCTCAACAGGCGAAGCGGCAGTTCTGAAGTGTCCAAGCGTCATGTGTGGGCCGCGACCGTCGCGGGCCTGCTCCTCCTGACCGGGTGCAGCAGCGATCAACCTTCTCGTGAAGATCTAGAGGACAGGATCGCAGAGCTGGAGAGCGAAAATGCTTCCCTTCGAAATCAATTGGACGAGGCGCACGATCAAGCTGAAGAGGCCCAGTCCGCCGCTAGCAGAGCGAAATCAGCCGCAGAAGACGCTGCCGATACGGCTGGCCGGTTTTCCGATGAAAATTGGCGTTCGGTAGTGCCTGACGCTCGAACTGCAGCCGAAGATGCGGCCGACGCTGCTCGTGACGCGGCGGACGCGGCCGACGAAGCGGAAGCGGCGTCACAAAGATAGGATCTTCGTCGCGTCTCTCTCGTCTGCTGATCCTGGTGTTTGCGTATACGGGTGCTACTGTCCTGTTTAGAACCAGCCGTTCTGTCAGCCTCAAAACGACTGTGATTTTGTAAGATTGGAAAATCGCGACCCGGTGACCGCAAGGACTGTACTCAGTGCCTCGCTGCTTCTTCGGGTTCGGCGCAGTTTTTGGCACCAAAGAACATGATCCAGGGCCAGTCCAATCGCGATTCACGGGCCTGTAATGTGGCAGCGACGCAACACATGCCAAACAATTGGCATTCAATCGCAACGACCTGTGATCGACATCACACCTTCTGAACTTCGGATGGACGTACATCCCGCATACCTACTGGAGGTACATAGGAGTATTACATGAAGACGCTTACAGCTCTTGCCGTTGCAGCCGCAGCCTTTGCTGCCACGCCGGCTCTAGCACAGGATGAGTCCAATTTTGCGGGACCCTATTTTGGCGGATATGTTGGTTATGACCATGTGACCATCAACGAAGACACTACCGGTACTTCGGGCAGCAAGGACGGCGTCGCGTTCGGCGCGATTGCCGGCTACAACATCGACATGGGCAATGTGGTCCTGGGCATCGAAGGCGAAATCGGCGATGCGTCGACCCGCGCCAGCGAGACCGATGTGTTTGTACTGGGCGATCAGGCCACGCTCTCTGCCAATCTCGATCTGTTCATTGGCGCCCGCGCCGGGGTGAAGGTATCCGACAAGGCCCTTGTCTACGTCAAGGGCGGCTATGCCAACACCAAGGTCAACCTCGCCTATGATGACAATGACGGCTTTGCCTACGACGAGAGCGATGATCTGAGCGGTTTTCGCATTGGCGGCGGCGTTGAGATTGCCGCCACTGACCGGATCTCGTTCCGTGCCGAGTACCGCTACTCGCAGTACAGCGAGTACAAGTACCAGGGCGTCGCAACCGGGCTTGACGCCAACCGTCACCAGGTTGTGTTCGGCGCAGTTGGACGCTTCTAAGAGTTGCGCCATAGTGTTCCGGGGGTGGTCCCAGCCGCCCCCGGATTTGGCTAGTACTAACCGAAGCTGCACACAAAATCTTGGGTAGCGCGGTGAGGACAATGACACGGCACATTAGGTACCCGACAGATTTGCGTTGGTTCGCAGAAGCACGTGTCGTTCTGGCAGCAGGCGCCATTGCTCTGCTGAGCTTGACCCAGCCCGCTCAGGCCCAGGCGCTGCGCGGCACCGCAGTCGCCGTCGATGGCGACTCTCTTGAGGTCGGGGGCACTCGGATTCGTCTGTTTGGGATTGACGCGCCCGAGTTCGATCAGACCTGCAAGAGGAATGGGGAGACTTGGTCTTGCGGAAAAAGCGCCAAGGACCAGCTCGCTGCGCTGGTCGCCGGCCAGGAGATCGAATGTCAGGGGCAGGGCGTCGACCAGTATGGCCGGGTTTTGGCAGTATGCTGGGCCGGACGAGATGAGCTCAACGAGGCGGTGGTCACACAAGGCTGGGCTGTCGCCTACCGCGATTTCAGCGACGCCTACATCCCTGCCGAGACCCGCGCCAAGGCTTCGCGGTTGGGAATCTGGTCCTCCACATTCGCTCTTCCCAGTGCGTACCGCCTCTCCAAACTTGAGCCTGCCCCGGCGCCGGTACCCGAATCGCTGGCGCGGCCGATGGTCAAGGCGCAGCCGCCAACTTGGACCGGTGGGTGTGCCATCAAGGGCAATCGCAACCGCCGCGGGCAATGGATCTACCACCTGCCCGGAATGCCCTACTACGATCGAACGCGGGCAGAAGAGATGTTTTGCACGGAGGCGCAGGCCCAAGCCGCCGGATATCGCCGTGCCATCGTTCAGTGACCGAGCACGCTAGCGCGAATTCTTATTCACGCACTCCGCTCGTTGGCTCGCAAAACCTGCCCACTGGCACCGCATTGCTTTCCTACTCGCCCAAGAGATGCGAAGAGCCAAGCGTGCGCACAAAGCTTGACCGCGATACCCTGGAGTTTGTGATGCTCCTCTTCCGTGGAGCGGTGCCGCTGGCAACAACCCTTCTGACGGCGTTCTTTCGGGCATTGTCGTGACACTCGATCGCGATCAGGAACTCTGGGCATGCGCCCTGGCGGTCGAAAAGGAGCATGGGGACTCGGCAGTTCTCCACGCCGCAATGCAGATCGATAGATTTGACACTGACGGCAATGCCGCCGCTGCAAAGATTTGGCGTGAGGTCCTGGCAAGGCTGATATCCATCGAGCAAGTTCATGGCGCAGCGCACTGACGTGCTATTTGTAAGCAGGATTGAACCTGAAAGTCGGCTTTTCATTTCGAGTTCTAATGGCCAGAACAGCGTAATGCCTTACGCAGGCGGTTTCATCCTTGCGGTGGGTCTTGATCCCTCAGAGAAGCGAAAAAGTTGAAGCGTCCCTCTTCTTTAGGCACCCACCAGGAATGAACCGCGCTTACATTTCGATCTCTGCCGGCAAGGTCATACAGGCAAATGACAACGAGCTTCTCGGTCAGCTCGCGGCACGCCTGCCGTTTGCGCTAGAGCCCGCGCAGCGGTTGGCATGGGAGTACCAGATTACGCACTTACGCGAACTCGCTACAGACCTTCCCGGCGCTCACTTTTTTATGGAATTCCTGATCCCACGGATGGGCCGCCGTGCTGATCTGGTGGTCATCGCTTCAGGGATCATTTTCGTCGTCGAGTACAAACTTGGTGCGCGGCAGTATGATCGCTCAAGTATGGAGCAAGTCTACGGCTACGGGCTGGACCTCAAGCACTTTCATGAAACCTCACATGGGCCGCCAATCGTGCCAATCTTGGTGGCAACACATGCACAAGACGATACCGAGCAGCCACTGCAGTGGGATGAGGATGGCCTGGCAAAACCGATGCGGGTCAACACGGCCGGATTAGCACCCGCGATCAACTTTGTATGCCGCGTCTGGGGTGGCCAAGCGCTCGATCCGCTCGACTGGGAAGCAGGTCGCTACCGCCCGACCCCAACGATCGTTGAAGCGGCACAGGCACTTTACCGCGGTCACGATGTGGAGGAGATTTCTCGTTCAGAAGCTGGCGCCGAGAACCTCACCCACACTGCGGACTATGTCGCGAGCGCAATCGAAACGGCGAAGCGTGAGCGGCGAAAGATTATCTGCTTCATCACCGGCGTACCAGGGTCGGGCAAGACCCTGGCGGGTTTAAACCTCGCAACTGCGCGGCAACGCGCGCACAGTGATGAGCATGCAGTCTTTCTCTCAGGCAATGGGCCCCTGGTCGAAGTCCTGCGCGAGGCCTTGGCCTTAGATGCGGTCGCGAAAGCACGTGAAGTTGGCCAGACCACTTCCAAGACCAAAGAGGAACGCCGCGCAGCTGCCTTCATCCAGAACATCCATCACTTTCGTGACGATGCACTTTCCTCCGCTGCGGCGCCGATCGAGAAGGTTGCGGTCTTCGACGAGGCCCAGCGCGCCTGGGATGTCGAGCAGACCTCGAAGTTCATGCAGCAAAAGAAGGGCCAGCTAGGCTTCTCGATGTCAGAGCCTGAGTTCCTGCTCAGCGTAATGGACCGCCACGATGACTGGTGTGCGATCATTTGCCTGGTCGGTGGCGGCCAAGAGATCAACACAGGCGAAGCCGGCATTGACGAGTGGCTACGCGCGCTCGAGAGATCGTTCCCGCATTGGCAAGTCCACGTTCCAGAAACCCTGGAGCATAGCTGTGCCATCCAAGATGAAGTCGGTGCACCAGCCTTGCACTTGGCGACGTCGATCCGCTCGTTTCGCGCGGAGCGACTGTCAGATTTTGTTGGTCACGTCGTCGCAGGCAACAGCGATGCGGCAAAGCACGTACGCCGCGAGCTCGACAACTTCCCTCTGCTTATCACCCGCGATCTCGACCTCGCGCGCCAATGGCTTCGCACTCAGCGGCGCGGTAACGAACGTAGCGGCCTTCTAGCGTCATCGAACGCGGTTCGGCTCAAGCCTCATGGGATCTTTGTGAAAGCAAAGATCGAGCCGGCGAAGTGGTTCTTGGCGCCAACCGAGGATGTCAGATCATCAGATGCGCTCGAGGACGCAGCAACCGAGTTCGATGTTCAGGGGCTCGAGCTCGACTGGACTTGCTTATGCTGGGACGCGAATTTTCGTCGCGAGGATGGGGCATGGCAGGCGCTACAGTTCAAGGGCACGAAGTGGCAGGCGGTGAATGATGTTGCCCGCCAAACCTTCGTCGCGAACTCCTACAGAGTCCTCTTGACCAGGAGCAGGCAAGGTTTGGTGATTTTTGTACCGGAGGGGTCGAGTGAGGATTCAACGCGCTCGCCCGAAATGTATGATGCGATCCACGCTTTCTTGTTGGACTGCGGTTTTGATGCATTTGGCTGAGCCATGATAAGTGCGCAGTGCTGTGTCTGGTATCGCGAACTAAGCCGACGTTCAACCTGTCTCGACAGCGCCCGCAAAGCCGCCGTTAGTTCATCAACGGGTCTGCCTACCAGGTAATCGCGCGGGCAATTCCGAACCTCCCGACCAAGGCACCAATCGCGATCGGCACGCTATGCCACACGCCGAGGTGGTAGATTGTCTCCACTGGGCAGGCGAGACCATAAGCGAATGTGCCGAGTGCGCCTGCGGCGAGGCCGGCCAGCAAACCGGCGATACGAGGCGAGGCCGGGGCACCCTTGCGCAGCCACAGCATCAGCGCGATTGCGGTGAAGCTGCTCAGCATCAGCGCGTGGACCATGCAGTCAGGTCCTTGTGTGCCATTCGTGATCTGCCCCAGCTCGCCGGGATGCAGTGCGAGGCGAACCGAAGCGGCGAGCGGCAGCAGCGCGGCCATCGCCAGTGCCCATTTCCACCCCTCATGACGGTTGCCGACCTGCGGGCTACCCATCCGCACCACGGTCGCCGCCGCCGCGAGGCCGAGTAGCAGGATCAATCCGTTGGCGATCACGAACATCCCCGAGGCCTCGCCCCCGAGCAGTTCCGGGCGCAGCCCGAGCCACGTGAGCACCACCGCGATGGTCAGCACGATCGCGGCGAAAGTCAGAGCGAGCCCGTCGCGGCGGCGCAGGGCGCGGACCGGCGCGAGTTCGGCGGTGAGGTCCGCAATCAGGCGATCGGTGGGATTGGGCTTTGTCATTCGGCTTTCTCGATCAATGCAGCGAGCTTCTTGAGCCCGCGATGGATGTTGGTCTTGATGAGTGGTTCGCTCTGCCCGCAGTGGCGCGCGGCTTCAGCAACGCTGTGTCCCTTGATCTTGACCAGTTCGATGGCGCGGGCCTGGCCTGGCGGGAGAAGGCCGAACAGTCGCTCGAGGCTGATCCGCGCGCCAATCTCGTCCTCTTCGCTGTCAATCGCGATTTCGTCGGCGAGTTCGACCTCGGCGGCGCGATAGACGCGGCGCAGATGATCGACCCAGCGGTAGCGCGCGATAGCGGCGACCCACGGCAGGAACGGGCGCGCCGGATCGAAACTCGCGAGCTTGCGGTGAACCGAAAGCAGCGTCTCCTGGATCAGGTCGTCGATTGCCGCCGGGGCACTGCGCCGCGCGAAATAGCTCTTGAGCCAGCGCGAAGCCTCGGTGAGCAGCACGCCATAGGCCTGCCGGTCACCCGCCTGCGCGCGGACCATCAGCCGCGCCATTGTCGCGTCGTCGGCGATCATCGGCGGTGCGCCTTGACCAGCAGTTGATCCAGCCCGAACAGCCCCGCGCCGCGCGCGATCAGCACCAGGCAAAGCGCGCTCCACAGCGAATGGACCGGCCACCACGCATCGGGATAGACGAAGACCTGGATCGTGATGGTCATCCCCAACAGTGCCAGGGCTGAGAGCCGCGTGGCCAAGCCCAATACCAGCAGCACCGGAAAAAGATGCTCCGCCCCGGTGGCGAGTACCACCGCAAGCTCGGGCGGCAGTGGCACACTGGCATATTCAGTGCTGAACAGGAAATGGGTGCTGTCGCTGATCGTCAGCCAGGTGCCTTCGACGACCTTGGAGCGGCCCGAGCGCCAGAACACCCCGGCCAGCGCGAGCCTGGTCAGCAGCAGCGCGGCGCTCTCGAAGGTCCGATCGGACACGAAAGAGACGGCGCGATCATAGGCGACAACCCCACGCACGGCTTAGCGGACCTTGGGGGTGAGCGAGCCGGGGCCGCGCGGGGTCTGGGTCTTCACGCACGTACCGGCGGGAACCAGTTTCCAGGCATTGCCCTGATAGTCGGCGGTAGCGGTTCCGGCGCAGCTGGTGCCGGGTCCGGCGGCGCAATCATTCTTGCCAGCCTTGGCAACGCCGTAGCACTTTTCCATTGCGGGTTTGGCGGCAGTGGCGGCGCTGGCCATTCCGGCGGCGATCGCGGCGGCAAGGACAGCAGAAGCAAGCGGCAGGGCAGTTCGGTTCATGGGTAATCTCCTGAAAGCGGCGTCCCGCAGCAAAGCCGGACAGCACCCCATTCGCCGCCGTGCCGTGAACGGTTACAGTCGGAATGGACGAAAAAATCCTGCTTGGCGTTGTAACCGGCAGCGCACGCTCACCGAATGACCGGACGCCACTTTCGGCCAATCCATCCGGAGAGAACCCCATGTCCACCATCCGTACCGGCGTCAGCATCGCCTCCGCCGCCGCCATGTTCGCGCTGTCCTCGCTGGCCAGCGCCGCCACCGCGCCGCAGGGCAGCAGCGGGATTGCGCTTGGGGCCGCCGACACCGTCCACTGTTACGGCGTCAACAGCTGCAAGGGCACCGGCGACTGCTCGACTACCGATCATTCGTGCCGCGGCATGAACGAGTGCAAGGGCCACGGCTTCAAGGCGATGGCGGCCAGCGCCTGCCTCGCCAAGAAAGGCGTGATCGGCGACCTGCGCTAACCGGCTTGCGACCCGGCCTGACTTCCCCCTCCCGGGCCGGGTCGCAGACAAATTCCTCGCGCGATGGATCCAGCCCATGACCGATATTTCTCCCTTTGCCGGCTTCGGGCTGGGCCTCCGCCGCGATCACTATGCCGAATTTCAGACCGGCGACGTGCCGGTCGATTTCGTCGAGATCATCTCGGAAAACTTCATGGTCGATGGCGGCAAGCCGCTGGCCGTGCTCGACCGGGTTCGGTCGCACTACCCGGTTGCGATGCACGGCGTTTCGCTGTCGATCGGCGCGGCGCAGGGGCTGAACCGCGAATATCTGATCCGTCTCAAGGCACTGGCCGACCGGATCGAACCGCTGTGGGTGTCCGATCACCTGTGCTGGACCGGGGTCGATGGACTGAATAGCCACGATCTCCTGCCGCTCCCCTACACCACCGAAGCGCTCGACGTGGTCTGTGACAATATTGCGAAGGCGCAGGACATACTGGGGCGGGCGCTGCTGTTCGAAAACCCCTCAAGCTACCTGACCTTCGCGCAAGACGAACTGCGCGAATGGGAATTCCTGACAGAAATGACCCGCCGCACCGGCTGCTACCTGCTGCTCGACGTCAACAATATCTACGTCAGTGCGATCAACCACGGGTTCGATCCGCTGGCCTTCCTCGCCTGCATTCCCGCAGACCGCGTCCGCCAGGTTCACCTCGCCGGACACACGCCGGGCGAAATCCTGATCGACACCCACGACCGTCCTGTCTGTGCCGACGTCTGGGCGCTTTATGCCGAGGCCTGCCAACGCTTCGGACCGCTCGCCGCGATGATCGAGCGTGACGATGCCATTCCGCCGCTGGGTGAACTGCTCGCCGAACTTCAGCAAGCGCGCAACATAGCCCAGTTGGCGATAAGGATCGCGGCATGATCCTGCTCGCGATCCAGAGGCAATTTCATGCCGGGTTGCTCGAAACCGCGGCGGAGACTGCTAAACCGGCCACCTCGCCGTTCGAGCGCGGGTTTGGAATATACCGCAATGCCTATCGCGCCCGACTGGTTGCCTGCCTGCGCGAGAGTTACGAGCGGGTATGGAGCTGGATCGGCGACGATGCGTTCGATCGGGCCGCGATCCACCACCTGATCAGCCATCCGCCGCGCAGCTGGACGCTCGACGATGCCGGGGTTGGTTTTGCCGATACGCTGGCAGAACTGTTCCCGGACGAGCCAGAGGTTGCGGAACTCGCGAACCTCGAATGGCAAATGCAATTGGCGTTCAAGTCTCACGATGAGCAACCGATCACGCCTGAACGCTTCACGGACCTGACGAACGAGTTCGGCGAAGCTGAGTGGGAAAACATGCGGTTGCGCATCTCCGCAAGCGCCGTCCTTCAGCCAATTGCCACAAATTGCGCGGAGATCTGGCAAGCGATCGCCCGAACAGAGCCATGGACCGGTGAAATCGCTCTTGAGAAGCCCGCGACCATCCTGATCTGGCGGCAAGACTTGCAGCCCCAATTTCGCGTTATGCCACCCCTTGAAGCCGATGCCTTGGCCTTGGCATTGGGAAACGCAACATTTGCGGCAATTTGCGCTGCGAGTGGCAGCCCTGATACCGTTCCTGAGATTGGTGAGATGCTGGGTCGCTGGATAGTCGAAGGACTGGTGATTGGAATTTCCTAAAGCGGCAGCCATAGGTTCACTAGAAATCTCAAAGATCAACCAGCTGACTCCGCGAACATAGACGACGTTCACGTCACTAACATGTCAACCCGAAAGCGGCCGTCGGTTCAGTTCGCTGCTTTGCTTAGCGTTCGGCTGCTTTCAGGATTCGAGCTTGGCTGGGGTATTGTATCGAATGGGGCGGAAAGCAGACATTCGCACGCGGCAAACGGGGATGAGGTAGGCGGGCAGCATCCCAGGTGGGACAATTTCCTTGCAATTCCGCGATTGAATTGCGCCCCTTCGGCATTCGGCGATGAGCATCGGGCATCGAAATCATACGGCATATGTATTTGAGCCCACGCTGCCGTGATGGGAGAGAGAGCGACGTCAATTTCAGCTCGAAAGGCTCCTCAAATGTCCTCATTCGCCCGATTGTCATTTGCCGTGCTAGCCGCCGTCTTGTGTGGAGTTTCACCCGCATCGGCCGACGTTCCGACGCAAGGTCCCGTGCCCATTGCCGCCGCTCACGCCGATGGTGTGATCCGCGTGAAGAGCGCCAACAGCTTTGACGAAACTCTTGCCAGGCTGAAAGCCGATGTCCAGGCCAAGGGAATCCGCTTTTTCGACAACATCGATCAGACCGGGCTCGGCGCTGCGGCCGACCTGAAGATCGGACGGTCGACCCTGGTGTTGTTCGGTAATCCGCCCCTGGGCGTCCAGTTCCTCCAGGCGAACCGCTATGCCGGGCTCGATTGGCCGGTGCGGATGCTGGTGGTCGAAGAGAGCGACGGCAGTGTGTGGGTCGCCTGGACCGACTTCGCTTTCATCGCCAAGCGCTACACAATCGCCGACAAGGACGCACAGTTGAAAATGGCCAGCGAGGTTGCCGCGTCTATCGCCGCGGCTTCTACCGCGCGATAGATCCGGCGACCAGCCATGGCGGCGATACCCATGGGATTTCCGGCCGACCATCAGCTTGTGGCTTTTCTTGTCGCCATGCTGGCTGCTGCCTTGATGGGTTTCGCGATCCAGCAGGGCGGCACCTGCATGGTCGGCGCAGTCAGCCAGATCGTCACCGAGTGCCGCACCGGGCGGGCGATGGCTCTGGCCGAGTGTTGCCTGTGGGTAGTTGCGCTGGGTATGGCCGGCCTCGTCGCGGGATTGCACTTTCAGGCCAGTCCCGCCTTTCCGGTCGATTTCATGGTGGCGACGGGCGGACTGCTGCTTGGATTCGGCGCCTGGCTGAACGATGCCTGCGTGTTCGGATCGATCGCCAGGATCGGAAACCGCGACTTCAATTATCTCTTTACGCCGCCCGGCTATTTCCTCGGCAGCCTGACCCATGCCCGCTTTGCCGGTGATGGGTTGCCGAGCATGCCGATGTCCCCGCTCCCGGGAAAAGCGACCGTCCTTCTCCTTTTGCTGTTTGCTGGCAGCGTAATCGTCTCGCTGCGCCAGTTGCGGGCACTTCAGCGGAGCGGGTTGAAGCGCCGACAGCTTTGGGACTATCGCCACGCCACCATCACAATAGGGATTGCCTTTGTGGCGCTTGCCGTTCTGGCTGGACCTTGGACCTACACAGAGGCGCTGTGGCGAGCCGCGCACAGGCGCAGCATGCCGAGCCTTGGCGACATCGTACTTTTCGCCGCCTTGCTGGCCGGTGCCGTGATCGGCGGCCGGAAGATTGCCAGGACCGTGAAATTGTCGGCACGGCGGGCCCTGTTTTGCCTGATCGGCGGGGCACTGATGGGTCTAGGCGCCGCGCTTGTGCCGGGCGGCAACGACAATTTGATTCTCGCCGGGTTGCCATGGTTGCAGCCCCATGCCTGGCTGGCGATCGGGGCAATGGCGCTGACGATTGCGGCCGGCTTGCTCGTCGGCAGAGTTTGGCGCAAATTGTTTCAGGCCGGATTTGAGAGTCGCGCAAGCCGGGTTTGAGGCCCGCATGCAAGGTGGGGAGCGACATTACATGGAAATGCAGCAAGTCCGCTATTTTCTGGCCGTGGCCAAGACACTCAATTTCACGCGTGCGGCAGAACAATGCAATGTTACCCAGCCGGCACTGACCCGGGCGATCAAGCAGCTAGAGGACGAACTCGGCGGTGAACTTATCCGCCGCGAGGGGCGGCTCAGCCACCTCACCGACCTGGGCGACCGCATGCTGCCGCTGCTGACCCAATGCTATGAAAGCGCGCAGACGGCAAAAGTCCTTGCCGCCAAGGTCAAGAGCGGTGATCTTGCGACATTGGCGGTCGGCGTGTCGATCACGCTAGACGTCGCCCTGCTGCTCAGCGCCCTGGCCGAACTGCAGCGCGCCTTCCCTGGGCTGCAACTGCAGATCCGGCGCGGCAACGGTATGCAGATTGCCGAATGGCTCAAGAACGGGGAAATCGAACTGGCCTTCGGCGGCGCCCTTGGCGAAAGCTGGGACCGGCTCGATTGCTGGCCGATGTTCAGCGAAAGTTTCGATCTGGTGGTTGCCGGAGACCACGAGCTGGCGCGGATCAACGATATCGAGCTGCGGGTCGAAGTGCTGCGCAAGGAACGTCTGCTGGTCCATTCGTTGCAGGATGGATCGGAGCTGACCCTCGCTTCGCTCGAACAGGCCGGCATCCGTACCGATGACGCGCACGAGGTCAGCTGCAACCGCGATCTCGAAGCGCTGGTCGAAGCTAAGTTCGGGGTTGCCGTCCTGCCGCACAGTACCTTTCAATCGGGCGAGCTGCGCCACCTTCCCTGGCCCGGTTTGGACCTGCGGCGAACGGTTGCAGTCTACACGATCGCTGGTCGTTCGCGGTCACGTGAAGCGTCGGCCCTCCTCAATTTGGTGCGCTCGGCCGATTGGGAAGCGCGGTTAGTTGCCTAGCGCCGCCGCGGCGCGCATCAGTTCCTCCACTTCCATCCGCCGGCGATAGTCCGGATCGATATGGCTGGCGTGTATCACCCCGTCGCGGTCGATGACGAAGACCGCCGGAATCGGCAGTATCCAACCCTTGCTGCCTTGAAAATCGGGGATCCGCTTGCCGGCGCGTTCGTACCGCTCGATCAGGGCTGGATCGACTGTGATTGCCAGCCCGATCGCGCTAGCATAGTCGGCATTCATATCGCTGAGGAACAGGAATTGCGCGCCGGTCTCGGCCCGGATGCGGCGGGTAAAGCGTTGCGTTTCGGCAGAGATCGCGACAACTCTCGATCGGCCGATGCGATGCTGCGCCTCGGCCAGCGTCGCGATCGTCATCCGGCAATAGGGACACCAGTGACCGCGGTGGAAAACCACTACCAGCGGACCTGCCGCAAGCAGATCCTGCGACGAACGCAGCTTGCCGTCATGGTCCGGCAAAATGAAGGATGGCAACATCTCGCCGATTTGCGGTGCGTCGCTGCCAGCCCGTGCCGCCTCCAGCCTGGCAACGAAACGGTCAACCAGCGCACTACCCTGGGGATCGCGGGTCCGCGCGTCGCGGGCGATTTCCGACAGCCTTTCACCCAACGCCAGCGGTCGTCTGCTCAGGCGCGCGACGATGTCGCTGGGATCTGGACGGATCTCATCGCTCATGCCGCGCGGGACCAATCGAGTTTGCCCCCGCGACGATTTCGTCCAGTTCCATCCTGCGCCGGTAATCGGGATCGATATGGCGGACCCGGACGATGCCGTCGGTATCGACGATGAAAATGGCCGGCACCGGATGAATCCAGGCCTGACCACCTTGATAGGCGGGTATGTTCCATCCCGCCCCGGCAATCATGGCGGCCATCGCCTCATCGACCAGGATCGCCAGGTTGATCGACAGCGCAAAACCACCGTCAAGATCGGTCAGGAACGGAAACCCGGCTCCGGCCTCGGCCCTGAGCTGGCGAGTGTAGCGCGCCAGTTCCGCGGAAATCGCATAAATCTGCGCCGGAGCAACGTCCTTCTCGATCTCGGCAAGACCGACCATGTTGAGCCGGCAATAGGGGCACCAGTGGCCGCGGTGAAAGGCCAAGATGGCAGGCCCTCGGGCAAGGATGTCGGCCAGTCCGATCAACTTCCCGTCCTGATCGGGCATGGTGAATTCGGGCATGCGGTCGCCCACTTTGGGCGCACCTTCGCCGGCCTGTGCCGCTTCAAGTCGGGCAACGAACGCATCGACGGCTGCAGCGAAATCCGGCCCCTTGATCCGGACTTCGTCGGCAATCGCCCTCAAGCGTCGGCCAAGGGGCCAGTTTTCGTTGCGCACGGCTTGAAAAACGTCCTCAAGCGCGGCGACCAAGGGATGGGTCATGGCAAATCCCCTTTCGCCGCATGGCTAGCACAGGTGCGGTCAATCATCCCAGTAGTTCACGCGGCAGCTGTGGTTCGGATTATTTCGCCGCCGCAGACCTCGTGCAGGACAAGACCGTCGAGCGGGTTGATCTCGTTGCGCCAGGGCGCCAGCGCCAGCGCCTCGATCGTGTGACGGTACCCTGCCTCGCGGCGCAGGCGGATCCCGTTGGGGCTGAAGTCGATGTCCTTCGAATGGTCCTCATTGTCGAGCGAGGGGGCGAGCAGGCGCACGACGTTCATCCGGGTATCGCAGCCGTAACCGCGCAGTTCGGCAAGGTGATTGGCCGATGCCGCGCCATCGGGCACCAGCTTGGCGATTTCCGTCACGACGTGGCGCAAGCGGTGGAGCTGGCGCTGGCGCTTAATATTCTGCGCGGCGCGACTGCAATACTGCAAGTCCTTCTGCCGATTCATCACCTGCCAGATCGAATCCGGTTCGGGTCCGTGCGGGTTCCACAGGTGAACGGCAAAGACTGTCGCGCTCTGCCGCGGTTCATCGTCGAACACGATTTCGACCGGGGTGTTGGATAGGATGCCGCCATCCCAGTAAAGTTCGCCGTCAATTCGCACCGCGGGGAAGGCCGGAGGCAGCGCGCCGGAAGCCAACACATGCTCGACGCTGAGGGCCTCTTTCTCGCTATCGAAATAAATCATTTCGGCGCTCTGCACCTTGGCCGCACCTACCGAAAGCCGCATTGCGCCGCGATTGATCTGGTCGAAGTCGATCAATTCGCCAAGCAGCTCGCGCAGCGGATCGACCGAGTAATAGGCGGCCGCATCGCCGCCCAGCGGCAGGAACGGATTAACGAAGGCCATCGGCCGCGGTCTGAAAAACGCCGGCAGACCATTCATGATCGTCGCCATGTTGCGGGCCGGCAGGCCAAGCCAGTCGGGCACCCGCAGGCCCATGAACTTGCCGGTGGAGACACGGTCCCAGAATTCGCTTAGCCGTGCGACCCGCTCGCCACGCGGCGATCCGGCGATCAGCGCCGCGTTGATCGCGCCGATCGAAGTGCCGACCACCCAGTCGGGCTCGATCCCGGCTTCGTGCAGCGCTTCATAAACCCCGGCCTGGTAGGCGCCCAGTGCTCCGCCGCCCTGGAATACCAGAACGATCTGTCCGCGCGCGGCAAGCTCGTCATGCAGCTCGGTCATGTTTCTCTCCTTTGAATAGATCATGAGTTTGGGAAATCGAAACGGCGGGCGCAGCGTGCGCACCGGTGATCAGCCGGGCGTGCCGGGCATAGGTTAGGTAGTTCCAGATTAGGTTCGCTCCGACCTGCAACCGGTTACGAAAGCCGACCAGAAAATAGACATGGGCGGTCGACCAAATCAGCCAGGCAAGCAGCCCGCTGACCCGCGACCAGCCGAAATCGATCACGGCATGGCTGCGTCCGATCGTCGCCAGGTTGCCAAAATTGCGATAGTGGAAAGGCGGCGCCGGCCGATTGGCAACCGCGGCCCTGATAGCGCGGGCGGCGTGTTGCCCCTGTTGCTTGGCAACGGGGGCTGTGCCCGGCAGCGCTACGCCTTGGGGGCCGGCGCAGCAGGCGGTATCGCCGACCACGAAGATCCGCTCATCCCCATGCGGGTGCAATGCATCGTCGACGACGACGCGGCCGGCCGGGTCGGCAGCGGCGTCAAGCCACTGCGCAGCCGGTGAGGCCTGAACGCCGGCGGCCCAGATCGCAGTATGCGTCGGGATACGTTCGTCGCCGGCTACGACATGGTCGGCCTCAATCGCGGTGATCGGCGTTGACAGGCGAACCTCGACACCGAGTTTCTCCAGATTTGCAAGCGCGATCGCGGAGAGGTCCTCCGGGAAGGTCTGGAGCAGACGCGAAGCCAGATTGATCAGGATGACCCGCGAGCAATGCGGCGTGATCGTGCGGAAATCGCGGCTAACCGAGCGGTGCGCCAGTTCGACAATGGCACCGGCCATTTCGACCCCGGTCGGGCCGCCGCCGATTACCACGAAGGTCAGTAGCGCATCGCGCCGCGCCTTGTCCGTCTCAGTCTCGGCACGTTCAAGCGCGAGCAGAACCTTGCTGCGGACCGCAGTGGCATCTTCGATCGACTTTATGCCCGGCGCATGTTGCGCCCATTCGTCACGGCCGAAATAGGAATGTCGCGCGCCGGTAGCGACGATGAGCCAGTCGTAGGTCAATCGCTTGCCGCTTGCGAGACACACGTCGCGGGCACTTCGATCAATGCCCACGACCCGGTCAAGCACCACATGGACATTGTCCTGGTCGCGCAGGATCGAGCGGATCGGACCCGCGACATCGGCGGGCGAAAGCGCCGCAGTTGCGACTTGGTAAAGCAGCGGCTGGAACAGATGGTGGTTGCGCTGATCGACCAGGGTAATGGCGACCGGGGCTCGGGCCAGTGCCTTGACCGCCGCGAGGCCGCCAAACCCGGCGCCGATCACCACCACGCGCGGAACGCTAGCCATCATCGGGTCTGGCGCAGCAGGGCGAGCTCGGCCAGCACACCGCATGGCGGCGGCGTCGTTGACGCGGTGCGGTGCGATGTCCGGGCGAAAATGCAGGCAGCTGCGAGATGCGAAGGCAGGTTCGGAGCGGCCGGCGGAATGCGCGTGCTTTGCATGGTGCTCTCTCTTCTCACTGGGCGGTCCAGCCGCCGTCGACCGGAATGGCGGCGCCATTGATCGACGCGGCCATCGGACTGGCCAGAAATGCGGCCAAGGCGCCGATCTCTTCGACCGTCGCGAAGCGTTTGCTGGGCTGGGCCGCGAGCAGGACATCCTCGATCACACGAGTGCGGTCGAGACCGCGTGCCCTAGCGGTGTCTTCGATCTGGGCTTCGACCAGCGGGGTCCAGACATAGCCCGGGCAGATCGCGTTGCAGGTGATGCCCTGGCGCGCCACCTCGAGCGCAACGGTCTTGGTCAGACCGAGCACGCCGTGCTTGGCGGCTACGTAAGCGCTCTTGAAGGGCGAAGCGACCAGCCCGTGGGCCGATGCGACATTCATGATCCGGCCCATCCCGGCGGCCTTCATTGCTGGCACGGCAGCGCGAATCGTATGGAACGCGGCCGACAGGTTGAGCGCCTGGATCGCGTCCCACCGGTCGATCGGAAAATCCTCGACCGGGCTGACGTGCTGGATCCCGGCATTGTTGACCAGGATATCGATCCGGCCGTGCCGTTCGATCGCCGCCGCAATCATCTCGGCCGCGCTTTCGCCGAGCAGAAGATTGGCCGGGTCGTAATCGACCGCAACATCATATTGCTGCGCCAGCTCGGCAGCCGTCGCCGAGATCTCGTCCGCGCGGCCCAGGCCATTAAGCACGATTGCAGCACCGCCTTCGGCCAGCGCTCGGGCGATACCCAGGCCGATGCCGCTGGTCGAACCGGTGATGACTGCAACCTGCCCGCCAAGCGGGCGGCACGGGGGCATCCGGCAATCGGTCTGGGTGTCAAGCATTGGGGAAGTCCTTGGATTTGCTGCGATGGATCAAGGATGCCGTGCTGGGGCTCGGCATTGAAATGCCTTCTGGTTCACCCTTCGATGCACGGCGGTTATCGCGCCCCGGCGATCATGCCGCCGGCGCATTGTTTCCATGCGGCAATGCAATTGGCGGACGTGCAGCGCCCCGGCGAAAAGAAGGGGCCGGTCAGCACCCTGGTCGGCGCGGATTTCAACAGACTGCAAATCAGCCCGCTCAAGGAGCCCTAACTATGCGTAACAAGACCATCACCGCCGCCGTGCTTGCGATGGCGGCGCCACTTCCCTTCGCCGCACCCGCGTTTGCCGGCGACTGCATGTCGGGTCAGGAAATGCCCAATGCGCTTTCCGGCGCGCCGACCACGCCGAAGGACGTCACCGACACCGTGATCGGCTCGATCGATCTCAACAGCGAGATCGGCGTTGCCGGGCGGCTGCTCAGGACCCGACGTCTGGTCGTCCAGCCCGGCGGGATTGTCCCGATCCACAGCCACAAGGGGCGTCCGGCGCTGATCTACACGGTCAGCGGAACGATCGTGGAGCACCGCAGCAGCTGCGCCGTGCCGATCGTCCACAAGGCCGGCGATATCGCCCGCGAGGCCGACGGCATTTCGCACTGGTGGCAGAATGAAGGCACCGAGCCTGCCGTCCTGCTCTCGTCCGACGTGTTCAAGCAGCCCTGATCGAACGGTTGCCCGATCCCGGTCCGGTCGAATGCCCCGCGTCCGGACCATTCGGCGCCCTGCCTTTTCGCACCCCCCGCCCAAGGCAGGGCGCCAACTTCGGGGCAAACCTTGCACCTACCGAAAGGAAACGAACGATGAAGACCGCTACTACCCTGTCCGCCGCGGCGCTCGCCGCCGTGCTCACCGCCGGGATCGCCAATGCCGGCCCGGTCAAGCCGCAGCCCAACATGGACAAGTGCTATGGGATCGCCAAGGCCGGTCACAACGACTGCGCCGCCGGCGCCGGCACCAGCTGCGCCGGGACATCGCGCCGCGACTACCAGGGCAACGCCTGGAAATATGTCGCCAAGGGCACCTGCACTCAGATTCGCACGCCCACCGGCACGGGGTCGCTGACCCCCAAGGCCCGCTAAGCGCGCGACGCACCCCGCCAGGGAGATCGGCCATGAACCCCACCGCCGGCCTGGGCCTCAAGGCCTGCCACATCGAAGAGGCGCTAGCTTCGCCAGCGGTGGGGTTGTGGTTCGAAGTCCATGCCGAAAACTACATGGTCGACGGCGGCGCGCGGCTGGCCATGCTTGAGGCTGCCCGCGAAGTGCGGCCGCTGTCGCTCCACGGGGTCGGTCTCTCGCTTGCCGGACACCTGCTGCCCGACACCGCGCACCTCAGAAAGTTAAAACGCCTGGCGGACCGGTTCGAACCGTTCTTGCTATCCGAACATCTTGCATGGTCGGCACTGGACGGGCGCGCCTATCCCGATCTGTTGCCTTTCCCGCGCAGTCGGGAAGCATTGCACATCGTGTGCCGCAATATCGACTTCGCTCAGTCGCTGCTCGGTCGCCGTCTGCTGATCGAGAATCCGTCCCACTACCTGGGTATCGAAGGCCACGCCTGGAGCGAGACCGACTTTCTTGCCGAGATCGCGTACCGCACCGGTTGCGGCCTGCTGCTCGACCTGAACAACGTTCACGTCAGCGCCCAAAATCTTGGTTTCGACGCCCACGCATACCTGGCCGATTTTCCTGCTGGCGCGGTCGGCGAAATCCATCTGGCTGGCGCATCGACCGACTGCGAGCTCGATCTGCTGATCGACGATCACGGCGCCCCTGTGGCCGACCCGGTCTGGGCGCTGCTCGATGCTTTCCTTTCCGCACACGGGCCGCGCCCGGTGCTGATTGAATGGGATCGCGATGTCCCGCCCTTCGCGACATTGCTGCGCGAACACGACCAAGCTGCCCGGAGAATGGCGGCGATCGAAGTCAAGGAGAGAGAACATGTCTGAACTTGCCCATTTTCAGCGCCAGTTCGCCGATGGATTGGCCCAACCGCTGGCGCCCGCCGCACCGATGCGGATCTATCTCAATACCGTCATGCTCGGCGCCTTCGACGCGCTGGCGGCGAACTTCCCGGTCACCCAGGCGATCCTTGGCGAGCGTGCCTTCGAGGCGCTCGCGCTGGCCTATGCCCGGAGCCATCCGCCCGAACAGCCGATCCTGACGCTCTATGGCGACCGCTTTCCCGACTGGCTGGCCGTCCAGCCGATAGCGCGGGAGCTGCCCTATCTGGCCGATGTCGCACGCTGCGAGCAATTGCGCGGCGAAGCGCTGCACGCCGCCGATGCACCGGTGCTGACCCCTGTGATGCTTGAATCGGTGGAGCCCGACCGCTTGCTCACACTCAAGCTGCGGCTGCATCCTGCCGCCCGCTTTGCCTGGCTGCAAAGTCCGGCCATGGCGATCCTGCAAGCGCATCTCGACGGTTTCGAAGGAGAGCTTGCGCCCGAATGGAAACCAGGCGGCGCGCTCTTCACGCGGCCCGGGACCACTCCGCTCGGCCACACGCTGGATTCGCCCAGCCACCGCCTGCTTGGCGGGATCCGGCTTGGTGAAAGGCTCGGCGGCGCGGCGCAGGCCGCCAGCCTTCTGTTTCCCGAAAGCCCGATCGGCGACTGCTTCGGACATCTGGTCCGGCAGGGCGCATTCGCGGCAATCCATTGCTGAAAGGACCGATCATGAACACCAATACGATGACCGCAAACGTCCTCCATGTTCCTGCCACAAGCCGCTTCACAGCGCTGCGGCGGCACGCCACCGTACTGTTGTCCCGCTCACTGCCGCCCGCGCTGCTCCTACTGGTGGCGCGCTGCGGGATCGCCGCGGTATTCTTCCAATCGGCCCGGACCAAGGTCGAAGGTTGGTTCACGATCGCCGACAGCACCTACGAACTGTTTCGCACCGAATATGCCGGCGTCCCGTTACCTTCCGAGTTTGCTGCGGTGGCCGCGACCGTTTCTGAACATCTGTTCTCGGTGCTGCTAGTGTTGGGATTTTTCACTAGGCTTTCCGCCGCCGCGCTACTTGGCATGACCCTTGTAATCGAAATTTTCGTCTATCCCGATGCTTGGCCTACGCACCTCAGCTGGGTCGGTCTGCTGCTTCCGCTTATCGCAATGGGAGGTGGAACGCTTTCGCTCGACCGACTGATTTTCAGGTAAACGGAAACTGGCTGGCAGTGAACCGCAGATCCATCTTTGCGACTGCGCTGAAACGATGCCTCTGTTGGGAAAGAGGCGATCGCGAGTTGGTTCTTCAAACTCTTCAAAAGGTCGGATGGTCAATGTCCACAATGTTGTCGTGTGCGGACGGTCCGCAAAGGCCGGAAAGTTGGGGTAAGGGGACATTCAGGAGCTTTCTGTCTCTTACAAATGCTAGCCACTTACGCATTCAACGACGCCTATCGCCACACGATTGAAGAGTGGGTGGGCTTTCGGATTTAGATCCTCTTTGAGGCGCTTCGCTACCAGCTAGCCGTCGGGATTGTGGGAGAGGGAAATGCCGGGGGTAGTCATACCATCCCATCCGTTTCGGTCCAGAGTGCGCGCAAGTGAGCGAGCAGCGCTTCGTTCGCCGCATTCAACCGGGCCGTGCGTAGCTCCCACATGGCCAGAGTTCCGGCAGGTTCGCGGCGTCGAGTTTCAATCATCAGCTGGCGCGCTTCCTCGATCCGGCCCAGTTTGTGGACGATAATCGCCTTCTGGAAAGTCGCATAATTGGCATCGGGATTGAGCGTCAGGCAGCAATCGTTGGCTTCTTCTGCCGCGGCCCAGTCGCCCAAATTTTGAAAGCATGTAGCTTGCCAGTGAAAGGCGTATTGGTGATACGGCGAGTGGGGCTCGATCTGGCGAAAATTGGCTAGGTGGGCCAGCGCTTCCCCGGACTTTCCGAGCATGGCGCAAGCCATGCCAGCAACAAAATGAGCGTATCCGTGCCCTGGGCTAATCGCGATCGCCCGTCGAGCGCGACGCAGCCCTTCCGCCGCCTGACCAGTATAGTTGAGCGCGTCAGCGACGTGGCCGAGCACGGCGGCGTTTTCAGCGTCGCAGGCCAGGGCGTGATCGATGTGATGCCTGATCCGCGCGACCTCTGCGGGATCGTCGGGGCTGAGATACATATAGGCCATCGACGATGTGTCCGCGAGCAAGGCATGGGCCAGACCATAGTCCGGTGCGATGGCAACCGCATGGGCCGCTTCTTCGATCGCGCGGAATATCGATTCGGGGGTAAATTGCCTGATCGCAGCCATCGCGCGCGTGGTGCATTCCCAGGCAGTGAGATCGCGAGGCTTCTTGAGCGCTTGCTCCATCTCGGCGCGATAGCACTGGGCGCCCAGATGCGCTGCCAACTCTTCGATCAGGTCCTCCTGCAAGGCTGCCAGATTGGCAAGCGGCCGATCAAACTTCTGCGACCAGAGCACTTCGCCGCTCGCCGCCTCGACCAGCTGCGCGGTCACCCTCAGATCGCTGCCGCTGCGACGAACATTGCCTTCGAGAAGATAGCGCACCCCCAACTGTCGTCCCATCGCCTCGACGTCAGGGAGGGCCCCGCGGCAAAACCGCGCTGTGGAGGAATTAGAAATGATCCGGACATTCACGCCCTTCGACAGCGCATCGACCAGATCCTCGACCATGCCAAAGGCAAACACCTCGTCTTCCGGCAGGCCGGAGCGGTTGGTGAAGGGCAGAACCGCCAGCGACGGCGCCCCGCCGCGTTCGCCAGGTTTTGTTGGGGTTGGTTCGGGTGCTTCGACGATCGGCACAGGCGCAGCTTCCCGTCCGACAAATGCGCGCACGTCATTGAGAAACGCCAGCCAAGCCCGATCCCCCGCATCCCCCGTCCAGTGCGACAACTCCGCCGTCTGCGTCAGCTCGAACATGATCGGCCGCTCGCAGGGCTCGATCGTCACCGGGACCAAAGTCTTGCACCGATCCGCAATCGTCGCCTCCGCGCGGACCCAGCGGCTGACCACCGAGCGCGGCGACCACAGCACCACCACCGCCTTAGCCGCCCGGAGGGCGGCCTCGGTCACCTCGTCATAAGCCTCCCCCGAACGCAGTGCAGCATCCCACCAGACGTTCAGCCCCTCTGCCGCGAAAGCATCGGCGTAGCGCTTGGCTACCGCCTGATCCTCGCGGTTGTAGGACAGGAAGATGTCGGGGGCGGTCAAGTGGCATCTCCGGCTTCGCCCGACAGCTGCGCCAGCGTATCGCGGAAGAATTTCTGGTGGGCGGGCATTCGAAACAGATTGAGGTCGATGTCAGCATCGTCCGCCGCGAGCTGTTTTCGCATCTCGCGGGCTTCGTCCATCAGGCCAAGATGGATATAGGCGCCAACCAACCCCAGCGCGTTGTATGGGGCACCGGGCACGAGTTGCTGGGATTCGAGCAGTGGCGCCAGCGCCGCTTCGTATTGGCCGGCCAGCACTCTGCAGCAGCCGAGCATGTTGAGCGAACCCCATCTGTCGGGCCCGCGCGGTTCAAGCTCAAGCGCCTTTTCATATGACGCAATGGCCGATTCGACATGCCCCATCGCCGCCTTGAGATGGCCGTTGATCGACCAGCCCATCGACCAACCCGGATTGCGTGACAGGGCGCGCTCGGCCATCGCATCGAGCATTGCAAGATCGCCGCCGGACTGGATGCCAGCCCAGGCGAGGTAGCCCAGGACCAACGGATCGTCGTCACCTGTTAACAGCGCGCGCCTTGAATAGTCCTGCGATGCTAGTCGCAGCTTGTCCCGGTCTCCCGGCACCCGCAGTAACAGCAGCGCGCTGCAACAGGCGCTAGCGAATGTCAGCAAATAGGGGTCTTCGCGATTGTCAGCCAGCGCCACCTCGATGACATCAAGTGCATGCTGATGCGATTTTGCAGAGAAAGTGCTGAACGCCTGAAGCCCCGCGATCATGCCGTAGTAAGCACCAGATGCCTCGTTGGGCCGCGCCAGCGCCCAGCGCCGTTCGGCTGCTTCGATCGCCAGCACCGCCTTGCTTGCCAGCTTGCTGGCCACTTCTTCCTGCACAGCAAACGGATCGTCACCGTCCGCATCGATCCGCTCGGCCCAGATTTGTGTTCCAGACTCTGTTTCGATCAGCTTTGCTGAAAGCCGAACCCTTTGGTCGGCGCGGCGAAGCGTTGCTTCAAGAATGTACCTTGCACCGGCGGGTTCCCACTGGAGGGTAAGGGCATAATTGAAGCGCGAAAATATCGTTGCCGTTTCATCAATCAGGCCTTGCGCGAACGTCTCATCGGCGGCGGCGAAGTGCAAAGGCGCAATCGCAAGCCCGGGGCGGCCTCGCTGCGCATTGGCTGGCGCGGCGGTATGTGGTGCATCAATCTGCGGGGGGCGTGGCTCTTGTCCAACGAACCGTTGCAGGTCGGAAAGAAACCCGCGCCATGCGGGGTCCCCCGCATCCCCCGTCCAGTGCGACAACTCCGCCGTCTGCGTCAGCTCGAACATGATCGGCCGCTCGCAGGGCTCGATCGTCACCGGGACCAAAGTCTTGCACCGATCCGCAATCGTCGCCTCCGCGCGGACCCAGCGGCTGACCACCGAGCGCGGCGACCACAGCACGACCACCGCCTTGGCTGCCCGCAAAGCCGCTTCGGTGACCTCGTCATAAGCCTCGCCCGATCGCAACGTGGCATCCCACCACACCGCGAGCCCCTCAGCCGCAAACGCATCGGCAAAGCGCTTCGCCGTTGCCGCATCTTCGCGGTTGTAGGACAGGAAGATGTCTGGTGCGGACAAAAAGGGTTTCCCCCGGCATGACTTAGCGGATCGATGTCCACGCGCCACTATCCAGCAGAGTCTATGCCCTGACAACAAGAGAGTGAACGATCCAATGGCTCGGCCGCCAGTCTAGCCAATGTCCGCTTTGTTGTCGTATCCGGAAAGCCTGCAACGGCGTGAAAGTCGGGGTTAGCTGCCATTGCGTTGCCGCCTGGGCACTGGATACTCTCGCTAACAAAGCTGGCCTCCAAGTCGTGGGCCCCACTCATCGAAACCTGTCCGTCATTTTAGCGATGCCCATCGCTAATGACGGTAAGCTGGCAATTGATGCTGTTCTCCGTGACTCTTTGGCGAGGACATGAAACAAACTGTGGCGGTGCTTTGGGGGGCAACGTCATGCAAAGCGAATTCGATTTTGTGATCGTCGGCGGAGGGTCAGCCGGTGCAGCCCTTGCAGCGAGGTTGTCCGAAGATCCTAACATCAGTGTCGCGTTGGTCGAAGCCGGGGATCGTCCGCCCGAACGAGAGCAAATGCCTGTCGCCTGCGCGAGCCTGCAACTGGATCCAGAGACAGATTGGATGTTCACCGGCGATCCTGGCAAGGGTGGGCTTGGTTTTAAGGACCAGCGCATGCCGGTGCCACGCGGCAAGATGCTCGGCGGGTCTTCCGGCATCAACTACATGGTCTTCGTGCGCGGCCATCCCGGCGATTTCGATAATTGGGCAAGGCTCGGGGCCGACGGCTGGAGCTATGATGAAGTCCTGCCCTGCTTCAAGCGGATGGAAGAAGTTTCAGAAACCAATGAGGCAGTCATTAGCCGCGAGGAGCGAGGGAATGCCGGGCCGGTCGGTGTGGGCATTCGCTCGCCGGTCATTCCGGCTTCGCGCGACTTCGTCAAGGCAGCCGGCGCGGTCGGCATTCCCGAAGGGGACTACAATGGTGCCGGCCGTCATAACCACGGCGGGGTCGCCTCACTGGTGCAGACAAATACACGGCGCGGCAAGCGCTCGAGTACCTTCCATGCGTACCTGGAGGAAAAGGCCGAACTTCGGCCGAACCTTACGATCATCACCCAGGCCCAGGTGCAAAGGCTCATCCTAGAAGGCGAAGGCGACAGCTTGACCGCGTCAGGCGTCGAATATCGCGAGAACAGCGGAGCGATCCAGTCGATCCGCGCAAACCGAGAGGTCATTCTCAGTGCTGGCGCGGTAGGCTCGCCGCATATCCTGCTGCTCTCAGGCATTGGCCCCCGCCGCGAACTGGAAGCCGCGGGTATTAAATGTCACCTCGATCTTCCCGACGTGGGGAAGCACCTCAAGGACCATTTGCTGGCGCCTATGCATTTCCCTGCTTCCGGTATCGCGCTCACCGGAATGGAAGTTGGAATGTCGATGGGTCCTGATGCGCTGCGCGCGCCGGCCGGTCCGCTTCCGGCCGATCCTGCGGACGATGTTCATCTCACTGGTGAGCTTGCCGAATTGAAGGTCGAAGCGGAACGCAGACTTGCGGAATGGCATGAAACCGGCAGCAGCCTTGTGGCGTCCTCGTTATACGACGGGGTCTGTTTCTTTTCGACCGGGCTGGGTGACGACTTTACCCACGACGCCCAGATTGGCTTCATACCCCACGCTTTCAACGAGGATGTTATTGGCACGCGGATCAACATTAATCTCGACATGTTGATGGCTGACGCATCCAAAACCCTCGCGCCCGATTCCGAACATGTCATCCTCCTGGCAAGCAACTGCGTGCCGCACAGTGAAGGCGAACTAGTTATTACCAGCGCCGATCCAGCCGTGCCGCCGGCCATCAATTTCAACTACTTAAGTGATCCCTATGATCTGAAAGTGATTGTTGCGATAATGCGGCGCGCTCTAGAAATTGCCGCTGCATGGCCGGGTGAAAAGAAGCTGGGAAATTGGCTCGTCCCGCCGATGCTTGCCGAGATTCACGGCTATGTTGAAGGCGAGGAACCCAGCGACGCGCTACTGGAGAATTTTGCCCTGCATTTTGCCCAGACAATCTACCATCTGTCTTGCACTTGCAGGATCGGCAGTGTCGTCGATCCCAAACTGCGGGTGTTCGGAGTGAAGAACCTGCGGGTCGCCGATGCCAGCATCATGCCCGAGATTCCGAGCGGTAATACCAATGCTCCGTCGATCATGATTGGTGAACGGGCGGCTGATCTGATTGCCGCGGACCAAAACGTACGAATGGTTTGCTGAGACAAATGGCCCCTGATTCTCCGGCGTTGGTCGCCGGAATATGAGGAGATGTGGTTTCAGGTTCCGCTAACATTGCAGCCATTCGATGGCTCGGACCTAGCCGCCAAAACTGGACGTTCATTCAGAAAATCTCAGAACCCTGAATGACTGGTCTCAAGTCCGCCCAAGGTCAGCCAGTTCGACCGCTTGGTCGGGGAAGCCGGACGCTAGAATGCCTTGGCCAGCGAGAGCGTGAACCGATACCTGTTGTCAGCATGCGAAGGCCGGATGTCCTGCCAAATCGGAACACCTGCTGCGACGGTCACTGAATATCCCGAGGCTGCATTGAGGCGTGAACCCGCAGTCATCCAGATGGCGGTGCCGCCCGTTGCTTCTTCAACGACACCGGCGACCTTCTGGCGGCCCTCCCATTCAACCGTAGCTTCGGCGAAAGCATCCCAGGATTGGTGCGCATGCTCTTCGTTGTCCGCTCCGCCAGCATGGTCGTGGTGGTGCTCGGCTGGTCCGAAGCGATGCGAAAGTGCCACGCCTCCCTGCAGACGGTCTCCCAAGCGGGTAGCTTGCGCACCCGAGGTAGAGAATTGATAGAGTAGGCTCGCGTCGATGCTTACCCAGCCGACTTCTGTTCCGGCAGCACCGCCGAGGTAGTAATCCCAACTACCGCTGCCCGGTTGATGCTCGGTCTCAAGCAGTTCACCGACGCGGCTCATCCGATCGGTTGATCCGGTCGGTAGCTTTATCCCGCCGATCAACGCGGCCCCGCTAATGTCAGAGCCTACGAGGCGGTATTTAGCGAGTATGCTGGCGTCGCCAAGGCTAGAGATATTTCCAAGGTCGTTGACGCCTGACACTGGCAGGGCTTCACCCTCTCGCAGACCTGCACGGCGAAGGTAGGGCAGTTCGGCAATAAGGGTCAGGCGATCCGAAACGCCGTAGGCTGCGCCAATCACCGCGGTCGCGATGTAGTCGGTATCGTGGGCATGAATGTCCAGTGCGGCCAAGTCCTCAAGCTCGGTTGCAGAGCGCTGCTTGGTGCGCAGATACGTAAGCTGGAAACCCACCGCACCCTTGCCGGCCTCGATCGTTTCGGGACCCTGGACAGTAAGGCCTCCCCCATTTCCTCCAATGCCGGTCGGGCCAGTGTGATGGGCAAGGGCTGGTGACGGGCCGAGCAAAGCTACGCCCACCAGCACTACGATTGGAAATTTCATTATAGCCCCATGACGAACTTAGGAATGGCGCGCCTCTAAGGCTGCCAAGTCCAATTCGCAATGTCCGCTTCGTTGTCCTGTGCGGACGGTCTGCAACGGCACCAATGTCGGGGGTTAGTGGACTCTCAGACCACTTCGGTAGGAGCTGGCCGAACGATAGTCGCAACATGTGAGACCGTCACTCTGGTCCCTGGTCCGTTGTCGGTGACAACTATGGTAGCCGACAATTGCGCAGCCAGCGCGTTGACGATCCCGGTCCCCAGACCGGGCTTGGAATCGCCATGATCATGCGGCAACCCGCAGCCGTTATCAGACACGGTAAGGACCCAGCCGGAAGAATTGGCGGCGAATGCCACGTCGATCCGGCAATGTTGTCGCGCTGCATCAGGGAATGCATGCTTGAGTGCATTGATCGCCAGCTCGGTCACGATCAGCCCCACGCTTACCGACTGGTCCGGGCTCATGACGCTGTCGTCTGAGGTAACGTTCAGGGTAAGTCTGCCTGGGTCGGCAATCATCGATGCGCCAATGCTTGCGCATAGATCGTTCAGGTAGTCTTTCAAGGCGACTGCCCCTGCCGCGTTCGAGGCCAGCAAGCGTTGCAGGGTGGCAATCGACATTACCCGATTATGGGCTTCGCGCAGATGCGCTCGGGCTTCTTCCGACTGAACCCTTCTGACGCGTTGCATCAGGATGCTGGCGATGATCTGCAGGCTGTTGGCGACGCGGTGATTCAGTTCCTGCAGCAGGACCTGCTTCTCTTGAACCAACGCATCGTTCTTTTGAGCCTGGACGCGAACCGCATTCTGGGCATCGCGCATCGCCGTGTTGTCCAAAATGGCGAGAACCAGCCGCATTGCATCGTTATCGACGTGGTCGAGCGCATGGGCGGTCAGGATCAAGGCCCGATCCGGCTTGTCTGCCTGCTTCAGTTCGAACTCATAAGCATCGATCGCAGCGCGCCCGTTAGCGGTTGCTTCAAGCAAGGTGCGCAGCTGGGGCTTGTTCCATTCACCTTTGCCTAGCGCAAACAGCGACGTTCCGACCACCGCATCGATATGCAGATCGAAAGTGCGGCAAAACGTCTCGCTGGCGGCCCGGACAACCAGCTGCTCGTCGAGCAGCAGCAGCGGGGTGGCTGACGAAACGACCAGTGCCATTCCCAGGCTGCTGGAGCTTTCAGGATCAAAACGCGTAAAAAATTCCATGGCCGAAGCCTTCGGAGACCGGAGACTCGCACAGCGAAAGTCATACCCGGTTGCCTTTCGCGCCGCCTAAGGCTCGCAGAACGCGGCGATCATAGCATCGATCGCTGAGAACCTCGCATTCAATCGGTACTTGGGTTTTCTTGCGAGCGCTGCGGCACAGCCTCGATCAACAGGGTTGCGATCGCAGTCATCAATTGCGCTTCGGCGTAGGGCTTCTTCAGGATCAGGCTATTAGGAACGCCTTCTGCGCTCCAATCGCCGGCGCTGTCACCCGTTACATAAACCACCGGCAGGTTGGGAAACTTTCGCCGGGCGTTATGTGCGACAGCCCAGCCGTCGGGTCCGTTGCCCAGCTTGATGTCGGTGATCAGGCCCTGGAGGTCGGACGCCTTGTCGATCTGGGCGATTGCATCGGCACCGTCACTGCACTCCTCGACAGTGAAGCCGCCTTCAAGCAACATCGCCACCAGCTCCATGCGAATCAGTGCCTCGTCTTCAACGACAAGGATTGGCAGCAACGCCGACATAACTTCATGGTTCTCCGCTCGGCGATCAAACACACGACCGGCGCATTTGTTTCATCGATCGATTAAAAGGCTAGATGAATTTGCCCAGCCTTCGCGAACGAGCTGGCGAGGGTGCCCTTGCCTTTTCCGGGCCAAATGCTCCGTAGCAGCAAGACATCTGAGCGTCCGCAATGTTGTCGTGTCCGGACGGGCAGGTTCCAACGCCGTTTGCTAATTGCCGGCCTCCAGCGAGGCCAGAGGCCGACAAGCTTCTTAGATGTCGGTCCGCTCTGACAGAGTGAGCGCATCATCAACATCCACGCCAAGGTATCTAACGGTATTCTCGATGTTAGTGTGGCCAAGCAGGATCTGCACAGCTCGCAGGTTCCCCGTCGCTTTGTAAATCAATGACGCCTTTGTTCGCCGCATCGAATGCGTGCCATATTCGCGCCTGTCGAGACCGATCGTCTCGACCCATTCATCAACTAGCCGTGCATATTGCCTGGTGCTGAGGTGGCCCATGTAGTCGATGCGGCTCGGGAACACGAAATCGAGAATCATGCCACCTCGGCGCTGCAACCAGGCTTCCAGGCTCCTTCGAGCCTCGGTCATGATCTCGAACTGAACTGGTCTGCCAGTCTTTTGCTGGATAATCGTTGCCCGATTTCGGATCTGCCCGCCGCTGGTTACGTCGCCGATCTTGAGCTTCACGAGATCGCAACCACGCAACTTGCTATCGATCGCCAGATCGAAAAGCGCTCGATCTCGCATGCGCTTGTGTTCATCGAGAAAGAACCGAATGGCCCAAATATCCCTAGGCTTGAGGGGGCGTTTGGGCCCAACATTTAGCCCATCGTTCCAGGGGCGCCGCTCGTGCACGGCGGGGTCAAGGTCTGAATGTCCCATGACATTTCTCCGATGGCCGGAATGGCCATCAAGAGAATGCGCCGTAGTGATTGCCAGATTGCCGAATCCGCGAACATTGCCGCCGCTGGGCAATCCTGCAACGCCACATGCAATCTGCCATCGGTGCAGACGCAATAGAGATTTACGATCGTCCTCTTTGGTGTCCCAAACTCGGTCTGGTGTAGTCCTGTCGAGTCTATACAATTGTTTTCTGTCGCCATCCTGCTATCGCGATTTTTGCGACCCGATGGACTCAAGTAAGGCAAGAGTCCCCGACTTCAAAATGGCGGTTTCCTCTCGGAGGCCGCCATCTTTTTGCCCAAAGTCAACCTTGAACAGGCCAGCGGGAAGCGCCGGGATCGCTGACTTAGCTGACATGCAACTGCATTCGAAAAGCGCTTAACAGCTGTCGTTCGTTCAGACACGTTGCAAATTCAAAATTGCGATCTTTGATTTCCTCAGCTCGTCTGTAAGGCGATCTTACAAAACCGAATTATCGCCTTTTGATACCGCGCAGGTCTCGAATTTTGAGGGAGCATTGAAGCAACGTCCATATCCTCAGAAATTGCGCTTAATGCCTCGTCAACGCCATTTGCGCCCATTTACCGCTGCTCAAGATTTAGCGGCCTGCCGTCCAGCCGTTTCTACAAGATGAAGTCTGCAGCAATTGGCGTCAGCGGCGATGCCACGCTGGCCCATTGAAGGACGAGCTGCAGATCGGCTAGACCGTCGCCGTTGGTGTCGCCTTGCACGATTGTATAGCCACTGTTCGACGCATCGAAGCGCAGTTCGCCGGCGACGTTGTGAAACGCCTGGCTGCCGATGAAGCTAAAGGCATTGTCCTTGCCGCCAATGATCGCGTCGATCGCCGACAGGTCGATCCGGTCGCCAGCGGTGGGACTGAAGTCGGTGATCGTGTCGGCCGCGGTCACCGTCGATTCGCCTGCTGCGTAGACGAAGGTGTCGGCCCCCAGGCCGCCGGTCAGCAAGTCGGCCCCGATGCCGCCGCTGATCCGGTCATTGCCTTGCCCGCCGTTGATCGCATTGACGCCGGTGCCGCCGGTCAGGGTGTCGGCAAAGGCCGAGCCGATGACGTTCTCGACACCGATCAGCGTGTCGTTTCCGGCCCCGCTGGCACTACCCGTGCCGAGATTGACAGTAACCTTCGACGTCGACGAGGCGAAACTGGCCGTGTCGATGCCATTGCCGCCGTCGAGCGTATCATTGCCGTTGCCGCCATCGAGCAGATCGCCGCCGTCGCCGCCGGTCAGCACATTGGCGCTGTTGTCACCGGTCAGCGTGTCGGCCTGGGCCGTGCCGATCAGGTTCTCGATCGAGATCAGCGTATCACTTCCGCCGCCACTGGTATTCTGGGCGCCGGCAAGGGCCAGGCTAACCGTTACCCCTTGCAACAGACCAGCATAGGACGCGGTATCGACCCCATTGCCGCCGTCGAGCGTGTCGTTGCCGAGCCCGCCGCTCAACGTATCGTTCCCGCCAAGGCCCTGCAGGGTGTCGTTGCCCGCAGTACCTGTCAATGTGTCCGCCCCGCCGGTTCCGGTGCGCAGGTCGTTGGCTCCGGCGATTGAGATCGAAATGGCCTGCAATGTGCCGTCGGCGCTCTGGATGTTTATCGTATCTGTCAGTGTCTGGCCGGCACTGAGCCCGTCGACCGTCGCATTGGCGTTGTTCAGGACGTAGCTCCACGCCCCTGCAGCATTGATCGTCAGCGTGCCGTAGGTCCCAGACCGCGAACCAGCGATGAAACCGCTTGCGCTGTCGACGTCGCTGACCGTCACCGTGCCGCTGGTCTGCGACGTGCCAGTCAGGCCCGACAGTTCGGTCACCGAACCGCTAATCTGCCCGCCGAACGCGGCCGGATCGTTGGCCCCGGCAATGGTCAACGTGATCGTCTGGGTCGTGCCGTCGGCGCTTTGCACTGTTACCGTGTCAGTCAGGCTTTGCCCGACGTTGAGAGCGTTTACAGTAGGATTGGCGTTGTTGACGACGTAGGTCCAGGCCCCGGCCGCATTGATCGTCAATGTGCCATAAGTTCCGTTGACGGCCTGCGCGGCGAAAGTGGCAGGACTGTCGATATCGCTGACGGTCAGGGCTCCGCTGGCCTGCGTCGAACCGCTCGTTCCGGCCAGTTCAGCCACCGTCGCCGCTGTCTGTCCGCCAATCACCGCGGCATCGTTGACCGGTGTCACAGTCAGGTTGACGGCCTGCACCGCGCTATCGAGCGCGCCGTCGTTAGCGGTAAACGTGAAACTGTCTGGCCCGAAATAGTTGGCATCGGGGGTGTAGCTGAAGACACCGGTTACGGTGTTGAAAGACAGGGTGCCGTGTGCGGGACCACTGACCACGGCATAGGTGAGCCCATCGAGGTCAATGTCGGTCGCGCTGACCTGACCGCCGACTACCGTATCCTCGGCGCCGCTAATGCTCAGGCCTTGGGCGATCGGAGCTGCGTTGGAATAAAGCTGCACTGTGCTGCTGTTGCCGGTTTCCCAGGCAGCGAAGCGCACTTGCTCAACGCCTTCGAGGTAACTTATGCCGTCTTTCAACGCTGCCGATCCGGTCGGCGTGACAAGCCAGCGCCCTTGGCCAAGGTAAGTCAGGATATATTCGCTCTGCTCGCCCTGAACCTGCAGGGTGTCGAAGCCGGCGCCGCCATAGAGGTGATCGGTGCCGCCGTCGTTTTCGACCAGATCGTCGCCATTGCCTGCATAGGCGATATCGTCACCCAAATGGGTGTAGATCTCGTCATGCAGGTTGCCGCCAGTAAACACATAATTGCCGGCGTTCCCGCTGAGGAGGTTCTGAACACCGCTGCCGCCAACAATGTTGCCGCCGCCGCTTCCGCCGATGATAATCGTCTGTTCGACGCTCAGAACTGTGTCTGTTCCGCCGAGGCCGTCGCTGAAACTGTGCGGTCCTGTACTCCCATCAAGTGCGCTGTAATCGAGTATAGTCGGTCCGGTCTGGCTGTTTGCGTCGACGAACAGCAAATCGTACCCGTCCCCGCCATCGATGTAATCGTCGCCGCTACCGCCCGCGAGGAAATCGCCGTCTGCCCCGCCGAAAATCTGGTCGTTGCCGTCACCGCCCGACACGTTGTCAAAGCCAGCGCCGCCGTCGATAAAATCGCTCGCATTGCCGCCGGTTATCTGATCGTTCCCGCCGTTTCCGATCAGCTCGTTGACGAGCGTGGTCGACCCGTAAAGGATGTCGTCCGTCAGGGATCCTGAAAGGCTGATCCACTCAACGTTGCTCAACAAGTCCGTACCGCCGAAACCATCGGCCATGGCTTGGATATCGGATCCGGCATGGATCGCCCTTGCGTCAAGAGAAACGCCCGTGGACTGGTTACTGAAATTGTAGCCCACCTGATCGAAACCCTCACCGCCGTCGATCGTATCGTTTCCAGCATCGCCGCGCAGGTTGTCGTCACCGCTGCCACCCAGCAACGTGTCGTCGCCATCGCCGCCACGGATTCGGTCATTGCCTGCTTCGCCAGACAGGAAATCGCCAAGGTCGCCGGACTGTGGCTGGACGATATCGCGCGTGAACCCGCCCATCAGGAAATCGTCGCCGTCGCCACCGTAAATTGTGTCGGAGCCCGCTCCGCCACGGATCATATCGTTGCCGCCATTGGCGTAAATCGTATCGTTGCCGTCATTCCCGAACAGCGAATCGCCCGCATTGGTGGCCCGGATCGTGTCGTCGCTTGCCGTACCGCGAACCTGAATGACGGCGTCGTCACCATTGCCGAAGATGTTGATCGTTCCCGGCAGGTTGGAAACCCAGCCCGAGATGTCGAGATTGGTCGAGCCGGCATCGAGATTGATGACTACCGTGCCGATACCATTGACCTGAGTGTTGGCAGCCAGGCTCAGCGCCGCACTGCCGGACAACAGCAGGTAGGCTGCCGCCAATCCGTCTCCGCCTGGCGCTGCAGCATAGGCGGCCTGCAGGTAGATCCGCTCGATCGACACCAGGGTGCCCTGAAAATCGACGCGCCCGCCAACCAGCAGCGAATCGTCGTCGCTACCGCCGTCGAACAGGTTGCCAGCAAAGGTCAGCGTGGTTGAGACGCCGGCGTATGACGTGGTGTTTTCCGCATAGAGCAAGTCGCTACCAGCATTGCCGTGCAGCGTGTTGGTTCCACCCTTGCCGTAGAGCAGGTCGGTCCCGTTCGATCCGTTGAGAAGGTCGTTCCCGGAATTGCCTTGTAGCACCTGCGGAGCACCAAAATTATCCCGTGCATTCAACACATAGTCGCCGGCGCTGCTGGCATAAAGGGCGATGAAATCGGCATTCGGGTCGCTGACGTTGGTGTTCCAGTTGAGCAGGTTCATCACCGGCATCGTGTAGGTGCCGGCGCTGAAAACGATGTCGTAGAACAGGTCGCGCCCGCTGCTGCCGACAAGTGTCGTCAGCCCAGATGCGGCACGCTGCTGCTCGAGCATGACGAACGAATTGATATCGCCCGAATTGCCGACAAACGAGAGCGCTTCAATGCTGGAGAGCGAGGACGTATAGACCTGGTATTGCGTCAGCCGCCCACCGTTCGCGCTGCCGATATTACCGCTGGGGACCATGACCAGGGTATCGTATCCCGTTCCGCCATTTAGGCTCGAGTTGTTGCTGGGCTGGGTGTCCAGAATGATCGTGTCGTCGCCGTCCCCGGCATTTATTGTGTCTTGGCCGCCATGGCCATTGATCACATCGTTTCCGGCAGAACCAGTCAGCGTATCGGGGCCCGAAGTCCCGTCGAGCACCAGCCCGGCCAGGCGCAGCTGGTTGGAACCCGGAGCGGTTTCGGCCATGATCAACCGACCGTTGGACAGGGTCAGGGTATGATCGGCCGCCGCATCGCCATCGGTGTCCACCTGGATCAGCGTCTGGTTGCCAGAAAAGGCATAGCGGTACTGCCCCGCCACGCCGCTGAACGCGGCGGCGCCAATCCATTGGTTGCACAGCAAGCTGCCCGGCGTGCTGCCGTCGTTGAACTGGAAATCGATCGTATCGTCGAAGTCGAAATCGGTGATGACATCGTGGTTCAGCGCGTTGATCGCCACGGTGTAGTCGTAAATGTCAGCGCCGCCGTTGCCGGTGTAGGTGTCGTCCCCGACGGTCGCGTTGAAGAAGTTGCCAAAGAAATCCGCGCCGTGCGAACCGATGAAAACGTCGTTGCCGTTGTGATCGGTAAACCCCAGTTGGGCTGATCCGGTGTAGGCTGACCCATCGACCGTGAGTGTCTGCCCGTCGACCGCAAAAACGTCGTCAACATTGTAGCTCAAACCGATGAATTCGGCATTGTAGATGGTGCTGGTCGCCACGCCATTCTGCCAGATCTGCACCATATTGCCCGATCCGGTGACCAGCATGGTTGTGCCCCGCGACAGGTCCATCTGTGCGTTGACGGTGTCGCTGCCCCCGCCAGTATCGATCGCGTTTATCCCATTACGCGCATAGACGATCTCGCCTCCGCTTCCCCCCAGCACCGAGTTGCTGCCCCCACCAAGACGGATATCGAGCAAAACACTGCCCGAGTGCGCCGTCGCGTCGACCGTAGCGCCGAAACTGCCGGTCCCGAGCAGGTCGAGACGGACCTGCTCGACACTGACGAAGCTGGTGTTGAGCCCGGCTTCGGCATTGAGAACATGGCTGTCGTCAAGTGTGTAGGTACGCGGACCGGAAGCAGGCGTGTTAAAGCGCGTGACATCACCCATCGCAATGATCAACCGGTCAAAGCCGTTGCCACCATCGACAGTGTCGGTGCCCTGCGTTGCGTTGATGATGTCGCGCCCGCCAAGTGCGGTAATCACATCGTCGCCGATGGAGCCGGTCAGGGTGTCGGGCCCCGACGTGCCGTCAATTACAAGTCCGGCTAGGCGCAGCTGGTTGGAGCCCGGCGCGGTTTCGGCAATGACGAACCGGCCATTGGCCAGAGTCAACGTATGGTCGGCCGCGCCGTCGCCGTCGGCATCGACCTGGATCAGCGTCTGGTTGCCAACATTGGCATAGCGGTACTGACCCGCAACACCGCTGAACGCCGCCGCGCCGAGCCACTCGTTGCACAGCAACGCTCCAGCAACCGATCCATCGTTAGCCTGGAAATCGATGATGTCGTCGCTGTCGAAATCGGTGATGACATCATGATTCAGCGCATTGATCGCAACGGTGTAGTCGTAAATGTCAGCGCCGCCGTTGCCGGTGTAGGTGTCGTCACCCACGGTCGCGTTGAACAGGTTGCTGAAGACGTCCGCTCCGCCTGAGCCGATGAAGACATCGTTGCCGTTGTGATCGTAGAACAGCAGTTGGGCCGTGCCGGTATAGGCTGAACCGTCGATGGTGCGGGTCAGCCCGTCGATCGCAAACGGATCATCGACGGTGTTGCCAAGAAAGATACTCTCGGCATTGTAGATGGTGTTGGTGATTGTCCCGCCCTGGGCAGTCTGGACAAGATTTCCCGATCCGGTGACCACCATGACCGTGCCTCTGGCCAGATCGAACTGTGCAGATACGGTGTCCGATCCCGCGCCGGCATCGACCCAGTTGATCCCACCCCTCCCATAGATCGTTTCATTACCGGCGCCGCCAAAGACCGTATCGTTGCCGTTACCGAGCCGCAGGTCGAGCGAATAGACCCCGGAGTGCCCGCTGGCATCGACCGTGTCGCCAAAATCTCCGGTCCCGAGCAGATCGAACCGAATGCGCTCGACATTGACGAAGGTCGTGTCGAGCCCGCCTGCCGAACTGCCCAGATGGCTATTGTCGAGATAATAGGCACGCGAACCGGTCGCAGCAGCCGCGAACCAGCTGACATTACCCATCGTGACGTTGATCTGGTCTGAGCCGCCTGCTCCCCCGTCAATAACGTCGCTGCCCTGGGTCGCGTTGATGGTGTCCCGCCCGCCGAGCCCGTTGATGATATCGTCGCCCAGAGTACCCGTCAGCGTGTCGTTACCCGTGGTTCCATCGATCGGCATGGCGATTCGCCCCCTGTTTGCATTCTCCCAAGTCTGAAACGACTAACACGTCAGTTAACGTTCACCTATAGGTCAGGGATTCCCACTTTCGCACACCTTTCAGGTCTGCAATCTTTCCCCTGAAAGGTAAATTTGCGCGGCAATATTTCTCTACGGCCGAGTGCTATCTCACGTTGCCAATTGTCGTGGCATCTGATGAAGTTATGTCCTTGCTGCACGGAATTTTGCGCTAACTTCTCACCGTATTGTGCAACTCGCACTTAGCTGTTCCATGACAATGCGAGCAGAATGGATTGGCTCCACCCCGCCCGCGCCGCAGCAACGAGCGTAGCTCAGAGTGAGGCCCTCCGATTTTCGGAATGCTGGTCTCGAAATGCAGGAGAGTTTCAAACACCAACAAACGTCCGTTCTTGGCATTTCACCGCCAGAAGCGGACAGTCAGGACCGTCCAACGTAGCTGACATCACCCAACCAAAAACATCGCCTCCTGCTCTGCCCAAGCCGCTGGCAGCTCGATACTCGACCGCACCGTCGCCGGACTGAGCCTGCTGTGCTGCCTGCCGGCCAGCACCGCCTCGACGACCTTGGGCGACAAGAACGCCAGCCGCACAACCCGTGTGACGTAGGACGGCGTGTACCCGGCCTGACCCGCCAGCGTGGTGACGTCGATCTCGCCCTGGGCAAGCTGGTCCCACCATTGCCGGGCGAGGATGATCAGCCGCACCAGCGCGGTGTCGGGTACGGCGCTGATCCGGGCGCCGTCGCCCTGGATCAGCCGCAGGGTGTTGCCGGACCGCGTCAGCCGGTACGGCGCGGTGAGGACGAGCGCAGTGTCCTCGGTCTCCTCGGCAACCAGCGCGCTTGCACCAAGCTGCTGCGCAAGGGCCCGGCGGCTGAGCGCGATCTCCAGCCGGTCGCCGTGAACCCTGACCTCGCGCAGCAGTTCCCGCAGCGGTCCGCCGCGGCGCGAACGGAGCTGGCCAGCGGCTTCGGCGCAGGTCTCGCCCAGCTGCCGCATCAGCGCAGGGGAGGGCGGGATCCCCAGCTCTGCCACCAGTGTCCAGGGTTCGGCGAACAGCTGGGCGGCGGTTTCCTTGACCAGCGCTTCGATCTCGCGTCCCGGCACACGGACGCCATCGGCGGCGCGGCGGTGGTGCAGGTCCTTGCTGACATAGTAGCGGTAACGCACGGTCCCCTTGGTGGTGTGGGTAGATGCCATGGGCTGCCCGCCTGCATCTACAATGCACCCGGCAAGCAGCGCTTCGCTCTGTGCCCGGCCGCCCGATCGGCGACCTTGCCGGTTGCGCGCAAGCAGGTCCTGCACCTCGGCCCAGCTTTCGCGGCTGACGATCGCCTCGTGCAGCCCGGGATAGACCGTGTCCCTGTGCGCAATGTCGCCAGCATAGATGGGGTTCCTGAGCATGAAGTAGAGCTGGCCGCGCGAGAGCACGCCGCCGCCGTAGGCCTTGCCCTTGGTGGTCACGCGCTGCGGCGCACGCACGCCGCGGCGTTCAAGTGCGTCAGCCAGCCGGCGCACACAGCCGAGTTCGAGGTAACGTGCATAGATGTTGCGAATTAGCGCGGCGTGATCCTCGACGATGGCCAGGCTGCGCCCATCGGGGCGGTAGCCGAGCGGCGGCACACCGCCCATCCACATGCCCCTTGCCTTGGAGGCAGCGATCTTGTCGCGGATCCGCTCGGCGGTGACCTCGCGCTCGAACTGGGCGAACGAGAGCAGCATGTTGAGCGTCAGCCGCCCCATGCTGGTGGTGGTGTTGAACGATTGGGTGACCGAGACAAAGCTTACGCCGTGACGGTCGAAGGTCTCGACCAGCTTTGAGAAGTCGAGGAGCGAGCGGGTCAGGCGGTCGACCTTGTAGACCACGACGATGTCGATGAGTCCTGCGGCAATATCGCCAAGCAGGCACTGGAGGGCAGGGCGCTCCAGCGTGCCGCCGGATATGCCGCCATCGTCATACTCCCGCGCCAGCAGCGTCCAGCCTTCGCTGGCCTGGCTGCGGATATAGGCGGCGCAGGCCTCGCGCTGGGCGTGGAGCGAGTTGAAATCCTGCTCGAGACCCTCTTCGCTCGACTTGCGGGTGTAGATCGCACAGCGCACCTTGATCATGCCGCGCGTCCCGCTTTTGTCTTGAGCCCGAAGAACGCCGGTCCTGACCAGCGGGTACCGGTGATGGTGCGGGCGACCTCGCTCAAACTCTTCCATGCCCTATCGTTCCAGTGGATCGCCCCGTCCTCAGCGATCGTGACGACATGGACCTTGCCGTTCCATTCGCGCACCAGCCGCATGCCGGGCTGTATGTCCCGGGTGCTGGTCTTCGCCGCAGCCATCTGTTCGAGCTTCTGGCTGACCCGCCGGGGCAGACCGCCCGATACCCTCGCCTGGAGCTCCCAGGCGAGGGCCAGGCGCAGCAGGCCCGGGCTGACGCGGGGCAGGGGGCGACGGGTCACCTCCAGCCACTGCTCGCGCAGCTGCGCCGGCGAGGCACCGGCCAGCGCGGCAAGTTTAGTGTCGAGGGTGGCGGGGCTCACTGACCGCCATCCACGATGCGGTAGCAGGTCAAATCGCCGCGCTTGCTCTTCTCGAGCACCGCGCCCTTCTTCCTGAGACCGGTCAACGCGGCGCGGGCGGTGTGGGCGAGCCAGCCGGTGGCGCTCGTCAGCTCGGCCAGGGTGGCGCCCTCTTCGCGCCCAAGCAGGGTGCGGACCAGCGCGATCTTGGTGTTCTTCTCCGGGTGCACCGAAGCGGCAGTCGTATCGGCGGCAGGGTCAGTCTGAGTAGTGGCGGTCCTGGGCTCGCGGGCCATCTTGCGGGGCATGTGTGGGTCTCCTTGGATCAGGAGCAGCGACCATCGCTGCTTCCACTGCCCAAGGCCCTGCCGATCGCGTCGGTCAGGGTGGCGGCCAGTGTTATGCGGGCCGCGATTTGCTTGGCACACCAATGCTTGCCGCGGCGGGGAAGTCCAATGGATTGTGGGGGCGTGGATCGAAAGTGCGAACACAGCGCGTAGGAACGGGTCAGAATCTCTGACCCCGTAGTCACGTATATTGTATTATCGGTTCGGCTATCTACAGGTCACTTGAGGTGTTTGACGTAATTTGGCTGGCGGACGCTTGCGTGAAGTGATGAGAACTCCTCAGCAGTCTTCAAGTGCGTCAATCTCAGCGTGGCGCTCTCTCGGTGCCGGAATGGACGATAGGTCTTTGAGACGACCCGATCTCTCATAGCTTAGTAATTTTGGGAACTAGCCCTGCTGAGGCTGCTTACTGTCGTACGTTTTGGTCCTCTTGCGGCGTTGCCGCATTGCGGTCATGATCCGGCGGAATTTCGGCTGCAAGATATCCAACATCAAACAGTACCAATTTGGGACGATTTGCTGTCCACTACAGGCAACATCCGGATTTCAAATATACGAAAGATAAAGATAGTTTGAAAGTTTAGTTAACCGAATTGCAATCATACCGCAATTTCGGGATGCCTTCCCAGTGATAGGTTCGGCTTTGCGTCGAAGCGATTTTCTGGGAGCAGTTCGATGGGTGACATTCCAGGCGCAGGCGGGACGACGACGTCGTTCGCAAACACGCCGCAGGCCAAGGACGACAGTTATGTCTTCATCGAGGACATTCTGGTCCAGAACGCGCTGCTCTACAATACCTCGACCCGCGTCATCTCCCTCGATGTCATGGCCAATGATCTTGGCGGAAAGGCCAAGAGCCTGTTCTCGATCGACGACGGTCTTGGCAACCAGATTACCGATCTTTCGCAGACCGACCTGCTGACCAATCAGACTTACAGCAACTGGCAAACGACCGCGCAGGGCAATCAGATTCGGATCGTGAACGGTATCGTAGAATACCGGCTGATCGACCGGCTCACCGGTCAGGTCGGCGACGTCAATACATTGAACGCTGGCCAGCTGCTCACCGACAGTTTCTCCTATGCTATCAAGCTCGGCAACGGCACGCTCAGCTGGGCACGGGTCAACATCTCACTGACCGGCTCGAACGACCTCGCGACGATATCGGGGACATCGAGCGGTGCTGTCATCGAAGCAGGCGGCGTTGGCAACGCAATCGTCGGCACTCCGACTACTGGGGGAACGCTCGCGGTCAACGATGTTGACGCGGGGCAGGCGACGTTCGCCGCGCCATCAGGCAGCCTCAATGGAACTTACGGCAACTTCACTTTCAACACCGCGACGGGGGTGTGGGGGTACACCCTCGACAACGCGAGATTTGCTACCCAGGCCCTTGCCGCAGGCGAGGTGCGCACCGACAGCCTCACCGTAACCTCGCTTGATGGCTCAGCGAGCCGGACGATTACCGTCCACATCACCGGGACCAACGACGCGCCGGTGATCACCAGCGCTGCGCAGGAAGGCACGGTCAAGGAAGACACCACGCTCAGCGTCACCGGCACGGTGACCTCGAGCGACGTCGATCACGGCGCCACCGCCAGCTACAGCGCCAGCGGGGCCAGCGCCTACGGCAGCTTCGTGGTTGATCCTTCGACCGGGGCGTGGACCTACACTCTCGACAACGCCGCGCACCAGAACCTGGCGCAAGGCGAAAGCCACGACGAGGTGTTCACCGTCACCGTCACCGACGACAAGGGCGCCACCGCGACCCAGATCGTCACCATCACGGTCACCGGGACCAACGACGCGCCGGTGATCACCAGCGGCGTGCAGTCGGGCAGCGTCCAGGAAGACGGCCAGCTCACCGCCACCGGCCAGGTGACCTCGAGCGACGTCGACAACGGCGCGACCGCGACCTACTCGGGCACCACCACCGGGACCTACGGCAGCTTCGCGGTCACCGCCGCCGGGGCGTGGACCTACACTCTCGACAACGCCGCGCACCAGAACCTGGCGCAAGGCGAAAGCCACGACGAGGTGTTCACCGTCACCGTCACCGACGACAAGGGCGCCACCGCGACCCAGATCGTCACCATCACGGTCACCGGGACCAACGACGCGCCGGATCTCCGTGCCGTGACGACCGACACCATCACCTCACTACAAACAGAAACTAATGCCGCTCTGACTGCTTCGGGAACGCTTACAGTCACTGACTCAGACACGACCGACACAATCGCCTCGTCGGTGACGAGCGTAACACTTGGCGGGACGACGGGATCACTCACCAGTGCTGCGGTGCTAGGAATGCTCTTGGTCGCACCACCCGCGGGCTTAGCCGCCAACAGCGGCGACACGCATAATCTGAGCTGGACGTTCAATTCGGGCAGTCAAGCGTTCAACTACCTCGGCACGGGCCAGTCGCTGACGCTGACCTATACCGTCACTAGTAGCGATGGACATGGCGGCACCGACACTCAGAACATTACTGTCAATATCAACGGGACAAACGATGCGGCGGTGATTTCGGGGACCAGTTCGGGCTCAGTGATCGAAGCAGGCACGAGCAATGGCGGCGGCACACCGACTGCCACTGGAACGCTGACCGATACCGATGTCGACAATCCGGCGAACACCTTCACCGCCTCGTCAGGCTCGGCGACCTACGGCAGCTTTACGATGAGTGCTGGCGGGGTGTGGACCTATACGCTCAACAACGGCAATGCGGCAGTAAATGCACTAATCACCGGGCAGACGCTGAACGACAGCTTCACCGTGACGACAGTCGATGGCACGCAGCAGACGGTAAGTGTTACGATCAATGGCGCCAGCGACAACAATCCGCCGATTGTGGCAAATGATACGATTTGGGTTTCAAACAGCACCACCGTAACCCTGCCGCCGGCAGCCCTGCTGGCCAACGATGTCGATGTCGATGGCATCTCACTTAGCCTGACGAACATTGTGGTGGCGTCTGGAACGCTGGCCAGTCCTGTGACGATCAACGCCGACGGCTCGTTCACTTTCACGACCGGTGCGACTGGCGGAACTGTTGGGGCTCCATCAGTGGTGACCCTGACCTACACAACCAGCGATGGCGCGGGTGGAACCTCGACGGGGACTGCCACAGTCAATATCGTCAACACCACCGGCGGCGCAGATACTATCAACCTGACCGGGGTTGGAACCTATCAGGCATCCTACATCAATGGCGGAGCAGGTGTTGACATTATCACCGACGGTTCGGCGATCTCGGTGCTCAACGGCGGCGCCGGTGCAGATACACTGACAGGTAATTCCGGCGACGACTTGCTGGTCGGTGGTGACCAGAATGACACATTGTCGGGTGGAGCGGGCAACGACATCTTGCGGGGCGGTCTCGGCAACAACGACACGATGGATGGTGGGGCTGGAAGCGAAGACCTTTTGGATTTCTCAGATGCCACCCTTGGCGTTACCTTCACCTTGGTCCAGAGCGCCGCGTCCACATCGATCACAAACGGAACCGGCGGTCTCGGCAACAACGACACCTATCAGAATATCGAAGGCGTCATCGGCACCAGTCTGAATGACAGCATTACGGGCAGTTCGGGCAACGACATCCTTCGCGGTGGCGGAGGCAACGATACGCTAAACGGCGCTGGTGGAACCGATTTGATCGATTTCACCGATGGAACGAGTGGGATCAATTTCACAATTGTCCAGAGTGCTGGCACGACAGTTGTCAATCTTGCTTCGGCAGGGTTGGGAACCGACACTTACAGCAATTTCGAAGGCGTGATCGGCACGGCCTTTGCTGACACCTTGACGGGCAGCAATAGCCATGACGAGCTGCGCGGTGGCAGCGGCAACGACACTATAAGTGGACTTGGTGGCAACGACCGGATTATTGGCGGTGATGGGGCCGACATACTCACGGGTGGTCTTGGTAACGACACCTTCGTGTTCAGCTCGGCGCTCAACGGTTTCGATACTATAACCGATTTTAGCGCCAATGCGACCGATAAGATCGAACTAGACGACGCTACCTTCACCGCACTAATCGCCGGCTCGCTGAACAGCGCCAATTTCGTCGCCAATTCCGGTGGCAATGCTGTGGACGCAAACGATTTCATATTATTCGATACTGCAACCGGAGATCTCTTCTACGATGCTGACGGCAGCGGTGCCGCGGCGAAGATACTGTTCGCCCATATCGATCTGGGCGGGCTGATCGGCGGCGCACCAGCGCTCGATGCGACTGACTTTATCATCGTCTGAAAGCAGGGCTCTGTCAGAGCAAATGCACCTCACGGGCTCTGTCAGACTAACCAGGCACCTGCTAGCGACGTCTGATGCCCCGCAAATCCCGAGCGTTGCCTCCTAGCCCATTTCGTCGATTCAACTCCTCACCAGAGGTCATCCGCCTGGTGGTGCTGATGTACGTTCGGTTTCCACTGTCGCTTCGCAACGTCGAGGATCTGCTGTTCGAACGCGGTATCGACGTCTGCCATGAGACGGTGCGGTTCTGGTGGAACAGGTTCGGGCCGCTGTTCGCTGCGGACATCCGGCGCCAGCGGGCGAGCCGGATGCGCGGCTACCGGCACTGGCAATGGCATCTCGACGAAATGTACGCGACCCGAAGGGCGGCGCAGCCAACGTGAACGTCGAGATGGTCTACCTGTGGCGGGCGGTTGATCACGAGGGCGAGGTTCTCGAGAGCTATATCACCAGGATCCGGGACAAGGCCGCGGTTCTGCGGTTCATGAAGAAGAAGCTGAAGCGGCATGGTTCGCCCGAGGCGATCGCCACCGACGGGCGTTGACCCTTTCGTGCGGCGATGAGCGAGCTCGGGAGCGCCGGGAAGCAGGAGAATTGCCGCTGGGCCAAGAGGATTGACGATGACCTTCGTAAGATCATGGACGCGAACGCCTACCAGCATTTGTAGCACCTGGTTTGAATCGGCTTGCTCTGCCCGACTCATTGGGCCAGCTGACCTGGTGCGCGGGGCAGAAAGATGGTCTTTACTTCGGTGAAGGCCTCCAAGCCTTCGCGAGATCCCTCTCGTCCAACTCCTGACTTCTTGAAGCCACCGAACGGATTTGTGAGATCGTACTCACGTCCGTTCTGGGTAAAGGTGCCGGTGCGGATCCGGCGAGCGACCGCATAAGCGCGATCGGTATCGTGCGTGTAAACGCCGCCCGACAATCCAAAGTCGCTGGCGTTGGCAATTGAGATTGCCTCCTCCTCGCTGTCGTACGGAATAACAGCCGTTACGGGGCCGAAGATCTCCTCCTGGGCTATGGTCATTGCATTGTCGACGCAGTCGAACACGGTGGGCTGGATGAAGAAGCCCCGGTCAAGCCCACTGGGACGCTCTCCGCCCGTCACGATCCTTGCACCTTCAGCTTTACCGCGTGCGACGTAGGCCATGACCCTGGCATGGTGGCGTTCCATCGCTAAGGGACCCATCTGAGTTTCCGCAGAAAGCGGATTGCCAACGCGAGTCGCGGCCATGGCCGCGGCCAGACTCTCGACGTACGCATCGTGGCGTGCGCGGGGCACCAGAACGCGGCTGAAATTGATACAGGCTTGCCCGCACAGCAGGGTGACGAGCGGTGCAAGGGCCGGACCAAGATCCGACGGCTCGTAATCGTCCAGCACAATAGCCGCAGACTTTCCGCCAAGTTCCATCGTGTAGCGCGCCATGCGTGATGCGCAGATCTGCGCGATATACATGCCTACGCTGCTCGAACCGGTAAAGGCGACTTTGTCCACACCGGGGTGGCGCACCAACAGGTCCGAAACCTCTCGGTCGGCGGGAAGAAGGTTGACGACTCCAGGTGGCAGATCCGCCTCTTCCGCCGCCTCAGCTAGGAGGAAGGCCTCAAGAGGGCGCTGTCAAAGCAAATGCACCGCCATTTCCCAGATTGGTTGGCCAGGTCTGAGGTGGGCTCGTGATCTACTTTCAGGCTTGCTTTGTTCTCTGATTGTGTCCCAAGATTGCTAGCGCTGCTTCAAGGTTGCGAGGCAAAAAGTTCAGCCACGAACCAAATGCTGGTTAGTTTGACAGTACCGCGCTGGCGCTACCTCCGCGATTGAGCGTTTGTGCTGCCTGTCATTTGGGTTAAGCAGGCAGCCACGGGGTAGTTAAGATCGACTATGAAGCTAGCCGAACCGGTCGATGCATTGAGAACAGCGCAGGGCCCCTGCTTCGCCACGCTGTTTGGCCGATTTCAGCTTCGCGGCGCGGATGGCAGCGACATCGTCATCTCCAACCGCCGCGCGCGGATGCTGCTGGCGATGCTGTGCCTGGCGCGGGATGAAGTCTTCGATCGCGATTTCCTGAGCAGGCTGCTGTGGCCCGGGCGGTTCGAGGCGCATGCCAAGGCCAGCCTGCGGCAATGCCTGCTTGACCTGGGCAAACTGCTTGCCCCGTGCGGCAACGATATGCTCGAGGTGACGCGGTCCAGCGTGGTGCTTCGTTCCGGTTCGATCACAAGCGATCTCGGGGCACTGGAAGAGTCCTTTGCCCGCGGCGACTACGCCGCCGGGGCAGCGCAGCTTGCAGCGATCGGGAACAAGCGAATCCTTGACCAGATGGAACTGGGCGACGCCTTCGACCATTGGCTCGAACAGCATCGCGCCGAAGCCGAGGCGCGACTGCGTGCAGCGGTGGAAGCGGCCATCGCCAACCTGCTGCGCGACGGCAAGGCGGCTGAGCACGCGCAGCTTGTCGCGGCCTGGTCGCTGCGCTCTCCGGCTGCTTCCGTGGCACAGGCGCCGGCCGGCCATGCGGGCAAGGTGCGGATCGCCGTCCTGCCGTTCGAGACGATCGGCGAGCAGGGCGAGCAAGACGAACCAGGCTATTTCGCCGAAGGCATGGTCGACGAATTGATCACCGCGCTGGGCCAGGTTCCGCAGCTGCTCGTCTCGGGGCGGACCTCGTCATTTCACTTCCGCGGCAGCGCGCAATCGCCATCGCAGATCGCCGCGGAGCTGGGCGTATCGCACCTGATCGAAGGCGCGGTCCAACGCCAGGGTGAGCGGGTGCGGATCCGTGCCCACCTGATCGCGGGCGACAGCGGCTTCGAACTGTGGGCCGACCGCTTCGACGGGACGATGGGCGATGTCTTCGCCTTTCAGGAACGCGTCGCCCAGGCGATCACCGCGGCGATCGGGCAAGCCCTCGACATGACCATGCAGGCCCCGCAGGTGCGCGGTATGACTCACAGCCGGGAGGCCTATGACCTCTACCTGCAGGGCCAGTCGCTCTGTGCCCGGCTGTTCGGCGAAGGCGTGCTCGACGCGGCGGTGGTGCTGTTCGAACAGGCCCTGGCGCTCGATCCCGACTTTGCCGAATGCTGGGTCGCCCTGGCCGAGGCTCACCAGCTGGTTTCGGTCTATACCCAGTGTCTCGACCGGCTGGGGGAATGCCAGAAAATGGCCGATTGTGCGCAGCGCGCGATCGATCTGTCGCCGCGGCTGGCCTATCCTTACGCATTGCTCGGGCTATACGAGATCACCCGGTTCAACTTTGTCGGCGCGCTCGATTACGCCTACCAGGCCAACCGGCTCGAGCCGAACAATCCGGCCGTGACCATGCGCCTTGCCTCGTTCCTGATCTTCATCGGCCGCACCCGCGACGCGATGCCGCTGATCCGCGCCGCGCTGGAGCAGGATCCGGCGGACGGCCGCAAATACGCGCTGCTGTGCGGCGCACAGTTTTGCCTCGGCGAGCTTGAGGCGGCGAACCAGTCCGGCTTGCGGATGGTCGCGCTGGGCATGCCTTCGACCCTGCTTGCGGTCACGACCGCGGCGCTGGGCAACCGCGACCTGGCGATCGCGCAGTACCTGCAGACCCAGCAGATGGTGAACAGCATCATCCTGCCGCCGGTCGGGATCGGCATCCAGACTCCGGAGGCGATGGATGCCTATTGGCAACTTGCCGCCAAGGCGATCTGTGGCGGCAGCCTGGAAGAACGGCAGACCTATTGGCAGGTCCTGGAAATGCTGTTTGCCGTGCTCCACGACAAGGCCGATCTGGCGATCAGCGGTCCTTCCGTGCTGACCGGAAATCCCGATCTGGTGTTCAGAACTTTCGGGCACTGCATCAGCCCGTCCAATCTGATTGGCATGGTGCCGTTGTGGGCCGGGATCGAACCCATCTGCCAGATCTGGCAGCATGGCGAGTTCATCCCCTTTGCCCGGCGCATCGGCATGGCGGCAGCGTGGGACAAGTACGGCTGGCCTGACCGGCTGCCGCCACCGGGCAACACCGCCGCCGATTGACGCACATTTGACGCTTTATTGACGGTCGGGCGGATTGACGCCTGACGCTACGGCATCGCACTATCGGCGCCGGGGATCGCAGACATTCTTGAAGCAAATGGCAAGGCCGGAAACCCGGCTTTTGACGGCGGCAAAGCCGTGCCTGCTTCGAGCAACAGGAGAGCTGCCATGAACTCGATCAAGACCATTGTGACCGGAACCGCCCTGGCCATCGCCGTCGCCCTGTCCGCGCCCGCCGCCGCGCAGGAATCGAGCTACAAGCCCGGCACCGTGTGGCAAGTCAGCGACATCAAGGTGCTGCCCGGCCAGTTCGAGAACTACATGGATTACCTCGCCACCACCTGGAAGAAGATCCAGGAAGCCGGCAAGGCCGATGGCATGGTGGTCGAATACCATGTCCTCTCGCTCGACAACGCGCGCAAGGATGAGGCCGATCTGGTGCTGGTCGTCGAATACAAGGATTACATGACCACGGCCCAGCAGGAAGCGATGCAGAAGAAGGTCAACGCGCTGCTGGCCCAGGATAACCGCATGGCCGCCACAGCCAGCGCCGGACGCACCAAGATGCGCGAACCGATGGGTTCGCAGGCGTACCAGGAACTGATCCTGAAGTAAGCGACCCACTTCAGGATCATGGCAGGCGGCGTGGAGTCCCGCGCCGCCTGCCGCACCCACGGCACATTCCGGACCCCGGAGCCAGCCATGACCAGCGTGCATGAAATCGCCAGCCAGTTCACCGCGATGCTGCGGGCCGGCCAGTTCGTCGCTGCGGGCGAGCGCTACTGGGCCGACGATGTGGTGAGCATGGAGCCGGCCGATTTCAGCGGCGGAGAGCGGGCTTCGGTATCGGGCCTTGCCGCGGCGCGGCGCGAGTGTGCCGCGAAATTCGGCACCGCCATGCTCGAGGAAATCGACATCGACGGACCCTTCATAACCGGCGACCAGTTCGCGCTGTTTGTCGACCTGGTCACGGTCGACCCGGCCAGCGGCAAGCGCCGGCCCTTCACCGAAATCGCGCTTTACACCGTGCGCGGCGACCACATCGCAGAGGAGCGTCACTTCCATGACTGACCAGCCCCAGACCATTTCACGCCGCGCCTTTGCCGGCTATGCCCTGCTGGTCGGGGCCCTTGCCGCGACCCGCGCGCTCGGTGCGCCCACGCTGACCGCGGAATCGCCGATGGGGCCGTTCTATCCAACGGGCTACGCCGGCGAGGACGATTTCGATCTGACGCTGCTGAAGGGGCACCGCGCCCGCGCCCTGGGCGATGTCATCGAAGTCAGCGGCCGCGTTCTCGACCGGCTGGGCAACCCCGTTCGCGGGGCGAAGATCGAGCTGTGGCAGGCCAACGCCGCAGGGCGTTATGCCCACAGGAACGACCGCAGCGCCGGCCCGCTCGATCCCAATTTCCAGGGCGTGGCGCGGCTGGTTACGGGTGCGTCGGGTGAATGGCGGATCAGGACGATCCGTCCCAATTTCTACGGTCCGCGCACCCGGCACATCCACTTCGACGTTTCTGGGCGCGCGCACCGGCTGATGGCGCAGATGTACTTCCCCGAAGATGCCGACCGGAATGCCACCGATGCCCTCTACCGGGACCTCGGTAGCGACGCGGCAACGTCGCTGGCGCGGCTGGAGGCACCGGCAACATATCGCTGGGATATCGTCCTGATGGACAAGGTCTGATGCCGGCAGCTGTCCTTGCAGAACGGAGCGCGCCGGTCCTCGCGCTGAGCGAGCACCGCAAGCTGCGCTTTGCCATGCTTGGCCTGCTGTACTTCGCGCAGGGGCTGCCTTTCGGCCTGTTCGACTTTGCCCTGCCGGCGTGGCTAGCGCAGCACGGTGCGTCGGCAGCGGCGATCGGCAGCGTCCAGGCGCTGATCATCCTGCCGTGGACCTTCAAGCTGGCCTATGGCCTGCTGATGGACCGCTACGCCTTCCTGGCGATGGGGCGGCGGCGTCCGTGGATCATCATCGGCCAGGCCGGGCTGGCTTTGGCCTTCCTCGCGCTGGCCCTGGCCAATCCGGGGGTGCAGCAGATCGGCCTGATCGCCGCCTTCGGCTTTGTCCTGGGCCTGTCCTCGGCGGTGCAGGACGTTGCGGTCGACGGCCTTGCGGTCGACATTCTGCCAGGTGACGAGATCGAGCGGGTCAACGGCTATATGTTCGGCGCGCAGGCGCTGGGAATCGCCGCCAGTTCGGCGGTCAGCGGCTATTTGATCGCCTGGTTCAGCCTGCCCGTCGCGGTGCTGACGCTGGCGGCCGCGGTGACGGCAATCCTGCTCATGGTGGTGGCAATCCGCGAACGGCCCGGAGAGAAGTTGTTGCCGTGGACGCGCGGCGCGCCGTCGCAGCGCAATCTCGACCTGCACCTCGGCGCGTTCGGACCGATCCTTCGCAGTCTCGGCAAGGCGATGTTCACCCGCCAGACGCTTATCCTGGTCCCGGCTCTGATCGCGGTAGTTGCCGCATGGGGGATTTTCCTGGGCGCGGCTCCCCTGTTCGCAGCCAAAGAGCTGGGCTGGGGCAAGGCGATCTACAGCAGCTGGAGCGGCCAGGCCAACATCGTCGCCGGCATCGCCGGCGCGCTGGTCTTCGGCGGTCTGGCTGGACGCTGGGGGCCCCGCCGGACCTTCATCGCCAGCGCACTGCTGACTGCGACGGCGGGCGGTACGATGTATCTGGCCCAGGGACACTGGACCAATCCGGCATTCTTCATCGCCGCAATCCTGACGTTCAACATCCTGGTCGTGCTGCGCAGCGTTGCGGCGGGTGCACTGGCGATGCGGCTTTGCGCGCCGGCAATCGCCGCGACCCAGTTCGCGGTGTTCATGGCGATCCTCAATCTGGGACGATCGCTGGCATCGGCCTCGCTTGGCTGGCTGGATAGTCTTGGTGGACTGCCCGCGATGTTCATCGCTATCGTGGTCTGCGGTGTGACCGCCGCGATCTTTGCCTTTGCCGCGAAAGTGGGGCGCTGACATGGAACAGGTTTCGTCCGCTCCGCTGGCACCCGGCATGGAACGCCGCCTGATCGCCAAGCTCAGCTGGCGGATCCTGCCGCTGATCTTCCTGAGCTATCTGGTCGCTGTGATGGACCGGGCCAACATCAGCTATGCCTCGGTCCAGATGAACGCCAGCCTGGGCTTCAGCGCGGCGGTTTACGGGTTTGGCGCCGGTGTGTTCTTCGTCGGCTATTCGCTGTTCGAGGTGCCGTCGAACATGATGCTGGCGCGCTTCGGGGCGCGGCGCTGGATCGCCCGGATCATGTTGACCTGGGGGGTGGTTTCGGGGGCGATGGCTCTGGTCCAGACCCCGGCGCAGTTCTACGTCATGCGCTTCCTGCTGGGGGTAGCAGAGGCCGGATTCTATCCCGGCGTCCTGCTGTACCTGTCGCAGTGGTTCCCGGCGACCATGCTGGCTCGCTCGGTTAGCCGCTTCTACATCGCCAATCCGATCAGCTTCATGATGATGGGTAGCCTGGCCGGCTTCCTGATGAGCTTCGATGGCACGCTGGGGATTGCCGGCTGGCAGTGGATGCTGATGCTTGAAGCGGTTCCGGCGCTGATCGTCGCCGCACTGCTGCTGCTGTTTCTGCCCGAGCGCATCGAGACGGCCAAATGGCTTTCGGCCCGTGAGAGGGACTGGCTGGTGCATCATCACGCTGCCGATAACGCCGCCGTCGGGGCGAGCGAGCACAACTTCTGGCGGAGCCTGGCCAACCCGGTCGTGCTGAGCTTCGGCCTGACCTGTGGCCTGGTCTTCCTGTGCGGCAATGCGGTGTCCTATTCGGCGCCCAAGCTGCTGATGCAGGCAACCGGCTGGTCGCTTGGCACGGTGGGCCTGACTGCTGCCCTGACCCAGATCCCGGTGGCCCTGGCGATGCTGCTGGTCTGCTGGCATTCGGATCATCGCCGTGCCCCTCATGCCCACATCGCTGCCATGATCGCGCTCGCGGCGATCGGCGCGTTCGGCATGGCCTGGGCCTTTATCTCCGGCACCGGCCAGGCGGTGGTGATGGTTGTCGCTGCCTACTGCCTTTTCAATTCAGCCAGCAGCGTGGTTGGAACGCTGACCATTCCGACCGCGAGTGCAATGCTCCACCCCGGGAACCGCGCAGTCGCTTTCGCTGCGATCAACACCATCGCGCAGGTCGGCAACTTCCTTGGCCCGACGCTATGGGGCATCGCCGCCAGCCGGACCGGCAGCTTTCAAGCGGGGCTGAACGCCATTCCGCTGATCCTGCTGGTCCCGCTCGCGCTGATCCTGGCGATGCGCCACAGCCGGCTTCGCGCAATGACTGCGGCCGCAGCATGAGCCCGGGGGATAAGCCGATGACCGCCCGCGATCCTGCCCTGGCGGTTGCGCCCGATGCCGCCACTTCGCCGTAACCACGCCAGGTTCGCGGGCCTGATCAGCCCCATTGAGTGGTCCGTGTTGATTGTTGGTGCAGAATCCCCTCCGCCGCCATGGCTGCCTGTAAGTGGAGCGTAGCGGAACCGAAGGACAGCCATGGCGGCGTTGCCGTTTCTGGAACCGGCGGCCGATAGCTCAGCGAACTATGTGGCCTAACGGTATTGTAATGCTGCCGCCAGGCCTCGATCAGGATCTGGGCCTTGGCCAATGCCCACATGCAGCATCCCGCTTCACCTGGCCTACGCGCCGGGAAAATTAAGCGTGCGATTAAACTTGTTGCCGGGCGATGCCTTGTGGCACAATCGATCCGGCAGAAAACGGGTTTTGCCCACCTAGTCCTGCCCAAACAAGAAGCTGAGCAGGGAGGCCGGGAGTGGACCTGGACTGGAGCGATGCCGACAAGGCCTTTGCCGATGAGGTGCGCGCATTCCTCGATGCCGAACTGAGCGATGATCTGCGGGAAGCCGGGCGCTGGATGACCAGCGTCTATGGCGATCACGAAGCCTCGATGGAATGGCAGCGCCGCCTCCACCGTCAGGGTTGGGCTGCGCCATCGTGGCCGCGCGAGCACGGCGGGGCAGATTTCAGCATCACCCAGCGCTATATCTTTGCCCGCGAATGCGCTCTGGCCGGGGCTCCGCCGCTTTCGCCGATGGGAATCGCCATGTGCGGTCCCGCCCTGATCGGTCATGGCAGTGCGGAGCAGAGGACCCATTTCCTGGCGCGGATCCTGTCGGGCGAACATTTCTGGTGCCAGGGCTATAGCGAGCCCCAGGCCGGATCGGATCTGGCGCCGCTGAAAATGCGGGCCGAGCGTGACGGCGATCATCTTGTCTGCAACGGGACCAAGATCTGGACCACCCACGCCAATGTCGCCAACTGGATCTTCTGCCTGGTCAGGACCGGCCAGTTCGACCGGCCACAGCTGGGAATTACCTTTCTGCTGATCCCGATGGACAGTCCGGGGATCACGGTGCGCCCGATCATCATGTCATCGGGTGAGCATATCCAGAACCAGATCTTTTTCGACAATGTGCGGGTGCCGATCGCCAATGTCGTGGGCCAGATTGACCAGGGCTGGACCGTGGCGAAGTACCTGCTGGAATTTGAACGCGGCGGCAGCGCTTATGCTCCGGGGCTGCAGGTGCGGCTGAAACGGATCCGCGAACTGGCCAGCCAGGGGCCGCGCCCGATCGTCCACGAGGGCTCGTTCGCGGCTCGGCTGGCCGCTGCACAAATCCGCATAGACGTGCTGGAAACCTATGAATTCCAGGCCATGTCGGCGGCGGCGCAGGGTGGCCGCCCCGGTCTGAGCGGGTCGGTGATGAAGATCCTTGGTACCGAGCTCAGCCAACACCTGACCGAACTCGCGCTCGAGGCGGCAGGTCCCTATGGGCAGGGTTTCCAGCCTGCGGCGGGGGCGGCAGGCGGTCCGAACGTGATCCCGCACGCGCCCGGCTGGCGCGGCCCACGCGAAGCGGCGATTGCTCCGCTCAAGTACTTCAACGACCGGGCAGGTTCAATCTATGCTGGGTCGAACGAGATCCAGCGCAATATCATCGCGAAAGCCCAACTGGGACTATAGGCGCCTGTTCTCCAGGCGCGGGACTGCAACGAAACGAACAAGCAACCGGGATGAGGCCAGATGAATTTTACCCTGACCGATGAACAGAACCTTCTACGGGCCTCGCTGGGGCAGTTCCTGCAGCACCGTTATGGCTTTGCCGAACGCACTGCCGCCTCGCGCGGGGAAACAGGATACCGGGCGGAGATCTGGTCCGCGCTGGCCAATGAGCTTGGCGTGCTTGGCATGACCATTCCCGAAGCTAACGGCGGCCTTGGCGGCGGCGCGGTTGAACAGATGATCCTGATGGAAGAAGCAGGCCGCGCGCTGCTGCTCGAACCGGTCTCCGAAACGCTGTTCCAGGCCGGCTGGCTGCTGGAGCAGGCCGGCGGCGCGCTGGCGGAGCAATTGTTGCCGCAGATCGCAGGAGGCGCACTGAAGCTGGCGGTGGCGCTGGGTGAGCCGGACATGCGCTATGATCTGGCCGACATTTCCACCCGCGCCGTGCGCGCTGGCACCGGCTGGCGACTGGACGGCGTCAAGGCGATGGTCATGGCCGCGCCCTGGGCAGACCGCCTGATCGTCCCAGCGCGCACGTCCGGGCAAGCTGGCGATGCCGATGGACTATCGCTTTTCGTGGTCGATCCGGCCGCAGCTGGTGTAAAGCTGCATCCCTATCCGACCATCGACGGACGCCGCGCGGCAGACATCGAACTTGCTGGCGTGACCCTTCCGGTCGAGGCGCAGGTCGGACCGGTGGGCGGGGCGCTAGCGCTGCTGGAAGAGGTGCGGGATCGGGCCATCGCGGCGCAGGCGGCAGAGGCGGCCGGTTTGCTGGACAAGCTACTAGCCGATACGGTTGAATATACCAAGCAGCGCCAGCAGTTCGGCCAGCCGATTTCCTCGTTCCAGGTCCTCCAGCACCGCATGGTTGACATGTACATGCAGGTCGAGATGGTACGTTCGGCCGCCGTCTTGGCTGCGCTCAAGCTTGATGGCGATCCGGCCGAGCGGGCCAAGGCGGCCTCGGCAGCCAAGGTCACCGTGGCCAATGCCTGCCGGTTCATTGGCCAGAACGCGGTGCAGCTGCACGGCGGCATGGGCATGACTGACGAATTGCCGATCGGTCACTACTTCAAGCGCGCCACCCTGATCGAAAGCGAACACGGGACGGCAGACTGGCACCTGGCGCGTCACGCCGCGCTGTCGGCCGTCTGACCGGGCGACTCAGCCGCCCAGCGATCTCCAGATGATGTTCTTCTGGATTTCGGTCGATCCGCCGTAGATCGTCTGGGCCCGCTCGAAGAAGTACGACTGGATCGCCACCGGGGCGTGCGGTGCAAGATGCGGTGCGGCCGCCTGCCAGCCGGTAACGGTCCGGTCGAGCATGGCGGCGCGATGCGGTCCGGCCAGTTCGATCGCCAGTTCGGTGACTTCCTGCGCGCATTCGGTGGAGGCGATTTTCAGCATCGCCGCGGTTGCCATCGGAATGTCCCGGTCCAGCCAGGACAGGATTGTCTGCTCGATCATGTCGAGACGGATTTCGCAAACCGACAGGCGCCGCTGAAAGGCAGGGTCCTGCGCCATGGTCTGCCCGCCGCGCCACGGCGTTTGGGCCGCGCGGCGACGGATGGCGGCAAGGTCGCGCCGCTTGGCCCCGATGTGGGCATAGGACAGACGCTCGTTCTTCAGCAAGACATTGGCATAAAACCAGCCGCGACCTTCGTCGCCGATGCGGCTTTCCACCGGCACCCGCACGTCGATGAACTCCACCCGGTTCAGCTCAGCCGATCCGTCGATCAGCGGGATCGGATAGACCGTCACGCCCGGTGATCGCAAATCGGCACAGATCATCGAGATGCCGTCCTGCTTGCGCGCTTCCTTTGAAGTGCGGGCCAGACAGAAGATCCAGTCCGCCCAATGCGCGCCGGAAGTCCAGATCTTCGTGCCGTTCAGGATGTAGTGGTCGCCGTCGCGCTCCGCCCGCAGGCCAAGCCCGGCAAGGTCGGACCCCGCGCCTGGTTCGGAATAGCCCTGCGCCCAGAAGCTGCGGCTTTCCAGAATCGCGGGGAGCCATTCGCGCTGCTGCTGCGGCGTGCCGAAGGCGCACACGATCGGGCCGATATAAATGACCCCCATTGGGATGATTGTCGCCGCACCGGCCTGGTCGAGCTCATAGTCAAAAATGTAGCGCTGCTGGGGCGTCCAGCCGGTCCCGCCCCGTTTCTTCGGCCAGCTGACGCCCAGCCATCCGCGCCGGTTCAGTGCCTGCTGCGAAGCGATCTGATCGGCCTTTTCCAGCCGTTGGCCCGCGCGCAGCTTGTCCAGCACATGACGGGGGTAGTCGGTAGCAAAAAACCCGCGCACTTGATCGCGAAAAGCGCGCAATTCGGGCAGTTCCAGTGTGCTCATGGTTGTGGTGTCCTCTTCCCCGGCGGAGCCCCCGGAAACTCAGCCGACAAATTGCCGCTCTTCGACCAGAAAGATCGGGGAGTTGGGCAGGTCGATGAACCGGGCCTCGTCTTCCAGCAGTTCCTGCCCGGCAGCGCGGCCTTCTGCCGTCAGGCCAGAGGCGGCAAAGCTATCCATGGAATCCCACCACAGCTCGGCCACGCCGTCATAGTCCTGACCGACCGAGCCGCGCGCCTGCGCCAGCGCCGTGGCCGTGCCTTCCGGCAGGGAATGGCTTTGCACATAGCGCGCAATACCCAGCACCCTGGCGTGGCGCTGGACCAGCGGAGCGTGATTTTCGCGCCAATAAGTCTGGAATGCCTCGCGGCTCAAACCTGGCAGGCGTTTCAGGCAAAACGTCAACTTGATCATTGCGGTACTCTCCCGAAAGGGCCGGCCTGTCCTTGTCCTGGCTGCCGGCTGGCCTCAGCCTATTGCGTGAAGGCCGCAATCACTTGCCCGGTCACCGGGTTGAGGACATCAAGTCTGGCGCTTCCGGAAACCAGCTCTCCGCCGATCAGCATCGGGGCGGTGTCATCGAATTCCATGGCATGTCTCCTTTCGGAAGGCGGGGTTCAGGGGATCAGCACGGCCTTGATGCACTCGCCGCGCGCCTGCGCCGCGATGGCCGCGTTGATCTGCGAGAGCGGGAAAGTCCGGATCAGCCGGTCGAACGGGAACTTGCCCTCGGCATGATATGCCAGCAGTTCGGGGATGAAATCCTGTGGCTCGCTGTCGCCTTCGATGATGCCAAGGATCCGGTGACCCGGCGTCATCAGCGCACCGATGTTGACGCTGATCGCCGCGTCTGTCTGGTGCGGCACGCCAACCAGGCCAATCACTCCGTGCGGAGCAAGATTGGCCAGCCCCGCCTCGATCACCGGGACAATGCCGGTCGTATCAAGGGCGGCATCGACCCCGGCCGGCAGGATCTCGCGGATGGCTGCACCAAGGTCGGTGACGGCCTGCGGATCGATTACGTGGGTTGCACCAAATTCTTGCGCGATCTTGCGGCGGGCCTCGATCGGCTCGACCAGAATGATCGTGCCACATTGGCGGATTGCCCCGGCCATGACCGCGGCCAGGCCGACCGGCCCGCCACCGAACACGATCAGCGAGGCCCCTTCCTTCACATCCATCGAGCGCATGACCGCTCCCGCCCCGGTCTGAAAGCCGCAGCCCAGCGTGCCGAGGTATTCGAGCGGCAGGGGAACGCCATCCGGAACTTTCACCACGTTGCTGGCGCGGGTTACCGCCAGCGAGGAAAACGAGGACTGGCCGAAGAAGTGAGAGCTTATCCACTCCTCACCCTTGGCATAGGCGGTCGAACCGTCTTCCAGCCGCATTCCCGCATAGTTGAGCGGCACGAACATGTTGCAGTAGCTGGGAAGACGTTCGTCGCACCGCGGGCATCCGCCGCAGCTTGAAAAGCCAAGGATCACGCGGTCGCCGACCCCAATTTCGTCAACCCCATCCCCCACGGCCTCGACCACGCCGGCGCCTTCGTGGCCAAGGATCGCCGGCTTGGCAAAAGCCGCCACCTGATCGCGAAAGACCAGATCGGTATGGCACAGTCCCACGCCGGCAATCCGCACACGAACTTCGCCCCGCCCTGGTGCGGCAACCTCGATTTCCTCGATGGTGAAATCCGCATTGGCGCCGCGCGCCACGGCCGCAGTGGCAATGGTCATCCCGCTCCTCCCTCAGTTCTGTCTGGCCGGTCAAGGAGTGCCGACACAACTGACTTAATCGCACAGTTAAACGCCGTCCAGCGTTGGCGTGATGGAACGGCCATCTGCTCTGGCGTGAGCCAGCCATCGCATCGGTCGTGAGGGCTCTGTCAAAGCAAGCGCACCGCTAGCGTAACGTGGCGCTGATCCTTAGGACGCGGTAATGCCTCGCCCGCGCAAACCCGCCAGTCCGTTCCGCTACTTCAACTCATCGCCCGAGGTGATCCGCCTGGTGGTGATGATGTATGTGCGATTTCCTTTGTCGCTGCGGAACGTCGAAGGCCTGTTGTTCGAACGAGGCATCGACATCTGCCACGAGACCGTACGGCACTGGTGGAACCGGTTCGGCCAGTTGTTTGCCGCCGACATCCGGCGGCAACGAGTGAGCCGGATGCGGGGCTTCCGACAGTGGCGCTGGCACCTCGATGAGATGTACGTGAAGCTCAACGGAGAGATGGTCTACCTGTGGCGCGCGGTCGACCACGAAGGAGAAATCCTCGAGAGTTACATCACCAAAACCCGCGACAAGGAAGTAGCCCTCACTTTCATGAGGAAGGCACTTAAGCGTCACGACTCACCCGAAAAGTTCACCACCGATGGGCTGCGGTCATACCGCGCGGCCATGAACGAACTGGGCAATGCGGAGAAGCAGGAGATTGGCCGCTGGGCCAACAACCGGGTCGAGAATAATCATCTCGCATTCCGGCGACGAGCGCGCGCCATGCTCAGATTCAGGCGAATGAAGACCCTCCAGAAGTTCGCCTCGGTCCATGCCAACGTCCACAACCACTTCAATCAGGAACGACACCTCGTTGCTCGCCAAACCTACAGAAAGCGATGCTCAGCTGCCTTGGCCGAGTGGCAAAACCTCTCTGCCTAGGCTTCAAATTTGGGAAGGGGAGAGTCCGTCAAGCGGAGAGCAGTTCGACTTGGACTGGCAGCACCGATCGCGTCGATCAGGGTGGCGGCCAGTGCTCCAGGCCGCGATTTGTTTGGCACACCAATGCTTGCCGCGACGGGGAAGTCGAATGGTTTGTGGGGGTAGTGTAATTGAATGAGGGTCTTTGATGTGGGCCTGACAATTCAAATGCGACCCCGCTTTCCCCGATCAGGCCAGACGGTACTGCCGGTTCGTCTACCGAAAGCACCCATGCGACGGCTTTGTCAGAGCGAATGCACCAACTGGCGACGTTGAAATCAGAAAGGTCGGGCAGGGCCAGGTAGCGCCTTTGTGAACCTGGCAGTCTGATTCGTAAATTCAGCTCCTCGCCCGAAGCGATCCGCTTGGTGGTCATGTTGTTTGTGTGGTTTCTGCAGTCTCGCCGCGCCAGCGTGAGAGATATGGGGCGAGAGCGCGGGCTGCGCCGCTTTCGATCCGCTCCTCGACGACGGCGAAGAGTGCGGCAATTTCTTCGCCGGCGGCCGAACCATTGGTCAGCGCCAAGGCCCGTGCCAGTGCGCACATCGCTAGGGCGCCAAAATGGGCCGTGCCCGCCTTCTCGCAATCGTCGACTGCCTGCCGCGCGATCACGGCGGCACGCTCGGCCTGGTCGGCTGCGATCAGCGCCATCGCCAGCTGCGCGCGCGCGCCGCCGGTCCAATGCTTTTCCGAAGTCTGGGCAAAGACGATCGCCGCCTCGGCCTCCGGGATGGCCTGCTCGGGCTGCCCAAGCGCGCCATAGGCCATGGCGAAGCAAAGGTGACGGTACATCTCGAGCAGGGGTGAGCCGAGCTTCTCGCTGATTTCCGCAACCGCCCGGGCATGGGCCAGTGCGCCTTCGCCGTCCCCCAGCCAGGTGTGGACCTGCGTCAGGCCATAGCCGCACCAACCCACCACTTCCGGGGTATCGTCCTCGATCGCCTTGAGCCGGGCCGCTTCGAGCCGGGCGCGGGCCTCTTCATGGCGGCCAAGCCAGGTGAGATTCATGCCTCCGATAAAGGCAAAGAACGTGTGCGGATTGTTGCCGCTGATCCAGTATCCGCGCTGCAGATCCGCCGGCCAGGCTGCCATCGCCTTGTCGGCCTCTTCCAGCCCCAGCACGTTGCGCGCCGAATGCGCCAAGCTGTCGCAATAGAGCAGCGCAGCGAGCGGGCGCAGGTGCGGCACGTCCTGCGCAAAGGCCGCGGTGTAATTGGCCTGGGCCTGGCGGAAGTAATCCTCTGCATCGCCGGCCGCGCAGACCGCACGCGAATAGCACAAAGCCAGCGTCAGCCGCAGTGCCTCGTCGCCGATCTGGGCCGCCAGCGCTTCGCCCTCTGCAAGCACGGCCTGGGCATCCTCGATCCCCGAACCGACCCGGTAGTTGAAGTTCAGCAGGTTTATATATGCATTGAAGATCAGCTCGTAATGTTCAGGCGCGGTCAGGTTGCCGCGGGCCAGTTCGCGGACCTTGTGCCAATGCCAGGCACAGGTCGGAAAATCGGTGCGGACCACGCGCATTGCCGCCCGGCGATGATGCTGTGCGGCAATGATCGGCTCACCCGCTTCCTCCCAGTGGGCGGCCAGGGTTCCGGCCAGCTCGTCGAGCCTGGCGGGCTCGGCCTGCTCCAGCGCTTCGGCGACGCGTCGGTGCAGCTTGCGCCGGTCTGCCCGAACCAGGCTGGCCTGGGCCATTTCCAGGGTCAGCGGGTGCTTGAAGGCATATTCGACCACCGGGAAGGCCGCTTGTTCGACAATGAACTCGTTGCGGCGCAGCAGGGCCAGGATTTGCGCCAGATCACCGACCGCGACCTGCGCTGATTGCGCCAGCAACGGTTCGGGAAAGGTCATGCCGATGACGGCCGCCGCCTGCAGAACGGCGCGGGCTTCGGGCGGAAGGCGGTCGATACGTGCGGCGACCACTGCCTTGATCGTGGGAGGCACTTCCAGCTGCTTGAAGGCGCCGGCCAGCCGATATGCCCCGCGCTCACCGGTAATGGTTCCGGTTTCAGCCAGTGTCTGGACGATTTCCTCGACGAAATAGGGATTGCCCTTGGTCAGAGTCGCAATCGGCGCAGCCAGCACAGCAAGGCTGGGATCCTCGCCCAGCAGATCGCCCAGCAAGCCGCCGATATCTGCCTCGTCCAGCGGTGCGAGCGAGATCTGGCGGCAATTGCTGTTCTGCATCCAGGTCGCCCGAAACTCCGGCCGGTAATTGAGCAGCATCAGATTGCGCAGTCCGTCGCGGCCTTCGACCAGCTGTTCGAGCACGCGGGCGCTGGCATCGTCGATCCAGTGCAGGTCCTCGACCACCATCACGCTTGGCCGTGCGACGCTGTCGAGCCGGATCAGGTGGCGCAACAGACCGACCAGCTGGCGCAGCCGGGCTTCGGGATCGAGCGCGACCGCAGGGGCCGCGAGATCGGGGTAGCCGGCCAGGTCGCAGACCAGCGGGACCGTATCGCGCATCCGCGGATCGAGCGCCGTGATCCGCGCGGCGATCCTAGCCCGCGCGGCTGCGGGATCGTCCTGGCCCTCAATCGCGAAGAAGCTGCGCAGCACCTCGATGATCGCGCGCAGCGGGGTGTTCTGGCTCTGCTGCGCGGCGGAACCTGCATAGACCGGGATATCATGGCGGCGGCACAGTTCGGAAAATTCGAAGAACAGGCGGCTTTTGCCGGTCCCGGCCTCGGCCATCACCCCGATCACTTGCCCGGCGCCCTGGTTCGAACGTTCAAGCCCTTCCATCAGCAGCTCGAACTCTTCCTCGCGGCCGACAAAGCGGCTGAGGCCGCGGGCACGCGACAGTTCGAAGCGGGTGTGCGTGGCGGATTCGCCGATAACCCGGAAGGCCCGCGGCCCGGCACGCTCTAGTTCGAGAAACCCGCCAGCGATGGTCGCGACCGCGCTGCCGATCAGGATCGATCCGGGAGCGGCGAGCATCTGAAGCTGGGCCGCGCTGTCAAGCGCTAGCCCGGCGGGGATCGAGCCCGACGGTCCGGCGACGAGAGAGCCGGTGTCGATCCCGCCTCGGACGCGCGCGGTTGCGTCGCCGGGCAAGGCCACGGCGCCGACCTTGGCAACCAAATCCAGTGCGGCCCTGACCGCGTTGAGAGCGTCGTGTTCGGTGATCCGCTCATAGCCGAACAGCACCGTCGCCCCGGTCCCCGAACCGATCACCGTGGCCTCGAACGGCGCTGCAGCGGCGTGGGCCGCAGCCTGGACCTGACGGACCGCGGCTTCCCAGTCCTCCGGATCGGGCGGTTCGCTGTCACCATCGAGCGCCAGGGCGGCATTGAGAACGGTCACCTGGCGGCGTTCGCTGCCAATGCGTCCTGCAGGCCTGGGCGCTGTCGCGCCGCTTGCGCGTCCCCCGGACCTGCGCCCTTCGAGATGACAGCGGATGTCTGCGACCAGCGCATTCCAGGCCGCCGCGCTGCGATCGCCGGTCCATTCGATCAGATCGGCACTTTGAGTCAGCTCGAACATGACTGGCCGGGTGCAGGCTTCGATCATCACCGGCACCAGCGTTCCGTTGCGCTGCGCGACAGCGGCTTCGGAGCGGACCCAGCGCGAATTGACCGAGCGCTGCGACCACAGCACCACCACCGCCTCCGCATCGTTGAGCGCCTTTTCGGTGACGGCATCCCAGGCCTGGCCGGCGCGCAAGGTGACGTCCCACCAGACGTCGAAGCCTTCGGCCTTCAGCCCGTCCGCGAACAGGCGTGCGTGCTCCTGGTCCTGGCGGTTGTACGAGATGAACACTTCCGGCACGCGCGCTACCCCTTCGCCTGCGCAACCTCACGCCGTGTCGCGCGGCCGGCCTGGTCCGCGCCCTGGCTAAGCGGCAATACTTGCATTGCCGGACGTTATGCGCAAACCTTTGTTAAGCAAGAGCGCTGGCTTGGTCGCACGGCACTTTCACTCCGCGCTGCACCCTTGGGGATCGGGACGGCTGCGGAAAGGGGGAAGCATGACGACCAGAACAGTTGCGATCTTCGGCGGCGGCGTGGCCGGCCTCAGCGCGGCGCACGAACTGGCCGAGCGCAGCGGCGCTGGCGTCGATTTCGAGATCCATGTTTACGAGAGGCGCGCCGAGCAACTGGGCGGCAAGGCCCGTTCGATCTGGGTACCGCATTCCGCGAGGGATGGGCGCGATCCGCTTCCAGGAGAGCACGGTTTCCGCTTCTTTCCCGGCTTCTACAAGCATCTGCCAGACACGATGGAGCGGATTCCGACAGCGCACGGATCGGTGTTCGACAACCTTGTGGTCGCCGACCGGCTCGAGGTCGCCCGGTTCGGTGCCGCGCCGATCGTCATTTCGGCCCGTTTCCCCAAGACCCTTTCGGACCTGGTTACCGATATCGAGGCGATGTTCAGCAACACCGGCCTGTTGCCAGGCGAGGCGCGGTTCTTTGCCGAGCGGCTGTGGCAGGTGCTGACCAGTTGCCAGGATCGCCGTCTGGCGGAATACGAGGGTATTACCTGGTGGAATTTCCTCGATGCCGACAACCATTCGCCGGCTTATCGCAACCTGCTGGTCGATGGCCTGTCCCGCTCGCTGCTGGCCAACGATCCGTCGCACGCCAGCGTCCGAACCGTGGGCGATACCAACATCCAGCTGATCCTGGGGATGGTTTCGCCGACTCATCCGACTGACCGGCTGCTCGACGGACCGACCAGCAAAGTCTGGATCGAACCGTGGCGCGCGCATCTGGAATCGCTGGGCGTGCAGTTTCATCACGATACCGCGGCCCTACAGTTCGGCATCGCCGACGGCGCCTGCACTGGGGTTGAAGTCATCACCGGCCAGACCCGCTCGCAGGTCAGTGCCGACGCCTATGTCTTTGCGCTGCCGGTCGAGCGCATGACCAAGGTGCTCAGCGCCAGCAAGGGACGGCCCGACGATCCGCTCGCGGCCGATCCTGCGCTGCCTGGTGTGGTGGCAGTGTCGCAGAACGTTCGGTGGATGAACGGGATCCAGTTTTTCCTCTACAAGGATGTGCCGATTACGCACGGCCACCTGCTGTTTGCAGATACGCCCTGGGCGCTGACCGGAATTTCCGAAGCACAGTTCTGGTCGGACGAGCATCTGCCAGGCTGCGGCGACGGCACCGTCAACGGTATCCTTTCGGCTTGCATTTCTGAATGGGACGCGCCGGGGATCCTGTTCGGCAAGACGGCGCTGCAGTGTTCGCGGCAGGAGATTGCCCAGGAGGTCTGGGCGCAGATCAAGGCATCGGTCAATGTCGGTGGAACGGTCCTGCTTGAGGACGACAATGTCCACAGCCATTTCCTTGACCCCGATCTGGTCCAGCATCCCGATGGCACGATCCACCTGAGCGACGCGGAACCGCTGTTCGTCAACTTCATCAACAGTTGGGTCCAGCGCCCCGCGGCTGTGCTGCAGACGCGCAACCTGATGCTGGCGTCGGACTATGTCCAGACCTTCACCGATGTTGCCTGCATGGAGGCCGCGAACGAGGCGGCGCGGCGCGCAGTCAACGGCGTCCTGGACCTGTTTGGGTCGAGCGCCGCTCCGTGCGAGCTGTGGCCGCTCCACGAACCCGCCATCTTCGCGCCGTTCCGCCGACATGACCAGGCGCGGTTCGACCGCGGCCTGCCCTGGGACGGACACCTGCTGTGACCGAAAGGCTAAGCCCATGACCCTGCTTCCCGATTATGTCGGACGCCCGGCCGAAACCGTGCAGCTGCAGCCTTACATCTGCCGCAATACCCAGCTTTATGGCTTCTACCTGCGCGCGGACAAAGCGGTGATCCAGCAGCGGCTCGTCGACCCGATTCTCAATGCACCGACCGGCGGCGCGCTCGATTACCGATGCCTGTCAGATCTGGTGCTGGTGTCCTATGCGAAGGCCGCCCAGTGCACGAGCACCCTGCCGCCGGCCAACCAGATGGGCTGGATGCTTGAAAACAGCTGGACTCTGTGGGTTCCGCTGCTTCTGGTAAAGCGCGAACTGGGGATCGAGGTGGCCCAGCGCCTGGTGTTCTACCCGGCATATATCTGCGTCGACAATTCATGGTCGCTGACTGCGGGCCGCGAGGTCTATGGCTTTCCCAAGGGCTATGGGCCGGTTGGGGTCCCCGAACCCGGCAGCGATCCGGCTTCGTTTGCGGTCTCCACCATGGTGATACCCGAATATGCGCCCAGTTCGGGCGGGCAGGTGCTGCCGCTGATGGAAGTGACCCGGACCGGGGTGACCAGCAAGGGCGGGGAACTCTGGCAGGATCTTGAAGATGCGGTATCCGCGGTTGGGCACATGCTCAGCGGAAGCGGCGGCAAGCTGGTGGTTCCGGGATTCAATTTCCTGCTCGACCTGGTCGGCCTGGCGCGGCACGAGGAAGTGCCGGGGGTGTTTCTCAAGCAGTTCCGCGATACTGCCGACGGGACCAAGGCCTGCTACCAGGCGATTGTCGAGGCAGGCTCGTTCGTCCAGAAATTCAACGGCGGCGGCCTGCTCGATGGGAGCTATCAGGCGACGCTGTACAACTACGACAGCCATCCGCTGGCGAATGACCTCGGCCTGGCTGCTGGTCCGCATCCGCTGGAATTCCCGTTCCAGGTCAACATGGACTTCACCATCGGCCAGGGCACCGAAGTATGGAAGGCTTGACGCGATGACCGGCAAGCAGAAGATCGCCGTGATCGGCGGCGGGGTCGGGGCCATGGCCACAGTGTTCGAGCTGACCGAGCAGCCCGGCTGGCAGGACAAGTACGACATCACCGTCTACCAGCTGGGGTGGCGCCTGGGCGGGAAAGGCGCCAGCGGCCGCAACCAGAAGCGCGGCGACCGGATAGAGGAGCACGGGCTGCACTTTTGGTTCGGCTACTACGAAAACGCCTTCAACATGATCCAGCGGGTCTATGCCGCGCTGGGCCGCAAGCCGGGGACCCCGCTGGCGGGCTGGCGTGACGCGTTCAAGCCGCACAGCCTGTTCATCCTGATGCAGTTCTACAAGGCCAAGTGGTCCGAATGGCACCTCTCGCCGCCGCCCATGCCGGGGGTACCGGGAGACGGTACGGTTCCGCTGCTGTGGGACGCGGTCGACCGCATTCTGGAAGCGTTGCACATTCACACGGTCCAATCGCTGCCCAGCGACATGCACGGCGACCTGCACGACCATCACGGCCTTAAGGGCTGGGTGTTATGGGCGGCGGAGAAGCTTGGCGTAGAGCTCGTCCGGGGATTCGAAGCGATCGACTTTCGCGCTGCGCGCGAGGCTGTGCAGCGGGTGGCAGCGGCGCCGCACAACGATGCGGCGCACGATCTGCTGCACGACGGCGTCGCCGCGCTGGGTCACTTCGTCGAGCGGGTCGGAGCCGCGGTGAACGCCCGGATCGATACGATGATCGAGCACGACATCGAGACAATACCGATCCTGCGCCGGGTCCTCTCGCTGCTCGAGCTGGGCTATTACATGTTCAAGGGGATCGTGGTCGACGATGTCGCGCGCAAGGGTTTCGACCAGCTCGATCACCTCGATCTGCGCGAATGGCTCGCCAGCCACGGGGCCCAGTCGGTTGCGCTCGATTCCGATAGCCTGCGGGTAGCCTACGAAAGCATCTTCGCCTTTTCGCAAGGCTCGTACGAATTGCCGAACCTTGCCGCCGGCACCGGCCTGCGCGGGTTGCTGCGATTAAGCGGCACCTACAAGGAAGCTTTTGCCTACAAGATGCAGGCCGGGATGGGCGACACGATCTTCGCGCCATTCTACCTGGTGCTCAAGCAGCGCGGCGTGAAGTTCGCGTTCTTCAGCGCCCTGCGCGACATCGTTCCGTCAGCCGACGGGACCATGATCGACCAGCTGGTGATCGGCAAGCAGGCAACGATCAAGGGGGGGGCCGACTACGACCCGCTGTACGATGTGAAGGGTCTGCCTTGCTGGCCGAACCAGCCGTTCTTCGACCAGCTGGTCGAGGGCGAGCAGATCTCTCAACAGTACCCCGGGCTGGAATCCTACTGGTGCCAATGGAAAGACGTCGAGACCTTGCCGCTCAACCGCGGAACCGATTTCGATCTGGTCGTGCTGGGCACCTCGCTGGCCCCAATCGGGGTGTTCGGCGAAAAGCTGCTGGCCCAGAAACCAGCGCTGACCGCGATGGTCGGCAACATCGAGGCAATCGGCACCCAGGCGTTCCAGATCTGGACCGTGCCGGACGACAACCAGCTGCGCCATGCCCACGACGGCGAAGAGGTGGAGAAAGCAGGGGTCCAGCCGATCTACGGCGGATTTGCTCAGCCGCACAACACCGTCTCGGACATGTCTCACCTGATCGACCGCGAAAACTGGCCGGCCGCCTATCTCCCCGGTGCGATCTATTACTTCTGCGGCCCGCTGGCACTGCCGCGCAAGACCCCGCCCCCGACCAGCGTTCTGACCCCGCTGTTCCAGGACGCTGCCGCCAATGTCAGGGCCGCCGAATGGATGCGATCGAACCTGCAGTTCCTGCTGCCCGGCTCGATGTTCTCGGGCTATCCGCAGAGCTTTCCCGATACGCTCAACTTCAATATTCTCTACGATACCGACGGCGGGTTCGATCAGCTGGTCCCGGCCAGTTCGCACTTCGACCAGCAATACTGGCGGGCCAATATCGACCCATCTGAACTCTATGTCCTGTCATGCCGGGGCACCACGCAGTACCGACTGCATTCGGGCGACACCGGCTATGCCAACCTGGTTTTCGCCGGGGACTGGACCAAGACCGGGCTGAACTATGGCTGCGTCGAAGCGGCGGTGATGTCGGGGATGGAAGCATCGCGGGCGATCTGCGGTGCCCCCAAGATCATCTTTGGCGAGAACTTCCCGCTGCCGTAGTGACTGTTTCGGCTTATCTGAAACTGGGGCGCAGTTAGAGTAAACGTACCGATTAACGGGCCGGGCGGCGAAGCCAACCTCACGGGGAAGATGGTCTACCTGTAGCGGGCAGTCGACCAGAACGGCGAGATTCTCGCGAGTGCTATTACGAGGACCCGGGACAAGGCCGCTGCTCTGCGTTTCATGAAGAAGACGCTGAAGCGGCATGGTTCGCCCGAGGCGATCACCACCGACGGGCTTCGTTCGTACGAGGCAGCGATGCGCGACCTGGGTTGCGAGCACAAGCAGGAGATGGGGAGGTGGGCGAACAATCGCGCCGAATGCAGTCTCCTGTCCGTCATGCGACGAGAGCGGGCCATGCTCCGATTCCGAAGAATGAAGATCCTGCGGAAGTTCACCGCAGTCCACGCATCCTTCAACAACCACTTCAACGAGGAACGCCATCTCGTCGATCGACAGACCTAAGAGGAGCGACGCTCGGCCGCCTTGGCCGAGTGGCAAAACCTGTTTGCCTAGGCTGTCGGTGGGGAAGGGAAAACTGCGCGAAGTGGAGACCAGTTCGTATTAGACTGACAGCACCGCCATATATTCCGCAGAAATCCGCCATTTATTGGACAGTCACCGTGCCAACGCCGTCACCTTTGGCACCAGCTTCTCTGAAACTCGGCTTAGCCTCACATGAAGCACAATTGATTGATCCCAGGTGCAGCGACAATCCACACTCTCGCGATCGATTCCGCAGGCTGTCCTTTTTGGCCCGGTACAAGCATCTGATCGGGTGCTCATGCCCAGCGGGATTTTTGGCAGGCCTCATGACTTTTCAGCGGTCTCGCTTGCGAAAACGCCCTCGCCTGTCTCGCCGGTAGGTCAGCCGCGGTGCTCCGATGAAGCGTGCGCGCAAATAGTTCCACACCCAGGGGCCGCGGCTGGGTGGCATGCGCTGCAAAGGGTCGAATGACAGGACGTCGTCTTCGGATCCGGGAGCAACCAGCAGCCAACGCACCAACCATGCACACAAGCCCAAGCAGGCCGCAATCATTGTGAGAAATGCCAAAATGTATATGAAAACATCCATGGTAGTTTCGCAATTTCAATTTCAATTCACGAAATATGTGTAACAAATAATTTCATTTAGTAACTATATCAAAGTTGGAACATTTATAGAGATAATCGTAAAGAGTGCACTTGGTGGCGCTCATTCAGTTCCGCTCATTCGAAGCCTTGGACTGGTGAGCGAACTATCCAGCCTGATCGAGGATGTCTTTCACTGCCAGTCGCATAAGCTTGGGGTCGGCGGGAACCTCGGCTATTAAGGCGATGTGACCGCTGTCAGTGCGGCGAATCAAGGCGAGCGAAAACTCTTCACCGTCTTTCGAAAGATCGCACAAGTCGGCTAGCGGTATCGAACGCAGACGCCGCATCTTGCGAGCGCTCAATATCGGACGATCCATGCTGCTGCCGACAAGCAGGGGCGCGCGCGCGCGCCGTTCGAGTGCGACGACTGACTTGATCCCGCCCGGAGCCGCAGCCAGCAGACCCTCCAGATCGCCACGTCGCACGTTGTGCCTTGCCGCATGGGCGAGAACAGCCGCGTACTCGGCAATTCGTGTCCGGTCGTAATCTGTGCCGAAGACCAACTTGATGATCGGGGTCATCGGAGCGCGAGGCTGCAATGCGATCCCGCTTTCGGCCAATAGGGCTGCATACGCCTCTGGAGCGTCGCGAATGGTCAAGGCCAGGTCGTAGGCCGAGGAAATGGCCCGGTACAGAACGGCCTTGGTCCGCTCTTGGCTGCGCTTGGCAAAATTGGCGTGCTGGCGCGCGGCCCGCAGTGCTCCCTCCAAGGCGGCTAACGAACCGGTGAGCACCATGCCCCAATCGCCGGTGACCATACGTGGCAGGACTGGGGGGCCAAACGGGACGCCATCGGATTCGTGAACAGGGCGAGCGCGGGCCTTGCGGATCCGCACGAACGGATCGGATTCTGCGTCCATGCGGCTCTTGGCGTCGGCGACTTCCATAGTCGCTTCGAGATTGAGCACTTCGGTTGAAGCGTCACCGTTGGCCAGATCGATCTGGTCCACAGTCAGTTCGAGAACCGGGTCGGCTTCGCCGCCGTCAGACATCCAAGCGGCCGTTGCTGCACTTCCCTCGGTCACGTGGAACCCCTTCAAGCAGCCGTGATGCAAACACGGAGTGTGACAGGGCAATAGGAACCATACAACTTACCCTAAGGGTGTACTCCAATTCGGATGAAGATTGGCCACGCGATCGAACATGCGCGCGATGTAATACCTTCGGCGCATTGATCGGTTCTGCGTCGCGGTACAGATTATGTGCAGTCCTCTGACGTACGGTGATGCGCTTGAAATGGTACTTGATGGCAATGCTCACCTTGACGCTCGCTACAGCGACAAGCGGGCTGCCGACTCCGCGTACCAGTCCCAAGGTCAGACTGTGCGGGTATCAGCTGGCGTGGTCCGATGAGTTCAATGAGGCCAGCATCGGCAATTGGCGGCTCGACGGCAAACGATGGACCGCGCACACGCCGTGGGCGGGGGATTTCGGCGATGCACTGTTCACCGATCCGGGGCCGGAAAGCGCCTTCACGATCCGTGATGGTCATCTGCAAATCACCGCGCGGCGGCGACCGGATGGCAAATGGACATCCGGGCTGATCGCGGCGGCCGACGAAACCGGTGCAGGCACCGGCTTGACCGAAGGCTATTTCGAGACGCGCATCAGAATGAGCCCGGGTTCAGGTACCTGGCCCGCCTTCTGGCTGTTCAGTCTTACCCCGCGCAGCGATCCGCGGCCAAAAATCGAACTGGATGCGCTGGAATATTACGGGCATGATTCAAGCGGCTACTATGCCTCGTGGAAAGTCCACGTCCCCGGCAACAAGCAGCGTGAGCGAGGAGAGCTTCAGCGTATTCCGATTGTGCCGGGCTTGTTGAGTGCTCGATACAATACCGTCGGTATCCTGGTTACGCGAACCCGGATCACTTATCTGTTCAACAGGGCTGTGGTCTGGTCTGCTGCTCGCCCTGCTGAGCTGGATACACCCCTGTTTCCGCTGGTCAATCTGGCCTTGGGTTCGGGCTATTCAATCCGCAATACGCCTGACCCATCGGTCCTGTCGGTGGACTATGTGCGGCTCTATTCTCCTGTTCCCCGAGGCACGGCGGCTCCATGCGTTCCTGACGGTGACTAGGGCGACGAAATCGGCTCAGCCGCTGCGCGCAAACCTACGGTCAATCAGCACGCGTGCCAGTCGGCGCGGGGCGATCAGCGTTGCGACGGTCCAGCCCGCAATCAGCAGGCGCTTGACGACCGATTCGTTGCCATAAGGCAAAAGCGATCGCAGAGCATCGGCCAGGGTCCGCCACCGTCCGCCAGCGATCGCAGGATGCAACCGCGGCGCAAGCCGCAGCGATGCGGCCCGCAATTGCAGCAAATGGCGCCCGCGCCTTAGGCAGTTGGCGCGCGGCCCGGGCAGGCCCAGCTGATCGCAGGCTGCCGCGGCGTTACCATGACGCAAGTAGGCGCGGGCAACTTCGCGGCCAAAGCGGTCCGGCGAAGCCTTCAGGCTACTATCGTTGCTGCCGTGGATACGGTATTCGGCAAGCGGTTCGAGCACGGTAACGACATCACCGAGCAGCGGCGCCAGCGCCAAGCAGGTCGAATCGGTCGAGCTGTCGCAATCCTCTCCGATCGGAAAGAACTTACGCAGAAAATCCCGGGAATAGGCGTTGCCCGATCCGGGCGGGGTCGGATATTCGCCGGTCGAGGTCATCCAATCGCGCACCTGCTCCGGTGTTGGGGCCGAGGCGATCGCCGGAACCACAATGCCGATCGGCCGGCGGTCTGCGGTGACCCGCTTCATCTGGACCTGAATCTTGCTCAACCCTGGTCGCCACGCCCTGGCGACTGTTGGCGCGAAGGCCGGGTCGAGGATGTCGTCGGCGTCAAGGAACACAACGACGTCGCCGCTCGAAGCGGCGAATGCCGCATTGTTCGCGCTGCGTTGCCTGCCGTTCGATTGAAGGATTGTCCGGATCCGCGATCCGAAAGTGGCGATGATCTCGCGCGAATTGTCGGTTGAGCCATCATCCACCACGATAACTTCGACAAACGGCCACCGCTGGGCCAGCGCGCTATCGATCGCATCAGCGACGAATCGGCCATAGTTGTAGTTGGCGATCAGGATGCTGAAGCGCAGTGTCTGTTGCCGGAAACCGTCTGTGCCATCGGAAGTCAGGTCTTCCTCCGTCATCGGCGCCGACTCACAACTAGGCTGCATCAGCTTATCCAATGCGATGCTCTGGCATCCACACCGGATAGCCTTCTCCATTGCGGCGGCGTGCGATGACCCGCCTTGCTAGAGTCTTGGCATTGCGCGCAACAGTCCAGGCGGTTGCCTTGGCTTTGTCGGAAAGAAGGCTTGCGCCGGGCCTGCGCGGCCGCAGGCCCAGCTTCTCCAGCCGGTGATTCAAGGCCAGGATTGGGCGCAAACTGCCGTGAAGCGAACGCAGATCGTAGTTGACGTTGATCGAGATCGAAACCGTGTCGCCGTTCTGAACCCAATGCGGGCCAAGGCTGGGAAAATGAACGCCGTCGCCGGGCTCAAGAAGATAGGTCTGCGCCAGTTTTTGCAGGTCCGGCTTGTAAACTGCGGCACTCAGGTTACCGGCTCCGCAATAAGCCTCGACTTCGCTCTCGGCCACGACCTGTGGATCGCCGCAAGGCCATGCATGAACTGTCTTGGTCCCAGCAATCTGCAGCAGGAAGCTCGCCTCAAGGTCGAAATGATAGGCAGTCTTTCGGCCCGGCGAGTTGAGGAAGACCAGACATTCGCCCAGAACGACATCCTTGCGAAAACGGCTGGACGAGTAATCGAAGATCTCCTGCAACAGGTTGCGCAGGGCGGGGCCGACCACGCTGTCCTGCTCGATATGCTTGAGCACGACCAGGCTATGGTTGGTCTCGATGCCGGCGATCGTATCGGCCAAGGTCAGACGTTCGGAAGGGCGGGTCCGCCAGCCATCCTCGATTTGCGTCACCCCGTTCTGCCAGCCTTTGAACGCGTCGCCATCCGGCAGCCGATCATTGAGCGCGGCAATGTCGGGCAGGGTTAGCGGCAGTTCGAGCGCCAGACGATGACGATAGCAAAACGGACGCACGTTGACGTCTGAAAACAACGCCCGATCGGCCGGTTCGATCAACCCCGTCTGCGAGCTGGACAACGAAGAGAAGGTAGTGAGCGCGCTCATGTTCCAAATCCCAATTCGGTTTCTTTCTCGGCCAGGGCACGGCACACCACGTCGCCAATCACGGCTGCACCGGCGCTACGGAACATGGTGTCGTGGGTGCCGGGGCAGTCGACCACCAAGAATTTGTTCGACACAAATCCCTTCCACCCGAAGTCGCGGGGAAACAGCCGCCCTTCGCGCATTGCGGTGTTGCGAAACAGCACTACGCGTCCCGGATAGGGCTTCATCTCGAAATTCGCCTGGCTGGGCCGCAGAACCTCCTCGGGGAACCAGCGATTGTGATCCTGCAGGACGTCGCGAACCGCCGTGTCTGCAATCAGACCCAATCGGCGCAGCACACGCGATATCCTGAGTTTGCGGGTGATCCTGTAATTGTCGATCCATTCCGCGCCGGTGATTTCGCCGGCGTTGAAGCGTTGCCGCAAATCGCGAAACGTGCGCCAACTAACTTGCCAGCGACGGAGGGTGCGATCGAGTAAGCCTAGCCCTTCCCGGAAGCCGGGACGGTAGGTATCGTTGAGGATGACGAGCGGAACCTCCTCGCCTTCTTCCCGAAGGATCCGGGCGGCCTCCAGGGCAACTGCACCGAAGATGCAAAGCCCGAAGAGAGCATATGGCCCGTGTGGGCGGGCCAGACGGATCATCTCGACGGCATCGCGCGCATGGTCGGAAAAGTGCCGTTGGGGAAGGGTGGTACGGACTGAGGACGGGCAGAACTGGATGTCTATGAACGGATTGTTGGTGCCGATTGCCTGCGCCACGGGATAGAGCACCGAACTGCTGTTGAGTGCGATGACGGGAACTCCAGTGCCTCTGGCCTGGAGCATGGTGATGCGGCTCCGCAAGTCTTCAATGCGCTTGTTGCGGGGCTGCGGAGCGGGCGCAGTCGGCGGCGCATGCTGGGTTGCAACGGTCGGCTCTTCAGGCACCAATGGGTTTGCCACATCGCTCAGATTGACTTCCGGATCGGCAACGACTGCCTCTATCACACCGAGCCACGCGGCAAGCAGGCGGTCGATGGTTGCCGTGTCGTAGAGCGCACTCGCCGCTTCGCAGGAAATGCGCCAACCTTCTTCGCGCGAAACCATGAAAAGGCTGAGATCACGTTGGGCGCCGGTCGACTGACCTGGCCTTGAGTCGATCCGGAAGGCACCAAAGTCCTTGCGGCCGACCGATCCGCTTGAAATGTTGCAGCGCTGTACGACAAGATTGACGCAGTAATTGTCGATAGCATCGGCGTGGAGCTTCCCGCGCGCAGTCCGTACCACCTCGGAGAATGGCAGCAACCCATGTTGCATTGCTTCGAGCGAAGTCTCTCGCAAACGATCGGCAAAACCGAAGAAGGTTTCGTCGATTGCAACCGAGTGGCGAACAAGCACGGTGTTGAGAAGAGGCCCGACGATCGCTTCCGATCCCGAATCTTCACGACCGGCCAACTGGGTCCCAAAGACAACCTCTGGTCGCCCGGACAGGCGGTAGAGCGCCGCTGCAGCCGTCGCGGCAGAAAGACTGAATGGCGTGTGGCTGCGCAAGCGCGCCAGGGCTTCAAAGCCTTCGGAGATCTGCGATGGCAGCAAGATCGAGCGGATCTCTCCCTTGCCGTCGCGCACTGCATTGGGTCGGTCAGGCTTCACCGTAAAATATGGCAGATCGGCGAGCTTGCCGCGCCAATAGTCGCGTTCCGCTTCGATTGCTGCATCGGCCAAAAGGTCTTGCTGCCAATTCGCATAGTCACCGAAATGCAGTTCGGGGGGCTCAAGTCCGGCATTCTGGCCGGCGTCGTGAGCCTGTGCCAGCCGACCGAATTCGTCGATGAGCAGTTCGACCGACCAGCCATCGATGACAAGCTGGTGAAAGACGATGTGCATGAATGCCAGATCGTGGGCCATCCGCACCAGCAGCACGCGAACCAGCGGGACGGGCGATTCGCTGTCGGTGAACTGGAACGGTTCAGTGGCAACCGCCTTGCCCAAGCGATCAAGCTCGGCCGCACGCATGGCTTCGGGCAAGTGGCGAAGATCGACCTGGACCGGCTTGATCCGGACCCGGCGCAGCACTTCTTGGACGAGGCGACCCTCGTCCATCAAACGGAATCGCGTGCGCAAGATCTCGTGACGATCGACCAGACCTTGCAGCGCGGTTTCAGCGCCTGTGTCCGAAATGCGGCCTTCGATCCTGCGACAGAACGCGGCGTGCAATGCACTGCCAAGCGCGCGGCCGGTCGCCAGGTGCCAGCATGCATGCTGGTTTGCGGTGGCCGGAAAGCGGCCGACAACGTCATCGTTGGTCGCGGCAAGACGCTCGCCGGCGACCGATCGATCGCCCCAGGTCATTGCTGCATTCCCTCGCCAGCGACTCTGCGATATGCCGAAAGCGGGGCGGTCTTGACGTAGGTCGGGATTGCAGGGGATTGGTTGGCCGAAAGCATCGTGGCCACTTCGGCCAGCGTTGGATTGGCAAGCAGTCGGCGGTTTTCAAGGGCAAGGCCCTGTTCGTCCATTCGGGCAGCGATCCGGAAGATCTGCAGCGAATCGGCACCAAGATCGAAGATCGCGTCGTCGCGGGCAACCGATGCCACTCCAAGCACGTCGGCCCAAATAGCTGCAACCCTGCATTCGGTTTCGGTCAGAACCTCCGCGGCGGCGGGCGGAACTGCCGGTGCAATGGCAGGGCTTACTGCCGCGGTTTCGAACTGGGTAAGCAAAGCTTGTCGGTCAAGTTTGCCGTTGTCGTTCATGGGTAGGGCCGCAACGACTGCGTAAGTGCGCGGAAGCATGTGAAGCGGTAATTCGCGTGCAGCGATGTCACGCGCGGCAGCAACCAGCCGATCATTGTTCGCATCGGGCTCTCCAACAAGGAAGGCGTGCAATTGGCGGGCATCGGAAGTGCCTTGCACAGCAATGACCGCGGCATCTCTGACTTGCGGGGCAGTCCGCAGAACCGTCTCAATTTCACCCGGCTCGATTCTTTGCCCATTGATCTTGATCTGCCGGTCTATGCGACCGACAAATTCGAGCATGCCGTCCGCCCGCCAACGAGCCAAGTCACCCGTTCGATAGACTCGTTCGCCGTTTGTGAAGGGGCTGGCGACAAAGCGTCCGGCGCTCAGCTCCTCATCGCCGAGATAGCCCAGCGCGAGACCCTCGCCACCAACCAGCAGTTCTCCTGCCGCGCCGCGTGGGCACAATTGCAACTGCGAATTAGCAACAAAGGCGGTCGTCCGCCTCAACGGTCGCCCGATCGGTGCCGGACCGTCCCCCCATCCTTCGGTCGGGAAGGGGTAACAGGCCGAGAAAGTCGTGTTTTCCGTGGGCCCATAGCCGTTTACCAGACGAACATCGGGCAAGGCCTGCTGCAACTTGCGCACATGGTGCGGCGACAGCACGTCGCCGCCGGCCAGAATCTGACGCAAGGGGCGAAGTACCTCGATCCCCTCGTCTACCATGTTGTGAAACAAAGCGGCCGTGAACCAGGCCGTCGTTGCACCAAACTGCCGGATGGCAAAATCGATCTCGGCCAGCGACGGCTTGACCGCAGGGACCACGGCCAGTCTGCCGCCGTGCAGCAAGGAGCCCCATAATTCGAGAGTGCTGGCATCGAACGCCAGAGGAGACAGATGCAGGAACACTTCTTCAGGCCCAAACCGGATGAAATCCTGATCCGTAATCAGCCGCAGCACTGCACGGTGGGGTACGATCACCCCCTTGGGACGCCCGGTCGAACCCGACGTGTACATGACATAGGCCGGGTCGTCGGCCGTCAGTTCGAGGGCCGGTGGATCTGACGGGCAATTGGCTGCGGCCGCAAAAAAAGCATTGAAATCGGTTGTGCGATCGCCACTCAGCGCTTGCCCAGCATCGTCTCCGCCTGGCCCTATCAGGATGAGCGACGCGTTCACGTCGTCTATCATGTAGGCCAATCGTGCCGCCGGATAGGCCGGGTCGAGTGGAACATAAGCGGCGCCCGCCTTTAGAATGCCAATGATTGCCACAACGGTGCGGGCCGAACGGGAGGAAAGCAGGGCTACGCGGTCACCTTTGCCAATTCCGCGAGCCGCCAGGCAATGGGCGAAGCGGTTTGCCTGAATATCTAATTCGGCATAGGTCAAACATCCTTCCGCTGAAGCAATCGCGCCTTTGGTCCCGTACCGTTCGACAGTCTGCGCGAAGCGTGCAGGGATGCTCGCGTCATCCGGCAGGTGGGCAAATCGCGGATTGCGCGCATCGAGCCACGCACGCTCTGCGTCTTCGAGGATGTCGATGGATCCAATCGAGCTCTGCGGGGCCGCAGTCAAGGCGCGCAGGACCTGGCGCAGATTGCCGACCCAGCGGGCGATGGTTTCTTCATCGAACAGGTCGGTATTGTAGTCGACATCGATCTTGAGGCCGCTGCTCGCCTCCGTCACGTTGAAGAACAGGTCGAAGTTCACCGCACCCTTGGGATTGGAGCAGAGCGTGGCGGTTGCATTGCCGAAGTCGATCGCTTCACCCAGGCGCTCAAGATTGAACTGGACGTCAGTCAAGGGCGTGCGATTGGGATTGCGCGCAATCTTGAGGGCGCGGACCAGCGCACTATAGGTAACGTCCTGGTGCTCAAAGGCCTCCATCAGCATGGTCTTCACCGCGACGAGGTGGTCGCCCAGTGCGGTGTCCATGGTAAAGGGCGCGCGCAGCGGAAGGAAGTTGACGCAGTGCCCGGCCAGAACCTGGTCCTCGACCAAGGCCTGCCCGGCGGTGGGACAGCCGATGATGACATCGCCTTGCTCCGAAAGGCGGCCCAGGGTGGCCTGAAGCGCACCGAACAGCGTGACGAACAGTGTACAGCCCAGCTTCGTCCCGGCCTTGCGCACGGCCTGGGTGAATACCGCGTCATAGCTTGTTGAGTACGTCGTGCCCTTGAATGACTTCACGCTCTGGCGTGGCCGGTCGGTGGGCAGTGCAAGACGTTCGGGCGGCGCGGCGAGCAACGACTGCCAGTAGTCGAGTTCAACCGGTCCAATCCGCGCCTCTCCCGCGCGCTCAGCGGCATAAGCCGAAAACGGCAGCACCGGATCAAGCTTAGCCTCGCCTCCCGACTGCAGGGCACGGTATAGCGCAGCCACCTCATTGGCGAACAGGTTTGCGGTCCAGCCATCGAAGATGATGTGATGCGCGGTGATCACCAGGCTGGTGCGCTCTTCCCCTTGCTGGACAATGCAGCCACGGATCAGCGGGCCATCGTACAGGTCAAAGGGAGTCGTCGCGTCCTCTGCCAAGAGTTCGGCAAAGCCTTGCTCGTCGGTATCAACAGTGGGCAGATCAATGGTCAATGCGGGCGCGACGAGCAGTGCGCTTTCGCCGCGCGCCAGAACTGCGCGCATCGCATCGTGGCGCGCAATGAACCCGTTGACCGCCTGGTTCAACAACGCGGGGTCGACCGCTCCATCGAAGTGCAACGAAATCGATTCGTTGAAGGCGCATGAGGCCTCGTCGCTCATTTGGGCGGACAGCAGAATTTCCAGTTGCGGCTCGGTCAGTCCGACCTTTTGGGCCTCCGCCTGATTGGTCATCCTCGTTTGGCCTGCCGCAACAGGATCGCTGCCTGCGAGAACGCCCGCTGCCTGCAATTCGTCGAGCGAGGCGGCGGCGGCCGCTGTGATTGCTGCAATATCCGCCTGACTGTGCGCAGTCGTCAGAAAGCACGGATAGCCATCGAGAATGTGGATCCCGCGCAGCCGCATCGCGTGGCTGAACAAACCGCCAAGCCTGTCGGCGCCCGATGCATCGAGCATGAACCAGCTGGAGTAACCCTCGATCGGAGGGGCAATTCCGCGGTCCGCAAACACCTGGCGCAACTCACCGACCAGGCCCGCGCAGCGCGCGGCAAGCGCTTCCTGCATCTGCGGACCCTCGGCCTCGATATGATCGAGGACGGCCTTGCACGCCGCCATGACCAAGGGATGCCGCACAAAGGTTCCGGCAAAGAAGGTCGGCGCGACTTCGGGAAAGCTGTCGTCGCCAAACTGCCACGAGCCGCCATCGAGCGCATCGAGGAACCGCCGGGACCCGGCCAGGATGCCCACCGGCAAGCCGCCGCCGATCACCTTGCCGTAGGTCGCCATGTCGGCCTTGATCCCGAGCACTGCCTGCATCCCACCGGGATGCGTGCGGAATCCGGTCACGACCTCGTCGAAGACCAGGGCAAAGTCCTTGTTCGTCGCAAGTTCGCGCAGTGCATGAAGGAAATCGAATGGACGCAGTTCGGGGTGGCGACTTTGCACCGGCTCGACAATCACCGCCGCAATATCTTCGGCGTTCGCGCTGATCCACTCGAGTGCTTCGGGCGCGCCGTAAGGAAGCACGACCATGTGCGCGACCGCGTCTGGCGGAATGCCGGGGGCAATCGGGACAGCACGGGCGAAGGCCGCCTTTCCGCCCGCCTTGACCAGCACTTCGTCGAACTGGCCGTGATAATCGTTGTTGAAGACCACGATCTTGTCGCGTCCGGTTACGCAACGCGCAACGCGCATGGCCGCCATGACCGCTTCCGACCCAGTGTTGCAGAAGGTTACCCGGTCAAGCCCGACGATACGCGAGAACTGCGCGGCCACTTCGCCGGCCAGTGGGGATTGCGGTCCGATGGCGAAGCCGCGTTCGAGTTGTGCGGCCACTGCTTCGGTGACGAAGTCGGGGGCGTGTCCGAAGGCAGTCTGACCGTATCCGTTGACCAGGTCGATATATTTGTTCCCGTCGACGTCCCATATCTTCGACCCCTTGGATCGCGCCGCGACGACCGGGAAGACCATCTCTTTCCATTCGGCCCGAAAGCCCGAGGCCGAGCGCGGATCGGCGAAATAGGCGCGATGTTGCTGGGCCTGGGCCTTGGACTGCGGCATGCGCGCGGCGGTGCGTGCGGTCATGTCGGCGATCAGGGCTCGCTGTGCCGGCGTGAGTGCGTCAGCTTCTCTGGCGGCAGGTTTGTAGGGCCGGAATCGAGAAGGCGCTTCGGCAGACTCGGTTGTCGCCGCGGTTTCCCGCACCTCTTGCTGCAGCAGTGTCGATGGCAGTTGGGGCGAAGCGACAAGCGGAGTGGCAATGACGGTTGTCGTTGCCGCGGGCAGGCCGTTCAGCAATTCAAGCTGTCGACCGATCACTGCCTGCATGGCATCGAGCTGTGCCTTGAATGTTGCGGCCAGATCTCCGGCTGGTGCTGTGGGCGTTGCGGCATCTGCAACAGGAACCGCCGCCTCGACGACGGCGGCGACCATTTGCGAAACGGCAGCGACGGGCGCAGGATCGGCCGGCACCGTACGATCCAGATGATCTGCCAGCGCAGCCATCGTCGGCAGGTCGCCCATCAATTGGCGGAAAGCAATCTTGACACCAAAATCACGCTGGACCTTGGTTGCGACCCGGCCGAGCAGAAGTGAGTCAAAGCCCAGATCGAGGAATGGCACATCGCTGTCGGTTTCGGTCACGGCTTCGCCGGAGAGGTCCTCGAGGATTGCGGCCAGCCGCGTGACGTATGCGCTGCGGCGGCTGGCGATGCCGTCGGCACCGGTCGGTTGTTCGGTCATGGGGGTCACTTCTTCTGTGTCCGGAGAGGACGCTGGAACAGCGTCTGCAACCGCGGATTTCGCGGGGCGCGGGGGATAGTCGATCCAGTAGGTCTTGCGCTGAAATTGGTAAGCCGGCAGAGTCATCATGCGGGCGTCTTCTCCGATCAGATCGGACCAATCCGGATCGGCGCCGCAAGCCCACAGCCGCGCTGCAGCGCTGTAAAATGTTTCACGGTCAAGCGCGGCGTTGTCACTGTCGGGCATTGACTGGATAACCGCGGAATAGGATCCGCGCTCGAGGCCCTGAGTGGCGAAGGTCGACAAGGCCCGGCCCGGCCCGACTTCCAGCAGGATCGGCTTGGTATCGCCCACGACAGTCTCAAGCGCTGCAGCAAAGCGCACCGGGGCCCGGCAATGATGCGCCCAATAGACGCCGCTTGCTGTATCGTCGATACCGGCCCAATCCCCGGTGACCCCGGAAACATAAGGTGTCGTCGGTCGCGAATATGCGACGCTCGAAGCCAGTTCCTCCAGCGCAGCGACGACTGGATCCATCATCGCGGAATGAAAGGCGTGCGAGGTATGCAGTTGCCGGCACTCGATGCCCTGCTGCTCCAGTCTTGCCTTAAGCTCCGCGACCGCAGCGGTCGGTCCCGCGGCCACGCATAATGCGGGCGCATTGATAGCAGCGATGTCGAGCCTGGGCCCCAGCAAGGGCGTGAGGACCTGCTCCGCAGCGCGCACAGCCAGCATCCCACCGGCGGGCACGCCCTGCATCAGCTCACCTCGCCGGATGACCAGCGCCAGCGCGTCTTCAAACTGCATCACGCCGGACAGGGTTGCGGCAACGAACTCGCCCACGCTGTGTCCGATCATCGCGCTGGGGCGGATACCGCGCGCCAGCCACAACTGCGCCAGGGCATGCTGGGTAATGAACAGCGCGGGCTGTGCGTTGGCCGTCTGGCGCAGACGGATGGCATCTGTCTCGGTTGCGGCGGTGCTCAGGAGCAACTCCCGCAGATCAAACCCGGTCCGTGCTGCATGGAAGTCGCACCCAGCGTCGACCCATTGCCGGTATACCGGCTCGTCGCGATACAGCGTTGCGCCCATGCCAGGATACTGCGAGCCCTGTCCCGGGAACATGAACACGACCGGAGGTGCCTCCGCCGCTTGCCTGATGGTCGTACGGCGTAGTGGGCTGCGCAGCAGCTTGACTGCCTCGGCGCACGAAGCGGCAACGATGAAGGCGCGCTCTTGCCGTGCGCTTCGCCCATGGCGCAGCGTGTAGGCGACGTCAGCCAAGGCCGTGTCGGGATGGGTCTCCAGGTGGTCGGCCAGGGCCGCAGCCACCGCATCGAGCGCGGCCGGCGTCTTCGCCGACAAGGGCAGAATCTGCAGGCTGTCTACCGGTTCGGACCGGGCGACAGGTGGCGCTTGTTCCAGAACGAGGTGAACGTTCGTCCCGCCGACGCCGAACGAGCTGACGCCGGCGCGCCGCGGGAACGCGCCATGCGGCCAGGGAACAAGGGAGGTTTCGACCCTGAATGGACTTTGATCAAGGGCGATGTGCGGGTTGGCGCTTTCGAATCCGGCGAGTGGCGGAATGACACTATCTTCTAGGCAGAGCGCAGCCTTGATCACGCCGGTCACGCCGGCTGCGACATCGAGATGGCCGATGTTGGCCTTGGCCGAGCCCAATGCGCAAGACGCAGACGGACAACCGTCGCCGAATGCCTCGACCAGTCCGGAGAACTCGATCGGATCGCCCAGGGGAGTTGCCGTGCCGTGCAGTTCGACATATCCGATCGATGCCGGATCGACCCCGGCCGCGATGTGCGCCGCGCGGATGGTCCGTGCCTGCCCGCTCGCACTGGGGGCGGTGAAGCTGCCTTTGCCGCCGCCGTCATTGCCAATCCCGCTGCCGCGGATCACGGCATGAATGTGATCGCCCTCGGCAATTGCGTCAGCGAGCCGTTTTAGCAGGACAACCCCGGCGCCCGAACCGAACACCGTACCCGAAGCCGCGGCATCGAGCGGTCGGCAGCGACCGTCCTGTGATCCCATCCCGCCATCCTGCGACAGATAGCCGCGCTCCTGCGGGAAAGTGATCGATACGCCGCCGGCCAGCGCGGCATCGCATTGCCGCAGGATCAGACTTTGGCACGCCTGGACGATGGCGACGGCCGAAGTTGAACAGGCGCTCAGGACGGTCATGGCGGGGCCGTGAAGGCCCAGCTTGTAGGATACCCGGGTCGCCAGGGCATCGGGCAGAGAGCCGACCAGCGTATCCATGTCGTTGAGCTGATAGGTGCTGGCGAATTGCATTGCGCGGGCACTGTCGGCCAGCACATTGCCGATCAGATAGGTCGGCATGCTGGCCCCTGCGAAGACGCCGACGGCGCCCGCGAAACGCTGCGGATCAAGGCCGCCGCGTTCCAGCGCTTCCAATGCGATTTCAAGGAAAATGCGGTGCTGAGGGTCGGTCAGCCGCGCTTCGTGCGGGGTCATCGCAAACAGATCGGCGTCAAAATCCGCTGGGTCTTCCAGTACGCCGCGTGCCCTCACGAAGGCAGGGTCGCCGCGGGTGGCCGGATCGAACCAGTCCTTCAAATCGACATCGGCGAACTGCGAGATGCTGATCCTGCCCGCTTTCTGGTTGGCCCAGAACTCTTCGATCGATCGGGCCCCTGGAAAGCGTCCGCTCATCCCGACGATGGCAATGTCGGGTGCGAGTGTGCTTGCTGGTGGGCTCGACCGGACGCGGGGCTCTGGAGAAGCCGTATCGAGATTGCGGATGTGTTGCGCCAGGCCGCGTGCCGTCGGATGGGCGAACAGATCGGTAATCGGAACATCCTGCCCGGTCGTCCGGCGCAGCGCGGCATGGACGCGCATCACTTGCAGCGAACGGCCGCCCAGTTCGAAGAAATTGTCGTCGGACGCGATGCTTTCGAGCCCCAGCACATCGCACCACAGCCGAGCGATTTCGGCCTCGACGTCGCTCGATGCCGTGACCGAAGCGACGGTTCGATCTTGATCAAGCAGCTTCGTCCGATCGAGCTTGCCATTTGCGGTCAAGGGAAAGGCGGCAACGGGCCGGATGCGCGATGGCCACTGGTAGTCGGGCAACACATTACGCACTGTGCGCGTTGCAGAATCGACAAGTGCGCTGCCGATCGCAGCGCCCTGCTGAGGCGTGATGAAAGCGACCAATCGCCTGATCCCGCTTGCGGTCGTCTCGACGACGACAGCGGCATCTCCCACACCAGGGCACGTACGCAAGGCCTGCTCGATCGCGACCGGCTCAACCCTTTTTCCGTCGATCTTGACCTGGCGGTCAGCGCGCCCGTGAAACGCAAACTGGCCGTCTGGCAATTCGCTGGCAAGATCGCCGGTCAGATAGACACGTTCGCCGATCGGCTCGGGCGCCATGACGAACTTTTCCCGCGTCAGCTGCTGATCGCCCAGATAGCCGATTGCCAACCCGTCACCGCCGGTGACCAGCTGGCCGATCTCGCCCCGCGGGACCGGACGCATCGCGGGATCGACAACCCAGGCCCGTGTTCCGCTTATCGCCCGGCCGATCGGTGCGGATTCGTCCGGCCAAGGCTCAGCTGACAGCTTGGCACAACAGGTAAACGTGGTGTTCTCGGTCGGGCCGTAGCCATTGATGATCGCGCACTGCGGGGCTGCAGCCTGAAGCCGGCGGACATGACTGGGCGACAGCACGTCTCCGCCGGCAAGAACCTGACGAAGTGTTGCCAGGGCATCAATCCGTTCGTCGATCAGCAGGTGGAACAGTCCGGCGGTCAGCCACGCGGTCGTAACGCCGCATTCGGCAATGACCCCGGCAATCTGGTCGAGCGAAGGCTGGTCTTCCGGGACAATGGCCAGCGTGCCGCCATTGAGCAAGGCGCCCCAGATTTCGAATGTGCTGGCATCGAATGCCAACGGGGCCGCATGCAGAATTGTCTCGTCTGCGGCCAGTCGGCAATAATTCTGATCGATGACAAGACGGCAGACCGCACGGTGGGGAACCAGTACGCCCTTTGACTCACCGGTCGAACCCGATGTGAACATCACGTAGATCGGGTCGTCGGGGCTGGGGCAGGGCAGGTCAAGGAGCACCGACGCCTGGCCTGCTTCGAATTTCTCCGCGATCAGCCAGACGTCCGGACCGAATGCCGCCGGCTGGGACATAGCGGCGCTCGTTGCCAGGACAAGAGCGGGTCTGGCCTGAGCCATAGCCTTTTCGAGCAAGGCTTGCGGCATCTGCGAATCGAGCGGCATGTATGCCGCACCGGCCAGCGTTACCGCGACCATTGCAATCAGCGCGTCAAGCGATCTTGGCGATGCGATTGAGACAATATCGCCCTTGCCAACCCCCGCGTCATGCAGGCGGTTGGCCAGTCCGATGGCCCTCGCGGCAAGCTCGCGGTAAGACAGGGGAGGGCAGCCCGGTTGGATTGCCGCTATGGCGTCCGAAAAGGACTGTGCCGTTGAAATGAAGGCACTTGCGACATTGCTACGCGAAGAATCGCGCGGGCTAGCCGCTTTCGCGTGCTTCATTCGCATTGGGTCCCAGGAGTGGAAGCCTTCTTCGCGCAACGTTCAAAATCCCCCGCCGATAGTGGCGAAGTCTATTCAACGCCGAACCCGCGGCAAACTACCATTCCGGAGCATTTGCGTGGATCTGCAGCCGCTTGGACTGCCTAAAGGGGGTAGGCTGGCCTAGACCGATGCGCGATTGTCCGAAGCATCGAAAGCGCGGAAAAGACAGGCAAATGAGCAAGGTTCGAGATCGCAAGCCGCTTCGCCCCCTTCGGGTCGCGGAAGTGCCACGAAATGCGGCCGACGCAGCTCTGTTCGATCGAGCTGTAACCACGCTCTCTGGCGAGGAGGGACTTGCCGGTTTCGCCGTGGCCTGGGCGGCTGACATTCCCCGCACATCGTCTGCATCGATTCGGACAGTCGACCAGACCATTGGCGCGGGTCCCGCTGCGCTTGCTGCGGGTGAGGTCTGGACATGGTGCGGCCACCCGCCGCATTGCGCCGGAGATTCCGACTTCACCTGCCTGCTGCCGTGGCTTTCGCGAGATGAACGCGACAAACTGCTGCGCTTCCGATTTGCCGAGGATCGCTGGAGCTTTGGTGCGGCGCACGCGGGACTGCGTCTGCTGCTTGCACCGCTGCTGGGCTGTACGGCAAAAGAGGTCCGCTTTGTGACCGGCGACAAAGGCAAGCCGCTGATTGATCCTGTGCATCACGGCAGCGTTGCAGCGCAACAGTTCTGCTTCAACCTGGCGCATACCCGCGGCATGGTGGCGGTGATCCTGTCGTCTGCAGCGGTGGGGATTGACGTGGAGCCAGTCCGGGCATTGCCTGACATGCGGCAGCTGATCGCCGATTTGATGGCGCCCGAAGCGCTTGGCGCATTCGACGCCGCGTCGGGTCCCGACACCCAGACTGCGCTGTTCTTCCGCAACTGGACTCTGAGCGAAGCCTACATAAAGGCAACGGGCGAAGGCATTGACCAGGGCCTGTCGTCATTTGCATTCTCGCAGCACGGATCCGCGCGCCTGATTAGATCCACTCCGGGGTGGGGGCCCGAAGAGCGTTGGACGTTTGGAATGCTGACCGATCCCGGCCGTAGCGCTTGCGCAGCCGTCCGCGCGGCGGCGTGACCGGTTAAGCCGGTGACAGCCGTCGCCTTGCGGGATCGGGTAGCCAAGGGCGCGATCCTGCTGACCCTGACCCGTTTGTCCGCGCGCGCGCTTGATTTTGTCGCGCTGATGGTTCTCACGCGCCACCTGCTTCCAGCCGATTTCGGGATCGTGGCGCTGTCCCTTTCCATCATGCAGGTTGCCGAAGCCGTGCTCGAAACGCCGACGGGCCAGGTTTTGATGCGCTTGCCGGCAATTCGCCGCAGCCATCTCGACACGGCACTGACGATCGGGCTGATCCGTGGCATTGCCATTGCTGCCGTCCTGGCGCTGCTGTCGGCGCCGTTTGCGCACTTCTATGGCGACTCTCGCCTGATTGCCCTCATCTGCGCGATTTCGGTCGCGCCGGCCTGCCGCGGATTGAAGAGTCCAAAGCTCATCCTGCTGTATCGGCAATTTCGCTTCAAGCAGGACGGGTACTGTGAATTTGCAGGCAAGCTGGCGGCTCTGGTCGTATCCGCGTCGCTTGCGATCGCCACGGGAAGTTATTGGGCGATCGCCGCAGGAACGATTGCCAACCCACTGGCCAGCGCCGCGGTTTCCTACATTCTGGTGCCATATCGGTTGCGTCTGACTCTACGGGACTGGCGCTTGTTCCATCGGATAGTCGGCTGGAATCTGGCTGGGCAGACCATCAGTGCCCTCAACTGGCAAACCGATCGGTTTGTGCTTGGCCGGTTGGCCAGCCACGCGGTTTTAGGCCTGTTTTCCACCGCGCGCGAGTTCGCGGCCATCACTTACAAGATGCTGTTCGACACGCTGCAACGGCCGATCTTTTCTGCACTGGCAACGGCCAGCAACGATCCGCTGCGGATCAGGGAAGTCTATCGCAGGACGATCGCGGCGACCCTGTCGATTGCCTTGCCGATAACGCTGGGACAGGCCCTTGTCGCGCCTGAACTGGTCCGGTTGTTTCTTGGCGGGCGCTGGACGGCCGCAGTGCCGGTATTCCAGATCGTTTCGCTGACTCTCATCCCAGGCGTCTATGCCAGTCTCACCGCCAATCTGTTCCTGGCTGTCGGACGGCCCGAACTGGTCTTCAAGCGCAATCTGCAAGACTTCGCGTTCCGTGTTCCGGCAGCGATCCTGTTGATCAAGTGGTATGGACTCTATGGCGCACTCGCCGCCTTGGTCGCGGCCGATGTGCTGCTGGCGTTCCTGTGCATGCATTCGGTCAGCAAGCTTGTCGGCCTGTCGGTCGTGGCTCAGCTATGGGCAGCGCGACGGGGACTGTTCAGCGCAGCGGTAATGGTCGGCGCAATCATGGCAGCCCGGCTGGTCACGCCTGCGGCGGATTCGACCGAGGCAGCCGTCACTGGGCTGGTCATGGTCGTACCGCTTGCCGGACTGGCCTATGTCGCAGCTCACCTGCTGGTCTGGGTTGCCAGCGGGCGACCGAACGGGATCGAAGAAGTGGGCTTGCGCATCGGTCGTCAAGCGCTGGCCCGAATTCCGCGACCTTCAGTCCCGCGGGCCGTGAAATGAACAGGGATGGTGCGGACTTTGAAGTGGTCGTCATGGCGCTTTGCCCGGAAGAGCATTTTCGCCGCTTTTGCGATTACTATCTGGATCAGGGTGCGTCCCGGATCCTGGTCTTCCATGACGGCGACCCCGGGTTTAGTCCGAACGATTGCCGGATCGAAGCGACGGTGTGTGACAGCGCTTTCTGGGCCGCGACGGGTCAAGAACGGCCGTTCAGCGTCGAGGAGCGACAGCGCTTCATCTATCGGCAGGTTTACGCCCGGTGTCAGGCGCGCTGGCTATTGATCGTCGACATCGACGAGTTTGTCTTCGGGCCCAAGCCATTGGACCGCTTTTTCGGCGCACTGGACGGTGAGCCCGACTGCGTGCGCTTTACCAGTGCCGAGGCAGTCTATCTTGCTTCCGAAAATCTCACCCGCGATTTCGGGGCTTCTACATTCCGCCTGCCGATGGAGCGCCACGTTTCGCCGGTGCTCGCCCGGATCGTATATGGCCGGATGGGGGCCCTGTTCACGCGTGGTCTGCTCGGGCATTCGCGCGGCAAGCAGGCAGTCCGAACAGGTAATCCCGCGCTGGTCGTCGACATTCACGATGCGGCGGTTCGATCGTCCGATACGACGCGTCTTGATGCGACTGCGGCGCACGGCTTTCATCTGGCCCACTACGATGCGATCAGCTTTCCGCGCTGGGCTGCGAAATGCGCGGATCGCCTCAGCCGTCTGGATGCGCAGGAAATGGGGCGCAAACGCGAACGCCAATTGGCCCTGTTCGCATCTTGCCGTACACCGGTTGAGCGCGAGCAGCTATTCAGGCGACTCTACACATTGTCCTGGTGGCAGAAGCGTTTTCTCAAAGCCCTACGCCTGCTGTGCGCGGAGGCTCCTATCATGAAACAGGCGCCCGAGCCTGTCAGCCCGGCTTCTGCCCACGCCGGGCATAGTATCCGCGGCTCGATGATTGCCCAAAGGCAGGATGCTTGTAACTCAGTTCAGCAATCTCCCACTGATCGATGATTGCATAACCAAGCTCTGCCAGGCTCGCTTCAAACCCGGCCCTGCCGAGAACCGAATAGGGCACCTCTGCACCCGGAAACTGTTCGAGCGTAACCACTGTGCCGCCCTCACGAACCGCGACCTTGTTGAGCAGGAGATGTTCAGGAAGGGCCGGCAGGCGCCGCATGAAGGTGGTGAAAGGCTGGTCAAGGTACTGGAGCAGGCCCGATCCGAGCAGCACCTCGGACTTGGGCACAGCGGCAAGATCATCGTAAAAGCGCAGGTCAGACAAGCCGTCCTTCAATGCTCTCGATCTTCCCGCCCTGACGATTGCGGGCACGTCGTAAACCGCCCATTCGAATTCTGCGGGCAAGTCGAGCAGATCGCGGAATGCCCGGTACTTCGTGCCCATGTGACCCGCCGCGTCCAGCAGCAAGCTGTAACGCGGCAACAATTGCTCCAGCCAGAACATGACCGGATAGTCCCACAAGGTCACCGAACACATCTGCTCGAACGCCACGTCGGCGATTTCGCCGTGGTCATATCCGGCCAGAAGTCCCGGGCGCACGCTGCTCAAGGCAGAGCCGTAGCTGGAATACTGTCCCCGAAACCGGCGCTGCACATCATCGCGGATCAGCAATCCGATCTGCCGCTTGATGCCGGCAAGCCCTAGATCCCGTGCGAGGTTTATCACAGGGGCGAGCCCATCATGCCGTCGTCGTCTGGGACATGCCGTGTGGCAGTGTCATGGCGCGCGCGCCTTCCCCTCGCTCCTTGCGTCGCTGCTTCGGCCTAAGTGCCAGGGCTGTTCCGGCCAGAAAGGCGAAGTTGGTGCCGGGGTCGGGTTTGGCCGATGATGTGACAAGCGGGATAAGCGAAAAGATGGCCGCCACGGCAAAAGCGCCGCCGATGGAATGTTCAAGCAGCGCTACCCGTCCATAGGTCGATTGACGTCGCGGTTGCAGCACCGATCGCAGATACAAGGCGAATGAAACGATTCCGATCACACCGGTCGATCCAAGGATTGCGGTGACAAGACTGGACGAGCGGAAACTCCCGGGGCCGATACCAATGCCATATGAGCCGACAAAGGCATCCCACCCCTGCAGCGCCCAGAATAGCCGCTGTCGTCCTGACGCCGAAGCGGACTTACCGATCGTCATGCCATTGACCATGTCCATGAACTTCACGGGCAATTCCGGCACAATGAGCATCATTGCCGCAACCAGGATGGCGATCACCAGAACCGCAAAGGCGAATTGCCGGATTCGGCTTGCCGGGGCCAGTCGGGGCGTCAGGAACGCGCGCAGCACGAAGAACAGGCCATAGGCAAGCAGGGCGGCATAGGCGGTTGACGAGGTGCTGAATGTCAGGATCATGGTCAGGGCAAAGGCCGCCGGTCCGGTCGCGCCAGGCCTTATTGAGCGATACCATAGCTCCGCGTTGAGAACCATGAAGGCAAAGCCGAAGTCGGCGTAGGCCGATGGTTCGGGAAACAGGCCGCGGATGCGGACGAAACCCTGATAAGATTGATCCAGCTGCGCATAATTCCCGTTGCGCAGCAGGTTGAGTATGGCGTCGAGCGGCGTTCCATGCGCCGCCATGACGACGAGGCCAAGCACGACATGGGCCCAAGCAATGCCGATCCCCGTACTAATTAGAGCGGCAATGCCGCCTCTTTGCGTGCACGTCACCAGATAGGCAGCCAGGGCGACAAGGACCATTCCGAACAGATACACCGCCGAGGTCAGATTTTGCGCGCTTGGACCGAGAAGTGCCGTTTCGAACAAATCCGGTGAATCGAGCGGCTTCAGTGGCGCGACCTGCATTGTGCCGGCAAAAAGGCGTGGGGCGAGCAGGGCACTGGCTATCCCGTAAGCGGCAAAGCAGAGCAGCCAGCGGTTGGCACGAACGGCCTCGGGCAGAAGGAGCAGGCTGCGGCTTGGCGACAGCGCTGCGGCGACAATGACAAAGAGCAGAGCAACCTGCAACGGCGGGATAGTCGATCCGCCAAGTGCCGGAAGCACCAAAGCCGCCGAACCCGCCAGCAAGCCGCTGTAGAGCATGAAGACATAGGCGGACGTGAAGGTCCCGCGCAGCAGGATTGCCAATCCGATTGCCAGTTGAATTGCCGCGATAAACGTTGGCTGCAAGCGCTTGGAACCTGTTTCCTCAGTAGGCTGCCAAGCTAGCATTTCGGTCTGTCCGTTGCCCTGTCGGAGAAGGAGTAGCCCTTTCGGGTCAGAGGACGGCTCACCGCGACAAAACGCAGGAAAGCAGACACCTGCGCACCTCGAGGGCTAGTCCGATTAATTAGCATGTACTCCGAATGCGACATCGCGGGATCGACCCATGAAGTGGCACAATGACCGGGCTGGGCGATGGTAATATTCTGGCCCACCTGGAGTCACGCGTGACGACTGCGCTGCGTTCAACCTTGTCGGCGATTTCGCACGATCATGCCTCGGCACGCCATTTTGCGTCCTTGGCGGCAATCCTTATCGCAATTCCGCTGTGCGTCAGTGTCAAGGGGCTGGATAGCGACGTGTCCGCGCGGGCTGCCATCGTGCCCCAGGTCGCATCGCCGAGTCCGTCCGGCTTTGCTGCGGGGCAAGCCCTTCCGCTTCCAATCGCGCTTCCACCGTACCCGTCGGCGCTCGACCGGCCCGTGTCGGATCGGTTCGGCTTGGCCGGATCCGGCTTGAACGGCTTTGCACGATTTGCGCCGCTATCTGCGCTTGCTGCAGCGCAGCCCTTCCAGTTTACCGGTACCACCGGCGCCCGCGATCAGGCGATCGCCTGCCTCGCTGCGGCGGCATGGTACGAAGCCGGAAATGACGCAAACAGTCAGCGCTCGGTCATTCAGGTCGTGCTGAATCGCGTCAAGCATCCGGCTTTTCCCAAGACCGTCTGCGGCGTCGTTCTCCAAGGCTCCGAACGCAGGACGGGTTGCCAGTTCAGCTTCACCTGCGACGGATCGCTTGTTCACCGGAGGCCGACGGCTATCGCTTGGCAAATGGCCCGCGCCCGGGCGGAAAGTGCGCTCGACGGCGCGGTTGACAGTGATGTCGCCAATGCGACGCACTACCATGCGGACTACGTCACGCCATGGTGGAGTTCCCGGCTGGAGGCATTGTCTCGCGTTGGTCGCCACATTTTCTATCGCTGGCCCGGCGCAGCCGGGCGGCCGAGCAGGACCATGCTCCCGCAAGGCGAAGATGCGATGGCCTTGCCGCGTCTGGGTGTTGATGAGGGCGGGGATTTCGTCGGGCTTGCACGCGGCACTGCTGCGCTTTCGTCGCGCAAGCCTCAAATCAAATTCGAAGCGGCTGAACTGACGAAGGTTGACCCGCCAGCCTTCATATCGCGACCGCTTCCGGCTTCCGCGCCTGCAGGGACAATCGTGTTCGCACTGGACGCAGCGCAGCCATCAGGACGCTGGGCCATGGCGGCTCTGCAAAAGTGCAGCGGCATTGCCTGCCGCGTTATCGGATACTCCGATGCTGCGGTCGCATTGCGCAATCAGGCGCTACCGGACCGAATTAAGGAGATACCGCAGTTTCTGCTAGTAAGGGATCGCGTATCGGGAATGACCCTGGCATTCTGGGATTGCGCAACGGCACCGCGACCTGACCCCAATCAGTGCCTGCCAGACCGGCCCGACGCGATCCGCTCCCTGATCCGTGATCGTCAGTCACCTTGAGCGCCCTCGAAGGTGGTTCATTTCGACTGATCGCAAATTGCCGTCCTGTGGCCGCGCTGGGGTGGACTATCACTATGGACTACTCGTGGTGGGGGTGACCCATGCGCCGTAGGAACTAGGCCGTGGAAAGGAGGATAGCAGGCATGGTCAGCTTGATCGATCAGTGTAAGGTTCATGGACGACAGGGTGGCATTGCCGGGCGATCTTCCGGCATAGTCCTGCCGAATTATTGGGGCTTGAGATGAAGCGCCCCAAGAAATCGGCAAACCCGGCTGCGGAAGGGCTGAAGAGTTTGATGCTGGACCAGAACTCGTCGCTCCATTTCGCCGATTTTAGCGAAATCAGCGAAACAATGATGAACGGATACGCGCGGTTCGTCAGGCTAGGAATGCCTGGCCACACGGTTGCCCTGGCCATGCTGGGCGCGACAGTAAACCTCTACCGCATGTTCGAACTTGACGAGGAGCTCCCCGATTTGTTGCGCGGGCTGGCAACTCGTATCGAGCAGGACGGCGCTGCCAATTGATGGGAGGCTGCTTGCGGCGAGCCGATACCCCTTTTGGGGGGTGACCCCAATGCCGCGTACGCAGCCGCTTCAATTGGCATTAAAACGGGCTCCGGCTTCATTCGGCGCCTCCGAGCGACGGGAGCAGGATTAAGGAAACCCGCTTCGATGCCGGATCTGCCGCCTCTGAAAATCCATGTCGCAATCGCCACGGTGGGACGCGCGGCCATACTTTGTCAGGTTCTGCGGCTGCTCGCGTCACAAAGCCGACGACCCGATGGCGTCGTGGTAGTGGGAACCTGCGCCGGCGACGTCGATGGCGTCAGCCGCGCCTTCCCTGGAAGCGAGGTGTTGATCTCGCAGAAAGGTCTTTGCCGCCAGCGCAACATGGCATTGCGTCATCTGGTGGGCCGCGCCGACATTGTCGTTTTCTTTGACGACGACTTTCTTCCCGAAAGTGACTATCTGGCTGAAGTCGAGCGGCGGATGGCCGCTGATCCTGCCGTGGTCGGATTAACCGGGCAGCTCCTTGCCGATGGGGCGCACACCAGCGAGATCTCTTTCACTGAAGGTGTCCGCATTCTTGAAAACAGCCATGTCCCGCCGCGGCTCAAGACGGAAAGAACCAGCTGGCTTTACGGCTGTAACATGGCGATCCGCACCGCGGCAGCGCCAGCGCTTCGGTTTGACGAATGCCTGCCGCTTTACGGCTGGCAAGAAGATGTCGACTTCTCCCACCGGCTCGGATCATTCGGAACGATGCTGCGCTCCCGCGAGTTGACCGGTGTTCATCTCGGCGCGCGATCTGGTCGGATTTCGGGCGTTCGTTTCGGCTATTCGCAGATTGCAAACATAGTCTACTTGCGCCGCAAGCAGACCATCGGTCTGCGTCACGGCTTCGGCCTCATGGCGCGCAATGTCGCTTCCAATCTGGCGCGCAGTGTGTGGCCGGAGCCGCACATCGACCGGCGCGGCCGGCTTGCCGGCAACGCCATCGGGTTCATCGACTTGCTGCGCGGGCGCGTCGATCCCGGTCGCGTCGAGAGGCTTTGAGAACCGCGCCGATCGACAGGCCAAACTCAACGATGCACGTGCTGATCAATGGCCGCTTTCTGTCCAGATCGCCCACAGGGGTCGACAGGACAGCGCAAGAGCTTGTCCGGGCCTTGGGCAAGCTTGAAGTGCGCGGCATGACCATCCATTGTGCGGTTCCGGCCGATGCGCCCGCCGACGCGGAGATCCGCGCGCGGCTTTGTTTGACCGCTGAATCCGTGATCCTGCGATCGCGATTGCGGGGTTATCTGTTCGAACAGCTGGCACTCCCGCAGATGATGCCCGAAGCGATACTGCTGAGTCTGTGCAATATCGGGCCGGTCGTCCGCCGGCGGCAGATCGTGATGCTTCACGACGCTCAGGCGTTTGACGCTCCACAAAGCTATGGAGCAGCATTCCGAATGACATATCGGTTGCTGCAACCGGTCTTGGCTCGGCGCTGTGGCATGGTTCTGACCGTGTCGAATTATTCGCGGGAACGACTGCGGCAAACCAACATCACAGGCAAGCGACAAGCTGAGGTCGTCCCGAACGGTGCCGATCATTTTGAACGGGTTGTCGCAGACCATTCGGTGCTCACACGAACCGGCCTTCCCGCGGGCGGCTACGCGCTGGCCTTTGCCAATCCCGCCATGCACAAGAACATCGCGATCGTGCTGGCGGCCTACGCTACGCATGACAAGGATTTGCCGCCGCTGGTTCTGGCCGGTTCACCGCCAACTGGCTTTGCACTCGACGACGGGCGTATCCGGGTCCTGGGCCGTGTTACCGATGGCGAGTTGAAGGCGTTGTACCAGAACGCGAAAATGTTCCTGTTTCCCTCGCTTACCGAAGGATTCGGTTTTCCCGCGCTGGAGGCCATGACTTGCGGGTGTCCGGTGATCGCCGCTGACGCCGGCGCGATTCCAGAAGTTGTCGGAGACGCGGCGCGGTTGATCGACCCGCGCGACTGGCGGGAATGGGCCCGAGTTATTGCCAGACTGCACATCGAAGACGACGAGCGAGGCAGGATGATCGATGCTGGCAGGTTGCGCGCCCGTCGCTTTACCTGGCACGTCGCCGCGACCAGGCTTGCCGGGCTGATCGAGAGCTACGCAGTCAATAATTAGCGCTTGGCGCGCCCCATCAGAACTGGGTCAGAACCCTCATCTTGTCCGCAAAGTGATGCGGCGCGAACTTGCGTGCCTGCGTTATCGAATCGCGAAAATCGAAGTCAGGCAAAAACCGGTCCAGGCGCTCGACCGCGTCGATCAGAGCGGCACTATCTTGTTGAGCGAAGTACAGTCCGGTGCGACCATCGATAACGCTGTCAAGTGCGCCGCCGCGTCCATATGCAACGACCGGGCGACCCGAGGCCATCGCCTCGACCGGTGTTATTCCGAAGTCCTCTTCGGCGGTCATGACCAGCGCGCGGCACCGGGCATAGGCTTGGCGAAGCTGGTTGAAGTCCATCCGATCGACGAATGTCACGTTCGGGCCAGCCTCTTTTTTGAGCGCTGCGGCCATCTTGCCGGCACCCACTACAACAAGCGGCAAACCGTTCAGGGTAAATGCCTCGACCGCGATGTCCGGGCGCTTGTAAGGAACCAACTGGCCCACCCACAGGTAGAAATCGCCCGCTTCGACCGACGGCGTGTACAAACTTGTTTCGACCGGGGGATGAATAACCTCGGCTTCTCTGCGCCAGACCTTCTCTATCCGTTGCTTCACGAAGTTCGAGTTTGCCGCAAAGCGATCTACCCGCGTGCTTGACGAGACATCCCATTGCCGAATTCGGTGATACATAGCCGGCATCACCATGCGGGCGAGCAAGTTCGCATCGCTCTTGTACTGGTGATAGTGATCCCACAAGTACCGCATTGGCGAATGGCAATAGCAGACGTGCAAGCTTCCCGGACGGGTGATGACGCCTTTCGCCGGGCCGGATTCGCTGCTGATGACCAGATCATAGTCCGACAGATCGAACTCTTCGAGCGCCAGCGGCATCAACGGCAGATAGTATTGGTATAGGCTGCGCGAGAAAGGCAGCCGGGAAATGAAACTGGTGGTGACCTTGGCCGCCCTGATGGTTGGCGACATGCGATCCGCGTCGATCACGTGGGTAAACAGGTCGGCGCCCGGATAGAGGTTGAGCAGATGCTCGATAACCCTTTCGCCGCCACGCATCGCGACCAGCCAGTAATGGACGATCGCAACGCGCGGTTCGGAAAATTTCAGCCGTGTTGCCGGTGGCGTGCGCTGGACGCCTGCGGCTTCGATCATGCGTAATACTCGCGATACTGCTTGTAGTAGTAGGCAGGATCATAGCGTCCGAAATAGGCGCGGCGGCGCAGATCGACCTGGTTAAGCGCCACGCCAACAACCCGCACGTGGTCTTCGGGCAGGCGCCGCAGCGCAGCGCGTAGCGCGAAGGCCGAGGTCTTGCGCCAGTGTGCGGCGACGATGGTTGCGTCGGCACGGCTGGCCAAAGTGCGCGTATAGGCAATCGGAAGCACGGGAGGCAGGTCGAGGACAATCCGGTCGAACTGCGTCCGCAACTTGTCGAGCAAGGCTGTGAACTCCGGACCGGCCAGAAGGTGTTCGGCATCCTCCGAACCCGGTAGCAGTGGCAAGGTCCAGAAGACGTAATCATCGCTGTGCAGGCTGGTGAAATTGAGCTTGGCCTTGCCCTCAAGCACTTCGACCAGACCGCTCTGTTTGTCATCAATCTTCAACAGGCGGCTGATCCCGTGGCGGCGCAGGTCGCAATCGATCAGGATCGTCTTCAATCCGCTGGTCGCGTAAATGTGTGAAAGGCAGCACGAGATCACTGTTTTTCCCTCGCCGGGCAGGGCCGAGGTAATCGCGACAACTTGAGCAGTGCCGTTTGTCGCCATGTCGACCGAAGTGCCAAGCGAGCGGAACGCTTCGGTGAAGATCGAAGAGGGTTCTTCGCGCACCGCTGCCATCGCCCCAACCTTGCTTGAACCGATCGACGACAGCAGCGGGATCGAGGAAAGGAACTGTTGTCCGGTCAGGCTTTCGATCTCATCCGGAGTAGTCAGGCCGTGGAACATCGCTTCGGCGATGTAGGCACCGAGGATGCCTAGCCCCAAGCCGATTACCGCAGCGAGAGCCAAGTTGAGCTTGAGGTTCGGACTGACCGGATTCTTCGGCATGCTTGCCAGGGTCAGGATCACAGCACTGGGACGTTCGCTGCCGCGGGCGGCAAGAAGCTGCTTGTAGCTATTGAGGTACGTTTCGTAGATCGCTTGTGACGCCTCGGAGTTCCTCTCGAGCTCGCTCAACCCGACCATCGCGACATTGTTCTGGGACAGTTTCGACCGAGCTCCGCCAAGGCTGGTGGTTAGCGAACCAAGGCGCTGGCTCGATACGTCGGCCTTTGCCTTGAGGTTGGACACGACCCGACCGATTTCGGCCTGGATTTGCTGGCGAACCTGATCGAGCTGGCTGCGGGTTCGGATCAATTCAGGGTGATTGGCGCCATAGCGCGACGACATGTTGGCAACCTGGCCGGCCAATTCGCTTTCCTGCGAGCGCAAGTTCGAGATGACGGTTGAACCGAGAGCCTCGCCAACATCGTCTCCGTTCGAGCCGGAACGCAGCTGGGCAAGGGCGGTGTCAAGCCTGGCCTGATCTTCGACGGCCTGGGCCTTTGCCGCCGCCACCTGCTGGTTGAAGTTCGAAATCTCCTGCTCAGTCAGCGAACTTCCCGATGTCGACAGCAGGTTATTGGCAACGCGGTACCGCTGTAGGGCCTCGGTATCCTTCTGCGCTTGGGCGCGCAGTGCTTCCAGTTGCAGCTCGGTATCGCGGCGCGCTTCGTCGTTGCGCGCCTGATCGGAGCGAAGCTGCCACTGGGTGAACTGTGTGGCAAATGCGTTGGCCATGCGCACGGCATCGCCTGGTGACGCAGCATCATAGGAGATGGACAGCGCATAGCTCTCCCCGCTTCTGGTCGCGCTGACCCGCCGCTGTATGTCGCTAAGGAGGTCTTCCTTTGCCGCGGGCGACAACTTTGCACCGAGGTCGAGGGCCGTGACGACGCGCTCGGCCATGTCACGCGATTCGATCACTTCGGATTGCGTTTCCACCAACTGGTTGCTGATCGCAGCCTGGCCGTTTTGCGTTGCCGCGGTCTGACCTGCGGCGCTGGCATTGTTGGTCAGCATCACCGCCGAACGGGCCCGATAAGTCTTGGGCAGGATCAGGGAGGCGATCAGTACAATTGCCATGATTGCCACGGTGGTCGCCAGTATCAGGACGGCGTGACGGCGAAAGAACGAGAAAGACTCGCTCAGGTCCAGTCGATCCTCGCCAGGACCGGAGCTGCCGCCCAGATGCGCCAAATCGCGACTGCTGGTCACTGTTGGCATGGGGTTGTTCTGCGTCATGGCATGTTGACTCGCATGGCCCGTAGATCCGACGGGAAGGTTGTGGCGCGGCGGGTCATCCGACGACTTTCACGCCGATGCCCGCTGCCAGGCCGCTGAACGTGCGACCAGACAAGCCGCCGTCCTGTTTGCGATAACCGGCGTCGAGGGTAATGCCGATGTTTGGCGTCAGGCGGTACAATGCCGAGCCGTCGATAGCGAAACGGCGATCAACCCTGGCGATGGCCCGATATTCTTCGCGGGTTAGACCCGTCCTGACCCCGATGAGCAGTTTGGGTGTTACCAGATGCTTGGCTTCAAGTTTGAAGCTGGTCCTGAAGATAGCCGGCGAATTGAACAGCGGGCTGGGGTCTACGCGGCGCTCCGCGCCGGCGATTAGTTGCCAGGTCGGACGCGGAGTCCACGATGCGGTCAGGGCAAAGTTCACCGCATTGAGATTCTTGAACGCGGAATTGTCGAAAGATCGATGGATCATTCCCACGCCGGTATCCAGGTCGATCTGGTTGGTAACCCTGATGCGCCCACCTGCCAGAATGTCGTATCCGGACGAATTCAACTGTCTGGCCGCCGGATCTCGGTATGACAGGCTGCTCAGCTGAAATCGGGAGTAGACCTGGATGCGCGAGCCCAGGTTGTAGGCAAGGCGGGCCGAGGCCAATCGGTCGATCACATTGCGCTGACTTAGCACAATTGGCACCCCGCTTATCGCGGCGTCATCATAGTCGGTCTGGCTCAGCTTGGCGGACAGTAGAAGTTCGAGACGGCGCTGTTCACGGGCGATCTCGATCCCGTACTCCTTGCGGTTGAGAGAAACGGGCTTGTCGCTGAGGAACTGATCGCCCGAAGTGCCGCGTTGCTCGATTCCCCTGACCAGGACAAATGAGGGACGCACATCGATATGTCCTGCAAGTTCTAGCAAGGCCCTTATGCCCAGTTCGCCCGCTTCACTGTTCTCGCCGGAATATTTGGCATAACGCCGGACATCGGCCGCGGCGAACAAATCTACCCGATGTCGTGGTAGATCAGTCGATAGTGTCAGGCGCGGTTGCAGATCGAACACCGCATCGCCGCGTTTGGGTGCTGAAAGGTTATAGATGTTGCTGTCATAGCGAAAAGCCGCGGACACTTCCGGATGCAGCACCAGGCTGCTGCCGATGCGCACGCCATCGCCTTGGACTGGATCCAGCAACGTCATCGGAGTGGCGACATCGACTTCCTGGGCAAAGCTGGCCCGAGCCGTGAAGGAAAGTGCAATTAGTGCAAGGCGCATCGCCCAGCGCGGAGTCGCCGTTCGAACCGCGTTCAAACGACCGTCACCCAATTGGATTATGCCCATTGCCTCAGCCCGACGCGCGGGGTTGGGACTAAGTGCCAGCAGTATCAATCGCAGCGCGGCTGGACTGCGAAGACCGACCCTGACGTGTTTTCCATTCCGGCCTCGCGTCCACCCCCTGCCAGCTGCACCGGATGGTTGGAGTATTTTGCGCGAACGCTGGTCTTTTCTATCCGAAAAGGGTAGATCATTACCCATTGTGAGTAATGCAGCGACAATGAAGCGGATCGATTCCAACAGATCCAGCGCAGTCCGGCCGAGGCGCAGCTTCGCTTTTGGCTTGCTCGTTGGCCTGCCGCTGTCCGTGGCAATCTGGCTGGTGATCCTCTGGCTGGTGTAAAAAGACGGAGCCATTTCAGCAGGATCCTTCTGCGCTGAAGACTGCGGGCAAGGTGCCAAGCAATATGCGCGTATCCAGCAGCAGCGAACGCGAACGCACGTAATAGACGTCCGCAGCGACCCTGCGGCGATAGGTTGTCATGCTTCTGCCCGACACTTGCCACAATCCCGTCAGACCCGGGCGCACACTGAAATAGTGCCGAGCGTAGCGGCCATAGTGGTGCAGCTCTTCGCGTACGATCGGTCGCGGGCCGACCAAGGTCATGTCGCCGCGCAAGACGTTGATCAGCTGGGGGAGTTCGTCGAGACTGGTCGCGCGAAGCACACGGCCAAGCGGCGTGACACGCGGGTCGGAGGCCAGCTTGTGGTCGCGCTCCCACTGTTCGCGCAGTGCCTGACTGCAGGCCAGTATCGCTGGCAGGACCGCAACCGCATCGCTGCGCATGCTGCGAAACTTCAGACACAGGAAGGTTGTTCCATCCAGACCCAATCGGCGGTGGGAAAAGATGGCCGGGCCCGGACTCGTCATGACAACAAGCACGCTGATCAGGAGCAGCAGCGGGGCCAGTAGCGCCAAAAGGACAAGCGCGCAGGCAATGTCGACAATGCGCCGCGTATCGAATGGGCGGCGTCGCGGAATGTCCGGCGCCAACACAGAGGGTGGCAACAGCTTGGTCAGCGTCGCTTCCACCTCGCTCGCCATGGGCAGCGCGAATAGCACCTTCGTGCCTTCCACGCGGGCCTGGTCAAGTCCTTCATCATGCTTTTGCATTGCGCTTTCGCCACGAACCTTCCGGGAAATGTCTGCAAGCGCGATCGAAGACTCCCTGTGCCGCGCTGCACTTACGATTTACGATTTCCCGTCGTGTCACAACCGAGCATTGGGCGTACCGGCTGACTACTCGGATGAGTTAATTTATCGTTGTCACGCAGCCTCTTTCACTCATCTGGATAGTAGGAGGCAGCGTTCCCCGCGTTTAAGCTCGTCTCTCCGTGCCAAGGTCCGATTCGCCCCGCGCGGACGCAAAGGAGTTCGGTCATGTTGCAAGCAAGGTTCCTGGCGATCGGCGCACTGTCGTTGTCGATGCTGGCCGGTGCCGCCTTGTTCAGCGCGCCGCTCGCCGCGCGCGAAGCCGCGCTTCTGGCATCCCAGCTCAACAACGATTTTGCCGTGGGATACCGTGTCGGGGCTGGCGACAAGATCAAGGTTACCGTTTTTGATGAGCCGTCGCTGACCGGCGAGTACCAGATTGGCGGAGCGGGCGAACTGGCGATGCCGTTGATCGATCCGATTGCAACGAATGGGCTCACACCAAAGGAAATCGCAGCAACTATCGCGGCAAAGCTCAAAGCGGGAGGTTATGTCCTCGTACCCAGGGTCGCCGCGGAGGTCGTCATCAATCGACCATTCTACATCCTTGGGGAAGTCAAGCAGCCGGGAGAGTATCCTTACAGCGGCGATATGACATTCGAACAGTCGGTCGCACGCGCTGGCGGATTTACTCCCCGGGCGAACCGGTCGACCATCCTGCTCCGGCGGCAGAACTGGGCCAGTGCTAAAAAGGTCCGCCTGGACGGGCCTGCGCTGAAGATCGCTCCGGGTGACACAATTACCGTTCGCGAGTCCTTCTTCTAGTGCGCTCTCCAGTCGGTTTGCGAATGCCCAGCAAGCCAAGCAACACGGTAAATGTCCCGTCATGGGGCAGTCAGGTATCCGCCATCGTTAGACGTGTTGATTAATCCGTTAGCTTAAGGCAGCTTTTCATGACTGACCCGGTCAGTGAGTCGCATTTGCCCTGTTGAAAGCCATAAGGCTCTGCAAGGCCAAGATAATTGAGGGAGCGACCATTGATTTCAGGGGAAGACCATGTGCAATCAGGTGCAAATTCGTAGTTCCAGCGACATCTCGCGCGAGGGGCTTGCACATTTTCTGCGAAGTGATGGATTTGAGGTACTTGAATCCGGCTGCGTGGTCGAAGACGTGGTGGCGTCGAACACGAACTTCCTGGTGGTCGTCGATGAACCCGATTCCAGTCTTCAGCCAGGAACAGTTGCCGAGATAAAGGCGCTGTCCACCTGGGCTTTGCCCGTAGTACTGGCCGAACGCTTCGATCTTAATGCCATGTCCGAGTGTTTCATGGCCGGCGCCCAGGGCTATATCGTCAAGTCCATTCGCTCTCAGCCGCTCATCACGGCGCTTCGTCTGGCCGCTCAGGGTGAGCGCGTGGTGCCGTCGGACCTGGTCGATGCACTGGCGTTCCGTCCTGCGAGCAAGGCTATCCAGGTGCGCAGTTCCAGCGAGACCAACGCGGCAAATCTGTCGCCGCGCGAACGTGATGTGTTGTGCTGTCTGATGGCGGGCTATCCCAACAAGATCATCGCTCGGCAGCTCGAAGTCTGTGAGGCGACCGTGAAGGTTCATGTCAAAGCCATCCTGCGCAAATTGAAGGTCCGCAATCGGACTCAGGCAGCTATTTGGGCGAGCTCGAACGGCTTGATCGAGGCTGCGGCCTAGGGAACCACGGTTCAGTCCGTCAGCGTGGGCTTCCAATTTATTGCCACCTCAGTTTCGACAAGGGCGTGCAATCGGTTCGACACATAACCTGTCGACGCGCGCGACCATATCTGACCCCGCTCGAATCGAAGCGCTCAGTCGCCCCAGTATGGCGCAGTCAAAGTCCTTCCCTATCGTGCGATACGTCAGGCGATAAAGTCGTTCGCGCCAAGCAGGTGGTGGCCAAGCAGATCGATCTGGAAGTCGGCGAGCAGACCGTTGCCTTGCCCGCTGGAATTGACATTGCCGGCGATGATCGTGTGTTCCTGCCCTTGGCCATCGAATACGTACTGGTAGCGAAGCTGGCCTGCGCCGGTGAACTGGTTGCCGGTGCCGTCCCACGGGGTGGCATTGAAGACGAATGCATCATCCCTGCCGCCCTGGATTGCGTCGATCCCGCGCAGATCGATGATGTCGTGCAAGGCACCCGCTCCGTCGAGTGTGGAACGGAAATCCTTGATGATGTCCCCGGTGCCTGGAACGAAGGTTGCGCCGTTGGCCGCCGCGTTGAGCGTGGCGAAGACGAACCTGTCTGCGCCGCCGCCGCCGGTAAAGACATTGCGCGCTGCGCTGGCCGTGATCGTGTCGACCGCACTGCCGCCGATCACGTTCTCGATCGAACTCAGCGCGGTAACGCCAAGTTGCGGCCCGGTTGCGATCATCGACGCGAGGTTGACCGTATTCGCCGTGGTCAGCGCCGACAGGTCGAGCGTGTCGATCCCGGTGCCGCCATCGATATAATGCAGCCCTGCGGTGGCGCCGGCCCTGATCGCGATCAGGTCATCGCCGCCGCCAGCGGTGATGACAGTGTTGCTGCCGGCAAAGACGATGGTGTCCTCGTGCGACGTTCCGCCGACCACCGTCTGCCCGGTCTGGCCCACGATTGGGTCATAGGCGACCACGCTGATCTGGGGCTGGGTGGCCGTCTGCACCGTGTTGCCGGCGCTGTCGCTGGCCACCGCGCGCAGGCTGTGCGTTCCGACCGCTAGCGTCGTGGCAAAGGTCCAGGTGCTGCCGACCAGCGTCGCCGCGCCGAGGTCGGTCGCGCCGTCGAACACGCGAACACTGGCGACCGCGGTGTTGTCGCCCACCGTCCCGGTCAGGGTGACGCGCCCGTCGCTGGTGACCAGATCGCTGGCCGAGAGCCCGGTGTCGTTGGTCAGCAACTGGCTGGTCACGGCAACCGTCGGAAGGGTCGTATCGACAACAATCTGCGATTGCAGCGCCGACGAAGCGGTGTTTCCGGCGGTGTCGGTGGCAACCGCGCGCAGCGTATGCGCCCCCGCCGCCAACGTCGTGGCAAAGCTCCAGCTTCCGGCATTGAGCGTCGCCGCACCCAGGTCGGTGGCACCGTCGAACACGTGCACGCCGGTCACGCCGTTGGCGTCGGAAGCAGTCCCGGTCAGAGTGACGCGGCCGTCGTTGGTGACAAGGTCTGCGCCGGAAGCGCCGCTGTCCACGGTCAGGACCTGGCTGGTGACGCTGACGAGCGGCCCAGTGCCATCGACGGTTATGCTCGGCTGCACCGCGGACGATGTCGTGTTCCCCGCAGTGTCCGTGGCGACCGCGCGCAGCGTGTGCGCGCCCGCCGCCAACGTCGTGGCAAAGCTCCAGCTTCCGGCATTGAGCGTCGCCGCACCCAGATCGGTGGCACCGTCGAAGATATGCACGCCAGTCACGCCGTTGGCGTCGGAAGCGGTCCCGGTCAGGGTGACGCGGCCGTCGTTGGTGACAAGGTCTGCGCCGGAAGCGCCGCTGTCGACAGTCAGGACCTGGCTGGTGACGCTGACGAGCGGCCCGGTGCCATCGACGGTGATGCTCGGCTGCACTGCAGTCTCGGCGGTTGAACCGCTATTGTCGGTCGCGACAGCGTATAGGTTGTGGATTCCCGGTGCCAGGTCGGCGCTGAACGTCCAGTCGGTTCCGTTCAAGCTCGCCTGGCCGAGGTCGGTCAGTCCGTCGAACACGTGAACGCTGACGATCGACCCGTTGTCGGATGCCGTGCCGGTCAAGGTAACGTGACCGTCGCTGGTCACCAGGTCGGAACCCGACGCTCCGGTATCGTGATCGAGCACCTGCGCCGAAATGGTCACGCTCGGTGGCGAATCGGCCGGTGTGTAAAGCGTGGCAGGGTCGATCGGGCGATTTTCGGCACCGTCCCATCCGAATGAGAAATCGTCGCCCAGCGAGCCGTTCGGGTGAAGCTCGGTTGTCACCAGTCCGATCTGGGCAAAAGTAAAGGCAACGCTGCCCGTCACCGGATCCGCGCCTTCCGATCCGTTCATGGCGACAGAAGTGACCAGAACATGATTGAGGGTCAGGTCGTAGACGACCTGTCCGCCAGCGGCGACGCCTTCGATCTCGATGCCCCGAATCTCGCTTCCCGCTACATTGAGCGCGAGCAGCTCCGCCAGGGCGGTGCTGCCGGACAGGATCATCGACAGGTCCGAGAATGAGATCCTGCCAGCGCTGGCACCGCTGCCTGCGGTGAGGCTGACGGGGTTGAACGCGGCAAGGCTGAACGACGAAAGGTCCAGCCAGCCTTCGTGACCCTTGCTGGTCGAATCGCCGGAAATACCGTCGATCTTGATGAAATAGGCCACGGGATCACCCGCGCCATCGTTGTTGCCCGCTATCGGCGTTGTCAGCGCAGTGGTGAGCTGCCGGTTGTTCGCCAAATCCCAGCCGAAGGTCTGCGCCGGACCAAGCGTGCCGTTCGACAGCACGCTGTTGGTCACCAGGCTGATTTGTTGGTAACCGAACGAATAGGCCGTTGCCATGCCGTCCGCCCCTTCGGACGCGTTGCTCTGTGCCGAGCTTACGTGAACGCCGTTGAGGGTGAGGTCGTAGATGACCTGGTTGGCTGCGTTGACCCCTTCGATTTCCAGCGCAGTCAGGAATTTGCCGCTGGCCGATTCGAACAGCAAGGCAGCCAGCGCGGTATTGTCGGTAAGCAGGACATTGAGATCGGAGAAGCTGGCGATGCCCGCTCCGGCACCTGAACCGGTGGCCGAAGTCGGCACGTTGGTCAGATTGAAGCTGAACGCCGGCAATTCGAACCAGCCTTCGTGTCCTTTGCTGGTCGCATCGCCGTCGATACCTGAAATCCTGAGAAAATAAGTCGTCGGAGCGGGGCTGGAAGGTGCGCCACTAGCGACCGGCGCCGCGACGTCAGCGGGGGTGATCGCCTTGTTGTCTGCAACGTCCCAAGCGAATGACTGGCTGGGCCCAAGGGTGCCGTCGGAATTGAGCGAATTGGTCACGACGCTGATTTCGCCGTAGTGGAAACTCAGCGCGGTCGATGGCTGTTCGCCGCCGAAGGCACTGTGACTGATCGAACTGACCTGCACTTCATTGAGCGTCAGGTCGTAAACCGTCCGCTGCTGGCCCGATGCGCTGCTGGTCACGCCTTCGATCTCGATCGCTGGCAGGTATTTTCCAGCCGCGCTGTCGAGCAGTAGCGCAGCGAGCAGGCCGTTGTTTTGCAGGTTGACGTTTAGATCACCGAAATTGACAATGCCCGCACCAGCGCCGCCGCCCAATGCGGCCGAACCGCTGTTGCTTTCGCCCAGGCTGAACGATGAAATCTCGAACCAGCCCTTGTGATTGGTATCGAGCGAATCGCCGGCAACGCCGTCGATCTTGAGGAAGTAGGTGACCGCACTGCCCGCCGGATCGACATGACCGCTGTCGGGAGTCAGCAGATCTGCCGGCTCGATCGCCTTGCTGGTGGTCAGATCCCAGCCGAAGCTGTGCTGCGTGCCCGCCGAACCATCGGGATTGAGGCTGGTGGTGACCAGGCCAATCTGGCCATAGTTGAGGTTAATGAAGCTGTAGTCCACGCTGTCGCCGTCGCTGGCGTCGCTCTGTTGCACGGACGAGACGAGCACGTGGTTGAGCGTCAGGTCGTAGACCACGCTGGTCCCCGATATCCCGGTGCCAGCAACGCCGCGAATCTCCGCTGACAGGATGTGGACCCCGGTGGCGCTGGCAGACATCAGCGCAGTCAGCGCAGTGCTGCCACGCAAGACCAGCGCGATATCCGAGAACGAAGGCAGTCCTGATCCGCCGCTGATCGCACCGGAGATCGATTCACCGAAGCTGAAGGATTCGAGTTCGATCCATTCGGAAAAGCCCTTGGCCGACGAATCCCCATCGATGCCGTCGATGCGCAAGAAATAGGACACGGGATCGAGCACCGGATCGGCCGACCCGGCACTTGGTTCGATCAGATCTGCCGGGGCAATCGCCTTGCTTGTGGTAAGATCCCAGCCGAACGCGCGGTCTGGGCCAAGCGCGCCTGAAGGCAGCTCGGCATTGGTGACCAGGCCGATCTGGCCGTAGCTGAACGTCGCGGATGTCTCCGAAATGCCGCCACGCGTATCGCCTTGCTGGACCGAAGTGACCAGCACGTCATTAAGCGTCAGATCGTAGACCGTGTGGCCCAATGCCGACACGCCCTCGATTTCAAGTGCCGCAATGGAGGCACCGCTGACGCTTTGGGTGAACAGGGCGGACAGTGCCAGGTTGTCCGACAACAGCAACGACAGGTCGCTGAATACCGTCTTGCTGACATCGCCGCCGCCGCCGCCGGCTGACGCGCTGACGGCGTTGAACCCACCGAAACTGAACGAGGGCAGCTCGAACCAGCCTTCGTGGCCCTTGCTGGTCGAATTGCCATCGATGCCGTCGATCCGCAGGAAATAGGCAACGGGTTCGGCACTGGGGGCGGTGCTGGTGCTCGTTGGATGGTCGAGGCTGGCGGGATCGACCGGCGTATTGGTCAATACGCTCCAGCCGACCGACTCGGGCGGTGCGAGCGTGCCGTCTGGGTTCTGCTCGTGGGTAACCAGGCCGAAGGTGCCGAAATTGAACGAGGCGATCGGGGCGGCATTGCCGCCCTCGCTTTCGCCTTCGGTGATCGAACTGAGGCGGACATCGTTGAGGGTCAGGTCGTATATCACCTGGCCATCGTCGTTGATTGCCCGCACCTCGACCGAACCGAGGTCGGCACCGCTGCTGAGCGCCGCCAGCAGCGCGGTCAGCGAAGTCGAATTGTCGATGGCAACCGAAAGGTCTTGCAGGTTGGTCTTGCCGGCCACCAGATCGCTGAACACCAGTCCGCCGGAGTTCGAAGCGCCAAACGAGAAGTCCAGCAAATTGAACCAGCCCTCGAAACCTTGCGTGGTCGAGTCGCCCGAAATCCCGTTGATTCTGATGAAGTACCTGAAGCCCACGACGCATTCCCCTGTCTGTTGGGACGGCAAGAGTGCTTGCCGACAATGCGCCCGACCAAATGCCCGAGTCGACTCGGTGCGTTCTCATGTTTGACTGAATGGGCTGAAAAGCGAAGGCCTTTTGGGCGGTTTATCGTCCCCGAATGGAGCGTCCGACAGTTTTGCATTGAAACTGCTGACAATTAAATGTGCTGCATTGGGAATCACCGCGTTCTAGGATCACACAGCAAGGGGGCGGCGCAATCGGCGTGCCAGGCCGGCAGGTCCCTGAGTAGCCAGCGAAAGCCGACCAAACATGCCGCCGAACGTGACCGACACCGAGATCGAATCTGCGGCCGGACCTGGCGGACATTACGAGACGGTCCCTTATGATTCGATGCCGTTCGCGCACACCCAGCCTGCCAACCTGGCGGCACTGGCGACCTTGTTCGGACTGACGCCGCCGCCCGTCAAGACCGCGCGTGTGCTCGAACTGGGCTGCGCATCGGGCGGTAACATCATCCCCCTGGCCGCGCGGTTTCCCGAAGCCCAGTTTACCGGTATCGACCTGTCGGCCAGGCACGTCGCGCTCGGCCGTGCGCGCATCGCGGCCGCCGGGCTGACCAATATCACCCTCGATCAGGGCGATCTTGCGGAGCCTGGCCTGGTCACCGGCACGTTCGACTACATCATCTGTCATGGAGTCTACAGCTGGGCACCGCCCGCGGCGCAGCAGGGCATCCTGAAGATCTTCGGCCGCAACCTGTCGCCCGCCGGCCTGGCCTATGTCAGCTACAATGTCCTGCCTGGCTGGCGCTTGCGCCAGGTTATCCGCGACATTTTTTGCCTGCACACCGACCAGGCAGGTGGACCGCTCGAACAGGTGGCGCAGGGGCGCGCCCTGCTGGAACGGCTTGCCGCGGCCAGTCGTGAAGAGACCCCCTACGGCCAATTGCTGCGGCTCGAAGCAAAGCAGCTGGCCGCCATGCCCGACAGCTACATTCTCGGCGAGTTTCTATCAGCAGAGAACGCCCCCTGCAGTTTCGGCGATTTCATGGCGCGCGCTTCGGGCGCAGGACTCGACTATCTCTGCGACACAGACCTCCATACCGCGCTGCCGCAACTGGTCAGCCCGGACATGGACCAACTGGTCAAGGAACTGGCGGGATCCGATCCGGTCAGCGCAGGCCAGACGCTCGACTTTGTCCTCGGCCGGCAGTTTCGCCAGTCGCTGTTGTGCCGAACCGACAACCCCGATGCGATCCGGCGCGACGCCAGGCCGGAGCGGATCGCCGGACTCCACTTTGCCAGCGAGCTGCGGCTGGTGCCGGGCGAAAGTCGAGACGACGCGCTGATCCTGCGCGATCGGCAGAAGCGGACGATCACCACCAACGACGCACTCGTCGCCCGCACGCTTGACCGGTTGGGCGCAGTCTGGCCGGAAACACTGCCCCTTGCCGATCTGCTTGACGATCCAGCAGTGATCCAAGGCATTCCGCGCGACCGGGCGGCTGAGCGGATCACAGGGTCGCTGCTGCGGGTGATCGTTTCCAAGCTGGCCAGCATGTCGGCGGTTCCACTGAAAGTCGGCAAGGCGGCGGCCGATAAGCCGTCGGCATGGCCGATCGCGCGCAGCGAATTGCACGCCGGGCAAACGTGGACAACCAGCCAGCGCCACGCGCCGCTGCGTCTCGATGCCGTCTCCGCAGTGCTTGTCCCGATGCTCGACGGCAGCAACGATCGCGCTGCGCTTGTCAGCCACCTGCTCAGGCTGATCGAGGCCGGCAGGCTTGATGCAGCGCTGATCGCTGCAGCACCGGGGGGCGACCGGACTGCCAAGGCGCGGCAGCTGATCGACCGGGCCTTGTTGCAACTCGAACAGCTGGCGCTTCTCGAACCGAATTGAGCAGCAGGAATTGCGCGGTCGCGCGAATCCCTTTGCTCCCGCCCGCCGCATGTGGAATCAATTGCGAAACGGGACTGAATCCGGCTTTGACTGAATTGGGAGAGAATGGCTGTGGCGCACTATGATTTGATCATTCGTGGCGGGACCATGCACGATGGGACCGGCGCCGCGCCGCGTCGCTGCGATGTCGCGGTCAAGGACGGGAAGATCGCCGCCCTGGGCGACATCGATGCCGAAGCCGATCAGGTGATCGACGCCCAGGGCATGATCGTCACCCCAGGCTTCGTCGACGTGCACACCCATTTCGATGGTCAGGTGACCTGGGAAGACCGTCTCTCTCCTTCGTCGGGCCACGGCGTGACCACGGCGGTAATGGGGAACTGCGGGGTTGGCTTTGCGCCTTGTCGCCCGGCTGAGCGCGATACCCTGGTGAAGCTGATGGAAGGGATCGAAGATATCCCCGAAGTGGTCATGGTCGAAGGTCTGCCGTGGAACTGGGAGACCTTCCCCGAATATCTTGACGCGCTCGACCAGCGCGAACTTGATATCGATATTGCCGCGCAAATCCCGCATTCGGCCGTGCGGGTCTATGTCATGGGTGAACGGGCGGCGCGCAAGGAAGCGCCGACGGCCGAGGACCTTGCCGCGATGCGCAGTCTGGTGGCGGAAGGGATCGCGGCAGGCGCCTTTGGCGTCACCACATCGCGCAATGTCATGCACCGCACTAAGGCCGGCGATCTTGCGCCCAGCCTCTATTCGGACGTGGACGAGCTTTGCGCCCTGGCGGGGGGTCTGACCGATGCAAACGGGGGCGTGTTCCAGATCATCCCCGCGCCGATGGAGCCCGCCGAGACCGAGTTTCCCATCTTGCGCCAGGTGGCCGAGCAATCGGGCCGTCCGGTTTCCTTCACTTTGCTCGACGTGCCGAACCAGCCCGGCGATGGCTGGCGCTACCACATGGAGGGGCTGAAACAGGCGGCGGCGGACGGGCTTGAAATGCGTGGCCAGGTCGCGCCGCGGCCGGTCGGCATGTTCTTCGGGCTGGACCTGTCGGTCCACCACTTCAGCAGCCATCCGAGCTACAAGGACATTGCCCAACTGCCCTTGGCAGAGCGGGTGGCGATCATGCGCGACCCGGCATTCCGCGAGAAATTGCTTGCCGAACAGCCCGAGGATTCCAATCCCACCACCCTCATGCTGATAGCCGCGTTCCGCGCTGCCTATCAGTGGGCGGACAGCCCGAACTACGAACCGGCAAAGCAGGACCGCGTTGACGCACGCGCCGAAGCGGCCGGACGCATGCTTGACGATTATGCCTATGACGCCCTGCTCGCAAACGATGGACACGCAGTCTTCTACCTGCCCGCAGCCAATTACACGCAGGGCGACTTGAAGTCCGTCCGCGAAATGCTTGGCAGCCCGCACACTGTCATGGCGCTTGCCGATGGCGGTGCGCATTATGGCCTAATCTGCGATGCCAGCTTCCCGGTCTATTACCTTCAGCGCTGGTCGCGCGATGCCGCGGCGGATGAACGGATCGACTTGCCGGATGCGATTGCCGAACTGACCAGCCGCCCGGCGGCGCTGATCGGGCTGACCGATCGCGGGCGGATCGCGCCGGGCATGAAGGCCGATCTCAATGTGATCGATCTTGAGCGGCTGGCGCTCCACGTCCCCACGATCCAGTACGATCTGCCGGCCGGCGGCAAGCGCATGCACCAGCGCGCCGAAGGTATCGTCGCGACGGTGGTGTCCGGCAAGGTGACCTATCGCGACGGGCTCCACACCGGGGCGCTGCCCGGGCGGCTGGTCCGGCGCCAGGGCCTGGCTGCCGCAGCGTAGACGAGGGGGCAGGGCAGGGCACTTTCAGACTAACCGGGCACCTGCTACCAGCGCCCGATGCCACGTAAATCCCGAGCCAAGTCGCCGAGTCCGTTTCGCTACTTCAACTCCTCTCCCGAGGTGATTCGCCTGGTCGTGATGATGTACGTGTGATTTCCTCTGTCGCTGCGGAACGTCGAGGACCTGCTGTACGAACGCTGGCTCGACCTATGCCATGAGACCGTATGGCATTGGTGGAACCGGTTCGGGCCGATGTTCGCCGGCGACATCCGGCGCCAGCGGGTACCCAGGATGGCGAGCCCCATGCCTTCCACCTGCTCGAGGAAGTTGCGCCAGGCCGGCTCGTCGATTGGCCGTCCCGGCGTGTTGCCGAGGTGACTGTGGATCCCGGCGCGTCGATCGGGACGCCGCGCTTGAGTGCCGCCTCCAGCATCCGCAGTTGCTGTAGCCAGTGTGCCATGCAGCAGCGCGCGGCGCGCAAGGTTCAAGCCGGGCATCAGCGGACCGGCCAATTGTCATGGACCAGTCGGAATCTGACATTGCGCGATCCCAGACCTGGATCACGCCCGTGGCGGGCCGCGGGTACTGTTGCGGTCTTGCGGATCGAGCCCGGCGCGTTCGAAGTCCGCAGTCACTTCCCAGACGTTGCCGAGCGGGTTGGCGGCGACCTGCAGAACGGTAATGCTCGACGCTAGGACGAACAGGCCCAGCGGCAGAGCTTCATGGATTGAAGCGTTGCGATCAATGTCATCGATCCGCCAATTCGCTGCGAATGGCGATCAGGCTTCGTAATCTATGCCGGACTTTGCGGGCTTTCACGCCTGTCAACATGATTGAAGTCGCGATGCCAGACAAATGCGCACTGGTACAAAATACCGACTAGGCATCCCTCCATCGCCGACCATAGATCACGCCCCGCAGGGGTCGCGCCCGGTACCGGGTTGCCGGTATGTTTTTGATTGCCTGAGCCTTTGCTGCTCTTGCGATATGCAAACGGATTGAGTGGGAAATCCTGTATGTATTCTACCTTTGACCGGCTTCATTTGGTGCGTGCTGTCTGGGCTTTCGCGCTGATGCTGGCCGCCATGTTGGCGCTAACCGCTCAACCAGCCTTCGCAGCACACAATTCAGTAGCCTGTACTGCCAAAGCCGGGACCGTGACCACCGGCGGTACCGTCACCATCAATGTCACGGACTGCACACCTTTGGGGATCGGCTTTGCCGGAGTTGGTCCGGTGGATGGTCCGGCCCAACCGCAACACGGTTCGGCAAACCTGCGCATCTCGGGAAGCCAATGGGTAGTCGACTACAGCCACAACGGTGACAGCGCGACATCGGATTATTTCGAATTCACTGACGCTTCTGGCAATTTCGGACCTGATACGGTCGGCGTCACCATCACCATAACAGGCCCGACATCACCGATCATCGTCACGCCCGGCTCCCTGCCATCAATGACAGCAGGTACTTCGTTTTCGCAGACGCTGACTTCCACCGGCGGAGCCGGACCTTACAGCTACACGCTGCAGAATGGCGCATTGCCTGTCGGCTTGACGCTGTCCGGCAGCGGCATCATCAGCGGCACTCCGAAACAACGCGGTGCCTACTCTTTTAGTGTCCGCTCAACCGATTCGACTGCGCCCACTGCCCAGTTCACTGACAAGGGCTATACCGGAAACGTCGCCAATCCCAGTTTGGCGCTGGCATCCGGCACGATCACTCTGGTTGCGAACAGTCCTGCGTCGACCCAACTGGCGACCGTGGGCGGAGTATCTCCCTATATCTATGCCACAGAACCGCCCGGTGCACCGATGCCCTTCGGGCTCAGTCTGTCGACTGGAGGGCTGATTACCGGCACGCCGACCACCACCGGCAGCGCCACAGTGCAGCTGCGCGTTACCGACGCCAGCACCGGGCCGGGTCAGTATTTCGAGTTGGAAAACCTGACCATCAACGTGATCAGCGCGCCAACCGCTTCAATCGCGGTCAGCCCGGCCACCGTTTCCGAGGACGGCGCATCCAACCTGACCTACACCGTGTCGCTGAGCTCAGCGGTAGCTTCGCCGACAACGGTCAACATCACCACCGCGGGTACGGCGACGGCGGGCACCGACTACAGCGGCAATGTAACCTCGGTGACGATTCCGGCTGGCTCGACCAGCGCGACGATCACGATCAATCCCACCGTTGATGGCACGATCGAGCCAGACGAGACCGTAACCCTGAGCGTTGCCGCCGGTAGCGGCTACACGGTTGGAGCGCCCGCGGCGGCGACCGGCACCATTATCAACGACGATGTGCCGCAGGTGACAATCAGCGCAACACCGGCGGCGGTTGCGGAAGACGGTGCGCCCAATCTGGTTTATACCGTTGCGCTCAACCAGGCGGCGTTCAACGCGATCGTGGTTAACTACACGATTGGCGGAACGGCCATCAACGGCACGGATTACGCCACGATCGCCTCGCCGCTGACCATTCCGGCGGGTTCGACCAGTGGCACGATCACTGTGAACCCTACCGCCGATGCGACCATCGAATCCGATGAGACCGTTTCGCTGACCCTTGGCGCGGGCACCGGCTATACTGTCGGGGTTCCCGGTTCCGCAGTCGGCACGATCCTGAATGACGATCTGCCCAACCTGTCGATCAACGACGTTACCGTCGCCGAAGGCAATGCCGGCACGACCAACTATACCTTCACGGTAGCGCTTTCGGCACCGGCCGGCCCGGGTGGGGTAGGCTTTGACATTGCCACGGCCAACGGTTCGGCAACAGGCGGCGTTGACTATGTGTCCCAGACACTGACCAGCCAGACCATCCCCGCGGGTTCGTCGACCTACACCTTCACCGTGCAGGTCAACGGCGACACGCTCAACGAACCCAGCGAGACCTTCTTCGTCAATGTTACCAACGTCACCAACGCTGTCGTGGTGGATGGTCAGGGCGTTGGCACGATCACCAACGATGATGCGCTGCCCAGCCTCTCGATCAATGACGTCACCGTGATCGAGGGCGACAGCGGCACCACCAATGCGGTGTTCACCGTCACGCTCAGCGCGGCGAGCGGGCAGAGCGTCGGCGTGAATTATGCCACCGCCGATGGCACGGCAACGCAGCCCGCTGACTACACAAGCACCAGCGGCACCTTGACCTTCGCCCCGGGCCAGACCACGCGCACCATCACCGTTCCGGTGATTGGTGAAACCGCGCCCGAAGCGAACGAGACCTACTTCGTCAACATTTCAGGTGCGACAAACGCCACGATTGCCGACAACCAGGGCCTGGGGACCATCACCAACGACGATGTCCCGGTCACCCTGACACCGGGTTCGATCCCGGGCGGCACCGTGGGCACGGCCTACAGCCAGACCATCACCCCTTCGGGCGGCACCAGCCCCTACAGTTTCTCGATCACGGCGGGTGCGCTCCCGGCAGGCCTGACTCTGTCGAGCGGCGGCACCCTATCGGGTACGCCGACTGCGGGGGGCACCTTCAACTTCACTGTTACCGCTACCGACAGTTCGGGCGCACCCGGTCCGTTCTCGGGTAGCCAGAACTATAGCCTGACGATTGCCGGCGCGACAGTCACGTTGCCTCCGACCAGTCTGCCGGGCGGGACCGATGGTGTGTCCTATTCGGCCAGCATCACCCCGGCCAGCGGTGGCACCGCACCGTATTCTTATGCGATTACTGCCGGGGCGTTGCCGGGCGGACTCGCGCTCAGCCCGTCAAGTGGCGCGATCACCGGGACGCCGACGGCAACCGACACTTTCAACTTCTCGGTCAGCGCAACCGACAGCAGCACTGGGAGCGGGCCCTATACCGCCACCCAGTCCTATTCGATCGCGATTGCCATTGCCGCACCAGTTGCCGGCAACAGCAACTTGACCGTGGCCTACAACGCGGCGTCCACGAATGTCCCGCTCAGCCTGTCGGGCGGTCCTGCCGCCAGCCTCGCGATAACCACGGCTCCCTCTCATGGCAGCGCGGTGGTCAGCGGCACCACGATCACCTATCAGGCTTCGAGCGGCTATGCCGGGCCTGACAGCTTTGCCTATACCGCCACCAACGCAACCGGCACTTCGGCTCCGGCCACCGTCAGCGTGACGGTGCAGAATCCGGTTGTCACCATTACCGCGGGCAGCGGGTTCAGCGGCACTGTCGCGGCGCCCTATTCCAACACCTTCACGTTCAATGGAGGGGCCTCGCCCTGGTCCGGATATCAGGTGACGGGTCTGCCTGCAGGACTGGCGATCACCGGAACCACCGCCAGTTCGGTGACCATATCGGGCACGCCGAGCACGGCAGGATCGTTCAACCTCAACGTATCGGCTAACGATTCCAGCACGGGTAACGGCCCCTTCTCCGTGGGTCAGGCCTTCGTGCTCAACATCGCTGCGCCGACCCTGTCGCTGACCCCGGCGGCCACGACCTTCACTGCAGCCTATGGCGCTCCGTTCACCCAGGCTTTCACGGCCAGCGGCGGGATTGGCGCCTACAGCTATGCCATCACCGGCGCCTTGCCGACCGGGCTGACCTTCACCGCTGGATCCGGCACCATTTCGGGCACCCCCACTGCGCCGGGCAGCTATACCATCACAGTGACGGCAACCGACACCGGCTCCACCGGCCCGGGCGCGCCCTATACTGCTTCGGCCAACTACACCGTCAGCGTTCCGGCGCCAGCCATTGCCATCACGCCGACGACTTTGACTGCCGGTGCCGGTGGCGCGGCCTACAATCAGCAGCTGACTGCCAGCGGCGGCATCGCCAGTTACACCTACTCGGTGACCGCAGGGACGCTACCGCCGGGCCTGACCCTTTCGACTGCCGGGTTGCTTTCCGGTACGCCGACCAGTTCGGGGACCTTCAACTTCACCGTCACGGCGGCGGATGCCAATGGCCAGACCGGTGCGCAGGCCTACAGCCTGACGATCAACGCACCCGGCCTGACAATTACGCCAGCCACCCTGCCTGCAGCGCACTTCGGTGTCGCATATAGCCAGACTTTGACTGCCAGCGGCGGCATCGCGCCCTATCACTTCGCCATCTCGGTGGGCGCTCTGCCAACCGGACTGTCGCTCAATCCGAACACGGGCGCGATTACCGGCACACCAAGCGTTGGTGGGGTGTTCAACCTGACCGTCACCGCGACCGACAGCACCGGGGGAACCCCGGGCAGCGGATCGCGGGCCTATACCTTCAATGTGATCGCGCGGCCTGATCCGGCGAGCGATCCCGAAGTGCGTGGTCTGGTCGCGGCTCAGGCAGCGATCGCCCGCCGTGTAGCCCAGACCCAGATCGAGAACTTCCACCAGCGGCTGCAACAATTGCACAGCGCCGATGCCAGCGGGTTCAGCAACGGCATGCGCCTGGCGCAAACCTCTTCGCTGTGCCGCGATATCCAGATCCAGCGCAGCACGCCTGCCTGCAGCGTCGATGGGCGCGGACCGGCCTTGAATGCAGCCGACGGTTCGCCGGACAAGGCCGAACCAGCGACAACTGATGAAAGCGGACGCACCGGGATCTGGACCTCGGGAACGATCCGCTTTGGTGATCGTGATGCCACCACCGGCAGGCCTTCATATTCGTTCCTGACCCAAGGCGTCTCGATGGGAATGGACTATCGCTTCAGCCCCAGCTTCTCCGGCGGCATCGGACTGGGCTTCAGTCACGAACGCCAGGACATTGGTGATAACGGATCGGGTATCCGGGGTAACAGCAAGTCGGTGGTGGTTTACGCCAGCCACCGGATTGCTCCCGCGATATTCGTCGACTGGCTGACCGGCTATCAGTGGATCGATTTCGGCATCCGCCGCTACGTCACTTCGACCAAAGATACTGTCCAATCGAACCGCGATGGCCACCAGTGGTTCGGCTCGATCAGCGCGATGGCTGACCTGGATCGCGAGGAATGGCGCTTTGCCCCTTACCTCAAGCTTGACATGACCCGGGGCAATCTGGCCGCTTATGCCGAAAGCAGTGGTTCGCTTTTCGACCTGCGCTTCCTCGATCAACGGGTGGACACCACCACACTTGCCGTGGGTGCGCGCTTCGAAAAGCACTTCCAGATTGAGAACGGGCGGATTTCACCGCTCGTTCATTTCGAATACCAGCGCGATTTGCAGTCGGACTCGCTGGCTCGTGTCGGCTATGCCGATTTGGCCACCAGCCAGTTCTCGACCATCACGCTGAATGGGTTCGACCGGGACCGGTTCATGATCGGGATCGGCGGTGAACTGGTGCTGGTTCCTAACTGGTCGATCGACGCCGAATATGGCTATCGCACCGGGTCGGACAGCCTTGGTGACAACTCGATCCGCCTCGGAGTGAAGGTGCGGTTCTGATCCTGGCGGCTCTGCGGTGCGACGCTTCAATTCGCGCCGCAGGCCGCCTGGGGTAATGCTGCCCTATTGTGAGCGTTGGACTTGTCTGAGCAATGCCGCGACCAGCAGGTCGGTGATGCACCCGGCCGCGCCGCATGCCGCGCCGCCGCAAACCGGCCCGAACAAGCCGCCAATTAACTGACTTTACCGGAGTTGAATCGTCCCCTGAGCTTGAGAACAAGGATCCGTGGCGCTTAACAAACGCAACCTGCGTCAACCAAGCGATGTCGGACGCTTACCGCCCCCACTTGCGCTTGCTCTCCCGTCCGAACCGGCCTTTGCGCGTTCCCGGCTTGCCCTCGTTGCTGCGCCCCACAATCGGCGCGCGCTTCTCGCCGTCGGGAATGCCCAGCTCATCGGCTTCCAGCCGCCTGATCTCGTCGCGCAGTCGTCCGGCCTCTTCGAACTCAAGGTCGGCTGCAGCGGTGCGCATCTTCTTTTCCAGTTCCTCGATGTAGGCGCGCAGGTTGTGGCCGACGAGGTTGTTGGCGCCTTCGGCCTCAATCTCGACCAGCACCCCGTCGCGGCTGGCGGTATCGGCGACGATGTTGTGAATGTCCCGCTTGATCGTCTCTGGCGTGATGCCGTGTTCAAGGTTGTACTGGTGCTGCTTTTCGCGGCGGCGGTCGGTTTCGGCCATCGCGCGTTCCATTGATCCCGTGATTCGGTCGGCATAGAGGATCACCCGCCCGTCGACGTTGCGCGCGGCGCGGCCGATTGTCTGGATGAGTGACGTCTCGCTGCGCAGGAAGCCTTCTTTGTCGGCATCGAGAATGCACACCAGTCCGCATTCGGGAATGTCGAGCCCCTCGCGCAGCAGGTTGATCCCGACCAGCACATCATAGACGCCGAGCCGCAGGTCGCGGATCAGTTCGATCCGCTCGAGCGTTTCGACGTCGGAATGCATGTAGCGCACGCGCAGACCGGCCTCGTGCATGAATTCGGTCAGGTCCTCAGCCATGCGCTTGGTGAGTGTGGTGACCAGGGTGCGATAGCCCGCAGCCGCGGTCTTGCGGCACTGCTCGATGCAGTCCTGGACCTGGTCCTCGACCGGGCGGATTTCGACCGGGGGGTCGATCAGCCCGGTCGGGCGGATCACCTGCTCGGCGAAGACTCCGCCCGATTGCTCCATCTCCCATCCACCGGGGGTGGCAGAGACGGCAACTGTCTGCGGACGCATCGCGTCCCATTCGTTGAAGCGCAACGGGCGGTTGTCGATGCAGCTGGGCAGGCGAAAGCCGTATTCTGCCAGGGTGATCTTGCGGCGATGGTCGCCCTTGGACATTGCCCCGATCTGTGGCACGGTCTGGTGGCTTTCATCGACGAACAGCAGGGCATTGTCGGGCAGGTATTCGAACAGCGTCGGCGGAGGCTCGCCCGGCAGGCGCCCGGTGAGGAAGCGGCTGTAGTTCTCGATTCCCGCACAGCTGCCGGTCGCGGCGATCATCTCGAGGTCGAAATTGGTCCGCTGCTCCAGCCGCTGATGCTCGAGCAGCTTGCCCTCGGCCTCGAGCTCCTTGAGCCGCTCGGTCAGCTCGAAACGGATCGCCTCGGTCGCCTGCTTCATCGTCGGGCCGGGGGTGACGTAGTGCGAATTGGCATAGACCCGCACGGTGTTGAGGCTCGCCCCGGCCTTGCCGGTCAGCGGATCGAACTCGACGATCGATTCGATCTCGTCGCCGAAGAACGAGACCCGCCAGGCCATGTCCTCATAGTGTGACGGGAACAGTTCGAGGTTGTCGCCACGCACGCGGAAATTGCCGCGGGCAAAGGCGGCGTCGTTGCGCTTATATTGCAGCGCCACCAGCTTGCGGATCAGCTCGCGCTGGTCGACCGTCTCGCCCTTCTTGATGTCGAAGATCATCGCCGAATAGGTCTCGACCGAGCCGATACCGTAGAGGCACGAAACCGAGGCGACGATGATCACGTCGTCGCGTTCGAGCAGCGCCCGGGTGGCCGAATGGCGCATCCGGTCGATCGCCTCGTTCACCGAGCTTTCCTTCTCGATGTAGGTATCCGATCGGGGCACGTAGGCCTCTGGCTGGTAGTAGTCGTAATAGCTGACGAAATATTCGACGGCGTTTTCGGGAAAGAAGCTTTTCATTTCGCCATAGAGCTGCGCGGCGAGGATCTTGTTAGGGGCCAGGATCAATGCCGGGCGCTGCGTCGCCTCGATAACCTGGGCCATGGTGAAGGTCTTGCCGCTGCCGGTTACGCCAAGCAACACCTGGGTGCGATCATCCGACTGGATCCCTGCCACCAGATCGGCGATCGCCGTCGGCTGGTCGCCGGCCGGCTGATAGTCGGAGACGATCTTGAAGCGGCGGCCGCCGTCGCTCTTCTCCGGGCGCGCAGGCTTGTGGGGGACGAAGGCACCGGTTGTGTCGGGCTCTTCCAGCCCGCGGCGGATGATAAGTTCGGCCATAACGGCGAATATGGGGAACAAAGCAGGTCCGCGCAAGCTGCGCCGGCCAAGGCATTTTTCGCGCCATGCCAACAGCATAGACTGTAACACTGTCTCTCAGGGGGACAGTTGCGCTTCGCAACGCTTGCATTCCGGCCAATCTTGCAACACTCTTCGGGCTTGGGTCGCCGATTCCAGCGCAATTGATAATGCGCAAGTTACCGTAATGGGTGGTGCGGACGGCCTTATGGGATCAGGTCTCGCACGCCTTTGTGAGGGTGAAATGAGCGGTCCGGATATATTTATTTCTTACAATCGCGAGGATGCGGCGATAGCGCGTCTGTATGCCGACGCCTTTACGGCGGCCGGCCTGAAGGTCTGGTGGGACGCGACGCTGCGCTCCGGCGAGGACTATGACGCGGTTACCGAACATTCGCTGCGCACGGCCAAGGCGGTTGTGGTGCTGTGGTCGCCGCGCTCGGTCATTTCGCGCTGGGTCCGGGCCGAAGCGACGATCGCCGATCGCGGCCAGACGCTGATGCCGGTCATGATCGAGCCATGCGATCGTCCCGTCATGTTCGAGCTGAAGCAAACCGCCGAGATGAGTCACTGGCGCGGCGACGTCACCGACAAGGCCTGGCTGGCCCTGGTTTCGGATGTCAAACGCAAGGCTGGCATCGCCGAAGTGGAGCCGCCTGCACCCGCACCTGCAACTGCAGCGCCGGAAACGGCTGCGGCTGCGCCGGGCAATCTGGGCCGTGCGGCCGTGGCCATCCTGCCCTTCGGCTGGCGCGGCAGCGACGCCGATTTCGAATCGCTGGCCGAGGATCTGACCGACGATCTGACCCGCGAACTGTCTTCCAACGGTTTCTTCAAGGTTGTCGCCGCGCGAACCATGGCGGCGGGGCGCGGCAAGGCGATCGATCACAAGGAGCTGAGCCAGAAGCTGCAGGCGCGCTATCTGGTCGAGGGACGGCTGCAGCGCAGCGGCGCCGACAACCGCCTGACCGCGCAGTTGATCGATGGCGGATCGGGCAACGTCTTGTGGTCGATGCGGATGAACGCCGCGACCGGCGATGACGATTTCTCCAGCGACCGGTTGTCCGTGGCCGTCGCCGCGCAATTTTCCGAACAGATCATCCAGCGCGAGCAGGCGCTGGCCATGGCCCGCACCGCGCCGCTTTCGGCGTGGGATCATATCCTGCGCGCCGCAGCATTGGCGCAGCGCGCCGATGAGCCGCGGGCGCTTCAGGCGGTCGAGGAAGCCAGGCTGGCGGTTGAGGCTGCGCCCGATGTCGGGCTGGCCCACGCCATGCTTGCCTCGGCGATGGCGGCGGTCCCGGAAAGCAAGGGGCTGCGGCCCGACGAGGACCAGATCCGCGATATCCAGGCGCAAACTCGCCAGGCAATGCGGCTCGACGGCAACAATCCGACCGTGCTGATGGAACTGGCCGGGGCCTATCAGGGGCTGGGCGAGTATGAGATCTGCCTGCGTCTGGCCAAGCGGACCGTCGACCTGGCGCCCAGTTCGCCGGCCTCGCACCGCATCCTGGGCGATTCCTACCGGATGCTGGGGCGCACGGCTGAAGCGGTCGAAGCCTATCGCAAGCAGGACCGGCTCTCACCGTTCGACAGCGGCCGCAATGTCGCGCTGAGCAATCTGGGCATGTGCCTGCTGCTGGAAGGGCAGGCCGAAGCGGCCGAGGATGCGCTTGACCGCGCGCTGATGCTAGACCCCGAATATCCGGTGGCGCTGGAATGGAAGGCGATCACTGCCGAAACCCTGGGCAAGCACCAGGTCGCGCTGGAGACGATGCGCCAGATCCGCAGCTCCGAAGCGGCGGTGCCGCTTGATCGCCATGTCTGGGAGATCGAGCGCAACGCGCTGCTGCGCGAACGGACCGAGCCGCACATCACCACGCTGCGCCGCCTTTGGCGAGCAGCCGGGGCCGAATCTGCGGACAGCGCCGAAATCGCCGAAATGCCTGTTGCCCGCAAGTCCGCCGCCGCAAACAGCGGTGCAGGGCACGATCAAGTCACGGTCCTGGACGTACCGGTGGCCAAGGCCGCAGTGCCGCTGGGCGAGTCGGTTCCAGTCGAGACCGCGCGCAGCGACATCCAAAACGTGCCCGATCGCGATCCTGCCGCGCAGCCGGTGATGTTTGCACAAGGCGAACTGGAAGCGCCCGGCGAGGCGGATTACCTGACCGCTGCTGCAGTCCCCAAGCCGGGCAAGCTGGGCAAGCCGGCCAAGGCGGCGTCGCGTCCCGACAACGACGATAGTGTCGCCACACCTGCGCGGCACTCGAATGTGCCGAAATTTGCGATGCTGGGCGGCGCCTTGCTGCTGGTCGGCGGCGGAGCCGCCGCCTGGATGGGTGGCCTGGTTGGATCGCCCGAAACGAAGGGCCCCTCATTTACGCTGGCAGCCGCGCCGGCTGCTATATCGGGCGTTGCCGCTCCGCTGAGCGAAGGCAGCGCTGCCGCGCCCGGTGTGCCTGCCCTGGGCGGGGCGATCGACGCCTTGCTGGCCGTATCGCGTTCGGCCGGCCGATCTGCGGGGGAACTGGCAGCGCTCGAAGCTGGGCAACGGTCGATGGCGCCGCTGCTGGTGCAGCTTCAGGTCGCGCCTGACAATCAGGCCGTGGCCGACCAGCTCAAGACGCTGGCGCTGGGACTGGTGCAACAGCAAGGCCCGGCGCTCAGCGCCGATGCCGACCGGGTGCTGCGTTCCCAGCAGCAGGCCGCCGCTGCGGGCAGGGGCCTGTCGGGCGACGCTGCGGCGAAAGTGGAGCGCGCTTTGGGCCGGGCCCGCAGTGCGCGTGGCGAAATCGCGACGGCACTGGCAACCGCGCAGCAGGCCGGCGATGCCGTGACGGCCCTGGTAGCCCAGCGCGGCGCGGTTGCGGCCTATGTTCGCCTGCAATCGGTTCCAGTTGCCGCGGCTGTGGCCAGTGCCAAGGCCAGCGCCGTGAATGTCGCCAGTGCGGCCGCCAGCGCCAGCGCAGCGGCGGCGGCCGACAGTGCGAAGATGCAGAACCGGCTTTCGCTGGCGCGCGTCGATATCGACACCGCGCGGACCGAGGTGGCGCGGCTCAGCAGCCAGATCGCCGGACTGACCCAGCTTGAAAAGCCGGGGCTGTTCGCATCGGGGACCAAGCGGCAGTCGATGAAACTGCGCAAGGACAATGCCGACCGCGCGCGAGCCTTGGCGTCAGAAGCCGATCAGATCGCAGCTCAGGCCAAGGCCATGCAGGACGCCAACGCGCTCAGCGCCAGCCTCGCCCGGGTCCGGGGCCTGCGCAGTCAGGCCAGCACCTTGCTGGCATCGTCAACGGCTGCGCTCAAGTCTGCTGCCAGCGCGCCCGATCCGAAGGCAACCGAGACGCCAAAGAAATAGCCGCTCAGTCGGGGTAGATCCCGCCCAGCACGACCTTGAAGTGGTGAGCGATCACGGCATTGCAGGTGCAGGCGGTGTCGTGCAGTGCCTTTTCGTCACGCACCACCAGGCGGCCGCGGCGGATTTCGATCACGCCGCGCTCCTTGAAGCGCTGCAGCACGCGGCTGGCATAGGTGCGCCCGACGCCCAGCAGTTCGCCAAGCTGTTCCTGGGTTATGGCCATATCGTTGCCGCCGGTGCGGACGATCGCCGCACTAAGCCAGCGGGCGACGCGCTGTTCGATGGTGTGCGAAGCGTTGCAGGCGACCGACTGGAACACCTGGGCGACGAAGCAGTCGGCATAGCGATCGAATAGCCGGCCAATCGAGGGCACGTCGTCCTTAAGCTGTTCCAGTTCCCTCAGCGGCAGGCGCAGGAACGTGCCGCCCTGCAGGACCGTGGATCGCGCAAAGGCGGGCAGCCGACCGTGGCTGACAATGCCTCCCAGTGCGCCTTCGCGCCCGACCGTGGCGGTTTCCACGGCCATCCCGTCGTCCATGACGACATAGTAGGTCGCCATCGCCGCGCCGCAGGGGAAATAGCAGTATTCGATGGAATCGCCCGGATCGTATAGTAGCTGGCCCTTGGCCAGTTGCTGGCTTGAAACGCGGCTTGAAAGCCGCGTCCGATGGTCTTCAAACAGCGCGCTCAGCAGGTCATTTCCATCGATGGTCATCAGGCAGCCCGAGAAAGTGAAAAGGATCAGTAACGCTGTAAATCGACGTCAGGTGGGATTGTTCCCGACCTGCGCGCACTAGTGGGCAGACGGCTTGTGTAGACTTGTCTACATCGCGGCCCCGGAGGTCGTGGATACTCGATGCAGAAGGCGACGGAGCGGGCGATGGGCCGGGCCTTGGTGATCGAGGCGAACGGCCTCGTCGCGCTGGACACGCGTGAAATGCTGCTCGAGCTTGGCTTTGCCGAGGTCGCGGCCTTGGCGCGGGTCGACACCGCACTCGACACGATTGCAGTTCGCGCGCCGGACTGGAGCCTGATCGACGCGCGACTGGGCGCAGACGACCTGGCCCCGGTCATGGCAGCACTCGATGCCGTGGGCGCGACAGTCGTGCTGGTCAGCAGCCGCCCCGACGGATCGGACATCGATCCGCGCTGGACCGACCGCGCCTTTCTGACGCGGCCCTATGGTCCAGGCGATCTCGCTGCGGTGCTGAACTCCGCCGGTTAAGGCGGATCAGGCCGCCAAGGTCAGCGCCTCATACCGGTCGAGGTGGGCGTCGGCGCTGCCGAACTGGTTCTCGATCATCGTTGCGCGCTTGAAATAATGCCCGATCGCCAGTTCCATGGTGATGCCGATCCCGCCATGGGTCTGGATCGCGGCCTGTCCGACGAACTTGATCGAGCGCGCCACCTTGGCCTTGGCCAAGCTGACCGCAGCCTTGCGTTCGGCCGCGGGAAGATCCAGCTTGAGTGTGCCCATCAGCGTCATCGAGGCGATCTGCTCGGCCTCGACCAGCATGTCGGCCATGCGGTGCTGCAATGCCTGGAACTTGCCGATCGGCTGGCCGAACTGCTTGCGCTGCTTGGTATATTCGACCGTTCCGTCGAGCAGCTTGCGGGCGATCCCGGTGCCTTCGGCGCAGATCCCCATGGTCGCCTGGTCGGCGATCTGCTCGATCAGGTCGATCCCGCCGGGCAGCAGCGCCTCGGCCGGGACGGCGACGTTCTCGAAATAGACTTCGGATGCGCGGAAGCCATCAACCGTGGGATAGTCACGGCGGGTTATTCCGGCGGCCTTGGCGTCGATCAGGAACAGGTCAACCCCGGCGCGCTCGCGCTGCGATCCGCCAGTGCGCGCGGTGACCAGCAGGTGGCTCGCCCACGGCGCAGCATAGACCACCGCCTTGTGGCCATTCAGGACATAGCCGGCTCCGTCTTTCTTAGCCGTGGTCGCAACATTGGCCAGGTCATAGCGCCCGGTCGGTTCGGCATAGGCCCAGGCGATCACGCAGTCGCCAGCGATGATCTGCGGGATGACCTCTGCCGCCAGGGCGCCGCCAACCGCGGTCAGCGCGCCGCCGCCGATGACGACGGTCTGCAGCCACGGTTCGACCGCGATGACCTTGCCCAGCTCTTCCATCATGATCAGGTTTTCCAGGTGACCGCCACCCATCCCGCCGTATTCCTCGGCAAAGGGAGCGCTGGTTAGGCCCAGCTCGCTCGATAGCGCGCGCCAGATCCCCGGATCGCGCCCATCGGGGCTGGCGATCATCTTCTTGCGGGTTTCGAAGTCATAGGTGTCGGCCAGGAACCGCGCGAGGGTGTCGCGCAGCATGTCCTGCGTTTCGGTGTAGCTCAGGTCCATCGATTGTCCTCTTCCATCCCTTGTCCATCATCCCCGCGAAAGCAGAGATCCATCTCGCGGTTGCGCCGAATTTACAGGCGTTGGAGATGGGCCCCCGCTTTCGCGGGGGTGACGGTGAATTACTGAATCAAAGCCCCAGCACCATTTTGGCGATGATGTTGCGCTGGATCTCGTTCGACCCGCCATAGATCGTGGTCTTGCGCATGTTGTAATAGCTGGGCGCGGTGCGGTGGGCCCAGTCGGGGCCGATCGGATGCTCGTTGTCGCCTTCGCCGAAACCGCGGAAATAGGGCGCGCCGTAATGCCCCGCCGCTTCGAGCGCCAGTTCGGTCAGGCGCTGCTGGATTTCCGAACCCTTGATCTTGAGCACCGAGCTTTCCGGCCCCGGTCCCTTGCCCGCGGCTTCGCCGGCCAGGGTGCGCAGCTCTGTGAATTCCAGCGCGGTCAGGTCCATTTCCAGCTCGGCCACCTTGCGGCGGTAGAACGGGTTGGCCAGCAGTGGCTTGTCGCCGTCGATTTCGGTCGCGGCGATTTCCTTGACCTTTTCGATGCCGCGCTTGGACGAGGCGACCCCGGCGATCCCGACACGCTCATGCGCGAGCAGGAACTTGGCGCAGGTCCAGCCCTTGTTCTCTTCATAGACGCGGTTGGAAACCGGCACCTTGACGTTGTCGAGGAACACCTCGTTGACTTCGTGCTCGCCGCCCAGGGTGATGATCGGGCGCACTTCGATCCCCGGGCTCTTCATGTCGATCAGCAGGAACGAGATGCCTTCCTGCATCTTGGCGTCGGGATCGGTGCGGACCAGGAAGAAGCCCCAGTCGGCGTGCTGGGCCATGGTGGTCCAGGTCTTCTGGCCGTTGACCACGTAGTGATCGCCGTCGCGTTCGGCCTTGGTCCGCAGCGAGGCGAGGTCAGAGCCCGAACCCGGTTCGGAATAGCCCTGGCACCACCAGTCCTCGCCCGACAGGATGCGGGGCAGGTAGTGGGCCTTCTGTTCGGGCGTGCCGAAGGTGTAGATCACCGGGCCGACCATGGTCAGGCCGAACGGCATCAGGCGGATGCAGTCGGCGCGGGCGGTTTCTTCCGAGAAGATGAAGCGCTGGGTCACGGTCCATCCGGTGCCGCCATATTCGACCGGCCAGGCCGGGGCGACCCAGCCCTTCTTGGCGAGGACGCGGTGCCACGAAAGAAAGTCTTCCTTGGTCAGTTCGTCCCCTTCATCCTGCTTGCCGCGTAGCTGGGCTGGATAGTTTTCGGCGATGAAAGTGCGCACTTCGTCGCGGAAGGCGATTTCTTCGGGGCTGAATTCGAGGTCCATGGGCTCTCTCCGCTAAACTCTTGGCGGACAGAGTGGCGCAGGAACAGGCTTGCTGCAAGCAATCCGTTGCGCGGCACGCTGCACTTTCGGACAGGATTCGCAGGCAGTGCAGGGTGCCGTAACGTCAGCCTCGAGCCCGAAACTAATCGATCGGTTAAGCAGTGCGCTGCTCTGCTGAGAGCCGCTTGCGACAAATCGGGCGAATCGGCCCGCAGCCATGGGCATTGGCACGCTCAGACCGGCTTGATAGTCTGACCTTTCAACTGGCCGTGAAAGGACCATGCGATGCGTGCAATTATCTTCCTGCCTTTGCTGGGCCTTGGGCTGACGCTTGGCGCCTGCGGCAAGTCGTCCGACACCCCCAAGACGGCAGAGGAGGTGAAGGCCGAAGTCGCCAAGCTCGATCGGCCCGAACCCGGCAAATACCGCACAACGATGAAGATCATTGATGTCACGATCCCCGGCATGCCGGCCGACCGGGCGGCACAGATGAAAAACATGTTCGGGACAACCGGCAAGTCGACCGAGTTCTGCCTGACCAAGGCCGACGCCGACAAGGGGTTCGAAGAACTGAACAAGCGCGCCGCCCAGGGCGATTGCAGCTATGACAATTTCAACGCCAGCGGTGGCAGGATCGATGCCAAGATGACCTGCAAGACAGGGCGCGGGATGACCATGACCTATGAGATGCATGGTACGTTCAGCTCGACCGGTTCAAAAATGTCCATGAAGTCCGACGCCTCGATGCCGGGCATGCCGATGAAGGGCATGCACATCGAGGCCGAGGTCAACAACGAGCGGATCGGGGACTGTTCCTGAGGATACGAGCGATGAACCTGGCAATGAACGGACCCCTGGCGCGGCGCCTGCGACTGGCGACGATGCCCGCACCGCCGGGCGTCAAGGGCCCGTCGTTGCGGCTGTGGCTGGGCGAGGGGCTGCGCGTGGTGCCGCCGCTGGCCTTGCGCCAGCAAAGCGTGCCCCAAGCCGCGCAGACCCGCACGGTCATGCTGCTGCCGGGTTTTGGCGCGCACCCCCGCGCCATGCGCCATCTGCGCCGCGCGCTGGGCGATGCCGGCCATGCCGTGAGCGATTGGGGCGAGGGCTTCAACCTTGGGCCCGATAGCGAGAACCTGGCCCGACTTAGTGCACGGATCGCCGACCTGCATGCCGAGACCGGGCAAAAGGTGATCCTGGTCGGGTGGAGCCTAGGCGGGCTGTTCGCGCGCGAGCTGGCACACCGCATGCCCGATGCAGTCGGCGGGGTGATCACCATGGGCACGCCTTTTTCGGGCGACCGCCACGCCAACAACGCCTGGCGCGCCTATCATCTGGTTACCGGTCACGACGTTGCCGACCCGCCGGTCAAGGCTGATTTCGCCGCCAAGCCGCCGGTTCCGACAGTGGCACTGTGGAGCAGCCGCGACGGCATCGTCGCGCCGCGCTCGGCCAGGGGCAAGCCAGAGGAGCGCGACCGCGCAATCGGGCTGCGCTGCACCCATATCGGCTTCTCGGCCGATCCGCGCTCGATCGGCGTGGTCCTCGAACTGCTCGACGGCGGTCAGGACTAGGCCTAGCGACACGTCCCGTCGTGTTCGCAGGTGCAGCAAGCGCTTGACTCCGCGCCGTCATCGGGCAGTCATGTGTTCCGGAATGAACGACGGACGCGCGCCACCCCCCTGCTATGACGAGATGTACGGTTCCGACGGCACCGTGCGGCCAGGCTATGCCGGTTACAATGAATGGTACGCGCAGCAGGATCCCGCCACTTTGCGGCGCAAGGGCCAGGAGGCTGAGCAGTTCTTTCGCAAGACCGGGATCACCTTCAACGTCTATGGCGACAATGCCGGGGAAGAACGGCTGATCCCCTTCGACATGGTCCCGCGGATCATCACCGCGCAGGAGTGGCGCAAGCTGTCACGCGGGATCGAGCAGCGGGTGCGCGCGCTCAACGCTTTTCTCCACGATATCTACCACCGCCAGGAAATCGTGCGTTCAGGTCGGCTGCCCGAACGGCTGATCGCGCGCAACGCCGCCTTCCTGCCGCAGATGGTCGGGCTGGTCCCGCCGGGCGGAGTCTATACCCACATCGTCGGGATCGATCTGGTCCGCACCGGCCCGGACGAGTTCATGGTGCTGGAAGACAATGCCCGCACGCCCTCCGGCGTCTCCTATATGCTGGAGAACCGCGAGACGATGATGGCGATGTTCCCGGAACTGTTCAGCCGCCTGCAGGTCTGCCCGGTGCAGGACTATCCGCGCCGCCTGGCCAAGAGCCTCGCCGCCTGCGCCCCGGCCTGCGCGGGATCGCGGCCGGTGGTCGCGGTGTTGACCCCGGGAATCTACAATTCGGCCTATTTCGAACACGCCTTCCTTGCCGACCAGATGGGCGCCGAACTGGTCGAGGGCAGCGACTTGCGCGTGGTCGACGGGCGGGTGGGCATGCGCACCACCCAGGGCTTCCAGCCGATCGACGTGCTCTATCGGCGGGTCGACGACGATTTCCTCGATCCATTGACCTTCAACCCCACTTCGGTGCTGGGCGTACCGGGAATCATGGACATCTACCGCGCCGGAGGCATCACCATTGCCAACGCGCCGGGCACCGGGATTGCCGACGACAAGGCGATCTATTCGTTCATGCCCGAGATCGTCGAATTCTATACCGGCGAGAAGCCGCTGCTGCAGAACGTGCCGACCTGGCGCTGCAGCGAGGCCGATAGCCTCGCTTATGTGCTCGACAACCTGGCCGATCTGGTGGTCAAGGAAGTCCACGGTTCGGGCGGCTATGGCATGCTGATCGGCCCGACCAGCTCGAAGAAGGAAATTGCCGCCTTCGCTGCCAAGCTGCGGGCCAAGCCGGACAACTACATCGCCCAGCCGACCCTGGCGCTGTCGACGGTGCCGATCCTGACCAAGGCGGGCCTCGCTCCGCGCCACGTTGACCTGCGGCCCTTCGTGCTGGTTTCGCCGCAGGGGATCGAGATCACGCCGGGCGGCCTGACCCGCGTCGCGCTGAAACAGGGATCGCTGGTGGTCAATTCCTCGCAAGGCGGGGGGACCAAGGATTCCTGGGTGCTGCAAGACTGATGGGCCACGGTTCCTCATGCTAGGGCGGACTGCCAACGGGGTGTTCTGGATGGCCCGCAACCTTGAGCGGGCGGAGAATACGGCGCGCCTGCTCGACGCCGGGCACCGCATGGCGCTGACCCGCGATGCCGCGACCAGCCAGGAGGAATGGCGCTCGGTGGTTGAGACGGTCGGCCAGACCGCATCGTATCAGCGCAGTCACGGCACCTACACCGGCATCCAGGTGTGGAACTTCCTGCTGCGCGAAAAGGGCAATCCGCAATCGGTGCTGGCGATGGTCGAGAATGCCCGCACCAACGCCCGCTCGGTCCGCACCGCGCTGACCCGTGAGGTGTGGGAAGCGATCAACGAAAGCTGGATGAATCTGCGCGAGGTGCTGGCCAAGCCGGTCCGCGAAGTGTCGCTGGGCGAAGTTCTGGCCACGATCCGGCGGCAATCGACCCTGGTGCGCGGCGCGGTCGAAGGGTCGATGCTGCGCAACGAGAACTACAACTTCTTCCGCATCGGCACCCACATCGAACGCGCCGACAACACCGCGCGGATTCTCGACGTCAAATACTATGTCCTGCTGCCCTCGCTGGCCTGGGTCGGGTCGAGCCTGGACAACGTGCAGTGGGAATCGGTGTTGCGCTCGGTCTCGGGTGAACGGGCCTACCGCTGGCTCAACGCCGGGGCGATGGACCCGCGCGGGATTGCGCAGTTCATGATCCTCGACCAGCGGTTCCCGCGCAGCCTGGCCTTCTGCATCGACAAGGTCCGTTCCAACCTGCGCGGCCTGGCGCATCAGTACGGCTGTGAATCGAGTGCGCACGAGCAGGTCCGCGATCTGGGCGCGCGATTGCACCAGCTGACCATCGACGGGATTTTCGATGAAGGCCTGCACGAATTCCTGACCCACTTCGTGTCGTGCAACCGCCAGGTCGCCCAGGCGATCGAGCGCGATTACAGGTTCTACGCCTGATGCGGCTGCGGATCGAACATCTTACCCGCTACAGCTTTTCGCAGCCGGTGCGGCACGGCCTGCAGCGCCTGCGGCTGATCCCCAAGCACACCCAGGGTCAGCGTGTGCTCGACTGGCAGATGGAGCTGAGCGGCGCGCGGCGCGAGGTGGAATACGACGATCATCACCACAATCGGACAACGCTGGTTTCAGTCGAGCCCGGCGCGACCGAAGTGGAAATCCGCTGCATCGGCACGGTCGCCACTGCCGACAACCACGGGGTGATCGGGCAGATTTCCGGGCATATGCCGCAATGGGCCTTTCTGACCCAGACCCCGCTGACCCGTCCCGGACAGAACGTGCGGGCGATCGTGAGCGAGCTTGACGTGCCGCGCGGCGATACGCTGGCCATGCTGCACCGCCTGTCGTCGCTTGTGCTGTCCCATGTCGCCTATGCCACCGGCGAAACCGGAGTGCACACCTCGGGCGAGGAAGCCGCAGCGCTGGGCAAGGGGGTGTGCCAGGACCATGCCCATATCTTCATCGGCGCAGCGCGGTCGCTGGGCGTGCCGACGCGCTATGTCTCGGGCTACCTGATGCTGACCGACCGGATCGAGCAGCAGGCAGGACACGCCTGGGTCGAGGCCCATGTCGACCACCTCGGCTGGGTCGGGTTCGATGTCTCCAACGGGATCAGCCCGGACGAACGCTATGTCCGCGTGGCAACGGGCCGCGATTACCGCGAGGCGGCGCCTGTGACCGGAATGTCCTACGGAGCTGGGGAAACCTCGCTCGAAGTCCGCCTGGCAGTTGAACAACAGCGCGCCGAACAGTAGGCCCGAAGCGAATCTGGGGGATTCGCCTGTGACGTATTGTGTCGGAATGCTGCTTGACCAGGGGCTCGTCTTGATGAGCGACACCCGGACCAATTCTGGCGTCGACAACATCTCGGTGTTCCGCAAGATGCATTCGTGGACCGTCCCGGACGAGCGCATCATCACGGTGATGACCGCGGGCAACCTCGCCACGACGCAGAATGTCATCGGCCTGCTCGAAGAGCGCAACAAGGCCCCGGAAGAGCGGCTCAATTCGCTGCTTACCGCGCCGACCATGTTCGAAGTCGCATCAATGGTGGGCAAGCTGCTGCGCGAGACGATCGCCCGCAGCAATGCCACAAATGGTCAGCAGGCGGCCAGCACCTTCACCGCATCGATCATCGTCGCCGGACAGATCAAGGGCATGCAGCCACGGCTGTTCCTGGTCTATCCCGAAGGCAATTTCATCGAGGCCAGCGCGGATACGCCTTTCTTCCAGATCGGCGAAACGAAGTACGGCCGCCCGATCATCCTGCGCGGCTATGATCCGGCGATGAGCTTCGAAGATGCGGTCAAGCTGCTGATGGTCAGCTTCGATTCGACGATCAAGGCCAACCTCTCGGTCGGGCCGCCGCTCGATCTGATGGTGATCGAGAAGGATCGCTTCGAACCGCTGCACCAGCGCCGGGTCGATGCGCAGGATCCGTATTTTCTGGCGGTATCGGCGGGTTGGAGCGAGGCGCTCAAGAACGCGTTCCACGCCCTGCCTGACTACAGCCTCTACAGCAAATAGCCCGGTCTGCCGCGACTGCGGCGACCTGCACCTAAAGCCATCTCGTGCAGGTCGGCAGGGCGGCGCATTGATATGGTCGGCCGCACTCCGATTGCTGCGGCGGCGCGCTGTTCAATACCCCCTCCGCGGCGCGCGACTGGTTGATCGAGGCCCGGCCCGCCTTTCGGGTCGTCTGCAGGTCGCAGCTGTTGCGTCGGGCCGGCCTCGATCGATCGAGCATTAGCGGCAGTAAGCGCTGCCGCTCAGTTCCAGATGCAAATGATCGCGGTGCGCGGCGTTGTAAGCCGGACCCAGCACCGTGCCAAAGCGCTTGCAGGCGCTGGTGTGGATCGCGGTGAAGAACTGGCGAACGCGCGGTGACTGGTCGTTCCAGTTGCCCGAGACGGTGATCCGCCGCCCGTCGGCCAAAACAAAGCCCGACACGTCGATCGCGCTGGCCGTGGCATGGGCGCTGCGCCGGGCCGATCCCGCGACATTGCGGCAATTGTAGCTGCCCATCGTCTCGATCCGCACCAGCGGGCTGCCCAGTACCTGCTGCGCCGCCCGGTCGACCCCGAAGCGAGCCCAGCCGGCAAAGGTTTCGGCCAGCGGGCAAGTGACCGGGCCGAGATTGGACAAGGCCAGATTCGCTTCGTCGCTGCGCAGGCTGGCGAGGCGCACGGTGCCCAGGGTCGAACAGCCGGCGCCGTAATACTGATCGGGCAGGGGGGTGAAATTGGCCCGGGATGCGCCCAGCGTCGCCAGACACCGCCCCACTTCGGGGCGCGGTGTATAAATGGTGGTCGATCGTTTGATCGGCGCGCGCACAGCCTCATTGCCCTGCGGAATCATCGAATTGCAGGCTGCAAGCAGGGCCACAAGGGGAAGCAAGGCATAGGGCTTGGTCACGTCCGCCAGGCTAAGGCCGATATGGTTAACGGAAAGTAACCGGCGCGGCGAATGGAGCGACTGCGCGCCAGCATTCGCTTGACATGCGACCAGCCGCCACTAGGTGCGGCTCCGGGCCACGCGGTCCCAACGCCGCGCGTGCTCTCTGCAAGGAGAGAATACATGACTGATACCAAGCCGGCGCTGCCGGCGCGCCCGTATTTTTCCTCGGGCCCCTGCGCCAAGCCTCCGGGCTATGCCCCCGCCAAACTCGCCACCGAATCGCTTGGCCGCTCGCACCGCGCCAAGATCGGCAAGACGCGCCTGCAGTACTGCATCGATCTGATGCGCGAAGTGCTGCAACTTCCTGAGAGCCACCGCATCGGCATTGTCCCCGGATCGGACACCGGCGCGTTCGAAATGGCGATGTGGACCATGCTCGGCGCGCGCGGCGTGACCACGCTGGCCTGGGAAAGCTTCGGCGAAGGCTGGGTAACCGACGCCGCCAAGCAATTGAAGCTCGACCCTACGGTGATCCGCGCCGACTACGGCCAGCTGCCCGATCTCAGCCAGGTCAACTTCGCCGACGACGTGCTGTTCACCTGGAACGGCACCACCAGCGGCGTGCGCGTACCGAACGCGGACTGGATCCCGGCCGACCGCGAGGGGCTGACCTTCGCCGACGCGACCAGCGCGGTGTTTGCCTATGACATCGACTGGTCGAAAATCGACGTTGCCACATTCTCCTGGCAAAAGGTGCTGGGCGGCGAGGGCGGCCATGGCGTGCTGATCCTCGGCCCGCGCGCGGTCGAACGGCTGGAAACGTATGCCCCGGCCTGGCCGCTGCCCAAGGTGTTCCGCCTGGTCTCCAAGGGCCAGCTTGCCGAAGGCGTGTTCAAGGGCGAGACAATCAACACCCCCTCGATGCTCGCGGTCGAAGACGCCATCTTCGCGCTCGAATGGGCCAGGGGCCTTGGCGGCCTCAAGGGCCTGCAGGCGCGCAGCGATGCCAATGCCGCAGCGCTGCAGAAGATCGTCGCGGAGCGCGACTGGCTCGGAAACCTTGCCGGGGATGAGGCCAGCCGCTCGAAGACCTCGGTCTGCCTGACGGTCGAAGGCGCGGACGAAGCCTTTATCAAGGCCTTCGCCGGCGCGCTCGAGAAGGAAGGCGCGGCCTTTGACATCGCAGGGTACCGCGATGCTCCGCCGGGCCTCAGGATCTGGTGCGGCGCGACCGTCGATTCCGCCGATATCGAAGCTCTCGGACCGTGGTTCGACTGGGCCTGGGCAACGCTCAAAAACTGACCGTCTTCCCCGCGAATGCGGGGACCCATCACGTGACATCTCAAATCGCGAATGCGGGAACTGGGTTTCCGCTTTCGCGGGAATGACGAGGATAGAATGACCAAGCCCCGTGTACTCATTTCCGACAAGATGGACCCCAATGCCGAGCGCCTGCTGCGCGAAGGCGGCTGCGACGTCGATGTCATCACCGGTGAAACCCCTGAACAGCTGATCGCCCGGATCGGCGATTACGACGGCCTGGCCATCCGTTCCTCGACCAAGGTGACGAAGGAGATCATCGACGCCGCGAAGAACCTCAAGGTCATCGGCCGCGCCGGGATCGGCGTGGACAATGTCGATATCCCCTATGCTTCGGCCAAGGGCGTGGTGGTGATGAACACCCCGTTCGGCAACTCGATCACCACCGCCGAACATGCCATCGCGATGATGTTCGCGCTGGCCCGCCAGATCCCCGAAGCCAATGCCCAGACCCAGCAGGGCCTGTGGCCCAAGAACGGCTTCATGGGGATCGAGGTGACCGGCAAAACCCTGGGCCTGATCGGCGCGGGCAATATCGGCTCGATCGTCGCCAGCCGCGCGCTGGGTCTGCGGATGAAGGTCGTTGCCTTCGATCCGTTCCTCAGCCCCGAACGCGCGGTCGAACTGGGGATCGAAAAGGTCGAATTGGATGACCTGCTCGCCCGCGCCGACTTCATCACGCTGCACACCCCGCTGACCGATCAGACACGCAACATCCTGTCCCGCGAAAACCTGGCCAAGACCAAGAAGGGCGTGCGCATCGTCAATTGCGCGCGCGGCGGGCTGATCGACGAAGCGGCGCTCAAGGATGCACTGGATTCGGGCCAGGTCGCGGGCGCCGCGCTCGACGTGTTCCAGACCGAACCGGCCAAGGAATCGCCGCTCTTCGGCACCCCCGGCTTTATCTGTACCCCACACCTGGGTGCCTCGACCAACGAAGCCCAGGTCAACGTGGCGCTACAGGTGGCCGAACAGATCGCCGACTTCCTGGTCAACGGCGGCGTTACCAATGCGCTCAACATGCCAAGCCTCAGCGCCGAGGAAGCGCCCAAGCTCAAGCCTTACATGGCGCTGGCGCAGCGGCTGGGCAGCCTGGTCGGCCAGCTGACCACCGGCAGCCTGGCGCGGATCTCGATCCACACCGAAGGCGCCGCAGCCGAACTCAATGCCAAGCCGATCGTGGCGGCAGTGCTGGCGGGCTTCCTGCGTACCCAGTCGGACACGGTCAACATGGTCAACGCGCCGTTCCTGGCCAAGGAGCGCGGCCTTGAAGTGCGCGAGGTCAAGACCGAGAAGGCCGGCGATTACCACACCCTGATCCGCGTCTCGGTCAAGACCGACAGCGGCGAACGTTCGGTTGCAGGCACGCTGTTTTCCAACAGCGAGCCGCGCCTGGTCGAACTGTTCGGGATCAAGGTCGAGGCCGAGCTCGACGGGCCGATGATGTACATCGTCAACGAGGACGCCCCGGGCTTCATCGGCCGGATCGGCACCCTGCTGGGCGAAAACGCCATCAACATCGGCACGTTCAACCTCGGCCGCCGCGAAGCCGGCGGGGAAGCCGTGCTGCTGCTTTCGGTCGACGAGCCCGTGCCGGCCGCGGTGGTCGAAAAGGCCCGCGCGCTCCCCGGGGTCAAGCGGGTGATGGCGCTGGGGTTCTGACCGGCGCGCTGTGAAGTCGGCGCATCATGGTCCCCCTTCCGCTTGCGGGAGGGGCTAGGGGAGGGCCTGTTGCTTTGCTGGGCAACCATGCCTAACAGACCCTCCCCCGACCCCTCCCGTGTGCGGGAGGGGAGATTGGTGGAAGCCACTTTCAGGGCTTGAGCTATGGAAACCGATCGCGATCTATTGCCCGAGGGGCTTGAAGACCGGCTGCCGCCCGCCGCGGCGGCAGCGGCGCGGGTCACGCGTGCGGTGATCGACGTGCTCGACGCCCACGGCTATGACCGGGTCCAGCCGCCGAGCATCGAATTCGAGAAGTCGCTGGCCAGCCGGATGGCCGGGGTTCAGCCGCGGCGGATGTTCCGCTTCGTCGATCCCGCCAGCCTGCGCACCCTGGCGCTGCGCAGCGACATGACGCCGCAGCTTGGCCGGATCGCCTCGACCAGCCTGGCCGCCGCGCCGCGGCCGCTGCGGATGTGCTATGCCGGGCAGGTTGTGACGATCAAGGGCGACGGGCTCGACCCGACGCGTGAGCGGCTGCAGCTGGGTGCAGAGCTGATCGGGCTGGAGAGCGTTGCTGCGGTTGGCGAAGTGGTCGCGGTGGCGATCGAGGCGCTGCGCAGTGCCGGGGCGACCGGGCTGTCGGTCGATTTCACCCTGCCCGACTTGGTCGATACTCTGGCGGTCAAGGCACTGCCGCTGCCCAGCGACCGTATCGAGGCGGTCCGGCGCGAGCTTGACGCCAAGGATGCCGGCGGCCTGGTCGCGGCCGGGGGTGAGGCCTACTTGCCGCTGCTGACCGCGATCGGACCTTTCGAAGACGCCATCGAGCGGCTGGCCGAGATCGATGCCGGCGGTGCCCTGGCCGAACGCATTGCCGCGCTGCGCACCATCGCGGCGCGGGTCGGCGATGCAGCGCGGGTCACGCTCGATCCGTCGGAGCGTCATGGCTTTGAATACCAGACCTGGTTCGGCTTCTCGATCTACGCCGACGGCCTTGGCGGCGTGCTGGGCCGCGGCGGCAGTTACACGATCAAGTCGAATGCGCCGGGCGGCCCGGACGAGCCAGCGGTAGGCTTTTCGCTCTATCCCGACGCACTGATCGATGCATTGGCCGGAACAGAACCGGTGCGCGACACCCTGTTCCTGCCGCTGGACCACGATCCGGTCCACGCCGCGCGGTTGCGCGCGATCGGCTGGCGTACGGTGGCGGCGCTGTGCGACAGCTGCGATGCGCGCGCGCTGGGCTGCACGCACCGGCTTGAGAACGGCGAAGCGATCAGGCTTTAGGCTGCCTTGGCGGTTTGTCCGCCGCGATCCTTGAGGATGCGGCGCGCCAGTTCTTCCTGGCCAGGCGCAAGCCGGGTGTCGACCGAAACGAACACGCGCCCGCGGCGGATCTGGCGTTCATAATAATTCGCCTCGCGCCCGTCGACGTCGTGGTCGGTCAGCATCTTGGCCATAGCCCCGCCGGTGGCGCCGAAGATCCCGCTGAGCGAGGCGACCGAGGTCAGGCTCGACGCAATCGCCCCGGCCGCAGCAACCGCGCCAAGGCCGGGGACAATGACCATCATCCCGATGCCCAGCAAGGCCCCGGCAATGCCGCCGCCCGCCACTGCGGCGGCGACGCTCATCTTGCTGTGGCCCTTCCAGCTTTCATCGCCATTTACCGAAAAATCGCCGGCGCGGTGGAGCAGCGAAATCGATTCTTCGGGAATGCCCGCTGCGGTCAGTTCGCCGACCGCGTGTTGCGCACTGTCCAGACTGTCGAAGATCGTGGCGATGATGAAGTCGCGGCGCAACGCCAGCTGGGTGCGCGCACCGGCAAAGGCGTTGGCAAAGGCATCGCGATCTTTCGCGGTGGCAAAGATCACCCGCAGCCCGGACGATTGGTGCAGCCGCGCGACCGAAGGCGAGGGGCTGTCCTCGGTCATGGTGCGCAGCAGCAGGTCGATCGAGGTGCGGCGCATCTTCTGGTCGGTGCCGCGATTGATCCATTCGGTCAGCAGCGGGCGGGGATGATCGGGGTCAAGGTAATTCAACGCGGAAATCTCTTCCGCCTTGATGACATAGGCTGCCTCGGTTTGTGCTACGTGCCCCATGGCCGTTGTCTAACCGAAAACAACTGCGCGTTCCTAGGCAATTCGCGCCACTGTCTTTGGATCGGACAGCAATGCACGCCCGGCTTAAGGCTTGTCCTTAACGCCCGAACACCGATTTCAGCCAGGCATCGACCACCGGCGTCGCGGCATAGGCGGGATTGCCAAGCTGGCGGTTGATCTCGCCGTGGCCGGACAGGCCGGTCCCAGGAAAGTCCCGCCGCTCGGTGGTCGTCCCGCCCCGACGCAGCGCGGCTTCCAGTTCCTTCGACTGCGCGATCCCGTCGGGGCGCTGGACGTGGATGATCAGAAAGCGCGGGGCATTGGGCGCGGCGGCCTGCAGTGTCGGCGACAGTGCGCGCTGTCGTTCCGGATCGCTGCCGAAGGCCTGGGCATAGGTCTGCTGCATCATTTTCGGCCCCTCGGTCATTTGCCGCGGTACGTCATAGGCCGCGCCGTCGATCGGCAGGACGCCGGACAGATCGCGGAACGACAGCCCCGCACCCTTGAGATAGCGCTCGTCTGTCCCGACCAGCGCGACCAGGTGGGCCCCGGCGCTGTGGCCCATCAGCACCACCTTGCTGCTGTCGATGCCCAGTGTCCGCGCCCGCTCGCGCAGCAGCTTGAGCGCCGCGGCAATATCGGCGCCTTGCTGTTCGACTGTCGCATCGGGCACCAGCCGATAGTTGATCGCGGCATAGGCATAGCCGGTCGCAGTGTAATGCGGGGCCTTCCAGCCGCCGTCGGCAGTGTCCTTGCTGCCACGCTTCCACCCGCCGCCGTGGACGAAGACGATCAACGGGGCGGGGCCCTTGGCGTTCTGCGCCGGATAGAAGTCCAGCCGCTGCAGGGGATCGCGGCCATAGGCCAGCGTCTGCTTGGCCGGTGCCGTCGGCACATCGCCGCGCTGCCCGCGCTTCGCGGCAAGACGTTCGGCCAGGCGTTCGCGCATGCTGTCTTGGCGCGCTTCCGCCATGGAGCCAGCGATCAGCGCCATGGCAGCGAGCGAGAGTAGTGCGGACTTTTTCATCATGTGCTCCCTTTCGCACACAGACTATTGATCGAGCCTTGCCGGTCCAGTCGCGAATTGTCGCGCGCTGTAACCACATTGTTGGACCCTGCGCCTTGCCCTTGGCCGCGCCTTCCCCTAGGGCGCGGCACGGTTTGCAGCAGCACAGAAAGGCCTTCAGTTGGCCAACGTAACCGTGATCGGCGCCCAGTGGGGCGATGAAGGCAAGGGCAAGATCGTCGATTGGCTGGCCAGCCGCGCCGATGCCGTGGTCCGCTTCCAGGGTGGCCACAACGCCGGGCATACCCTGGTGGTCGGCGATCAGGTCTACAAGCTTAGCCTGCTGCCGTCGGGGATCGTCACCGGCACGCTGTCGATCATCGGCAACGGCGTGGTGCTCGATCCGTGGCATCTCAAGAGCGAGATCGAAAAGCTCGAAGGCCAGGGCGTGGTCATCAACACCGACAATTTCGCGATCGCCGACAATTGCCCCCTGATCCTGCCGCTCCACCGCGATCTGGACGGCCTGCGCGAAGCCGCCGCCGGATCGGGCAAGATCGGCACGACCGGGCGCGGGATCGGCCCGGCCTATGAGGATAAGGTCGGGCGCCGTGCGATCCGGGTCTGCGATCTGGCTCACCTCGATGCACTCGACAGCCAGCTCGACCGGCTCTGTGCGCACCACGATGCCCTGCGCGCCGGCTTTGGCCAGCCACCGGTCGACCGCGCTGCCCTGCTTGAACAGCTGAGGGACATTGCTCCCTCGGTCCTGCAATATGCCCAGCCGGTGTGGAAGCGGCTGAACACCGTGCGCAAGGCCGGGGCGCGGATCCTGTTCGAAGGCGCGCAGGGCGTGCTGCTCGACGTCGATCACGGCACCTATCCGTTCGTCACCAGCTCCAACACGGTCAGCGGCACCGCCGCCAGCGGATCGGGGCTGGGGCCGTCGAGCACCGGCTTCGTGCTCGGTATCGTCAAGGCCTATACCACCCGGGTCGGCTCGGGCCCGTTTCCGACCGAACTCGACGATGCCACTGGCCAGCAGCTGGGCGAACGCGGGCATGAATTCGGCACCGTCACCGGGCGCAAGCGCCGCTGCGGCTGGTTCGACGCGGTACTGGTGCGCCAGTCCTGCGCGATTTCGGGCGTCACCGGCATTGCCCTGACCAAGCTCGACGTGCTCGACGGGTTCGAGACGGTCAAGATCTGCACCGGCTATCGCCTCAACGGCAAGGTTCTGGACTATTTCCCCAGCCATGCCGCCGACCAGGCTGCGGTCGAACCGATCTACGAGGAAATCGAAGGCTGGAGCGGCACCACCGCTGGCGCCCGCAGCTGGGCCGACCTGCCCGCCCAGGCGATCAAGTACATCCAGCGCGTCCAGGAACTGATCGAAACCCCGGTGGCACTGGTCAGCACCAGCCCGGAACGGGAAGACACGATCCTGGTGCGGGATCCATTCGTCGATTGATCCATTCTTGACATAGTCTCTGTTTGTTCTACTCCTGTTCGCAATGCAGGAGTCGGAACACATGGGCCAGGCCAATTTCGTCTACACCAGCGCAGCCAATGACGCCGCGGGGCTGCCTTTGACCATCAGCGTGTTTGCCGATCGCGATCATGTCGCCGCGCAGGTGCGCGACGATGCCGAGGCAGCGGGTTTCCGGCTGGTTGCCGGGGGCAAGGTTGCCGCGCTTCTCGATGACGAGGCGCGGGCGCTGGGCGACGTGGTCCTGGTCGATTGCCCGCAGCCCGACGGCGCGGCGCTCGCCGCCCTGACCCGGATCGATCTGCGCGCTGCCCACACCGGTGCCCACCTGATCGTCTCAACCAATGTCGCAGGGCTGGAGGACGTGTTCGGCTGTCTTGACCAGTCGGGCCCGCAGATTCTGGTCGAACCCACCCGGGCCGACCGCGTGATCGCACTTGGCCGCGTACTGGGCCAGGTTTCGGGCGCACGGCTTCGCGAGCTGAGCGAGGAGGACCGTTTGGTGCTACTGCGCCTGACCGAGCAGGTTGGCCAGATCGCCCAGCGGCTTGAGCGGCTTGAAGCGCCACTGCGCGCGGTCGAGGCGCAGGACCGCGAAGGTGCCTTTCGCTTCGAAAGCCCGCGCCCCGCCTTTGCCCAGAATGAAGCCGAGGCGAGCGACCGGCTGGTTCGCGCCGCGCGGCCGCCTTTGCCCGATCCGCGGCTGGTCCGCCGCATTATCCGCCAGCGTCAGATGCGCGCGCGCTTTTTCGATGGCGATCTGTTCGGCGATCCGGCCTGGGACATGCTGCTTGATCTGACCGCAGCGCGGGCCGAACACACCCGGGTATCGGTCACCAGCCTGTGCATCGCCAGCGGTGTCCCGCCGACCACCGCGCTGCGCTGGATCGGGCAGTTGACCGATGCCGGACTGTTCCAGCGGGTCGAGGATGACAGCGACCGCCGCCGCGCCTTCATCACCCTGACCGACAAGGCCGCCGACTGCATGGCCCGCTATTTCGCAGAACTTGGGACCAACGCGGCGCGTGCGCTCTGAATGTGCGCGGCGAGTGATTGACGCTGCAGTCCGCCCAGCCTAAAGCGCCGCTTCCCGCGAGGGGCGCTTAGCTCAGTTGGTAGAGCATCTCGTTTACACCGAGAGGGTCGGCGGTTCGAGCCCGTCAGCGCCCACCACGTTTCCCCGTCACAGCGTCCGACACCTGCCCGGCTGCGTATTCCGCTTGCCGATCGTCATTGCCGTTGCCAAATTTAATTGAGCGATTAAACGAGTCGCAAAGCGTTGGCTGGGAGAGAGACATGGCGATAAAGACCCGCATCACCGAAATGCTCGGAATCGAACATCCGATCGTCCAGGGCGGGATGCAGTGGGTTGGCGTGGCGGAAATGGCCAGCGCCGTTTCCAACGCCGGGGGCCTGGGTATTCTGACCGGCCTGACCCAGCCCAATGCCGCTGCCCTGGCTGCCGAGATCGAGCGGTGCCGGTCGATGACCGACAAGCCTTTCGGCGTGAACATGACCGTGTTTCCGACGATCAATCCGCCCGATTACAAGGCCTATGCCCAGGCGATCATCGATAGCGGGGTCAAGATCGTCGAAACCGCCGGCACCCCTGCCGTGCGCGAATTGTGGGAGATGATGAAGCCCCACGGCATCCTGATTCTGCACAAGTGCACCGCGGTGCGCCACGCGCTGTCGGCCGAACGGGCCGGGGTCGACGTGATTTCGATCGACGGTTTCGAATGCGCCGGCCACCCCGGCGAAGACGATATCCCGGGGCTGATCCTGATCCCGGCCGCTGCCGACAAGGTCAAGATCCCGATGCTGGCCAGTGGCGGCTTCGGCGATGGTCGCGGCCTGGTCGCGGCGCTGGCGCTGGGTGCCGACGGGATCAACATGGGCACGCGCTTTACCGCCACGGTCGAAGCGCCGATCCACCAGAGCTTCAAGGACGCGATGGTCGCCAATGACGAGCGCGGCACCGACCTGATCTTCCGCACCTTCCGCAACACCGCGCGCGTGGCGAAGAACGAAATCAGTCAGGCCGTTGTCGCGGCCGAGGCCGAGGGCAAGGATTTCGCCGCGGTGGCCGATCTGGTCAAGGGCGTGCGCGGCCGCGAAGGTCTGCAAAGCGGCGATACCAACCACGGGATCTGGTCGGCCGGTATGATCCAGGGTCTGATCCACGACATTCCGACCTGCGAAGTCCTCATCACCCGCATCGTAGCCGATGCCGAAGCCATCATCCGCCAGCGCCTGACCGGCATGCTGGCCTGAAAGGAGATCATCAATGCCCGAAGCCTATATCATCGACGCCGTTCGCACCCCGCGCGGGGTGGGCAAGCCCGGCAAGGGCGCGCTGTCGCACCTTCACCCGCAGCATCTGGCTGCAACCGTGCTGGGGGCGCTGAAAGAGCGCAACCACCTCGACACCAAGACCGTCGATGACATCGTCTGGTCGACCAGTTCGCAGGTCGGCAAGCAGGGCGGCGATCTTGGCCGCATGGCCGCGCTTGCGGCGGGCTATGACATTTCCGCCAGTGGCACCACGCTCGACCGGTTCTGCGGCGGCGGGATCACCTCGGTCAACATGGCGGCGGCTTCGGTCATGTCGGGCATGGAAGACTGCGTGATTGCCGGCGGCACCGAGATGATGAGCTATGTCGCTGCGCACGGGGCCGAGCAGGCCAATGCCGGCCTGCCGCCGCGGCTGATGGGCTCGGGCAATGAGGAGCTCGATGCGCTTCATCCGCAAAGCCACCAGGGCGTTTGCGGCGATGCCATCGCGACAATGGAAGGGATCAGCCGCGAAGCGCTCGACGCGCTGGCTCTGGTCAGCCAGCAGCGCGCCGACGTGGCGATCAAGGAAGGCCGCTTCAACAAGTCGGTGGTCCCGGTCAAGAACCCCGATGGCACGGTCGCGCTGGACCGTGAGGAGTTTCCCCGGCCCGAAACCACGGCCGAAGGTCTGGCCGCGCTGAAGCCCAGCTTCACCGGCATTGCCGATTTCGACATTGGCGGCACCACTTTCCGCAAGCAGATCAACCGGCGCTATCCGGATCTCGAGATCCAGCATTTCCACCATGCCGGCAACAGCTCGGGCGTGGTCGATGGCGCGGCAGCAATCCTGATCACTTCGCCCGAATATGCCAAGGCCCACGATCTCAAGCCGCGGGCCCGGATCGTTGCCTATGCCAACCAGGGCGACGATCCGACGCTGATGCTCAACGCCCCGGTTCCGGCGGCCAAGAAGGTGCTGGAGAAGGCCAGGCTGACCAAGGACGATATTGACGTCTGGGAAATCAACGAGGCCTTTGCCGTGGTCGCCGAAAAGTTCATCCGCGACCTCGATCTCGACCGCAGCAAGGTCAACCCCAACGGCGGTGCGATGGCGCTGGGCCACCCGATCGGCGCGACCGGATCGATCCTGATCGGCACGGCGCTGGACGAGCTGGAACGGACCGGCGGCCGGTATGGCCTGGTCACGATGTGCGCTGCGGGCGGCATGGCCCCTGCGATCATCATCGAACGGATCTGAGGCCGACAGGTCCCTTCCTGTCAGGGGAAGGGACCTGGTCACCCCTGACGGCATTGACCAAAGGAGCCCGCGACATGAGCGCCATGACCTATGCCGTTGCCGATCACGTGGCGACGATCACGCTCAACCGGCCCGAGCGGATGAACACGATTTCCTCGGCGATGCTCGACGAACTGACCGCCACGCTGGTCAGGGCCAACGAGGACGAGGCGGTGCGGGTGGTGATCCTGACCGGGACCGGCCGTGCCTTCTGCGCCGGGCTCGACCTCAACGAAGCGTCGAGCGGGCAGGGGATCGGCGGCGGCACGCGCAAGGCCCCGGCGACGATCGACCTGCGCAACACCCCGCCGACCGTGCTGTTCGCCATGGACAAGCCGGTGATCTGCGCGCTCAACGGATCGGCTGCGGGCTATGGCATGGACCTGGCGCTGGGCTGCGACATCCGCATCATGGCCGAGGATGCCAAGCTCGCCGCGGCCTTCGTCAAGCGCGGGGTCCTGCCCGAAAGCGGCGGCACCTGGTTCCTGCCGCGAATGCTCGGCTGGGCCAAGGCGGCGGAGATCATCTTCACCGGCCGCACGCTGAGCGCGGCGCAGTGCCTCGAGGAAGGGCTGGCCAACAAGGTCGTCCCGACCGACCAGGTCGCTGCCGTGGCGCTGGCCATGGCCCGCGAGATCGCCGCCAACGCCCCGCTGGCGGTGCAGGGGGCCAAGCGGCTGATGCGGATGGGGCTGAACGAGACTTTCGACACCCACGTCCAGCACGTCTACCTGCAGCTGCTCCCGCTGTTCGCCAGCGATGACTTCAAGGAAGGCGTGGCCTCGTTCCTGGAAAAGCGGCCCGCTGCGTTTGCCGGGCGTTGAGAATCGATACTGCGCGGGCAATTCAGCCAGATTGACTTGGCATTGCTGTAGTGGAGCTAAGGAGCTCAGACAAAGATGCGCTGAATTTCGCGAATGCCTTTCTCAAGCCTTTCCTTGAATTCTGCTGGCACGTTTGCGGCAGCCAATCGCTCAAATTCACGTAAAGTATAGGGCGCTGTTTCGGGGCAATTCTCAGCAAGGCATTCTAATGAAGACACGGATACGTTAAAAACTAAATTGTTATTAGTTTCATTTAAAATCGCACGTACTTTGTGAACTGAAGGAACATCTCGCCCACGGATTAAGATCCGCATGACGGAAATTTCTACAAGATCGTCATCATTAGAATTCAGATTTTCTCTGACAGCATTCCTGATGTTCTCGTCCAGAAAGTGTTTATAATCCAGTTCGTAGGTCGCAGCGATACGTTCCCCAACCAACGGAGAACGGAGACGTTTGAGTAGGCGGCTGCGAAACATGGGCTTCAAATTGCAGAAAGTGCGGATTTTCGCAATGGCTCAGGTTTCAGTATGACAACTTCGAGCAATAAATTGCAATATTCGCTACGCTGAATTCATTGTCTCTCCTTATTTCCCCAGCAGCACCCCGCGCCCGACATTCCGTGCATTAACCGCGCCGCTCAGCCCAAGTGCGGTGCGCATGTCCTGTTTGACCATGGCGAGGTAGCGGGTCAGCGCGGCTTCGCCGCCGGCGGCCAGGGCCATCACCCACGGACGCCCGACCAGCGCGGCCTTGGCGCCGAGCGCCAGCGCCTTGACCAGATCCTGCCCGGTGCGCACGCCGCCGTCGACCAGCAGCGTAGTCCGGTCGCCCACCGCATCGGCGATGCGCGGCAGCATGGCCGCGGTCGAGGCGGCGCCGTCAAGCTGGCGTCCGCCGTGGTTGGAAACGATCAGGCCGTCCGCGCCGATCGCCACCGCAGCGCGCGCATCGTCAAGGTCGAGAATGCCCTTGAGCACGAGCTTGCCCGGCCACACCTTGCGCAGCCATTCGATGTCCTGCCAGGTTACCGAAGGATCGAACTGGCTGCCGGTCCAGTGCAGGTAATCGCGCGGGTTCGCCGATTGCTTCACGTAAGGGGCCAGGTTGCCGAAGCCGTGCGGCGCGCCCCTGATCCCGACATCCCACAGCCAGCCGGGGTGCAGGGCATAGTCGATCAGCCCGCTGCGTGCGCGGCCCCACGGACTGAGCCCGCCCTGCATGCCGTTGCGAAAATCGCGGTAGCGGGTGCCGAGCACGGCCAGATCGATCGTGAAGGCCAGCGTCGTCACCCCCTGCGCGGCGGCGCGGCTGAGCACGTCCTGCACGATCCCGCGATCCTTCAGCATATAGAGCTGGAACCAGAACGGCGTGCCTGAAACCTTGGCCACTTCCTCCATCGGGCAGACCCCGACGGTGGAAAGGCAGAACGGAATGCCGGCCTTGTCGGCGGCGCGCTTGGCCTGGACCTCGCCGCGGCGGCTGGTCATGCCGCCCATGCCGATCGGCGCGAGGACCAGCGGCAGGGCCAGCTTTTCGCCAAACAGCTCGACCGAGCAGTCCATTTTCGAGGCGTCGACGAGGACCTTCTGGGTCAGCTGCAGCGCCTCCCAATCGGCCGTGTTGCGGCGCAGGGTGGTCTCGGTCCCGGATCCGCCGTCGATGTAGTCGAACAGGAAGCGCGGCAGGCGGCGTTCGGCCTTGCGGCGGAAATCGGCATAAGTGACGTCGAGCAGGTTGAGGGTACCGGCCATGTCAGAGCATCGCCTCGATCAACCTGGGCCCCTTGGCGGCAATTGCACTCGCCAACTCCTCGCGGAACGCCTCGGCCGTTTCGACCCGCACCGCCGGCACGCCCATGCCTTCGCTGATCTGCGTCCACTGGATCGCCGGGTTGGTCAGGTCGAGCATCGACAGCGCCTTGGGCCCGGCGTTCTGCACGCCGACCCGCATCAGCTCGATATTGAGGATCGCGTAGGAGCCGTTGTTGAGGATCACCGTGACCACGTCGAGCTGCTCGCGCGCCATCGTCCACAGCGCCTGGCAGGTGTACATGCCGCCGCCGTCGGCCTGGAGCGCAATCACCTTGCGCTGCGGACAGGCGACCGCCGCGCCGACCGCAAGCGGCAGGCCCTGGCCGATTGCGCCGCCGGTCAGTTGCAGCCAGTCGTGCGGTTTCGCCCCGGCGCACATCCCGAACGCGGCCGCGCCGTTGGTCGCGCTTTCGTCGGAAACGATCGCCTGATCGGGCAGCAGCTCGGCCAGAACCGCGCCCAGGCTGGCGCTGGTCAGCTTGCCCGGCTCGGCAGCGAAGCTGGTCGGGGCCTGAACCAGTGCCGGCTGCGCGGGGGCGTCCAAAGCGGCGGCCAAGTCGCCCAGCGCCGCCAGCGCATCCTCGCGCAGCGAGGCCAGACGCACCAGCGTGGCACCCGGCGGGGAGAGGAAGCTGGGCTTGCCGGGATAGGCGAAGAACGACACCGGCGGTTCGGTCCCGCAGAACACGATCGCCTCGAAATCCTTGAGGTAGGCTTCGGCCATTTCGCCGAAATAGGGCAGCTTCTCCACCGCGACCCGGCCCGCGCCGCGCTGATGGCGGGTTGCGAAGGTTTCGCAGACCAGCCGCGCCCCGGTGGCAGCGGCGATACGCCCGGCTTCGATCAGGGCATCCTCGCGCAGCGCGCGGCCACCCAGAAACAGGCACTTCGGACCTGTGCACGCACGCAGGGCAGCGGCGGCGGCTGCGATCGCTTCGGCCGGCGCGCGGGCCGGGGTGGTGGCAGCGGGCACGGAAACCGTTGCAGAACCTTCGGTCCAGGCGTGATCGGCGGGCACGATCACCGTGGCGATCTTGCCCGGATAGCTTTGCGCCACGGCGAAGGCTTCGGCGCCGGCCTGAGCCAGGTCGCGCTCGCTGCGCGAAACGCGGACCCAGTCGGACATCGGCCGCGCCACGCCGGCCGCGTCGGAGGTCAAGGGCGCGTCATAGTGCAGGTGATAGGTCGCGTGATCGCCGACCATGTTGATCACCGGGCTGCCGGCGCGGCGGGCATTGTGCAGATTGGCGAGGCCGTTGCCCAGGCCCGGGCCAAGATGCAGCAGCGTCACCGCCGGCTTGTCGGCCATGCGGCCATAGCCGTCGGCCGCGCCGGTCACGACGCCTTCGAACAGCCCCAGGATCGCGCGCATCCCGTGGGTCCGGTCGACCGCGGCAACCAGCTGCATTTCCGAGGTTCCGGGGTTGGCGAAGCAGGTGTTGACCCCGCAATCCTTGAGGGTCTGGATAAAGGCTTCGGCCCCGTTCATTGTCATGCTCCTCATACCCCCGGCGCCCGCGCGGCGCGTCTTGTTGCGGCCAGCTTATGGACCCCGCCGGGCCTTGCCAAGCGTCCGTTCGGCTGATGATCGATATGAATCTGCGTAACGGGCTTGCCGGACGGCGCGGGTGGGCTAATGCCGGGACATTCGCAGGGAGGCGGCGCGGCGATGCAGTATGATGTGGTGATTGTCGGGGCGGGGCAGGGCGGCGGTGCCGCAGCGATCCAGCTCCGCCAGCAGGGTTTCACGGGAACCGTGGCGATGATCGGGCGCGAGAGCGAGCCGCCCTATGAACGCCCGCCATTGTCCAAGGAATACCTGCTCGGCGAAAAGACCTTTGAGCGGCTGTACATCCGCCCGCCCGAATTCTGGGCGAGCAAGCAGATCGATCTGCTGCTCGGCTGCGAGGTCACCGCGCTCGATCCCAAGGCGCAGTGCGTGACGCTGCACGATGGGCGGAGCGTCGGCTATGGCGACTTGATCTGGGCGACCGGGGGCGATCCGCGGCGGGTGATGATCCCGGGGGCCGAGCTGGCCGGGGTCCACGCCGTGCGCACCCGCGCCGATGCCGACGCGATCCTGGGCGAGCTGCCGGGCGTCGAGCGCGTGGTGGTGATCGGCGGCGGCTATATCGGGCTGGAAGCCGCCGCGGTGCTGCGCAAGCTGGGCAAGGAAGTGACCTTGCTCGAAGTGCTGCCGCGGGTGCTGGCGCGGGTTGCCGGGCCGCAGCTTTCCGCGTTCTACGAGGCCGAGCACCGCGCCCACGGGGTCGACCTGCGCACCGAGACCGGGGTCGAGGCGATCCTGGGTGTGGGCACGGTCAGCGGCGTGCGGCTGGCCGACGGCAGCGAGATCGCCTGCCAGATGGTCATCGTCGGGATCGGCGTGATCCCCGCGGTCGGCCCGCTGCTCAGCGCCGGGGCGGCGGGGGGCAACGGGGTCGATGTCGACGAACTGTGCCGCACCAGCCTGCCCCATGTCTATGCGATCGGCGACTGCGCGGCGCACACCAATGCCTTTGCCGACGGCGCGATAATCCGCCTGGAATCGGTCCAGAACGCCAACGACCAGGCCACCACCGCGGTCAAGGCGATCCTCGGCGGCAGCGATCCCTACAAGGCGACCCCGTGGTTCTGGTCGAACCAGTACGACCTCAAACTGCAGACCGTCGGCGTGTCGACCGGCTACGATGCCGAGATCGTCCGCGGCGATCCGGCGACGCGCAGCTTCTCGGTGATTTACCTGCGGCAGGGGCAGATCATCGCGGTCGATGCGGTGAACATGATCAAGGACTACGTCCAGGCGCGCAAGCTGGTCGAGGAAGGCGCGGTGATTGCCGAGGCAGACCTGGCCGATGCCGGGAGGCCGCTGAAGGAGCTGGACCGGCTTTAGGAGGGATTGCAATCGCGGACAATGCGTCCGCTATCTGCCACTTCGGTTTAGATGCAGACGTTTCAGCTACGACAACATCTCATACGTAAAATTAGTCGCCAGCTTGTCTGTGACTGAAATGCCATTTTCGGAAAGCCTGAACGGTGGAAAGCAAAATCAATCCGCCTCCCATCGCAAGCCAGATCAATCCCAAGCCGTGGAACACATCCGTTTTCAGCGATTGACTCCAAACCAACCAGACGCCGAACGCCGCAGCCAAAACTAGTTGTCCGTACGTGATTTTTGAAAACGCGAGCGCACGTGCCTCGATCTTAGTCAATGCAGCGCCAGCAGGCATCCGATGCTGAAGCTCTCGGGCCGGGGCGTTCCACGCCCAGTAGTAAAATAGCAAGAACGGGCATAAGATCGCACCCACCCCGATCCAGACTGCTACTTTTGCCGCAGTGCTGTCGCTGTCAGGAACGAGCCAGACTACAAGTAGGACCAGGATGATGGTCGCAGCGACAGTCGACCAACTCGAATAACGAATGCGTCTGTTAAAATCTGCGATGAAACTATCCCGTTCAGCCTTGCTGACGCGGAATTGCGCACCTTTATAGCTTTTTCTGTAGAAATAACCGTTGCCGTCAGGGGTAAACTGATCGACAAAAAGTTGTCGAACCCGATCGAATCTGGAATTGCTAAACATCTTGAGAAAATAGTTGTGCTATCAAACTCCCGCAAGCTCAAAAAATCTCGCTAAAAAGATCTACGAACACTTGATGTCTGACTTCACTTCGCCAAGCCCTACCCCTCGCTGCGCTTGTAGCTCGGCAGGGCCAGTCCGCGGGTGATGGCCAGGCCGCGCAGGGCGAAGCCGGCCAGCGCGGCGGCGATCCACACCGGGGGGCGGGGCAGGTCGGCCATGCTGCCGGCGACGACCAGCGCCGAGGTCAGCGCGGCGGCAGTGACGTAGATTTCGGGGCGCATGATGATCGAGGGGCGCGCCGCCAGCACGTCGCGGATCACCCCGCCGACGCAGCCGGTGATCACCCCCATCATCATCGCCGGAACCGGGGCCACGCCGAAGGCCAGCGCCTTGGCGGTGCCGAGTACCGCATAGGCGGCAAGGCCCAGCGCATCGGCCCATTCGAGCAACAATCCTTCCCACCAGCTGCGCGGGGTGAACCAGGCGAGCAGGGCCGTGCCGAGGCACACCGGGGCGACCCACGGATCGCGCACCCAGAACACCGGCGCGCCGATCAGCAGATCGCGCACCGTGCCGCCACCAACCCCGGTGATCAGCGCGAAGAAGGTCATCGTCACGAAGGTCTGCTTGAGCCGCGCCGCCAGCAGCGCCCCGCTCAGCGCGAAAACCGCGGTCCCGGCCAGGTCGAGCAGCGGCGGCAGCGTAGGCAGGACGGCGGGTGTCACGTTCAGTCTTCGACCAGCTCTTCCAGCCGGGTCTTGACCGCCAGGATCCGCTGCGCCGCTTCGGTGAAGGTCGCCACTTCCTCGCGCCGGCTGTTGCCGCGGGCTTCCTTGGCCGCTTCGACATAGCCTTCCATGTCGGCTTCGAGCGCGTCGACCAGGATCTCGATCTCATCGCTGGTCAGGGTAATGGTATGCTTGTCGGCCACGGGTCGTTCCTTTGTTGGGCTTGGCCGCCCTTCATAGTGCCTGGAGCGCCTGCGAAAAGGCCGAAACCGCGTTGCGGCGGGGAAAGTGCGCTCTAGCGGACTAGCCGGATCGCCGCGGTGCCGGTGCCCCAGACCGGCAGGTACAGCCCGTTGCCAGCGGCTTTCAGCGATCCGGTGCGCAGGTTGTCGATCCGCGCCTGGATCAGCAGGTCGCCTTCGCGCTTGTCGTCGATCGCACGGCTGATCTTGCCGATCAGTTCGTTGTAATCGTTGGTGAAGTTCTGGGCGAGCGCCTCGGCAATCGTCTCCGAAACGGCGGGCGTGTTGGCCAGCTTGAGCAGCAGGTTGGTGCCGGTGCTGTCGGTCACCCCGTCAACTGTGACGTCCTGGAACAGCACTTGCTGGGTGTTGGGCGGATTGACCGGCAGGCCGGTGAACCAGATCGTCCCCGCGGCGCGCTTCGTTTTTGCCGAGGGATCGACCGCGGTGAACTGCAGCCCCACTGCGATCCGGCCCTTGTCGGTGCCATAGGTGGTGACCTTGCCGAACTGCGCCGCCACCGGGCCGATCCCGGGGACATCGAATGGCCGGGCTGAACGCTTGACCAAGGCTTTCAGGATCACCGGTTCCAGCTCGGCATAGTCGGCCAGCACCGGGATGAAGAATTCGAGGTGACCGGCATTGGCCTGGAGCGGGCGGACCGGGGGCAGGGCGATCGGCGCCGGATCCTGCGGGCGCGCGCCGACGAAAGTCTCGGTCCGCGCCTTCATCCCCAGCCGCAGCACCAGCTTGCGCCCTTGCACCGCATAGCCGCCGAACTGCAATTCCTGCGGGGTGATCCGCATCCACACTGGGGGGTTGTCGCGGTTGAGCAGCAGCGACGTGAAGGCCTTGCGCCACGAGCGTTCGACCTGTCCGCGAAAATCGAGCTTGGCGATCTCGCCGGGCAGGGTGCGCTCCAGCCTGGCAATTACGCCCTTCAGCTTTTGGTCGGCCTTGTCGGTCAGCATGATCTTCTTGCCGAGGAATTCGACCGTCGGCTGCTGCGCCCAGTCATAGTCCAGATCGATGCTGGCGCGCGGCGACCAGTCGGGATTGAGCGCCATGCGGATCACCGCATGGACCTGCGCGCGCGCCGTGGCGGTTTCCTGCTTGAGCACGCCGCCGATGTCGCGGGCGTGGATCACCGCGCTGATCGGCATGGTCACAACAATGTCGCTGCCCCGGCCCGACAACGCCAGCCCGCCGCGGGTGACCTGGCCGACCAGCCGGCACTTCAGCGTCGGGGTCTTGACCTTGACGATCAGGACCTTGACCTTTTTCGACGGTACGCAGGTCTGGCCGTCCTGATCGATGGTCCACAGCTGGCGCGGAATTTCGCGTTCAAGCACGGCCGACAAGGCGGCCAGATCGGCCTCGATCGGCACCGCGATCAGCGATGTCTGCGCCGGGGTCTCGATCTGCTCGGCAGAGCGCGGCGGTGCCCCGCCAGCACTGCCGCGATTGCATCCCGCGACCAGCAGGCTTGCCCCTGCCGCCGCAAGCAGTGCCGCGCCGCGCAGCCGTATGATCGAAAACCCCATGGTGTGCTGCCCTGTGTGCCCTTGGCGTCAATAACGCCGGGCAGGCGGCTTGGGTTCCCGCTGGCTACGGCAGGGTCAGATGTGGATGGCCTTGCCGCGCACGCCCATCGCCGCTTCCTTGATCGCTTCCGAATGGGTCGGGTGGGCGTGGCAGGTATAGGCGATGTCTTCGCTCGTCGCGCCGAATTCCATGCCCAGGCAGGCCTCGGCGATCATCGTCCCCGCGACAGAGGCAATCGCCCAGACGCCGAGCACGCGGTCGGTCTTGGCATCGGCGATGATCTTGACGAAGCCGTCAGGCTCGTGGTTGGTCTTGGCGCGACTGTTGGCGAGCATCGGGAACTTGCCAACCTTGATCTCGCCCTTTTCCTTGGCCTGGTCCTCGGTCAGGCCGACCCCGGCGATTTCCGGCCAGGTATAGACCACCCCGGGGATCACCGCGTGATTGATGATCCCGGTCAGCCCGGCAATGTTCTCAGCCACGGCAATGCCTTCGTCCTCGGCCTTGTGGGCCAGCATCGGGCCGGGAATGACATCGCCGATCGCCCAGACGCCGGGGACCTTGGTGCGCAGCTCGTGATCGGTTTCGATCTGGCCGCGTGCGTTGAGTTCAAGGCCCGCCTTGTCGATCGCCAGCCCTTCGGTGTTGGGACGGCGCCCGATCGAGACCAGCACGCAATCGGCCTCGAGCGTTTCGGCGGCACCGCCGGCGGCGGGTTCCAGCGTGAGCGTGGCTTTGCTGCCCTTGACCGCAACGCCGGTCACCTTGGTGCCCAGCTTGATGGTCATGCCCTGCTTCTTGAAGATCTTCGCCGCTTCCTTGCGGACGTCCATGTCCATGCCGGGGAGCAGTTGGTCGAGGAATTCGACCACGGTCACCTCGGAGCCGAGCCGCCGCCAGACCGAGCCGAGCTCAAGCCCGATCACCCCGCCGCCGATCACCACCATCCGCTTGGGCACTTTGGGCAGTTCGAGCGCGCCGGTGCTGTCGACCACGACCTTCTGGTCGATGGTCACGCCGGGCAGGGGAGTGACCGACGACCCGGTAGCGATGACGATGTTCTTCGCGCGGTATGACTTGCCGCCGACCGCGACGGTGTCGGCGCTTTCGAACGCGGCGTAGCCCTTCAGCCAGTCGACCTTGTTCTTCTTGAACAGGAACTCGATCCCCTTGGTCAGCCCGCCGACCGCGTCGAGCCGCTGGGCGTGCATCTTGGCGAGATTGAGCTTGGGGGTGACCTCGATCCCCATTTCCGCCATCGCGCCGTTCTTCGCGGCATCGAAATACTCGCTCGCGTGGAGCATCGCCTTCGATGGAATGCAGCCGACGTTGAGGCAGGTCCCGCCCAGAGTCTCGCGCCTTTCGACGCAGGCGGTCTTGAGCCCCAGCTGCGCCGCGCGAATCGCCGCGACATAGCCGCCGGGACCGGCACCGATGATGAGGACGTCGTAGTCGTAGTCAGCCATGTTTCATTTCCTGCCGGATCAATCAAATGGGGTTGGCGCCTCAGTCAGTGACCACCAAAAATAACGCATCGCTTCAAATTTGGAATCGAACTGCGCAATAAGATTCCACTTGCCACGCTCTATGTATGACACTGTCCAGAGCGCGCCATCGTCGTAGAGGCAATAGCATTCGTTGGCGGGGGCGAGATCGACCTTTGAGTAGGCAATTGCCCATCTGCCGTTATCGACTCCGGCACGAATTAGCGCCGACTTCAAACCTTCGAGCGTCCATCCGGGCATTAGAGATCAATCAGCAGGCGGGTGGGATCCTCGATCGCTTCCTTGATCGTCTTCAATGCGGTCACCGCCTCGCGCCCATCGATCAGGCGGTGGTCGTAGGACAGCGCCAGGTACATCATCGGGCGGATCACGATCTGGCCGTCGCGGACCACGGGGCGGTCCTCGATCCGGTGGAGGCCGAGCACCGCGCTCTGCGGGGGGTTGATGATCGGGGTGGACATCAGCCCACCGAAGATCCCGCCGTTGGAAATAGTGAAGGTGCCGCCCTGCATGTCGGCCATGGTCAGCGTACCGTCCTTGGCCTTCTTGCCCAACGCGCCGATCGCCTTTTCGATCTCGGCAAAGCCCATCTGGTCGACATTGCGGACCACCGGCACGACCAGCCCGTTGGGGGCTGAGACCGCAACCGACAGATCGACGTAGGGGAAGTAGACGATCTCGTCGCCCTGGATCTGGGCGTTGACCGCGGGGATGTCCTTCAGCGCCAGGCACGCCGCCTTGGCGAAGAAGCTCATGAAGCCCAGCTTGACCCCGTGCTTCTTCTCGAAGCTATCCTTGAACTTCTCGCGCGCGGACATCACCGCCGACATGTCGCAGTCATTGAAGGTGGTCAGCAGCGCCGCCGTGTCCTGCGCGTCCTTCAAGCGGCGGGCGATGGTCTGGCGCAGGCGGGTCATCTTGACCCGTTCCTCTCCGCGCTCACCGGCCGGGGCAGCCGGTGCGGCAGCGACCGGGGCCGCGGGGGCCGGGGCGGCGCTCTTGGCTTCGGCGGCGGCGACGACATCGTCCTTGGTGATCCGGCCGTCCTTGCCCGATCCCTTGATCGTCGCGGGATCGATGCCATGTTCCAGCACCGCGCGGCGCACCGCCGGGGACAATGCCGCGGCATCGGATGCAACCGCGGCAGCGACCGGAGTTGGCGCGGGCGTGGGCGCCGCGGGCGAGGCAGCGCTGTCGGAAGCGGGTGCAACCGCGGTTTCCTTGCGCTCGGCCACCGGCTCTGCCCCGGCCGAGGGCGCGCCATCCTCGATCGTCGCGATCACCGCGCCGACCGCAACGTTGTCCCCAACGTTGACCACGTACTGGCCCATCACCCCGGCGACCGGCGCGCCGACTTCGATCGCGACCTTGTCGGTTTCCAGGCTGGCAATCGGCTCATCAAGCGCCACGGCCTCGCCGGGCTTCTTCAGCCATTCCCCGATCGTCGCTTCGGATACGGACTCGCCCAGGGTCGGGACTTTGACTTCGGTGGACATGCGTGTTTCCTCAGGCCTTCTTGCGGCGGCGGATTTCGGAGCGGACGGAGGTGCCAAGGGCGTTGCCGATCAGCGCGCCCTGTTCGGCCTCGTGGCGCTTGGCCAGGCCCGTGGCGGGTGAGGCGCTGGCAACGCGGCCGGCATAGCGCGGGCGGGTCACCGCACGCTTGGCGGCGATCAGGGCTTCCTCGATAAACGGCTCGACGAAGAACCATGATCCATTGTTCTTCGGTTCTTCCTGGCACCAGACGACGTCTTCCAGATTGGGCATGCGCGAGAAGCGCAGGGCCAGCGGCTCGCCCGGGAACGGGTAAAGCTGCTCCAGACGGATGATCTGGGTGTCGGTGATTTCGGCGGCGTCACGCGCCTCCATCAGGTCATAGGCGACCTTGCCCGAACACAGGATGACCTTGCGGGTATCCTTGTCCGGCGCGCCGTTGCGGTCTGACAGGATCCGCTTGAAGTGCGCTTCGCCGATGAACTCGCTCGCCTCGCTCTTGGCCATCGGATGGCGCAGCAGCGACTTGGGTGTCATGATGATCAGCGGCTTGCGGAACGGGCGGTGCATCTGCCGGCGCAGGACATGGAAATAGTTGGCCGGGCTGGTGATGTTGCAGACCTGGATATTGTCCTGGGCGCAGAGCTGCAGATAGCGTTCGAGCCGCGCCGAACTGTGTTCCGGGCCCTGGCCTTCGTAGCCATGGGGAAGCAGCATGACCAGGCCGTTGGCGCGCAGCCACTTCGATTCCGAGCTGGCGATGTACTGGTCGATGACGATCTGCGCCCCGTTGGCGAAATCGCCGAACTGCGCTTCCCACAGCACCAGCGATTTGGGATCGGCGCTGGCATAGCCATATTCGAAGCCCAGCACGCCGTATTCGCTCAGCGGGCTGTCGTGGACTTCGAACTTGCCATGGGGCACTGTCGACAGCGGCACGTACTTGTGCTCGTCGGTCTGATCGACCCACACCGCGTGGCGCTGGCTGAAGGTACCGCGGCCCGAATCCTGGCCCGAGAGGCGCACGTTGTAGCCTTCCGAGGCAAGGCTGCCAAAGGCCAGCGCTTCGCCGGTGGCCCAGTCAAACCCGACCCCGCTGGTGAACATCTCGCGCTTGGCGTCGAGCACGCGGGCCAGCGTCTTGTGGATCGTCAGCCCTTCAGGAACCGTGGTCAGGGTGCGGCCCAGGCTGTCGAACAGTTTGGATTCGATCCCCGTCGGCACGTTGCGCCGGGCGGTTTCCGGATCGGCCGGGGCGTGCAGCCCGGTCCAGCGTCCGGCGAACCAGTCGGCCTGGTTCGACTTGTAACTTTTCGAGGCGTCGAACTCTGCCTCCAGCGCGGCGGTGAAGCGGGTCTCGACTTCCGCGGCATAGCTGCCGTCGATCGTTCCGGCCTTGGCCAGGCGATCGGCATAGAGCTTGCTGACCGCAGGATGGGCGCGGATCTTCTGGTACATCAGCGGCTGGGTGAAGCCCGGCTCGTCACCTTCGTTGTGGCCGAAGCGGCGATAGCACCACATGTCGACCACGATGTCGCGGCCGAAGGTCTGGCGGTAATCGATCGCCAGCTTGCAGGCGAAGGTCACCGCTTCGGGATCGTCGCCGTTGACGTGAAGGATCGGGGCCTGGATGCCCTTGGCGACATCCGAGGGGTAGGGCGATCCGCGCGAGAACTGCGGGCTGGTGGTGAACCCGATCTGGTTGTTGATGACGAAGTGGATGCAGCCGCCGGTGTTGTAGCCGCGCACCCCGGAAAAGCCGAAGCATTCCCAAACGATGCCCTGCCCGGCAAAGGCGGCGTCGCCGTGGATCAGTACGGGGAGCACCTGCTTGTGCTTGCCCGGTCCGATGTCATCGCGCACGACTTGCTGGGCGCGGGCCTTGCCCAGCACGATCGGGTCGACCGTTTCGAGGTGGCTGGGGTTGGGGACCAGGCTCATGTGCACCTTGATCCCGTCGAATTCACGGTCGGTGCTGGTGCCGAGGTGATACTTGACGTCGCCCGATCCGCCGACGTCCTCGGGATTGGCGGTGCCGCCCGAAAATTCGTGGAAGATCACGCGGTAGGGCTTGGCCAGCACGTTGGCGAGGACGTTGAGCCGGCCGCGGTGGGCCATGCCGTAAACGATCTCGCGCACCCCGCGCTGGCCGCCGTACTTGATCACCGCTTCCAGCGCCGGGATCATCGATTCCCCGCCGTCGAGCCCGAAGCGCTTGGTCCCGACGTACTTCTTGCCGAGGAACTTCTCGTACTGCTCGCCGCGGATCACCGCCTGGAGGATCGCCTTTTTGCCCTCGGGGGTGAAGTCGATCGCCTTGTCGCCGCCCTCGATCCGGTCCTGGATGAAGCGGCGTTCCTCCACATCGTTGATGTGCATGTATTCATAGCCGACCTTGCCGCAGTAATTGCGCTTCAGCACGTCGACCAGTTCGCGCACGCTTGCCCATTGCAGCCCCAGCGTGCCGCCAAGGTAGACCTTGCGGTCCAGCGCCGCGCCGGTGAAGCCGTGATATTCGGGCGAAAGATCGGCGGGCAAGTCCTGCTTGGACAGGCCGAGCGGATCGAGATCGGCCCCCAGGTGGCCGCGCACGCGGTAGGTCCGCACCAGCATCATTGCCCGGATCGAATCGCCCGCGGCTTCCTCGATCGCCTTGCCGTCGAGCGGCGCACCGGCTTTTGCCGCGGCGGCCTTGATCGCCACCTGCATCTGCGTCGGGTCGAGCGCCGCGGTCAGATCGTCCGACATGCCGCGCCAGTCGGCACGGCCCCAGCTCGGGCCGGGTTGCGGATCCTCTGGGAGGAAATCGTGTGCTTCGTTACCCATGCTGCCTATCCTGGGGAGGAAAGGTTAGAGCGGGGGCGCAATCGCGCCCCCGCGCAAAACCCTATTGCATTCAGCCCTTGAGCGCTTCGGCCAGGGTTTCACCCAGCAGGCTGGGCGAGGCCGAGACGCGGATCCCGGCGGCTTCCATCGCCGCGATCTTGCTTTCGGCATCGCCCTTGCCGCCCGAAACGATCGCCCCGGCGTGGCCCATGCGGCGGCCCGGAGGGGCGGTGCGCCCGGCGATGAAGCCGGCCATCGGCTTCTTGCGGCCGCGCTTGGCCTCGTCGATCAGGAACTGCGCCGCCTCTTCCTCGGCATCGCCGCCGATCTCGCCGATCATGATGATCGACTTGGTCGCGTCGTCGGCCAGGAACAGTTCGAGCACGTCGATGAAGTTGGTGCCGTTGACCGGATCGCCGCCGATGCCGACCGCGGTGGTCTGGCCCAGGCCGATGTTGGTGGTCTGGAACACGGCTTCATAGGTCAGCGTGCCCGAGCGCGAGACAACGCCGACGCTGCCCTGCTTGAAGATCGAACCGGGCATGATCCCGATCTTGCATTCATTGGGGGTCAGCACGCCGGGGCAGTTGGGGCCGATCAGGCGGCTCTTGGTGCCAGTCAGCGCGCGCTTGACCCGGACCATGTCGAGCACCGGAATGCCCTCGGTGATGCAGACGATCAGCTCGATTCCAGCGTCGATCGCTTCAAGGATGGCGTCGGCCGCGCCCGGGGGCGGCACGTAGATGCACGAAGCGGTCGCGCCGGTCACGGCCTTGGCTTCGGCAACGCTGTCGAACTGCGGCAGCCCGACGTGGACGGTCCCGCCCTTGCCGGGGGTCACGCCAGCGACCATCTGCGTGCCATAGGCCAGCGCCTGTTCGGTGTGGAAGGTGCCGGTGGCACCGGTCATCCCCTGGGTGATGACCTTGGTGTTCTTGTTGATGAGGATCGACATGCAAATCTCTTTCTTGTGTCCCCGCGAAGACGGGCACCTCGGTCGACTTGGCGCGACCCTGCCTGCGCTCCCCGCCTGCGCGGGGACGCCCGTTATGCGAGGCTAGGTTCGATGCCTTTGCACGCCGCCAGCAGTTCCTTGACCGCATCGACGCTGACCTGGAGGCCGGCCTTGTCGGCTTCGTCGAGTTCGATCTCGATCACCTTCTCGACCCCGCCGGCACCAATCTGCACCGGGACGCCGACGTAGAGGCCGTTCTGGCCGTACTGGCCGTCGACATAGGCGGCGCAGGGCAGGATGCGCTTCTGGTCGCCCAAGTAGGCTTCGGCCATCGCGATGCCGCTGGCGGCGGGGGCGTAGAACGCCGAGCCGGTACCGAGCAGCGCGACGATCTCGCCGCCGCCGCCGCGGGTCCGCTTGACGATCGCGTCGATCTTGTCCTGCGAACTCAGCCCCATCTTGACCAGGTCGGGCACCGGGATGCCGTTGATGGTGGAGTAGCGCACCACCGGGACCATCGTATCGCCGTGGCCGCCGAGCACGAAGGTGTTCACGTCGCGGACCGAGACCTTGAACTCGTCGGCGATGAAGTGGCTGAAGCGCGCCGAATCGAGCACGCCGGCCATGCCGACGACCATGTGGTGGGGAAGGCCTGAAAACTCGCGCAGCGCCCAGACCATCGCGTCGAGCGGGTTGGTGATGCAGATCACGAAGGCGTTCGGCGCGTTGGCCTTGATCCCTTCGCCGACCGCCTTCATCACCTTGAGGTTGATGCCGAGCAGGTCGTCGCGGCTCATCCCCGGCTTGCGGGCGACCCCGGCGGTGACGATGATCACGTCGGCCCCGGCGATGTCCTTGTAGTCGTTGCTGCCCGTGATCTTGGCGTCGAAGCCTTCGACCGGGCCGCACTGCGACAGGTCGAGCGCCTTGCCCTGGGGCACGCCTTCGACCACGTCGAACAGGACGATGTCGCCCAGTTCCTTCTGCGCGGCGAGGTGTGCCAGCGTTCCGCCGATATTACCGGCGCCGATAAGGGCAATCTTCTTGCGAGCCATAGTGCGACGATGTCCTTCCCTGAAAAGCGGGATCAGCATCCGGCCAAAGGGGGCAACGTCCATTCCATCCCGCTGGAAAAGCGGACGACCCGGCTAACCGGGGTGCCCTAAGCCGCAGAACTCGCGATTGCAAGGTGCTAAAGGGCCGTAACGTCAACTAATTTATGATAATGGTTCGCAATTGCAAAAATTGCGGCGGAGCGCGTCGCGCTCAGCCAATCGCCTGCATCGGATTGAGCTTTTCGCGTTCTTGCGCCAGCAGCATTCCGGCCAGGTAATCCGGCACGGCGCGACTGAAGTAGTAGCCTTGGCCCAGAGTACAGCCGGCCTTGCGCACTGCGTCGACCTGCTCGATCGTTTCCAGTCCTTCGGCAACGATCTGCATGTCGAGCGTTAGCGCCATTTCCGAAACCGCGCGGATGATCGCCTCGCTCTTCTTGCCGGCATTGACGCCCGAGACGAAGCTGCGATCGACCTTGATCTTGCCGAACGGATACTTGTTTATGTAGCTGAGCGAGGAATAGCCTGTGCCGAAATCGTCGAGGGCAAAGCGCACCCCGGCGGCGGACAGTTCCGCCATGAAGTCCTCGGTCTGCTTCGAATGGTCGAGCAGCACGGTCTCGGTGATTTCCAGTTCCAGCCGGTGCGGCGGCAGTCGCGCCTCGCGCAGGGCGTTGAGAATACCCAGCGCCGCGCCGGGCGCCTTGATCTGCAAGGGTGAAAGGTTGACCGCCACGGTGACATCGTCAGGCCACTGCGCCGCGGCGCGGGCGGCCTGGGCGGTGATCCAGTTGCCCAGGGTAATGATCGCGCCGGTTTCCTCGGCCACCGGAATGAATTCGTCGGGCCGCAGCTCGCCCTTTTCGGGATGGAACCAGCGGACCAGCGCCTCGAAGGCGCGGATCTTACCGCTCTTGAGATCGACGATTGGCTGAAAGAATATCGACAGTTCGTCGCGCTGCACCGCCAGGCGCAATTCGGCCTCGATCTCGCGGCGGCGGACCAGGTCGCGGGTCATCGACGGGTCGAAGAAGCTGGCCTGGTTCCGGCCGTTGACCTTGGCATGATAGAGCGCCAGGTCGGCGCCCTGCATCATCGTCTCGATATCGGTCCCGTCATCGGGGTACAGCGCGATGCCCATCGAGCAGGCCACTTCCAGGCGGTTTTCGTCGATCCGCAGCGGGCGGCTGACTTCGCCCAGCAGCGATAGCGCGATCGTTTCGGCCTCACGCCGGTCGCGAACATCGCAGGCGAGGATGAACTCGTCCCCGCCAAAGCGGCCGATCACGGCGTCGAGCTTGGCCTGACTGCGCAGCCGCTGGGCAACCTCGCACAGCACCTTGTCGCCGGTCTGGTGGCCCAGCGCGTCGTTGACTTCCTTGAACTTGTCGAGGTCGAACCAGAACAGCGCAATGCTGGACGAATTGCGCCAGCGGGCCAGATGCTCGACCAGAAAGTGGTTGAGACCGGCCCGGTTGAGCAGTCCGGTGACCACATCGCTGCGGGCGAGGACCTGCATCTTCTCGGCCAGTCGCGCGCTGGTTTCCGCTGCGGCAACCGAATCCCGCAGCGTGCGGAAAATCTGTGTTGCGATCGTCATCATGCCGAGAAACGCGATTATGATAGCCACGGCCAAAGCGCGATGGGCCAGGCTGGGCTGCTGCAGCAAGGCATAGCAGATCGGCGCGAAAGTAAGCACCATGCCGCCGATGGCAATCGATGGACGCCCGGCATTGCGCGACGACATTCCGCTACCATAGCCGATGGCATAGCAGATGATCAGCATCTGCGCCGCGCCTGGCAGCTGGTACATGACGGTCATCCCGCCAAGGACGCCAACGACAAGGCAGAACGAGAAGGCGCCGATCTGATAGGCCGTTTCCAGCCAGGCCGTGTCACGCTTGACCAGCCGCGGCAGGGCCAGCGCCATGATGACCCGGCCCATGCCGATCACCGACAGCAGAATTGCCGTGTTGCGCAGCAACGGTACATCGGAATAGGATGCGGCGATCAGGGCGGCGATGATGCCGTTGGCAGCGCCAAGGAACAGGGCGCCCGGCTTGGTATACAGGTTTTCGACCAGGATCCGGCGGACCCTGTCATCGATGGCGTTGGTACGAAATAGTACCCGCAAAACGGTTCGCCAACGCCTGATTACCGCACTCCTTGAAGGACCCGGTCAAGCCATAGGCGCGACAGGTCACCGTTTGGTTAACGTGACCCTTAAGGACACGGAGTTCTGCGGCTTTCGGCGCTATGTCATGGTAATCAAATGGAATTTACAGGCGCGCGACAGAACTCGTTGCGCGCTCGCACGAAGCCGCCAAGCGGCGGTCAAGCGTGCGGCAGATTGCCAGCCAGTGGCGATAGGCCTGACCGTCATCGGCGAAGAAGGCCTGCTCGGCATGTTGCCGGGCCACTTGCGCTGCGGCCATGCCATGCCGGGCGAAGTGCTTGAGCGCGTCGCGCAGCACCGGATCGTGGCGCTGGCGCCCCAGATTATCATTGGCAGCACGCTGGACCACCCGGCGTTGCTGCATCGGCGAGAAGAACAGCGGTGCGACCGGGGAGGCGAGGGCATGGCGGATAGTCATGGGGCAGGGCGACTCTGTTATGGCTTGGAGCGATGCTTTAGGCCGGACGCGGCTAAGCCTTCGTGTCGCGCTATGGTTTCCGCTTGTTTACCAAGCCGCGTCAGGTGCCCGGCTGGGCGATCCAGCGGCCCGAATTCTGGTATTCGGGCTTGACCTGCTGTTCGCCTGGCAGCCTGTCGCCGCGGTACTGGCTGTCGCCGCCGCGGCCTTGCACTTCGGCGGAATAGGCTGGCGCCGGCGCCGCGCGGGCCGTGCTGCCAGCGGCATTGCCCGGTCCATCCGGCGCTACCGGCGCAGCGGACTTGAGGCCGGCTTCGAAAGCGCGGGCCAGGGCCAGCGGATCGAGGCTGGGATCGCTGATCCGGTCGGCGGCGGCATTGTGTGGATGCGGGGCGGCGATCGGCTCACCGCCAAGATAGGCGAAGCGGAAGTTGCTGGCGTCCCCGGCGCGGCTGCGCCAGCGGAAAAAGATATGCGCCCCGATCGTGGTGATCTGGTTCATGTCACGGTCCCACGCCGGATGGACGGCAATGGTGTGGTAGTGCGTGGCGAGGCCGACGCTGGGTTCGACATAGCCGGAGAGTGCAGCCTGGGCGACGCCCATCGCGCGCTGCCAGAAGAACCGGCTGGGCAGGCGCGCCAGCGATCCGTCGCAGGTAAAACTGAACTGGCAGCCGGTGCTGCGTTCCGATCCCTGATAGACCACGCCGCAGACTGAATTGGGGAAGCTGGGGTGGGCGACCCGGTTGAGGATCACCTGGGCGACGGCGCGCTGGCCCTGGTCGGGCTCGCTCGCCGCTTCGTAATAGATCGCCGCGGTCAGGCATTCGAGCGCGCGGCTGCGGTCAACCCCGCTGTTGTCGATGCGCAGCGCGCGGGCGACCGGTCCGGCCAGCGGATCGACCAGGGTCGGTGCGTCTTCGGCGTCGGAATGGATCCCCTGGCCCAGCTGGGGCAGCGGATCGGTGGTCAGGTAGTAGAACGCCGATCCGGGAAAGCTGTCGCCGCTGCGCTCGAACGGCATCGGCTCGACCACGGCTTCACCCTGGCGGGCGGAGCCGATGTCGAAGGTCGGCCAGCTATCCGGCGCGGCCAGCGCAGGGACGGCGATGATCGCCAGCAACACCAGCAGCAGGCGTCCGATGCTGCCGCGCCGCTGCCGCCTGCCCAGCACACGCATACCCCGGCGCGAAAGCCGCGCGGAGAAATCCCGCGGCCGCGTTTCCAGGGTAAAGGCGTGGCTCAGATCCATGGCATTCCGTTGTTCGCGGGTACGCGCCTTGGCGCGTAATCCAGTCAGCCCCGCCGGGCCACGGCGCCGTTGCGCGCGTGCCAAACAGGGACGGGGTCACGCGATAGCCTTAACCAGTTAAGAATTGCCGCCGCGCTTGCAGTAGGCGGGTTCGCGACCTATGGCCGCGCCTGCGTCATCGGTTGCCGGTTCACACCGGCCTAAGAGGGAAGCAGGTTCAACGCCTGCGCTGCCCCCGCAACTGTGACCGGGGAGCGTTGCGTCGCTCACACCACTGGCCCGCGGGCCGGGAAGGTAGACGCAAAGCAGTGATCCGGGAGCCAGGAGACCTGCCAGTGACGGTCGTTCCGCAGCCGGGCGGGGTGTACCGGAATGCAGCGTGGACTCGTGATTTCGCACGGGCCCTCTCGCCATGAACGGCATTCGTTCATTGCTGGAGGTTTGCCTGTGAAGTATCTCTTTTTCTTATCTATAATTGCATGTTCTGCCACACCCGCCTGGGCCGACGAAGGCTGCGATCCGGCGAAGGATGATACATGCATCGTTGTTGCGGATCGTATTCGCGAGAACCTGATAACAGTCACCGCAACCGGTTCGGACGTGCGGTTGGACTGGGCCGGACAGTCGATCAGCGTCATCGACCAGGGAGAAATCGAGGCTATCCAGGGCCCCGACCTGACCCGAGTTCTGACCAACCTTCCAGGCGTCACCTTTGCCCGCAACGGCGGGCTGGGCAGCACCACCAGCCTGTTCGTGCGCGGAGCCAATTCGGAACAGCTGGTCGTTCTGGTCGACGGGGTGCGGATGGCCGATAGTGCCGCGCCCTCGGGCGGGTTCGACTTTGGCAACCTTGAAGCGGGCGGGATCGCCAAGCTCGAATTGCTGCGCGGATCCAACTCGGTGCCGTGGGGTTCGGACGCGATCGGCGGGGTGCTGGCGGTGACCACGCGCGCCTATGACGGGATCGAGGCCGCGGCCGAATATGGCGCGCACGATACGCTCAGCCTGTCGGGCGGGGCGGGGATCGACCGCAGCGGCTACGCGCTCAGCCTCAACGGCGGCTACACCCGCAGCGACGGCATCTCCGCCGCCGCCGCCGGGACCGAGCCCGACCCCTATCGCCAGTGGCGGATCGGCGGGAAGGCGCGGGTCAACCTGAGCGACAGCCTCTCGCTCAACGCCAGCGCCCGGCACAGCGATGGCCGCGTTGCCTTCGACAGCTACCTGTTCGTCGATGATGGCGAATACCAGACCGCAAAAATCGACAGCGGCCGCGCCGGGTTCGAATATCGCGGTGACGTCCTGACCCTGACCGGTGGGGTAGCCCTGTCGAACACGGCCCGCGCCTATTTCGACCCGGCGTTCGACACCGCGCCTTCGTTCGAAACCCAGGGCCGCGACGTGCATGCCGACATCAAGGGCACGCTGCGCCCGGCAGAAGGGCTGACGCTCGATTTCGGCGGCGATGGCGACTGGAGCCGCTTTTCGACCACCTTCGATCCGCGCCAGACCGCCCGCCTGCTTAGCGCCCATGCCCTGGTCACGTGGCAGGGGAGAGGCCTGCTGCTCAGCGCCGGGCTGCGCCACGACGATCACGACCGCTTCGGCGGCAAGTGGACGCTGGGCGCGAACGGCGCGGTGGAACTGGGTGACAGTTGGCGCGTGCGGGCCAGCTATGGCGAGGGCTTCAAGGCGCCGACACTGTATCAGCTCTATGGCTATGGCGGGAATGCGCTGCTGCACCCTGAAACCAGTCGCAGCTTTGAGCTGGGCATCGAACGCGGCGACCGCAACGGTTACGGCTTGCATGCCGCCGCCACGTTGTTCCGCCGCGATGCGACCGACCTGATCGATTACCGCTTTCCGACCGGCTACCTCAACATCGCCCGCACACGCGCGCAGGGGTTCGAGGCCGAACTGGGGGCGCGCCTCAGCGATACCCTGAGCGCGCGCGCTGCCTACACCTATCTCGAGGCGATCGACCGCGACACCGGGCGCGATCTGGCCCGGCGCCCGCGCCACGCGCTCAGCGCCTCGCTCGACTGGACCACGCCGCTCGCCGGACTGGTGCTGGGCGGCGATCTGCGCTTGGTTGGCGACAGTTTCGACGATGCCTTCAACTCCGTGCCGCTCGACGGCTATGCCCTGGCCACCGTGCGGGCGCGGCTGCCGCTCGGTGAGCACTTCGAGCTCTATGGCCGGGTCGAGAACCTGACCGATGCCCGGTACGAGACCGCCGCGGGCTACGGCACCTATGGCCGCTCGGCCTATGCCGGGGTCAGGGTGAGGTGGTGAATTGGGCGCTGCCCCTGCTCGCTCTGCTGGCCGGCTGCTCCGCCGCGGCGGGCCCATCCGGGCAGGGGCAGCACCCCACGATCGTCAGTCTCAACCCCTGCTCCGACGCGATCCTGGCCGAGGTCGCCGATCCGGCACAGTTACTGGCGATTTCCAGCTATAGCCACAGCCCGGCCTCGTCATCGATGGACCTGGCGGCGGCGCGGCGCTTTCGCAGCGTCGGCGATGCGGCGGAGGAGGCCTTCGCGCTGCATCCCGACGTGATCGTCGCCAGCACCTATCTCGCCCCGTCGACCCGCGCGGCCTTCGCCCGGATGGGCCTGCGGGTCGAACAGCTGGGGGTCGCGTCGAGCGTGGCGGAAAGCCGTGCCCAGGTGCGCCAGCTCGCCGCGCTGGCCGGGCATCCCGAGCGCGGCGAAGCGCTGATCGCACGGATCGACGCCGCGCTGCGCGCCGCCAGCCCCGCCGACGGGCGCGAGGTGGGCGCGGTGGTGTGGCAATCGGGTGGGATCGTCGCCGGACAGGGGACGCTGATCACCGAACTGATGGCCCACGCCGGCTTTGCCAACCTGGCCGCGCGGCGCGGGCTGCGTCAGGCCGATCAGCTGCCGCTGGAGCTGCTGCTGGCCGATCCGCCGCGGGTGATCCTTACCGCGGGCAGCGCCGCCGCGCAGGAAGACCGCATGCTGCGCCACCCGGCGCTGGCCGCCTTGCACCAGACCCGGCGCGAACGGCTCAACCCCAAGCTGCTGTGGTGCGGCGGCCCGACCATCGTCCCGGCGCTGGCGCGGCTGGCCGAAGTGCGGCGCAGCCTGTGACCCGGTTGATCGCGTTCCTGCTGGCATTGCTCGCGCTGGCCGTTCCGCTGTCGCTGCTGGCTGGCCGGGTGTGGCTCTATCCGTTCTCAGCTTCATCGGGCAATGCATTGATCATATTGACTGAACTGCGCCTACCGCGCGCTGTTCTGGCACTGCTGGTTGGCGGCGGCCTGGGCGCGGCGGGGGCGGCGATGCAGGGCTATCTGCGCAATCCGCTGGCCGATCCGGGGCTGTTCGGGATTGCCCCCGGTGCGGCGCTGGGCGCGGTGCTGAGCCTGTGGACCGGCCTAGCCGCGCAGCCTTGGACCCTGCCGCTGTTTGCGCTGGTCGGCGCGGGCGGGGCGATGGCGCTGCTTGCGCTGATTGCCGGGCGCAATGGCTCGGTCACGCTGTTCACCCTGGCCGGGATGATGATCGCCAGCCTGGCCGGGGCATTGATGAGCCTGGCGATCAGCCTGGCCCCGACCCCCTTCGCGCTGAGCGAGATCGTCACCTGGCTGATGGGCGCGCTCAGCGATCGCAGCTGGAATGACGTCATGGTGGCAGCGCCGCTGTCGATGGTCGGGATCGCGCTGCTGCTGCGCGCCGGGCGTGCGCTCGACGCGCTGACCCTGGGCGAGGTCGCGGCGCGTTCGCTGGGGATCGAACCGGGGCGCCTTCGCTGGTTGATGATCGCCGGGATCGGTCTGACCGTAGGCGGCTCGGTCGCCGTCGCCGGGATCATCGGCTTCGTCGGGCTGATCGTCCCGCATCTGGTCCGCCCGCTGACCGATGGCCGGCCCTCGCGGCTGATCCTGCCAAGCGCACTGGCCGGGGCAATGCTGCTGCTGATGGCGGACTGCCTGTGCCGCGTCCTGCCGCTGGCCGGGGGCGAGCTGCGGCTGGGCATCGCGCTGTCGCTGCTCGGCGCGCCGTTTTTCCTTCACTTGCTGCTGCGGTTGCGGCGGGAGCTGACGTGATGCTGCGTGCCGACAAGATCCACCTGGCCGTGCGCCTTACCGATGTCAGTCTCGCGCTGCATCAGGGCGAGATCACCGCGATTTGCGGTCCCAATGGCGCCGGCAAGTCAAGCCTGCTCGGCGTCCTTGCCGGACTGCTCGCACCCGGCAGCGGCATCATCATGCTTGACGACGCCGTGCTTGCGGCGCTGCCCGCGGTGCAGCGCGCCCGGCTGATCGGTTTCCTGCCGCAGCAGAGCGAGGTGGCCTGGGACGTCTCGGCCGAAACGCTGGTCGCGCTTGGCCGGCTGCCGTGGCGCAGCAGCGCCGCAGAAGACCGTACCGCAATCGAGACGGCAATCGCCGCGATGGATCTTGCCGACTTGCGCCGCCGTCCGGTCACGCAGATGTCGGGGGGCGAGCGCGCCCGGGTACTGCTGGCGCGGGTGCTGGCCGGCACGCCGCAATGGGTGCTGGCGGACGAGCCGCTCGCCAACCTCGACCTAAGCCACCAGTTGGCGCTGCTGGCGCAGTTCCGGGCGCTGGCCGGGGCCGGACAGGGGGTGGCGCTGGTGCTCCACGATCTGGCCCAGGCGATGAACCATGCCGACCGCGTGGTCGTGCTGGAGCGCGGCCGCATCGCTGCCGATGGCGTTCCGGAGGCGGTGTTGACCGACGCGCTGATCGAACAGGTCTGGGGTGTCAGGGCGCACTGGCTGGGCGATCCCGGCCAGCGCGCCCTTGCAGTTACTTAAGCCCGCGCGCCTTGAGCATTGGCTCGATGCTGGGATCGCGCCCGGCGAACGCGCGGTACATCTCGGCATAGTCCTTGGAATGACCCTGCGAGAGGATCATGTCGCGGAAGCGCTGGCCGTTGGCGCGGGTCAGCCCGCCATTGTCGGTGAACCACTTGAACGCATCGTGATCGAGCATCTCGGTCCAGCTGTAGGCGTAATAGCCTGCGGCATAGCCGCCGCCCCAGATGTGGCGGAAATAGCTGGTCCGGTAACGGCTGGGCACGTCCTTGATATCAAGTCCGGTCGAAGCCAGCGCCTTGGCCTCGAACGCGGTGACGTTCTGCAGCGGTGCACCCGCCGGCAGCGAATGCCACTTGAGGTCAAGCAGCGCCGCGGTGATCACTTCGCCCAGGGCATAGCCCTGGTTGAACGTCCCGGCCTTCTTGACCTTGGCGACCAGTTCGGCGGGCATCGGCGCGCCGGTCTGGTAATGTTTGGCGAAGTTCGCCAGCACCTTGGGATCGGTCATCCAGTTCTCGTTGAACTGGCTGGGGAACTCGACAAAATCGCGGGCGGTGTTGGTGCCGGCGATCGACGGATACTTCTGGTTCGACAGCATGCCGTGCAGGGCATGGCCGAATTCGTGGAACATCGTGTTGGCATCGTCCCAGGTGACCAGCGCGGGCTGGCCGGGGGCGGGCTTGACGAAGTTTTCGACGTTGAACACCACCGGCTTGGTGCCAAGCAGCGTCGACTGGTCGACGAAGTTCGACATCCATGCGCCGCCCTGCTTGTTGTCGCGCTTCCACGGGTCGAAATAGAACAGCGCCAGTTCGCTGCCGTCCTGGTCATTGACCTGGTAGACGGTCACGTCCGGGTGATAGACCGGGATGTCGCTGCGCTTCTTGAAAGTCAGCCCGTAAAGCTGGTTCGCGGCATAGAACACGCCGTTTTCCAGCACGTTGGTGATTTCCAGGTACGGCTTCACCTGGCTGTCGTCGAAGTCGTACTTGGCCTTGCGCAGCTGCCCGGCGTAGTAATCCCAGTCGGCCGGGGTCACCGCGAACTTGCCGCCCTTGGCCTTGATCAGCTTGGTCAGCTCGGCAGCATCGCGGCGCTGGGCCTTGGCGAGCGCCGGGACCATCTGCTGCAGAAAGCCGGTCGCCTTGTCGCGGGTCTTGGCCATCTGGTCGGACAGCGCCAGGCTGGCATAATCGGGGAAGCCGAGCAGCTTGGCCTTTTGCGCGCGCAGCTGGGCCAGCTGCTGAATCACCTTGCGGGTATCGCTGGCATTGCCCTGTTCGGAGCGCGACCAGCTCTTGGCGAACAGCGCCTGGCGGGTGGCGCGGTTCTTCAGGCTGGCCAGCGCCGGCTGCTGCGTGGTGTTCTGCAGCGCAAGGACATAGCTGCCCTTGGGCAGCTTGCGGTCGGCGGCAGCCTTGGCCGCGGCGGCAATCTCGGCCTCGGACATCCCGGCCAGCGCCGCCTTGCTGCGCACGACCAGCGCCGCGTCCTTGGTTCCGGCGGTCAGCTTCTGGCCGAAGTCGGTCTGCAGCGAAGACAGCTTGCCGTTGATCGCGGTCAGCGTCGCCTTGTCGGCGGGCGAAAGCAGTGCGCCGTTGCGGACCATGTCCTCATAGCGCAGCGTCAGCACCTGCAGCTGGTCGGCGCTCAGGCTCAGCGAGGCGCGCTGGTCGTAAAGCGCCTTTACCCGGGCGAACAGCCTGGGGTTGAGCGTGATCGAATCGCGCAGCGCCGCCAGCTTGGGCGCGGTTTCGCTGTCGATCTTGTCGAGCGTGTCGTTGGTATTGGACGAGGTCAGCGCGCTGAACACGTAATAGACCCGTGTCAGGGCCTGGCCCGAGCGTTCCAACGCCTCGATCGTGTTCTCGAAAGTCGGGGCGGCGGGATTGTTTGCGATCGCATCGACTTCGGCCTGGTTCTTGGCGATCCCGTCAAGGATCGCCGGTTGGAAATCGGTGTCCTTGATCTTGCTGAAATCGGGGGCGTGGAACGGCAGGGCCGACGGTTCGGCAAAAATGCTGCCCGCGGCCTGGGCAAAGGCCGGCGCGGCCAGCGGGCCGGCGGCAAGGGCCAGCGCGGCAATGGCAGTCAGGGTACGAAAACGCATGGACGAATACCTCGGAATGTGAGCGGGCCTTGGCCCTCAACAGGTTGGGGGCAGCGTTGCCGCTGCCCCCCTGAACGGTCACTGACCGAAACCTACCAGATTTTCGCGCGCTGCTCCGGCGCGATGTACATCGCGTCGCCGGGCTTGACGCCAAAGGCATCGTACCACGCCTGGATGTTGCGCAGCGGGCCAAGCACGCGGAAGCGCGCCGGGCTGTGCGGATCGGTGGCGACCTGGTTCTTCAGCGAATCCGGGCGCTGCTTGGCGCGCCAGGCCTGGGCAAAGGCCAGGAAGAAGCGCTGGTCGCCGGTCAGCCCGTCGATCACCGGCGCAGCCTGGCCGCCCAGCGACTTGTGATAGGCATCGAGCGCGACGTTGAGCCCGGCAAAGTCGGCGATGTTCTCGCCCATGGTCAGCTCGGGATTGATGAAGGCACCGGGGGCGGCTTCGAACTTGGCATATTGCGCGCCGAAGATCTTGGCCTGGGCATCGAAGCGCGCGGCGTCTTCCTTGGTCCACCAGTCGCGCACCGCGCCGGTCGCGTCGATCTTGCGGCCCTGGTCGTCGAAGCCGTGGGTGATCTCGTGCCCGATCACCGCACCGATCGCGCCATAGTTGACCGCATCGTCGGCATTCATGTCGAAATAGGGCGGCTGCAGGATCCCGGCGGGAAAGACGATCTTGTTTTCCAGCCCGCCGTTGTAGGCGTTGACCGTCTGCGGGTTCATCCCCCACTTCTTGCGATCGACCTTCTTGCCGAGGTCGGCCATGGCATAGTCGGTGTTGAAGCGGTTGGCCCGCATGACGTTGCCATAAAGATCGCCGGCGTCGATCTTCAGCGCGTCATAGCTGCGGAAGGTGTCGGGATAGCCGACCATCACGTCCATCCGGGTCAGCTTGTCCATCGCCGCGGTCTTGGTCGGGGCGGACATCCAGTCATTGCTGCGGATGCGATCGGCCATCGCCAGCTTGAGGTTGGCGACCAGGGATTCCATCTTGGCCTTGGCCTGCGGCGGGAAGTGCGCCTTGACGTAATCCTGGCCGACCAGCTCGCCCAGCGAGCCATCAACCAGCTGCACCGCGCGCTTCCACCGCGGACGCAGCGTGGTCACCCCGGTCAGGGTCTTGGTATAGTCGAAGCGGCTGTCGACCATCGCCTTGGTCAGATAGGGCGCGGCCTGATCGGCAATGTGGAACTGCTGCCACAGCTTCAGCGTCGCCAGCGGCGTGGCGGCATAGATCCTGGCCAGATCGCGCACCGCGGTGTTCTCGCCGACGATCATCCGCTTCTGCGGCGGCACGCCAAACCCGGCGAACCACTGCGCCCAGTCGATCCCCGGGGCATATTTGGCCAGCGCGGCGCTGCTCATCGGGTTGTTGACCTTGTCGATGTTGCGGCGGTCGGCCACGATCCAGCTCTTGGTCGCGATCGCGGTTTCGAAGGCCATGATCGCCTTGGCCGCACCGGCGGGATCGGGATTGCCGATCGCCTTCATCGTCCGGGCGATATAGGCGGCATAGGCATCGCGCTGCGGCTTGAACTTGGCGGCGAGGTAGTACTCGCGTTCGGGCAGGCCGATCCCTCCCTGGCCCAGGTAGAGCACGTTCATCGTTGGATCGGCGGTGTCCGCGCCAACTTCGGCGTCGATCAGCGAGATCCCGAACTGGCCGTTGGTGGCGCCCATCAGGCGGCTGAACTGGGCCCTGGTCTTGACCGCCGCGACCTTGGCCAGATCGGCCTTGAGCGGGGTCAGGCCCAGCGCCTCTATCCTGGCCTCGTCCATGAAGCTGGCATAGAGCGCACCGTACTTGGTGGTCGACAGGCCCCCCATCAACTGGGCGCGCAGATCGTCCTGGACGCGGTCGTTGACTTCGTTGCCGCTGCCCATCGCGGCCTTGTCGGCGGGGATCTCGGTCTTGTTGATCCAGGTGCCCGAAGCAAACTTTTCAAAGTCGTCGCCTGGCTTGACCGACGTGTCGCGGTTGTCGAGGGCGACCCCCCAGGTGCCGTACATCGGCTTGGCCGTGGCCGTTGCGGCAGCGGCGGTGGCAGCAGGCTCGGCCTGGGCCAGGGCCAGCTGCGGCATGGCCAGCGCGCTTAGTGCGGCGGCAAGGAAAAATTGCGATTTCATTGTGTTGAAGCTCCCCAACAAGGCGGCGCGACCGCACGCTGGCGGAGGCCCGAAGATGGCGGAGAGGTCGCGCGCGCGGCAAATCAAGTCAAGGCCGTTCGCCGAGCGGCAAGCGCCGTTGGTGGATCGGCGGTGCCGCGGTGCCGCGGTGCCTACTTCACGGCGGCAGGCGCGCCGCAGCGGGTCTTGTCGCCCGCTTTGCAGGCGGCCACGTCGGCCTCCCACTTAGCTTTCGCCGCTTCATAGTCGGCCTGGGCCTTGGCCGTAGCGGCCTGCTGGGCGGCAATCGTTTCGGCGCGGGCCTTTTCGGCGGCATCGTGCGCGGCCTGGCGCGCGGCGTTCTCATCGGTCTGCTTCTTTGCCCGGACCGCTTCCTCGGCATTGAGGCGGGCCCGTTCGGCCGCCGCATTGGCAGACTCGGCCGGAGCCGCAGCCGCGGGCTTCTTGCGCTTGGGCCGCGCGGCATCGGCGGGCGCGGTCGCGATCAGCGCGAACGACACGGCAAGAGCGATCGGGGCGAGGGTGCGGCGCAGGGTCATAAGTCTATCCTTCTGCAGCAAGTCGGCGCAGCATAGCCGCGCGCTGCCGGCAGGCAACTACCCGTCGCAGTATTCGTAGTGTCCACTTTCGCACATCTGCACCGCGCGGCGCCAGGCGGCGCGCTGGCGGTCATATTCGGCGCGTTGACGGGCATAGTCGTCCATCGCGCGGCTGTGCTCGGCCCGTGCGGAGCCATAGGATTCGGCGCGGCCACCCTGCTCGCGATAGGCCTGCCAGCCCGCGGCATAGCGGGCATCACGCTCGCGCACGTGGGCCAGTTCGTCCTGGTTGAGCCGGCGAATGATCGCCTTGTCCCGCGCCCGCGCCTCGGCCGAGCGGCTGAGCAGCGGATCCCGCGGATCGTCAGCCATGGCAACCGACGAAAATAGCGACGCGCCCACGGTGAGCGCGCAAAACAATGCAGTGGCCTTCATGGGATGCGACCCTCCTTGAACCCACAGCTTCGTTGGAAAAAGTTAACGCTTGGTGCAAGCGCGCTGCGACGAAGCCGGCGCGGTTCGTCGTGTTTTTGCCCGGACTGACCGGCCAAGCGTGCGAAAGGGCGCGCTTGGCCGGTCCGTGCTAGCCAAAGATGAAGTCGCTGGCGGTCAGCGTACTCATGGTCACGCCCTGAAGGATGATGACGTTACCGCCGCCAAGGTCGATTGCCCCGTCTGCCCCGTTCTGGACAAAGGCGCTGCTGACTTGTGCGAACGAGGTGTAGCTGCCGACCAGGCGAATCGTATCCTCGCCGTGGTGGAAGTCGCCGATCACGTCCTGGCCGACCACACCGTCGAAGACGAAGATATCGTTGCCGAACGGCCCGCCGAGCAGATCGCCGAACAGCACGTCGTTGCCGGCCTTGCCGTTGAGCGTGTCGTTGCCGCCGTTGCCGAGCAGCCAGTTGTTGCTGGCCGATCCGGTCAGCACGTTGTTGAGCTCGTTCCCCGCGGCGAACGGCGTGTTGCCGGTCAGGGTGCAATTCTCGACATTGGCCCACAGATAATAGCCGGCGCCATTGATCCCGGCGATGACCGTGTCGGTGCCTTCGCCGACGCCTTCGTAGATGATGTCATCGGGGGTATCGACGTAGTAGGTGTCATCGCCGCCCGCGCCGTTGAGGATGTCGTAATCGCCCAGGCCCGAGTTGGCGAAATGCACGTCATCGCCCAGTCCGCCGATCAGGATGTCGGTGTCGAAGGTCGCACCGCCGATCAGGGTGTCGTTGCCGTCCTCGCCATAGACGGCGTCGGCCTGATCGCCGCCGTTCAGCGTGTCATTGCCCGCGCCGCCGACCAGATAGTCGATCCCGCCATCGCCGTTGATCGTATCGGCACCGTCTTCGCCGAACAGGTTGTCGTTGCCGCCGCCGCCATTGACGGTGTCGTTGCCCAGCCCGCCAAGCAGCAGATTGGCTCCGCCGTTGCCGGTAACCGTGTTGGCAAGCTCGTTGCCGACGCCGAACAGGTTGGCAGCCCCGGTCAGGACCAGGTTTTCGACATTGGCAAACAGATAGTGACTGGCGCTGGCATTAACCGTGTCGGTGCCTTCGCCCACTAATTCGAACACAAGTTCGGCGGCGTTGTTGACATTGAAGGTGTCGTTGCCGGAGCCGCCGATGAAACTGTCTATGCCAGCTCCACCGGTGAGAACGTCGTTGCCTGCGCCGCCATTGAGTGTGCTGGCTGCCTGGGCCATCCCGGTGATGGTCTCGTCGCTTGCCGAACCGTAGACCACTGCAGTGACGGTGGCGCCGCCAGCAAGCTGCAGTCCTTGCATAGTGAGCGTGAGGTCGGACCCGCCCATGTTGATGGTCAGTGTCCCGGAACCGCTGACTGTGCCGTTCGCCGCCATGCCATTGGTGAACTGGCTGCCGGTGAGGGTGAGGGTGACGCCGCCGACCAGATCGATCGCTTCGAACCCGGTGAACGAGCCAAGATTGACCGAACCGTTGACGATCCGCAGCGTATCGGTGTCGGCCCCGCCGTGGACATGCGAACCGTTGGATTGCGCCCAGACCGCGACCAGGTCATTCCCGGCTCCGGCGTTGACCGTGTCGACGCCGCCCGCGATCGTGATCGTGTCGCCGCGGTTGCCGCCGGTGATCGTGTCGATGCCGCCGCCATCGCTGACGATCCCGATCGCATCGGGGTGGATGGTGATCGTTTCGTTGCCGCCTGCCCCGGTGATGTTGAAGGTGACGTTCGACCCGGGGGCCACGGCGAAATTGTTGGTGAGCGCGCTCTGCCCGCCGAACAGGGCGACCGAAATTGTCCCGGTCCCGCTGATCGCGGCATTGCTGGGCAGCCCGAAGAACTGGCCGTTGCTGAGCGCAAGGGTGGCAATGTTCTGCAGTTCGATCGCTTCGATCCCGCTCATGTTCAGCAGATTGATCGTCCCGCCGGTGATGCGCAGGGTATCGGTGCCGGTGCCGCCATTGATTTGCGAATCGGAGTTCTGGGCGTTGAGCACGATCAGGTCGTCGCCGTCGCCGGCAAAGAAGACGTCCGCGCCGCCATTGCCGATCAGCGTGTCATTGCCGCCGACACTGTCGAAGGTGTCCTTGAAGGCGGTGCCGGTGATGTTGTTGTTGTTGGCGCTGCCATCCAGCCGGATCGTGTCGTTGCTCGACCAGTTGGTGAAGTTGGTCGACGCGAAGGTCCAGTTGTTGGTGATGTTGATATCGATCGAGTCGACGTTCGCGGTGCCCTCGATCGTCCCGGTCTGCGCATTGGCGCTGACCAGGGTGTCGGAGACGGTAAGCTTGAGGGCACCAGTCGACGACCGGATGGTTCCGGCATCAAGATCGAGGTTGGTGACCTGCATCTGGAATCCGCGCCCGTCGAGCACCGCACCGTTGACCAGTTCGGTCCCGGTAATGTTGGAGCCGTAGAATGCTGCACCGGCCGAATAGGCGTTATCGAACCGGATCGTCGCGCCATTGAGCCGGAACGATCCCGAGCCTGAAACGTCGGCGGCGGAGAACGCCATGGCGATCGTGCCGTTGTCCACGGTGTTGCCCAGGGTCAGGACGCCGCCGGATCTGTGCCCGAAGTTGCCGGCCAGGGTCAGGGTGGTGCCGGTCGGTGCCATGATCTGGCCACTGCCCGCCGTGCCAGTATCGCTAAAGCTAGTTCCGGTAGAGTTGGTGAGGGTGCCGCTGGTCCGAAGGATGGCGTTGTTGTGAATGAACATGTTGGCGGTGCCGAACACGCCGCCGTTGAGGCCATAAAGCGTTCCGCCTTCGATCGAGATGATACCGCCGAAGGTGGTATTCGAACTGCCCAGTAGCAAAGTGCCAGCGCCAAGCTTGGTCAGACTGCCATTGCCGATGATCGGCGCGTTGATCCGCGCCGTGGTGCCGGCAGTGGCAACGTTGAACTCGGTTTCGTTACCGATCTGCACCCGCAATCCGCCGAACGAGCTGATCTCGAACTCGCCGCCACCGACCGCGGTGGTGACGTTGACCCGGGAAACCCCGTTGTTCAAGGCGCCCGCATCGAAGGAAAGCGTGGCAACGCCGGTGCCGGTATCGGCCAGCGAGCCTTGGAACAGCACATCACGCGCGCCGGTGCTGGAGATGTTGAGTGTGCCCACCGTGACGGTGGCGTTCTCGGTGAAGGTTGCAATCGTCGCGCCGGTTCCGCCGACAATCACAAAATCGGCAAGTGCGCCGTTTCCGTTCGGCACGCCGCCGGTCCAGTTGGCGCTATCGGTCCACAATCCGCTGTTGACGTTGTTCCAGGTAGGCATTGAGCTCACTCCCGCTTTGTCGTCAGGCGGGGATGTCAGTCAACGTATCGTCGGGGCACCTATGCCCGCGCGGTCGCTGGATTCCATGCCCCTGGAAATTTCTCTCATCGGATCGATCAGTCCCGCGATTTCCGGCAGGACCAGGCGACGAGTTGAGAATTATTATGTCACGGGCGACCTTGTCGAAGTTCAAGCAAAGCCCCCCAATTTCGTCAAGCTGATTCAGATTCGAGTCGATTTGCGTCCCCTATGTGCCTGAGCGGCAAGGTTCTGAAGCATCAACGCCGGCTTTCTTGCGCCGCACCCGCCTTGCACTGCGCCGCCCTCACGCCCATCTTGGCGCGGTGGCAGCGCCCGCCGCCGCCCTTGCGTCTCACGAACAAATATGGAACAGACTGCGCGCCATGTCGCTTAGCAAGATCGTCGTGCGCGGGGCGCGCGAGCACAACCTCAAGGGCTTTGATGTCGAGCTGCCGCGCGACAGCCTGATCGTGATCACCGGGCTGTCGGGCAGCGGCAAGAGCAGCCTCGCTTTCGATACGATCTATGCCGAGGGGCAGCGGCGCTATGTCGAGAGCCTGTCGGCCTATGCCCGCCAGTTCCTCGAGATGATGCAGAAGCCCGATGTCGAGCATATCGACGGGCTGAGCCCCGCAATCTCGATCGAGCAGAAGACCACCAGCCGCAACCCGCGCTCCACCGTCGCCACAGTGACCGAGATCTATGACTACATGCGGCTGCTGTGGGCCCGCGTCGGCGTGCCCTATTCGCCCGCCACCGGGCTGCCGATCAGCGCCCAGACGGTCAGCCAGATGGTCGACCGGGTGATGCAGCTCCCCGAGGGGACGCGCGCCTATCTGCTCGCCCCGGCGGTGCGCGGGCGCAAGGGCGAGTACCGCAAGGAACTGGCCGAGTGGCAGAAGGCCGGCTACACCCGCGTGCGGATCGACGGCGAGATGTATGCGATCGAGGACGCCCCCGCGCTCGACAAGAAGTACAAGCACGACATCGAAGTGGTGGTTGATCGGATCGCGGTGCGCGAAGGCATCGAGACCCGGCTCGCCGACAGCTTCGAACAGGCGCTCAAGCTAGCCGAAGGGCTGGCCTATATCGACCTCGCCGACGGTGTGGTCCCGGGGCGCGAGGGCGAGGAGACCGGGGGCGCGATGAAGGGCGCCGGCGTCCCGGCCAACCGCATCGTCTTCAGCGAAAAGTTCGCCTGCCCGGTCTCCGGCTTCACCATCGAAAGCCTCGAGCCGCGGCTGTTCAGCTTCAACGCGCCGATGGGCGCCTGCCCGGCCTGCGACGGGCTCGGGGAGAAGCTGCTGTTCGATCCGCAGCTTGTCGTCCCGAACGAGGCGCTGAGCCTCAAGCAGGGGGCGGTGGTGCCCTGGGCCAAGAGCAACCCGCCGTCGCCCTATTACATGCAGGTGCTGGCCAGCCTCGCGGCCGAGTTCGGCTTCAGCCTCGACACCCCGTGGGACCAGCTCCCGGTCGAGGTCAGGATCGTCATCCTCCACGGCACCGCCGGGCGCAAGGTGCCGCTGACCTTCATCGACGGGCGCAAGAGCTACACGGTCGAAAAGGCCTTCGAAGGGGTGATCGGCAACCTCAACCGCCGCCTGCTGCAAACCGAAAGCGCGTGGATGCGCGAGGAGCTGGGCAAGTTCCAGACCGCGCAGCCGTGCGAGGTGTGCGAGGGCAAGCGGCTCAAGCCCGAGGCGCTCTCGGTCAAGGTCGCGGGCGCGGACATCTCCTCGATCACCCGGCTCTCGGTCGCCGCCGCGGTCGACTGGTACGGCCAGCTCGACGCCCAGCTGAGCGACCAGCAGCGCCAGATCGCCCGCGCGATCCTCAAAGAGATCAACGAGCGGCTCGGCTTCCTCAACAACGTCGGGCTCGATTACCTCAACCTCGACCGGACCAGCGGCACGCTCAGCGGCGGGGAAAGCCAGCGCATCCGCCTCGCCAGCCAGATCGGCTCGGGCCTCTCCGGCGTGCTCTACGTCCTCGACGAGCCGAGCATCGGCCTCCATCAGCGCGACAACGATATGCTGCTCGCCACGCTGCGCCGTCTGCGCGATCTCGGCAACACGGTTATCGTGGTCGAGCATGACGAGGACGCGATCCGCACCGCCGATCACATCGTCGATCTCGGCCCGGGCGCCGGGGTCCACGGCGGCGAGATCGTCGCGCAGGGCAATCTCCAGGATATCCTGAGCGCCGAGCACAGCCTGACCGGGCAATACCTCTCGGGCCGCCGCAGCATCGCGGTGCCGGCCAAGCGCCGCAAGGGCAACGGCCACAAGCTCACCGTCCACGGCGCGCGGGCCAACAACCTCAAGGACGTCACCGTCTCGATCCCCCTGGGCACCTTCACCTGCGTCACCGGGGTCTCGGGCAGCGGCAAGAGCAGCCTGACGCTCGACACGCTCCACGCCGGCGCGGCGCGGGTGCTCAACGGCGCGCGGGTCGTCGCCGGGCCGCACGACAAGATCACCGGGCTCGAATTCTGCGACAAGGTGATCGAGATCGACCAGTCGCCGATCGGCCGCACCCCGCGGAGCAACCCCGCCACCTATACCGGCGCCTTCACCCAGATCCGCGACTGGTTCGCCGGCCTGCCCGAGGCCCAGGCCCGCGGCTACAAGCCGGGGCGCTTCTCGTTCAACGTCAAGGGCGGCCGCTGCGAGGTGTGCCAGGGTGACGGCCTGATCAAGATCGAGATGCACTTCCTCCCCGACGTCTACGTCACCTGCGAGGAATGCCACGGCAAGCGCTACAACCGCGAAACGCTGGAGGTAAAGTTCAAGGGCCTGTCGATCGCCGACGTGCTCGACATGACGATCGAGGACGCCGAGGAATTCTTCAAGGCCGTCCCCCCGATCCGCGACAAGATGCACATGCTCAACGAGGTCGGGCTGGGCTACGTCAAGGTCGGCCAGCAGGCGACGACACTGTCCGGCGGCGAGGCGCAGCGGGTTAAACTGGCCAAGGAACTCAGCCGCCGCTCAACCGGCCAGACCCTCTACATCCTCGACGAGCCGACCACCGGGCTGCACTTCGAAGACGTGCGCAAACTCTTGGAAGTGCTGCAGCGGCTGGTCGATGGCGGGAACTCGGTAGTGGTGATCGAGCACAACCTCGATGTGATCAAGGTGGCGGACTGGATTGTCGACCTGGGGCCTGAGGGCGGGGTGCGCGGCGGGGAGGTGATCGCCGAGGGGACGCCGGAGATGGTGGCGAAGAATGAGCGGTCGTTCACCGGGGGGTATTTGGCCCCGTTGCTGAGGCGCTAGGGCGATGACCATTGTCCTGAGCTTGTCAAATTATCGCTTGGTTCTCTTTAAGACTTCGTATTGCGTGAGGACTTGTGGAATTAGGCACTTTGGTAACTTATATGCATCCTAATTTTTGTTATCGTATCTAAGACTGACTTGTATTGAAAATAGGTTTCATTCTTTCCATAGACAGCCTTGTACCATTCTAGATGTCCGCGAAGCCTAATGAGGTTCTCTTGTCCCCATCCGATGTTACGTGATCCACGATGGAATTGTGCCCTCATTCGCCGTCTCACAGAACCTGGCAATGACGGGGTTTCGTTGTGAGTTAATAGCCCAAGCGTCTTTCTCGGGACACCTCGAGGATAGAAGTGAGTTTTATCGTCATTTATTGAAAATCCCGCATCCGTAATAACTTTGTGAAGCAAAATTAGAAAGTCTGGATGATTGAAATTTTTTTGATGCGAGAAATAGATATCATCGCAATATCTCGTGTATGTCAATTCCCACTTATTAGACATATTTCTTAGCATTTCATCAAGGGGACGAAGTACTATGTTTGAAATAGCAGGGCTGGTTGGCGCACCTTGCGGCAAGTGATTGTCTAAAACACATAGCTCCGTCAAAATATTAGATGCCGCGGCATCGAGTCCTAAGCTACGGTACATGCCAAATACGCGCTCCGTAGTGATAGAAGGGAAGAAATCCTTCAAATCAATTTTGAGAATCGATTTGTCTCCGCAAAGTCGTCTGGCGGCCTCCACAACCCCTCGGCGCTTGACATAGGCAAAAGCAGCCTCATCAACAGGAACCGGCGCAAGATATACTCGTGCAATCTGCCTTTGAATTCCTTTAAGGCCAGATTTTGGGATGTTTAATAGGCGGAACCCAACTGACGGCGCTCTCTTCGCAATTCTCGCTTCAACATATTGCGAGTCGCGTGTGGCCACAACCGAGTAGATGTGTTGTGGGGCGAATCCCAGCGCCTTCGATATCTCTAGCAACCCTGGCATTCGCCCTCACGCATTGCATTCCTACTTCGTATCAACTTCGATTATTTAATAGTTCGGTGAAAGCAAAGATTTGCTTTTGACTAACTATTAAATAAGGCATCTGCGTACTTTCAGTGCCCGTGGCGGTGCGCCACGCCTCCCTTTCGGGAAATGCTAGGAATGCCGGATATTCGTGTTAGCTTAGAGTTGAACTGTCAAGTGCAGCGATGAATTTTGCACGAGACTCGCTGATTGAAGTCGTGCTGAAGCCATCAAAGATCAAATCGCCAAAGCCTGCTAACGGACGATACCTGCCGCTTGATTCTTTCAAAACCTTGTTTGATTGATACAGGTGGTGAAGTGCATCAGATGCTTGCGTCGGTGACAATGCTGTTGACGCGATAAGCTCTGGAAATGTCGGAGTGCCGAGAACAGAAATTCCAACGTAAGTAACTGCCGCCTCATATTCCGTCCTCACTTTTAAGATAAAATTCTCGTAGTCAGAGGATCCGTATTCACGCTGCCTATAAGCATTTTCGATATGACTTTGATATAGGTATCCGAGTTTGTAGTGAGCATATTTGTAGAACGTTAATGGATAGAGAATTCGTTTTCGTAGCTCTTCATTAATGTTCCGATCGAAATAAATGACATTTGACTGAAAATCTTTCGATATCAAACTCAACGGGCCTCGAGCTATGTAGCTGTTATCCTTATAAAACTGCGAAGTAACAAGAACAATAAGGCGTCCTCGAATATTGTTTACCATGCTGAAAGTGCCGAGCTCAGCCATAGAACCAGGAGATTCGAGTATTAGAAGTGTGAAATCTACCGCGTGAGCGAATTCTAATTCAAGTGTTTGTAGATCTCGCCTTTTTTTCTTAAATTTTGAATGATTCTCGATGTCTTCTCCATAGTGAACTTCTACGTTGGGCAGTCGTGACAAAACATCTCTAGCAAATTCGCGAATCCGGTAGTTCGCGCCACCAATGCCTGGGCCGCAGAGAAAAACCCTCGTAAGCTTCTTCAATGCGCGCGCTGATAGGAGATGCGGTCCGATTATCATGAGCTATCGTGGCAATATTGTGTGTAGGTTTCAAGTGTTGCCAGATTGGATATGAAACTCGTCAATCATTCATGGCACCGACCGTCTAAGGCAGATTAGCTGCGGCCTTTGAGAGGTCGGATTGGAGTGATGGGTTCTCACCTCCAATCTTTTGGGCTCGCGTGCCACTCGGCTTCGAAGAATTTTCCTACACCCCGAATATCTGCAAAATGTCCGGTTTTCCTCTCAGCAAGGAGATCGATCATGGACGAGGCTGCACGTGGCGGGATTGAGCATCCCATTTGTTCGCAAGATGGCGATGACGCCCCAGACATCATCCTCCCCCCGCTCGTCCCCACGCGCCAGCGCAGTGACGGGTGGACGCCGCAGCGGCAGCGGGACTTTCTCGAGGCGCTGGCGGGCAGCGGGTCGGTGGCGGCGGCGGCGCGCGCGGTGGGGATGAGCCGCGAGGCGGCCTATGCCTTGCGGCGGCGGGCCGATGCGCGCGGCTTTGCCCAGGCGTGGGACGCGGCGCGGCTGCTCGCCGCCGAGCATCTGGTCGACCTCGCCTGGGACCGCGCGGTGCAGGGCGAGCTGCGCCCGCTGGTCTATCACGGCGAAGTGGTGGGCGAGGTGCGCCACTATGACAACCGCCTGCTGCTCGGCCTGATCGCGCAGAACCGCCAGGTGCTGGTCGAGCAGGGGCTGGCCGCCCCGCCCGAGGTCACCGCGGCGGTGGCGGCGGACTGGGACGCGGCGCTGGACCGGGCCGAGCGGGGCGAGGCGCTGGCGGTGGAAACCCTCCCCGCTGCGACTAGCGCCGCCGATGGCGACGCAAGTCTCGCTCCGCTGGCGCAGGGCGCCGTCTGCGACTCCCCGCTTGCGGGAGGGGTTGGGGGAGGGCCTGTTGCCGAGGATCCCGCGATCCCCCCGCCGCTGGAGGACACGGTCGACGACATGGGCTTTCCGGCGACCGAGGCGCAGCTGCTCAACGTGGGGTTCTACCGGCTGGCTTTCGACGAGGCGCGCGGCCGGATGCTGACCAACTGGCCGGCGCCGCCGCACTTTGCCGCCGAGTGGTTCCGGCTGGCGGTGGACGACGAATTCGATCCGATCGCGCCCGATCCCGCCGATCCCGCACTGGCCGATGACGGCGAGCCCTGGCCCGATGTCGAGGCGGCGTTCCGCACCCTGACCCCGGAGGAGGCGGACTTTGCCGAACGGCGCGCGGCGGTGTGGGGCGAGGCCCGCGCGGCGCGGCTGGCGCTCTATTACCGCGCCGCCTTCGGCCTGGCCACCGCGGCCGAGCGCGAATCGCTGCTCGCCGCCAACGACGGCGCCTGGCCGCTGACGGCGTGGCGGTGAGGGGGTGGATTTCCCGCGCCCTACTTCCTCACCCCCGCGCAGGCGGGGATCCAGTCCGCACGAACAGGGCCGTCGCGATGCGACGACGTTCCTTTGTGCGCTGGATCCCGGATCAAGTCCGGGATGACGAAAGGGGGAAGGGGGCGCGACGGTGAGGGCGTGGATTTCCCCCGCCAGCACCCTGTCAGGTTTGTGAACTTCGGAGCCCGGACGGGCGCCTACATCGCGCTGATGCCGCCGTCGATCTTGAGCTCGGCCCCCGTAACGAAGCGGCTTTCGTCGCTGGCGAGGTAGAGCACGCCATAGGCGATGTCGTCGGGGTGGCCGACGCGCTTGAGCGGGATCTGGCGGGCCAGCTTGTCCATGATCACGTCCTTGGGCTTGCCGGTGGAGGCGACCATGCCGTCGAGGATCGGGGTATCGATGAAGGTCGGGTGGACCGAGTTGCTGCGGATGTCCCAGCCCATCTTGGCGCAGTAGAGGGCAACCGACTTGCTCAGCATCCACACCGCCGCCTTGCTGGCGTTGTAGCCGGGCATGGTGTCGCTGGCGATCAGCCCGGCGATCGAGGAGATGTTGACGATCGAGCCGGGCTGGGTATCCTTCATCAGCCCCAGCGCCTTCTGGCAGCCGAGGAAGACCGAATCGACGTTGACCGCGAAGCCGCGGTGCCAGTCGTCCAGCGTCGCGGTCTCGATATTGCCGCGCACCCCGATGCCGGCGTTGTTGACCAGGATCGACAGCCCGCCAAAGGCATCGCGGGCCAGCTCGACCGCGGCTTCCCACTGGTCGGGCTGGGTCACGTCGAGATGGCAGGCGAGGGCGTGGGCCGGGCCGAACTCCTCATTGAGCGCGTTGGCGACATTGGTGGCCAGCTCATCGTTGATATCGGCGAGCAGCACCTGCGCGCCCTCGCGGCACAGCATCCGCGCCTGCGCTGCGCCCAGGCCCTGCGCTGCGCCGGTGACCAGCGCCTTCTTGCCTGCAACCCGTCCTGCCATCTTATCGTCCTCTCACAATGTCCGTACCGAGCAGCATCAGCAGCCGCACGTCGATGCCCAGCCCGCGTTCCCGCGATGCTGCAATGAAGTCGGCGATTCCTGCCACGGGGACACGATGGACCGTGATGTCCTCGCCGTCCACCCCGCCGCCGGGGCCGACCTGGGTGAGATCGTGGGCGCGCAGCAGGGTGAAGCTTTCGGTGACCATGCCGGGGGAGGAGTAGAACTCGCCAATGACGTCCATCCGCGCGGCGCGGTAGCCGGTCTCTTCCTCCAGCTCGCGGTTGGCGGCCTGGGTGGCGTCCTCGTCCTCGCCGTGGTCGCCGATCAGGCCGGCGGGAAACTCGATTGCCGGGCGGCCCAGCGGCACGCGGAACTGTTCGACCAGGATGACGTGGTCCTCGGCGTCAATGGCCAGGATCACCGCCGCCTTGATCCCGCGGGTGCGGCTGACGTATTCCCACTTGCCCTTGACCTTGGCAGCGATGAACTTGCCCGCCCAGACGGTGCGCTCTTCTTCCGAATCCATGCCCGCGGCTTAGACTTCGATCACCCGGTCGGGCAATTCGTTCTTGTCGTCCTCGGCCCGGGGCAGGTGCTGTGCGAGCACGTCGCCGACCTTGGCCACGGCCGCAGCCATGCCGGCGCCGATCCGCCCGGCGCGCAGCTCGACCAGCATCGCCGCCATCGCCTCGCCCCAGACTTCGGGGGAAACCTTGCTGGCGATCGCCTCGTCGGCGACGATCTCGGCGCGGTGTTCGGCCAGGCTGAGGTAGATCAGGATGCCGGTGCGCCCGGTCGTGCGGCGCTCGGCCCCGACGCGGAACAGGGTGACGGCGCGGGCGCGGACGCGCGGATTGCTGACGAAGCGCGGTACCAGCCACATCCGCAGCGGACGCCACAGCTGGAGCAGCAACATGCCGAGGAACTTGGCGATGGCCGCGCAGGTCGCAAGGACCAGCACCGCCCGCGGCGTCCACTCGTGGCTCCAGCGACCGAGCACGCGGTCGATCAGGCCAAGGTAGAAATCCGGCAGCAGCGACAGCACGGTCAGCGCCGTCATGGCGACCAGCGCCGACCAGGCCAGAGCAACGTCGAAATAGCCATCGGAGCGGTCCGAGACGATCGTCACGATCTCGCCCGAACTCTTGCTCTCGGCCGCTTCGACCGCGGCAGAAATCGCGGCCCGGTCATCGTCGCTCAGATGATGTGCTGCGCCGGCCATTACCAATCCCCCGAAGCCCCGCCGCCGCCGAAATCGCCGCCGCCGAAGCCGCCCCAGTCGGAACCACCTCCGCCACCGCCGCCACCGCCGAAGCCGCCCCAGTCGGAACCACCACCGCCGCGGCCATGGTGCATCGCCTCGGAAATCCCCCACAGGATGATGCCCGGGTCGATCCCGCTGCGGCGATAGCCGCGCCGACCGCGCCGGTTGAAGAACGAGATCAGCACGATCATCAGGATCAACCAGAAAACGACGCCAGCGATGCCCGAGCCGCCGCTGTCAGCGCTGCGCTGCGCAGCGGCAGCCTTGGCCGCTTCGGCAACCGCCTTGGCGTCGGCCGGATCACGGTCAAGCTGGGCGGTGATTGCATCGATGCCGGCATCGATCCCGCCGGGCATGTCGCCAGCTTTGAATCTAGGGGTCACATGATCGCGGATGATCCGCGAGGCGAGGACGTCGGGCAAGTACTGCTCAAGCCCATAGCCGGTTTCGATCCGAACCTTGCGCTCGGTCGGGGCGACGAGAAAGATCAGGCCCTGGTCGCTGTCCTTGCCGCCAACGCCCCAGGCATGGCCAAGGTTGTTGGCATAGGTCGCGACGTCCTCGCCATCCAAACTTGTCACGCTGACAACCATGAGGGCCCTGCCGGTGCGCAAATTGTAATCGCGCAGCTTGCGGTCGAGCGCGGCTTCCTTGGCGTCGGGGAGGATCGACGCGGCGTCAAGGATCGGGCCGGTGGGCCGCGCAGGCAGTTCGGCCCTGGCCATGGTGGCGGCCGAGGCCAGCACCATGGCGATCAGGGCAAGCAGCAGCCGCACCAGCGGAGCGGAGGTCAGAGCGGGCCGCATGGCCGCGTCTCCTGTCAATCCCGCTTACTGAGCGGCAGCTGAAGACGCGGGTGCAGCGGCGTTGTCGTTGGCGCCCGGCTTCGCCGCAGTCGGTGCCGGGGCCATGTCGAAGTTGACCTTCGGCGCGTTTGCTGCGGCGGGATCGGCCTTGAACGGCACCATCGGCTTGGCGCCGTAGAAAATCTTGGCGCCGATCGCGTCAGGGAAGGTGCGGATTGTGGTGTTGTACGATTGCACGGCCTCGTTGTAGCGGGTGCGGGCAACGTTGATCCGGTTTTCGGTCCCTTCAAGCTGGGCCATCAGGTCGGCAAAGCGGGCCTGGCTCTGCAACTGGGGATAGTTTTCGACCACGGTGCGCAGCTGGCCCAGAGCTTGGGTCAGCTGATTCTGGGCATTTTGAAACTTCTCGAAGGTCGCCGGATCGGACAGGTCTTCGGTCCGGATATTGATCGAGGTCGCGGCGGCGCGGGCGTTGGTGACATTGGTCAGAATGGTGGTTTCAGAGGCTGCGGCAGCCTTGGCGGTTTCGACCAGGTTGGGGACCAGATCGGCGCGGCGCTGGTACGAGCTTTCGACATCGGCCCACTTGGCCTTGGCGTTTTCTTCGGCCGTCGGAACAGAATTGATGCCGCACCCGGCCAGAGTGAGCGAAGCGACGGCCACAATGGCGGCGCGGGGCAGGATGCTCGAAAAACGGTCAACCATCAGTGCGTTCCTTCTCTCCGGCGGGACGAACCGCCCATGTCCGCGAATGTAGTGATAGCCACAAGGCGCGCAAGGACTCGCCCGCAATTATGTGACAGCAATCGGTTGTTGTGACGCTATGCCAATTGTGGCAGCACCCAATGCAGGGTTAATGAAGAATGGGGACGCACAATGGGCATGATGTCGGAATTCAAGGAATTCATCGCCAAAGGCAATGTGCTCGATCTGGCCGTCGGCGTGATCATCGGCGCAGCCTTCGGCAAGATCGTTACTTCGCTGACCGATGATCTGATCATGCCGGTGGTCGGCAAGATTTTCGGCGGGCTCGATTTCTCCAGCAAGTACATTGTGCTCAGCGGCGATGTCGCGCCCGGTACCCCGCTCGACGCCGCGCGCAAGGCTGGGGCCAATGTACTCGCCTATGGCAGTTTCATCACCGCGGTGATCAACTTCCTGATCATGGCCTTCGTGATCTTCCAGATCGTTCGCGCCGCCAACCGGGCGATGCCTTCCGCACCTGCCGCGCCGGCTGGCCCAACCGAAGTCGAATTGCTTGCTGAAATTCGCGATTCTCTGAAGAAATAAGCCAAATCAGCTGTTTGGATTTGGGGCGGGGCCGCGCTGCGGCTTCCGCCCCTTTCCTTTCGTCCGCAGGCCCCCTATATCGGTCCTGCCGGGTTCGCCCGGCTATGGTGATAAATTGTTGCGTGTACTAGGCGCAGCGGACCCGGGGGCGGTACCCGGCGGCTCCACCATTACTACCCTGCCTTGGCAGGGGCCCTGTTGTCGCAGGGGTAATGACGGGGCCGAACTAGGATCGACGTGTGTTGAAAAGCGCAGTTTTCACCCGGGCTGAGTAACCCGATCAAGGCTCAAAACTCACAAGTGCCAACGACAACGAAGCACTTGCTCTCGCCGCGTAACCTGACGGCCTAACGGCCTGATCTTACAAAGCGAAAGCACGGTTCGGACCGAACCGGGTAACAGAATCGGAAACCGGGCGTCCGGGGGTACGTAGCAACAGAAACCCCCACCTTCGACCGTCCGTAAATTGACTGATGCCGGGCTGCGAACGCTACCGTTCTGCGCTTCCGGTGCTCACGACCTAGCAGGTCGCCGCGCGCCGGTTCTCGACCGGCAGCATTCTCGCACCGGCCCGAGCCAATTTACGACCAGTCGATGGCCACACTACATCAGAAAACCGTTTCGGGGTGATCCTTGATGCGCTTTTCGTGAGCGATGCAGTCGAAGATCTTGGCTCCGGCCAGGAACACCGATCCGGTGCAGGCGGCCATCAGCAGCCAACCACCGACGCCCGGAAAGACATCGAGATAGACCTTGCCCCGCTCGATCGCGCCGAGGCCAAGCGCGTAGATGATCAGGCACGCTTCAAAGCGAGTCTTGATCACGAACAGGCGGCTGATCTTGCGAAGCATGGGGAGACTTTCCTTGGACATGAGTCGTAGCAACGACCATGCCAGTCCCCGGTTGCGGCGCAAAGCGCTGGTTAACAGATTGGCAAGTGTAAATATTAGCGACAATCGGCTCAGGAAAGCACGGAAAGATCCAGTTCCGCCAGCAGAGCGGCGCGGGCAGCGTTAACCTTTTCTGCCAAAGCCTCAGTCCCCAGTTCGTCGGGCGCGATGCTCTCCGGCCAATGCGCTGCGATCACTGCCTCGATGCGATTGGCCTTAACCGGATCCAGCAGGAAACGCGGATCGATCGCGGCCGGATCGGCCACGACACGCAGACGCAGGCAAGCGGGGCCGCCCCCGTTGGCCATCGACTGACGCACGTCGACCGGCAGGACCCGGCGGATTGGACCGTTCGAGGCGAGCATCCCGTCGAGCCAGGCGCGCACCCGCGGGTGCTCCCAGCCTTCCAGCGGAATGATAAGCGCCATCTCACCGCTCGGCAAAGTCAGGAGCTGGGCGTTGAACAGGTAAGAGGCAATGGCGTCGGCCAGGCTTACAGCGTCAGCCGGGACGATGACGATCTCCGCCTCGGGAAGGGCAGCGCGGATCGCGGCATAGGTCCCGTCCGGATCGGCAAAGGCCAGCTCATGCGTGAAAAGCACGCGCTCATTGGCGACGGCTACGACATCGTTGTGGAACGCCCCGGCAGCGATTGCAGCGGCATTCTGCTCGACAAATAGGGTGCGCGCCGGATCGAGACCGTGGCGCCGTGCGACCACGCGGCTGGCCTGCTCGTGCTGGCGCGCGGGAAAGGCTCCGCCGCTTTTGCCATAGACGAAGATCTCGATCCCCGGCGCGCCGTGATTGGCGCACATGCGCATATGATTGGCGGCGCCCTCGTCGCCGAAGCATGGCGGAACCGGTTCGTGCACCGCGAACGCCGCTACGTTGGCAAAGGCCAGGCGCAGTTGACGGAGTGTGTCGGGCCATTCCTGCGAACGGTGCGGCATGGTCACCAGATTGGCCACGGTCAGGTGACAGCGGCCATCGGCGGTATCCGCGGCGGGGGAAACGGTAGCGGCGTTCGCGGTCCACATCGAGCTGGCCGACCATGCCGCGGCGAGCAGGCGGCGGTCCTCGTTGCCGTCGGCGGCGATCGCGGTCAGGAACGCGGCATTGGGCCGGGGCTGGGGCAGGAAGAAGCCCTGCACCAGCCCCAGCGCCATGTTGTGGCGCATCTTGGCCAGGCCTTGCAGCGCTGCGGCACGGGGATAAGAGGCATCGCCGCCGTGGCTGGCGGAAGCCAGATTTCCCAGGCTGAGCCCGGCATAGTTGTGGCTCGGCCCGACGATCCCGTCGAAGTTGATTTCCACCGCTGTCATGGTCACCACCGCGCCACGTGGGTGATCGTCATGCCGGGCTCGATGCCCAGCGCGGCGGCACAGGCCGGATCGACGGCGATGCCTTCATCCCGTGCATCGACCCAGCCATAGGCCACCTTGAAATCGATCATCTTGCCCACCGCGACCAGGCGCTTTTCGCCGCCCTTGTGATCGCCAAGCTTGTCATCGATGGCGCGCACCTCTGCATCGACTGCCTCGCGCACTGACCGGATCTGGTCCGTGCGTGCGGTCATCGTCGGTCCGCCGTCGAAGATGTCGACATAGTTTTCCCAGGCAAAGCCCTCGTTCTCAAGCATCCGCATTGCGGCGCGGCCCGAGGGATGGGGCACGCCGATGACGGCGCGGGCATGGTCGGTCAGCATCGCGATATAGACCGGATGCTTGGGCATCAGGTCGGCGATGAACTGATTGCCATGCTTGGCATTGAATTCATCCGCTTCCTGGAAATTCATCCCGAAAAAGCGCCCTGCGACCCCGTCCCAGAACGGCGATCCCCCGGCCTCGTCGATCACCCCGCGCAGTTCGGCGAAGGTCTTCTCAGCGAAGCGGTTGCGGTGGTTGCGGATGAACAGATAGCGGCTGCGCGCGAGCAGCATCCCAAGCCCGCCCGAGCGCTCGCCCGGATGGAGGAATAGGCCGCCGACTTCGGACAGGCCTTCCATGTCGGTCGACAGGTTGAGGATATCGGCGCGGAAAGTACGGCCCAGTTCCTCGCTATGCTGGGTCAGCGCCCCGATGCGGTAGGAATAGAACGGCCCTTTCAGGCCGACGGCGGAAAACACCTGACAGGTGCCGCGCACATCGCCGGTCGCCGTGTCTTCCAGCATGAAGACGAACATGTCGTCATTCACCTCGTCTCCGCCGCGGGCAAAGGCCGCCGCCGCGCGTTCCAGCTTGGCGGTCAGCGCTTTCCGATCTGGCGGCAGGTTGGTGAAGCCGCCGCCAGTGCTTTTGGCCATCTCGTAGAGGTGCTGCAGATCCGCTTCGGTCGCGGCGCGGATAATATGGGTCAAAGGGGTGCTCCGGTGGCAAGGCGATGCAGCACCAGCGCGGACAGTTGTGCGCGGTGCTCAAGACTGGGGACGAGCAGGAACTCGTCCGGTGAATGGATCGCGCCGCCGCAGACCCCCATGGTATCGACCACGGGAACCCCGCAGGCGGCGATGTTGTTGCCGTCGCAGACCCCGCCCGAGGCGATCCGCCCGATCGGCTGGCCGAGCAGCGCAGAGCATTCCTCGACCAGGCCGAACAGCTTTTCGGCCTTGGCGTCGAGCGGTTTGGGCGGGCGCGAGAGGCTGCCGTGGCTGTGCATGCTCACGTCGTGCGCCGCGCTCAATTCGGCCAGCAGAGCGGCAAAATAGTGATCGAACGCGGCGGCGTCCTCGGTGCTGCGCGGGCGGATGTTGAAGCGCAACACGGCGTGATCGGGGACGACGTTGTTGGCACTGCCCCCGTCGATCCGCGCCGGATTGACCGACAGGCCATCGCGCGCGATCGCTTTCAGGCGAACCGCCAGTGCCGCCGCCGCGACCACCGCGTTGCGCCCGTCCTCGGGATTGCGCCCGGCGTGGGCCGAGCGTCCGGTGACCACGACACTGTAGTTGCCGCTGCCCGCGCGCGCGCCGGCCAGGGTGCCGTCGGGCAAGGCCGATGGTTCATAGGTCAGCGCCGCGACCTTGCCCTTGGCGAGCTCGGCGATCAGCGGCGCGGAGGACAGGCTGCCGGTTTCCTCGTCGGCATTGATCAGCACGTCATAGCCAGTCGCCGCAGCGCCCGCGCTGTGCTCAAACGCCTTAAGCGCGGCGAGGATCACCGCGATCCCGCCCTTCATGTCGGCCACGCCCGGTCCGTTCAGGGTCTGGGCATCGCGCCACACGGTTTGCTGAAATGCATGATCGGCGGGGAATACGGTGTCCATATGCCCGGTCAGCAGGAAGCGCCGCGGCGCAGCGGGGCGGACCCGCAGCACCAGATGCGATCCGTTGACGACCTCGCGCTCGGTCCCATCGGGCGCGACCGCCTTGACTGGGGCGGGATGGGCCGCTTCGACCGTGCCGGGCAGATCCGCGAACGCCGCGGCCAGCGCGTCCCATTGCCGGGCCAGGCCCTCGCGGTTGCCGGTGCCGGTGTTGATCGCGCTCCACGCCAGTACCTGGCCGAGCATCGGCGCGGCATCGACGCCGGCGATCAGGGCGCGTTCCGAAGGCGAAATCTGTTGCATATGAAACCGTCTCTAGCCGAGCCGCACAGTGTCTCCAACCCCCTGTCGCCGCAGCCGTTGCCAAGTCTTCGCAACTGCGGCATAGGCCCGGGCGTTCCTCCCCGGAATCGTTGACACATTGGGGCCACACTGCTGGGTGGAGCCGCGATCATGGCTGTGCGAGGATGGAATGAGCGATCGGGTTGAGAAGAACGGACTGCGCATCGATGCCGCTCTGGCGGGCTTTATCGAAGCCGAAGTGCTGGCCCCGCTGGGCCGCGAGTTCGCCGCATTCTGGCGGGACTTTGCCGGGCTGCTTGATCGCTTCGTTCCGCGCAATCGCGCGCTGCTGGCCAAGCGCGAAGACTTGCAGACGCAGATCGATGCCTGGCATATGGAGCGGGCCGGCAAGCCGATCGACATGGCCGAATACAAGGCCTTTCTGGCTGCAATCGGCTATCTGGTGCCCGAACCTGCGCCATTCGAAATTGCAACCCAGAACGTCGACCGCGAAATCGCTACCATGGCCGGGCCGCAGCTGGTGGTGCCGGTGCTCAACGCGCGGTTCCTGCTCAATGCGGCCAATGCCCGCTGGGGGAGCCTCTATGACGCCTATTACGGCACAGACGCGCTTGACGCGCCCCCGGCCCGTCCGGGGGACTATGATCCGGTCCGCGGTGAAGCCGTCATCATCGCAGCGCGTGCTTTCCTCGATCTGGCGCTGCCGCTTGATGGCATGAGCTGGTCCGACTGGGACGGTGAGGGCGTGCCGCCGCTGTGCGATCCGGGCCATTATTGCGGCCAGCGCCCCGGTGGCCTGCTCTTTGCGCACCACGGCTTGCATATCGAACTGGTGCTGGACCGCGATCACCCGATCGGCCGGACCGACCGCGCCGGAATCGCCGACGTCGTGCTCGAAGCCGCGCTGACCACGATCTGCGACCTTGAGGATTCGGTCGCCGCGGTCGATGCCGAAGACAAGCTGGCCGCCTATCGCAACTGGCTTGGCGTGATCCGCGGCGATCTGGCCGATACCTTTGCCAAGGGCGGACAGACCCTGACCCGCACGCTGGCCGAAGACCGCCGCTGGACCGGCGCGGACGGCAACGAACTGGTTCTGCCCGGCCGCAGCCTGCTGTTCGTGCGCAATGTCGGCCACCTGATGACCAACTCGGCCGTGCTGCTGGCTGATGGCAGCGAGATCCCTGAAGGCGTGCTCGACGCCGTGGTGACCAGCGCGATCGGCGCGCACGACGTGACCGGACTGAGCAAGTACCGCAACAGCCGGGAAGCGAGCATCTACATCGTCAAGCCCAAGATGCACGGGCCTGAGGAGTGCGCCTTCACCAACGACCTGTTCGATGCCGTCGAGGACTTGCTCGGCCTGCCGCGCCACACCGTCAAGGTCGGCGTGATGGACGAGGAACGCCGTACCTCGGCCAACCTTGCCGCGTGCATCCATGCAGTGAAGGACCGGATTGTCTTCATCAATACCGGCTTCCTCGACCGGACCGGGGACGAAATCCACACCTCGATGCGGGCCGGGCCGATGATCCGCAAGGGCGCGATGAAGCAGAGCGGGTGGATCGCCGCCTATGAGGCGCGCAATGTCCAGATCGGGCTGGCCTGCGGGCTGTCGGGCAAGGCGCAGATCGGCAAGGGCATGTGGGCCGCGCCGGACATGATGCACGACATGATGATCCAGAAGATCGCGCACCCGCGCTCGGGCGCCAACACCGCCTGGGTGCCGTCGCCCACCGCCGCGACGCTCCACGCGATGCATTATCACCAGGTCGGCGTTTTCGATGCCCAGCGCGACCTTGCCGCCAAGCCGACTCCTTCGGTCGAAGAACTGCTGGCCGTGCCGCTGGCAACGGGGCAAAACTTCTCGGAAGATGAAGTGCGCGAGGAACTCGACAACAATGCGCAGGGCCTGCTCGGCTATGTCGTGCGCTGGATCGACCAGGGCGTGGGTTGTTCAAAGGTGCCCGATATCAACGACGTCGGCCTGATGGAAGACCGCGCGACGCTGCGCATTTCCAGTCAGCACATGGCCAACTGGTTGCTGCACGGCGTCTGCACCGAAGCGCAGGTCATGGACAGTCTGCGTCGCATGGCGGCCAAGGTCGACGCGCAAAATGCAGGCGATCCGCTCTACGAGCCGCTGACCGGTAACGAGGACAAACCGGCTTTCCGCGCCGCGCTTGACCTGGTGTTCAAAGGCGTCGAGCAGCCCAGCGGCTATACCGAGCCGCTGCTGCACCACTGGCGACAGATCCGCAAGCAGGGCTGAACGTGTCTAGCGCCGCGTTAACGATGTTATAAGCGGCGCGCGATATGGCCGCGGCGAAGGTCCAAAAATGGAACCGAAAAATGGTCGCCGCTGCAAATAAACGCGAAGAACGAAAGCCAGTAATGCGGCCCGCACGGGTCCGTTGGCGCGCCGGTGAACACGATGCGCGATTGATCGACGCGTCCTCGCGCGGGCTGTCGATGACCGCCAGCCGGGTGCCGCCGCGGGGAGAAATTGTCGAAGTCGTACTGGGCCGTGCCGTGCTGGTCGGCCAGGTCCGCTGGAATCGCGCGGACCGCTTCGGGGTGGTGCTGCAGGACCGGCTCGATGTGGAAGCACTACGGAGCGGAACGCTGGTCCAGAGAAGCGCCTTCGGCGCGGCAAAAAGCGCAGAGCCGGCAAAGCAGTTCGCCTTTCATGACAAGCTGTTCCTTGCGGCCTGCGGGCTGGCAGGTGTTGTCTTCATGATCCGCGCCTTGCTCAACTGGGTCTGACCTGGCGGGTTGACCGCCGCGCTGGGCATCACCGCGCCGGCTGTTGCCGTTCGTGTTCGCGCAGGAACTCGCGCGTTCGGCACGCGTCCTGCATTTCGGTGCTGCCATATTCACGGCAATCCATTTTCTTCGGCGCCATGTCGACGATCTGCTTGCCCAGCGATTTCTGGACCGAGGCCATGTTGCCGACCATCACGAGAGCCAGTTCCTTTTCGACCTTCATCCGGTCACCCGCGCGTCCTTCAAGTGTTGCCGCCACGCTCTCCTTGCCGGCGACATTGATCGAACCGCAGAGATAGCCCTCTCCACCCGGACTGATGTCTTCGATCGTGGTCCACACGGTCGAACGGTCCTCGCCCTCCTTGGCAACATGCGCAGTGAACCGGCAGGAATCCTGCCCGCCAATCGCATAGGTCCAGTTGATCACCCCGTCGCCGCTGTCGATCCGCATCGCCGTGTTGGGGAACCGCCGAGGCATTTCCATCAGGTTGGCGGCGTTGGGCATGTAGTGCAGCTGGTTAAGCACCACCGATTGCGGCTGGTGCACGACATCGGCAAACAGCTGGTCGCAACCGGCAGGCATGGCCAGCAGCGGAAGGATGCAAAGGGTTCGAATGCGCATCGATCGGCTTCCCCTTGGCCGATACAGCGCCGGCTGCACGGTCCGTGTCATACCATCGCGGATATTTTTGCACTGCTTTTGGAAACGCGCAAGCAGTCAGGGCACAAGCGGTCAGACTGCAGCCAGGATGCGGGCAATGGCGACGAATTCGGCGACGCTGAGCGTCTCGGCGCGGCGCTGCGGGTCTATGCCAAGCGCCGCCAGTGCGTCGAGCGCGCCGGGCAGGCCCTTGAGGCTCTGACGCAGCATCTTGCGGCGCTGGCCGAAGGCTGCCTCGGTGACGCGTTCCAAAATGCGCGCCGAAACGCCTTCCGGCATCTTTGACGGGGTGATGTGGACCACGGCGCTCATCACCTTTGGCGGCGGGGTAAACGCGCTGCGGTGGACCTTCATCGCGATCTTCGCCGCGGCGCGCCACTGCGCCAGCACGGCAAGGCGGCCATAGGCATTGCTCCCGGCTTCGGCGACGATCCGCTGCGCAACTTCCAGCTGGAACATCAGAGTCAGGCTGGCCCAGCGCGGAGGCCAGTCCTGCCCGCTCAGCCAGCCGACCAGCAAGGCGGTGCCGACATTGTAGGGCAGGTTGGCAACGACGTGGTAGGGGCCGTCGATGCCGTGATCGACCTTGGTGGCATCGCCTTCGATCGCGCGCAGGCGGCCGGGGAAGGCCTCGCCCAGTTCGGCCAGTGCCGGCAGGCAGCGGCGGTCCATTTCGATCGCGGTGACCTGCGCCCCGCCGCGCAGCAGGGCGCGCGTCAGGCCGCCCGGACCGGGGCCGATCTCAAGCACCTGCGCGCCGTCAAGCTTGCCCGGTATCGCTGCGATCCGGTCGAGCAGGTGTTCATCGAACAGGAAGTTCTGGCCCAGCGCTTTCGAAGCGGTGAGGCCGTGGCGGGCGATGACGTCGCGCAAGGGTGGCAGATCTGAATTCACGCCTGCCTCTTAGAGGATGGTCAGGCTAAACGCCAAACCGCCGCTCGGCGCAGTCCCCGGCCATGCGGATCGCGGCAATCATTGCCCCGGGATCGGCAATGCCCTTGCCAGCGATGCCGAAGGCCGTGCCGTGATCGGGGCTGGTGCGGATGATCGGCAAACCCAGCGTGACGTTGACGCCCTGATCGAAATCGAGCGCCTTCAACGGAATTAATGCCTGGTCGTGATACATGCACAGCGCCACGTCGAAGCTGTTGCGCTGGCGCGGGGCGAACAGGCCGTCGGCGGCAAAGGGCCCGTCGATGGCAATGCCTTCAGCCTGCAGGCGCTCGATCGCCGGCTGGATCAGGCGCGCTTCCTCGTCGCCCATGCGGCCTTCCTCTCCCCCGTGCGGATTGAGCGCGGCAACAGCAATGCGGGGCGCGGCGATACCGAAATCGCGCATCAGCGCCATCGCCACGATCCGTCCCTTGCGCTCGATCAAGGCCTCACTCAGTGACGCGGTTACTTGTGCCAGCGCGATGTGCACGGTCAGCGGCACAGTTCGAAGATGCGGCCCGGCCAGCATCATAACCGCGTCGCCTTCGTGCACGTCACAGGCGGCCGCGACAAATTCGGTCTGACCGGGAAAGTCAAAGCCGACTTCAGCCAGCCGCGCCTTGTGGATCGGGCCAGTCACCAGCGCTTCGGCCCCGCCGTCGACGGTCAGCCGGGTCGCCTCAGTCAGCGATGCCAGTGCCAGTCGGGCGCCGTCCTGATCGGGCGCGCCGGGTGTATAGTCGCCGTCGGCGCCGGCCAGCACGGGCAGGGCGCGGTCAAAGCAGTCCATCGCTTCGAAAGGATGAAAAATCTCCACGACCGGCAGCGTAAGGCCGCGGCTGTGCGCAGCAGCACGGATCAGATCCGCACCGCCAGCCGCAAAGAACGTCGGCAAACCGTGATTTTCGCGTTCAGCCCACGCCGCCGCTATCAGTTCAGGTCCCACGCCCGCCGGATCGCCCAGCGACACAGCGAGCGGGGCGGCCGGCATCAATCGTAATCGATGATCGCGTCGCGGCGCAGGTCGCGCAGATAAGTCTGGGCGCGCTTGTTGACGCGCTCATCTTCGATCTGGGCTTGGATTTCCTCGAAATTGGGTTCCGCTGCCGACTTCGGATCGTCACGTCCGCACAGCATCAGCACGCGCACACCGTCTTCGATCGAACCGAACGGCGGCGTGGTTTCACCCAGCGTCAGACCTAGGACCATTGGCTGCAGCTGAGCCGGCAAGTCGCGTGCCTTCATCTGTTCGTTGGTGACCACCTCTGCGCCTAACCCGGCAGCGATTGCATCGACCGTTCCGCAGCCACGTGCGGCTTGCATCGCTTCGGCGAACTGTTTGGCCTTGGCTGTTGCCTGGGGCTGGGTCGTTCCCTTGGGGAAGCTGATCGAAACCTGCTTGAGGCTGAGCAGGGCATCACGCGGATCGGCAGTCAGCACCTGGCGCTTGTCGATCAGCAGCATGATGGAGAAGCCGCCGCGCGTCTCAACCGGTCCGGCCAGCTGTCCCTGCTGCATGCTGGTCAGGGCAGTGCCCAGCTCGGTCGGCAGTTGTCCGACGCGGATCCAGCCCAGATCGCCGCCAACCGCTGCGGTCGAGGCTTCGGAAAACTGCCTGGCGTAGCCCTGGAACGAGCCGCCCTGCTTGAGCTGCTCGACGATCTTCTTGGCGTTTTCGAACACCGCGGGCTTGTTCTCGTCGGTGGCCGATAGGAAGATCTCACCGACGCGGTATTCTTCGGTGCCCTTGGATTCCTGCATCCGCTTGATCACGTCGCGCACTTCTTCGTCGGACACGTTGACGAAGGGCTGGACATTGCGGCGCAGCAGGCGCTGCCATGACAATTCGCCGCGGATCTGCCGCTTCAGCGAGGCCGGCGACGAACCGATCCTGGTAAGATAGGCGTCCATCGCCTTCAGATCCTGGCCGAAGTTCTGGCTGGCGACGCGGGCATAGGTCTGATCGACTTCTGCATCGTCGATCGTCACGTCCTGGATCTTGGCTTCCTGGATCTGCAGCGTTTCGTCCATAAGGTTGCGCATGACCTGCAGCTTCAGGCGCTGCAATTCCTCGTCACCGATCTTGTTGCCACTGGCCGCGACGATCAGCGCGACACGCTGATCGACATCGGTGCCGGTGATAACTTCACCATTGATGACCACCTTGGCCTTGCGGTTGTTGGGGTCTTCCTTGGCGAAAAACTGCGGATTGTCCGGCAGCTTGAGCGCGCCCGAGGCATCCTGCGCATTTACCGTGCCGCCCAGCGTGAGGGCGATGCCGACGAGCGGAGCCATGGCCATGCGGGCCGAAGTACGAAGCGACGAAGTCAGTTTCACCGTGTTTCAATTCCCAAAAACGGCTGGCCAATGCCTGCCGGACCTGCCGCGCCCATTGGGACGATCCGGCTTAACCCAAGCTGAGCATGGCGCCTGCTTGCCGGGCGGATAGCGCACTTGAGCAGGACTGCCAATGCGCCAGTCGCCCCTATCAACGGAAGCCAAGATTGCGCAGGGCGAAGTGCACTTCAAAGGTATTGCCTTTTCGTGCGTCACCGGTCGCCACATAGTCACGGCGCCAGGTGAAATCGAGATCGATGCAATCGTCCTGATAGGCCACGCCAAGCCGGGTGCGGACCGGCTGGAAGCCATCGGCGCCAACGGCGGTGGGATCCTCGTTGGTGCTGGTCAGATCGACCACGCCAGAACCGAAGATAGACCAGTACCGGGCAAACCCGACCCGCCCGGCAAAGCGCACCTCCTCGCGGTCGCGCAGGTCTTCGATGGCCGAGCTGATATTGCGATTGAGCCGAAGATAGCCGACTTCGGCATAGGTCCGGCTGGTCCCGACAGTGGCGTCGAATTCGTTGCGCCGCACTGCGAGGTTGTCCTTGTCGAGGCGGTAGCGGTGGGTGAATTTGACGAAATCCTTGAAGCGGATCTCGGTCCGCCCGACCACGTCCGAAACCCGGTTCGACAATCCGGTGCCGTCGGGGAACAGGGTCGGCCGGCTGGTCAGGCGATAGGTCTGGCCGATGGTGGCATTGATCCGCCAGTCGGGGCGTTCCCAGAACCAGTCGAGCCCATAGGTAAAGCGTACCCCGTCCTCGACCCGGTCGTAGCCGGGAAAGCGATTGAGCGCGAAAAGGTTGGAGTCTTCCAGATCGATCGCCCGGGCGTCTTCGTTGGGCACCGACAGGTTGGCCAGCGCCGGGCTGGCCACGACCTGGAAGCGCGGTGTCAGCACCTGGTTGCCGCCCAGGAAAGCCCCGGTCAGCGGCCATTTGACGTCCATTGCCGCCGTGGCGATGCCGCGCGCTTCCCACCCGGGATTGCCGCGATAGATTGCGGTAGAGGTCAGGCCGGTCTCGTCCGTGTGATAGACATCGCCGCGGGCGAGGGCGGTGAACGTCACTTCCTGACCCCACGGGGTCAGCTTGCGCATGTCCCATCGCGCGCTGGCAAAGGCGCGCTGGGTATCCTGCCCGCTGGTCCGCGTGATCGCCAGCGAATTGAGCTGCAATTCGACCTTGCCGCCCAGCACCGGATCGGCCAGCCGCCGGCGATAGTCGAGCACCGGCAGCGCCACGGGAACCTGGCCCTGGCTGTCGCCCACGCGGAGCGTCTGGGTCGCCCAGCCGGCCAGGCTGAGATAGCTGTTGGCGTCGATGTGTTCGAGGTCGATCATCGAGCGCAGCCGGTCATCGCGGCTGATGTCATAGCGCCGCAGGAAGGTGCGGTCGGAGGCGACCCGGCCGGAGAACGTCAAGCTCCAGTTGGGATCGAACTGGAACTTTCCGTTTGCCGAAAAATAGCCACGAAAATCCTTCTGGCTGGTCGGAAGTGCGCTGCCGATCGGAATGCGCGAGCCATAGGTGGCATAGCCGGTAATCTGGAACGCGCCCTTGCTGGCCAGCTGGCGATAGGTCCCCGAAAGCATCGGTGCAGCCTTGGTATATACGTAGCCCGAGAGGGCCAGGTCCTTGTCTGGAGCAAGGCGCTGATACCAGGTGTTGACCAGCTCGATCCCATTGGATGACGAATAGCGCACGTCCGGAATCAGAAGGCCGTTTATCGGCCGCCCGTCCGTCGCCAGCACCAATCCGGGCAAGGGCAGCAGCTTTGCTCCGAACAGCTCCAGCCTTGCGCCGGTGAAGCGCACCTGCTTCTTTTCCGGATCATAAATCACCCGCTGTGACGTAATCCGCCAGCTTGGATTCTTCGGGCATCCGTCGCTGTCTTCAACCGCACAGGCGCTGTAGGCCGCATTGGTCAGATAGATGCGGCCGTCTTCACCGCGTTCGCCTTTCAGTGCGGCCAGCCGTCCGCCTTCGCGCAGGGCCAGCAGCATGTTGTCCATCGCGCCGGTCTTGAATTCATCGGTCAGTTCCAGCGATTCCGAGAACAGCTGGTTGCCGTCGGGATCGACGAAGCGGATGTTGCCCGTGGCCAGGATCTTGCCGGTGCTGCGATTCCACACGACCTGATCGGCGCGCATCGATTGATCGCCCCGGCGCAGGATGACATTGCCGAAAGCTGTCACCGTATCGCCGTTGCTGTCATAGCTGACGCCGTCGGCCTCAAAGCCGATCGGTCCATCGTTGGTCGCACCGGTCACAGCTGGCTGGACCGCGTCGGGCGCGTCTTGCGCCCGGGCCTGTCCGGGTAGCGCCAGCAATGTCAGCGCCATCGCCGCCGCATTGAGGCGCCAGGTGCGGCAAGGCAGATCAAAGCTATGCAGCCAGGGCTGCGCGGGAGGGAGCATGGCTTGCCTATCGCACTGCCCGCGCCTAACTGCAATCCACGCCAACCAATTGCCTCAACGCTTTGCCGCAAGGCCCGAACAATCCCTGGAGCCCCTATGAAAATTGCCTTCACTTCTGCCGCTGCTGCCGGGCCGGTTGCCCGGATCGTCGATCAGGATGCCTTGCCGTCCGGTCTGGAAGCGGCACTGGTCGAAGGGGCGCGAGCTTCGCGCTTCAGCGGCAAGGCCGGGCAGCTTTATGAAGGCTTCGTCTCGCGGGGGGACAGCGTCGTCCGCGTTGCCTTGGCAGGAGCCGGGGATGCGGCTGCGCGCGACCGTCTGGCTGCCCTGGAAAAGGCCGGCGCCGCGCTGTCGGCCAAATTCGGCGCATCGGGCGAAGCGGCGTTGAATCTTGATCTTACTGGCTCTGCGTTATCGGCAGCGGAAGTGGCAGCGGTGCTGCTTGGCCTGCGCCTGCGCGCCTGGCGTTATGATCTCTATCGCACGCGTATGCCTGAAGAGCAGAAGGCGACGCTTGCTCAGGTCAACGTGATTGGCGCGCCTGATGGCAGCGCGGCGGCGTGGGCGGTTGAATCCGCTCTGGCTGACGGTGTCGAGCTGACTCGCGAACTGGTGACGGAGCCGGCCAACGTCATCTATCCCGAAAGCTTCGTGGCGCGGGTTTCTGCACGGCTGGACGGCACCGGGATCAAGCTCCGCGTGCTCGACGATGCGGAAATGACGACGCTGGGCATGGGCGCTCTGCTCGGCGTCGCCCAGGGCTCGGTCCGCCCGGCGCGGATCCTGGCGATGGAATGGAACGGCGGCAAGGCGGGCGAGCGGCCTACAGCCTTTGTCGGCAAGGGCGTGACCTTCGACACCGGCGGGATCAGCCTTAAGCCCGCTGCCGGGATGGAAGACATGAAGTGGGATATGGGCGGTGCAGGCGCAGTCGCCGGTGCCATGCTCGCGCTGGCGCGGCGTGGTGCCAAGGCCAATGTCATCGGCATCTGCGGCCTGGTCGAGAACATGCCCGACGGCAAGGCGCAGCGCCCCGGCGATGTCGTCACATCGATGTCCGGCCAGACCATCGAAGTGATCAACACCGACGCCGAGGGCCGGCTGGTGCTGTGTGATGCGATCACCTGGACCCAGAAGGAATACAATCCGGCGGCGATCGTCGATCTGGCCACCCTGACAGGGGCAATGATCATTTCACTGGGCAATGAGCATGGCGGCATTTTCGCCAATGATGATGGCCTTGCCGCCAAGCTGATCGCCGCGGGCGATGCTTCGGGCGATCGGTTGTGGCGGATGCCGATGGGGCCGGCCTATGACAAGCTGATCGACAGTCCGATTGCCGACATGAAGAACGTCGGTCCGCGCGAAGGCGGGTCGATCACTGCGGCGCAGTTCATCCAGCGCTTCGTCGACAAGGATCGCCCCTGGGCGCATCTCGACATCGCCGGGATGGTCTGGGCGTCGAAGCCGGGTGCGACCTGGGACAAGGGCGCGACGGGTTATGGCGTGCGCGTGCTCGACCGGTTCGTGCGCGACAACCTCGAAGGTTGAGCCATGGCGCGGATGCGGCGCAAGGCGGACCTGCCCAGCAAGGTTTGCCTCGCCTGCAACCGGCCGTTCACCTGGCGCAAGAAGTGGGAACGCGACTGGGATCAGGTGCGCTATTGCTCCGATCGCTGCCGCGGCTCCAAGGGTAAGGCGTGATGCAGGTCGATTTCTATCAGCTCAGCCGCGATCCCGCCGAAACGGCGCTGGCACTGATTGCCGGCAAGGTGCTCGATGCCGGGCAGCGGCTGCTGGTCGTGGCAGACGATGCGGCGCTGCGTCAGCGCATCGATCTGGCGCTGTGGGAGCGCAAGGACAGCTTTCTGGCCCACGGCGAAGCGGGCGGCGCCCACGACGCGCGCCAGCCGATCCTGCTTGCAGGCTCCGTGGTGCCCGCCAACGCGGCGCGCTTCGTCGCCTTTGCCGACGGCGTCTGGCGCGACGAAGCGCTGGATTTCGATCGCGTATTCCTGCTGTTCGACGAAGCCACAATTGAGCAAGCACGGGCAACGTGGCGCGCCTTGAACGGACGCGAGGGCGTGGAGAGCCGCTATTGGAAGCAGGATGGTGGGCGCTGGGTCCAGGCGATCTGAGGCCTATCCATCCATCAGGACGATATCCCAGTTGTAGCGTCCCACCCCGTCGGCCCGCGCCACCGTCCGCACTGCCGCGCTGCCCATCTGGCTGTAGAGCCCGTCAGTCTGGTTGGTCTTGTCCTCGTCCGGGAAATACATCTGCGAGGTCAGGCGGTGGGCTCGCCCCTGCACGTCGAAATGAATGTGGGGCGTGCGGAATCCTATCGGCGAGTTATAGCCCGCTGGCTTGATCGTGGTGATGCGCCAGGCCCCGGTCCGATCCGCCACGATCGACGCATAGCCTTGGAAGTCCGGATCGAGCGGCTGAGTGGCGATATCGTTGGGATGGGCGTAACGCCCTGCCGCATTGCACTGCCAGATTTCCAACTTTGCGCCGCGCATCGGATTTCCGTGGCGATCGAGCACGCGGCCGGTGACTTCGATCACCGTGCCCTTGGCGCGGCTGCGGTGCCCTTTGATCCGGGTGAGATCGGCGTCCGATTCCAGCAATCTCTGTATCGGATAAAACGGACCGATCGTTTCGCTTGGCGTAGGTGCAAGCGCTTCGGCGGCATGGCTGCGCGGCGCGGCCAGAAGCGTGGCCGTTGCCAGCGCAGAGCCGGCGAACGTGCGGCGTGAAATCAGGCGGTCATCATCGCGCATGGCTGTCTCTCCCCATGCGACCCGGACCGGAAAATAGCAGACAACGGCTATCACGACCAACAGAATCGCGCCAGGCAGCCCAATCCCCACCGTCTTGCAGAGCGCCGCTTTCCCCGCTAGGGGCGCGCCAACTCTCCCCCAACTCCACTGCAAGGACAGATCAATGGCGGTCACCCGCACTTTCTCGATCATCAAGCCCGACGCCACCCGCCGCAACCTGACCGGTGCGGTCACCAAGATGCTGGAAGAGGCCGGCCTGCGCGTCGTCGCGTCCAAGCGCATCCACATGACCCGCGAGCAGGCTGAAGGCTTTTACGCGGTGCACAAGGAACGCCCCTTCTTCGGCGAACTGTGCGACTTCATGATGAGCGAACCGGTTGTCGTGCAAGTACTCGAAGGCGAAGACGCCGTTACGCGTAACCGCGACATCATGGGTGCGACCAACCCGGCCGATGCCGCCGAAGGCACGATCCGCAAGACCCACGCCCTGTCGATTGGTGAAAACACCGTCCACGGCAGCGACAGCGACGAGAACGCGGCGATCGAAATCGCCTACTTTTTCAAGCCTGAAGAAATCGTCGGCTGATCTGCCAACGCATTGCGTTTATCAAAGGGCCGCCGGAGCGATCCGGCGGCCTTTTTGCGTAAAGACCCTCACAGTACTGGTCCGGCCATTGCCATCAGGTTCTGCCATAGCCGTTCGAGCAGGCCGAAACCCTTGACCCGGCTGAGCGTGACCCTGGTGGATCGCGCCAGCCATTGGTCCTGTCGGGCGCGGATCTGGCTGGCGAATGCAGGGTCATGGAACAGCACGTTGTTCTCGAAGTTCAGCTCGAAGCTGCGCCGGTCAAGGTTGGCCGATCCGATCAGCGCGGTCGTTCCGTCGGCCACCATCGTCTTGGCATGCAGCAGCCCGGGCCGGTACTCGTAGAGTTCAACTCCGGCGGCGAGCAGGTCGGCATAAGTGCTGCGGCTTGCCCCGGCGACGACCCAGCTGTCATTCTTGCGCGGCACGATCAGGACCACGCGCACGCCGCGCCGCGCCGCGGACAGCAGCGCGAACAGCAACTGTTCGTCGGGGACAAAATAGGGCGTCGTCACGACCAGCTCGGCTTGAGCAGCGTGGACCAGTTCGCTGAAGCATTCGGTCATCGCGGGATGACTCATGGTTGGTCCCGTGCCGATCACCTGGGCGGGAATACCGGGCGGCAGGTCTGGTGCATGGGCTGGGCCCGGAGCGAGCAAGGCCGTAATGTCGTCGCCATGCTCGGCCATCCAGTCGCCGGCGAACAGGAACTGGAAGTGCCGCGCAACCGGCCCCTCCCAACGCGTCATCAGATCGACCCACGGGCCAAACCGCGCCTTGATGCGGAATTCCGGATCGGCCAGATTCTGGCTGCCGCACCAGGCCACGGCATTGTCAACGATCAGCACCTTGCGGTGATTACGCAGGTCGAGCCGCCCGCGGATCAAGGTCCAGAGCAGCCCGCCGACCGGCAATGCGATCCGTGCGTCGACGCCGTCCCGGCGCATGTCCTGCCAGTGGCGAGAGCGGTGAAAGCTGCGCGATCCCAGCGCATCGGCCAGCACCCGCACCCGGACGCCGCGCCCTGCCGCGCGGATCAACGCGTCCTTCACTTTGAGACCGTTGCCGTCGGCCAGCCAGATATAGAAACACAGGTGCACGGTTTGCACCGCAGCATCGATGTCGGCGATCATCGCGTCGATGGCGGCATTGTCGTCGTCGGCCAGCGACGCGGAGTTATAGAGAGTCGGAGGCAAGCCATTGACGGCGCGGCCCCGGGCAAAGGCTGCCGCATGCGGGCTTTCAAGTAGCAGGCGCGCCGCCTCGGGATCCCCGTCTGGGCGGGTCAGGTGCGCCTCGATCGCGGCAAAGCGCGCGCGGCGGCGCTTGCTGATCCGCGCCTCGCCCAGCAGCAGATAGGCTACCACCCCGCCAATCGGCACCAGCAGAATCGCCAGGACCCAGGCAATTCGCGACGTTGGCTCACGCAAGGGCCGCAACAGGGCACGCAGCACCATCGCCAGCTCGACCGCCAGAAAAAGGAAGCTCAGGACATAACGCAGGTCGTGCAGCATCGCGGGCGATATGTGCGCTTTTTCTTTCCGCAATCCAGCCCTATGTTGTCCGCAAAAGGAGAGAGCCAATGCGCGGCATGGGCGGTGAGGGCGAAGATTGCCCGTTTGCCTTCAACTTCGATCCGGCGTCCTTCAAGGTCGGCGATACGGTCAGCTACAAGGTCAGTACGATGGCGGACTGGCCCTTTGTCGGAACACTGCTCGAAGTGCATGAAGATTACGTCGTCATCTCGCCTGGTCCAACCGAACCCGATGCGAGGTATCGCGGAACGCGGGAGAGCCGCCCGATGGTGGATGGGAGCGAGATCTAGAACGCGTCGGCCGCGTCCATAAGGCCCGTCAATCGCTTGGGTGCGATGCTGCGCCAGCTGCGTGTCAGCCATTCCGCCACGGCATCCCAGTCAGTATCGCCCAGATCGAGTCGGATCCCGATCCAACCGTCGCCGAAGTAGGCCGGGCGGTAATAGCGCGCGGCGTCCAGGTCGATCAGCTGTGCCTGCTCGTCCGCGCCGCTGATCTTGACCAGCAGCGCGACCTTGCCGTCGCCGTGATGATCGCTCGAGACATAAGCGAACTTCTTGCCCTTGATCACTCCGAAGCACGGCATGCCGTGACTCAGCACCTCGTCGGCCTCGGGCAGGGCAAGGGCGCGCGTGCGGACCTGCGCGATCAGGTAGTCTGGAGATGAGTCGCGGCTGACCAGCCGGGCAAGACAGCGCGCATAAAGCTGGTGCTCGGCAATCAGGACCCTTGCGGCCAGCGCTTCCGCGGTGTCGCCGGCCATCACTGCAACGGCGGTCTGGCCAAGGACGGGCCCTTCATCCAGTTCAGCGGTGACCAGATGGACCGAGCAGCCAGCATGGCTGTCACCGGCTGCCAGCGCCCGTTCGTGGGTATGCAGCCCGGTGTATTTGGGCAGAAGGGAAGGGTGAATGTTGACCATCCGGCCTTCCCAAGCCCCGACAAAGTCAGCCGTCAGAATGCGCATGTACCCGGCCAGGGCAACATAGCGGGCGCCGTTTGTGCGGATCGCCGCGTCCATCGCCATGTCATGGTCGGCACGGGCCATTCCCTTGTGGGGCAAGACGAAGGTTTTCACCCCTTCAGCCTCGGCCAGTCTCAGTCCGCCGGCATTCGGATTGTTGGAAGCGACAAGGACGATTTCATAGGGGCAGTCAGCCTCGCGCGAGGCATAGAGCAGCGCGGCCATATTGGTGCCGCTGCCCGAGATGAGCACGGCGACCTTGGCCCGTTCAGGCAAGGTGAACGGCTTCCCAGCTCTCGCGCGCCGACCAGTCGTCAGCGCTGCCCTGGACGGTGCAGCCGCGCGGACCCGCCTCGATCGCGCCGATGACATGGACCGTCTCGCCCGCGGCCACCAGATCGGCCTGGACGGATCGGGCTTCCTCTGCACTGACGGCCAGAACCATGCCGATCCCGCAGTTGAAGGTCCGGGCCATTTCCTCCGGCTCGATATTGCCCTGGGCCTGCAGGAACGCCATCAGGCGCGGCTGGATCCAGGCGCCGACGTCGATCCGCGCATGTAGCCCTTCCGGCAGAACGCGCGGCACGTTTTCCAGCAGGCCGCCGCCGGTGATGTGGGCCAGCGCGTGAATCCGACCGGTGCGGATCACGGGCAACAGGCTCTTTACATAGATTCGCGTCGGCTCGATCAGGTGATCGATCAGCAGCCGGTCCTGATCGAACAGGGCGGGTCGATCAAGCTTCCAGCCCTTGTCCGCAGCCAGTCGCCGCACCAGCGAATAGCCGTTGGAATGGACGCCTGAGGAGGCGAGGCCGAGCAGTACGTCACCCGCCGCGACCTTGTCCCCGGTCAATTGCTCGCCGCGCTCAACCGCGCCGACGCAAAATCCGGCAAGGTCGTAATCGCCAGCGGCATACATTCCAGGCATTTCCGCAGTCTCGCCGCCGATCAGCGCGCAGCCGGCCAGCTTGCAGCCATCGGCGATTCCCGCGACCACGCGTTCGGCGATGCCATTTTCCAGCTTGCCCGTGGCGAAGTAGTCTAGAAACAGCAGCGGCTCTGCCCCTTGGACGATCAGGTCATTGACGCACATCGCGACCAGATCGATCCCGATGGTATCGTGGCGATCGTGATCGATCGCCAGTTTGACCTTGGTTCCGACCCCGTCGTTGGCGGCAACCAGCAGCGGATCGGCATAGCCTGCCGCCTTCAGGTCGAAGAACCCGCCAAATCCGCCCAATTCGGCATCTGCGCCGGGGCGGGCCGTGGCACGAGCCAGCGGCGCGATGGCCTTGACCAGCGCATTTCCGGCAGCGATCGAGACGCCAGCCTGCTCATACGAGTAGCTCTTGGGCGGAGGATTATTGGCCATCGCGAGCCGCCTAACGCTTTCCGGCTTGGATTTCCACGATCCTTTAGGCAAAAGGCACCCGGTTTTCCCCGATGACACCCACCTCGACCCATCTTTCTGCGCGAATCCGGCGCCCTGGACCGGTTGCCCTGCTGCTGGGCGGCCTTGGCCTGGCCTTGGCGGGAGCCCTGGTGCTGATTGATCCGGCGGCACTGATCGCTCAGATCGAGGGCGATCGCGGGATCATCCCGGTTGCCGCCAGCCGCGATATCCAGATCGACGGGGTCGAAGTCAATGTGACCGGCGACAATGGGGAAGATGCCCGGCTCAAGGGATGGCAAGCCGCGGCGAAGCTGGCCTGGGCCAAGGCGGGCGGGCCGGCAATTGCCGACGGGCAATTGCAATCGATGGTTTCGTCGATCGTGATCGAGCACGAGCAGATCGGGCCGAGGCGCTATGTCGCGACGCTGGGGGTGGTGTTCGACCGTGCCCGCGCCGGACAATTCCTCAGCGGGGGTGACGGGTCACGTACGCACTCCGCCCCGCTGATGGTCATTCCGGTGCTGCGTTCGGGCGGAACCGCGCAAGTATTCGAAGTGAAGGGACCGTGGCAGGCCGCCTGGGCCCAGTTCCGCGCCGGGCAAAGCCCGATCGACTATGTCCGTCCGTCCGGTTCCGGCGGCGAATCGCTGCTGCTCACGGCAGGCCAGCCGGGTCGGCGCAGCCGCGCGTGGTGGCGCAACGTGCTCGACCAGTTCGGTGCGTCCGACGTGCTGATTCCCGAGGCGCGTCTTGAACGGCAGTGGCCAGGCGGTCCGGTGCGGGGCACGTTCACCGCGCGCTATGGCCCGGACAACACCTGGCTTGGCGGCTTCGAAATGACCGCCAATGACGAAGCCGGTTTGCCTAAAATGCTGGCCCAGGCGGTCGTGCGGATCGACGCGATCTATGCCAACGCCCTGCAGAGCGGCCTGCTCAAACCCGATACCACGCTCAACGTGCGGCCCTCGATCGATCCCGCACTGGCTGCGCTGATCGCCGCCGGTCAGGCCCAGGAAGCTGCGACAAAGGCCGTATCGCCCGATGCCGCGGCAGCGGCTTCGCCTGCGCCCAGCGCGGCAGCGACCGAAGAGGCAAAGGTCAGCACCTTTACCGTGCAGTTCGCTTCGCCCGATGCCGCGGCAGTCGATGCTGCGCTGGGCGCGGTGCGTTCAGCAGCCGGGGTCAAGGGTGCTTCGACAACCAGCCTGGCAATGGGCGGAACCTCGCTTATGCGGGTCAGCTATGCCGGAGAGCTGGCCGATCTTGCCGCCGCGCTGCGGGCACGTGGTTATTCGGTCTCGGTCGGCAACAACGCGCTGTCCATCCGCCGCTGATGGGCCAGATCGCACTGCCCCTGAAGGTTGGGGGCGATGGCCCAGCGCGAGTCGTCGTCGGCAATGCCAATATCGCGGCGGTCGAAGCGTTGAGCGCAACGGAAAGCTGGCCGTTTCGTACCGCCGTGCTGCATGGCCCGCCGCGTTCGGGCAAAAGCCTGATCGCCCGCTGGTTTGCACAGCAAGGTCTGGGCGAAGCCATCGATCAGGCCGACCACATCGACGAAACCAAGCTGTTCCATCGCTGGAACCGCGCCCAGGAAAGCGGCACACCGCTGCTGCTGGTCAGCGGGCGAGGCGAGGAGCAGTGGCAGATCGTCTTGCCCGATCTGCGCTCGCGGCTGGGGGCAGCCCTGCACCTCACCATAGGCACTCCCGACGATGCCATGCTGGCCGACCTGCTGGCGGTCCATGCCGAGCAGCGCGGGCTGGTGCTGGGCGGCGATGCCGCGGCCTATCTTGTCCCGCGGGCCGAGCGTTCCCATCTGGGGATCGAACGGCTCGTCGCCGCAATCGACCGGCTCAGCCTTGAGCGCAAGGTCGCGCCGACGCTGTCGGTGTGGCGCGACGCGCTGGAAGAAGTCATCGGTCCCGAGGAGCCGCGCTTGCTTTGAAGCGCACTTGGTGGGACAAGGGGGGAACGATGCCGCAGCGCCTGGTCACCTATCTCGACTCGATCGTCGCCCGCGATCCCAGCCCGCGGACGCGCTGGGAGGTGTTGCTCTATCCCGGCGTGCTGGCACTGGGCCTGCACCGGGTGGCGCACTGGCTGTTCGAGGCCGAGCTGTTTTTCCTGGCCCGCATGGTCAATTCCGTCAGCCGTTTCTTCACCGCGATCGACATCCATCCCGGCGCCAAGATCGGTCGCAATTTCTTCATCGACCACGGCTTCGTGGTGATTGGTGAAACGTCTGAAATTGGCGACAACGTCACGATGTACCAGGGATCGACCCTGGGCGGGACCAATCCGACCAACGGGGTGGGCGGCAAGCGCCATCCGACCATCGGCGACGATGTGATCGTCAGCCTGGGCGCAGCGATCCTCGGTCCGATCACGGTCGGCCAGGGCGCCCGCATCGGCGCCAATGCCGTGGTCAACAAGGATGTCCCCGAAGGCGCGACGATGGTCGGCATCCCGGCCAAGCAGACCCTGGTCGAGGTCAAGCCCGAGACGCAGAACTTCGTCCCCTATGGCACGCCGTGCTCGGACCGGTTCGATCCGGCGACGCAGAAGCTTGAACTGCTGCAGTGCGAGATCGAGACGATGCAGAAGCGCATCGCCCAGCTGCTGGAAGAGCGTGACGCGGCCGCCGCCAAGCAATCGGCCGGGCGCAAGCGCGGAGAGAAGAAGTCGGCTTGAGCGCGGTCATTACCCCGTTTCCGTTGACCGGAACCCGACCGCAACAGGTCGGGTTCGAACGCACCGAATTGCTGCGCATCCTCGATCTCTACGGCCGCATGGTCGCCGCAGGGCTGTGGCGCGATTATGCGATGGACTTCACCCGCGACGCCGCCAGCTTCGCCGCCTTCCGCCGCACCGCCGAACGCCCCGAAGTCCGTGTCGAAAAGCGCCCGGCGCTGCGGGGCAAACAAGGCATGTGGACTTTGGTGGGCGAAGCGGGTCAGGTACTCAAGCGCGGCCACGAACTGGCCGGCGTCCTGTTCCCGCTGGAGCGGCGACTGCTCAAGGTTGTGGAGAGCTAGGGCGCTAGTCGCGACCTACCCAAAGGAAGGTGCGATGCCGGAATTCGACACTCTCATTTACGAGCGTCCTGAACCCGGGATCGCACGCATCTGGCTTAACCGGCCCGAGGCACGCAATGCGCAGGACACGCACCTGCTTTACGAACTCAACGATGCTTTCGACGCGGCAATGGCGGACGACGGGGTCAAGGTGGTTATCCTTGCTGCCAAAGGGCCGCATTTTTCCGCAGGGCATGACCTGCGCGAGGGCGATCACCGCGCTGCCGGACAAGCCCACAAGCGGGTCGGCACGTGGAACGCAGACAATTGGGACGGGGCGGAAGCCTATTACTGCCGCGAGAAGGAAATCTACGAAGGGTTCTGCCGGCGCTGGCGCGATCTGGCCAAGCCGACGATCGCTTCGGTCCAGGGCAAGGTCATCGCCGGCGGACTGATGCTGGTCTGGCCCTTCGACTTCGTCATCGCCAGCGAAGACGCGACCTTCCAGGACAACACGCTCTACATGGGCATCCCGGGAGTCGAGTACTTCGCCCACGCATGGGAACTGGGCATTCGCAAGGCCAAGGAATTTCTGATGACCGGGCAGCCGATCACAGCGGCTGAGGCGCAAGCGGCCGGGATGGTGAACCGCGTGGTTTCGCCCGAAACGCTTGAGTCGGAGACACTGGCGTTCGCCCGCCTGATCGCCGACAAGCCCTCGTTCGCGTTGAAGCTGGCCAAGGATGCGATCAACGCCGCGTTCCACGCCCAGGGCTTCGAAAACGTCCAGCGCGCGGCCTTCAACGCCCACCACCTGGCGCATACCCATTACCGGCTGCACCAGGATGGATCGTTCATGGACCGGGCATTTGCGCCGGGAATACCGGCCAAGCCAAAATCGGACCGTTGATAAAAATAAAGCCGCGCGGGAAGGCCTTCCTTCCCGCGTGGCCTTTTTTGAATCTTGAGCTGCGTTCAGCCCAGCGCGCCGATCTTCGCCAGTGCGGCCATAACCACCTGGCTCTGTTCGCCGCCCGACTGGGGGACGATTTCGCCGGTCCGGTCGATGATCTGGTCCCAGGCGGCAGCAATGCCTTCGGGGGTGCGGTCATCGGCGGGCAGGGCGACGCCCGGGGTCAAGGTGACATAAGCGGCGTGATAGGCGCCGGCGCCGGCACCGCAGATCATGTTGGTCGGCGCATCCTCGCTGACCAGGTACAGCGCCATCGGGGCGACGTTTTCGGGACTGAGCATCTTGAACAGCTGGTCGGGCATGCCAAGGTCTTCGGTCATCCGCGTGCCGGCGACCGGGGCCAGAGTGTTGACGCGGACGTTGTACTTCGCGCCTTCCAGTGCCAGCGTCTTGGTGAAGCCGGCAAGACCCAGCTTGGCCGCGCCGTAATTGGCCTGGCCGAAGTTGCCGAACAGGCCGGTGCTGCTGGCGGTCATCAGGATGCGGCCATAGGCCTGCTCGCGCATGGTGTCCCACACCGCCTTGGTGCAGTTTGCGCTGCCGTTGAGGTGGACATCGACGACAAGCTTCCAGTCGGCCATTTCCATCTTGGCAAAGCTCTTGTCGCGCAGGATCCCGGCATTGTTGATCAGGATGTGCACGCCGCCCCAGGCTTCCTTGGCCTTGGCGACCATTTCGACCATCTGTTCGTACTCGGTCACCGAGCCGCCGTTTGACATCGCCTCGCCACCGGCCTGCTTGATCTCCTCGACCACTTTCAGGGCGGCGTCGGAATGGCCGGTGCCGTCGCGGCTGCCGCCGAGGTCGTTGACCACCACCTTGGCCCCGCGCTTGGCGAGTTCGAGAGCATAGGCACGGCCCAGGCCGCCGCCAGCGCCGGTGACGATTGCGACGCGATCCTTGTACGAGATAGTCATGGGTAGTCTCCGCTGATTGGCAGGAATCCCGAGGGGAAGCGGCGGCGGAATGGCACGGTGCAAAGGCGCTGGCAATGCCTAGGTCCGCAAGGCCATATTCCCTAGCGTCAACCGGTCCGCCGGACAGCACGAATCGCCGTTCAAAGGCGCGAAAGGGCGGGAATCAGCGCGTCAAAATGATCGATCACCGCATCGGCACCCAATTCGTGCGGCGGCCGGTCGTTGAAGCCGAAGCTGACCGCCACCGCCGGCATCTGCGCGGCCCTGGCCGCCCCGGTATCGAAGGTGGTATCGCCGACAAAGGCGGCGCGGCCACCGCCGCACTGCGCGACCATGGCGTGAAGGGCATCGGGCGCAGGCTTGAGCGGATAGGTCCCGGCACCGATGATGCAGGCAAAGCGATCGGTTAAATCCAGGGCGCCGAACAGCTTGCGGGTCATGGTCTCGCGCTTGTTGGTGACGACTGCCAGCTTGACGCCAAGCGCCGCAAGGTCGTCCAGCATCAGCGCCGCACCGGGGTAAAGCGCGGTGTATACGGCGATGTTCGCCTCATAGAAGGTGAGCAGTTCGGCAAACAGCGCGTCCTCGTCGATCCCGTCGCTGCCGCCGGTCAGCGCCAGGGCGCGCTGCAGCATCAGGCGGGCCCCGCCGCCGATCAATCCCGTCACCGCTTCGCGCGGCACCGGCGGGCGGTCAATCAAGGACAATGCATGGTTCACCGCGGCACCAAGGTCGCCCGAAGTGTCGAGCAGGGTGCCGTCCAGATCGAAGCCGACGATCGCAAAAGGGAATAGGTCCATTCCTGCCCCCTATCCGTTCGTGTCGAGCGAAGTCGAGGCACTTCGCGCGGTGTCTCGACTTCGCTCGACACGAACGGAGGTTGGAGTTAGCTGGACGACTATGACCAATGCCACGCCTCTCGCCATTGTCACTCTTGCCGCGGGCAAGGGCACCCGCATGAAAAGCGACCTGCACAAGGTGCTGCATCCGATCGCCGGACGCCCGATGTTGCTCCACCTGCTGTCCAGCCTCGATGCTCTCGAGCCGCAGCGGCGGGTGATCGTTGCCGGGGACAGGGCTGAACAGATCGAGGCGGCACTGGCCGGAATGGATGCACAGATCGTGCTCCAGGAACCCCAGCTGGGCACGGCCCATGCGGCCTTGCAGGCACGGGATTCGCTGGAAGGATTTTCCGGCAATGTGCTGGTGTGCTTCGGCGACGTTCCATTCCTGGCTGCGGCGACAGTGCGCCGGCTGTGCAGCGCCTTGCAGGGCGGGGCTATGGTGGCGGTGCTGGGCTTTCGCCCGGCCGATACCGCTGCCTATGGCCGGATCATCGCGGACGCCGACGGCTCGGTACGCAAGATGGTTGAGCACAAGGATGCCAGCGCCGATGAACGCGCCGTAACGCTGTGCAATGCCGGCGTTATCGTTGCGGCGGCGGCGGACATGTGGCGATTGCTTGGGGCTGTCGGCAACGACAATGCGGCAGGCGAATACTATCTACCCGACGTTGCCACCAATGCCATCGGCGAAGGCCATACGGTCAAGGTCGTCGAAACCGCAGCCGCCGAAGTGGCAGGGATCAACAGCCGCGCCGAGCTCGCCCAGGCCGAGGCGGTTTGGCAAGATTTCAAACGGGCAGAGGCGATGGCCGCCGGGGCATCGCTCCGCGCCCCAGAGACGGTGTTTTTCAGCTGGGATACGGAACTGGGCCGCGACGTGACGATCGAGCCTCACGTGGTCTTCGGACCCGGGGTCAAGGTCGCCGACAAGGCGACGATCCGCGCGTTCAGCCACATTGAAGGTGCTACGATCGGCGAAGGGTGCGAGGTTGGCCCATTTGCTCGCCTACGCCCCGGCGCGGTGCTGGGCGCAAAGGCCAAGATCGGCAACTTCGTCGAAGTGAAGAACGCAACGCTGGGCGCGGGGGCCAAGGCCAACCATCTATCCTACATCGGCGATGCCGAGGTCGGGGCCGCGGCCAATATCGGCGCGGGCACGATTACCTGCAACTACGACGGCTATTTCAAGCACAGGACCGTGATCGGTGAACGCGCGTTCATCGGTTCCAATTCGGCGCTGGTTGCGCCGGTGAGCATCGGCGCGGACGCCATTGTCGGCGCCGGCAGCACGGTTACCCGCGACGTCGCGGCGGGCGAGCTGCGGATCGTGCGCGGCGAACAGCTGATCAAGCCGGGCTGGGCAGACCGCTTTCACGACGCGATGAAAAAGAAGAAGGCGGAGAAAGCGAAGCCTTGACACGATATCATGATATGATATCAGTATATCAATGACCCGTATCCTCGCCGATCTGCCCGATGAAGACATCAAGTGGCTCGATGCCCGTGCGGCCGAGCAGGGCAAGTCGCGTGCTTCCGTGCTGCGCGAGGCAGTGAGCGCTTATAAGGGGCAGTCCCCAGCCGATGGGATGGATTGGCTGGAAAAGGGCTTTGGCCTTTGGGCGCGGCATGGGGTCGATTACGATCCGCATGAATACGAACGCAAGCGGCGCGCCGAATGGACACGTTATTGGGACGATGACTACGAAGAAGTCCGCGCCGAATCTCCGGACATGTTCGATGACGAGGATGATCGGCAACGGCAAATCTACCTCGACATGGTCGCCGGCAAGTATCCCAAGCCCAAACGGCCCCCTTCCAAGTGAGTGGCTTTGCGTTTGACGCCAACATCGTGATCGATGCGCTGGCGGGCTATCCTGCGGCGCGGGTCGAGATCGAACGCGCGGTGGGTCTGAACGCGCGGCCGTGGATCAGCCGAATGGCGTGGATCGAAGTCCTCTCGAAAGGCAGCGAGGGGATGGTTCAGGATGCACTGGTATTCCTGTCGCGATTTGGGCTCGATGAGATTGACGATGAAATTTCGCGCCGTGCGGCGGCTTTGCGCCGTGAACGACCACGATTGAAATCGCCCGATGCAATCATTCTGGCCTCGGCGCAAATCCGCGGCCGCGTGCTAATCACCCGCAACACCAAGGATTTCCCGGCCGAAATGCCGGGTATCCGGGTCCCATACATTCTCTAACGAAAGCACCCAGAAGCATGTGCGGCATTATCGGCATCGTCGGCAAGGAACAGGTCGCGGACCGGCTGGTCGACGGCCTGCGGCGGATGGAATACCGCGGTTATGACAGCGCCGGGGTCTGCACGGTCCACGATGGCGAACTCGTCCGCCGCCGTGCCCCTGGCAAGCTGGTCAATCTCGTCCGCGAACTGGCGCGTGATCCGGCCCCCGGTACAACGGGGATCGCCCACACCCGCTGGGCCACGCACGGTGCGCCGACCGCGGCCAATGCCCATCCCCATGCCACCGCGGTTCTGGCGCTGGTCCACAACGGGATTATCGAGAACTTCCGCCAGCTCAAGGATGCGTTGGCCGCGCGCGGGCGGACCTTCGAAAGCGACACCGATACCGAGGTTGTGGCACACCTGCTGTCCGAGCAAGTCGAGGCCGGGCTCAGCCCGCAGGATGCCGTGAAGGCAGTGCTGCCGCAACTGCGCGGCGCCTTTGCCCTGGCCATCGCCTTCAAGGACTATCCCGACATGCTGATCGGCGCGCGGCTCGGTTCGCCGCTGGTGCTCGGCTTCGGCGAGGGGGAGACCTATCTTGGCTCCGACGCGCTGGCCCTGGCCCCGCTGACCCAGCAGATCGCCTACCTTGATGAAGGTGACTGGGTGGTCATCACCCGCGACGGCGCGCAGGTCTTTGACAAGGAAAATCGCTCTGCCGAGCGCGCGGTGACCACGTCGGGCGCATCGGCGGCAGAGATCGAAAAGGGTAATTACCGCCACTTCATGCAGAAGGAGATCTTCGAGCAGCCGACCGTGGTCGCCCAGACCCTGCGCAGCTACATCCGCCAGGTCGATCAGTCGGTCGCCCTGCCGCAGTTCGATTTCGACCTGTCCAGCATCAACCGCGTCACCATTGTTGCCTGTGGGACCAGCTATTACGCGGGCATGGTTGCGAAATACTGGTTTGAACAGTTCGCTCGTCTCCCCGCTGACATCGATTTCGCCAGCGAGTTCCGCTATCGCAACCCTGTGCTGGAACCGGGCGGGCTGGCGCTGTTCATTTCGCAGAGCGGCGAAACCGCCGATACCCTGGCGGCACTGCGGCACTGCAAGGAGAACGGCCAGACCATCGCGGTGGTGGTCAACGTTCCGACCAGTTCGATGGCGCGCGAGGCCGACTTGCTGCTGCCGACCCATGCCGGACCCGAAATCGGCGTGGCGAGCACCAAGGCCTTTACGTGCCAGCTGGCCGTCCTTGCGGCGCTGGCCGCGCACCTTGCGGTCAAGCGCGGCATCATGGACCGCGCGGAGGAAAATGAAGTGGTCAAGCATCTGCTTGAAGCACCCGCCAGCCTCAATGCCGCGCTGACCCACGATAACGAGATTGCGGCCATGGCCCACCTGATCGCGCCGGCCCGCGACGTGCTTTATCTCGGCCGTGGTCAGGACTATCCGCTGGCCCTGGAAGGGGCGCTGAAACTCAAGGAAATCAGCTATATCCACGCCGAAGGCTATGCATCGGGGGAAATGAAGCACGGGCCCATCGCCCTTATCGACGAAGCCGTCCCGGTGATTGTCCTGGCGCCCAGCGGGCCGCTGTTCGAAAAGACCGTCAGCAACATGCAGGAAGTACGCGCCCGCGGCGGCAAGATCGTCCTGGTGTCGGATCGCGAAGGTCTCGACGAAGCGGGTGAGGGCTGCCTGGCGACGATCGAGATGCCCAAGGTCCACCCGCTGATTGCGCCGCTGGTCTATGCCATTCCGGTGCAGCTGCTGGCCTATCACGTCGCCTGCGTGAAAGGTACCGACGTCGATCAGCCGCGCAATCTGGCCAAGTCGGTGACGGTGGAGTAAATTTCGAGGCGGAGGGCTTCGACCATGACCAAACTGTGGCTGATTGCATTCGTGCCAGCTCTGATCTGGATGTTTCGTCGCGGCACTCAAGCCCAACGCGTTGCCGGGACGAAGGGCTTGGATGAGAACGCCGATTTTCTGCCGCAAGCCGAACCGTATGAGGAAATCGAGCGTCAGGAGGGAGGACTAAGCTATGGTCGCAAGGCCGAATTTGACAAGGTGCTGAGCGCTCAGGACAAACTGGCCGACGATCCGGGCAAAATCATTCCTGGTGCGACATCTCAGCTCTGATCGTGGGTGGCCGTTGCAGCTGAGCCTTGTCCGCATCGGCGAAAACCGGGGTTCGTCAGTCTATTGCCCAAATCCCGACCATTCGTCGCAGAATTGCCCCGCCTTTACGCGGCGATAACGATTGGTCGCCTATGCCGCATGGGTGAGCAAAAAGTCCGTTACGCCTTCGCTGCCCCGGGTTCTCCCCGTCACTGCCGTTCTGGGCCTGAACGATGCGGCCGACGGTGACTGGGCGCGGCTGCGCGGCCTGCAATATTCCAGTCTGGCCAGGGTGACGAAAGCGCGAGTTGCCGCGCATCTTCTGGCTGCCGTCGGGGTTTGCTGGATCTATCACGCGCAAATCCATTTCGCGGTCCTGATCGGCTGGATGATCGCCCTGGGCACATCGCTGTATTACGGCGCGGAAATCGACAAGGCCCTGGTAGACGCCGATCGCCGCCGCATTGGCCGTGACGAAGTCCAGAAGCAGACGATCGGGGCGATCGCCAATGCCATGGTCTGGGTCGTGCCGATGGCATTTTTCGCGCCTTATGGCGATCCGATGCAGAAGCTTGAGCTTTGGGCGATCTGCGCCATGCTGATGACCGCCTGTGCGGTCATGCTGCCGGCAGTGCCGCTAGCCAACTTGATGTTTACCGGCATTGTCGGAATCGCCTCATTGGTGAGTTTTGCCTATTCGCTCAGCGTTGAAATGATGATCGTTTCGCTGCTGTTCATCGGCGTGGTGGTTCGCGGCGCGATCGAGAACGCCCGTTCGTTCCTGACCGCGCGGGTCGCCGAAGCCGGGATGGCAGAAAAGAACGAGGTCGTCTCGCTGCTCCTCAAGGAATTCGAGGAAGGCGAAGCCGACTGGCTCTGGCAGATCGACACATCGCGCCGGGTACGGTCCGCCAGCCCGCGCTTCGCTTTCGCGCTGGGCCAGACCATCGAGGAGATCGATGGCAAGTCGTTCATTCAGCTGATTGCCGGTCCGGCCTGGGAAACCGGCCAGTTTCCGCCCAGTCTGCACGACCTGGCCGAACGCCTTAAGCGGCGCGAGAGCTTCTCCAACCTGCTGGTTCGCGTCACCATCGGCGGCGCGCACCGCTGGTGGGAACTGTCGGGCACGCCCAAGCTGGACGACAACGGCAATTTCGACGGCTTCCGCGGCGTGGGTTCCGACGTCACGCATGAGCGCGAAAGTTCGGAAAAGATCGCCCACATGGCGCGCTATGACACGCTGTCGGGCCTGCCCAACCGCATGATGGTAACCGAGGCGCTGGGCGAAGCCATGCGCTATGCCGATCAGTGGCGTACCAAATGCGCCTTCCTGATGATCGACCTCGACCGGTTCAAGGCCGTCAACGATACCCTGGGCCATCTGGTTGGCGACCAATTGCTGGCCAAGGTGTCCGAGCGCTTGCGCTCGATCTGCAGCGATAACGAGCTGTGCGGGCGTCTGGGCGGCGACGAATTTGCCATCGTTGTGCGCGATGCCTCCGATCATACCCGCGTTGCCCGAATTGCTGCCGCGATTATCGAGGTGCTCTCGCGGCCTTACGAAGTCGATCATCATACGCTCTATATCGGCGCCAGCGTCGGTTCGGCGATCGGTCCGCGCGATGGCACCACGGTCGAGACCTTGATGCGAAATGCCGACCTTGCGCTGTACCGCTCGAAGGAAGAGGGCGGCGGTCAGCACTTCGGTTACGAGCCGGAACTGCACGCCTTGGCCGAGGAACGGCGCAAGCTGGAGTTCTCGTTGCGCCGCGCGCTTGAGAAGGACGAGTTCGTTCTCAACTATCAGCCCGTGGTCGATACCCGCGACGAAAACATCGTCAGCTTCGAAGCTTTGCTGCGCTGGAACAGCGAAGAACACGGCCTGGTCAGCCCGGGCAAATTCATTCCGCTGGCCGAAGACACCCGTCTGATCGTGCCGATCGGCGAATGGGTGCTGCGCGAGGCGTGCCGCGAGGCCGTGCGCTGGCCGGCCCATGTCAAGGTTGCAGTCAATGTCTCGGGTGAGCAGTTGCTTGACACCCATTTTCTGTCCAGCGTGATCAGCGCGCTCAACCAGACGGGGCTGGCCCCGCAGCGGCTCGAGATCGAAGTGACAGAAAGCATCTTCGTGCGCGATGCGGTCACTGCCCGCGCGGCACTGGAGCAGATCATGGCGCTGGGCTGCGGCATTGCGCTCGACGACTTCGGGACGGGCTATTCCTCGCTCGCCTATATCCGCAATCTTCGTTTCTCTACGATCAAGGTCGATCGCAGCTTTGTCCAGGGCGCCGCCACCGGCAGCCCGGAAAGCCTCGCTATCATCCGCGCCGTAGTCGCCATGGCCGAAAGCCTGGAAATGTCGACGACGGCCGAAGGGGTGGAAACCGAAGCCGAACTCAACGTGATCCGCCAGCTCGGCTGCCGCAAGATCCAGGGCTATTACTATGGCCGGCCGATGCCTGCCGCCGAAGCCCGCTCGCTCTTTGCAACGCCTACGCTGCAACGCGCCAGCGCGTAAGGTTCAGGCTGAAACGAGCGCTTTCACCGCGCTTTCGAACAGCGCACGGCCGTCGGTGCCGCCCTGTTCCGCTTCGATCATCCGTTCCGGATGCGGCATCATCCCCAGCACGTTGCCGGCCGCATTGAGCACTCCGGCGATCTGCCTGGCCGAACCGTTTACAGGCTCGGCATAGCGGAACGCGACGCGGCCTTCGCCTTCCAGCCGGTCGAGCGTGGCTTCGTCGGCAAAATAGTTGCCGTCATGGTGCGCCACCGGAATGGTGATCTGCTGTCCGGCGGCATAGCCGGCGGTAAACAGGCTCTGGCTGTTCTCGACCGTCAGTTTCACCTCGCGGCAGACGAAGTTCATCCCGGCATTGCGCAGCAGCGCGCCGGGCAACAGACCGCTCTCGGTCAGAACCTGAAAACCGTTACACACCCCCAGCACCGGGACGCCGCGGTTCGCTGCGGCGATTACCGCCTGCATCACCGGGCTGCGCGCCGCCATCGCGCCGGAACGCAGATAGTCGCCATAGGAAAAGCCGCCGGGCAGGGCGATGAAGTCAAGCCCATCGGGCAGATCGGCATCGCCGTGCCACACCCGGTGCGGCGCGGTGCCGGAAACCTTTTCCAGCGCGTCGGCCATGTCCCTGTCGCAATTCGAACCGGGGAAGGTGATGACGGCGCTGCGGAAGGTCATGCCGAGATCCTCTCGATCCGGTAGTTCTCGATCACCATGTTGGCGAGCAGCTTGCTGGCCATTTCTTCAAGCTGGGCATCGGTCACGCTATCGGCCACATCGAGTTCGATCATCTTGCCGGCGCGAACATCGTTGACGCCGTGGATGCCCAGCCCTTCAATCGCATGGTGGATGGCGCGGCCCTGCGGGTCGAGCACCCCGTTCTTGAGGCTGACGAAGACGCGGACCTTCATGGGAGTACCTTTCGCACAGACGGGCGTGGGATTCGCCCGCGCCTATGCCTTCGTGCGCGCGGCAGGGCAAGGTGTCCCGACCCCGTGATGCTCAGCTTTCGTACGAATCCATCACATAGCCAAGCGAGCGTACGGTGCGCAGCGGATCGGGCGCGCCGTGCGCGGCCAGCGCGCGGCGCAGGCGGCCGACCCAGACGTCGACCGTGCGCTCGTCCAGCGCGTCCTCGTCCTTGCCCAGCTGGTCGATCAGCGCGGTGCGCGAAAAGACCTGATCGGGATTTTCCATGAAGTGGGCAAGCAGGCGGAACTCGTTGGGGCGCAGCAATACGATGGCGCCATTGACCCGCACCTGATGCGCCGAGATATCGATGGCGATCGGGCCGTTGACTAAGCGCTGGCGGGCGGGCTGGACAGCCGCTCCCTTGCGATCGACCCGGTCAATGAGGCGCGCGGCATCGAGTGCGCCAACGATGTAGTCATCGGCGCCGGCCTGCAGCGCGCGACGCCGGGCGTCGGCATCGGCTTCCTCAAGCACCATGGTGAGGTGCGAACGGCGGGTCGGCTCGGCTTCTCGTAGACGGCGGCACATTTCCAGACCCGACATTGTCGGGCCCAGCCAGTCGATGAAGCCCCATGCGACGCCTTCGATCCGTTCCGGCAATCGATCGCCAAGCGGGATCACGCGCCACGCCGGGCGGTCACGCGCAAGGTCGCTCAGCAGCTGAGGGTCTGGTGCGGTGATCAGGAGTGTGGTCTGTTCGGTCATGTTTGCGGCACAGTTGCATCGGTTTCCCGACCCTGATGCCTGCGCAAAATGACGGTTTCATGATGCTATTGTGACAGTTTCACTTAGCCGCGGTTTCCAACATGCATGCGAGCCCGTGTCATATTGATGTCATATCTTTGTCGTCAAAAAGACCTGTGATTTCCTGCCATGGCGGGTCTAGCATCACCTCATGATCAAGCGTGTTCCGATCCGCACCCTGCGCCTTGTCGTATCACTTCTTTTGGTGTTCTGGGTCTTGCCCGCCCATGCCGAACGGCTGACCTTCGATCATCGGCTCTATCCCCCCTTGAAGGCTGTACTCGACGGCGGGGATCAGGGAATGATCGATTTCAATGGCAAGGATCCGCGCTATGTCGTCGATCTGATCGCAATAAAGGGCAGCTCGGCAAAGAACTGGATCGAGGCACTGGAAATCATTGCGCGCTCCCCTGACAAGAAGGTCAAGACCGCGCGCGACTGGGCAGCGGAATTGAAGGCACGGACTGACCGCGGCTGCATGGTCGACGTGACTCCGATCACCGAGGATGAAATTTCCCTGACGTTTGAGCGCCACGTCACCGCCTGTCCCAGAACCCGGGCCGAAACCACCATCACCCGGATCGTCCAGGGCAAGCGTTCGTTATTCCTGCTGACGATTTTGATCAAAGGCGTGCCCGATCAGCCGGCGCGTCGCCAATGGCTCGAACTGCTGCAATCCGCGCACATTGAGTAGCTGCTTCACATAGCGGTCAAGTCTGTGACACGTCCCTGTCGCAGTGGTGTCACCAAGTCTACGCGGAAGCGACACATAGCGCACCTAGAGGCGGCGGTGAGGCCGCCTGGGGGGCGATTCGGTTTCCCACGGTCGGCGTCGACAAGACAGACCATTCTCCAGGGAAACCACCATGACCCGTACCCGTATCCGCCTCGAAGCGTCCTGTGCCGTGCTTGCGGCGGCGCTTGCCTTGGGCCAAGCCGGCGCAGCCAGTGCCGCGGCCAACCTGACCATCTCCGAAGATGCGGTGAAGGTCGCCGGGCCCGAAGGCGCCGAAGATCCCGCCCCGCAGGACACAACCAGCAGCGAGGGCGATAGCCGCTCGTCGGAACCGGGTCTGACCGAAATCGTCGTCACCGCGACCAAGCGCGAAACCAATCTGCAGCGCACCCCGATCTCGATCTCGGTTATGGGCGCAGATACGATCCGCGAACGCAAGGTGCAGAGCCTGCTCGATCTGGCCGACGGCGGCGTGCCCTCGCTGCGTGTCGCCACCTTCGAAGCCCGCCAGTCGGCGCTGACCATCGGCATTCGCGGCATTGTGCCGCTCGACGCCAACCAGCCGGCTCGCGAGCAGGGCGTCGGCGTCTACATCGACGGCATCTACCTCGGCCGTCAGCATGGTCTCAACACGGCATTGTTCGACATTGAGCGAATCGAAGTGCTCAAGGGCCCGCAGGGCACGCTATTCGGCCGCAACACCGAAGGCGGCGCGCTGTCGATGATCAGCAAGGCGCCCAGTGGCAAGTTCGGTGGGCGTATCGAAGGCGGCTTCGGCAACATCGGCGCCTACAATCTTGGCGGACACCTTGACCTCCCAGAAGTCGCCGGCTTCTCGGTCAAACTCGATGGCGTCATTTCTCACCAGGACGCGATCACCAAGAACCCACTCGCCGACCAGGCCGGCTGGGGTTACTACCACCGCAAGGGCGGCCGCGCCGCGCTGCGCTGGAAGCCCACTGACAATATCACCAACGACTTCGCTTACGACGTAGCACACGACGCGAACACGCCGTTCTACAGCCAGCTGCTCAACTACAACCCCAACAGCTGTCCCAGCGGCGGCTCCAACGCTGCGCCGATCCCGCTCGCTTCGGGCAGCACCTGCGTTACCCCGGGCACTGCCTTCACGGGCACGCAGGGCACCATTCGGCCGCTCATCCCGGGCGTGGTTGTCAACGGATCGAGCCTGATGCGCACCGCCGATATCGGCGTGCCGCAGCAGGAAAGCGTCGACAAGACCCACGGCTTCACCAATATCTTCAAGTGGAAGGCCTCGCCCGAACTCGAGCTGCGCTCGATCACCGCGTGGCGCGGGGTCGATGTCGAACAGTGGGACAACTCGGGCGGTTATCACCGCGTGCCGGTGATCAATCTCGGCTTGGGTAATACGACGAGCGCGTGCACCACGACCACAGCGTGTACCTTCAGCCGCTATAGCCTTGCCGACCTGCGCCAGCGCCAGTTCAGCCAGGAATTCCAGGCGGTCGGTTCGATCGGTTCGTTCGATTACGTCGCCGGTCTCTACTACTTCATCGAACATGTCAGCGATGACGCCGCGACGCCGAACTCGATGTATGCCCTGGCCACGTCGACCGCGGGCATCGTGACAGGTGCCACTTACGCCGAGCGTCCGCGTTCGGCCTATTGCGCCGTCACGACCAACCCGTCCTATGTGGCGCTTGGCAACGCCGTGCAGGGCTGCTCGATCGACCGCGCCTCTGCGGTCCGCTCGCGCAGCTATGCCGCCTACGGCCAGGTCACCTGGAACGCGACCGACGTGCTGCACCTCACGGTTGGCGGTCGCTACACCAAGGACAAGAAGTCGGGCGAACTGCTGATGTCGCGTGGCAACGTCTACCGCGATGCCAGCGGCAACCTGACCGCCACGGCAATTGCCAATGGCTACACACCGCTGGAAAAGACCTGGAGCCGCTTCAACCCGACCGCGACCCTTGCCTACGATTTCAGCGACTCGCTGCATGGCTATGCCAAGTATGCCACCGGGTACCGTGCGGGCGGCGCCAGCTCGCGCACCTCGAACTACCAGGCCTTCGATCCGGAAGACGTGAAGAGCTATGAAGTCGGCCTCAAGGCGGACTTCTGGAACCGCCGTGCGCGCTTCAACCTTGCTGCCTACATCATGGACCGCAAGAACAGCCAGGTCGACCTGTCGACGATCCAGCCGACCGCGACCGGCAACTTCAACAACCTGGTCACCTTCAACGCGCCCGGCATCACCAAGATCCGCGGGATCGAGGCCGACCTGACGGTCAAGCCGGTCGACGGCCTGACCATCGGTGCGTCATATGCCTATACCTACACCGACATCCCGCCGGTCAACGTCAGCTATACGGCATTCGGCACCTGCACCGGCGCAGGCACGCCGTATGCGGGCTGCACCACCTCCGGGCAGGTTCTGCCTGTCAACACCACCACCGTTCCGCAGAAGTTCTTCATCGTGTTCACCCCGCGCAACGCGGCCAGCGGCACGATTGACTACGAAGTGCCGATCAGCGGCGATACCCGGGTCAAGTTCCACATTGACGCAAACTACGCCCAGGCCACCCAGGCGTTCGACCAGTTCGCGACCAAGGCGGACAGCTCGTTCATCATCAATGGCCGCATCTCGCTGCTCGACATCGGTCTTGGCGGTGGCGATGCCAAGCTGAACGTCAGTGGCTGGGTCCGCAACATGTTCGACGAAGCGCACGTCTATCGCCGCGATCCGTCGAACAGCATCCCGGCAGTCCAGACCGCGGCAAGCGCCACGACCAACGTTCTGCTTATCGGCAACGTCGGCGGTATCCTGGGTGACTACGGCAACTTCAACCCGCCGCGCACCTTCGGGCTCGACGCTTCGATCAAGTTCTAAACCTTCCTTTCCAATCCTCCCTGACTGGGCGGGCGCGCTTCGGCATGCCCGCCCATTTTTCTGTCGTTGATTATAACTGACCGGTCAGTTATAAAACTGCACATGGCTCGCACCAAGTCACCGACGCGCCGTTCAGACATTCTGCTGGCGGCGCGCAATGCCTTCAACGCCCGCGGTTTTGCCGGCGCGCGCATGGCTGACATTGCGCACGAAGTCGGGATTTCTAAGGCCGCGCTTTATCATGACTTTGCTTCGAAGGAGGCGCTGTTCGAAGCGCTGACCGGCGAACTGATCGACGCCATGCTGCCCGAGGCCGCCCCCGCGGACTTCGGCGAGATTCCCGCCCCGGACCTGCTGCGCGGCCTGATCGCGGTGATGGCACAGCGGCTGACCAGCCCGGAGATGGCCTTCGTCCCGCGCGTGATCATCGGCGAGGGGATGAACTTTCCGGACCTGGCGCGTTCCTACCATGACCGTGCGATCATGCGCGGGCTCGATACGATTGAACGGATCATTCGCCACGGCATCGCCCGCGGCGAATTCGCGGTCGCCGATCCGCGTCAGGCGTGCCGGACGGTCGTCGGCGGCGTCCTGTTCGGGGCGATCTGGAAGGTGGTGTTCGAGCCGGTCGGTGCCGAACCGCTTGACCCAGTCACGCTCGCGGAGGTCCACGCCGACACGGTATTAAACGGTTTGCGCGTACGGAGTGACGGATCATGAATGGATTGCCAAAGCCAGCAATCGGGCTGGTCGCGCTTGCTGTCATCGGCGCGGCAATTTCGTATCTCTGGCCCCAGCAGCGCCCGGCCAACTGGCTTGGTTATGTCGAGGCGGAGACGCTGTATGTCGCCGCCCCTGTATCGGGGCGACTGGCATCGCGATCCGTCGAACGCGGTGCCAGCGTGGCCCAGGGCGCATCGCTGTTCTCGCTTGATCCAGAAACGACCGATGCCGATACTGCCCGGCTTGAAGCACAGGTGGCCGCCAGCCAGGCACAGGCCGGTGATCTTACCGAAGCCCGTCAACGTGCGCCTGAGATCGCCATTTCGCGCGCTGCCGAGGCCCAGGCCGCAGCGCAGCTGACCAAGGCGCAGAACGACTTCTCGCGCATTGCCGCATTGGCCGCCCGGGGTTTTGCTTCCCGATCCCAGCTCGATGCGGCGCGGGCGGCACGTGACGCCGCAGCGGCAGCACTGGCCCAGACCCGCGCCCAGATCGCCTCGGGCGAGATTTCGGCCGGCCGGTCCGGTCAAATCGCCGCAGCCCGCGCCGACTCTGCCGCCGCTGCCGCTGCGCTGCGCGCCCAGCGTCAGCGCCGCCGCGAAATTGCCCCGGTCGCTCCGGCCAAGGGCGTGATCGAGCAGACCTATTACAATCCTGGCGAGTGGGTTCCGGCCAATGCGCCGGTGGTCTCGGTCTTGCCCGACGATCGCCGCAAGGTGCGCTTCTTTGTGCCGCAAGATCGGATCGCCGCAGTCCGCCCCGGCACCACGATCCGCTTTAGCTGCGACGGCTGCGGCGCGGTGCGCGAAGCGCGGATCAGCTACATTTCTCCGCGCAGCGAATTTACTCCGCCAGTGATCTATTCCGAACACGCCCGGGCCAAGCTGGTGTTCATGGTCGAAGCCTTGCTGCCCGTGACCGACCAGCCGTTACCGCCCGGTCTTCCGGTCGAAGTCACCCCGCTGTGAGCGAGAGTCCCGCCATCGCCGTGCGCGGGCTGACCAAGCGCTTTGGTGCGCGCACCGTGGTCGATCACGTTGACCTGACCGTGCAGCCGGGACGCATCTGCGGCTTTCTGGGACCGAACGGTTCGGGCAAAACCACGACGCTGCGGATGATCTGCGGTCTGCTCATCCCCGACGAGGGCGAAGGCGAAGTGCTGGGCCTTGACCTGCGCACCAAGCGCCGCGCGATCAAGCACCAGATCGGTTACATGACCCAGAAGTTCGGGCTGTTCTCCGACCTGTCGATTGCCGAGAATCTCGAGTTCATCGCCCGCGTCTACCGCCTCGACAACCGCAAGGCGCGGGTCGATGCGGCGCTGGAGCGACTGGGTCTCGCCAGCCGGGCCACCCAGCTGGCCGGCAAGCTGTCCGGTGGGTGGAAGCAGCGTCTCGCCCTGGCCGCCGCGGTGCTGCACGAACCCAAGATTCTGCTGCTCGACGAACCCACCGCCGGAGTCGATCCGCAGGCCCGGCGGGAGTTCTGGGACCAGATCCACGCCCTGGCGCGCGACGGGATGACCGTGCTGGTTTCGACCCACTACATGGACGAAGCCGAGCGGTGCCACGAGATTGCCTATATCGCTTATGGCGTGATGCTGGCGCGGGGGACCACTGACGAGGTGATTGCCGCATCGGGCCTCCACGCCTTGCGCGGGGAAGGGCCCGGCGCGGACCGCATCGCCGCCGAGGTGGAGGCGCGTCCCGGCGTCGACATGGCGGCTGCCTTCGGCACCTCGCTCCACGTCTGCGGGTCCGATCCCGCCGCGCTGCGCCGCGCCGTCGCGCCGTGGGCCGAGCGTATCGCGTTCGAGCCCGCCGCGCCGACGCTGGAGGACGTGTTCATCCACCTGATGCGCACCGCGACAGACAACTCCGTGGTCGAGGCAGCCTGACATGCTCGAACGCATCGGCGCCATGGTGTTCAAGGAAATGCGCCAGATGCTGCGCGATCCCGGCACCGTCGCGATGATGTTCATGATCCCGATCATCCAGCTGGTGATCTTTGGCTTTGCGATCAACAACGATCCGCGCCACCTGGCGCTGGCGGTGGAAAGCAACGACAATTCCGCCTTCAGCCGCAGCATCGTCAGCGCGCTGCGCCAGACGTCCTATTTCGATCTCAAGGCGGCACCGACCGGCTATGGCGAGGGCGACCGCCTGATTGCCGAGGGCAAGGTCCAGTTCGTACTGACCATCCCGCCGGACTTCGCCCGCGCGCTGGTCAGGGGCGAGCGGCCGCAATTGCTGCTGACGGTCGACGCCACCGATCCGGCGGCAACCGGCCCTGCGGTCGCGGCGGTCGGGCAAGCCGTTGACGCGGCGCTGCGCCACGATCTGACCGGACCGCTGGCCGCCCGCGTCACCGCTGCGGCCCCGGTCGATGTCGTGCTGCACCGCAGTTACAATCCCGAGGGGATCACCAGCCACAATACGGTGCCGGGATTGCTCGCGATCATCCTGTCGATGACCATGGTCATGCAAACCGCGCTGGCGGTGACGCGCGAGGAAGAGCAGGGCACGATGGAGAACCTGCTGGCGACCCCGCTGCGCCCGATCGAGGTGATGATCGGCAAGATCGTTCCCAACCTGATGGTCGGGGTGGTCCAGCTGGCGGTAGTGCTGACCTTTGCCGCCACCGTGTTCCAGGTGCCGTTCGTCGGATCGATTGGGCTGGGGATCGCCGTGACCCTGCTGTTCATGGCGACCTGCCTGGCGCTGGGCTTCACCTTTTCGACCGTGGCGTCGAGCCAGCTGCAAGCCATGCAGATGAGCTTCATGTACCTGATGCCCTCGATCCTGCTGTCGGGCTTTGCCTTTCCCTTCAACGGCATGCCGCGCTGGGCGCAGCTGTTCGCCGAACTGCTGCCGACCACGCATTACATTCGGCTCGTGCGCGGGATCATGCTCAAGGGCTGGGACGCTTCGCTAGCCTTGCCTGAAGCCGCAGCATTGGCGGCAATGCTGGTGGTCTTTGCCGTGGTTGCAGTGCGGCGTTACCGCGATACGGTCGGCTGAGGCGTTGGCGCGCGTGCATCCGGTTCGGGCAGGACGGTGATTTCCACGCCGGCATTGCCGCTCAGATAGCGCCTTGCCAGGGTTTGCAAGTCTGTCGCGGTAATCGCGCTGATCCGCGCCTTGGCCTTGGTGTAGCGATCGATCCGGTCGGCCTCGGTCTGGGCACGATCGACATAGGACAGCCAGCCGGCATTGCTTTTCAGAAGGTTGTCGAAATTCTCCAGCATCGGCGCACGCGCGCGCAGCAGCACGTCGGCGCCAAGCGGCCGGTCGCGCAATTCGGTCAGCGTTTCGGCAATCGCGGCGCGGGTTGCGGCAACCTCGCCGACATCGACCGAGGCCGAAACGCCGAATATGCCGAAGCCGTGCCAGGTGCGGGACGCGGTGCTGCTGGCGCTGGGCGAATAGGCCTTGCCCAGCTTTTCGCGCAGGCTGTCGGTCAGCTCGATCTGGACCACGCGCTCGAGCAATTCGAGCTGGAGCATGGCGACCGGATCCTCGCCGTCGCGGGTCGGCCAGGTCAAAGTGACCAGCGCCTGATCCTTTGGCCCGGTGTGATGCAGCAGTCGCGGGCTGCGGTCGGCGGTGAAGCTCCGGACCCGCTGCTCGGCATAGGGGCGGAACTCGGCCTCGCGCACGGGCAGTGCGCCAAAGGTCTTGCCGACTGCGGCAATCGCGTCGGCCGGATCGAAATCGCCAACCAGGCCAATCTCGATCGCGCCGTGCTGCAAGCGGTCGGTGATCGCCATCTTGAGTTTGTCAAAGGTCAGTGTGCGCCAGTCCTCGACCTTGCCCAGGCTGAAGCGCGGGTCATTGTCCGACAGGATCGCGCCGCCGTCCGCCGCCAGCGCGGCACCCGGCGTGGCGCGGAGCGAGGCGAACATATTGTTGATCGACTGGCGGAACTGGACCTCGCCCTCCTTGCGGTAGCCGGGATCGGTGACCTGCGCCGCCAGCAGCTGCATCTGCAGCAGCAGGTCGGCGCGGTTGGTGGTGACAACCTGGGTGAAGGTTTCGTCGGTTGCGGCGAAGCTGGTCGAAGCGGTCCGCCCGGCCAGCAGCGAATCGAGATCGTCCTTGCTGTGTTTGCCCAGGCCGCCCAGCGGCAGCACGCCGGCCATCTTGGTCGCCAGCGGATTGTCCCTGGTCGCCAGGAAATTGCCGCCGTCGATCGACACCTGGATCCAGGTCAGGTCCTTTTGCAGCGCGGTCGGCTTGAGGTTGAGGCGCACGCCGTTGGCAAAGCGCAGTTCGCGGATGCCCAGCACCGGCTCGGTCGTATCGGCCACGACCTGCCCGGCCGGGCCGAAGTCGGTATAGGCAAACGGTGCCGCCGTGGTGACAGCGGGTGCCGCAATGGCGCCGCGCATGGCTTCGTCCCATGCCTGGCGCAGGCCCTGCGCGCCGCCTAGTGGCGGGGTCCGGCCTTGAAAGCGCAGCAGCGGCGCGTCGAGCGGCACCAGCTCGCGCTTCATCGCCGCCAGCACCGCTTCGGGCGTGATCTGCGGAATGAAGGCTTCCAGGCGTTCGAGCGAGCGACGCGGGGTATCCGGCACGATATCGTCGGACAACAGCGCCATAACTGCCCCGGTCAGCTGGCCATTGCTGCGGGTGTCCTGCGCTGCGGCGGCGTTGACGTTGGCGGCGCGGATCGCGGCGACCTGCTCGGCCACTTCGGCCGCGCTGAACCCGTATTTGAGCGCGCGGCGATATTCCTGCGCCGCGGCGATCAATCCGCGGCGCCACTTGCCGTCGACCGTGTCGACCGCCAGCGCGGTGCTGCGCCCGGCCTTGAACAGATCGCTGGTGCCCAGCGCGGCGCTGCGGAACGGGGCATTGGCCTCGCGGGTCAGGCGCAGCATCCGCCGGTTGACCACGCCGTAACCGATCTGGCGCAGCAGGTTCTCGCGGCGCTGGGCGACGCTGTCGGGCTCGTCGAGCCACGGGCCGAGGCGCAGCGCGGTGATCCGCTCCGACAGGGCGGGGTCGATATGAATGCCGGCCCTGGCGGCCAGTTTGGGTTCGACCGGCCCAGCCGATGGCTGGGGATCCGCTTTTGCGGGCTGCCAATCGGCGAAGCGGCTCCGGATCGCCGCCTCTACCGCATCGGGATCGAAATCGCCGATCACGGTCAGCGTGGTCTGCGCCGGCACGTATTCGCGCCTGTAGAATGCCCGCAGGCCCTCCGCCGTCGCGGCATTCAGCGTTTCGCTGGTGCCGATGGGAAGCCGCGCCACATAACGCGCGCTGGGCGTGACGAACTGGGTCTGGTCGATGTAATTGCGCAGCGAAAAGCTGTTTCGGTCGCGCATTTCGGACAGGATCACGCCGCGTTCGCGCGTGACGGCTTCGGGCGCGATGGTCAGCTCGCTCGCCGTCTCGCGCATCAACATGAGTGCGGTATCGAGCAGCGCGGGATCGGTCCGCGGCAGGTTGAGCATGTAGGTGGTGCGCTCGTAATTGGTCTGCGCGTTGGTGTCGGCACCAAAGGACAGCCCGTCGCGTTCGAGCAGCTTGACCATCTCGCCCTCGGGCACCCGGGTCGAACCGTTGAAAGCCATATGCTCGACGAAATGGGCAAAGCCGCGCTCGTCGTCGCTTTCGTCGAGCGACCCGGCATCGACCTGCATCCGCACCATCGCCGTTGCCTTGGGCGTGGCATTGGCGCGCACGACATAGCGCATGCCGTTGTCCAGGCGGCCGAAGCGATAACCTTCGTCGACCGGCACGTCGCTCGCCTGAAAGGCCCAGATCGGCTTGGGCCGTGACCCTGCGCTGGCCAATCCGCCAGCCCGCGGCGCGCAGGCGGCGAGGGCGAGGGCGGAAATCGAGAGGACGAACAGGGCCTTGCGGGGGAGCATGGCGCTTAGGTGGCGCAAGGCGGGGCCGGGGGCAAGGGGCGGCCCGGGTTGAAATCCGGCGATGTAAGCACTCGGCCTATTCGCAAGGCGTCGATAGTGTAGGGCGCAGTGCTGTCGTTTGGCCGGTTCGTATCACCAATATGCCGTTTTCGGTTCGATTTAGAACGAACATGAACTCACGGTCTTCGCGCATATAGGTATGCGCGAAATAGCGGACAGGGATGACTTTTGGTAATCTTGGTCCTCTGACAACCTTTCGTACGCTGATGGTTGCGTCAAACCAGCCGTGTCCAATAAGGTCATCGGGATTTGAGACGTGCTGGTACTTGCCGTTGTCAATCTTGCCGATCACTACGACATCATCGCAGCTGTTTTCCAGCGTCCTATCTTCTATTCTGGCTTCATCACGCGTCGCGTAACCGTTCAGAGACAGACTGACTAGAATGCAAACCAACAGGGCATTGTGCGCATGCATGACGCCTAGGTAACGCAACGTGAGGGCAGGGAAGCCGCCGACTCTACTTGCCCCGAAGCTTGCGGTGCGCGCCGAGGTCGAGCACTTCGCTCGGCCCCTCGTTCTCGAGCAGGCCGAGACGGCGGGCGACTTCCTGATAGGCTTCCTCTTCGCCGCCGAGATCGCGGCGGAAGCGGTCCTTGTCGAGCTTCTCGCCGGTGGTCATGTCCCACAGCCGGCAGCCGTCAGGGCTGATTTCGTCGGCAAGGATGATCCGGCTGTAATCGCCGTCCCAGATCCGCCCGAATTCCAGCTTGAAATCGACCAGGCGGATGTTGATTGCCGCGAACATCCCGCAGAGGAAGTCGTTGATGCGGATCGCCATCGAGGAGATGTCCTGCATCTCCTCGTTCCCGGCCCAGCCGAAGCACGCGATGTGCTCTTCGGCGACCATCGGATCGCCCAGCGCATCGTCCTTGTAGTAGTATTCGATCAGCGTGTGCGGCAGCGGCTCCCCCTCGGGAATGCCAAGGCGCTTGGAGATCGAGCCCGCGGCGACATTGCGCAGGACCACTTCGATCGGGATGATCTCGACCTGGCGGACCAGCTGCTCGCGCATGTTGAGCCGCTTGATGAAGTGGGTCGGGATGCCGATGTGTGCCAGGCGCGTGAAAACATATTCGCTGATGCGGTTGTTGATCACGCCCTTGCCATTGATCGTGCCCTTTTTCTGGGCGTTGAACGCAGTGGCATCGTCCTTGAAGTACTGGATCAGGGTGCCCGGTTCGGGCCCTTCGTAGAGGATCTTGGCCTTGCCTTCGTAAATCTGGCGGCGACGGGACATGAGGCACTTCCTTGGACGTGAAAAGGCAAACCCCGGCATGGCAAGTCGGTTCGGACTCGCGCGGCCGGGGCGGACAACCGCGCCCTTACGCCAAATTGCCGGGCAGTGCAATCAAGCCGCCGCGTCGGTAGTGGAAGCTAGGCCGGATGGACTTGCGACACCGGGCGGGGCAGGATGGCGGCGTGAAACGAAACTGCATAGCTCTCGCCCTGCTCTTCCTTCCCGCAGCGGCATTTGCGCAAAGCGCGCCGCCATTGCAGCAGCAGGTCGAAACAGTGCTGGCCCAGGCACCCGCCGGAACCCGTTTCGGACTGCTGGTGGTGGATCAGGATGGCCGCGAAGTAGTGGCGATCAATCCCGATCAACGCTTCATTCCCGCGTCCAACACCAAATTGTTCACGACCGCAGCCGCCATGGCGGTGCTGGGCCAGGACGAGCCCGCTGCCGAGACGGCTGCAATGACCAGCCTGGCGCTGGTTCCGGCCAAGCGCGGCGCGCCCGACGTGGTGCTGAAGGGCGGCGGGACGGCGCTGTCGACTGCTGGCGATTGCGTGAAGCGCTGTCTGGGCGGGCTGGTTTCAGGCATCGCGATGAAGACCCGCAAGGTCGGCAATGTCATCGCCGATGACACCGCCTTCGTCGATCAGCGGTGGAGCCCGGGGATGAGTTGGAACAACATTCCCACCGATTCCGGCACGGCAACCTCGGCTCTGGTCATCGATGACAACGAATTGCCGCTGACGGTTACGGCTACCCAGCCGGGGACACCGGGCACGGTCGCCGTGTCACCCTATCTTACGGTACGTAACGAGACCCGGACAGTTGCCGACGGTGAAACCAAGCTCGGCTATGATCGCGCGGTAAATGGACGCGAATTGCGCGTCTTCGGAACAATCCTCGCCGACGCTCTGCCGTGGAAGGAGCTGCTGGGGATCGACGATCCTGCGGACTATGCCGCCTGGACCGTGCGCCAGGCGCTGGAAGCGCGCGGTGTCAAGGTCACCGGCAAGGTGGTGGTCCGCCACCGTCCCGCGCACAGCGCCGCGCCGGCGGCGGTTCCGGCAGTTGCCGGTGCATTTGCTCTGGGCGTGACGCCGCCGCCATTGGCCGAGGAGATCGCCCTGATCAACAAGCCCAGCCAGAACCTCCACGCCGAAGTGCTGCTGCGCCGCATTGGCCTGGCCGCCCAGGCGCAGGACGTCTTTGGCCCTGACAACAGCGAGCCAGGATCGATCGAGGCCGGGCAGGCGGCTCTGCGCACGGTTCTGACCAAGGCCGGCATTGCCCGCGCCGGCTATGACTTTTCCGACGGTTCGGGCATGTCGACGTATAACCGGGTATCGCCGCGCGCAGCTGTTGCCCTACTGCGCTGGGCAGCCACGCAGAGCTGGGGCGATGTCTGGCGCGCCTCCCTGCCGATCGGCGCGGTCGACGGCACGCTGCGCCGCCGTTTTGCCGGGACGGCGCTGGCGGGCAAGGTCTGGGCGAAAACCGGGACGCTCAACGCGACCAATGCGCTGTCAGGCTATATGCAGGCTGCTAGCGGGCGGGTGCTGACTTTTTCGATCCTGGCCAACGATGTGCCCGATGGTGGCAATGCACTGGTTGCGATGGATGCCGCTGTGTCCTTGATCGCTGCCGCAAATTGATCGCGCAATCCGGCGCTGTGTCCCGCCCGACACAGGTGCCCTGCTATCCGCTGCCATCGTTCAGAAGTCAGGGCATATTTCGCATTTATACTGGCGCCCCCGGCATCATTTGATAGCCTGTTACAGCAGTGTCGCATTGCGACCGGATTGCAGGGGGATACCATGATTTCACGCACGTTGCTTCGCGTTGCCAGCCTTGGCGGGGTCGCTCTTGGTGCTTTGGTTGCGGTGCCTGCGGCGGCTCAGGATATCACCAGCCAGAATACTCCTGCGGAAGAGGCCAAGGACAACCAGATCGTCGTCACCGGATCCCGGCTCAAGCAGGATCCGAACAATTCCGCGCTGCCGCTGCAGATCATCCGGATCGAGGATTTGAGCCGCGAAGGGATCAACAGCGCCGAACAGGCGATCATGTATCTGAACAGCAATGGCAGCGGCGCGGACAACCTGGCCTCCAACGCCGACGTGATCAGCACGGCCGCCGCCAACCGCGGGGCCAATGGCGCATCCTTCGCCAACCTGCGGGGGCAGGGTGCAGCCAGCACACTGGTCCTGCTCAACGGACGGCGCGTCGCGGCCCACGGACTTTCCGGAGCGGCGGTGGACGTCAACCAGATTCCTTTTGCGGCGATCGACCGGATCGAAGTGCTAAAGGACGGTGCCTCGGCAATCTACGGCACCGACGCGGTCGGTGGGGTGATCAACTACATCACCAAGAAGAACTACACCGGCATTGGGCTGCAGGGCAGCGCCGATGTGACCGAGCATGGCGGCGGGAACATCTATCGCCTGTCGGGGATCGCCGGGTGGGGCGATCTGCAGGACAACGGCTTCAACGTCATGGCCGCAGTCGGCTATAACTGGACCAAGCCGCTGCGCGGCGATCAGCGCGATTTCGTCGATCTGTTCCAGTACGACCGCGCCCTGGCGCCAGAGACGCGCGGATCGCCGTTCGCCACGATCGTACCCTTGGCCGGAACCATCATTGCTTCGGCCGGCACAGCGCCGTTCATGCCCGGATCGACCACGCAGCGCGTCGATGCGATCAACGTCCTCAATCTGCCCGGTCGCGAAGGCTGCGAGTCGATCGAAGGGCAGGGCGCCTATGACTGGCAGGCGTGGAACATCCCGAATTTCCGCTATGCCTGCGCCTTCGACAGCGCGAAAAGCGCCTACCTGCAGCAGCAGCAGAATACGCTGACTTATCTCGGCCGTGCTGTGGCGCGTTTCGGCGAACATGAGCTTGCGCTGGAAGTGACCGGATCGGATGCGCAGGCGCACAAGGTCTATTCCGAAATCCAGGTGACACCCAATACAACGTCGCAGAACTATACCTATCGCCGCATCGCCGGGGTCAATGATGCGACCTACGACATGGTCTATGACCGACTGATCGCCGTTTTCCCCACGCTCGGCGCGCGTGGGACACCGATCGCCTATCGCTGGCGCTGCCTGGAATGCGGCCCGCGCGAGGTCGAGACCAAGACCAAGACGTTGCGCGTTGGCGGATCGCTGGAAGGGCCGATCACCGACAGCTGGGACTATCACGCGGGGGCATCTTATGCCGACAGTCGCTCAAGCTCGGTGCTGGGCGGCGGTTTCTATTACACCGCCAATCTCGTGGCCGCGCTCAACACCGGGGTGATCAATCCGTTCCTGCTGCCGGGCCAGACCCAGTCCCAGGCTGGGCTCGATCTACTGGAAACCGCGTCGGCGCGGGGCGAGCAGGTGTACCGCGGCAAGTATTCGGTATTCCAGGCCGATGCCGGGATCGCGGGCAAGCTGTTCGCCTTGCCGGGTGGCGATTCCCAGCTCGCCGTCGGGGTCGACTACCGCAAGGAGAAGTACGATTTCTTCGGCAACCTGACCACGGTCTTCGCCGCGCCGACCGACAACACCAACAACGTTGCCGGCGTATCGCGTGAGGTGAAGTCGGCCTATGCCGAAATGTCCTTCCCGATCGTCCCGCAGTTCGAAGTGACTGCGGCGGTCCGCATCGACGATTACAGCGGCTTTGGTTCGACCACCAATCCCAAGTTCACCGCGAAGTTCCGCCCTATCGAACAGCTGATGTTCCGTGCCTCGTACAACACGGCTTTCCGTGTGCCGAGCTTCAACCAGCTGTTCAACGGACGCAGCAGCACGCTGTACACCGGCACGGCACTGATCGATCCGTCGACCTGCCCTTCGCTTGTTCCGACCACCACCGGCCCCTGTGCCCGGGTCACCCCGGCGCAGCAGATCACCGGGGGCAATCCCGATCTGCAGCCCGAAACGGCCAAACTGGCCAACGTTGGCATCGTCATTCAGCCAACCAACCGGTTCAGCCTGTCGGTCGATTGGTGGATGATCAACCGCAAGAACACGATCCAGATATTCACCTTGTCCGAGCTGATGCGGTACTACACGTCGCTGTCGGATCGCTTCCCGCGCAACGGCGCGGGCGTAATCACCGGGTTCGATCTCAGCTGGGCCAATGCCGGCGAATCGAAAACCCAGGGGATCGACGTCGCGCTGCGCATGGGCTGGGACGCGCTGGGCGGCCGGCTGACAGCGGGCCTTGATGGCACCTACCTGCTTCAGAAGAAGGATCGCGTGGTTGATTCGGTGCCTTTCCTCAACAAGGTCGGGACGACCATGCCGGGCGGCCTGTTCTCACCCAGCGGCGACCTGGGGCTGCGCTGGAAGCACAATGCCTTCCTCACCTGGTCCAACGATGTCTGGTCGGCTTCACTTAGCCAGATCTTCCGTGACGGCTATGGTAACCGCGTCCTTGCCGGCGTGACTGCCGGAACCGCGGTGCGCAGCGACGTGGTCTACAACGTCAAGCCCTATATCATTTACAACACCTCGGTCGCCTATTCGGGTCGGAAGAATGTCAAGCTGACTGCGGGCATCAAGAACCTGTTCGATACCGATCCGCCGTTCGCGATCAGCTATGACGACAACACTGGTGGCGGCAGTTCGTGGGAACCGCGCGTGGCCGATCCGCGTGGTCGGTCGTTCACGATGCAGGTCGAGGTCAAGTTCTGATCCATTACGCCTGACGATCGACAAAAGGGGTGCTGCTGGACCGCGCCCTTTCCTGTGGGTTGGGCGTTCGAAACGGCGCGAACGCATTGCCCGAAATGGCAGCCCGGTTCATAAGCCCGCCCATGAAGGCACAGGTTGCAACGCGTGGAGAAGACCTGCTAAGCGGCGGCGATTCCTTAAGATCCGTACCGCGCTGGCTTGACCGGGTATGGGCAGGCAGCCTGTCGCGGCTGCTCGACCGGGTCGATGCTGGATTGGCGACGGGCTCTGTCCGGGTTCGCTTGCCCGATGGCAGCCAGCGTGTGCTCGGGGGCCGCGCACCGGGCTTCGATGCCGAAGCCGATCTGCGCAATGGCCGCGCCCTGATTCGGCTGGCCACCGCCGGATCGGTCGGCTGTTACCAGGGCTATGAAGCCGGTGAGTGGACCAGCCCCGATCCCGTTGCGTTGTTCGCCCTGTTCTGTGCCAATGCAGCCAGTCTTGGTGCCGTGGCGCGTGCCCGCGGGCCGTGGCGCTGGATCGGCCGCGCGCTCCACCGGCTGCACCGGAACAGTCGGGCTGGTTCGGCACGCAACATTCACGCCCACTACGATCTGGGCAACGATTTTTACGCGGCCTGGCTCGACCCGGCGCTGGTCTATTCCAGCGCGCGCTTCGATACCGATCATCAGACTCTTGCCGATGCACAGCAGGCCAAGTTGCAAAGCATCGCTGTGCGCGTAGCGGGCGCAGCGACAGTGCTGGAGATCGGCTGCGGCTGGGGCGCGCTGTCAGCGCATCTGCGCGACGCCGGCATGAACGTGACGGCGATCAGTCTGTCTGACGAGCAGCTGGCCTGGGCGCGCCAGCACCATCCGGGCATCGATTTCCGCAAACAGGATTACCGCGATACCGCCGGACAATTCGACGCCATCGCTAGCGTGGAAATGGTCGAAGCGGTGGGGCAGGAGTACTGGGACGCCTTTTTCGAATGTCTGGCGCGCAACCTGAAGCCGGGTGGGCGGGCGGCGATCCAGTACATCGCCATCCGCGAGGATGTGTTTCCCGCCTATGCCAAGGGCGCGGATTTCATCCAGGCCTATATCTTTCCGGGCGGCATGCTGGTCAGCGAAGCGGCGTTCCGGCGCTTGGCCATTGAACATGGCCTCGACTGGCACGATCCGGTGCATTTCGCGCTGGATTACGCGGAAACCCTGCGGTTGTGGCGGCTGGCCTTCGACCGTGCCGCTGCAGAAGGGCGACTGCCGCAGGGCTTTGATGACCGGTTCGTGCGCCTGTGGCGCTTCTATCTGATGTATTGCGAAGGCGGCTTTCGCGGCGGCTTGATCAATGTCACGCAAGTAACGCTGGTCAAGCCTGACTGAGGCGTCTCAACCCACCGGGCGATAGTGACTGTCGCCGCGCCAGCGGGTCAGGATATTGTCGTGGACGATCGGGCTGAGCAGATTGTCGAAAGCGCAGCCAGCCAGGCTGTTGTCCCACCAGATCACTTCGGATTGCAGGGCTTCAAGACCGGGCAGGGTCAGCCAGCACACCGTTCCGGGTTGCAGGCGATTGACCGCGGCAGCACAAAAGCCGCTGAGCGACAGATCGTGGACAACTGTCTGAAATCCGCGCGCGCCGGAAATGCGCAAGGTGGCGGGGATCGATATGCGGGTGCGCGGCGCCGAGCGGTCTTCCTGCGCGGCAGTGAAGTACGAATCCCGGTTGCCCAGCAATAGATCGCTCATGTCTTGCGCCCCTTCCGTTGCATCAACCTGCCGGATTCCCTAACCGGCACGCTTTGCAGGGTATGACGCTTTGCGGTTGCCCGGCTCTTATGAGGCGTGGTTAACGCGTTCGCGGTGCGGGCTGGCAAACTGTTCACCAAGCAACGCAACGATCCGTTCGGCAACATCCTGCGGCGGCTTGACCGAAGCCGGGTCTTCACCGGGATAGGCGCGGGCGCGCATATCGGTGCGGGTTGCCCCGGGATCGACGATAGCGACCCGTAACTTGCTGATATTGCGTGTTTCCTGTGCGTAGCAATCGAACAGGACCTCGGCCCCGGCCTTGCTGGCGGCATAGGCGCCCCAGAACGCGCGCGGCTGGGTGGCAACACTGGTCGTCAGGTGAATCAACCGGGCATCGCCGCTTTTGCGCAGCAAGGGATCGAACCGGGCGATCAGCGCCTGCACGGACAGCAGGTTAACAGTCAGTGCGCGGGTCAGCGCGACCTGATCGATGTCGGCGACTCCGGTCAGTTCGGGCAGCACGGCAGCGGCGTGAACCATGATGTCGAGCGCGGGCCAACGCCCTGCCACGGCATTGGCCAGCCGGGCGATCGAATCCGCTTCGGTCAGATCGACCGGGGCGATGGTGGCGGCGCCGCCGGCGTCGAAGATGCGCTGCTCTACCGCTTCCAGCTTTCCGGTATCGCGGGCAGTCAGGATGACGTGAGCACCGACCGCGCCCAGCGCTTCGGCCACGGCCGCGCCGATCCCCTTGCTTGCCCCGGTGACAAGCGCGACTTGCCCGGCAAACTGGGTCATGCGGCGGTTTCGACAGTCAGTGGCAGCTGATCGTCTTCCGCATCGCGATCGGCCAGATCTGTCAGGCGCGTGGGATAGTCCCCCGTGAAGCAGGCATCGCAGTGCTGCGGACAACCGGCATTGCGCTGCTTTTCACCCAGCGCGCGGTAAAGCCCGTCGATCGAGACGAATGCCAGGCTATCGGCCTGGATGAACTCTGTCATCGCCGGGACATCCATCCGCGCGGCCAGCAGCTTGTGCCGTTCTGGCGTGTCGACGCCGTAATAGCAGCTGTTGTTGGTCGGCGGGCTGGCGACGCGGAAATGCACTTCCTTGGCCCCGGCATCGCGCATCATCTGCACGATTTTCATCGACGTTGTGCCGCGCACGATCGAATCGTCGATCAGCACGATCCGCTTGCCCGCAACCAGCGCGCGATTGGCATTGTGCTTGCGCTTCACATCGGCGTGGCGCGCGCCATCGCTGGGCTGGATGAAGGTCCGTCCGACATAGTGCGAACGGATGATCCCGAGGCCAAAGGGAATCCCTGACTGCTGGGCATAGCCGATCGCCGCAGGCACGCCGCTGTCGGGTACCGGCACGACCAGATCGGCCTCAACCGGGGCTTCGATTGCCAGTTCGGCACCGATCTGGCGGCGAACCTCGTAAACCGAATGCCCACCCAGCACCGAATCCGGCCGGCTGAAATAGACATGTTCGAAAATGCACGGGCGCGAGGCCTGGTTGCCAAACGGCCGGTGGCTGGACAAGCGGCCGTCCTGGCGCACCTCGACAATCTCGCCCGGCTCGATCTCGCGGACGAATTCGGCTCCGACCACGTCGAGCGCCACCGTCTCGCTGGCGAAGATGTACGAATCGCCGATCCGTCCCATCACCAGCGGGCGAATGCCCAGCGGATCGCGGCAGGCGATCATCCGCTTTGGTGTCATGCAGATCAGCGAATAGGCACCCTCGACCATGCGCAGCGCATCGACCAAGCGGTCCATCAGCGTGGGATAGCGGCTGGTCGCGATCAGGTGGATGATTACTTCGGTGTCGGAGGTCGACTGGAAGATCGCACCCTTGTTCACCAGCTCCTGCTTGAGGTGCATGGCGTTGGAAATGTTGCCGTTATGCGCAATCGAAAAACCGCCGCGAGCGAGATCGGCGTGCAGCGGCTGGACGTTGCGCAGGCCCTGGCCGCCGGTGGTCGAATAGCGGACGTGGCCCGATGCCATCTGGCCGGGCAGCTGGGCGATGACCGCCGGATCGGTGAAAACCTGGGCGACGTGGCCCAAGCCGCGCCGGGCGAAGAATTCCTTGCCGTCCCAGCTGACGATTCCGCAAGCCTCCTGGCCACGGTGCTGCAGGGCGTGGAGGCCCAGCGCGGTCATGGCGGCGGCGTCGGCGCTGCCGATCACGCCGAAAATCCCGCATTCCTCGCGCAGCTTGTCACCGTCGGCATCCCACGGCGTTTCGTCGCGAAGGCAGTCATTGAACGTCATCGGAATCGCCTGGCCTGCATGAGCACCCTGTCGGGCGCGCATTTGGCCTGTCCGGCCCGTGAAAGCAAGGGCAGGGTGCGGTGCTACCCCCATGCGGGTCGCGCTGCCTTGCCAGTGAGGCCACCCGGCCCTACATCCACGGCTTCCGACGCCTGACCATTGCGAGCCCGCGCTTGATCCTCTCCCCTTTCGAATGGACGATTGCCAAACGCTACATGCTGCCCGGCCGCGGCGAGGCGTTCATTGCGCTTGTCGCGGGGATCAGCCTGGTCGCCGTCATGCTGGGCGTCGCGGCGCTGGTCATCGTGATGAGCGTGATGAACGGGTTCCGCGCGGAGCTGTTCGACAAGATCGTTGGCCTGAACGGCCACGCCATTGTCCAGGCCTATGGCGGGCGGCTCGATAATTGGCGCGACGTGTTGGAGCAGGTCAAGGCCACGCCCGGCGTGACGCGGGCTTCGCCTTTGATCGAACAGCCACTGCTGGGCAGCCTTAATGGCCGGGTTGAGGCGGTCTATGCCCGCGGCAACACGCAGGAAGACATTCAACGGATCAAGCCCAAGGTGCAGACCGGATCGATCGCCGGGCTGACCCCGGGCAGCGGCAATGTCGCGATCGGATCGCAGCTGGCCCAGAACATTGGCGCACGGGTTGGCGACAATATCACGATCATCAATCCGCAAGGCCAATCGACCCCGTTTGGTACGGTGCCTCGGCAGATTTCGTACCACATCGCGGCGATCTTCGAGATCGGGATCTACGATTACGACGAGCGCTTCGTGGTCATGCCTCTGGAAGACGCGCAGACCTTGCTGCTGGCTGGCGATTCCATCGGCATGATCGAAGTTCAGGTGACCGACCCCGACAACGTCCAGGCGATCCTCAAACCGGTCAAGGACAAGCTGGGCGGACAAGCCGTAGTGACCGACTGGAAGACCATCAATGCCAGCCTGTTCGAGGCGCTGGCGGTGGAACGCGTGGCAATGTTCGTGGTGCTGTCGATCATCGTCCTGGTCGCGGTGTTCAATATCCTGTCCAGCCTGATCATGCTGGTTCGCGCCAAGACCCGCGATATCGCGATCTTGCGCACGATGGGCGCGACGCGGCGATCGCTGCTCAAGATCTTCGTCACCATTGGTTTCATCATCGGCTCGCTTGGCACCGTCGCCGGACTGGCACTGGGCATGGTCTTCCTGTTCTTCCGCCAGCCGATCGTCCACGGGATCGAGCTCCTGACCGGGCAGAACCTTTGGGATCCCTCGATCCGCTTCCTGACCGAGCTGCCCAGCCGCAGCGATCCGGTCGAAATCACGACGATCTGCGTGATGGCGCTGGTCTTCAGCTTCCTCGCGACGCTCTACCCGGCGCTGCGTGCAGCGTCGACCGATCCGGTCCAGGTGCTGCGCTATGAATGATCCGGCCCAGATCGACCCCGTCGTCAAGCTGACCCTGCTGACCCGCAGCTTCGAGCAGGGCGGGGTGAAGATCGATGTGCTGCGCGGCGTCAACCTGACGGTTGCGCCCGGAGAAATCGTCGCGCTGCTAGGCCCATCGGGTTCGGGTAAGTCGACACTGCTGCAGGCCGTTGGTCTGCTTGAGGGCGGGTTTGGCGGTAAGATCGAGATCGCCGGGACAGAGGCTTCGGCGCTGAATGGCGATGATCGCACCGTGCTGCGCCGCGACCGGATAGGCTTCGTCTATCAGTTCCATCACCTGCTGCCTGACTTCAATGCAATCGAAAATGTGATGCTGCCGCAACTGGTTGCCGGCAAGGATCGCGAGGACGCTGCGGTGCGGGCGACCGCGCTGCTTGAGGCACTGGGCCTGGGGCAGCGGCTCGATCATCGTCCGAGCCAGCTTTCCGGCGGCGAGCAGCAGCGCGTTGCCGTGGCCCGCGCACTGGCCAACCGGCCTGCACTGGTCCTGGCCGACGAGCCGACCGGCAATCTGGACGAGGCAACCGCCGACAAGGTGCTGGGCCAGTTCCTTGAGCTGGTCCGCGGCACCGGCAGCGCCGCTCTCGTCGCGACCCATAACGAGCGTCTCGCCAAATCGATGGACCGGGTTGTCCGGCTGCATGAAGGAGTACTGCAATGAGCGAAGCCAAGACCATTGCCGACTTTACCGCCAAACTTCCCAACGGCGAGGAGATCAGCCTGGCCGACAAGCTGGGCAAGGTGATCCTGGTGGTCAACACCGCCAGCAAGTGCGGCTTCACCCCGCAGTACGACGGGTTGGAAGCGCTATGGCGTGACTACAAGGACCGCGGGTTCGAGGTGATCGCGTTCCCGTGCAACCAGTTCGGCGGGCAGGAACCGGGCAGCGCCGACGAGATTGCCGAGTTCTGCAAGGTCAACTTCGGGCTCAGTTTCCCGCTGATGGGCAAGATCGAGGTCAACGGCGCCGGCGCACCGCCGCTGTATGACTGGCTCAAGAGCGAGGCGCCGGGGCTGATGGGCTCCAAGGGGATCAAGTGGAACTTCACCAAGTTCCTGATCGACCGCGAAGGCCATGTGGTGAAGCGCTATGCGCCAACCGACAAGCCCGAGAGCATCAAAAAGGACATCGAAAAGCTGCTGTGACCGAAACGGCAGAGTTTTCCGCAACCGGCTTTGCTCCGCCCTTGATTGCCGGGGCGACTGGGCGATAGCGTCCGCCCATGGCCTTCGAAAAGTTCGTCCCCCTGCGCGTCTATTCGAGCTACACCATGCTCGAGGGCGCGATCGATCCCAAGGCCTTTGCCAAGCTGGCAAAGGACCGGGCGTTTCCGGCGATTGCGATGACCGATCGCAACGGGCTTTACGGCGCCATGTCGTTCGTCGGGGCCTGCCGCGATGCCGGAATCCAGCCGATTGTCGGGACCGTACTGGGCGTCCGCCGCGATGGAGGCGAGGTCATCGACTGGCTGACCCTGCTGGTGCAGGACGATGCCGGGTGGCTCAACCTGTGCGACCTTGTCAGCAGGGCCCACCTCGAACGGCCGCTGGAACTGGACCCGCACGTTACCATGGCCGATCTCGACGGCCGCACGGATGGGCTGATCTGTCTGACCGGAGCGGGCGACGGGGCCCTGGCGCGCTTGCTGGCCGAGGGCCGCGGCGAGGCGGCGCGCGACCTGTGCGAGCAGCTGGAGGCGCTGTTCCCGGGGCGGCTCTACATCGAAATCGCGCGCCGCGGCGATGCGGTCGAAGATGCGAGCGAGGACGCGCTGGTCGATCTCGCCTTTGCCCGTGACCTACCGCTGGTCGCGACCAATCCCGCCAATTACGGCGATCCCGGGTTCCATTCGGCGCATGACGCCATGCTGTGCATCGCCAATTCGACTCACGTCGACGCCGCCGAGCGCCCGCGCTCCAGCCCGCAGGCCTGGGTCAAGTCCGGGCCGATGATGGCCGAGCTGTTCGCCGACCTGCCCGAGGCGTTGGCCAACACCCTGGTCGTGGCGCAGCGCTGTGCCTATGCCCCGCCCAAGCGCAAGCCGCTGCTGCCCAGTCTGGCCGGCGACAAGGCGGGCGAGGCGCAGATGCTGATCGCCGATGCCCGCGCCGGGTTGGAAGCGCGGCTGGCCCCCTATGGCGAGCTGACCGCCGAGGAACGTCAGACCTATTTCGATCGGCTCGATTTCGAGACCAACGTCATCAACACGATGGGCTTTGCCGGGTACTTCTTGATCGTCGCCGACTTCATCAAGTGGGCCAAGGACAACGATATTCCGGTCGGACCGGGGCGCGGGTCTGGCGCGGGTTCGGTCGTCGCCTGGGCGCTGACCATCACCGACCTCGACCCGCTGCGGCTGGGGCTGCTGTTCGAGCGCTTCCTCAATCCCGAACGCGTCTCGATGCCGGACTTCGACATCGATTTCTGCGAAACCCGGCGCGGCGAAGTGATCCGCTATGTCCAGCAGAAGTACGGCCTCGATCGCGTCGCCCAGATCATCACCTTCGGCAAGCTGAAGGCTCGCGCGGTGCTGCGCGATACCGGGCGCATCCTGCAGATGAGCTATGGCCAGGTCGACCGGCTGTGCAAGATGGTCCCCAATCATCCGACCGATCCGTGGACGCTCCCCAGGGCGCTCAACGGCGTGGCCGAGCTCAAGCGCGAATACGACACCGATGACGAGGTCAGGCGTCTGGTTGACCTGGCGGTGCAGCTGGAAGGCCTGCCGCGCAACAGTTCGACCCACGCCGCCGGCGTGGTGATCGGCGATCGCCCGCTGGCGCAGCTGGTGCCGCTCTATCGCGATCCGCGATCGGATATGCCGGTAACCCAGTTCGACATGAAATATGTCGAGGATACCGGGCTGATCAAGTTCGACTTCCTTGGCCTGAAGACGCTGTCGGTGCTCAAGAAGGCCCAGCAACTGATGCATAAGCGCGAGATCGAGATCGATCTCTCGGCGCTCGCTTGGGACGATCCGCAGGTATATCGTCTGCTCCAGTCGGGTGACACGGTGGGCGTGTTCCAGCTCGAATCCGAAGGGATGCGACGAACCCTGGCGGCAGTGAAGCCGACCAACTTTGGCGACATCATCGCGCTCGTCTCGCTCTATCGACCCGGCCCGATGGACAATATCCCGCTGTTCGGGCGGCGTAAGAACGGCGCCGAGGCGATCGAATATCCGCACCCCAAACTGGAAGAGATCCTGTCCGAAACCTACGGGATCTTCGTCTACCAGGAACAGGTGATGCAGGCCGCGCAGATCCTGGCCGGTTACTCGCTCGGCGACGCCGACTTGCTGCGCCGCGCCATGGGCAAGAAAGTCCAGGCGGAAATGGACGCCCAGCGGCAGCGCTTTGTCGACGGCTGCAAGGCGGTGTCCGGAATCGAAAAGGCCAAGGCCAACGAGCTGTTCGACTTGATCGACAAGTTCGCCGGCTATGGCTTCAACAAGAGCCATGCCGCCGCCTATGCACTGCTGGCCTACCAGACCGCCTGGCTCAAGACGCATTATCCGCACGAATTCTATGCCGCGTCGATGTGCTTCGACATGCACCAGTCGGAAAAGCTGGCGATCTTCGTCGATGACATGCGCCGCAACGGCTATGCGCTGGAAGGGCCGGATATCAACCGCAGCGAAGCCGAGTTCACGGTCGAGCGCACCGATGATGGCTATGCCGTGCGCTATGCCCTGGCCGGAATCCGCAACGTCGGCGAAAAGGCGATGGACCAGCTGGTTGCCGAACGCGAGGCCAAGGGCTGGTTCGAAAGCCTGGAAGATGTCTTCCGCCGCGCCCCGGCCGGGACGATGAACCGCCGTCAGCTGGAAGGGCTGGCTGCGGCGGGCGCCTTCGACAGCCTCGACGACAACCGGGCCAAGGTCATGGTCAACGCCGACATGCTGCTGGCCGTGGCGGACGAGGCCGAGCGCAGCCGGACCAGCGGGCAGGCGGCACTGTTCGGCGGCGATGATCATGCCGCCCCGGCCGTGCGGCTGGCCGATGTCGAACCGTGGAGCCGGGCCGAGCAGATGGCGCGCGAGCGCGAGAACTTCGGTTTCTACTTCGCCGCGCACCCGATCGAGCAATGGCGCGCGGTTGCCTCGGCCAACGGTGCGCGGTCCTATGCCAGCCTGATGGAATCGGGCGTACCGGGCGGCGGGCGGATGCCGGCGGTGATCGCGGCGATGGTCGAAGGGGTGCAGAAGCGCCGGACCAAGCGCGGCGCGGACTTTGTGGTGGCCGATTTCTCCGACAGCTCGGGACAGTTTTCCGCCTCGTGCTTCGAGGAATCGCTGGTCGAGCCAATGCTGCAATGGTCCAAGGACGGCACCTGCCTGCTGCTGCAGGTCGAGCTTGATGCGCCCAGTCCCGAAGAGCCGCCGCGCGTAACCGTGCGCGGGGCGCGGCCGATTTCCGAAGTGAAAAGCGCTGCGAGCATGGTGCTGCGGCTCGACGTGCTCCAGCCGGAAGCCTTTGCGGCGCTGCGCGATATGCTGGTCGGCGGGGCCGAAGGCCGCGGCGAAGTGATTGCGCGCCTGCGCATCGAAGGCGACAATGATCCCGTGGTGCGGCTGGGCCGCGATTTCCAGATCGACGGCGATCTTGCAGAACGCTTGGCAAGCGTCGACGGTCTTGCCAATGTGGCGCTGACAGCACGGCGCGGCTCAGCAAACCTGAGGCTTGTCGCCTGACAACGGACCTTGGGAGAATGCAATGCTGGGAGCCATGCAGGATTGGGACCTTCGGGTTACCCGTCTGATCGATCACGCCGCGCGGGAAAACGGCGCGCGCGAGATCGTCACCCGGTGGGCCGATGGCAGCGAGACCCGCACCGATTGGGCCGGAGTGCGCCACGATGCCCTGCGCATGACCCAGGCCCTGCGCAAACTTGGAGTGGCCAAGGGTGACCGGATCGCAACCCTGGCGATGAACCATTCGCGCCATCTGGTCAGCTGGTACGGCGCGGTCGGCGTCGGCGGCGTGCTGCATACGATCAACCCGCGGCTGTTCGACGACCAGCTGGAATACATCGCCAATCACGCCGAAGACCAGGTCCTGCTCTATGATAAGGCGTTCCAGCCGATCATCGACCGTATGAAGCCGCGCTGGACCACGATCCGGCACTACATCTGCTATGATGATGGCGGCTTCGAAGCCTGGATCGCGGACGAGGATGGGCAGACCGACTGGACGGCGGGCGACGAGCGCGATCCCTGCATGCTGTGCTATACCAGCGGCACCACCGGCAATCCCAAGGGCGTGCTCTACGAACATCGTTCGACCATGCTCCACGCGATCACCAGCATCGGCCCGCCGATCTTCGATTTCGACGCGCGCAGCGTGATGCTGCCGGTAGTGCCGATGTTTCATGCCGCCAGCTGGGGCCTGCCGTGGGGCGGCGCGGCTGCGGGGATCAAGTTCGTCTTTTCGGCGGTCAACGATGCCGCGGTGCTGTGCGAGCTGATGAACCGCGAAAAGGTCACCCATTCGGCCGGGGTGCCGACTGTCTGGCTGGCGACCTTCCAGCACATGGATGCCACCGGCACCACGCTGCCCAACCTGCGCCAGGCGATCATCGGCGGATCGGCCGCGCCGCGCTTCATGATCGAACGGCTGATGAAGGCCGGGGTCAACGTCGCCCACGCCTGGGGCATGACCGAAACCAGCCCGATCGGCACCACCGGGGCCAAGACCTTCGACTGGGACGACCTCAGCTTCGACCAGCAGGTCGATATCAAGCAGATGCAGGGCCGTGCACCCTTCGGGGTCGAGCTGCGCTGCGTCGATCTGGGCGATCCGGCCAAGGTGTTGCCGCGCGACGGCAAAACCAGCGGTGCGCTGCAGGTCCGCGGTCCGTGGGTGATCAAGCGCTATTTCAAGGCCGAAGCCGACGCGACCGATGACGAGCAGTGGTTCGATACCGGCGACGTGGCGATCCTTCATCCCGACGGCACCCTGCAATTGACCGACCGGACCAAGGACGTGATCAAGTCGGGCGGAGAGTGGATCAGCTCGGTCGAGCTCGAAAATGCGGCGATGAGCCATCCAGCGGTCGCCGAAGCCGCTGCGATCGGTATCTATCACCCCAAATGGGACGAACGCCCGATCCTGGTCGTGGTCAAGAAGGCCGGGGCAGAGGTCAGCGCCGATGAGATCAAACGGCATCTGGCGCAAACCTGCGCCAAGTGGTGGCTGCCCGATGCGGTCGAATTCGTTGCGGAAATCCCGCACGGCGGCACCGGCAAGGTCAGCAAGAAGGATCTGCGCGAACAGTTCCGCGACTACAAGCTGGCGGATGCCTGACATGACCGCCCACATCGATCCCAGCCGTGAAAACTGGCAGCGCTTCAAGGACCTGCCGCGCAACACGCCGATCCACATGCTCAACCTGATCAAGTTCCGCGACCTCGCCGAATATCCCGAGGGCCACCCCAATCACGGCAAGGGCCTGACCGGGCGCGAGGCCTATGCGATCTATGCCGAGGGGTTTCAGCAGGTGGTCGCGAACGACGGCGCGGCAATGGTGTGGAGCGCGCCGATCGAATGCGTCGTTACCGGACCGGAGGGCGAATGGGACGAAGCCTTCGTCATGGGTTATCCGGATAGCACCGTGTTCATGGCCATGGTCAAGAACACGGAATACATCCGCGACGTAGTGCCGCACCGCACGGCGGCGGTGGCCGATAGCCGGCTGATCCGGTTCCGTGGCTGATTGGGACACTTTGTGGGTAACGCTACGGCAAGCTTGCCTTCACGCTGATTTGTGCCATCCTCCAACACAGTGCGGGTCGCGCTACTGGGGGATTGTCTTATGAAGCGTGCACGTCTTTGCGCCCTGGCGGCGCTTTCGGCAGCCCTTGTGGCCGCTCCGGCTGCCGCCAACCACAGCTGGAGCACTTACCACTGGGCCAATGCCAGTGGTCCGGTTTCCTTGACAGTCAACGTTTCGGTCACATCGGTCTGGAACCCGTCGGTCAACAAGGCCGTCGCGGATTGGAAGGGTTCGTCTGTTCTCGACCTGACCCAGGTCGCCTCCACTGCAAACCGCAAGCGGTGTTCACCCGTTTCGGGCCAGATACTGGTCTGCAACGAAGCTTACGGTCAACGCGGCTGGCTGGGCATTGCCTCGATCACGCTCGATACCGCCGGGCATATCAAGACCGGCACGACCAAGTTGAACGACAGCTATTTCAGCACGGCCACATACAACAAGCCGGAATGGCGCGCGCTGGTGGCCTGTCAGGAAATCGGCCATGACTTCGGGCTGGGACATCAGGATGAGGGCTTTGCCGCTCCCAATCTGGGCACCTGCATGGATTACACTAACAGTCCATTGGGCGGCGGTGCCTATGGTCCCGCAAACACCAGTCCGAACCAGCACGATTTCGACCAGTTGCAGACGATCTACAACCATTCTGACGGTTACGATACGTCGGCAGCCTTCGCAGCGACCAACTTCGGCATTCGTGATCTGCGCAAACCCGCGCCCGCAGTGGTCGACGATGGCGATCCAGGTGACAGCCCGCTTGAATGGGGCGCAGCGGTGCACGAAGATGGCAAAGGCCGTCCGGACGTTTACGTCGCGAACCTGGCCGGTGGCGGGCGCAGGATCACGCATGTGTTCTGGGCGCTTGAAACCAAGCGCAGCGAAATTCATCACGATTGACCTGACCGGCGGGCGCTGTTCCTAAAGCAGGGACAGCTGCCCGTCCGGTGCGGGCCTTCTGAACTGGCGTGAGTCCAGTTTCAGATCGACCATGTTCATGCCCAGCCGTTTGGTCGCAATGCGGAAGCGGCTGCGGAAGATGTCGGCCCAGACCCCCTGCGGCTTCATCCGGGTGAAGAACGAGGGATCGTTGTCGCGCCCGCTGCGTACCGACTGGACGATGCCCATAACCTTGGCGGCGCGGTCGGGAAAGTGAACGTCGAGCCATTCGCGGAACAGCGGTGCCACTTCGTGCGGCAAGCGCAGCATGATCCAGCTGGCCGACCTTACCCCGCGCGCAGCCGCCTGTTCAAGTATGCCCTCGATGAATTCATCCGTGATCGAGGGGATCACCGGGGCGACCGAGACATGCGCGGGGACTCCGGCCTCAACCAGTTTGCCCAGCGCCTCCAGTCGCTTGGCCGGGGATGATGCGCGTGGTTCCAGCAGGCCGGAGAGCCGCGGATCGAGGCTTGTCACCGACACGCCGACCGCGACCAGATTGCGCCGCGCCAATTCGGTCAGCAGATCGAGGTCGCGGGTAACCCGGGCGCTCTTGGTGGTGATCGTCACCGGATGCCCGGTTTCCAGCGCCACTTCCAGGATCTGGCGGGTGATCCGGTATCGCGCTTCGATCGGCTGATAGGGATCGGTATTGGTGCCCATCGCGATCGGCGCGGGTTTGTAACCCGGTTTGGCCAGCGTTTCGCGTAGCAGCCGCGCCGCGTCGGGCTTGGCGAACAGCTTCGTCTCGAAGTCGATCCCTGGCGACAGATCGTGATAGGCGTGGCTGGGCCGGGCATAGCAATAGATGCACCCGTGCTCGCAGCCCCGATAGGCGTTGATCGATCGGTCGAACGGGATGTCCGGCGATTGGTTGAAGCTGATGATCGTTCGCGGCTTTTCCTCGATCACAGTCGTGCGCAGCTTGGCTCCGGGTCCATCGATCTCGCCGCAGGCATCCAGCCAGTCCCCGTCCGCCTCGCGCGCGGCCAGACCAAAGCGCTGCGGCACCGTGCCCGATTGCGCGCCGCGGCCATGGATCCGGGGGATGGGACTCGCCATGCCCCATCATAGAACATAACAGGAACTTTTGGAAGGGTCAGCGCAGGCGCTGCAACGTTCCGTTGGCAGACATGCGGACCGCCTGCGATCCAGTCAGCCCGGGAAAGGTTGGCCACAGGCCCTGGGCAAGGGCCAGCCGGCTTTCGGAGGGACCCCCGGCCTGGCGCTCGTACATCCAGTAATTGCGCATGACGATGTTCACATAACCGCGCGTCTCCCAATAGGGGACGCTTTCGATCCACAGCAGCGGATCGCCCTTGTCCTTGATCTCGTACTGCCAGCGCCCGATCGGGGTCAGCCCGGCGTTGTAGGCGGCCATGACCTTGGGCAGCAGGCCCTGCGTTGCGGCGGAGTTGCGCAGCATATCCAGGTGACGCTGACCGAAGGCCAGGTTCACTTCGGGGCGGTTAAGGTCGCTGGGCGAGCCGCGATAGCCTAGATCTTCGGAATGGTCCTTGGCCGCCGCAGGCATGATCTGCATCAGGCCGCGCGCGCCAGTCTGGCTGACCGCGCCGGTGCGGAACACCGATTCCTGCAGGGCGTGGGCATAGACCAGCGCCGGATCGACTTTCCAGCCGCCGACCGGGGTCCATTTCGGGGTCGGGAAGCGCGCCGCAGGCTCAGGCTTGCCGCCATAGGGCGCGTTGTAGGCCATCCACAGCTGGGTCGAGGGCAAACCCAGGTCGCGCGCGAGACGAGACAGCGGCTGATACTGGTTCGGCGTACCGATCCGCGCCTGATGCCGCAGCACTTCGTCGGCCAAACCATCCTTGCCGACTTCGGCGAGTTCAACCGCGACGCGGACGTTGGGCACGTCGCGCATTGCCTGCCAGTCAGTCAGGCTGAAATCCGGTGCTTCGTGGGTCTTGGGCAGGGTCAGGCCGAGCTGTTCGGCAGCAAGCATGCCGTAGAGCGTTTCGTCCATCCGCGCCGCTTGTTTGAGCGGCGCGGCGGCGTTCTCCGGCTTGCGGCAACGAACCAGGGCGCGGCTTTGCCAATAGAGCGCTGCCGCAGTCAGTTCGCTGTTTTCGGAGAGCGACGCGGTGCGGGCAAAGGCATCGCCGGCGCCGGTGCAATCGTCCATCCGCCATGCAGCCAGGCCAGCAGTCCACCAGCCTTCGGCCACCCACGGACCTAGTCCGTCATTGGCCGTTTGGCCCACGGCATAAGCGCTGGCATCGTCGTTCTCGATATAGAACGACCAGGCGATCTTGGCGCGCCATTCGGCGCGGGCATTGGCGGACAGCTGGGTGTCGATCCCGTCGAGCAGGGCCTTGGCCCCCGACGGATTATCGGCCTTGATCGCGGCCAGAATGGCCCCCGACACCGCGCCCGGCATCGTGCCGTCATTGGTGTCGCGCGGGCGGATCCGCTTGGCGCGGTTGGGCATCGAGACCAGCGAATTGGCCGAAGGCAGGCTGGGAATCACCGCGGCCCCGCGCTTCATCGCCAGGTTGGCGATCTGCTCGGCCTGGGGCAGTTCGGTGCCGCGCACCAGCCAATTGGACAGCGCATCGCCTTCGATCTTGGGGGAATTGGCGGCAAGGTAATATTCGGCGCGGGCGACCTGATGCAGCGGGCCATCCGGCTTCTGCGCGAACAGCGTCTGGACCTGTGTCCAGTCGCCCCGGTCGATCGCGGCAAACAGGTCGCGGTAATAGCTTCGCTCATCCTGGCTGAGCAGGCTGGGCACGGCGGTGTTGCCGGCACGGTTGCGGAAATAGTCGACTGCCGCACTGTTGGCATGGGCGGCCAGCGGCGCGGTGAGCGCCGCAGCGGCCACGCTCAGGGCAAGAATACGGGTAGTTACACCAGGTTTCACGCTTATTTGGTCCCCGTCCTGTCCGTGTCGGTCCAGTCGAGCAAAGCCTGCCAAAGCCGCGCCTTGCCTCTGGGCCGCGCCGCCAGGGCCGACAGGCCCGGAGCGACGAATGCCGGAAATCTCGGGCCCTCATGGTGAATATTGGGTAAAAAGCCGTCACTATTCGCCGGATCGTGGCCAAGCAGCGATGAGACGTTGTTGCCGAACACCAGCAGTCGCTGCGGACGCGCCAACAGCACGTGGTGCGCGATGACGGCACCCAGTCCATCGGCGGCAAGCGTCTCCCAATCGGGCAGTGGCATATGCCGGGGCAGTGCGCTTGCGACATAGGTTTCGTCATCGGCGATCCCAAGTGCGCGCAGCAGGGCGACAAGCATCCGGCCTTGCGGCCCGGAAAGGAGCTGATCGGTGTCGTCAGGCTCTGGATGGTCGGCCAGCACCATGATGCGCGCGCCGATTGTGCCCCGCGGTGCCAGGCGTCCTTCGACCTGACCTGCGTCAAGGCTTGGTTCGGTCATCCACCAGGCGGAAAAATCATTGAAGTCCTTCGGCCAGCTTTCGGAAGCGCCGCCAAACCGCGGTCGCGGCGCGGCGATGGGCGCGACCGGGCGGGGCGGGGCGATCACTGGCTGCTCAGCCGCCGCTACGTCTTTCGCAGCTTCGGAGAGCCATGCCGTCGGTGCGTCGACAAAAGCAAAGTCGACCCCGGCATCGCGCCACCAGTCCCACACGGCTGCAATCGCGCCTTGGGGCAGGGCTTCCCCGCCGATGATTTGTCCTGGTGAATGCACGATGCGGTCTTGACCTGCCGCGACGCTGCAATCAAGGCTTGGCGTGACAAAACGCAGCACAAGTGCGGGGAATGGACCAGGTCATGAGCGAACGCGAATCGATGCCCTATGACGTTGTGATTGTCGGAGGCGGGCCGGCTGGTCTCGCTGCGGCGATCCGGCTCAAACAGGTCAATGCCGATCTGACGGTCTGCCTGCTCGAAAAAGGCAGCGAAGTCGGCGCGCATATCCTGTCGGGCGCGGTGGTCGATCCCAAGGCGCTGGACGAATTGCTGCCCGAATGGCGCGACCAAGGCTGCCCGATGGCCGAGACCCCGGTGACCGACAACTGGCACTGGGTGCTGACCAAGAACGGCAAGTGGTCGATCCCGCACTGGCCGATGCCGCCGTTCATGTCGAACCACGGCAACTACACCGGCAGCCTGGGCAACCTGTGCCGTTGGCTGGCCGAACAGGCCGAAGGGCTGGGGGTGGAAATCTTCCCCGGCTTCCCCGCCGCCGAAGTGCTCTACAACGATGACGGCTCGGTCAAGGGGGTCGCCACCGGCGACATGGGCGTGGCCAAGGACGGCAGCCACAAGGGCGACTACCAGCCCGGACTGGAACTCCACGCCAAGTACACCTTCTTTGCCGAGGGCGCGCGCGGGCACCTGACCAAACAGCTTAAGGCGAAATACGACCTTGAGGCGGATTGCCAGCCGCAGACCTACGGCCTGGGTATCAAGGAACTGTGGGACATCGACCCCGAAAAGCACGAGCCGGGCCGGGTGATCCACACCCAGGGCTGGCCGCTGTCGGAAAGCGACAGCTGGGGTGGCGGCTTCCTCTACCATCAGGCGAACAATCAGGTGGCCTTAGGCTTCGTTACCGCGCTCGATTACAAGAACCCCTACGTCTACCCGTTCGAGGAATTCCAGCGCTGGAAGCAGCATCCGGCGATCCGCGCGATCCTGGAAGGCGGACGCCGTGTGTCCTATGGCGCGCGCGCCATCAACGAGGGCGGCTGGCAATCGGTGCCCAAGCTCGATTTCCCTGGCGGCGCGCTAATTGGCTGCTCGGCCGGCTTCGTAAACGTGCCGCGGATCAAGGGTAGCCACACCGCGATGAAGAGCGGGATGCTCGCTGCCGAAGCCGCCGCCGCAGCGATTGCTGCCGGACGCGGATCGGATGCGCTGGGCGAATATGACGCCGCGGTGCGGGACAGCTGGATCGCCAAGGAATTGAAGCTGGTCCAGAACGCCGAGCCGCTGGTGGCCAAGTGGGGCGGCGGCATGGGTACGGTGCTGGCCGGCGGCGACATGTGGCTGCGCACCCTGTTCGGCTTCGGTCTGTGGAAGCCGATGAAGCACCACGCCGACTACACCGACACCCAGCGCGCCGACCTGTACCAGCCGATCAAGTATCCCAAGCCCGACGGCGTGATCAGCTTTGACCGCCTCTCCAGCGTGGCGCTGTCGTTCACCAACCATGCCGAGGACCAGCCGGTCCACTTGCAGGTCCGCGATCTGGAATTGCAGAAGATCAGCGAACTGGGCGTCTTTGCCGGCCCCTCGACTCGCTATTGCCCGGCCGGGGTCTACGAATGGCTGGGCGTCGAGGAAGGCCAGCCGCGCTACCAGATCAATTCGCAGAACTGCGTCCACTGCAAGACCTGCGACATCAAGGATCCCAACCAGAACATCACCTGGGTCACGCCGGAGGGCGGCGGTGGGCCGAACTATCCGAATATGTAATCCGATCCGGTGATCGAAACCGCCTACGCCAAGATCAACCTCGCGCTGCACATTCGCGGGCGGCGCGCGGATGGCTATCACGAGCTGGAAACGTTGTTCGCCTTCGTCGATGCGGGCGATGTGCTGAGCGTTGCGCCCGCTTCGCGCGACACATTGCGAACGCTTGGCGAGTTCGGCGGGCAACTTGCTGATCTGTTTGACAATATCGTGATGCAGGCGCTGACCGCGCTGCCGCGTCCTCAGGGCTGGGCGGTGACACTGGACAAAGGCCTGCCGGTCGCCGCCGGGCTGGGCGGCGGCTCGGCCGATGCCGGGGCGGTGTTCCGGCTAGTCGAGCGTGAATACGATCTGCCTGACGATTGGCCGGCCCGCGCAGCGCGGCTGGGCGCCGATGTTCCGGCCTGCGTTGCCAGCCAGACCTGCATCGGGCGCGGAATCGGGACCGACCTCGAGCCGGGGCCGCAGGACCTGACCGACACGCCGGTGCTGCTGGTCAACCCGCGTCTGCCGCTTTCCACTGGGCCGGTGTTCAAGGGCTGGGACGGAATCGATCGCGGGGGCCTCACCGAAGGCACGGCGCGCGAAATTGCGCTGGTCGGGCGCAACGATCTCGAGGCGTCCGCAATTGCACTCTGCCCAGAGATTGGCGCTGTGCTGGCCAGCCTGCGGAATAGCAACGCATGGCTGGTCCGGATGTCGGGTTCGGGGGCGACATGCTTTGCCTTGTTTGAGAAGGTGGCAGCCCGCGATGCTGCCGCACGGGCCATTGCCGTTGCGCAGCCAGGGTGGTGGCAAATGTCAGGTCAACTCAGATGAGCGAAGCCTACCGCATCATTGGCACAGCGCGCTTCGGCGGAATTCTGGTCGTGTCGGACCATGCCAGCAACCGCGTGCCCGATGACATCGATCTCGGGATCGATCCCTCGCTACTCGACCAGCATATCGCCGTCGACATTGGCGTTGGTGCGATTGGCGAGCGAATGGCCGCGCGCCCCGGCATTGCCGCGTTCCAGGCCAATGCCAGCCGCCTGGTCTGCGACGTCAACCGCGAGCCGCACGCGCCCGCGGTGATCCCGATTGCCAGTGACGGCCACGCCATTCCCGGCAATGCACTGGACCACGTCGGGCATCAGGCGCGGCTGGAGCGGTTCCACGCGCCGTATCATGCGGCGTTGGCCGACCTGCTCGACAGCGCACCGCCGGCGCTGATCCTCTCGCTTCACAGCTTCACCCCGCACCTTGCCACCAGCGACCGGCCGCGCCCGTGGCAGGTCGGGGTGCTCTACAACCAGGACGACCGCGCCGCGCGCATCGCGATACCCTTGCTTGAGGCCGAGGGTCTCATTGTAGGCGATCAGCAGCCCTATTCGGGCAAGGTCCTCAACTACACCATGAACCGCCATGCAGAGGCTGATGGGCGGCCATACCTGGGCATCGAGATCCGCCAGGACCAGATCGGCGATGCAGCAGGGCAGGCGAAGTGGGCGGAGCGCCTTGCCGCGATTTGCAACGAAGTGGCGTTGAAGCTGGGGGAATAGGGGTGTAGGGCGCCGGGAAAGCCACTTCGTTTGAAAGATCGTGTCCCATGCCTGTCTACCGTTCCCGCACCTCCACCCATGGCCGCAACATGGCCGGTGCACGCGGGCTCTGGCGGGCGACGGGGATGAAGGACAGCGACTTCGGCAAGCCGATCATTGCCGTGGTCAACAGCTTTACGCAGTTCGTCCCAGGCCATGTCCACCTCAAGGATCTGGGCCAGATGGTCGCGCGCGAGATCGAGGCGGCGGGCGGGGTGGCCAAGGAGTTCAACACCATCGCGGTCGATGACGGGATCGCCATGGGCCACGACGGTATGCTCTATTCGCTGCCCAGCCGCGACCTGATCGCCGACTCGGTCGAATACATGGTCAACGCCCACTGCGCCGATGCGATGGTCTGCATTTCCAACTGCGACAAGATCACGCCGGGCATGTTGATGGCGGCGATGCGGATCAACATTCCGGCGGTGTTCGTCTCGGGCGGGCCGATGGAAGCGGGCAAGGTGGTGCTGCGCGGCAAGGAAGTGGCGCTCGATCTGGTCGATGCCATGGTCGCCGCCGCCGACGAGAAATACACCGACGAGGAAGTGCAGACGATCGAGCGTTCGGCCTGCCCGACCTGCGGATCGTGCAGCGGCATGTTCACTGCCAATTCGATGAACTGCCTGACCGAGGCACTGGGGCTGTCGCTGCCGGGCAACGGCTCGCAGCTCGCCACGCACTCGGACCGCAAGGAGCTGTTCCTGCGCGCCGGACGGGTCGCGGTCGAGATGTGCCAGCGCTATTACGTCGAGGAGGACGAGAGCGTCCTGCCGCGCAACGTCGCCAGCTTTGCCGCCTTCGAGAACGCGATGAGCCTCGATATTGCGATGGGCGGGTCGACCAACACCGTGCTCCACCTGCTCGCCGCCGCGCAGGAAGCCGGGATCGATTTCACCATGCAGGACATCGACCGGCTGAGCCGCAAGGTGCCGTGTCTGTCCAAAGTCGCCCCGGCCAAGAGCGACGTCCACATGGAAGACGTCCACCGCGCCGGCGGGATCATGGCAATCCTGGGCCAACTGGAGCGTGCCGGGCTGCTCCACACCGATCTGCCGACGGTGCACAGCCCCACGCTGGGCCACGCGATCAACCACTGGGACATCAGCCGGACCAACGATCCCGAGGTGCAGACCTTCTTCAAGGCCGCGCCCGGCGGAGTGCCGACCCAGACCGCCTTCAGCCAGTCGCGGCGCTGGGACGAACTCGACCTCGACCGCGAAAACGGCGTGATCCGCAGCGCAGAGCACGCCTTCAGCAAGGACGGCGGACTGGCCGTGCTGTTCGGCAATATTGCCCGCGACGGCTGCATCGTGAAGACCGCCGGGGTCGATGAAAAGATCCTCAAGTTCGCTGGTCCTGCCAAGGTCTATGAAAGCCAAGACGCCGCGGTGGCCGCGATCCTTACCGGCCAGGTCGTCGAAGGCGACGTGGTGGTGATCCGCTATGAAGGGCCGAAGGGCGGGCCGGGGATGCAGGAAATGCTCTACCCGACCAGTTACCTGAAATCGAAGGGCATGGGCGCGGCCTGTGCGCTGCTGACCGACGGGCGGTTTTCGGGCGGCACTTCGGGGCTATCGATCGGCCACGTCTCGCCCGAAGCGGCCGAAGGCGGCGAGATCGGGCTGGTCGAGCCCGGCGACCGGATCGAGATCGACATACCCAATCGTACAATTCATCTCGCCGTATCCGATGCAGAGCTTGCCACGAGGCGCGCTGCGCAGGACGAAGCTGGTTGGCATCCCGCCAAGCCGCGCCCGCGCAAGGTCTCGGTCGCACTGCAGGCCTATGCCGCGATGACCACCAGCGCCGCGCGAGGCGCGGTGCGCGATCTGTCGCAATTGCGAAAGGGGTGAGCGCGAATGGGCCAGGCTTGACGCGTGGCCTTCGACAAGCTCAGGCTTAGCAGGTGTTGAATCGACTTCTCCCGCTTTGGCTGAGCCTGTCGAAAGCCCCGCGCATCGTCCTCTCCATTGTTGCGTTGACAGTGGCCGCCTGTACGCAATCGCAAGCCGACGCCGACGATGGCGAGGCGATCTATTGCGCATTGGGCGGGACGAGCGTTTTCAAGCCTGATTGCCGCCTGGAACGGACCACGATCGATGCCCAGGCCGTCTATGTTCTGCGCCATCCCGATGGGGCATTTCGCCGCTTGCAAGCCAGCGCCGATGGTCAGCATCTCGAAGCGGCCGACGGCGCCGATGCCAGCCAGTCGGCGCTGAAGGGCGACCGCTGGGAAGTCATCCTGGGCGGGGACAAATACGTCATTCCGGTAAAGGCCAATGTCAGGCTGCCATGATCAGATCCTGACGGCAGCGCAGATGCGCATCGCCGAGCAGGGCCTGATTGCCGCCGGCACCAGTGTCGACGCGCTGATGCTGCGCGCCGGAAAGGGCGCAGCAAATTATGTCTGGCGGCTTGCGGGCGGACGCCCGGTGACCGTGCTGTGCGGACCTGGCAACAACGGCGGCGATGGCTATGTGATCGCCGAGACGCTGCGGAGCCGCGGGTGTGCCGTGACCGTGATTGCACCGGCCGAACCGGCGACCGCAGCTGCGTGCACGGCCCGAACTACCTTCGCCGGTACAGTGCTCGCACCAGAAGCCGCGGCGAACGGCCATGTCGTGGTCGACTGCCTGTTCGGCACCGGATTGACCCGGCCCCTCTCTGGTGAGCACCTCGCCCTGCTGGCCCGGCTCGCTGCAGTGCATGAGCTGTGCGTGGCTGTCGATCTGCCCAGCGGTGTCGACAGCGATACGGGAGTGAGCCTCAATTCCGGCTTGCCGGTCTATGACCTGACGATTGCGCTCGGTGCCTGGAAGCCGGCGCATTATCTGATGCCGGCCTGCGCGGCGATGGGCGCGCTGCGCCTTGTCGATATCGGCATAGGGGGCGTTCACGGGTGCGCACGCTTGCTTGGTCAGCCTGCATTGCAGGCACCCCCTGCCGATGCGCACAAGTACCGGCGCGGCTTGATTGGCGTGATCGGCGGGGCAATGCCGGGTGCGGCGCTATTGGCGGCGCGGGCGGCGCAGCACGGGGGCGCAGGCTATGTCAAACTGCTGTGCAGGGCAGACGGAACACCGGCTGATCTGGTGATCGATGATCGTGAACTTGCGGTGGTGCTGAATGACGCGCGCTTTGCAGCACTGCTGATCGGTCCGGGTCTGGGCCGCGACAAGCCCGCCCGCGATCGGCTGTCAAAAGCGCTGCGTGCGAACAGACCGATGGTACTCGATGCGGATGGGCTGATGGTGCTTGAGCCGGCGGCATTGGCCGAACACGGCAGCGACCGCATCGTCACGCCGCATGACGGCGAGTTCACTACGCTCGAGAAGGCCTTCCGCCTGTCAGGTGCGGGCAGCAAAGTTGACCGCGCGGTTGATCTGGCCGCCGGCACCGGCTCGGTGGTTGTCGCCAAAGGCGCTGACACGGTCATCGCAGACGGCACTGGTCGCGTCTCAATTGCCCCGCGCGCCTCTTCGTGGCTCTCGACCGCCGGAACGGGCGATGTCCTGGCCGGTACCATCGCCAGCCGCCTGGCCAGCGGCGCCGATCCGTTCGACGCGGCCTGCCAGGGTGTCTGGCTGCACGGCGAAGCAGCGCGGCTTTGTCTTCCTGCCTTTACCGCCGGGCAGCTTGCCGAAGCGATCCAGGACGCCTACGCCGCCTGCCTGTGAGCGAAGGTCCCGCAGAAATCATCCGCATCGCCGCCAAGGGCGATGGTGTCACCGCCTCTGGCCGGTTCGCCTGGGGCACGGCGCCGGGCGACCTGCTGCTGCCCGACGGGACGATTCAGCCGGGGCCGCACCACGCCGTCCCGCCTTGCCGCCATTTCGGCACGTGCGGCGGGTGTCAGTTGCAGCAACTTGATGAGCAAAGCCTGGAGGACTTCGTTGCGGCCCGGGTCAGCAATGCCTCCGCCTCGCAGGAATTGGGTGCCGAGGACGTTGCCGCACCGCATCTGTCCCCGCCCCGCAGCCGCCGCCGTGCGTCGCTTCGCGCGGAAAGCAGCCAGGGCCGCGTCGTCATCGGCTACCGCGAGGCGAAATCCCACCGGCTGGTCGAGATCACCGAGTGCTGGGTGCTCGACCCGGCAATCACGGCGCTGCTCCCGCCCTTGCGCAAACTGCTGATCGCGCTCGGTGCGGGCAAGGGTGCGGGGAAGGGCAAGCACATCCATGCGAAGCTGGCCGCCGATGTCGAGATAACCTGCACCGATCAAGGGCTGGATCTTGGTCTGAAGGGCGTAACTGCGGAAGGCCTTGCCGCAACCGAGGCCTTGCTCGACTTTGCGCGAACCCACGCCCTGGCACGTCTGACGCTCGATCAAGGCTATGGCAATGAGACCGTGTGGGAACCCGAGCCGGTGACGGTCACGCTAGGCGGGGTGGCGGTGCCGTTCCCACCCGGATCGTTCCTACAGGCGACCCGCGACGGTGAAGACGCGCTGGTCGCCGCGGCGCGCACGTGGCTTGCTGGCTGCGCCACGGTGGCAGATCTGTTCTCCGGTCTTGGCACATTCGCATTTGCGCTGGCCGGGCCGCAGACCAAGGTTCTCGCGGTCGAAGCCGCGCGCGATGCCAGTCTGGCCTGCAAGGCCGCCGCGGCGCGGGCACAGGTGCCCATCCATACGCTGCACCGCGACCTGTTCCGCAACCCGCTGATGCCCGACGAACTGGACCGTTTTGCCGGCGTCCTGCTCGATCCGCCCCGCGCCGGCGCCCGCGATCAGGTCGAACGGATCGCGGCCAGCACGGTGCCGCGGGTGGTCTATATCAGCTGCAATCCCTCGAGCTGGGCCAAGGACGCACGCACGCTGATCGAGGCGGGATACCGCCTGGCCGAACTGCGCCCGGTTGGTCAGTTCCGCTGGTCGACCCATGTCGAGTTGGCGAGCCTGTTTGTGCGGGGAGAGATGTGATGCGCTTCTTTGTCGTGACCATGAGCCATCCCGACGGCCCCGAATGGGGCCAGCACGTGCTGCCGCACGTCGATTACCTGAATGGACTGATTGCGCAGGGCAAGCTGCGCGCTTCGGGCCCGGTTGTCGGCAGCACGCTGCGTTCCGGGCTGTTGCTGTTCACGGTGGACAACCGTGCCGAGCTCGACGCGCTGATCGCCGCCGATCCCTTTGCGATCGAAGGGCTGATCGCGGAGCTGACCTTGACCGAATGGAACCCGATGTTCGGCGCATTCGCCAGCGAGGCCGCGCCGTTCGGTGCTTGAAGGCTAGGGGGCGGCGTCGCGCCATTCACCGGGCTTGATCCCCTCCAGCGTCCAATCCCCGACCTGCCAGCGCACCAGCCGCAAGGTTGGATGGCCGACAGCGGCGGTCATGCGGCGGACCTGGCGGTTCTTGCCTTCGCGAATGGTCAGGCGGATCCAGCTGTCGGGCACGGTCTTGCGAAACCGCACCGGTGGATCGCGCGGCCAGAGCGCGGGTGCAGGGATCAGCTCGGCCTCGGCAGGGCGGGTCAGGCCGTCCTTGAGCATCACGCCCCTGCGCAGCGCCTCCAGCGCCGCCGCGTCCGGCTCACCCTCGACCTGGACCAGATAGGACTTGGCCAGCTTGAACCTGGGATCGGCAATCCGCGCCTGCAGACGGCCATCGTCGGTCAGCAGCAGCAACCCCTCGCTGTCGGTGTCGAGCCGCCCGGCGGGATAGACGCCCGGCACCTTGACATAGTCCGCCAGTGTCGGCTTGTCCGATCCGTCGGCGCTGAACTGGCACAGCACGCCATGGGGTTTGTTGAACAGGATCAGGCGGGGCATGGGCGAAACTGCTAAGAAACCGGCCCATCACTTAGGTCAAGCGACAGCACAAAGGAATCACGACCGAGCCGTATCTCGGACAAGCTCATATACCCTTCTGGCATGCTCAATCCGAAAAAACTGCGCGGCACTATCGAGCGATGGCAGCCACCAGCTGAACCCGTTCATTCGACCCGAGCCAAAAGGGCTGGTCGGTTCAAAACTCAGTGTTCCGGTTCCGTCACGGCTTTCGGATAATTCGAGTCGGGGCAGTCGATCTATGTCAAGCGCGACGAATTTCGAGCCCCGCAAAGTGAGGACACGCTTGTCTGTAACTGCGTAATACAGCGACTTGCGAATTTGAGCATCATGCAAGAACCGACCAAATATCATATAGAGACCAACGGCCAAGAATGGCAGTCCCCACAATTTGAAAAACCAGGCAGGATTACCTCCCTCGTTGGAACTTTGCGGGATCGCCCAAACGCCCACGTTCCAGAAAATGGCGAACCCACCCCAGAGCAGACTAAAAGGAATTAGAAACACATCTCTGGAGCTTACCGCTAGGCCTTGCTTCGGTCGGCCAGTCCAAAGGACGCGTTCACCATTAAGGAGATACTGTTGGAAAGTTTGCGGCGATTGAGAAAAGTCCATGCGACACAACTTAGCTTGAATGAACCTTGGTTGCTAGCCAACTTGGCACATGTGACATCAAGACTGAGCTCCACCCCCAAAAGCAAATGGGGCCGGTGTTTCCACCAGCCCCACGCTCGCCGCATCGGCTTTCGAATGATTTTGGGCGATCGCTGTTACCGCTCTTCACCTGCCTGCCGCAGTGATGCTTTGCTGAGCACCTCGCGTGCCATCGCACCGTGAGTGCCACCGCATCGTGATGCTCATCGCATCGGGCTGGCCGTTTCGGACCGGTGGTTCCCGAAGGAACCGGCTTTCATCACCCGAACGTCCGTTCCGGCGTCCGGTCCCGTCAGGCGGTTGGCGCCGGTCCGGGGGACCCTTGCCGTACCACCTGGCGGTTCCGTGACCGCTTCGATGCTTTGCCGTTCCGGGTCCGGACGATGCGCAACGCGTGAAGCGCCACTTTCCTTCCGATCCTTTTCCGGCCGCGGTCGAAGCGACCTGCTGACTGCGTTGCCGCTCGCTGCATCTGCGGTTCGCCAGATTCCGCCCGAAGGCTTCCTGAGGCGTGTTTTCCAACACTGCTGCGGGCATCGCTGCCAGATCGTGAGGCTTGTGTTTTCCCTTTCCGTTTCAGCAGTTTCCCGCCGGAACTTCAAGTGCGGTTCCACGCTCTCGACACCTGAAAGCTGCGCCTCAATGCCGAGTCGCACAAGCGAAATGTTGCGGACTTATCCACAGCTCGTCGCAGAAACCGTGGACAAGTCTGCGGATGATCTTGTGCGCAGTCGAATCCGTTTTTCCAGCGCAATTTGATTCGCAAATCGCGCCGCGAAATTACCGATCGCGCTGCGCCAGCAAGCGCAGCCGGAGTGCATTCAGCTTGATGAAGCCCTGGGCGTCCTTCTGGTCATAGGCGCCGGCATCGTCCTCGAAGGTGACGTGGCGCTCCGAGTAGAGCGAGTCGGGGCTCTTGCGCCCGACGACCGCGGCCATGCCCTTGTAGAGCTTGAGCCGGACCGTGCCATTGACCCGCACCTGCGAGTGATCGATCGCCGCCTGGAGCATCTCGCGCTCGGGCGCGAACCAGAAGCCGTTGTAGATCAGCTCGGCATATTTCGGCATCAGCTCGTCCTTGAGGTGCGCCGCGCCGCGATCGAGCGTGATCTGTTCGATGCCGCGATGGGCGCGGGCATAGATCTCGCCCCCCGGGGTTTCGTACATCCCGCGACTCTTCATGCCCACGAAGCGGTTCTCGACCAGGTCGAGCCGGCCGATGCCGTGCTTGCGGCCGAGCTCGTTGAGCGCGGTGAGCAGCGTCGCCGGGCTCATCGCCGTACCGTTGAGGGCAACGCCATCGCCCTTCTCGAAGTCGATGGTGATGTATTCCGGCGCGTCGGGCGCGTCCTCGGGGTTCACCGTGCGCGAATAGACATAGTCCGGGGTTTCCTCCCACGGATCCTCCAGCACCTTCCCTTCGGACGAGGTGTGGAGCAGGTTGGCGTCGGTCGAAAACGGGCTTTCGCCGCGCTTGTCCTTGGGAACCGGGATCTGGTGCGCCTCGGCCCAGGCGATCAGCGCGGTGCGGCTGGTCAGGTCCCATTCGCGCCACGGGGCGATGACCTTGATATTGGGATCGAGGGCATAGGCCGACAGTTCGAAGCGGACCTGGTCGTTGCCCTTGCCGGTGGCGCCGTGGGCGATGGCATCGGCCCCGGTTTCATGCGCGATCTCCACCAGCCGCTTGGAAATCAGCGGCCTGGCGATCGAGGTGCCGAGCAGGTAATCGCCTTCATACCGGGCATTGGCGCGCATCATCGGGAAAACGAAATCGCGGACGAATTCCTCGCGGACATCGTCGATGTAGATGTTCGCGTCGGGCAGGCCCATCAGCTTGGCCTTGGCCCGCGCCGGTTCCAGTTCCTCGCCCTGGCCGAGGTCGGCGGTGAAGGTCACCACTTCGCAATTGTAGGTGACCTGCAGCCACTTGAGGATGACCGAGGTATCGAGGCCGCCGGAGTAGGCAAGGACGACTTTCTTGATTTCGGACATGGCTGGATTTCCGGTGGATTGCGGTTAGGTTTCGGCTGCGCCCCTAGGGCAAGCACGATGGGAGGGCAAGCCAGTGGCCAAGGTTGAGCTCAAGACCAAGGCTAGCGAAGTGAGCGTGGCGGACTATCTTGCCGCGATCCCCGAGGCGGCGCGGCGCGAGGACGCGGCGGCGATCGATGCTCTCTACCGCAAGGTCACCGGGCTCGAGCCGAAAATGTGGGGGCCGAGCATCATCGGTTATGGCAGCTACACGTACCGGTACGACAGCGGCCGCGAAGGCACGATGTGCCGCGCCGGCTTCGCGCCGCGCAAGGGCAACCATGTGTTCTATGGGTTGCTGGAGCAAGCTGGCGAAGCGCAGCTGGCGCGATTGGGCAAGTACACCACCGGCAAAGGCTGTCTCTATGTCAGGAAGCTCGGCGATGTGGATCTGGCTGTGCTGGAAGACCTGGTGTCGCTCAGCTGGGCTTCAATAAACGCGCGGTATCCCGCCTGATCACTCCGCCGCTTGCCGGTCAAGATGCCACTCGGGCGCCTCCTCCATTGCTGAAAGCCGCGCTACTTCGGCGCTGATATAATCCCGGGTCGTCGGCACTGCCGCGCGGTTCTTCACGCTCTGGATATGGAAGTTGACCATGCTGCCGGAGCGGAAGCTCTGCTCCGCACCGGCAAGGTAGAATTGCCACATCCGGAACAACCGCGCATCGTAAAGTGTGGTAATCTCAGCCTCGTGCCGGGTGGTCCGCTTGTACCATTCGGCCAGCGTGTGCGCGTAATGGTAGCGCAGCACTTCGACATCGGCGACTTCCCAGCCGGTCTGCTCCAGCGCCACGACCAGTTCGCTCATCGCGGGAATGTAACCGCCGGGGAAAATGTACTTGCGGGTCCACTTGTCGGTGGTGCCGGGGCCGCGCGCGCGACCGATCGTGTGGGTCAGCATGATCCCGTCATCGGCCAGCAGATCATTGGTCTTGGCGAAGTATTCGCGGAAATGGGCCGCTCCGATATGTTCGATCATGCCGACGCTGGTGATTCGGTCGAATGTCTCGCTTACGTCGCGATAGTCGGTAAGGCGGAACTTGACCTTGTCCGCGACGCCGGCCGCCTCGGCGCGTTCCTGCGCGAACCGAACCTGGTCGGGGGCGAGCGATACGCCGAGCACCTCGACCCCGAACCACTTGTTGAGGCTGAGCGCGAGCCCGCCCCAGCCGCAGCCGATGTCGAGAACCCGCATCCCCGGCTGAAGCCGCAGCTTCGCGGCAATCAGGGCCTTCTTGTCGACCTGGGCCCGTTCCAGCGAGTTGGCCGGATCGGTGAAGTAGGCCATGGTGTATTGCCGGTCTTCATCCAGGAACAGTTCGTAGAACTGGCGCGTCAGGTCATAGTGATGGACCACGTTGCGACTGGCCTTGGCGCGCAGGTTGACCTGGTCAGCCTTGAACGCGACCCAGTCGACCGCGCGGCGCAGCGGGTTGGGCGCGCCCATTCCGGCGCCGGGGCGGTTGGCATTGCGCATGACCAACAGCACCATGTCGCGGATGTCGTGTGGCGGTTCGACCACCATGCGCCCGTCCATGTAGGCCTCGCCCGCGCCGACGCGCGGGTCCCGTGCGACGTGCATCGCAGCGCCGGAATCGGTGAAGCGGATGCGGACCGGGTCGGCCGCAGGATCGCCATAAGTGTGAACGGAGCCATCATGATCGGTGATGATCAGCTGGCCTTCGCGGACAACTGCCCGCAGAATCTTGTCGAGCAACCACATGGGCCGCAAGGTTATGGAACCCGCGCGGCTATGCAAGCACCAATCAGCCAAGCCACCCCAGTGCTTCGGCCAGTTGCCACAGGCCCAGGACCAGGAAGAGCAAGGCCGCCGCGGTTCGCGTCGCCGTCAAGCTGACCCTTTTGACCAGTGCCTCGCCCAAGAGGACTGCGGGGACGTTGGCCAGCATCATGCCCAGGGTCGTGCCGGCGGCCACCGTCAAAACTGCCTTGTAATGGGCCGCCAGTGCAATCGTGGCGACCTGGGTCTTGTCGCCCATTTCGACCAGGAAGAACGAGACCAGCGTGGTCAGAAAGGCATTGCCGCGCTGGGCGGGGGCGGTCTCATCGTCATCCAGCTTGTCCGGCACCAGCGTCCACGCGGCCATGGCGATGAAGCCCAGCGCGACGGCGATGCGGAACCACGGTGCCTCGAGCAGGCCGGCCACTTCGCGCCCGACCAGCGCGGCCAGGGCGTGATTGGCGATGGTGGCGGCAAGAATGCCCGCAATGATCTGCCACGGCTTGCGCAGCTTTGCCGCCAGCACGATCGCCAGCAGCATGGTCTTGTCGCCGATTTCAGCCAGGGCGACCACAGCGGTGGAGGCCGCGAAAGCTTCGAGCATGGGAGTCTCCGGATCAGGATTCGCGGGCGAGGTAGAGCACGTCGCGCGATTGCGCCAGCAGGTGCTGGCCCGAATCGATGAAAAGCGTTTCGCCGCTGGCCAGCCAGCCTTCGGCCAGGAACAGCGCGGCATCGGCCAGCTCGTCGGGATCGGTCAGGCGCTGCAGCAGGTTCATCCGCCCGCTGATCTCATGTTCGTGGTCGCGCTGGTCGAAGCTGGGCATCATTGCCCCGGGTGCCAGACCATAAACCCGGTCGGCGGGGTCGGCCTGGGCCATGGCCAGCATCCGCACAGTGGCAGCCAGCGCATGCTTGGCCATGGTGTAGCTGAAAAAATCGGGATTCGGATTGCGCAGCTTCTGATCGAGGAACTGGATCACCCGGCGCCCGCCGTTGGCCTGGGCCTGGGCGAGAAAGACCTGGCTCATCCGCGCCGGGGTCTGCGCGTTGACGGTCATAGCCTCGGCGAAAACAACCGGATCGATCGCCTCGGCGGTGTCGGGGTTGAACACCGCAGCGCAATTGATCAGCATGCGCCAGTCATCGAGACGCCGCGACAGGTCGGTGATCAGTTGCAGCGCCGCATCGCCGTCGAGCAGGTCGCACCGCACCACTTCGGCCGAAGGCAGTTCTGCGGCCAGGGCCAGGGCGGCATCGGGGTTGTGGCCGACATGAAGCACGACGTGCCAGCCGGCCGCGCCGAAATGGCGCGCTAGTCGGGCACCGATGCGGCGACCTGCGCCGGTTATGAGAACGGCCGGGAGCATGGTTCTCTCCATGCACACCCGGCCGTTTCAGCGAAAGCGAATTCCGCTATCTATCGATTAGCGGCAGCGCGCCGAGCTTTTGGCGACCTCGTTGCCGATCAGCGCACCGGCGGCTGCGCCGACGATGGTACCGGTGGCGCGATCACCGCGGGTATCGATCGCGCGACCAACCAGCGCGCCAGCTACGCCGCCCACCAGAATCCCGACAGTGCCGTTGGGCTTGCGGCAATAGCGGCGGCCATCGCGGCCATCCCAATAGCGGATGCCGTTGTCAGTGCGGCGATAGGCGATGTCGCCGTTCTTGGCGCGATAGCCGTGGGCCGGGGCCCAACGCGGCGGATCGGCATAGGCCATGGTGGCGGGCAGGGCGGTCGCAGCCATGACGGCTCCGAGGATGATCTTGCGCATCGTTATCTCCTTGTGCGTGCGTTTGGCAGTTCAACGCATGAGGCTGAACGTTGGCTTGCCTGAATTGGTGAACCGTGCAGTCAATGCGATGAAACGTTGCAAAGCCTGGATTGTTTCAGGGCAACGAAAAAGGCCGGGAAGCCTGCGCTTCCCGGCCCGATTCATCGGCGCGACCCGAATGACTTAGCGGCAGCGCGATCCGCCACGGTCAACCTCGCGGCCCAGCAGGGCACCGGCGGCAGCGCCGATGATCGTGCCCGGGGCGCGATCGCCAAAGCGGTCAACCGAGCGACCCAGCAGCGCGCCGACGGCGCCGCCAATCAGCAGACCAGTGGTGCCATCACTGCGGCGGCAGTAGTTGCGGCCATCGTCGCCGCGCCAGTACTGGATACCGTTGTTGGTTCGGTAATAACGCGGACGATAATTGTCGCGGCCTTCGTAATAGTCGCCGCGGCGGTATTCGCGGTAGCCGTCGCGATCGTAGTCGCGATCATAGCCGCGGTCGTGATTGCGGTGGCCGTGCGCCGGCGCCCAATATGGCGGATCGGCCATGGCCGGCGTGGCGGTCAGCGTGGTGGCAGCCAGAACGGCGGCAATAACAGTCTTGCGCATGGTGATCTCCTTGATCTGTTGAGGAGACAGTGGGCCATGCAAACTGAACGCCCGATTTAAGCTTCGTACAGAAAGACGAGCCGATGGATCAGCGCGATCAGCCGAGCGCGATCTGCTTTTCTTCGGCCAGCCGATCAAGCTCGGCACGGGACATCTTCTGCGCCGCGGTCTTGAGCTGGCCGCAGGCCGCATCGATATCGCGGCCGCGCGGGGTGCGCACCGGCGCGCTGATTCCCGCTTCGAAGACAATTTCCGAGAAGCGGCGAATCCGCTCGGGGGTGGAGCATTCGTAGATCGCGCCGGGCCAGGGGTTGAACGGGATCAGGTTGACCTTGGCGGGCAGATCGTACTGCTTGATTAGACGAACCAGTTCGCGCGCATCGGCGTCGGAATCGTTCTTGTCCTTGAGCATCACGTATTCAAACGTGATGCGCCGGGCGTTCGACGCGCCGGGATAGTCGGCGCAGGCCTGGAGCAGTTCTTCCAGCCCGTACTTGCGGTTGATCGGCACGATCTCGTCGCGCACCTCCTTGCTGGTGGCGTGCAGCGAGACCGCCAGGTTGACCCCGATCTCTGCCCCGGCGCGGGCCATCATTGGCACCACGCCGCTGGTCGACAGGGTGATGCGCCGCTTCGACAGCGCCAGCCCATCGCCGTCCATGACGATCTTCAGCGCGTCGCGGACATTGTCGAAATTGTACAGCGGCTCACCCATGCCCATCATCACGATGTTGGTCAGCAGGCGCCCGTCGGAAGAATAGCCGCCATCATCATCGACCAGATCGTCACCCAGCGCCGAAAGATCGGCCTGACCGGCGCGCGGCCATTCGCCCAGCGCGTCGCGCGCCAGCATGACCTGGCCGACGATCTCACCCGGGGTCAGGTTGCGCACCAGCCGCATTGTTCCGGTGTGGCAGAACCGGCAGTTGAGCGTGCAGCCGACCTGGCTGGATACGCACAAGGTGCCGCGATCGGCATCGGGGATGAAGACCATTTCGTATTCGTGATCGTCGGCGGTCTTGAGCAGCCACTTGCGCGTGCCGTCGCTCGAATGCTGGGCCAGCACCACTTCGGGGCGGCCAATGACGAAGCGCTCGATAAGCCAGGGACGCATGGTCTTGGCGATATCGGTCATCGCTTCGAAATCGGTGACGCCGCGGTGGTAGAGCCAGTGATACACCTGTTTGCCGCGCAGCTTGGCCGCCTTGGCGTCCAGACCGGCAGCGGCAAACAGCTCCGCGATCCGCGCGCGCGGCAGCCCGGTCAGGTCGATACGCCCGTCGGTACGCGGCGTGATGTCGCGGGCGACGGGGACGGGATCGACAAGACCCGGGATCGGCAAAAGTTCGGTGTTGGCCATGGACCGCGCGATATAGGGCGCGCGGGCCGTAAAAGCTAGCCACGCTCCCGGGCGCGGCCCCGGACTTGCCTAGCGCGGCTGCGCGCAGCCGACTTGTGCGGCGTCGATGGCAGTGGCGGCGCCGGCCAGTTTCCAGGTATTGGAGAAGCCATTGCCTGCCGCATCGCGCGCGCTGACTGTCATTTCGCCGCCTGAGCGCATCGCTGCAACGATTGCAGCGTCCATCCGCTTGTCGGCCGCCCAGGCATCGCCACCCCCGCCGACCAGGGCCAGGCGCTGCCCGCCGATCGAGAGCGTGATCGCTGAACTGGCGGCCAGTTTGCGAGAGAGGCGGAAGTGGACCTGACCGCGGACCTGCTGGCGCGGCCAGAAGGCGACATCGGCATAGGGCTGGTAATCGCGGCGCTTCATTGATGGTTCGGCCTTGGCCACGGCATAGCAGCGCGGCACTTGCGCATCGCGAAACGCCGCCCAGGTCGCAAACATGCCCAGTGCATCGCGCCCAAAGGCAGGCGCGGCAGTCAAGGCCAGCAGCAGAACGGCAAAGCGAAATCGCATCGCCGCTGCCATCGCAGAAAGCGGCGCGGGCGAAAAGGGTCTTGGGCTCAGGGTTTGATCGGCACCGCTGCCGTGGGTGCATCGGGCGGATTATGGCGCCGCAGGAAATCCTCGATCGCGCGGAGCAGGGCGATGCGATCAGCTTCGCGGCTGAAACTGTGGTCGGCTTCGGGCAGGGGGATCAGTTCCACTACCTTGCCCGCCCCCCGGGCCTTGTTGAACATCGCTTGCGACTGGTTGAAATCGACCGTGATGTCCTTTTTCCCGTGAATCAGCAGCAGCGGCGCCTTGATCCGGGCGACCGCGTTGATCGGTGACACGGCCGCGAAATCGGGCGTCATCCGCTTCCAGTCGTCCTCGTACTTGCGGCCGAACAGATAGTCGCCGAAGTCGTTGACCTCCCGCCGCAGATTGGCGACCCCGGCAATGGAGATCGCGCAGCGGTACTGATCGGGGTCCTTGGCAATCCCCCACATGGCCGCATAGCCGCCATAGGATGCCCCGACGATGCAGGCCCGCCTGGGATCGGCGATACCCTGCTTGACCGCCCAGGCCAGGCCGTCGGAAATGTCATCCTGCATGGCCAGGCCCATCTGGCCCTGTCCGGCGCGCAGGAATTCGGTGCCATAGCCGGTCGATCCGCGGAAGTTGGGCTGCATGACGGCATAGCCGCGGCTGGCGACGAACTGGGCCCAGTAGTCATAATCCAGGGTGTCGCGCGCCCACGGCCCGCCGTGCGGCATCATCACGATCGGCAGGTCCTTTTCTGCCACGCCGCGCGGCACGGTCAGTACTGCCTCGATTTCCTTGCCGTCGCGTGCGGCGTAGCGGACCAGGCGTACCGGCGAAAGCGGCCTTGTGCCAAGGTCCGGGTTCATCACCGCAACCTGCTGCATCTTCTGGTTGAAGACGCTGAAGAAATAGAGCGCGCCGGGACTGTCCGCGCGGTCGATCCGGACCAGCATGCGGCTGCGGTCGGCATTCAGGCTCACGATCCGCGCGCGGCGGCTGCCGACCGACTTGTCGATCGATTCCTGGATCGAGGCCAGGTCCGCATCAAACCACTGCGGCGGCCCGTTGCCGGTATGGTGGGCGCCCAGCAAGGTCTGACCATCGTCCGACACCACCGGCCACGAAACCTCGCTGCCCGAAGGTGCGACGTGGACAGTACGGATATCCGCCTGGGTGGTCAGATCGACCTCGTAGATCGCCGACATACCCTTGTCGTCATCGTGGATAGCCAGGGCGTGGTCCGATCCTGGCAAAAACAGGAAGGGTGAGACCAGGCTTTCCTGTCGACGCGAATCCGCCACATCGATAGTTCGGAACAGCGAGCTGCCCGTCTGCCCGCGATAGAGCAGGCGGAACTTGCGGGAGTTGTTGTCGTAACTGATGCCGGCGCGCACCATTCCGGCTGCATCCGCGTACCATTCAGACACATTCTCGCGTCCGGCAACGACCTTGCTCGACTTGCCGGTGCTGACATCGACCCGCAATACATCCGGCCAGAAATTCTCGTCGAGGTAGATCGAATTGTTCGCCGATACGAGTATGTTCGGGCTGCCGTCGCGGGCAATCCACAACACGTCTGACGCATTCTGGCCGCCCCGGTCCCACAGAATCTTGGTGATCTTGCCCGACTTGGTATTGATGCCGATCATCCGCGTGATGATCCAGCGATCGCCCGCGACGGGCATCAGCGCGCGCAACCCGACGATCACATTGTCTTCGTTGACCCAGCGGATCCACGTCGCCTCGGTCCCTTCTGGCAGCCGGGTGGCGACCGGCTTGACCGCTTTGTCGAACAGGTGGTGTATCGCAATAACCTGCTGGCCCTCTACGCCAAGAAGGCCGGCAAACGACGCGCCGTCGGGCGAAAGGGTTGCCTGATCGACAAATGGAATCCGCGCAAAGGCTTCAACCGGGATGGTGGAGACGGGTACGGGCGCTGACACAGCGGCCGCCGGCGCCGTCTGTTGCGCCGCCGCGGGCAGCACCGATATTCCAAGTATAAGACCCCAGGCCAACGCCGCCCTGTTCAAATTCATTGCGCCCTCCATACTATAGATGAAGGTGCGGCAATATCAGACCGGGGTCAAAGGCAATTTCTAGTCCGGCGACAAGTCACGCCATGCGACAAGATCGTTGTCGGTGGCAATGAACAGGCCGTCCTGCAGATCCTCCGGCTGTTGTTCGGCAATCCGCATCGCCTCGGCCAGAGGTCCGTAATAGAGGGTGATTGCCGCCCCGCCTTCAACTTCGTGATCGAGGTGATAGAGCCGCACGGTCGCCTGATCATAGGTTGTTCGCATCAGTCGGTTCCTTCGCGCCGCGCGCCGCCAAGCTGCGCTGCGGCGCGTGCCGCATCGGCCTTTTGCCGGGTGCGCTCAGCCTTGCTTAGACCATGCCGCACGCGGTTCTGGGCTGCCTTGTCCTGCGCTTCGGCGCGCGCCTTGGCCTTGCGCGCCAGCCTCAGGTTGACCACGTCGGCCATGGTCAGTTGCCTTGCGGATAGCGGATCGCGATCACTTCCCACTCCTTTTCGCCCGAAGGCAGATGAACCCGCCGCAGATCGCCGATCGCTGCGCCGCGCAAGGCCCGGGCCATCGGCGCGCTCCAGCCGATCAGGCCGGCAGTCGCATCCTGCTCATCATCGCCGACCAGCGTCACCGTGCGGCGCGCGTCGTCCTCGTCGGCAATGTCCACTGTCGCACCGAACCACACCCGGCCGCGGTCGTCCTGCCTGGCCGGGTCGATTACCCGGCAGGCCTTCATCCGCCGGGCCAGATGCGCCAGCTCGCGGTCGATCTCGCGCATGCGCTTGCGGCCATAAAGGTAATCGCCGTTCTCGCTGCGGTCGCCGTTGCCTGCGGCCCAGCTGACGATTTCGACGATCGCCGGGCGTTCGGTGCCGAGCAGGTGATCGTAGCGCGCCCGCAACGCGGCCATCCCGGCCGGGCTGATCGGCGGACCTTCGCCGCTCATCCCGGTGATCGCTTGCCCAGGAAATGGCTGAGCGGGTTGGCGCCCTTGTAGCTCGCCTTGGCCGGGTTCATCGCTTCATAGACCACCGCGTTCTCGATCACCCGCTGGACATAATTGCGGGTTTCCGACAGCGGGATCTTCTCGATCCAGTCGATCCAGTCGACCGAACCGTTGCGCGGATCGCCGTTGGCGCGCAGCCACTTGTTCACGTTGCCCGGGCCGGCGTTATAGGCGGCGACAGCCAGCGGATAGGACCCGCCGAAATAATCCATCATCCGCCCGTAATAGCCGTTGCCCAGCATCAGGTTGTACCCCGCATCGCTGGTCAGGGCACCGGGATCGTACTCATAGCCCATCTTGCCCGCCTGTTCGCGCGCGGTGCCGGGCATCAGCTGCATCAGTCCGCGCGCCCCGGCATGGCTAACCGCATTCATCGCGAACTGGCTTTCCTGGCGACTGATCGCGTGGACCATGGTCCAGTCCGATCCGGCCGGAACGGGCATGAGCGGAAAGGCGATCTTCTGGAAATCGCCATAGCCGTCGGCGTGTGCCGACTGACCCAGGATGACGCCCAGATCACGGCGACCCAGCTCGCGCGCCAGATCGGCGACCATCACATGGTCGATCTCGCTTTCGGCTTGGTCGCTGATCTCGCGGAAAAACCGCACCGCGGTTGGCCAGTCGCTTTCGCGGGCAACCTCGCGCACGGCCATGGTGATGGGGCGGGCGTTGAAGGCATTGCGCTGATCGGCCGTGGCCGTGACCATCGGCATCTTGTTGAAGGCGGGCAGGGGCATGCCCAGCCGCTCGAGCGCCAGCATGCCATAGAACTGGTCGGCATAGGCGGCGGCCATGGTGAAATAGCGGTTCGCTTCGGTCGTATTGCCGGCCCGGGCCATAGCCCGGCCTGCCCAATAGAACCCTTTGGAGCGCGTCTGCGGGGTGCGCGCCGCCGTGGCATAGCGTGCGAACAGCGGCGCCGCCTGGGTGCCGTTGCCCAGGCTCCACAAGGCCTTGGTCCCGCCAAGCCACATCAGCGAGGTGTAATCGTCGCGAATCTGGAACGAGAGGCGCGAGATATCGGTCCCCGCCGCGAAGCCATCGTCGATCCCCGCGGCAATCCGGGCGGCGCTTGAGGCATCGCCGGAGCGGGCCGCGGCAAGCAGTTCGGCCACCCATTTGCGCTGGTCGAGCGCCGGGGCGGCAAGCGGCGGGCGGTTCGCCACTGTGTAGGCGGCGGTTGCACCCTGGCCGGTCGCGCGCAGCATGCGCGAGCGGTTATAGACATAGCCCGCGTCGCGCAGCGCATCGGGCGATACGATTGCGCCGGCCGAAGCAGGCTCAAGGTTCTTGACCAGGGCCAGCCGGGCCAGGAACGGATCGCGCCGCGCCGGCGACACATAGACCAGCTGGCGTTCCGCCTGTGGCGCGGCATTGGCCCACAGTAGCGCGTCCATCCGCGCGTCATGATCGTCCAGGGTCAGGCTGCCGGCCAGCAGCTGGAACAGCGACGCTTCCGCCGTGTCGCTCATCAGTCCGCCGCGCCACGCCTCTCGCGCCACTTTCAGCGCGTCGCTGCGGCGCTGCGCGCTCAGCGCCAGGGCATAGGCAGCGCGGGCCTGGTTGGTGACGGGCGGATAGCGATCGAAAAAGGCCGCGATTCGCGCCGGTTCTGCATAGCCGCGTTCCAGCGCACGCTCGGCATTGACGCGAAATCTGGCAGCTTCGGGAAAGCCGGGATAGCTCATCAGGAAGCCGGCATAGTCGTCGAAACCGAACTGGTCCGAAGCATTGAGCTGTTTCCAGCGATCGACCGCCTGCTGCATCACGCCGACCGATCCCGATTTCAGGACCAGCCGTGCCTGATCCCACTCGGCACCGTCCTGCGCCTTGGCACAGCCGGGCAGCAAAGCAGCGATTATCAAAGCCATGGGAGAGGATATGCGCGCCATGCTGGACATTTTGGAAATTTGCTCCTTATCAGGCGCTGAATGAAAACAGCCCCGTGCAGAGGGGGCCGCAAGGCCCATCCTATGGGGCAAGGTCAGGGGTAAAGTCCATGTTTTCCGGCTCGATTCCCGCGCTGGTCACGCCGTTCTCGGACGGTGCGATCGATGAAACGGCCTTCCGCCGCCTGGTCGAATGGCAAATCGAACAGGGTTCAAGCGCGCTTGTTCCCTGCGGCACGACGGGCGAAGCACCGACGATCACCAGCGAGGAACAGCACCGCCTGTTCGAACTGTGCGTCGAGCAGGCCGCGGGCCGCGTCCCGGTGATCGCCGGCTGCGGATCGAATGATACCCAGACCGCCAAGTGGCACATGCAGGTTGCCAAAGATCTTGGCTGCCAGGCCGCATTGATGGTCGCGCCCTATTATAACCGGCCCAGCCAGGCCGGGCTGCTGGCGCATTTCAGCTATCTGGCGGAAAACGTCGACCTGCCGATGGTGCTCTATAACGTGCCCGGCCGGACGGTGACCGACATCGCGCCCGAGACCACGATCGAACTGGCCCGCCGCTTTCCAGAGCGGATCGTCGGAATCAAGGATGCCAGCGGGGACATGACCCGGCTCACAACGCACCGCATGGCGCTGGGCAGCACCTTTGCCCAGATTTGCGGCAATGACGACATGGCACTGCAATATAACGCCGGGGGCGGGACCGGGTGCATTTCGGTGACTGCCAACGTTGCGCCAAAGCTATGCGCCGATTTTCAGGCTGCCAGTCTGGCGGGGGACATGGCCAAGGCCCACGAACTCAACGAGCGGCTGTTCCCGCTGCACCAGGCCCTGTTCACCGACGCCTCACCCGCGCCGATCAAGTATGCGATGGCCAGGGTTCTGGGCTGGATCGGCGAAGAGGTCCGCCTGCCGCTGGTGCCGTGCAGCGCGGCATCACGACTGGCGGTCGATGCCGGGCTGGTGGCGGCGGGACTTATTTAAGGCAAGTCCCCCGTTTCCTTTTGCGGCGGCGCATCCTACATGCCGCCTGACCATGGCACGCCCGACCACCGCAGAGTTCGACAAGAAGAAAGTCGTCGCCGAAAACCGGCGGGCGCGGTTCGACTATTACATCGAGGAAGTGTTCGAGGCGGGGATTGCCCTGACCGGGACCGAAGTGAAAAGCCTGCGCTTCGGTGAAGGCTCGATCGCCGAGAGCTATGCCGAAGTGAAGAACGGCGAGGTCTGGCTGGTCAATTCCAACGTTCCCGAATTCAGCCACGGCAATCGCTTCAACCATCAACCCAAGCGGCTGCGCAAGCTGCTGCTGAAAGAGCGCGAGATCGCTAAGTTCCACGGCGCGGTGGAGCGCAAGGGGATGACGCTGGTGCCGCTGTCGATCTATTTCAACGGGCGCGGACGGGCAAAGGTCGAGCTGGCCCTGGCCAAGGGCAAAAACGCCGCGGACAAGCGCGCGACCATGAAGGAACGCGATTGGAAGCGGGACCAGGCGCGGATCATGCGGGAATACAAATGAGCACGATCGTCGCCCGGATCCGCGCATGGGGCCAGCGCAACATGCCCACCCGCGAACAGATGGAGCGCAGCCGCTGGGTGCCCAAGTCGGTGCTGCGATCCGAACTGTGGCGCTTTACCCGCCGCTCGGTTCCGCGCGGCGTGGCTTTGGGCCTGCTGGTCGGGATCCTGCTGCCGTTCGCGCAGATCATTTTCGCTGCGATCCTCAGCTTGCCGGTGCGCGCCAACGTGCCGATCGCATCGGCGACGACCTTCGTGACCAATCCGCTGACCACGCCGCTGATCTGGGCCGGTGCCTATCAGATCGGCAACCTTGTGCTGCATATCGACAACGAGGCGGGCGGGGCGATCGACCGCCTGTTCGCGCTGACCGACATGTGGAGCGCGATCGAATGGCTGACGGCCGAGGGCAAGTCATTGGCGCTGGGCCTGGTCATCGTCGCGGTGGTTTCGGCTTCGTTGGGCTATCTGGTGTCTGGCTGGGTTTGGCGCTGGTGGGTGGGCAACAAGCGCCGCGTGCAGCAACGCGGCCGCCGCGCGTGAGCAGCGCCGCCGGCGTCATCGACTGGCTGAGGCGCCGCGCGCCGACGCGCGAATCGCTGGAAGCCAACCGCTTCGTGCGACCCTTTGCGCATCGCGTGCTGCGCTCCGATCTGTGGCGCTTCAATCGCCGTTCGGTTCCGCGCGGGATCGCCCTGGGCTTGTTCGTGGGCATCTTGATCCCCTTCGCCCATAGCGCCGTCGCCGCGCTGACCGCGGTGTTCGTGCGGGCCAATGTTCCCGTCGCAATCGCCGCGACCTGGACCAGCAATCCCGCCACCTGGGTAATCATTTTTCCCGCCGCTTACGAGATCGGAGAGGTCCTTCTTCACCTTGACCGGATGACCGGGGTCGCGCCAATCAGCGAGACGATGCAGCAGACCCAGACCGACCACCTGTTGCAAAGCCTGACCGGCAAGGGACTGGAAACCGCCTTCGGGCTGTTCGTCATCGCCACGGTCCTCGCGGCTGCCGGCTATCTTGCTTCAGGCCTGGTCTGGCGGCTGATGGTCGCGCGCAAGCGCCGCGCCCGGCTGGCCCAGGCTCGCATCGCGGAGCCGGCGGGTTGAGCGCGCCGCGCCGCGCTCGCTCGCCGCGTGGCGGTGAAGGGCTGGTGCTGGCACTGGCTTTGGCGCTCAGCCTGATCGTCGTCTGGTTGGCTACGCGCGAAGCGCTGGCCGTTGCTGCCTATGGCGCAGGGCTGATGACGCTGGCTGCTGCGATCTGGGTGATGACTCGCCAGAACGCATCCACGCAGGAGGCCGAGACAGCACTTCCCGACTGGTCGGTCACCGTTGCCGCGATCGATCGCGGCGACGCGGCGATGGCGATTACCGATCGTGCCGGGCGGCTGGTCTGCGCCAATGCGCTGTACGAACGCTGGTTCGGGGTCGGCCAGGCCCCGCCGCGCCTGTCGGTCGACAATGCCTCGCTCGAGCGCCTGGCCAAGGCCGGCCGGGCGGGCTGGCGTGACGGGCATGGTGTGGCCGACCTGATCGAGAATGCGCAGGGGCAGTGGAGCGTTGCCGTCACCCGCGCGGGACGCGGCGACGACTACCTGGTCTGGACGATCAGCGCGATCACCGGCTCTGATCTGGTCGCCGAACTGGTCCCGCACCTTGACGGCAAGCTGGGCCGGGCGCTGTCGCAGTCCGGGCTGTCGGCGGCAATCGTTGATCCCGACGGCAAGATCCGGATGGCCAGCGCCGGCTTTGCCCAGCGCGCCACAGGCGAGAGTGCGGCGATGCTGACCGGGCAGGACTTTACTGCCCTGCTGCGCCAGGACGAACATGACCGCGTGACCTGGGCACGCGAGGGCCAGCGCGGGGCGCCGCTGACCATGTATTACCTGCCGATCGCCGATCCCGATGCCGCGGTGGAGCCCGATTTCAACGTCACCCCGTCGCTGATCTTGCTGGCCGACAACGGCACCGGGCTGGGCGGTGGCAGTGGCGACGGGATGGCCGCGGTGCCGCATCTCGAGGCGCTGATCGGTCCGCTGCCGCTGGGCCTGGCCATGGTCGACCGCGACGGGCGCTTGCTGTTCGCCAACAATGCCTTCCTGCGCGCGGTCGGACGCGAGAACGAGGCGCTGCCGACCTATCCAACCGACCTGGTCGTGCAGGAAGACAAGGGACCGCTGTCCGACGCGATCCGCCGTTTTGCGCAGGGTCCGGCAAGCAGCGGCGACATCGCGGTGCGCCTCAAGGGCATGGCCGAAGAGCCGGTCTCGCTTTCGGTCGCCGGGGTGCGGGGGCTGGGCGAGGCGGCAGTGCTGCTCGGGCTGACCGACAGCACCGAGGAAACCCGGCTCAAGCGCCAGGTCGCGCAGGCGACCAAGATGCAGGCCGTGGGCCAGCTGGCCGGCGGAGTGGCGCACGATTTCAACAATGTCCTGACCGCGATCCTCGGCACCTGCGACCTGATGCTGCTGCGCCATACCCCCGGCGACAGCGACTATGACGACATCCAGCAGATCCGCGCCAATTCCAACCGCGCCGCCAGCCTGACCCGGCAATTGCTGGCCTTCAGCCGCCAGCAGACGCTGCGCCCCGAAGTGCTGCAATTGCCCGATGTGGTCAGCGACGTCTCGCACCTTTTGAAGCGGCTGATCGGCGAGAAGATCAAGCTGGTCGTCACGCACGACCGCGATCTGGGCGCGGTCCGCGCCGATCCCAGCCAGCTCGAACAGGTCATCGTCAACCTGGTGGTCAACGGCCGCGACGCGATCCAGTCGCGCGGCGAGAGCGGCGGCAAGCTGACCATCGCCACGCGCAAGTTCTCTTCCGCCGATGTCCGCGCGACCCGCGGCGGGATCATGCCGCAGGTCGACTATACCGCGCTGGTGGTCGAGGATACCGGGATCGGGATAGCCGCCGATCACATCGGCAAGATCTTCGAACCGTTCTTCACCACCAAGGAACCGGGCAAGGGCGGGCAGATGGGCGGCACCGGGCTGGGTCTGTCGACCGTCTACGGCATCGTCAAGCAATCGGGCGGGTTCATCTTTGCCGACAGCGAGCCGGGCCGCGGCACGCGCTTTACCGTCTATCTGCCGGTGCATCACGCCAGCGGCGATGCCGCCGCATTGCCCGCGCCCAAGGCCGAGGCCGAACTGACCTGGTCGGGCGGGGGGCGGATCCTGCTGGTCGAGGATGAGGACATGGTCCGCGCCGTGGCCGAACGCGCGCTGACCCGCGCCGGCTACACCGTCACCGTGGCCGCCGACGGCGACGAGGGGCTGGAAATCGTCGAGGGCGGGGCCGAGTTCGACCTGATCGTCTCTGATGTGGTCATGCCGGTGATGGACGGGCCGACCATGGCCCGCGAAGTGCGCAAGCTGCGCCCCGATCTGCCGGTGCTGTTCATGTCGGGCTATGCTGAGGAACAGCTGCGCAACCAGATCGACATTGCCGGCGGGGTGCACTTCCTGCCCAAGCCGTTTTCGGTCCAGCAGATCGGCGACAAGGTCGGCGCGGTCCTGGCTGCGGCCCAGGGCTGACCTGACCAAAAGGGAAGGCGCCTTCCTGCCAGCAGGAAAAAGGTTTCAAATCGCAATTCTTTTGACTATCGCTTGATCGGAAACGATTCTGCCATGCTGCGCGCCGGCTGGTGAAGGGGGCACGATGCTGCGGTACCTGGTTCAGGGGCTAGCCATTCTGGTGATCGCCGCCTGCTCGTCACCGCCGCCCAAGCCAGAGAACCGCGTGTTTGACGTCCGCGTTACCCAGGTTGGCAGCCGCGCCACCGCGGCCATGCTGAGCGCGGTTGGCACGGTCCACCTGCGCCGCGAAACAACCCTGGCCTTCACATCGCCGGGACGGATCGCGCGGATTTCCGTCAACGAGGGCGACCGGGTGGCGCGGGGCCAGGTGCTTGCCGCGCTGGACATGACCACGGTCGATGCCCAGCTGGCTGCTGCCGATGCCGAACAGGTCCGCACTGCGGCCGAACTGAAGCGCTCGGCAGCTTTGCTCGACAAGGGCTGGGTGACCAAGGCGCGCCTCGATAATGCCCGCGCCGCCTATCAATCGGCCGTTGCCACATCGCGTGTCCGCCGCTTTGCCGCCAATACCGCGCGGATTGTGGCGCGTGGCGGCGGCGTGGTCCTGGCCCGCCCGGCCGAACCGGCGCAAACCGTCGACGCGGGCACCCCGGTGCTGGTGGTGGGAGATGAGCGTGCGGGCTATGTCCTGCGCCTGCCGGTGTCTGACCGGGATGCCGTGCGGCTTCGCGCCGGGGCCCCGGCCATGGTCAAGATCGCGGCGCTGGGGGAGGGCGAAATCGCCGCCACGGTCAGCCAGATCGGTGGCCGCGCCGATCCCGCCACCGGCACTTTCGCGGTCGAGCTGGCGCTGCCCAGCCTGCCCGGGCTGCGCTCGGGCCAGATCGGCAGCGCCCAGCTGACGGTCAGCGAGTCTGCGGGCGATGGCGCCCTGCTGGTCCCGCCCGCCGCGCTGTTTGCGTCGCGCGCGGGTGAAGGCTTTGTCTATGTCGTGCCCGCTGGCAGCAACCGTGTGATGCTGCGCAAGGTCAGCGTGGCCGATGCCCGCGATGGCGGGCTGGTGGTGACCAAGGGGCTGGCACCGGGCGAATGGGTGGTCGTCTCCAACCTCGATCGGCTGTCCGACCAGACCAAGGTCAATCCGGTGCGGGCTGCGCGATGAGCCTGACCCGGTTTGCGGTCAGACACTGGCAACTGACGCTCGTCGCGTTTCTGCTCGCGGCCTTGCTCGGGGTGCAATCGTTTCTCTCGATTCCGCGCTCGGTCGATCCGCAGGTGCCGTTTGCGGCAGCGATAACTACCGCCGTGCTACCCGGAGCCGATGCCGCCGAGGTCGAGGAGACGGTCGCCAAGCCGATCGAGGACGTGCTGCAGGGCCTCGACTATGTGAAAGAGGTCTCCTCGTCGAGCAGCGACGGGGTGGCAGTGATCTCGGTCGAATTCATCCACGGGACCAATGCGGAACAGGCGCTCGACCGGACCATCCGCGAAGTCACCGCGATCCGCAGCCAGTTGCCGCAAGGGCTGACCCGGCTGGATTTCCGCCGCCCGCGCCCGACCGAGGCGGCGGTGATCCAGCTCGCGCTGGTCAGCAAGGACGCATCGTGGCGGCGGTTCGAAAAGTACGCGGGCGATCTGCGCGATGCGCTCAACGTGGTCGGCGGGGTGCGCAGTACCAGCGTCTATGGCCTGCCCCGGCCCGAAGTGCAGATACTGCTCGATCCGGGCCGGATGGCCGAAGCGCAGCTTGCCTCGACCGCGGTCGTCGCCGCGATCCAGGCCGGGGGCATCGACTTGCCGGCCGGCGCGGTGCACAGCCAAGGCCGCCGTCTCAACGTCGATGCCGGCGGGGCGTACCGTCAGCTGGACGATATCCGCGCGGTGCTGATCCGCGGCGGCAGCGGCCGTCTGCTGCGGGTGGGCGATGTCGCCAGGGTTGAATGGGGCGAACCCGAGCAGCTGGTGCTCAACCGCTTCAATGGCCAGCGTGCCGTGTTTGTCGCGGTCAAGCAGAAGGACAACGTCTCGGCCCCGGTGCTGCGCGATGCGCTGATCAGCAAGGTCGCCGAATTCCGCGCTGCGCTGCCCCCCGATATGTCGCTGCAGGTCGGCTTCGATCAGTCCAACGACATCCAGCGCCGCCTTGGCGAGCTGGCGCGCGATTTCTCGATCGCGCTGGCGCTGGTGCTGATCACACTGCTGCCGCTGGGGTTCCGTGCCTCGCTGGTGGTAATGATCTCGATCCCGCTGTCGCTGGCGCTGGGCGTGTTCATGCTCGCGCGGTTCGGCTTCACACTCAACCAGATCAGCATTTCAGGCTTTGTCATCTCGCTGGGCCTGCTGGTCGACGATTCGATCGTGGTAACCGAGAATATCGAGCGGCACCTGCGCGATGGCGAGGAGCCGGAAGCGGCCGCAATCGCCGGGACCCGCGAGATTTCCGCCGCGGTCCTCGGCTCGACCGGGGTGCTGATGTTCGCTTTCTTGCCGATCGCCTTCCTGCCCGAGGGCGCGGGCGATTTCGTCCGCGGGCTTCCGGTGGCGGTGCTTTCGACCGTGGCCAGTTCGCTGCTGATCTCGCTGACGATCATCCCGTTCATCGCCAGCCGTTTGCTCAAGCGCGAGACCGATCCGCACGGCAACCGTTTCCTGCGCTTCATCACTGCCGGGATCGAGCGGCTCTACCAGCCGCTGCTGCATCGCGCGCTGGACAATCCGAAGAAGACATTGCTGGGTACCGCTGCGGCTTGCCTGCTGGTCTTTGCCGCGGTCCCGCTGATCGGGTTCAGCCTGTTCCCCGAATCGGACTCGCCCTATTTCGTTGTCCAGGTCCAGGCCCCCGAAGGCAGCGGCATCGCGGTGACCGACAAGGCGGTGCGCGATGTTTCGGCGATGCTGGCGCAGGAACCGGAGATCACCGCACGGATGGAAAACGTCGGGCGCGGCAACCCGCAGATCTTCTACAACAACATCCCGCGTGAGGACGATACGAGTTACGGCGAGATTTTCGTGACCATGCGCGAATGGTCGCCGCGCGAATCGCCGCGGATGATCGACCGGCTGCGCGCGCGGCTGTCGCACTATCCGGACGCCGCGGTAAAGGTGGTGCGGTTCGAGAATGGCCCGCCGATCGAAGCCCCCGTAGCGATCCGTGTGCAAGGCCCCGAACTCGGCATGCTCAAGCAGCTGTCGGCGCAGATCGCCCAGATCATGACTGCGGTACCGGGGCTTCGCGATGTTCACAACGGGCTGGCGGTCGACCGGGTCGATCTCGATCTGGGGATCGACCAGACCAAGGCCAGCCTGCTCAACATCAATTCCGATGCGGTGCGCCGCGCGGTGCGCCTTGCCCTGAACGGCGAGCGTGCCAGCACCCTGCGCGACAGCGAGGGCGACAGCTATCCGGTGGTGGTGCGCTATCCCTATCAGGATCATCCGCCGCTCTCGCTGCTGTCGACGATCTATGTCCCCACCCAGGCCGGAGGCATCGTGCCGCTGCGCGAGATTGCCACGCCCACGCTCAAATCGGGGCCTTCCCTGATCCGCCGGTTCAAGCTAGAGCGTTCGAACACGATCTCTGCTGATCTCGAGACCGGATACCTCTCCAGCAAGCTCAACGCCGCAGTGGTCGAAAAGCTTGGCAAGATGCCGTTTCCGCCGGGCTATCACTGGAGCGTGGGCGGCACCGCCAAGGCCGCCAATGAGAGTACCTCGGGACTCGGCGGGGTGACCTTGCTGGCGATTTTCGGGATTTTCGGCGTGCTGGTCGCCGAGTTCGGCCGTTTCCGCGAGGTTCTGGTGGTCGCCGGGGTGATCCCGCTTGGCCTGGTCGGCGGGCTGATCGCCTTGCTGCTGACCGGCAATTCGATGTCGTTCCTCGCCTCGATTGGCTTCGTCGCGCTGATCGGGATCGAGATCAAGAATTCGATCCTGCTGGTCGATTTCACCACGCAGTTGCGCGCCCGCGGGCTGGCGCTGCGCGAAGCGATCGAAAAGGCGGGCGAAATCCGCTTTCTGCCGGTGCTGCTGACCTCGGTCACGGCGATCGGCGGGATGCTGCCGCTCGCGCTGTCGGGTGCACCGCTCTATGCGCCGCTGGCCTGGGTTATCATCGGCGGGCTGGTTTCCTCGACCCTTCTCAGCCGGATCGTCACCCCGGTGATGTACCTGCTGATCCTGCGCAGCAGCGACAAGGGCTGATCCGCCCGCAGCGGTCTGATTTGCCTTATCGCGGCGTTAAGGCCAAAGGTTCAGTCCCTACCTGATCCAGATGGAATCCGCCCGCCGTGCAACTTGCCTTTGTCGACCGTCTGCGCGGAATCGCGATCCTGCTGGTCATCGCAATGCATTACCTGCAAGTCTTCGCCTCTCCGGTGCTGCGCGACTGGAACGAGATCGGGCAGGTCGGGGTGCAGTTGTTCTTCGTCGCCTCGGCCTTTACCCTGTGCCTTTCGGCCGACAATCGCCGCGACGAGCCGAAGCGGCTGCTGGCCTATGCGATACGTAGGTTTTTCCGCATTGCCCCGGTTTATTACGTTGGCATCGCGTTCTACGCCTGGATGTTCATCGTCAGCGGAGAAGGTGCGCCCTACACGCCGGGCAACGTCCTCGCCAACGTCCTGCTGGTCCACGGTCTGATCCCGGCGGCGAGCAACACCATCGTCCCGGGCGGCTGGACCATTGGCACCGAGATGCTGTTCTATGTCGCCTTCCCGGTGCTCTATCCGGCGCTCGAGGCGGCGTGGCAGCGCTGGGGCAATCGCGCGCTGCTGGCTGCATTCGCGCTGTCGCTGCTGGTCGCGGTGGCCTGGCAAGTGGCCTTCCGCGAGCTTTACGGGCATTGGTTGCCCAACAACGGCTATGCCTATGGCTCGTTCATCAACCAGTTGCCGGTGTTCATTGCCGGGATGGGTTGGTACCTCGCTGCCTGGCGCGGCGGCGGCATGACGCCGCGCCCGGCGCGCGACCTGGCCGTGGCGGCGCTGTTCTTTGCCGCGTGCTGGCTGATCCTCGGGCTGGAACTCTATCCGTTCGGCGGGATCCTGCCCAGCCTCGCGGCGGTCGGCTGGGTCCTCGCGGGCAATGTCCTTCGCGGGCAGGGGGGTGAGAGCGGCTGGCTCGGCGCGGTCGGGCGGGTCAGCTACAGCCTCTACCTGATCCACTTCGCGCTGGTCTGGCGGCCTTCGGCCTGGCTGCTGCAATCGCTGGCCGACGTGCCCTATGCCCAGGCGGCGCTGCTGGTCCCGCTCTATGTCGCCGAAGTGGCGCTACTCTATCCGATCGCGCGACTCGTCTGGCGCTATGTCGAACAGCCCGGCAACCGGCTGGGCCAAAAGGTGATCGACTGGTCGGCAAAACCGCGCAATTCTGCGCCGAATAGAGCCGGCTAGGAAATTTTCGTTCCCCCCTTGTTCCAAAAGAACAAATAGAATACATCGTTGGCAGTTGACCTGTCCGGTCGGCTGGTTAGGCAAGGGGACGAACGATGGCTGCACAACTCAAGCTGATTCAGGAAGGCAAGGAAACCATGGACCGTCAGAAGGCGCTCGAAGCGGCGCTGGCGCAGATCGACCGCGCGTTCGGCAAGGGCTCGGCGATGAAGCTCGGCTCGAAGGAAGCGATGGAGGTCGAAGCGATTTCCACTGGCTCGCTCGGGCTCGACATCGCGCTTGGCGTCGGCGGCCTGCCGCGCGGCCGGGTGATCGAAATCTACGGACCGGAAAGCTCGGGCAAGACCACACTGGCGCTGCACGTCATTGCCGAAGCGCAGAAGAACGGCGGCACTGCGGCCTTCGTCGATGCCGAGCACGCACTCGACCCGGCCTATGCCAAGAAGCTGGGTGTCGACATCGACGAACTGATCGTCTCGCAGCCCGATACCGGTGAACAGGCGCTGGAAATCGTCGATACGCTGGTCCGCTCGAATGCGATCGACGTGCTGGTTGTGGACTCGGTCGCCGCGCTGGTCCCCCGCGCCGAAATCGAAGGCGAAATGGGTGACAGCCATGTCGGTCTGCAGGCCCGCTTGATGAGCCAGTCGCTGCGCAAGCTGACCGGCTCGATCAGCCGCTCGCGCTGCATGGTTATCTTCATCAACCAGCTGCGCATGAAGATCGGGGTGATGTACGGCAATCCGGAAACCACGACCGGCGGCAATGCGCTGAAGTTCTATGCCTCGGTCCGGCTCGACATCCGCCGCACCGGCCAGATCAAGGACCGCGACGATATCGTCGGCAACGCCACCCGCGTGAAGGTGGTCAAGAACAAGGTCGCCCCGCCGTTCAAGCAGGTCGAATTCGACATCATGTACGGTCAGGGCATTTCCAAGATCGGCGAAATTCTCGACCTCGGGGTCAAGGCCGGCCTGGTCGAAAAGTCGGGCGCCTGGTTCTCCTACGACAGCGTCCGGATCGGTCAGGGGCGTGAAAACGCCAAGACCTATCTCAAGGACAATCCCGAAATGTGCGACCGGCTGGAGGCTGCGATCCGCAGCCAGACCGAAGGTCTGTCGGGCGAAATGATGGCGGGTCCGGACGCGGACGACGACGTTTGATCGCTCAGAACTTCCGGCGCGGCCCCTTCCGCCGTCGCCGGGGTTGAACGGAGGGCGCCCCTAGTCCCCTAGCCCAACAAAGGGCGTCCTCCATCAAACAGAACCGGCGCGGCTGCTTTTGCGGGCACCGCGCCGGTTTTTCGTTGCGGTAAGCCGGGCGCAGCGCCACCTTGGCGCAAATGTCCATGGGAGAGACCGCGATGAGCCTGATCGTCCACCACCTCAACAACAGCCGTTCGCAGCGGGTGCTGTGGCTGCTTGAGGAACTCGAACTGCCGTACGAAATCAGCCACTATCAGCGCGATGCGGTGACCAACCTCGCCCCGCCCGAACTCAAGGCGGTGCACCCGCTGGGCAAGTCGCCGCTGCTTGAAGAGGACGGGGTGGTGATCGAGGAATCGGGCGCGATCGTCCAGCACCTGATCGACGCCTATGGCAAGGGCCGGTTCGCTCCAGCGCCTGGTGACGCGCTGCGCCACCTGCAGTGGATGCACTGGGCCGAAGGATCGGCCATGACCCCGATCCTGCTGCAGCTCTACACGTCGCGCCTCGGCGAAGCCGCCGCACCGCTCCAGCCGCGCATCGCCGAACAGCTGCAAAGCCATTTCGCCTACCTTGAAAGCGAACTGCGCCCCTCTGGCCATTTCGTCGGCGACGACTGGAGCGGGGCCGATGTCATGCTCAGCTTCCCGGCCGAGATTGCCGTGATGCAGGGCCAGGGCGCGGCCTATCCCAAGCTCGCCGACTTTGTCGCACGCGTTCACGCCCGCCCGGCCTGGCAGCGCGCGCGCGAAAAGGGCGGGGCCTATTACGGCTTCTAGGCGCCCGCCCGGACGGGTGGTTCAGGCCATTTCGACCGCGCGCGCCTTGACTACATCGTCGGCGTGCTTTCCGCCCAGTTCGGCCAGGTGATCGAACGCGGCGACGAAGCTCGCCAGCCCCTGACTGAGTGAGCGCAGTTCGGCGTCGAGGCCGTGGAGCGCGCTTTCGGGGAGCAGCGCCTCGACCTGTTCCCACCGCGGCCAGTCTGGATGGGGTGACAGGCCGAGGATCTGCCCGCGCCGCGCCGATAGCACCGATCCGGCCTTCGATCCGGTGCCGGGCGGGGTGTCGACCGTCACCTTGACCACCGGCTCGAGCAGATAGGGCACGGCCTGGGCCAGCGCGTCGCTCATGGCTGTCCTTCCGGCGATGCGGAAGGCCAGTTCCGAACTGTCGACGGCGTGGAACGAGCCGTCGGTCAGCGTGACTTCGACATCGACCACCGGAAAGCCCAGCGGCCCTTTCTCCATCGCGTCGCGCACGCCGCTTTCCACCGCCGGGATCCACTGTTTGGGGATCACCCCGCCGGTGATCCGGTCGACAAAGCGGAAGCCTTCGCCGCGTGGCAAGGGGCGCACGTCGATCACGCAGTCACCGTATTGGCCGTGGCCGCCCGACTGCTTCTTGTGTCTGCCCCGCTGGGTGGCACCTTTGCGGATTGATTCGCGATAGGCGATGCGCGGCGCGCTGGTGTCGACGGTAACGCCATAGCGGCGCTGCAGACGACCGATGACTACGGCCAGATGATCGTCGTTGATCCCGTGCAGTACCGTTTCGTGGCTGGCATCATCCTGGGTCCATGCCAGCGCCGGGTCTTCCTCGCACAACCTGTGCAGCGCGGTCGACAACTTGACGTCGTCCTTGCGGTCGCGGGTGCGAATTGCCAGCGCCGCGTTGCGTGCCGGATAGGCAATCAGCCCGGCTTCGTGGCAGCGGGCATCCTTGCGCCCCAGCACCATGCCGCTGCGCGCGCCGTCGACCTTGGCCACCGCGATCAGGTCACCGGGCCGGGCCGCGGCCTGCTTGGCCGTCTTGTCGCCTTGCACGAAAAACAGTGATCCGGTGCGTTCGGCGCTGCTTCCTACGATCAGTTCGTCGCCTTCCGCCAGGCTGTCGCCCAGGACGCGGCCGAGCGCCAGCCGCCCCATCGCTCCGCCATTGGCGATCTTGAAGACGTGCAGCCCGCCGCCGGCTTCCAGCCCGACCCGCTGCGCCGCGGCTGCGGGGGCAGGGGCCTCATGTCGCAGCAACTTGAGTAGCCGGTGCACACCGCCGCCGCTCAGCGCCGAACCCAGCATCACCGGAACAACCTTGCCTTCGGCGGTATCGGCGGCAAGATCGGCCAGGACCAGCGCGGGATCTGGCACTTCGTCCATCAGCAGTGCTTCGAGCAGGTTGTCGTCGAAATCTGCGAGGGTTTCGAGCAGATGGCTGCGTTCCGTCTGTTCGCGCGCAGCGATCGCTTCGGGAATGGCAACCCGCTCACTCTCCTTGCCCGGGCGATAGCGATAGGCGCGTTCCAAAGCCAAGTCGACATAGCCGGTCACGGCATCGCCTTCGCGGATCGGGATCTGGCGCAAGGCCAGCGGTTCGCGGCTCAAGGGCTGCAGCGCGCCGATCAGGTCGCGCACCGCGCCGGCGCGGGCATGCTCGATCTTGTTGACGAAGATTGCGTGCGGCAAGCCCAGGGCATCCAGCCGGCGCAGTACCGGCTCGGCCAGGCCGGCCCGCTCCGGCGCGGGATCGATAACCACTACCGCCAGGTCGGCTGATTGCAGCGCGGCGAGGCCATCGGCGGCAAAACCTGTGCCGCCGGGCATGTCGATCACTGCGAACGAATCGCCGAGATAGTCGAAGTGGGAGAGATTTATCTCGGTTGAGCTGCCCCGCGCGCGGGCTTCGGGGCTGGCATCCCCCACGGTGTTGCCGCTTTCGACGCTGCCCTGTCGGTTGATTGCGCCGCTGGCAAACAGCAGCGCCTCGGCCAGGCTGGTCTTGCCCGTGCCGGCCGGCCCGACCAGGGCGACCGCACGGGTTACTGCTCTGCCGTTCGACATGCCATTCTGGGTGTTGCCCATCGTTCGCCTCCTCGTTCACGAAGGCGCGCCGGGCGCATTTCCTTTGCACGCCGACGCGCAAGGACTGATGGCGATGCTCTGCCTGTCGCCAGTGAGTCGCAAGCGGAATCTGCGCCGCACATCGCGCTTGTGCCGCAATGGGCCTGGGACTAGCGTGCGGCCATGACCACGGGCATGGACTGGACCGCGCAGGTCGGGCGCAGCTGGGCGGATAACTACCGCCTGACCGACCGTTCCTTCTCAGGTTTGACCGGGCGCTTGCTCGAACGGATTTCGGAATATGACGGCAATACCGTCCTCGATATTGGTTGCGGCGCGGGCGAGCTGGCACTGGCCGTCGCGCGGCAACGCCCCGGGGCGGAAGTGGTCGGCGTGGATGTTTCACCCGACTTGATTACGGTCGCGAATGAGCGCGGCGCCCAGCATGGCAACGCCCGCTTCGTTCACGGCGATGCGGCCAGCTGGACGGGCGGCACATTTGCACCTGATCTGCTGGTGTCGCGCCACGGGGTGATGTTCTTCGATGATCCACCGGCAGCCTTTGCCAATCTTCATGCCGCTTCGGCAGAAGGCGCGCGCATGGTCTTCTCTTGCTTTCGCGCGCCGGGCGAAAACCCCTGGGCCTCGGAAATCAGCGCCTTGATCGGGGTGCAGCCGTCAGCCGATCCGACTGCGCCAGGCCCCTTCGCCTTTGCCGATCCCGATCATGTCACGGCGATCCTGACTGCAGGCGGGTGGCAGGACCCGCATCTCGAAGCGTTCAATTTCGCCTATGTTGCCGGAAAGGGTGAGGACCCGGTGCAAGATGCCCTGGCTCTGTTCCGCTATATTGGGCCCGCTGCCGCCACGCTGCGCCAATTGCAGGGCGATGATCGCACCCGCGCCGAAGGATGGCTGCGCGAATGGCTGGAAGAACACCGCAGCGGCGATCTTGTCGCCTTCAGTGCCGGGGCATGGATCGTAACGGCCCGCCATTGAGATGACTGCCCCACCGCCGGGCCATCTGGCCGTTGTCGTCAACGGCAGTGGTGGTCGCGCTTCCCGCGAGGGTGACGCGCTTGGCCGGCGAATTCGTGACGCCTTTGCCAAGCACGCCTGCACGGTCGTGCCGCGGATCGTTGCGGGCGCGCGCGTTGCCGAAGAACTTGCTGCAGCATCAGGCGCCGATTGTGTCGCGGTCGGCGGCGGCGACGGCACCCTGGGGCACGCCGCAGGGCAACTGGCCGAAAGCGGGCAAGCAATGGCGGTGCTGCCGCTGGGCACGCTCAATCACCTGTCGCTCGATCTTGGCATCCCGGCTGATCTGACTTTGGCGGCGGACGTGGCAGTCAACGGCCTGCGCGAGACGATCGATCTGGGTGAGGTCAATGGCACGGTCTTCGTCAACAATGCCTCGATCGGGCTCTACGCCCGGATGGTGCGTGACCGTGATGCGCGCCGGCTGCCCAAATGGCTGGCAACGATTCCGGCGGCATGGACCGTCCTGGGCGCGTTCAAACTACGGCAGATCGTAATCGAGGTGGAGGGACAGCGCCGTACGATCGCCACGCCGCTGCTGTTCATCGGCAACAACCGCTATGAAATAAGCGGCGCACAGCGCGGCAAGCGCGTCAGTCTGCGCGACGGCTTGCTCTCGGTCTATGCGGTGCGGCCGCGCAGCGCGGCCGGGCTGATCGGCTTTGCCCTGCGTGCGCTGATCGGCCGGGCCGATCCGATGCGCGATTTTCTGGGCATTGCCGAAGTGCGCGAACTGACCGTGCTGGGTGAAGGCACGATACCTGTGGCCCATGACGGCGAAGTGACCAGCATGGCGCTGCCGCTGCGCTTTCGCCTGCGCCCGGCAGCACTCACCGTCATGGTCCCGGCCCCGTGATCGCTGAAATCACGCTTGTTCGCGGGCCCGATAGACCCTAATCGCCGCGTGCTATGACTTCGACGAACGACATCCGCCGCTCCTTTCTCGATTACTTCGGCTCGGCCGGGCACACCATCGTGCCATCGGCGCCGTTGGTACCGTACAACGATCCGACGCTGATGTTCGTCAACGCCGGCATGGTGCCGTTCAAGAACGTCTTCACCGGGCTGGAGAGCCGGCCCGAGCCGCGCGCCACCAGCAGCCAGAAATGTGTGCGCGCCGGGGGCAAGCACAACGATCTCGACAACGTTGGCTATACCGCGCGGCACCACACCTTTTTCGAGATGCTGGGCAATTTCAGCTTCGGCGACTATTTCAAGGAACAGGCGATCACGCACGCCTGGACCCTGCTGACCCGTGACTGGGCGCTGCCCAAAGACAAGCTGCTGGTCACTGTCTATCACACCGACGATGAGGCTTTTGCCCTGTGGCAGAAGATTGCCGGCCTCCCCGAAGACCGCATCATCCGCATCCCGACCAAGGACAACTTCTGGGCGATGGGCGACGATGGCCCGTGCGGCCCGTGCAGCGAGATCTTCTACGATCACGGCGACCACATCTGGGGCGGCCCGCCGGGATCGGCCGAAGAAGACGGCGACCGCTTCATCGAGATCTGGAACCTGGTGTTCATGCAGTTCGAGCAGACCGCGGGTGAGATCACCGGCAACCTGCCCAAGCCCAGCATCGATACCGGCATGGGGCTGGAACGCATTTCGGCAGTCATGCAGGGCGTCCACGACAATTACGACACCGACACCTTCAAGGCGCTGATTGCCGCCAGCGAAAGCCTGACCGGGGTCAAGGCCGAGGGCGACCATCAGGCCAGCCACCGGGTGATCGCCGATCACCTGCGTTCGACCAGCTTCCTGCTGGCCGATGGCGTGCTGCCGTCCAACGAAGGACGCGGCTATGTGCTGCGCCGGATCATGCGCCGCGCGATGCGTCACGCGCACTTGCTGGGTGCGAAAGATCCGCTGATGCACCGCCTGGTGCCTGCGCTGATCACCGAGATGGGCCAAGCCTATCCCGAGCTGGGCCGCGCGCAGCCACTGATCGAGGAAACGCTGCAGCGCGAAGAAGTGCAGTTCCGCCGCACGCTCGCCAACGGGCTCAAGCTGCTCGACGAAGCGACCGGCGAAATGGGTGAGGGCGCCGAACTGCCCGGCGATGTCGCCTTCAAGCTCTACGATACCTACGGCTTCCCCTTTGACCTGACCGAGGATGCGCTGCGCTCGCGCGGAATCGGGATCGACCGTGATGGCTATGACGCCGCCATGGCGCAGCAGAAGGCCGCCGCGCGCGCCGCGTGGAAGGGCAGCGGGCAGGCCGCTGACGGCGAAGTGTGGTTCGACATCGCCGAGCGCGTCGGCGCGACCGAGTTCACCGGCTATTCCGCCACCACTGGCGAGGCGCAGGTCGTCGCGCTGGTCAAGGACGGCCAGGAAGTGGAAAGCGCGACCGTTGGTGACCGCGTCAGCGTGATCGTCAACCAGACCCCGTTCTATGGCGAAAGCGGCGGGCAGATGGGCGATGCCGGGACCATCACCGGCGCGGGCGGGCTGAAGCTGGCGGTCAGCGACACCGCCAAACCGCTGGGCCGGCTCCATGCGCACGACGCCGTGGTCGAAGCCGGTTCGATCAAGCTGGGCGATGTGGTCCGGCTCGACATCGATGTCGCGCGCCGCGATGCGATCCGCGCCAACCATTCGGCCACCCATCTGCTTCATGCCGCGCTGCGCAATCGCCTGGGCGGGCATGTCACCCAGAAGGGTTCGCTGGTTGCGCCCGACCGCTTCCGCTTCGACTTCTCCCAGCCGACCGCGCTGAGCGCCGAGGACATTGCCGCGATCGAGGCCGAAGTGAACGCCGAGATCCGCGCCAACGACCCGGTCAGCACGCGGCTGATGAGCCCGGACGACGCGATCGAGGCTGGGGCCATGGCGCTGTTCGGCGAGAAGTACGGCGATGAAGTGCGGGTGCTGTCGATGGGACGCACCTCCGACAAACCCTATTCGGTCGAACTGTGCGGCGGCACCCATGTTCGTGCGCTGGGCGACATCGGCATATTCCGGATCGTCAGCGAAAGCGCGGTCAGCTCGGGCGTGCGCCGGATCGAGGCGCTGACCGGTGAGGGCGCACGGCAATGGCTGATTCACCGCGAGGATGCGCTGAAGAACGCCGCCAGCCTGCTCAAGACCACGCCCGACGATGTCGAAACGCGCGTCGCCGCATTGCTTGACGAGCGGCGCAAGCTGGAACGCGAGCTGGCCGAGGCGAAGAAGGCGCTAGCCCTTGGTGGCGGCAGCTCCAAGGCTGAGGCGGCCGATGAAGAGATTGGCGGGGTCAGGTTCTCCGGTCAGGTGCTCGACGGCCTCGATCCTAGGGACCTGCGCGGCCTGCTCGACAGCGCCAAGCAGCGCATGGGCTCGGGTGTTGCGGCAATCGTTGCCGTCAACGAAGGCAAGGCCAGCATCGCGGCGGCGGTGACCGACGATCTGGTCGGAACCATCAGCGCCGTCGATCTGGTCCGCGCCGGGGTCGAAGCGCTGGGCGGCAAGGGTGGCGGTGGCCGCCCCGACATGGCGCAGGGCGGCGGTCCGGACGGCGACAAGGCGAGCGACGCCATTGCCGCGGTGAAAGCGGTTCTGGCGGGCTGAAACGTCAGCGCCGTTTGGGTAAAGTCTTTGGCATCACGAACAGGCTGCCCAGCAGTGTCTCAAGATGCGCGCGGCCCAGATCGCTCCACACATTGTAGAGGCAGTTCTGGCCTTCGACATAGACGTAGGCGATCAGCTTTTCGTTAGCGCCTTCCAGATTGTCTGCTGGAAACGGTTTGCCGCCCTGCAGGCCATAGCCCGCAACGGCGCGGGCCTTGCCGAATTGAAGCTGCTTGACCAGCGGCCATTGCAAGGCGAGCCGGCGGGTCCGCTCCGCATGCGACCAGGCACCCGCGTCGGTGATCCCCGCGCCGGCCACGCCAAAGGCGCTGCGCAACCCTGGACGATCGAAGGCAACGCCCCAGCCGCCACCGAAATAGGCGGCGCGCGGGGTGCCGCCATCGGCAATTGCCGGGGTGACGCCGATGGGAGCACATTGCGACCGGTTTTCCGCCTTGACCCACTGACGGTAGACCAGTTGATTTGCAACGGCCTGCGGCGATGGCGCGGCCAAGGCCGGCATGGGCGCCAAAGACAGCAGGGATAGGGTTAAACAGGAGAGCAGGAATTTGCGCATGGGAGTGTCAGCTTTCGGCATTATCCCTGGGGTGGTATTCGCGCAGGGATGCCGTGCGCAACCTGGGGGCATGTACCAGTTCACCTTCGTGCATGATCTGCTGGCGGTATTCATCGCGCCTTTCGTGGATGCTGGCGATGACGAATCCCATCGGCACACCGACATCGACCAGCACCGCTTCGCTCAGCTGCAGGCTGCTTTCCAGCGTTTGCGGCACTGCGGTCGTCGCCCCCGCACGGTACAGCGCGGCGGCGTGGCGGGCATCGCGGGCGCGGGCGAGGATCGGCAGGTCGGGAAAGCGGCTGCGCAACCGCCTGACCAGGCGCTGGGCCAGGACCGGCTCGTCCATGGTCAGGACCACCGCGCTGGCGCGTTCGATCCCCAGTTTGTCCAGCGTGGCATCGCGGGTCGCATCACCGAAAATCACCGGCCAGCCATCCTCCTGCCCCTGGATGACGCGGTCGTTATCCAGATCGATGGCGACGAAGGGCTTGTCGTGGCGCCGCAGCATATCGGCGATCAGGCGGCCGACACGGTCGAACCCGATAATGATCGTGCGGGCTTCTTCGCCGTTCATTACCTCCAGCCTGGCGCCGCGATCGACGCGCTTGGCCAGGCGCCGGCCCAGCCAGGCCAGGATCGGGGTAATGGTCATGCCCAGCGCCGTGACGATCTGCCAGAATTGCGCCGCCTCAGCGGAAATCAGCCGCGCGCTGATCGCCGCGCCCAGCACGATAAGCGTCGTTTCCGAGGGGCTGGCCATCAGGATCCCGGCCTCTGTCGAGGTGCCGCGGCGCGCACCCATCGTGCGCAGCAGGATGCCGGTGACCAGCGCCTTGGTGCCAAGGATCGCCGCGGTTGCCAGCAGGATCGCACCCAGGTTGTCGAACAAGAAGCCGAGGTTCAGGCCCATGCCCACGGTGATCAGGAAGACCCCCAGCGCCAGGCCTTCAAACGGCTTGGTCATGCCTTCGACTTCTTCGTGGTATTCGGTTTCGGCAATCAGCAGCCCGGCAATCAGCGCGCCGACGATCGGCGACAGGCCGACAGCGCCGGTTGCTCCCGAAGCGACAATGACGACAAGCAGGCTGGCGGCCAGGAACAGTTCGGGGCTCTTGGTCCGGGCGGCCTGGGCGAACAGTCGGGGAAACAGAAAGCGGCCCGCGACCAGCAGCACGATGATCACCAGCGCGCCGTTGGTCAGGACAGAGACAAGTTCCGCGGTCGATTGCGTCTCGCTGCCCCGGCCCATCGCGCCGAGCAGGAAGATGATCGGGATCAGCGCAATGTCTTCGAACAGCAGCATCGCCAGCGCCGCCTTGCCCACCGGACGGGCGGGATCGACAATCCGCAGCACCAGCGCAGTCGAGGACAAGGCAAGCGCAAGTCCCAGCGCCAGCGCGGTCGGCGCCGAATTGCCCAGCAACAGCAGGCCGAGACCGATCAGCAATGCGCACCCGATCAGTTCAAGCGCACCAAGCCCGAACACCTGCTTGCGCATGTCCCACAGGCGGCCGAACGACAGTTCCAGTCCGACCGTGAACAACAGCATGATGATGCCAAACTCGGCAAAGGGATCGAGCCGGTGGACGTCGGATATCGTCACATAGCCCAGCCAGGGCATTTGCCCGACAAAGGCGCCAAGGCCTGAAGGCCCCACCAGAATCCCGACCAGAATGAAGCCGATGACGGGGGTAATGCGGAACCGTGCAAACAGCGGGATCACGATCCCCGCCGCGCCCAGGATGACCAGCGCGTCGGACAGTATCGAGGTCGAGATAAGGGGTTCGCTGCCGGACATGGAACAGCCCTATGGCATCGGACAGCACTTTGTCACGGCCCCGCATAAGAAAACGGCGGCCCGATTGCCCGGACCGCCGTGAATTCGCAGAAACCAGGCTGGACTTACTGCCAGCTGCCCATTTCCTTATCCAGGTTCTGGACGATCGCCTCGAAGAAGCCTTCGGTGGTCAGCCAGGGCTGGTCCGGACCGATCAGGATAGCCAGGTCCTTGGTCATCTGGCCGCCTTCGACGGTATCGATGCAGACCTTTTCCAGCGTTTCGGCAAACCGCACCACATCGGGGGTTTCGTCGAACTTGCCACGATACATCAGCCCGCGGGTCCAGGCGAAAATGCTGGCGATCGGATTGGTGCTGGTCGCCTTGCCCTGCTGGTGCTGGCGGTAGTGGCGCGTGACTGTGCCGTGCGCAGCCTCTGCTTCCACGGTCTTGCCATCGGGGGTCAGCAGCACCGAAGTCATCAGCCCAAGGCTGCCAAAGCCCTGAGCGACCTGGTCCGACTGGACGTCGCCGTCATAATTCTTGCAGGCCCAGACGAACTTGCCCGACCACTTCAGCGCCGAGGCGACCATGTCGTCGATCAGGCGGTGTTCGTAGACGATGCCCTTGGCGGCGAACTGCTCCTTGAAGCCTTCGGTCTCGAAGACTTCCTGGAACAGGTCCTTGAACCGTCCGTCATAGGCCTTGAGAATGGTGTTCTTGGTCGACAGGTAGACCGGCCAGCCCAGATTGAGGCCATAGTGGAAGCTGGCGCGGGCGAAATCGCGGATCGAATCGTCGAGGTTGTACATCGCCAGCGCGACGCCGGGCGAAGGGAACTGGAACACCTCCTCGTCGATCGTGCTGCCATCGTCGCCGTTCCACACCAGCCGCAGCTTGCCGGGGCCTGGGACCAGAAAGTCGGTCGCCTTGTACTGATCGCCGAATGCGTGGCGGCCGACCACGATCGGATCGGTCCAGCCCGGGATCAGCCGCGGAACGTTCTGCATCACGATCGGTTCGCGGAAAACCACGCCGCCCAGGATGTTGCGGATCGTGCCGTTGGGGCTCTTCCACATCTTCTTGAGCTTGAATTCCTCAACCCGGGCTTCGTCCGGGGTGATCGTCGCGCACTTTACGCCGACGCCATACTGCTTGATCGCATTGGCGCAATCGACCGTGATCTTGTCGTTGGTTTCATCGCGCATCTCGACCGAAAGATCGTAATACTTCAGATCGATGTCGAGATAGGGCAGGATCAGGCGTTCGCGGATCCACTGCCAGATGATGCGGGTCATTTCGTCGCCGTCGATTTCGACGACCGGGTTCTTCACCTTGATCTTGGCCATGCTCTCTCTCGTCATCCCTGGGGAGGTTCGGTTCCCCTTAGCAGAGCATCTGCGCCGCGCAAGTAAGGGCTGGACGGCGCCGCTGCGGCGGCTTAATCGTTCGGTTAAACGCCAGTCGAGAGGATCAATGGCATGAGCGATGAAAACCCAGTCCTGACTACAGTTGAAGATGGCGTGCTGATCGTCACGATGAACCGTCCAGACGCCAAGAACGCGATGAACAAGGCCCAGGCCGAAGGCATCTCGGCGGCGATGGACCGCCTCGACGCAGAGGATGATCTGCGCTGCGCGATCCTGACCGGGGCAGGGGGCACGTTCTGTTCGGGCATGGACCTCAAGGGCTTCCTGCGCGGCGAGCGGCCCAGCATCGAAGGGCGCGGATTTGGCGGGCTGACCGAATGGACCCCGAAGAAGCCGGTGATCGCGGCAGTCGACGGCTATGCCCTGGCCGGGGGCATGGAACTGGCGCTGAGCTGCGACCTCATCGTCGCCAATGCCGGGTCGAAGTTCGGCATTCCCGAATCCAAGCGCGGTCTGGCTGCCGCTGCCGGCGGACTGATCAAGCTGCCGCGCCAGATTCCCCCGCGCATCGCCATGGAACTGGCCCTGACCGGTGATTTCATCGACGCGAATCGCGCCTATGCCCTGGGTTTCATCAACCGTATCGTGGACGGTCCGGCGATCGACGGCGCCAAGGAATTGGCCAAGGCCGTGGCCGCCAACGGCCCGCTTGCCCTGATCGCGTCGAAAGCGATCATCCGCGATTCGCATTCATGGAGCGATGAAGAGATGTGGCAAAAGCAGGCCGCCTACATCGCCCCGGTGTTCACGAGCGAGGACGCCCGCGAAGGCTCGCTGGCCTTCGCCGAAAAGCGCAAGCCGAACTGGCAGGGCAAATAGCCCTCCGCTGTTGCCTGGATACGAAAAAGCCCCGGGAAACCGGGGCTTTTTTAGCGAATGGTGGGCGTAGCAAGGATTGAACTTGCGACCCCTACGATGTCAACATAGTGCTCTACCACTGAGCTATACGCCCGCACCATTCAAAGTCTGCCCGAGGCCGTCGCCCCGGACAGGGGAGCGCCATTAGCGGGGCTCTTGCGCATTGGCAAGCCTTGCAAAGCCTAAATCGAAGCGTGGGCCTGCTGGCCGAAGATCCGTTCGACTTCCATCACCAGATCGCGCAGGTGAAACGGCTTGGACAGGACCTTGGCCTGGGGCGCCTCACGGCTGGCCTTCAGGGTTACCGCGGCAAAACCGGTAATGAACATCACCTTGGTTTTCGGACTGATTTCGGCGCAGCGCTGGGCCAGTTCAATGCCGTCCATTTCGGGCATGACAATGTCCGACAGCAGCAGATCGAATTCGCCCATTTCAAGCAAGGGGAGGGCGGCGGTGCCGCGATCGACTGCGATTACTTCGTATCCTGCATTCTGAAGCGCGCGCGCCAGATAGGTGCGCATGGCTTCTTCATCTTCGGCAAGCAGGATGCGGATCATCGCGTTTGGTTTCCACCACTGGCTGTATGAGGCTGCCATATCGACCGCCATCGGCACAATCCTATACACCCTACCGGTTAATTTTCTCGCCCGGTTTTTTGTCTGACCGGCTTTGACATGAAGGCCGAACCGCGCCAGCAAGTTTGTATATGACGCGTGCTGTCCCTGGATCCAGCGAATCGCCGAGACGCGATACCGGGCGCATTCCTGGCGCCGAAGGCGTTCCCGCCTATGCGCTGTCGGCACCCGACCCCTCGTCGATTCCCATTCTTATCGCGGTCCCGCACGCTGGCCGGACCTATCCCGCAAACCTGAGCGCAAGGATGCGCCATCCCCGCGCTGCGGCGCTGCGGCTTGAGGATCGCTATGCCGATCTGCTTGGCCGCGAAGTGGCGCAGCGTACCGGCGCGGCACTGCTGATCGCCAATGCGCCGCGCGCCATGATCGACCTCAATCGTGCAGAGGACGATGTCGATTGGGACATGCTGGTCCCCGGCAAACCGAATCGCGGTGATGCGCCGATGGGGCTGCGGGCGCGCAGCGGACTTGGCCTGATCCCCCGGCGGTTGCATGGCCTGGGCGAGATCTGGAAGCAGCGTCTTGCCGAAGAGGAACTGGCTGAGCGGATTGCCACCATCCACACCCCTTACCATGCTGCGCTGGCGAGAGAGTTGGCACGGCTGCGCAAGCGCTGGGGTGCCGCGCTGCTGATTGACCTGCATTCGATGCCGCCGCTGGGCCTGCGTGGTCCGCGTCCGCCCAGTGTCTTCGTCATCGGCGATCGCTTCGGGGTGTCGTGCCACGGCACATTGATAGCCTCTGCCTTTGGCTACTTCGCCGAAGTGCGGCATGCGGCGGGGCACAATCGGCCCTATGCCGGCGGCTATGTTCTGGAACGTCACGCCGCCCCGCATGAAGGCCTTCATGCCCTTCAGCTTGAGGTCGATCGCAGCTGCTATCTCGATCATGCCATGAGCGAACCTGGAGCGGGATTCGCGGCAATGGTCGACGTGCTGGTCGGGTTGACCGAACGTCTGGCCACGCAGGTTGCCCAGCTGGGTCAGGCCGATGATCCCGCACGCTGGGCTGTCGCCGCCGAATAGCCAATAAAAAACCACCTCGTGCAAACGCACGAGGTGGCCAAGGTTCAGGGAGGAGGTGCACAGAGTGCACCAGTGTCCGGCCGGGCCATGAGGGAAGCACCGACAAGACGAAACAAAGATAAGCCTGTTGTCAGGTTATGACAAGCCCCGGCACCGTGCATACGAATAAACCGGGCGAGCCCGCGCCGAATTCTCGCGGCGCGGGCTGGTATTTGCAGCCGATCAGCTGGCGAGTACGGGAACCGGACCCTTGCCCTGCTGAACCTGGCGGGCGAACACGTCGCTCATCAGTTCCAGGCTGAACAGGTGGGCGAAGATCAGCGCCAGCATTCCGTTCTGGTTCCACTGGCGCAGGACGTCGCCACGCAGTTCGCGCAGCTTCTCCTGGTTGACCATCTTGAAACCGCGATAAACGAACGGCTGGTCATTGCCGGCCTGCTGGATGGCGACTTCGCCGTCCATCAGCAGGTCATGCTTGGCCAGCTCTTCGACAAAGTTCTGCGTCCGGAAGCCTGCTTCTTCGAAATTGCGGCAGAATTCCAGGGTCGACTTGGTGGTGTCGGACGGTTCTTCAGCATTGAACAGGGCGGCGCCATCGTCGAACTCGCCGACAAGATCGGTGGTCGGATCGAAGCACAGCGACAGCTCTTCCGATTCCGGAGCCAACTTGGCCAGCATGAAGGGATAGCGGCGCGCATAGGCCGGAATATAGACCTTCTCGCTGGCGCGGCCTTCATCGTCGATGAAGGTGTTGACGCCCTCGTTCAGGCCCATCAGTCCCAGCGGCACCGGCGGTTCACCGACCGAGAAGACGATCGGGTAATTGCGCGAGGCGTGGACGAATTCTTCAGCCGTCAGCGGGATCGCGTGCTGGCCGACCAGCCACTTTGCCTGATCGGTGGTGCGGCTGTGCCAGTTGCCGTGGTCGCGGCTGTTGAGCGGCATCAGGTCATTGTAGAACAATGGCAGGTTGGTGGCTTGCGGCGCGCTGGCCATCGGGAACTCTCCAATCAGTGCGAATATTGGCATTTCCGGGCGCGCCCGGGACGAAAACGCGCCTTTAGGCGTTGCCGCTTTCCGGCGCAAGCGCCACCAGCTTGCCCGGATTGAGCAATTCGCGTGGATCGAGCGCGGCCTTTATCCGGCGCATCAGGTCGAGCCGGACCGGATCGGCCAGCCGCTCGAGCTCGGTGCGCTTTAGCTGGCCGATGCCGTGCTCGGCAGAAATCGAGCCGCCAGCAGCAGTGACCAGATCGTGGACCCGGCGGCTGATCGCCTTGCCGGCTCCGCTTTCCCACGTATCCCGCTCTGTCCCGGCCGGTGCGCCGACATGAAAATGGATGTTGCCGTCGCCCAGATGGCCATAGCCGATAGCACGCGTTCCGGGCCACGCGGCTTCGATCGTGCGGCTGGCCGATTCGATGAAGGCGGGCATGCCCGCCACCGGAACCGAGATGTCATGCTGCATCGCCGGACCGCGCGCGCGCTCTGCCGCGGAAATCGAATCACGCAGAGTCCAGAACGCTTCGGCCTGGGCTTCGCTGGCAGAAAGTACGGCATCCTGGACCATGCCGCGATCGAAGGCAGCGGCCAAAGCTGCTTCCACCGCGTCGCGCAGGGGCGCTACGGCATCGCCGGTCGCGACGACTTCGATCAGCGCGTGCCAGGCGTGGCGGCCGTTCAACGGGGTGCGGGCATCGGGCAGATAGGCCAGAACCGCATCGAGGCAGGGCTGAGGCAAGACCTCGAACCCCTCGATGGCGTTGCCCAGCGCAGCTTCGCAATGGAGCAGCAGGGCACGGGCGGCGTGGATCGATTCGAGTCCGGCCCAGACCACAATGCGATCCGAAATCGCCGGAACCAGTCGCAGCGTCGCCGCGGTCACGATCCCCAGCGTACCTTCCGAGCCGATGAACAGCTGCTTCAGATCAAACCCCCGGTTGTCCTTGCGCAGCGGGGTCAGGGCATCGAAGATCTGTCCATCGGGCAGCACCACCTCAAGCCCAAGCACTTGCGCCTTCATCACGCCGTGGCGCAGCACCTGGGTGCCGCCTGCATTGGTGGAAATCAGGCCGCCGATCGTTGCAGAACCCTTACCGCCCAGGGTCAGCGGAAAGCGCAGCCCTTGCGCTTCAGCGGCTTCGTGGAGGGCTTGCAACACGACACCTGCCTCGCACACCGCCTGCTGCGCGGCAGGATCGATCGTGCGGATCGCGTTCATCCGTCGCAGTGAGAGGAGCAGGGCTGTCCCATCCGGATCAGGAGTGGCCCCACCGGACATGCCGCTGTTGCCGCCTTGGGGGACTACAGGGACGCCATAGCGCGCGCATAGCGCCATCACAGCGGACACTTCGGCGGTATCGGCAGGCGCTGCCAGGGCCAGTGCCGCGCCGTGATAGCGGCCGCGCCAGTCGGTCAGCCAGGGATCGACCACGTCATTATCGCGGCTCAGCCCGCGCGGGCCAAGGATCGCCGCAAGTTCGGCCAGAAATTGATCGTGCGGCAGGTTCATCGGCACGCGATATGGCACAGCACGGGGCAACAGCCAACGCAGCCTCTTGCGCCTGCCGCGCGGCAGGTTAAGCGGTCGTTCAAGACCGGTCCCTAAACACCCGAGGCAATGAACCCATTAGCCCACCTGCTTGCACCGCTGGTGCTGATGCTGCCGACAGCCTTTGCGGTGGAGGATGCGCGGGTGCCGCTACCCGCCGACGCCGGGCTGGCGGTGCCGGCCGCACCGGTTTCGCGCGCCAGCAATGAGGGTTTGCAGGCACTGGCCGACTATATCCATCCGGCCCCCGCGCAGCAGGTGCGGATTGAGGAACGGATCACCATTCGCATCGCTCCGCGTCCCGCGCCGATGCCCATCATGCCATCGATGTTCGCCCCCGATTTCGAACCGCAGCCGGGGATGCCGCGCTACCGCGAAAAGAAGATGGGCAAATGCGTGCCTGTGGCAGGGATCATCGGCGTGCAGCCGGCGGGCGGCAATCGCCTGATCATGATGCTGCGCGATCGCCGCACGGTCAGCGCTGCGCTGTCCAAATCGTGCCAGGCCCAGGCCTACTACTCCGGCTTCCTCGTTGCCAAGAACGCCGACGGGATGATCTGCCAGGGCCGCGACCAATTGCTGGCCCGCAATGGTACGAACTGTACCGTCACCGGGTTTCGCCAGATCGTCGAGCAAGGCGACTGACCCTCTTTCCTTGACTTTGCGCCCTCTTTCGGCCTAGGGCGCGCCAGCTTCGCATGGGGTCCGCTGGGCCGGGCGAAGCGGCGGCCTGACCGGGGGGAAGGGGCGCAGACGCTTTTTCCGGAACACCGTTACCTTATGAAATTTGCCGATCTCGGCCTGTCCGACGAACTGCTCCAGGCGGTCACCGCCAAGGGCTATGACACGCCCACCCCGATCCAGGCCCAGGCCATTCCTTCCGTTCTGATGATGCGCGACCTGATCGCCATCGCCCAGACCGGCACTGGCAAGACCGCCAGCTTTGTGCTGCCGATGATCGATATCCTTGCTCACGGCCGCCGCCGCGCGATGATGCCGCGCAGCCTGATTCTCGAGCCGACACGCGAACTTGCGGCCCAGGTTGCCGAAAACTTCGAACAGTACGGCAAGAACCACGACCTGAAGATGGCGCTGCTGATCGGCGGAGTGCAGATGGGCGATCAGGTCAAGGCGCTCAACGAAGGCGTCGACGTGCTGATCGCCACCCCGGGCCGGCTGATGGACCTGTTCGAACGGGGCAAGATCCTGCTGACCGGCTGCGATCTGCTGGTCATCGACGAGGCTGACCGGATGCTCGACATGGGCTTCATCCCGGACATCGAGACGATCTGTTCGAAGCTTCCGGCGCAGCGCCAGACCCTGCTGTTCAGCGCGACCATGCCGCCGCCGATCAAGAAGCTGGCCGACAAGTTTCTCAGCAACCCGAAATATATCGAAGTCGCCCGTCCGGCATCGACCAATACCCAGATCGTCCAGTTCAAAGTTCCGGTCGCCTCTTCGCGGGTCAAGCGCGACGTGCTGCGCACGATCCTGCGCACCGACAATGTCTCGACCGCGATGATCTTCTGCAACCGCAAGACCACGGTGCGCGAACTGGCCAAGAGCCTCAAGCAAAGCGGGTTTTCCGCGGGCGAAATCCACGGCGACATGGACCAGTCCTCGCGCATTGCCGAGCTTGACCGGTTCAAGGCCGGCACGATCAACATCCTGGTGTGCAGCGATGTCGCCGCGCGCGGGCTCGACGTGAAGGGCGTCAGCCACGTGTTCAACTTCGACACGCCGTGGCATCCCGACGACTATGTCCACCGCGTTGGCCGCACCGGTCGCGCCGGGGCGACCGGCCGCGCTTTCACCCTGATCGCGCCGGAAGATGCCGAAGCGATCGAAAACGTCGAGAAGCTGACTGGCGGCAAGCTGGAAGTTTATGAAGTAGCGGGCGAGGGTGAAGCCAAGCCGGCCCGCGCCGCGCGCGAAGAGCGTCCGGCCCGCGAAGAGCGTCCTGCTCGTGAAGAGAGGCCCCGCCGCGAACGCGCCCCCCGGGCGGAACGCGCCGAACCTGCCCCCAAGGCAGAACAAGCCGAACGCGCTCCCCGTCCGCCGCGCGAAGAACGCGCCCCGCGCGAGGAACGTGCACCGCGCGAGGAACGTGCTACTCGAGCCGAGCCCCGCCGCGAAAGCCGCCCGCGCCGTGCGGAACCGGCAGAGGCGCCCAGCGAAGCCGGCGAGTGGAACGGCCCTGTGCCAAGCTTCCTGGGCTTTTCGGCGCTGTAGTTCTTATTCAGTGCGTGTTATTCTAAGTTCAGATGGACCAGTCTGAGCGCCTTGATCATGCAAGCATTCGAGGCGCGATTGAGGCGTATTTGTCGCTCATTGACGGTCAAGCCAAAGTTGATCTTACAGACTATAGTCTGTTGGCGGTCACGCTCGATAGGCTTGTTCTTGAGTATCACATCACTGAAAGTCTTGAGCCTTCAGATTCCGACATCGAAACCCCAGAGATCTCGGGAGCGGAGATCTATAGCCGGGCAGGAAAATCGTTTCCCGAGTTGGGGCTTTATCCTTGGGCCGATGTAAACGATGAGCCGGGTTCAAAGCCGGGTGTTGCTGATGCGATTGATGATCTAGCTGATATTGCGAGAGATCTCTTGGAAGTGCTTTGGTATTTCGATCAGAATCGCATTCAGGATGGCATTTGGCAATTTCGCTGGGGCTATCAGAATCATTGGGGAGCGCATCTGCATAAGCTGCGGGTGCTCCTTCATTCTCCGAAGATATGCGCTTGGTAGCTGAGCAAGCTACTCAGCCAGTTTCACAAAGCTGTCGATCACCCGTTTCGGCCCGGCGCTTTCGAAGTCGATCTCAAGCTTGTTGCCTTCCTGCGCGGTGACCGTGCCGTAGCCGAACTTTTCGTGGAACACCCGCGCCCCTACCGCCACATCGTCGCGTGGTTTGGCGGCGAAGCTGGCGGCGCTGCGGGTCGATTCGGCGACGCGCTTGGGCGTCGTATCGAATTCGCGCGTCGTGGCGCGCTGCCAGCCGGGGCCACGCCCCGTACCGCGCGCGACATGGGCGAAAGGATCGCTCGCTTCCGACCACTGCGCCCGCCATAGCGAGGCGCCGCCCGACAGCGTGGTTTCCTGCTCTACGTGGGCCTGCGGCAGTTCGCCGATGAAGCGGCTGGGGATCGAACTGGTCCACTGGCCATAGATGCGCCGGTTGGCGGCATGGATGATCGTGCAGCGCCGCCGCGCACGGGTGATCGCGACATAGGCAAGCCGGCGTTCTTCCTCGAGCGCGGAGAGCCCGCCTTCATCCATCGCGCGCTGGCTGGGAAACACGCCTTCTTCCCAGCCGGGCAGAAAGACGTGATCGAATTCCAGCCCCTTGGCGGCGTGGATGGTCATGATCGTCAGCTTTTCGGCGCTGTCGTTGGCGTCGTTGTCCATCACCAGGCTGACATGCTCGAGGAAGTCGCCGAGCGTCTCGTATTCTTCCATCGCGCGGGCCAGTTCGGTCAGGTTTTCCAGCCGTCCGGCGCTTTCGGCGCTCTTTTCTGCCTGCAGCGCGGTCGTGTAGCCGCTTTCCTCTAGGACGGTGCGCGCCAGCTCGGCCGGGCTGAGTAGCTTGGCCGCTTCACGCCAGCGCCCGACATCGCGCATCAGCGCGAACAGCGTGTTGCGCGCCTTGGTCGGCAGCTCGTCGGTGTCGGTGATCTCGAACGCCGCGAGACTCAGCGGGACGCCGCCGGCGCGGGCGTGGCGGTGGATCTTTTCCAGCGTCTTGTCGCCCAGCCCGCGCTTGGGAGTGTTGTAGATCCGTTCGAAGGCCAGATCGTCGCTGGGCTGGGTAATCAGCCGCAGATAGGCCAGGGCATCGCGGATCTCGGCGCGCTCATAGAAGCGGAAGCCGCCGACGATCTTGTAGGGCAGGCCGATCGCGATGAAGCGGTCCTCGAACTCGCGGGTCTGGAACTGGGCACGGACCAGGATCGCGACGGTGGCCAGGCTGGCGCCCTCGCGCTCAAGCCGCTCAGCCTCTTCGCCGATCCGGCGCGCTTCTTCCGGGCCGTCCCACACGCCGATCACGCGGACCTTGTCACCGCCGTTGCGCGTGGTCCACAGCGTCTTGCCCAGCCGCTGGCTGTTGGCGTCGATCAGGCCCGATGCAGCGGCGAGAATGTCCGGTGTGGAGCGATAGTTCTGTTCCAGCTTGATCACCTTGGCGCCGGGAAAATCCTTTTCGAAGCGCAAGATATTGGCAACTTCTGCGCCGCGCCACGAATAGATCGACTGGTCGTCATCCCCCACCACGCAGATATTCTTGTGGCCCTGGGCGAGTAGGCGCAGCCACAGGTACTGGACCTGGTTGGTGTCCTGGTATTCGTCGACCATGATGTATTTGAAGCGCTGCTGGTACTGTTCCAGAATCGCCCGGTCGGTGCGCAGGATATTGAGCATATGCAGCAGCAGGTCGCCAAAATCGCAGGCGTTGAGCGCTTTCAGCCGGTCCTGGTACAGCCGGTAGAACTTCTGCCCCTGGCCATTGGCGTAGCTTTCGTTTTCCGCGGCATCGAGATCGGCGGGGTTGAGCCCGCGGTTCTTCCAGCGATCGATGCATTGCGCCAGTTGCCGCGCCGGCCAGCGCTTTTCATCCAGCCCCTCGGCCTGGATCAGCTGCTTGAGCACGCGCAGCTGATCGTCGGTGTCAATGATCGTGTAATTGCTCTGGAGCCCGACCAGTTCGGCATGGCGGCGCAGCAGCTTGGCGGCGATCGAATGGAACGTGCCGAGCCACGGCATCCCCTCGACCGCCGGACCTACCAGGTGACCGACCCGCTCCTTCATCTCGCGCGCGGCCTTGTTGGTGAAGGTGACGCAGAGGATTTCACTTGGCCAGGCGCGGCGGCTGCGGACGATGTGGGCGAGCCGGGTGGTCAGCGCTGCGGTCTTGCCGGTGCCTGCCCCGGCCAGCATCAGCACCGGGCCGTCGACCGCCAGCACCGCCTCGCGCTGCGGCGGGTTCAGCCCCTCGAGCAGGGGGTCATCGGCAGATTCGGGAAGCTGGGACACGGGTGAACAGCTAGGGAACATCGCGGTTGGGCGCAAGGGGCGTGCGGCTTGCCGATCATCGGGAACCAGCGGAACGATCGGGCGTTGAACAGCCATATACGTCGTAGCGAGCAAGGAACGAACCATGAAGCAGATGTTATTCCTGGGGATGGCGGCAACCGCCCTTATGACGCTTCCGGCACAGGCCCAGACGATGGATCCGGCCATGCCGATGCCGTCCGCGACGCCGCCGATTCAGGTTCAGGCCAACCCGGCCAGCGCGGAGGCGCCCAGTGCGACGCCGCCCAACCCGACCACTGCGGCTGACCCGGTACCTCCGGCAGTTCCCGCCGATCCTTCGTACCAGGCCGGAGCCTACAAGGGCGCGCTGACCGCACCGCCGGCAGAGGCGTTGAACAAGGTCTATCCGCTGTGCACCAAAACGCTGCGCGACAGCTGCCGCAATCCCGGCGGAAAGTAACACCAAGCCCGATAAGGGTCGCAGGAAAGGGCGCCGGGCAACCGGCGCCCTTTTTGTTTGACAGGCCGCCTGCTGCCAGCAACCAGCGCAGGCGATGAACCCGCTTCGCCAGCACCGCCGTATCCTGACCGCATCGCTCACCGGCACGGCGGTCGAGTTCTACGATTTCTACGTCTTCGCCACAGCCACCGCGCTGGTCTTTGGCGAACTGTTTTTCCCAAAAAGCTCGGCCGAAGTGCAGGGCATCGCCAAGTTCATGGTCTTCGGCCTGGCCTTCATCGCCCGGCCGATCGGAGCCGTGGCATTCGGTCATTTCGGTGACCGTGTCGGGCGCAAGGCTACGCTTGTGGCCTCACTGCTGTTGATGGGGGCCTCGACCCTGCTGGTGGCGTTCCTGCCGGGCTATGCCGATGCCGGGTTCTTCGCCCCGCTACTGCTGTGCATTCTGCGTTTCGGGCAGGGCCTGGGGCTGGGCGGCGAATGGGGCGGGGCCGCGTTGCTGGCAACCGAGAATGCGCCGAAAGGCTGGGAAAGCCGCTTTGGCGCAGCGCCCCAGCTGGGTGCACCGCTGGGCTTCCTGGCCGCCAATGGACTGTTCCTGCTGCTCGGGCTGTGGCTGAGCGACGCCGATTTTCTCAGCTGGGGCTGGCGGGTGCCGTTCCTTGCCAGCGCGGTACTGGTCGGGATCGGGCTGTGGGTTCGGCTGAATATCGGCGAAACCGCGCAGTTCCGCGCTGCGCTGGACCACGCCCCGCCGCCGCCCATTCCGCTGTGGACCCTGCTGCGCGGTCATGGCGGCGCGGTGCTGGCAGGCAGCGCGGGCGTGGTGGCGTGCTTTGCCTTGTTCTACCTCTCGACCGCCTTTGCGCTCGACATCGGGACGCGCCAGCTGGGCTATCCGCGCGAAACGTTCCTGCTGTTGCAGCTGGGCGCAAACTGCTTTCTGGCCGCCGGGATCGTCATTGCCGCGTGGCTGTCCGACAAGGTCGGAGCGGGCTGGGTGATCCTGATCGGGGCGCTGGCGACGATGGTGGTTGGCCTGGGCTTTGCGGGCGGGCTGGCCGGGGGCACTCTGGCGATTTTCGCAACCTTGTCGGCAGCGTTGTTCGTGATGGGCTTTGTCTATGGCCCGCTCGGCGGGTGGCTGACGACGCTGTACCCGGTTCCGGTACGCTACAGCGGCGTTTCGGTGGCATTCAACGCCGGGGGGATTGTTGGCGGTGCGGTTACGCCGCTGGTAGCCAAGGCGATGAGCGACGCCGGCCATGGCAGCCAGATCGGGCTGTTGCTGGTCGCAGCCGGGGCCTTGACCCTGGTCGGCGTCAAGCTGGCGCGTCCGGCAGCCGCAGCAGCGTAATCCGCGCCTTGCCGACGATCCTTTCGGCTACGGGTTCAAGCGACTTGAGCACCGGCGGTTCTTTGGCGCCGGTTTCGAGGCTGACCCAGGTCGCCGGGCCGATCCAGCCGAGCCGGACCAGCTTGTCGAGCGCGACGCCGCCCGCGCCCGAACCATAGGGCGGGTCAAGCAGGATCAGGTCGAGCGGGGCCTTGGCCGGGCCCAGCGCCAGGACCGATGCGGCGCGCACGTCGCAGCGCTCGGCAGCACGCAGCGCGGCGATATTGGCGCGCAGCGCGCGGATCGCGGCGGGGTCCTGCTCGGCGAACAAGCAGGAGCCCGCGCCGCGCGACAGCGCCTCAAGCCCCAAGGCGCCCGAACCGGCGAACAGATCGGCCACGGCCAAACCCTCGAAGGTGCCGATCCGGCTGACCAGCATCGAGAACAGTGTCTCGCGCGTGCGGTCCGCTGTGGGCCGGGTGACCTCGCCCGCAGGGACCTGTATCTTGCGGCCGCGCCATTCGCCGGCGATGATCCGCAGGCTCATTTGCGCGGCCCAGGCTTGCGCGGGCCTGAGCGCGAACCACCCGGCGGCCGCGCGCCGGGCTTGCCCGAAGCCGGACGCTTGGGGCGGTCGATCAGCTTGCCATCTTCACGCGGTTTGCGCGGCAAGGGGCGCTTGCCGGGCTTGGCCCCAGCGCGGCCTTCCGCCTTGTCCGGCATCGCAGGGCGCTGCGCATCGCGGCGGGCACGCTGGACTCGGGCGCGGGCCATGCTGTCGGCATCGCGCGGGGCTTCGGGGCCGGGCGCGGAGCCAGGCACCTTGAGGGTGCGGACGAAGCGTTCGACCTCTACCTGACGCACCTCCACCGCCGCGCCGCGCGGCAGATCGAGCAGCTCGAACGGGCCATAGGCGGTGCGGATCAGGCGGCTGACTTCCAGCCCCAGATATTCCAGCACGCGCCGCACTTCGCGGTTCTTGCCTTCGGTGATGGTCACTTCGATCCACTGGTTGCGCCCGGTGCTGCGCTCCATGTTGGCGTTGATCTTGCCATAACGCACGCCTTCGATCTCGACCCCCTCGATCAGCGCATCGAGCTGGTCCTGGGTCACCGCGCCGAACGTGCGCGCGCGGTAGGTGCGGGGAAGGCCGGTGGCGGGCAATTCCATCGTCCGCTTGAGCCCGCCGTCGTTGGTCAGCAGCAGCAGCCCCTCGGTGTTGAAATCGAGCCGTCCGATCGGCATCACCCGGCGCGCATCGGCGGGCAGGGCGTTGCGTAGCGCGGTGTAGATCGTCGGGCGGCCGGCGGGATCGCGCTCGGCGGTGAGCAGGCCGGCGGGCTTGTGGAACAGGAACAGCCGCGCCGCTTCGGGCGCCTTGACCGGGGTTCCGTCAACGCTCACGCCCTTGAGGCTGGTCAGCAGGGTCGCCGGCGTCGTGACCACCACGTCGCCGATCTTGATCCGGCCATCCTCGATCATCCGCTCGACCTCGCGGCGGCTGGCCACGCCGGCACGGGCGAGGAGCTTGGCGATGCGGTCACCTGCGCGGGGTTTGTCGACTGGGCTGTTCATGTGCCGCCCTTAGCTTGGCAACTGGGCTGCGTCACCCTTCCTTGATCCTCTCCGTTTTTGCCGAATGGCACAAATGGGGAGGTGGCATTCGCGCCAGCAAATGACGGAGGGGTCTCTACCCTCGCGCCATTACCCCTCCGTCTTGGCTTTGCCGAGCCACCTCCCCATTTGCGCTACGCGAAAATGGAGAGGATCTAAGAAACGGCCATTTGCTCGGCGATGATCTCGTGCAGGCGGCGGATCCCGCCTTCCAGCGTGCCCAGCGTCACTTCGCCGATCGCCCCGCTGGACAACCCCTGCTGGCCGAGCGCCGCGGCTCGGAAATCTTCTCCAGCGAAAACGCCGCCATCGAGCAGGTTCCAAGACCGCTGCCAGTGATCGCGGGCCTTGTCGCTTTGCGGCGCTTCGGGGATCAGCATGAAATCCTCGACCAGAGTCCGGTCGACCGCCTGGGGCCACAGCGTCATGATGTTGATGTAATCGGGGCTGATAACCACCACCGTCGCCGGGAACAGCTGATAGGCAAAGGTGCCGATGCGGCGCAGCGCGGTCATGTCGGTCAGATCGACCCCGGCCAGTTCCTCAGCGCGGCAGACCAGGCTGCGCTGGTGCGGGCCGATCTGATCGCCGCTGGATATCCCGTCCTTGAAGAACGGCCCGATCGTCTGGGCGTGGAGCCGGGTGACGTGATAGCTTTCCAGGAACGCGTCCATGATCAGCTTCCAGTTGGACGCTACGTTATGGGTCTGCCGCGCGAACAGGTGCAGGTCGCGCATGGCAAAGGCGTCGAAGTCGGCCCCCAGCTCGCGCGCATCCGCAAAGTCGGCGGTGCTGTCGGGACCGTACCAGATCAGACCGCCAGCCTCGCAGCTGGGCAGTTCGACCAGGCCGAACGCGCCCTTGTCCATGCCGGGAAACGTCTCGGGCCGGGGCAGGGCGAGCAGCCGCCCGTCGAGCGCATAGGTCCAGGCGTGATAGGGGCAGGTCAGCCGCTTGGTGCAGGCCACGTCTTGCCCTTCGACCAGCCGGGTGCCGCGGTGGCGGCAGACGTTGAGGAATACGTGCACGTCGCCGTTTCCGTCGCGGGTGATGAGCAAGGGCCGGCCGGTGGCGTCGTGCGGCACGCTCATCCCCGGATCGGGAATCAGCGCAGAGGGGCACAGGACCTGCGGCATCCGGCCAAACAGTGCGCTGCTTTCCGCGGCGAAGTGTTCAGGATCGGTATAGACCACTGTGGGCACTGTGGTGATCCCGCGGTTGGGGCGCGTGCACCCTTCTGCGATCTGCTGCGCCAGGGCCAGCTGGCCCGCGGTCGGGGTTGTCCCCGGAAGCGTGGTTGTCCTCTCCATGGGGACTAGGCATAGACCATTTCGGCGCTAGGTTCGCCAGTAAAGTTGGGTCGTTAGGGTGTTGCAATGTCGGTTGATCTTATCCGGTTCCTGATCTTTGCCGGAGTGCTGATTGCGCTGGTGCTGATCGCGCTGACCAGCAAGACCTTCCGCCCCTATATTCGCAAGGCCCCGCTGGTCGCTTTCCTGCTCGGCATATCCAGCGGTTTCCCGCTGACGCTACTGGTAGCAACGATGACCTTCTGGCTGGCCAAGGTGAAGATCGACACGGCGACGATCGGCTTCGCGGTGGCGCTGGGCATTCCCTATACGATCAAGTTCCTGTGGGCGCCACTGGTCGACAAGCTGCACTTGCCGTTCCTGACCCGCCGGTTCGGGCAGCGCCGCGGCTGGCTGTTCCTGATCCAGGCGCTGCTGTTCCTCTCGGTATGGCAGCTGGGCGCCAGCGATCCGCGCCCGGGGCACCTGACGCTGTTTGCAATCTGGGCGCTGATCACGGCGTTCCTCTCCGCGACGCAAGACATCGTCATCGACGCCTACCGCATCGAAATCCTCGACGAGGAAGAGTTCGCTCACGGCACCGCGACCAACCAGTTCGGCTATCGCACCGGCAATCTGATCGCCGGGGCGGGGACGATCTATTTCGCCTCGACCGAGGGACTGGGGCTGGGCTGGGCGACGGCTTACGGCCTGACCGCGTTCTGCATCGTCCCGGCGATCCTGGGAGCATTGTGGATCGGCGAAGGCCGCTTCGTCGACCGCTTCGCCCATGTCAGCGGCATGAGCACGCGGCAGTTCCTGACCGAGGCGGTGATCAACCCGTTCCGCGAATTCCTCTCGCGCCACGGCGCATTCATTATCCTTGCCTTTGTCCTGCTCTACAAGGTCGGCGACGCGATGGGCCAGGCCATGCTCAGCCCGATGATCGTCGATCTGGGTTTTGCCGATCTCGACTATATCTCGGCCAACAAGATCTGGGGCTTTGCCGCGCTGATCGTCGGATCGGCGCTGGGCGCCCCGTTCATCCTGTGGCTGGGCATGGGCAGGGCGCTGCTGATTTCGGGTCTGCTGATGATGTTCTCCAACGTCATGTTCATGATCCTGGCGCTCAGCGGCAACAATTACTGGATGCTGGTGGCGGCGATCGGGACCGAGAACCTGACCAGCGGGATCGGCCTGACGGTGTTCACCACCTATCTTTCGGGCCTGTCGAGCATTGCCTATACCGCGACGCAGTTCGCGCTGCTGTCGTCGTTCGCCGGGGTCGGCCGAACCTTCATGGCCGGGCCGGCCGGGATCATCGCCGACAAGTTCGGCTGGTTCGGCTTTTGGGGCTTTACCGTGGTCGCCGCCGTACCGGGGATGCTGCTGCTGTGGACGCTGTGGAGCAAGGGCTATGTCGTTCAGGGCATCCGCCAGACCGGCGGGATCGACGAGACGGCACTACGCCAGCCAATCGGCTGGCCGCGCCTGGCGGGCTTCTCCCTGGCGGTGCTGGGCCTGGTCGGACTGCTGCTGTCGCAACCACTCAAATGGGCTAATTCGACGACGCTTGCCTGCGCCGCACTGCTTCTGGTGGGCGGGGGCATCGCCTGGCTGGCCCGGCCTAGGGCCGCGGTCAGTCCGGACGTTCGCGGTTGAGCCGCAGCACCTCGCCGGCCAGGTAAAGCGACCCGGCAATCAGCACGTCGCCTTCGGGCGGAAGTGCGCCAAGCGCCGCCGCAACATCGGCAAAGGCGCGGACCGGCAGGTCGGCATGCGCGGCGATATCTTCTGGGCGGTGCGCGTCGTGGCCGGGGGCGGGGATGACCGACAGGCTGAGCAGATGCCCGCGCAGCGGCGCGACGATCGCGGCCGGATCCTTGCTGGATAGCATCCCGGTGATCAGGTGCAGCGACGGCGCACCGGCAAAGTGCCGCGCGATTGCCAGGCCCGCGTCGACGTTGTGCCCACCATCGAGCCACACCGTGCGCCCCGGCACCAGCGCGGTCAACGGCCCCGGACCAAGCCGCTGCAACCGCGCCGGCCAGCGCGCGCTGGCGATGCCGCGTGCCATTGCTTCGGGCGAAACCGGCACGCGGTCCTGGTGCCGCAGCATTGCCACCGCCAGCGCGGCGTTATCGGCCTGGTGCGTGCCGGCCAGCGCAGGCAGCGGCAGGTCCAGCGCGCCGTGGCGGTCGCGATAGGCAATCCGCGCGCCGATCGCGGCGTGCCAGTCGAGCCCGCGGATCGCGGTTCGGGCGCCGACCTGCATCGCGTGGTCGATGATCGTGCGGGTCATGTCCGGGCAATAGGCCTGGGTCACCAGCGGCACGCCGGGGCGAGCAATTCCGGCCTTTTCAAAGGCGATCCGGCATAGCGGGTCCTCCGGGACGCCCGCTTCCGGCGTGAGTAGAAAGGCTTCGTGATCGATTCCCAGGCTAGCGATCCCGCAGGCGGCCTGGCCATCGAGCACATTGGTTGCATCGAAGCGCCCGCCCAGCCCGACCTCGATCACGCAGACGTCGGCCGGGATGCGGTGAAAGGCCAGGAAGGTCGCCGCCGCAGTGACTTCAAAGAAACTGGGCGCCAGGTCTTCGCCAGCGTCCAGCACCTCTTGCAGCAGGTCGGCCAGCAGGTCGTCCGCGATCAGCTTTCCGGCAATCCGGATGCGTTCGTTGTAACGTACCAGGTGCGGCTTGGTCGCGGCGTGGACCGTCAGACCCTCGGCCTCGAACATCGCGCGCAGATAGGCGCAGGTGCTCCCCTTGCCGTTGGTCCCGGCGACATGGAACACCGGCGGTAAATCGCGTTCGGGATTGCCCAGCCGCGCCAGCAGGGCGTGGATCGTCTCCAGCCCGATCCGACCTTGTGGCAGGCTCAGCGCGCCCAGCCGATCGAGCTGCGCCTGGACGCGCGGATTGTCCGAAATCGCGAAATCGCGCATCGGCGGATCAGGCCGCCTTGGCCGCGCCCAGATAGTCGAGCACGGAGGCCAGCGTCGCCTTCAGGTCGCGGCGGTGCACGACCATGTCGACCATGCCGTGTTCGTGCAGGTATTCGGCGCGCTGGAAGCCTTCGGGCAGCTTCTCGCGGATCGTGTCCTGGATCACCCGCTGCCCGGCAAAGCCGATCAGGCAGCCCGGCTCGGCAATGTGCACGTCGCCAAGCATGGCATAGCTCGCGGTGACCCCGCCGGTGGTCGGATCGGTCAGCACCACCACATAGGGCAGCCCGGCGCGCTTCAGGCGGCTGATCGCCACGGTCGCCTTGGGCATCTGCATCAGGCTGAGAATGCCCTCCTGCATCCGCGCGCCGCCGGCGGCGGTGCAGATCACATAGGCGCACTTGTCCTTGATCGCGCGTTCGGCCCCGGCGACAAAGGCTGCGCCGACCGCCATGCCCATCGACCCGCCCATGAAGGCAAAGTCCTGCACGCCAAGCACAACCTTGTGCCCGTCGATGCTGCCGGCCGCGTTGGTCAGCGCGTCCGGATGCGGATTGGCGGCGCGGGCGGCCTTGAGCCGGTCGGGATACTTCTTCTGGTCGCGGAACTTGAGCGGGTCTTCTTTGACCTTGGGATTGTCGAGCACCTTGAACCCGGGGTCGAGCAACTGGCCCAGCCGCGTATCGGCGCCGATCCGGCCGTGATGCTCGCAGCGCGGGCACACGCTCAGGTTTTCCTCGTACTCCTTGGTGAACAGCATTTCGGTGCACGACGGGCACTTGGTCCACAGGTTGTCGGGGGTGTCGCGCTTGTCCTGAAAGGGCAGCGCTTTGCGAACACGATCGATCCAGCTCATGCGCGCTTACCTAGCACCGTGGACGGCGGCGGCAAGCGCAGCCGTCAGTTCGCGGACCGGGCCGGCGGCGTCCGTCCCATGTTGCGCGACAAGTTCGACCAAGGCCGAGCCGACCACCACGCCGTCGGCCACCCTGGCGATCGCTGCCGCCTGTTCGGGCGTGCGCACGCCGAAGCCGACCGCGACCGGGATGGTGGCGTGCTGCTTGATCCGCGCGACGGCCTCGTCGATGCTGGCCTGCGCGGCCTGTTGCAGCCCGGTGATCCCGGCGACCGAGACGTAGTAGAGGAACCCCGACGAGCCTTCGAGCACCGCCGGCAGCCGCGCCGCATCGGTGGTCGGCGTGGCCAGGCGGATCAGGCTGACCTGGCGGGCGCGCAGCGCGGGACCAAGCTCGGCATCTTCTTCGGGCGGAATGTCGACGCAGATCACCCCGTCGACCCCGGCCTTGGCACACTCAGCGGCGAACCATTCGGGGCCGCGGGTCACCATAGGGTTAGCATAGCCCATCAGCACCAGCGGCGTGTCGGGATGCTTCTCGCGAAAGCGCAAAGCGATGTGGAAAATGTCGGCGGTAGTCGTCCCCGCGCCCAGGCTGCGCAGATTGGCCGCCTGGATCGCCGGGCCATCGGCCATCGGATCGGTGAACGGCATGCCCAGCTCGATCACATCCGCGCCGCCCGCGACGAGCGCGTCGAGGATCGAGAGCGTGGTCTCCGGCGTCGGATCACCCCCGGTGACGAAGGTGACGAGGGCGGGGCCCTTGGCGAAGGCGGATTGGAGGCGGGTCATGCTTTGGTCTTCCCGACTCGGAAGAATTCAAAAACTGCCATCGCAGTGGCAAAGAGAACGACAAAGGCCGCGTCTGCCCCACCAAACTGCTCGCCTTTTTGGACCAATCGCCACACCAACATAAAGATAGCCATGAAACAGAAGACTAATGCGGCACGGCGCACAGGCCAGTTTGGCCTCACAGCGGAGAGGTCATCCGGATTTCTATGTCTCCGGTGCTGACGCCTCACAACTCCACCCCCAGATGCTCCGCGACCGAGAAGATATCCTTGTCGCCGCGGCCGCACAGGTTGGCGAGCACGATCTGGTCCTTGCCCATGGTCGGCGCGACTTTCTTGACCGCGGCGATGGCGTGGGCCGGTTCGAGCGCGGGGATGATGCCTTCGGTGCGGCACAGCAGTTGGAAGCCGTCGAGCGCTTCGGTGTCGGTGACCGAGGTATAATCGACCCGCCCGACTTCCTTGAGCCAGGCGTGCTCGGGGCCGATCCCGGGATAGTCGAGCCCCGCGCTGATCGAGTGGCCCTCGGTGATCTGGCCGTCCGCGTCCTGCAGCAGGTAGGTCTTGTTGCCGTGGAGGATGCCGGGGCGGCCACCGGCAAGGCTGGCGGCATGTTCCTTGTCGAGGCCATGCCCGGCTGCCTCAACGCCCAGCATCTTCACGTCGGGATCGTCGAGAAACGGGTGGAACAGCCCGATCGCATTGCTGCCCCCGCCAATTGCCGCGACCAGCAGGTCGGGCAAGCGGCCCACCCGGCTGAGCATCTGGGCACGCGCTTCCTTGCCGATCACGCTCTGGAAATCGCGGACCAGCTCGGGATAGGGGTGCGGGCCGGCGGCGGTGCCGATGATGTAGAAGGTGTCGTGGACATTGGCGACCCAGTCGCGCAGCGCCTCGTTCATCGCGTCCTTCAGTGTAGCCGCGCCGGCAGTGACTGGGCGCACTTCTGCGCCGAGCAGCTTCATCCGGAACACGTTGGGCGCCTGGCGCGCCACGTCGGTCGCGCCCATGAAGATCACGCAGGGCAGGCCGAACCGCGCGCAGACCGTGGCGGTAGCCACGCCGTGCTGGCCCGCGCCGGTCTCGGCGATGATCCGGGTCTTGCCCATCCGGATCGCCAGCAGGATCTGGCCGATGCAGTTGTTGATCTTGTGCGCGCCGGTATGGTTGAGCTCGTCGCGCTTGAACCAGACCTGGGCGCCGCCAAGCTCTTCGGTCAGCCGCGGCGCGAAGTAGAGCGGGCTGGGGCGGCCGACATAGTGTTCGAGCAGATCGTCGAACTCGGCCTTGAACGCCGGATCGGCCTTGGCCGCGGCATATTCGCGCTCCAGATCGAGGATCAGCGGCATCAGCGTTTCGGCGACGTAACGCCCGCCGAACTGGCCGAAGTGTCCGCGTTCGTCAGGCTGGGTGCGATAGGAATTGGCGGTGGTCATAGGCGGGCCGCTTGGCAGAACGCCGCGATCAAGTCCACATCCTTGACCCCCGGAGCGGTCTCGACTCCCGAAGAGACATCCAGCAGCGGCGCGCCGGTAATCCGCACCGCCTCGGCCACGTTGGCCGCGGACAGGCCGCCGGCCAGGCCCCACGGCCCGGGATGGCGCGCTGCGCGCAACATGGTCCAGTCGAACGACAGTCCCATGCCGCCCGGCAAGGCGTTCCTGGGCGTCTTGGCGTCGTAGATCAGCCGGTCGAAGCTGTCATAGTGCCCCAGCGCCGCCAGATCGCCCGGACCGGCCACTTCCAGCACCGCCCAGATCGGCAGCCCGAACCGCTGCCGGACCTCGGCCCGGCGCGCGGCGCTTACACGGTGGAGCTGGATCGCATCGAGACGCCCTGCTGCCACGGCATCGCCCAGCAGGTCGTCGTCGGGATCGACGAACACGCCGACCCGCCCGATCCGCGAACCGGCCTGTTCGGCAAGCCGCGCGGCCTGTTCGGCGCTGACCACGCGCGGGCTGGGCGCATAGAACATCAACCCGGCGAAATCGGCCCGCGCGGCAATCGCCGCTTCGAGCGTTTCGACGGTCGAAATGCCGCAGATCTTGATCAGGGGGGCGGGCATTCCCGCCTAATAGCCAAAGCCCCGTTCGTGTCGAGCATCGTCGAGACACCTGTGCGCGGCGTCTCGACTTCGCTCGACGCGAACGGGGGGATTGGAAAGTTCTACGGTGCCAGTTCGAACTGCACCGTGACATTGACCTGCGATTCGACCTCGCCCACCGCAATTGGGGTCGATTCGGCGCGGTCCATCGCCGCCTTGGCGTACATCACCGGCATCGGCGGCGGGGCATAGCCGCCGCTTTCGCTGATCGAGACGATCCGCACCACGCGAAGGCCGGCGGCGCGGGCGTAGAGCTGAGCGCGGGCGCGGGCCTTGGTCATCGCGGCTATCCGGGCTTCATCCTGCGCCACATCGGCATCATCGACCTGGAAGCTCGGGCCGTTGATATTGTTGGCCCCAGCCGAGACCAGCGCGTCGAGCACGCCGCCCATGGCCTTCAGGTTGCGCTGCTTGACCGATACGGTGTTGTTGGCCTGGTAACCGACGATGCGCGGTTCCTGCGTCACCTGCCCGTTGGGGCCGATCACCGGCTGGCCGTAGATCGGATTGAGGTTGATATTGCTGGTTTGGACGTCCTTGTCGGCGATCCCGGCTTTCTTGAGTGCGGCAAAGACCTTGGCCATGGCTGCGGCATTGGCGCTCATCGCCTCGCCCGCGGTCGCGCCTTGCGTGGTCACACCGGCGCTGAACATCGCGAGATCGGGCGTGCGGGTCGACTTGCCGTCAGCGGACACGGTCAGCAAGGTATTGCCCTGGGCAATGGCGGGGACGGGGGTGGCGGTCTGGGCCATGGCGGCTCCCGATGTCAGGCCAGCGGCGACAAGCGCGCCGGCGGCAATGGCAAGTTTCAGCGATTTCATGGCAATACTCCTTAGGTGCCGTTTGCGCTGCATTGGACGGGCCGTGCTTTCTGCGCGGTGAACTAACGCGCGGCTGCCTAGAGAGTTGCCTCGATCGCGCGGGCGGCGGCGACGGGATCCTCGGCGCGGCTGATCGGGCGGCCAACCACCAGAATGCTTGCGCCGTCGTTGCGGGCCTGGCGCGGGGTCACGGTGCGCTTCTGGTCACCGGCCTTGCCGTCTGGCAGGCGCAGACCGGGAACGACGAAAAACCCGTCCTTCCACTGGCGGTGGACCGCGCCGACCTCATGCCCCGAACAGACGATACCGTCGAGACCGGCCTTGTGCGCCAGTTCGGCCAGGCGCAGAACCTGGTCGTGCGGCGTGCCGCCGATCCCGGTCGCTGCCATGTCATTTTCGTCCATGCTGGTAAGCAGGGTCACGGCAACGACCTTGCAATGCTCTCCGGCGGCGGCCTTGGCGTCTTCCATCATCGCCTGTCCGCCGCTGGCGTGGACCGTGACGATCGCCGGTTCGAGTACATGGACCGCCTGCATCGCCCCGGCGACGGTATTGGGAATGTCGTGCAGCTTCAGGTCGAGGAATAGCGGCAGGCCGATCTTGGCAATCTCGTGCACGCCGTGGTGGCCATGGGCATAGAAGAATTCCATCCCCAGCTTGAGCCCGCCGACATGATCCTTGACCTTGCGCGCGACGGCCTCTGCCGTTTCAAGACGGGGAAAATCGAGCGCGAGGTAAACGGGGTTGGTGTTCATAGGCCGGGCGATTGCTGGTCAGCGGCCGCCGCGTCAAGCTGGGTTGCGCTGCCGACCATGGTCGGGGTCGATACCGAAGCCGCGCGGACCGAATTTTCCAGCGCGCTGATCCGCCGGTTGGCCCGCCACTTCGTACCCTTGTGCAGCAGCCACATCGGCAGCAGGCCCATCAGGAACGAAATCATGACCAGCACCGGCAGCTTGGTTTCAAGGATCAGACCTTCCCAGATCTTGATCGATACGACCTGCCAGTTGTTCAGCGAAAACAGCAACAGCGCGACCAGGACCAGTACCCAGACGATGGTGCGGATGATTTGCATTGGCCGTATCCTCGTAAACGTCAGGCGTCGGGCAAAAGGCTAGGCACTTTGGTGGGCGAAGGGAAGGGCTTAGACAGGAAAGCATCGACATCGGCGGCGCTGCGATCGGCCGCTTCTTCCATCGGCACGTGTCCGATGCCCGGGTAAACGATCTTCTGCGACCCGGTGATCTGGCTGGCGAACCAGTCCGCGCCGCTGACCGGGATCAATTTGTCATCCGCGCCCCACAGGATCAGGGTTGGGACCGCAATAGTCCCGATCCGGCCGACGTCGCGATTGCGCCCGGAGTGCGTCGCGAACCGATCCAGAGTTGCCTGGCGATTGCCGGGATAGCGGTTGAGTTCCCAATAGCGATCGATCGCGGCGGGGGTAACTACAGCCTGGTTGGATACTGACTGGTGCACCGATTTTTCGAACAGCGAACGCGGCGTAATGACCAGGGCCAGTTTGCTCAGCACCGGGTTCTGCATGAGCTTGAAGCCGATAGGGAGCTTCTTGTGCGGGTCTTCGGGCGGGCCAGCGGCATCGACCAGGATCAGGTGCGTCAGCTTGCCGGGGTGCGCCAGGGCATATTCCCAGGCTACGTAGCCACCCATCGAATTGCCGGCGAGCGCGAACTTGCCGACGCCCAGCTTGACCATCAGCGCGTCGAGCGTGGCGACGAAGGCATCGCCGTCGTACTTGCCGGCCGGGTTCGGCCCGGTCAGCCCGTGCCCGATCTGGTCGAGGCTGATAACGCGGTATTTCGCGCCGAGCCGTGCCACCCAAGGCTCCCAGGTGTGGAGCGAGGCGTTGGAGCCGTGGAGCAGTACCAGCACCGGGCCGTCGCGCTTGCCCTCATCACGCACATGCATGGTCAGCCCGCCGCCGACATCGACAAACTGCGAGGCCGCGTTGGCGTATTTGGCCCTCATCGCGGCGATATCGGTATCGGGGGCATAGCCCCAGGCGAACAGGGCGATGACGGCCACGAGGAGCAGGCCGAGGGTCCACTTGAGCAGCCGCTTCATCGCAAATCCCCTTGTTCGTCAGTCCCCGAACACCCGCGCAAAAATCGTGTCGATCGCCTTGAAGTGGTAGTCGAGATTGAACTTCTCTTCCAGCTCCGCCGCGCTCATTACCGCGCTGACTTCGGGATCGGCCTTGAGCAGTTCGAGCAGACTGAGCTGTCCGTCGCTTTCCCACACCTTCATCGCATTGCGCTGGACCAGACGGTAGCTGGCATCGCGCTCGAGGCCCGCCTGGGTCAGCGCCAGCAGCACCCTCTGCGAGTGGACCAGGCCGCCCATCTTGTCGAGGTTGCGCTGCATCCGCTCGGGGTAGACCAGCAGCTTGTCGACCACCGAGGTCAGCCGCGCCAGCGCGAAGTCGAGCGTGATCGTCGCGTCGGGACCGATGAAGCGTTCGACCGAGGAATGGCTGATGTCACGCTCGTGCCACAGTGCCACGTTTTCCAGCGCCGGGGTGACCGCCGAGCGAACCATCCGCGCAAGGCCGGTGAGGTTTTCGGTCAGCACCGGGTTGCGCTTGTGCGGCATCGCGCTGGAGCCCTTCTGCCCGGGCGCGAAGTATTCCTCCGCCTCCAGCACCTCGGTGCGCTGCAGGTGGCGGATCTCGATCGCGAGGCGCTCGATCGAGCTGGCGATCACCCCAAGGGTGGCAAAGAACATCGCGTGGCGGTCGCGCGGGATCACCTGGGTGCTGACCGGCTCGACCGCCAGGCCCAGCTTATCGGCAACGTATTCCTCGACCGAGGGATCGATATTGGCAAAGGTCCCGACCGCGCCCGAAATCGCGCAGGTCGCCACTTCGGCGCGCGCTGCCACCAGCCGCGCCTTGCAGCGGGCGAACTCGGCATAGGCCTCGGCCAGCTTCTTGCCGAAGGTGGTCGGCTCGGCATGGATGCCGTGGCTGCGTCCGATGGTCGGGGTGTATTTGTGCTCCAGCGCGCGCTTCTTGAGCGCGGCGAGCAGGGCGTCGAGGTCGGCGAGAAGCAGGTCGCTGGCCTGGGCCAGCTGCACCGACAGCGTGGTGTCGAGCACGTCGCTGCTGGTCATGCCCTGGTGCATGAAGCGGGCTTCGGGACCGACCTGCTGCGCCACCCAGTCGAGGAAGGCGATCACGTCGTGCTTGGTCACCGCCTCGATCGCGTCGATCGCGGTGACATCGATCTTGGGATTGGTCGCCCACCAGTCCCACAGCGCCTTGGCCCCGCTGGCCGGGACCACGCCCAGTTCGCCCAGCTTCTGCGTGGCGTGCGCTTCGATCTCGAACCAGATGCGATAGCGCGCCTCCGGCTCCCAGATCGCGGTCATCGCGGGGCGGGCATAGCGGGGGACCATGTGAAACTCCTTGGGTTTGTGCTGGAGCCGCTAAGGGAGGGGGTGCCGGAAGGCAAGGGGCGGGGCAGGCCCTGTCCACCTAAGTCAGTTGGCTGGCATGCCCGGCAACAATCCGCCAACTGCCAGATGTGCATTGCCATAACCGCGTATAGGCAAAGGTTCCCGCAAAGGTGGCGCCAGCATAGCTGCCTGCAAGATCCGCCCTGACGGTCGCAACGACCTGGTCATCAAGCGGCCATAGAGTCGAATCCGTGATGTCCAGCTTGCTGAGGCGGAGCATGCCGTTGGCATGCGCCGCGAGATCCTGTTCCTTGCCGGTCACGGTTCCATCCGGCGTTGTAAAGACCAGGCGGTCGTCGATCAACGCGTCCAAAGTCGATACATCGCCAGCCAGCATTGCAACCTGCAAGCGCGTTTCAAGTGCGCGCACCGTAGCGACCGAATCCGTGTCGTCCATCATGCCGCTACCGGCGGCTCGTTGTAGCTGCCCTGCATGGTGATCGCCGCGTCGGGCGTGGACAGGATCGCCTTGAGGGTCTCGACCGGATAGGCCAGTTGCGGCTTGCTGGCGTCATAGGCCGGTTGCGGCACCGGGCCTGTGGCAGTGCAGGGCGGGGGATTGAGCATGGCCTGGGCTTCTTCGCCCGAAATGCCGCATTCCGCCAGCATCGCCGGATCGACCCAGTGCGCGGAGTCGACTTCGCTGACCGCGTAGCTGACTTCCAGCGTCAGCCCTTCTGGCCCGGCGAAGTAGATCGACTTGCAGAAGCCGTGGCCAATCGGGCCAATTGCGGGAACGCCAGCCTCACGGATGCGGTTCTGCATGGCGATCAGCCCGGCCTCGTCAGGGACGCGGAAGGCCACGTGCTGCATGGTCCCAGCGGCGCACTTGCCCGCGCCGGTGCCTGCATGGGTGATGCCGATGGTCGAGGGGATCTCGGCAATCCCGGCCAGTTCGACCACCGAGAAGAAGCTGTCATCGGCCATCCGCAGGAAGGCATGCTTGCCGCCGGGCACGCCGTGCATGTCGAACAGGCCGACCAGCGGAAAGCCCATCACCTGGGTGAAGAAAGTCAGCTGTTCCTTCATGTTCGCCGACATGATCGCGATGTGGTGGATTCCATCAGGCTGCTGGACGGTCATTGGGCCTCTCCTCGATTTAATCGCCAGATTAAGAGAGATCGCTCGTGATTGCCAGCGGGGCTTGCGCGGAAGGTGGCAAGACGCCACCACTGCGTTCAGTGCAAGTCGCTCCGCTCCCTCGCCGTTCGTTTCTTGCCGCTGCGGCGGCGCTGGCGCTGGTGCCGCGGCGGTTGCACGCGCAGGAGGTCGCCGTGTTCAAATCCAACCGTCCGGCAAGCGCCGCGCGCAAGTTCGTCAGCAAGGCGGTCGAGCGCGAGATCGACCGGGTTTCCGCGCTGATCGCCGATCCCGAGCTCAAGTGGCTGTTCGGCAACTGCTTTCCCAACACGCTGGATACAACGGTGTTCATGGGCACGGTCGACGGGAAGGACGATGCCTTCGTCATTACCGGCGATATCCCGTGCCTGTGGCTGCGCGATTCGGCGGCGCAGATGCGGCCCTATCTGCATCTGGCCGCGGGTGATGAGGCGCTGACCAGCCTGTATCGCGGACTGATCCGCCGCCACGCCCGCTGCGTGCTGATCGATCCCTATGCCAATGCCTTCATGAAGGATCCGGCCGATCGGACGGCGCTGTTCTGGTCGCGAACCGACAAGACTGAGATGAAGCCGGGGGTGGCCGAGCGGAAATGGGAAGTCGATTCGCTGTGCTATGTCCTGCGCCTGGCCCACGATTACTGGCAGGCGACTGGCGATATCGAGCCGTTCGACGACACCTGGGCCAAGGCGGCCAGAACCATCGTTGCGACCTTCAAGGAACAGCAACGCAAGGACGGCCCCGGTCCCTACCGCTTCCAGCGTCAATCGACCCAGCCGACCGAAACGACCCTCGCCGGGATTGGCGTTCCGACCCGCAAGACCGGGCTGATCCATTCCGCCTTCCGCCCCTCGGACGATGCCTGCACCTATCCCTGCAACATCCCGGGCAACCTGTTCGCGGTGGCGACGCTGCGCGAGCTTGCCGAAATAGCGCGCGCCGTGCTGCGGGACGACGTTCTGGCCGACGACGCCTTGGCCCTGGCCGCCGAGGTCGAGGCGGCGGTGATGGCGCACGGGACAATGGTCTTGCCCGACGGCCGCCAGGTCTTCGCCTATGAAACCGACGGCTATGGCAACCACCTGTTCATTGACGATGCCAACGTGCCGTCGCTGCTCGGACTCGCCTATCTGCGCTGTTTCCCTGCAAGCTATCCCCTCTGGCGCGCCACCGCCGATGCGGTGTGGAGCGAGGCCAATCCGTGGTTCTTTAAAGGCATGGCTGCCGAGGGCATCGGCGGGCCGCATATCGGCGAAGGGCAGGTCTGGCCGATGTCGATCATCCTGCGCGCGCTATCGAGCGACGACGATGCGGTGATCACCTGGAGCCTCAAGACCCTGCGCGCCACCCACGCCGGCAAAGGCTTCATGCACGAAGCCTTCGACAAGGACGATCCGGCGAAGTTCACCCGCGAATGGTTCGCCTGGGTCAACGGCCTGTTCGGCGAACTGGTGGTCAAGGTGGCGAACGAGCGCCCGCATTTGCTGGCGGTGGATTATAGCGCGGTCTAGGGCCGCCATCCGAATTCAAGCGCGGTCTCGCCGGTCGGTTCTCCCGCCGCGTCAAAGCGCCGTTCGATGATTCGTCCCTGCCCCCCGGCATCGACCAGCACCACGGTCGAGCAGCGCGTCCCGTAGGCGGGATTGCGGATGAACACCGAGGAGAACGCATCTTCCGGATCGGCCGACTGCGGCGTCGGGTCCGTCAGCGCGGTGAACAGGTCAGCGGGATCGTACGTACCATCCAGCCACCGCGCCAGTGCGCTTTCCAGCCGTGCGGTCTTGAACCAGCGGTCGCCGCGCGCACCGTTGGACAGGCCGTGGATTCCGGGTTCGAGTTCGATCTGCTCAACTGCGGGTTGGTTGGAGACAAACAGCAGGCGATCCCGATCGGCAAGCCACAGGTTGAACGGGTTCATTGTTTCCACCGCCTGCGGAGCCTTGCCGTGCAGCCAGTCGCTGACCAATGCCCCGCGCGATGCCAGGTCCGGGCGGGGATAGCCGGGTACGCGCAGGTTGGTGACCAGGCCAAAGCGGCCCGCGCTGACGCCCAGCCAGGTGCCGCCGGCCTGCAGATCGCGCCCGGCCAGCGTGCCATCACCCCAGTCGTGCAGCGGCGCGGTGGGACGGGCGTGGAACTCGTCGCGGTTGCCGATCGCCACCATTGCCCAGCGCGGATGCGCGGCCCAGGCGATGGCGGCAACGCACATCGCTAAATCAGCCCCTTGGCTTTCAGGCTGACATGGCCTTCCTTGCCGATGATCACGTGATCGTGGACGACGATGCCCAGCAGCCGGCCCGCCTCGGCAATGCGATTGGTGATCTGGATGTCGGCGCGGCTTGGTTCGGGCGAGCCGGAGGGGTGATTATGGACCAGGATCAGCGCGCTGGCCCCCAGATCGAGCGCCTTCTTGACCACCTCGCGCGGGTGGATCGCAGCCTCGTCGATCGAACCGTCGGTCAGCAGGTGGTCGAGGATCAGGCGGTTGCGCACGTCGAGATAGAGGATACGCACCCGCTCGTGGTTGAGATGCGCCATGTCGATCGTCAGGTAATCGATAAGCGCCTGCCACGATCCGAGCAGCGGCTGTTCCTGCACTGCGGTCCGCGCCAGGCGGCGCATGCCCAGCGCAACGATCTTGATCGCCGCGGCGCTGGTTTCGCCCATGCCGGGGTGGTTGGCCAGCGCCCTAGCGTCGGCGTTGAACACGCCCGCCAGGGAACCGAAACGCGCGAGCAGGCTTTTTGATAGAGGCTTCACATCGCGGCGGGGGATGGCCGTCATCAAAAGGTATTCAATCAGCTCGTGATCGGCCAGCGCACCTTCGCCGCCTTCCAGCAGGCGCTGCCTGAGCCTGGCGCGGTGCCCGGCGCCGTCGTGCTGCGCTTCGGACGTGGTATCAGTCACTTCGTCCCTCCGGCTGGTCCGGCCTTCCTTGCCTTTCGCCGGCCGAACGCGCAAGGGTAAGGCGATGTCCGACGAATACGGCGAACCAGCGGACGTGGCAGGCGATGCGCCGGCGCCGCGCCGGCGACCGAGAGCCAGGCTTGTGCTGGGTCTGGTGGCCGGCGTTGCCATAGCTGCGCTCGCCGTGGTGTGGTGGCAGCGCACCTCGATCGCCAATCGCATCATTGCCGGTCAGCTCAGCGATCTTGGCCTGCCCGCGACCTACAAGATCCAGTCGATCGGCACCCGGCGTCAAGTCCTGACCGACATCGTCATCGGCGATCCGGCGCACCCCGACATGACGGTGGAGAAGGCCATCGTCGCGATCACCCCGCGCTTCGGCATCCCGACGCTGGATACGGTAACGCTGATCCGCCCGCGGCTTTACGGCACTTTCAAGGATGCCAAGGCCAGTTTTGGCGCGCTCGACAAGGTGCTGTTCCGCAACACCGGCAAGCCGCCGTCGATCCCCGACCTCAACCTGACGCTGATCGATGGGCGCGCGCGGCTGGACAGCGATTACGGAATCATCGGGGTCAAGACCGAGGGGCAGGGCAACTTGCGCGACGGCTTCTCCGGGATCCTCGCCGTGGTCGCGCCGCGGCTGGCGCTGGGCGGGTGCAGCGCCGACAAGGCCAGCGCCTATGGCGCAATCAAGGTCAGCGGCGCTGCGCCGCATTTCGCCGGACCTCTGCGCTTCGCCGCGTTGAATTGCCCGCAGCAAGGCATCGCGGTACGGCAGGCGGCAACGCAGCTGGTGCTCGATACGACCGACCAGTTCGACCGCTTTTCGGGCACCTATGACGCCGTTACCCAGGCGCTGTCGGCGGCGGGAGTCCGCGCTGCGGCGGCCACCGGCAAGGGCGACTTCACTTTCGCCAAGGGCGATCTGGTCGCCAGCTATAACCTCGCCACCCGCAACGTGCAGACTCAGTACGGCGCGGCGGGAGCGCTTGGCGCCAAGGGCATCGTGCGCAGCGGTGACCGCTTTGCCCGGCTAGAAAGCGAAGGCGAAATCAGCGGCAGCGCCATACGGCCGAACCAGGCACTCGATCAGGCGCTGGCCGATGCCGAGCGGGCAGGCAAGGACACGCTGATCGCCCCGGTCGCGGCGCAGATGCGCGCTGCGTTGGCGCGTGAAGGACAGGCCAGCGCGCTGTCTGCCAGCTTCCTGCTGCGCCAGACCGGCGCGCTGACCAGTCTGTCGGTGCCGCAGGCGCGGCTGCGCGGCACCAGCGGCGCCGATATCCTTGCGCTGTCGCGCCTGCAGCTGAACGCGGGGGGACGGGGCGGTGCGCGCTTTGCCGGCAATTTGCTGACCGGCGGGGCAGGGCTGCCGCGGATCGAGGGGCGGATCGAATCGCAGGGCAATGGCACAACGCTCGCGCGCTTCGCGATGCAGGAATACCGCGCTGGCGATACCCGCATCGCCTTGCCGCAATTTGCCCTGGTGATGCGCCCCGGCGGCGCAATCGGTTTTGCCGGTCAGGCCCAGGTCACCGGCCGCCTGCCTGGCGGGATCGCGCAGAACCTGACGCTGCCGATCGACGGCTCCTGGTCGCGCCAGCAGGGTCTGGCGGTATGGCGCAAGTGTGCCCAGGTGCGCTTCGATCGCTTTTCGATCAATGACCTCAGCCTTGAAAAGCGCGACATCACCTTGTGTCCGGGACCGGGCCAGGCGATGTTGCGCAGCGATGGCCGCGGCACGCGGTTTGCGGCGGGGGCAACGTCGCTCAGGCTTAGCGGCAAGCTGGGAACAACGCCGATTCGCCTCAACAGCGGCGCGGTCGGGTTTGCCTGGCCCGGCGCGGTCAACGCCCGCGCGATCGACGTCTCGCTAGGCCCGCTCGACCAGGCCACCGCGCTTCGGATCGATACGCTGAAAGGCGTGCTGGGCACCGTCAGCAGCGGCACCTTTGCCGGCACCGACTTCAAGCTGGCCAATGTCCCGCTCGACATCTTCAATGCCGCCGGCCGCTGGCGTTTTGGCGGCGGCGATCTGGCACTGGATGGCACATCGTTCCGGCTCGAGGATCGCGAAGTCGATGACCGGTTCCGCCCGTTGATCGCCCGCGATGCCACGTTGACCCTGCACAGCACGACCTTCAAGGCCAATGCGGTACTGCGTGAACCCAAGAGCGACCGCCACGTCGTCACCGCCAGTATCGTCCACGATCTCGATACCGAACGCGGCTTTGCCGACCTCGATGTGCCGGGCATCCTGTTCGACCGCAACCTGCAACCGACAACACTGACCGCGTTGGCCTTGGGTGTCATCGCCAATGCGCAGGGGACGGTCGCCGGCACCGGACGGATCGACTGGCAAAGCGGCAAGGTTACCAGCACCGGACGCTTCCACACTGACAAGCTCGACTTCGCCGCCGCCTTCGGCCCGGTCAAGGGTACTTCGGGCACAGTCGTCTTCAACGATCTTCTCGGCCTGACCACCGCCCCGGACCAGCGGCTCAAGTTCGCCTCGATCAATCCGGGGATCGAAGCGAACGATGGCGAGCTGTCGTTTCAGCTGGAGGCAGAGCGCAATCTGGTAATCAATGGCGCAACCTGGCCGTTCCTCGACGGCACGCTGCGCCTGCGGCCGACACGCCTGACCTTTGGTACGGCCAATGTGCGACGCTTCACGCTGGAAGTCGAAGGGATCGAGGCCGCCCGCTTTATCGAGCGGATGGGGCTGGCCAATATTTCGGCGCGGGGCGTCTTCGACGGGGCGCTCCCGCTGGTTTTCGATGAGAACGGCGGGCGGATCGAAGGCGGCATGCTGGTGTCGCGTCCGCCCGGCGGCAACGTCTCCTATGTTGGCGAGCTGACCTACAAGGACCTTGGCACAATGGCCAATTTCGCGTTTCAGACGCTGCGGTCGATCGATTACCGGCGGATGCAGATCGCCATGGACGGCGAACTGGAAGGCGAACTGGTCACCCGCGTGCGCTTCGACGGGGTGACGCAGGGCACCGGCGCCAAGCGCAACATCATCACCAAACAATTCGCCAAATTGCCGATCCAGTTCAACGTCAACATTCGTGCACCATTCCAGAAACTGGTCGGCACGTTCCGCTCGCTTTACGATACCAAGGCGCTGCGCGATCCGCGCGAGCTGGGTCTGATCGACAAGGACGGCAAGGCACTGACCCCGTCGGTCGCCAACCCGGCACCCGAAAAAGCGCCCGTTATTCAGCCTTCAGACAGCAGGGATAAGCCATGACAGCCCACGAATTGACCAACCGCGCCTTGGCTGCGAGAACTGCCGCGATGCAGGGAACGCAAACTTGGAACCGGAGGTCGGCCCAGCGGGCAGCCCATTGGACGGGTCTGGCTGCGCTGGGGGTGGTGATGGGCGGCGCGCTCGCGCTCGGTGGATGTGTTTCGGTCAATGCACCGGACAAGCCGATCGTGATCGAGCTCAACATCAACATCAAGCAGGAAGTCATCTATCGGCTCGCGGCAGACGCCGGGAACACGATCGACGAGAACAAAGACATCTTCTGATGGAGTACGTGAACATGAAGGCCCGTTTGAACCGCTTTTCGCACCGACCGCTGGCGCTGGCCGCCGGCGGGGCCGCGCTTGCGTTCCTGATGGTCACCGCTCCCGCTTCGGCGCAGCAGCGCGATCCGGCCTATGCCGCCGCACGCGCATCGGGGCAGGTAGGCGAGAAGACCGACGGTTACCTTGGCTTCCCCGCCGCGCCGAGTGCCGAAGTGCGTCACATGGCCGAAGACCTCAATATCAAGCGCAAGGCGGTCTACGCGCAAAAGGCCCAGGCCAACAACGCCACGGTCGAGGAATATGCCTTTACCGCGGGCTGCCTGGCGATTGCGCGCACGGTTCCGGGGGAGAAGTATCAGGCCCCTGACGGTTCATGGCAGACCCGCGGTGCCGGCGCCCCGCTGCGCGACAATCGCTGTCCGTAAGGCGCCGATGATCCGATAGCATTCGGGCCCCGTCGCACGCGCCGTGCGGCGGGGCCTTTTGCTGGCTGGTTGCAGTGCAGCAAAGTCACCCTCACAGCGGTTGACTCAGGTGCCGGGACTGCTAAGGGGGCGGCGCCTTAGGCGGGCAGCCGTTGCCCGTGCCTCGCGTTCCCGTTAGGAGCATGGCATGAGCGACGAGCAGCCAGCCCGAGACCCCATCGGCGAAGACGCGCGAATCGACGCGCTCGAAGCGCGGTTAAAAGCCGCACGCGAGCGGGAAGAGCAACGCAACAAGCCGCACGGGACCGTGGAATCCGACGCCAATTACAGCGCCGGAAACAAGGTTCTGGCGGAACTGCTGGGGGGTATCGGCGGCGGAGCGTTCATCGGCTGGGTCATCGACCGATTTGCCGGAACGTCGCCCTGGGGTCTGCTGGTGGTGATGGCCCTTGGGATCATCGTTGCCTTCAGAAGCATCATCCGGATGTCGCAAACGCCAAAGTAGGGGCGAAGCGGCATCGAAACCGAGTGAAGAGGCACGTCGCGTGGCAGCCGAAGGCGCAAAAGTCGATCCGATGCACCAGTTCACGATCGAGCCGATGTTCGGCACCGGTCACTGGGAAATCGCGGGCTACAACATCGCTTTCACCAATTCCGCGCTGTGGATGGCGCTGACGGCGGGCGTATTGCTGCTGTTCGTCGCCGGCGGAATGAAGCGCGAGCTGGTCCCGGGCCGCTGGCAGATGGCGGTCGAAGGCTTTACCGGCTTCATCGACAACCTGCTTGCCGCCAATATCGGCCCGGCCGGCAAGAAGTATGTGCCCTACATCTTCTCGCTGTTCATGTTCATCCTGTTTGCCAACCTGCTCGGGCTGCTGCCCTTGATGCTCGTTGGCGTTCACCCTTTCACCCCGACCAGCCACTTCACTGTGACCGGTGTCCTTGCCGTCATGTCGTTCGCGATCGTCCTGATCGTCGGTTTCTGGCGGCACGGCTTGCACTTCTTCAGCCTGTTCGTGCCCCACGGCACGCCGATCTGGCTGATGTGGTTGATCCCTGTGATCGAACTGATTTCGTTCCTGGTGCGTCCCTTCAGCCTGGCGCTGCGACTGTTCGTTGCGATGATGGCCGGCCACGTCCTGCTTGAGGTGCTGTCCAGCTTCGTTATCGGCAGCGCCAATTCCGGGCCGCTGTGGGGCAGCATCGTCGGTGTGCCCAGCTTCCTGTTGATGGTCGCGATCTGCGCGCTTGAGCTGCTGGTCGCCGGGATCCAGGCCTACGTCTTCGCGCTGCTCACGTCGCTGTACCTGAACGACGCCGAGAACCTTCACTAAGTTTTCTATCCAACCACCCGAATTTTACGAGAAAGAGGAGTTTTTGACATGGAACCTGCAAGCGCCAAGCTGATCGGTGCTGGTCTCGCTGCCATCGGCGCCGGCATGGCCGCCATCGGCGTGGGTAACGTCTTCGGTTCGTTTCTGGAAAGCGCGCTGCGCAACCCGGGTGCTGCCGACGGCCAGCAGGGCCGCCTGTTCATCGGCTTCGCCGCCGCGGAACTTCTCGGCCTGCTCGCGTTCGTCGTCGCGATGATCCTGATCTTCGTCGCCTGAGCGCGAGCGAAGCCCAAGCGATCGATTGACTGGCTTGTCCCCGCCCATCGCGGCGGGGGCTCGCCCGACACAGAACCGGACGTCCGATGCCTCAAATTTCGCAGCTTGCCGCGACTTACAGCAGCCAAGTCTTCTGGTTGCTGATCTTCTTCGGCTTCATCTTCTTCGTCATCGGCCGGGGCATGGTCCCCAAGGTGATGGCGACGGTTGAAGCACGCGACAAGCAGATCGCCGACGATCTGGCCGCGGCCGATGCCGCCCGGACCGCCGCCGATGCCGAAGAGGCTGCCTGGCGGACCCAGGAAAACGCGCGCCGCGCCGAAGCCCAGGCGGTTATCGCCAAGGCCAAGGCCGACGCCGCCGCCGCCGGGGAAAAGCGGCTGGCCAAGGCCGGAGCCAAGGTCGACGCCCGCCTGGCCGAAGCTGACGCACGGATTTCCGCCGCTCGCCAGAACGCCTTGGGCGAACTGGAAAAGGTTGCGTCCGAAGCCGCCGGCGCGATCGTTTCGCGCGTTGCCGGCCTGACGGTCGATGCCAAGGCGGCCAGTGCCGCGGTCAAGGAGGCGCTTCATGGTTGATCTGAACCTCCTCGCCGCCGCTGCCGAGCATGGCGGCGAGCATGAGCTTTCGGCGCTGGGCCTGACCCCCGGCATGTGGGTCGCACTGTCGATGGCGGTGCTGATCGGCATCATGGTGTGGAAGCGGGTGCCCTCACTGGTTACCTCGGGCCTCGACAACTCGATTGCCGAAATCCGCAAGCAGCTTGACGAGGCCAAGGCGCTGCGCGCCGAGGCTGAGGCGCTGCGCAAGGAATATGCCGACAAGATCGCCGGTGCCGAAAAGGACGCCGCGGGCATGATCGAGCACGCCCGGCACGAGGCCGAGGCGATTGTCGCCAAGGCCGAAGCCGATACGACCGCGCTGATCGCCCGCCGCGAAAAGATGGCCGAAGACAAGATCGCCGCCGCCGAACGCGGCGCAGTCGACGAATTGCGTGCCCGGGCAGCGCAGGCTGCAGCGGCCGCCGCGCACAAACTGATTGCCGAAAATCACGGCGCCGATGCCGACAAGGCGCTGGTCGATCAGGCCATCGCCGGCATCTGAGCAGATTTAGCGAGCTTGGAGAGGGGGAAGGGGCGGTCCAAAGGGCCGCCCTTCTTCGTTCAGGTGCCCGGTTCCAGAACCACCTTGCCGACGATCTCGCGCCGGTCCATCGCTTCGAAGGCCTCGCGCCAGCGGCTGAGCGGCAGGACGCGGTCGATGTGGGGATTGAGGCGGCCATCGGCGGCAAGGGTCAGCACCGCCTCGCGGATCGCCTTGCCGCGTTCGGGAAAGCGGCGGGCATATTCCCCGGCGCGCACCCCGACTACCGAAAAGCCCTTGATCAGCGGGATGTTGGTCGAAATCTCGGCAATCCGCCCGCCGGCAAAGCCGATCACCAGCAGCTTGCCGCCAAAGGCGACGCAGCGGGTGCTCTCGTCGAAGACGTCGCCGCCGACCGGATCGTAGACCAGGTCGCACAGCGCACCCCCGGTCAGGTCAGCGACCGCATCGCGAAACCGGCCCTGGGCCAGGATCACCGCGTCGGCATCGCTGACCCGGCGCAGCGCCTCGACCTTGGACGGCGAACCGGTCGTGGCGATGACATGGGCGCCCAGCCGCTTGGCCAGTTCGACCGCGGCCAGTCCAACCCCGCCGCTGGCGCCGTGAATCAGCACCCATTGCCCGGCCTGAAGACCGCCGATCTCGACCAGGCCGGTATATGCCGTGCCATAGGCCGCGCCGAGTGCCGCCGCGGCCGGGAAGCCGATCCCGTGCGGCATCCGCGTCAGTGCGCGGGCCGGGACCACGGCGTATTCGGCAAAGGCGCCGGTCTTGTTGCCGCCATAGACCTGGTCGCCGGGGGTGAAGCCGCTGTCGGGATCGGCTGCGACCACTTCTCCGGCAAATTCGAGCCCGGACACGAACGGCGGCTCGGGTTTGAACTGGTATTCACCGCGGGTCATCAGCAGGTCGGGGAAGTTGAGCGAAGCGGCACGGACCTTGACCAGCACCTCGCCGGCCGCGCGCTGCGGCATCGGCAGATCCGCCAGGGCCATGCCCGAAAGGTCGGGGCTCAGCGAAGCAACGACAAGGGCTTTCATGGCGGTCAAAACGTGTCCTTTGCCGCACGCAGCGCCGCGAAGGTCGCTTCGGCATCGCCGCCGCCCCAGCGCGCCTGCAACGCGGAATCATCGGCGCGCAGGAACGGATTGGTCGCCAGCTCGCGCGCCAGCGATGTCGGCACGGTCGGGCGGCCGTCAGCGCGGGCAGCGACGATCTGCGCGGCATAGGCCGCCAGTTCGGCATTGTCGGGATCGGCATGGAGCGCGAAGCGGGCGTTCGACGCGGTATATTCATGCGCGCAGTACAGCAGCGTAGCGGCGGGCAGGGCCTTGATCCGGCTAAGGCTGGCCCAGAACTGGCTTGGCGTGCCTTCGAACATTCGCCCACAGCCCAGCGCGAATACAGAATCGCCGACGAAGGCCAGTTCGGCATCGGGCAGGTGATAGGCAATGTGGCCCAGGGTGTGCCCGCCGACATCGATCACCGCTGCATCCCATTCGCCCAGCATCACGGCATCGCCGTGGCTGACCACCCGGTCGGGCGCGGTGCCCAGCTTCTCGACCTCGGCCGGACCGACCACCAGGCAGCCGGTGGCGGCCTTGATCGCGGCATTCCCGCCAGCGTGATCGGGGTGCCAGTGAGTGTTCCAGATCTGGGTGATCTGCCACCCTTTGGCGGCCGCCTGGCGCAGGTACTCCTCGCCGTCGGGGGTATCGATGCAGGTCGTCTCGCCGCTGGCCGGGTCGTGGACCAGGTAGCCATAGTTATCCGACAGGCAGGGGAACTGGTGGATTTCAAGCATGGAAGTCTCCTGCCGGCATTAGACACCAGATTGTCCCCGCAGTGCAAAGCAAAAGCCCGCCCGGATCGCTCCGGACGGGCCTTTTGATAAGCTAGCCTTGCGGCAGCGTGGAAGGATCAGTCCTTCTTTGCCTTCAGCGCGGCACCCAGGATGTCGCCCAGCGAAGCGCCGGCATCGGACGAACCGTACTGTTCGACCGCTTCCTTCTCTTCGTGCATCTGGCGGGCCTTGACCGAGAAGTTCGGCTTCTTCGAACGATCGAAGCCGATGACCATGGCGTCCAGCTTCTGCCCGACCTGGAAGCGGTCGGGGCGCTGTTCGTCGCGGTCGCGGCCAAGGTCGGTGCGCTTGATGAAGCCGGTGGCGCCATCGTCGCCGGCCTGCACTTCCAGGCCGCCATCGCGGACTTCGAGTACGGTGACGGTGACAACGTCGTTCTTCTTCAGGCCGCTCGAAGCAGCGGCAACGCCGGCTGCCGGGGCGCCCTTTTCAAGCTGCTTCATGCCCAGGCTGATGCGCTCCTTCTCGACATCGACGTCGAGAACGATGGCCGAAACCTGCTCGCCCTTGCGGTGCAGCGCCAGAGCGTCCTCGCCCGAGATGCCCCAGGCGATGTCCGACATGTGAACCATGCCGTCGACGTCGCCATCCAGCCCGATGAACAGGCCGAACTCGGTGGCGTTCTTGACTTCGCCCTCGACGTTCGAACCGACCGGGTGCTTCTCGGCGAAGGCTTCCCACGGGTTCTGCTGGGCCTGCTTGAGGCCAAGCGAAATGCGGCGCTTGTCGCTGTCGACCTCGAGCACCAGCACGTCGACTTCCTGGCTGGTCGAAACGATCTTGCCGGGGTGGACGTTCTTCTTGGTCCACGACATTTCCGACACGTGGACCAGGCCTTCGATGCCCGCTTCCAGTTCGACGAAAGCGCCGTATTCGGTGATGTTGGTGACCACGCCGCGCAGCTTGGCGCCGACCGGGTACTTGGCGGCAACGCCTTCCCACGGATCCGATTCCAGCTGCTTCATGCCCAGGCTGATGCGCTGGGTATCCTGGTTGATGCGGATGATCTGGACCTTGACGGTGTCACCGATGTTGATGACCTCGTTCGGGTGGTTGACCCGCTTGTAGCTCATGTCGGTGACGTGGAGCAGGCCGTCGATCCCGCCGAGGTCGACGAAGGCGCCGTAGTCGGTGATGTTCTTGACGACGCCGTCGATGATCTGGCCTTCGGCCAGGCCCGAGATCAGGCCCGAACGCTGTTCGGCGCGGGTTTCTTCGAGCACGGCGCGGCGCGAGACCACGATGTTACCGCGGCGGCGATCCATCTTGAGGATCTGGAACGGCTGCGGAATATCCATCAGCGGCTGCACGTCGCGGACCGGGCGGATATCGACCTGCGAGCCGGGCAGGAAGGCCACAGCACCGTCAAGGTCGACGGTGAAGCCGCCCTTGACGCGGCCAAAGATCACGCCATCGACGCGCTTGCCTTCGCCGAATTCGCTTTCGAGCTTGTCCCAGGCGGCTTCGCGGCGGGCGCGGTCACGGCTGAGCATGGCTTCGCCATCGGCGTTTTCGACGCGGTCGACGAAGACTTCGACTTCGTCACCGACCGAAAGCCCGTGGGGCTGGCCGGGCATGGCGAATTCCTTGAGCGCGACGCGCCCTTCGCTCTTCAGGCCAACGTCGATGACGGCCTTGTCGTTTTCGATGGCGGTGATGGTGCCCTTGACGACGCGGCCTTCAAAGCCGCCGTCGGCGGCGCCGCCGAGCGATTCGTCGAGGAGAGCCGCGAAATCATCGCGGGTGGGGTTGGCAGTAGATGCCATAGGGTTGAGTTTCCTCAGTATCGATGTTTCCGGCCAGGCGGTTGTTTCCGCCGGTCTTTCCTCCGCGCCGGGACCATCCCGGGTGCGGGCCAAAAGGGCCGATCTGCCACGCCGGCCGGATGCCGCGCGCAGCGCCCCGCGAACGGGACCGGCGGCCCCTAGGCGAAGGCCCGTTCAAATGCAAGGAAATTGGCGCTGCGCGCGGGCCGGGTAATAGGGCGTGCCGCGCCTTCGCTCGCGCCGATCTCGACCCGCGACCGGCCCTTGGCCTTGGCCAGGAACAGGGCCAGTTCAGCCCGCCTGACGGTGTTGTCGGTCGATCGCCCGATCTCCGTCACGCCGCAGCTGGCCGTCAGTGCGCAATCGAGCGAGCCGTGTCCCAATGCCGCGATGGTCTCGATCACCGGCTCGCACACTTCGCGCGCGCTGAGCGGATCGATCTGCGGCATCAGCACGGCAAAGCGTTCACCGCCAAGCCGCGAAAGGATGTCGTCCGTCCGCGTCATATTGCCCAGCAGATCGGCAAATCCGCGCAGCAAGGCGTCCCCGGCGCTGTGGCCGTAATGCATGTTGAGCGTCATGAAGTGATCGAGATCGAACAAAGCCAGGCACCCCTCGGCGCCGTTGGCGATCAGGTGATCGAGCATGGCGGTAAAGGCGACGCGGTTGGTCAGCCGGGTCAGCGGATCGGTCAATTCGGCGGTGAACAGCCGGTCCTCCAGCGTCTTGCGCTCGGTCACGCTGCGCATAACGCAAAGCACGCCATAGGCATTGCCGGCACGGTCGCAGAGCTGCCCCATGCGGATCTGGAACCAGCCCCCGGCCATGGCCGGAAATTCCAGCCACAGCGCCGCCGCGCGGCCGTTCAGCGCGGCGCAGTGTTCCACCATGATGGCATCGGCGTGGACGCCTGCAACCAGATCGCGCAGATGCGGTCCGAACAGCAGACTGGGCAGGTTTACGCCGAGCCCGGCCAGCGCGGGGGTTGCGGATACGATGAAGCCGCGCGCATCGCACTTAAAGATGATGTCGTCCGAATTGTCCGCAAGCAGCCCGTAGAGCGCCGAACGCTCCAGCAACGTGAAATCCACATGCATGTCAGTTTTCGCCCCCTGAAACCGCCTTCACGCAGGGGCCCTTACCCCTGTGCAGGGGCCCGTACGCATCCAGCAGTCACGTCCTTGCCGTGTCCCTTTTGCCTTCGCTCCGGTGTTAGTCAGATTAGTTAACTGGACTAAATAAACACTGGAATAACAATGTGTTAACTATGATTCTTGATTCGGCAAAGCGGTTTCTGCGTGCGGTGAGGCGACGCTCAGAGTTCGAGCATGATTCGCACTTTGGTGATGTCGATTTGCATCACATCGGCGATCTGCTGGCGGGCCTGGGCGATCACCGCGCGCAGCTGGGCGCTCCCGCTGCTGCCGGCCAGTTCGGCTTGATCGAGCGCGAACATGCCGGCCAGCGCGCTCATGTGCCCGGCGGTCGGCTTGGCGCGGCCCTGTTCCCAGGCCCAGACCGTCGGCTTGCTGACGCCCAGCTGGTCTGCGATCGCGGCCAGGGTCAGCCTGCGCTCCTTGCGCAGCCGGTGCAGCCGCGCGGCAAAGGTTTCGCTTTCGTCCCCGGCCAGCGCCGCCGGGCCCGGCGGCATGGCGCGCAGTTCGATCGCACTCAGCGCTGCGGCAGAGATCGGATTGTCGAACCGGCACCCGTGAAACGCGCCGTCGCTCCACACCACGCGCGCGGCCTGGACGCCGGCCTCTGGCAAGTCGACCTCGATCATTTCGTCGGGAGCAAGGGCAACGGCGGTTTCGAGCAGCAGGCCGGACGCAGAGACGTTGTGCAGGGTGACCTCGCCGAATTCGCCCGCAGCGCTTTCGCCGGCGGTTTCCAGCAGCAGGCGGCGGCGCTGGGCGCGGTTCTTTGCGGATTCAGACTTGGTCGGTTCGAAATGGGCGGCAACGGCCATTGGCGGGGGGCTCCTTGGAAACCCCCGCGTGGTCAGGGCGGCGTAGTTAAGGTTTGGTTGAGAGCGCGGGCTGCTTGCGACGAGCGGCACTGTCCGTGTGGCGGGCTGCTAACCGCGATACCGCATGGCCACGTCGCACCGCTCATAACGCGCGCCATAGTCCGCCATGATCCCGGCGTCGTGATGGAAGCCAAGTTTTTCGTAGAGATGAATCGCGGCGGCACATTTGCGATTGGTCAGCAGATAGAGCGGATCTGCACCCATGGCCTCGGCCCGCTCGATCACTGCAGCCAGCAGGAATTCCCCGGCCTTCAGCCCGCGAGCAGTTTCGCGCACACCCATCTTGGTCAGTTCGACACTGGTCGCGCCGGTTTTCTGCAAGGCGCAGGCGCCGACCACGCCCATACCTTCGGCTTCGACAAACAGGATCGCGCCGCCCGGTTCGATGATCTTCGCACGTGGGTTCTGCAATACCTCGCGGTCAGTCTGTTCGAGCTGGAACATCGCCTCGATCCACTCGGCATTGATGTCATGAAAATGCTGGGCAAGGCTGTCGTCGAATTCGACGATGGACAAGGTGGGCATCGGCTCGGTCATTTTGGCAGCCTATTGCGCCAGGCGCGCTTCGGCCAGTGCAATTGCACGGGCAATTGCGGCTTCGCGGCCAAGGTCCGAGGTGTCGAGCAAGATCGCGTCCGGCGCGGCGACCAGCGGGGCCTGGGCGCGCGAGCGGTCGCGCGCGTCGCGGCGTTCGAGGTCGGCCGATACCTCGGCCAGGGAAACGCTGCGGCCTTGCTGCTGCATTTCGGCAAAACGCCGCTCGGCGCGGGCCGGGACCGAGGCGACCACGAACAGCTTCACCTCGGCCTCGGGCGCGATCACCGTGCCGATGTCGCGCCCGTCGAGCACCGCGCCGCCGGGCTGCAGGGCAAAGGCGCGCTGGCGTTCGAACAGCGCCTTGCGCACGCCGGGATGGATCGAAACCTGGCTGGCGAAGCCGCCGCTGACTTCGCTGCGCAGCTCCGGATCGGCAAGCAGGCTGTCAGGGAAGCTGCAGGCAGCCAGCGCGTCGCTCGGATCGTCGGCATTGCCGCCGCTCAGCGCGCACTGTCGCCCGACCGCGCGATACAGCAGCCCGGTATCAAGGTGCGGCAGGCCGAAATGCGCAGCGAGCGCCTTGGCGATGGTGCCCTTGCCCGAGGCGGTCGGTCCATCAACGGCGATGATCATGGCGCGGGCCTGCGCAGCCGTGCACGCAGCGCGGCGATCAGACCGGCCAGCGCGATCAGCGCCCAGGCTGCTTCCAGGACGAACGCAGCAAGATTGAAATGCACCGACAGCGAAATAAGCAGCAACACCGCGCCGATCAGGTTGACCAGATTGAACCACAGCTTGTCGAACCGTGCCGAGACGTTGGCATAGGCGAAGGCGCCGATAAACAGGGCGCTGCCGAACAGGCCGACAAGGGTGGGCCAGTCGAAGGTCATCCCGCCAGGCTTTCGAGCAATGCTTCGAACACCGGGAAGCTGGTGGCGATCGGGCGGGTATCGTCGACGTCCACGCCGTCGCGGCTGGCGATCCCGGCAATCGCCATGGCCATCGCGATGCGGTGATCGAGGTGGGTAGTGACAGGGCCGCCGCCCGGGAGCGGGTCGCCGGCGGTGCCGACAACGGTCAAGCCGTCAGCGGTCTCGGTCACCTGTGCACCCGCAGCCGTCAGCGCTGCTGCCATGGCGGAGAGTCGATCACTTTCCTTGACTCGCAATTCGTCGAGGCCACTGGTGACCGTTGTCCCCTCGGCCAGCGCGGCGGCAACGAACAGCACGGGAAATTCGTCGATCATGCTCGGTGCGACGGCCGGATCGACTTCGATGCCTTTGAGCGGCGAGTGTTTGACAAGCAGGTCGGCGACCGGCTCGCCGCCAACCTCGCGGCGGTTCACCTCTTCGATACTTCCGCCCATCAGGCGCAGCACTTCGACGATTCCGGCGCGGGTCGGGTTGAGGCCGACGTTTTCGATCAGCACCTCGCTGCCCGGTACGATCAGCGCGGCAACGATAAAGAACGCGGCGGAGGAGGGATCGCCCGGAACCTCGATCACTTGCGGCTTGAGCTCGGCCTCGCCGCGGATGCGGATCACGCGTTCGCCGTTCACCGCCTCGACGGTCAGCTCGGCACCGAAGCCGCGCAGCATCCGCTCGCTGTGGTCGCGTGTCGGCACGGGTTCGATCACCGTGGTGATCCCCGGGGTATTGAGGCCCGCCAGCAGGATCGCGCTTTTGACCTGGGCGCTGGCCACCGGCAGACGGTATTCAATCGGCACGCCGGGCAGGGCGCCGCGCACGGTCAGGGGCAGGCGGCCCCCGTCGCTCGCCTCGAACGCCGCGCCCATCTGGCTCAGCGGGTCGATCACCCGGCCCATCGGACGCTTCGACAGGCTGGCATCGCCGACGAAGGTCGCGGAAATCGGATGGCTGGCAACCAGTCCCATCAGCAACCGGGTCGACGTGCCCGAATTGCCCATGTCGAGCGGCGCTTGCGGCTGCAGCAGCGCTCCGACGCCCACGCCGTGGACCGACCATTCGCCTTCGCCAATCCGCTCGACCGAAGCGCCCATCGCCCGCATCGCGGCGGCTGTGGCCAGCACGTCTTCGCCTTCGAGCAGGCCGGTCACCCGCGTCTCGCCCACGGCCAGCGCGCCCAGCATGATCGAGCGGTGGCTGATCGACTTGTCGCCCGGCACGCGGATCGTGCCTTTCAGCGGCCCCGCAGGAAGGAAGCGGCGCGGGCGCATGGCGGTGGGATCGGCGCTGGACACTGTGGGGCGGGCTTTCGCTGCAAGGGGGCAAGAAATGCGCGCGGCTTTTGACAGCGGGCAGACACTATGGCAAGGCGCGCCCGCGCCGGGACTGGCACTCTGGCCTCCCAATACGTATTTAGCAGTTTTCCGTTGCCCGTTTCCGCGGCGACGCATGTGAGGATTTCTATGGTCAAGGCTGAATGGGGCGCCAAGCATGGCTGCCCGAAGTGCGGCACCCGTTTTTACGATCTGGGCAAGGACGATCCGGTCACTTGCATCGAATGCGGCTATGCCTGGCATCCGGAACCGGTGCTCAAGTCGAAGCAGCCGATTCCCTATGAGGAAATCCAGAAGGAGAAGGTCGAAGTGGTCGAGGATGTCGATCTGGCCGAAGCCGATCTGGACATCGACGAGGACGGCGATTCGCCTGACAACGACGTCGATCTGGGCGGCGATGACGACCTTGGCGTCGGGCTCGACGGCGACGATAGCAACGACGACGTCTGAGGCAAAAATACCCTTGCCAAGCCGGTAGGCCGCCACTAGAGGGGCGGCCTTCCCGGCCGCAAGGTCGGATTTGGCGGGCCTCCCAGGGCTTGCCGGATGAATGGTACGGGGCCTTAGCTCAGCTGGGAGAGCGCCTGCATGGCATGCAGGAGGTCAGCGGTTCGATCCCGCTAGGCTCCACCATTCGTTCGTGAATTGAGTACTTGAGCGGCAAGCTGGTCGGCGAGGTTTCGCCCACCGGCTTTTTTCGCGTTTCGGAGTTTACGGGCCCATGTTCGACACACTTTCAGACCGGCTCGGCAGCGTCTTCGACAAGCTGCGCGGTCGCGGTGCGCTGAACGAACAGGACGTGCGCGACGCCATGCGCGAGGTGCGCATTGCGCTGCTCGAGGCCGATGTCGCGCTGCCGGTGGTCCGCCGCTTCATCGATAGCGTCACCGAACAGGCGGTCGGCCAGTCGGTGCTGCGTTCGGTCACCCCGGGCCAGCAGGTCGTCAAGATCGTCAACGACGCGCTGGTGGATATGCTCGGCGGCGAGGACGTCCCCGGGCTCGACCTAAACGCCGCGCCGCCGGTGGTGATCCTGATGGTCGGCCTGCAGGGTTCGGGCAAGACCACCAGCACGGCCAAGCTGGCCAAGCTGCTCAAGGAAAAGCAGGGCAAGAAGGTGCTGATGGCGTCGCTCGACGTCAATCGCCCCGCGGCGCAGGAACAGCTGCGGGTGCTGGGCGAACAGGTCAGCGTCGCCACCCTGCCGATCATCGAGGGCCAGCAGCCGACCGAGATCGCTACCCGTGCGCTGCAGTCGGCCAGGCTCCAGGCAATCGACGTGCTGCTGCTCGATACCGCCGGCCGGCTCCACGTCGACCAGGCGCTGATGGACGAGATGAAGGCGGTCGCCGCGATCGCCACTCCGCGCGAAACGCTGCTGGTGGTCGATTCGCTGACTGGCCAGGACGCGGTCAACGTCGCGCAGAGCTTTGCCGGCCAGGTCGACCTGACCGGCGTGATCCTGACCCGGATGGACGGCGATGCCCGCGGCGGCGCGGCGCTGTCGATGCGTCACGTCACCGGCAAGCCGATCAAGTTTGCCGGGACCGGCGAAAAGCTCGACGCGATCGAGCCGTTCCAGCCGAGCCGGGTTGCCGGGCGGATCCTCGGCATGGGCGATGTCGTCTCGATCGTCGAGAAGGCTGCCGCCGCGATCGAGCAGGAAGATGCCGAGCGCATGGCCGAGCGCATGGCGAAAGGTCAGTTCGACATGAACGACCTGCGCCAGCAGCTGCGCCAGATGCAGAAGATGGGCGGCCTTGGCGCGCTGGCCGGAATGATGCCGGGCATGAAGAAGGCCAAGGCGGCGATGCAGCAGTCGGGCATGGACGACCGGGTGCTGCTGCGCATGGACGCGATCATCGGATCGATGACCCCCAAGGAACGGACCAAGCCCGACCTGCTCAACGCCAAGCGCAAGATCCGCATCGCCAACGGTTCTGGCGTCCAGGTCCAGGACGTCAACAAGCTGCTCAAGATGCACCAGGAAATGGAGCGCGCGATGAAGCAGATCAAGAAGATGGGCGGGCTCAAGGGGCTGGGCGCGCTGTTCGGCAAGGGCGGCCTTGGCGCCGCCATGCCGGGGTTGCCGCAGGGGCCCGGCGGCGGCTTGCCTGGCCTGGGCGGCGGAATGCCGTCCAATCTCAACGATATTCTCAAGAAATAGCAATTAATCCAGTTCGATAGAAAGGTAGTTCAAATGTCTGTTTCCCTTCGTCTTTCGCGTGGCGGTTCCAAGAAGCGCCCGTATTACAAGGTCGTCGTTTCCAACAGCCGCGCCCCGCGCGACGGCAAGTATCTGGAGCAGGTTGGCACCTACAACCCGCTGCTTGCCAAGGATGACGACAACCGCGTTCGTCTGGTCGAAGACCGCGTCCGCTATTGGCTGGGCGTCGGTGCACAGCCGACCGACCGCGTTGCCCGCATTCTCGACAAGGCCGGGATCAAGGAACGCGCTGCGACCGTGAACCCCAAGAAGGCCGAACCGGGCAAGAAGGCCAAGGACCGCGCCGAGGAAAAGGCCGAAAAGGCCGCCGCTGCTGAAGAAGCCGCCAAGGAGGCTGCTGCCGCTCCCGCCGTTGAAGAAACGCCGGTCGTCGAAGACGCACCTGTTGCTGAAGAACCTGCTGTGGCTGAAGAGGCGCCTGCCGCTGAAGCCGTTGCTGAAGAAGCGCCCGCTGCCGAAGCCACTGCCGATGAAGCTCCGGCTGCCGAAGCCAATGTCGCGACGCCTGACGCAGACGCCGGCGATGCCGCAGAAGTCGCTGGCGAAAGCGCTCAGGACGCGGCTGAGGGCTAAGCCTTGGCTACCGATCGCCCCGTCACGCTGGCTGCCGTCATCGGCGCGCATGGCGTGACGGGCGAGGTTCGCCTGAAGATCTTCGCGGAAGGCGTGGAATCGCTCAGGCGGTTCCGCGCCTTCAACGATGCAGCGCTGACGGTCGAAAAGCTCAAGGACGATGGCAAGGGCGGGGCGATCGCCCGCTTCGCCGAAGTGCGCGACCGCACCGCCGCCGAAGCCTTGCGCGGCACGGCGCTGACGGTTCCGCGCAGCGCGCTGCCAGCCCTGGCTGATGGTGAATACTACCACGCCGACCTGATCGGTCTGCCAGCCGTCTCAAGCGAGGGCGCGGTGCTGGGCACCTGCGTGGCGGTAGAAAACTATGGCGCTGGCGACGTGCTGGAGATCGAGCGGCCGGCGGTTGACGGCAAGCCCGGCAGGCGCTTCATGGTGCCAATGCGCGTCGAAGCCGTGCCCGCCTGGGATGGCGAGCGCCTGGTCATCGCCGACGGCTGGGCCGAATAGCAGCTTGACAAGTGTCTACTGAATTGGTAGACAAATCGCGATGAACCGAGACGATCACCGATCGCTCACTTTGCCGGACAATCCGCTCTGGCAGGCCATCCTTTCCCATCCGATAGGTCCCGAAGACGCCGCGCTATCCTTTGCGCAGCGTCTTGCGCGTGAGAACGGCTGGTCGACTTCCTTCGCCGAACGGGTCATCGGCGAGTACAAGCGCTTCTGCTATCTGGCCGTTACGGCCGGCCATCCGGTGACGCCTTCGGACGCTGTCGACCAGGTGTGGCATCTGCACCTGACCTATTCCGCGGACTATTGGCAGGCATTCTGCCCCGATGTGCTGGGCAGGCCGCTGCACCACGGTCCGACTGCCGGGGGCAGTGCGGAGCAGGCACGCTACTTTGAACAATATGCGCAAACGTTGCGATCATACGAGCGCGTCTTCGGATCGCCGCCCGCCGATATCTGGCCAAGTGCCTATCAGCGGCTGATCGTCGATCCGCGCGCCCGTCGCGTCCATCCCCGGGAAGGCTGGATCATCGCGCGCCCCTTGTTTGTGGCCATTCTGCTCACGACGCTCATGATGGGTGTGGTGGCAGGCTGGGCCTTGTTCGGGAGACGTTGAATCGTGGGGCTTGGACCTTTCGACCTGACCGCTGGGCCGTTCCTGTCCCTTTACACCGTATTGCTGGTGGCGGCGGGCCTGCTTGGCCTGTTCCTTCCTGCCTGGCTACGCCCGCCGGGTCGGCCGGGGCGGGCCAGCGGGATCGATGACCTGGCCTTTCTTGCCGGAGGGAACAGCCGGATGATCGAGGCGGCGCTGGCGCGGCTCTATGCCGGCGGCGCGCTGTCGATGGACGATCGTGGGCGGTTTTCGGCGCGGCCCGGCGCCCGCGGCGAAACCGCGCTGGAACGCGCGATACTGCACGCCGCGGTTCAGATGCCGCTGGCCGGTGTCCTGCGCCAGGCGCGCGACCATGGTAGCGTGACCGACCGCCGCCTTACCGCCATAGGGCTGCTGATGGAGCCGACGGAGCGACTTGGTCGGCGCCTGCTAGCCGCCGCGCCCTTGATCGCGGTGCTTTGCTTTGGCCTGGTCAGGCTGGACATCGGCATGATGCGGGATAGGCCGGTGGGCTTTCTGATCATGCTGCTCATCGTCACAGGGATCTTGGCGCTGCTCCGCCTCGCCTTGTTCGATCCCCGTACTGATGAAGGCCGCGCGCAAGTGGTGGAGGCGCGGTCGCGCAACGAACGGCTGCGGCTGGCCCCAACCGGCGACGAAGCCGGCCTGGCCGTCGCGCTGTTCGGGACCGGCGCCCTGGTCGGCTCGCCGTGGTCGAGCCTGCACAGCAAGCGCAGCGGTGACGGCGGCGGTTGCAGTTCCAGCGGCGGCGATGGCGGCGGCTGCGGCGGCGGAGGCTGCGGGGGCTGCGGCAGTTGACGGGTCAGTCGGCCGTCATTGTCAGCTTGCCGACCTCCACCGCAAAGCGCGCCAGCTCGAAGTTCTGCGGATCGTCGTGGGCATCGGGGATCCCGCCATCCACCGTGTTGTGCTGCGCAGGGATCAGCCAGTGTCCGGCACGTGCGCTGGCATAGACGTACAGCGCCGCCAGCTGGCGATACTGCGCTGCGGAAAAGCCGGGGCGGGGGCCTTCGGTATGGCCTCGATCACTGTAGCCGGCCATATATCGCCGCGGCTGGACTGTCTCGATATGCAGGAACCGCCCGCGCGCCGGCACGCCGATGACGTAGGATTCCAGCTTGGTCGCGCGCCAGGCCTCCTGGAATTCGTGTCCGGCCCAGATCTGGCCATAGCGCGACAGGAAGATGTGGGCGACCGGCTCACGCGCGAACGTGCCGTCCATATAGGGCGCAAAGTCGTTGACTTGCCAGTCGGTGTCGAGATGGCGCGGGAATGGCGCGTCGGCATAGAAGGGCGTGCTGGTATCGTGGATGACGAAGTACAGCGCGGGCAGCCCGGCCTCGGTCCGGGCGATCGGCGCATCGGCATAGGTCCGGGCAAAGGTCTGATAGGGCTGCGGGAAGGCGGCAAGCGCGGCTTCCTTCATCGTCGGGCTGGGCGGCGTTCCGCTCGAAAGCAGGCGTTCGAACACCGCCGGCAGCGGCTGGTCCGATCGTTCGCCCAGCGGACCGACCTTGCGCAGCAGACACGTGGCTTGCTCGACCGGGGTCCCGGCAAAGGTCAAGCTATCGCGGTCAAACCGGCACTCGCCGATTTCCTCGGCAGCGACGGGGTTGGCTGCAGCAAGCAGCAGGGCAAGGGCAAGGCTGCGCATCATCGCCACTGTTCCGCAGGCCCGGCGCTTAGGCAAGTCAGCAATTGCGCCTTGCCCGCCAATCTGGGAAAGGCCCTGGCCATATGACTTTCCGCGCCACCGTCCTGACCCTCTATCCTGAAATGTTCCCGGGGCCGCTAGGCGTCAGCCTTGCAGGTCGCGCGCGGGACGAGGGGAAGTGGGCGCTCGATTGCGTCCAGATCCGCGATTTCGCGATCGACAAGCACAAGACGGTCGACGACACCCCGGCCGGCGGCGGGGCGGGGATGGTGCTGCGGGTCGACGTGCTGGCGGCGGCGATCGACCATGCCCGCGCGGCCAATCCCGCTGCACCCGTCATCGCCATGACCCCGCGCGGCACGCCTTTGACCCAGGCGCGGGTGCGCGCGCTGGCGGCAGGGCCAGGGGTGATCGTGCTGTGCGGCCGGTTCGAGGGTTTCGACGAGCGAGTTTTCGCCGGGCGGGGCGTCGAAGAGGTGTCGGTCGGCGACATCGTCCTGTCGGGCGGCGAGCCGGCGGCGATCATGCTGCTTGATGCTTGCATTCGGCTGCTTCCCGGCGTAATGGGCGCGGCTTCGAGCGGGACCGAGGAGTCGTTCGAGAACGGCCTCCTCGAATACCCGCACTATACCCGGCCCGCTGAGTGGGAAGGGCGCACGATCCCCGAAGTGCTGCGATCGGGGGATCATGCGAAGATCGCGGCGTGGCGCAAGTCACAGTCCGAGATCGATACACGGTCACGCAGGCCGGATCTTTGGGAGCCCTATGAGGGGGCTCGGGTCCAGCCTGCCTCTGGCGCGCGGCGAAAAAAGAAGGATATGGACCAGTGAACCTGATCCAGCAGATCGAAGCCGAGGAAATCGCCAAGGCGACTTCGGGCGACAAGGTAATCCCCGAATTCCGTCCCGGTGACACTGTCCGCGTCGGCGTGAAGGTCATCGAAGGCGAACGCAGCCGCGTCCAGATGTACGAAGGCGTTTGCATCGCCCGTGCCAACAAGGGCATCGGCAGCAACTTCACCGTCCGCAAGATGAGCTTCGGCGAAGGCGTGGAGCGTGTGTTCCCGCTCTATTCGCCCAACATCGACAGCATCACCGTCGTCCGCAAGGGCGTGGTGCGCCGGGCCAAGCTCTATTACCTGCGCGGCCGCACCGGCAAGCGCGCCCGCATCGCCGAGCGCCGCGACGTCCGCACTGAAGCGTAAGCGTCAACGCACGACATGCAAAAGGGCCGGGAGCGATCCCGGCCCTTTTCGTTTGGGTGGTTGGGGTTTGGCTCAGGCCGCCAGTTTGCGCTCGGCGCCGTCCGGCTTGCGGAAGATGCCCCATTGCGACAGTCCGGCAACGCGGCGCAGCGAGACCGCCTCGAACAGCGGGATGGTGCGGAAATCGATCAGGTGATCGTGCGGGCTGGTGCGCTTCTGGTTGAGGCCGACGGCTTCGAGCAGTTGCATCGCCCAGTCCATTTCAGGCACCGGCGAGGTCAGCAGCAACGTGCCGCCGGGTTTGAGCAAATCGAAGGCTTCCTGGAACAGATCGACGTGTTCGACCACTTCGAACGCGACGATCGCATCGAAGCTCTCGCCCTTGAGGCCCAGTTCGCGCCATTTGCGGATGTCGCCGACGATGTCGGCCGGCGGGAACAGGTCGTTGCCGACATAGCCGGTGTAGCCGGCGCTGCGCAGGTGATCCCCCACCCAGCGCGCACCGCAGCCGATCTCCAGGATCGCGGCATCCCTAGGCAAGGGATTGAGGAAATATTCGATCTTCTTGCGCTGGGCGATATCGCTGAGCATCGGCATGTGACGGGTCCCCCTGACGACCGCGGTGGTCTCTTCCCGGGTTCTTGCCGATTAGCCTTAACAAAAGGTAAGCGGCGACCCATTTGCGGGAGGGATTAGGTTCGACGCTGCACCTCAATCGACCAACGCCTCTGGCACAAAAGCCAGTTGGTTTTATGAAGGGCACCTCGGCGCCAGTCAGGGTGCCCTTCCGCCTTTGTTTCCGGGGAATTCCATTGTCATGCGTCTGCTGCCCGTCCTGCTTGCCGCTACCAGCCTGTTCGTCGCGCCCGCGCTTCATGCACAGGAGGCCGCTGTGACGTCGGCTTCCGCGGCTGGCACTGTCCTGCCGATCGAGCGGGTCTTCGCCAGCCCGAGCCTCAACGGACCGGTGCCGCGCGGGGTCAAGCTGTCACCCGACGGACGGTTTCTGACCATGCTGCGCAACCGCGCCGACGATCGCGAACGCTGGGACCTGTGGGGCTTCGATCGCACCACCGGCACGTGGACCATGCTGGTCGACTCGTTGAAGCTGGGATCGGGCCGGGACCTGTCCGAAGCCGAGAAGATGCAGCGTGAACGGATGCGCGTCGGCGACGTCAAGGGCATCGTCAGCTATGGCTGGTCGGCCGACGGCAAGGGCATTCTGGTCCCGCTCGATGGCGACCTGTTCCTCGCCCGGCTCGACGGGACGGTGCAGAAGCTGACCGACAGCAAGGAGGACGAGCTCAACCCCGCGCTGAGCGAAAAGGGCGGCTATCTCTCGTTCGTGTGCGACCGGCGGCTGTGGGTCGGCAAGACCGGCGGCGCAGCGCAAGCGATCACGCCCGAAGAAAAGGCCGGGACCGTTCACTGGGGGGAGGCCGAATTCGTCGCCCAGGAAGAAATGGCCCGCTTCACCGGTTACTGGTGGGCACCCGACGACAGCCGCATCGCTGTCCAGCGGTTCGATGACGCGCCGGTCGGCGTGGTCACGCGCGCTGCGATCGGGGCCGAAGGGACCAAGACCTTCGAGCAGCGCTATCCCGCGGCGGGCACGCCCAATTCGCTGGTCTCGCTGTTCGTGATGAAGCCCGATGGCAGCGAGCGGGTCGAGGTGGACCTGGGCGCAAACCGCGACATCTATCTCGCCCGGGTCAATTGGGCCCCTGGGGCCAGGACGCTCTACGTCCAGCGGATGAACCGCGAGCAGACCCGGCTCGATATGCTCAGCGTCGATCCGGCGACCGGCAAGTCCAGTGTGCTGTTCACTGAGAAGGCCGCAGCGAAGAGCTGGATCAACCTGTCGAACGATTACCGCTTTCTCGACGACGGCAGCCTGATCTGGTGGTCGGAACGCGATGGGTATGGTCACTTGTGGCACTTCAAGAAGGGCAAGTGGACCCAGCTGACCAAGGGCCCCTGGGTGGTCAGCAGTCTGGTCGGAGTCGACCAGAAGAAGGGCCGCGTAATCATCACCGCCAACAAGGACGAGGCGATCAGCCAGCACGTCTATGGCTTCGATCTGGCCCGGCCGGGCCGGCTCGACCGGCTGAGCGAAGCTGGCTGGACCAACGGCGCGACCATGGACAAGAGCGGGCAGACCCTGCTGATCTCGCGTTCTGCCGACAACCAGCCGCCACAGGTCTATCTGGCCGATCAGGCGGGCAAGCGGCTGGCCTGGGTCGAAGAAAACAAGGTCGATGCCAAGCATCCCTATGCCCCGTTCCTGTCCGGGCATCGCCCGGCACAGTTCGGCACGATCAAGGCGGTCGACGGCAGTGATCTGCACTGGAAGATGACCACGCCGGTGCTGGCGCCGGGCAAGCGCTATCCGGTGTTCTTCCAGCACTATGGCGGGCCGACCGCGCAGCAGGTGACGCGCGGCTGGGGCGGGGCACTGACCCAGGCCCTGGTCGACAAGGGCTTCATCGTGTTCGAGATCGACAACCGCGGCAGTGAGAACCGCGGCGTCCAGTTCGCCAGCCAGATCTGGCGGGCGATGGGCAGTGTCGAGGTGGAGGACCAGAAGGCCGGCGCGCTTTATCTGAAGACTTTGCCCTTCGTCGATCCGGGCAAGATCGCGATCTATGGCTGGTCCTATGGTGGCTACATGACGCTGAAGATGCTGCAGGCCGATCAGGGGCTCTTTGCCGCGGGCATCGCCGGCGCGCCGGTGACCAAATGGGAGCTTTACGACACCACCTATACCGAGCGCTATCTGGGCGATCCGAACAAGGAGCCAAAGGTCTACGAAAATGCCGATGCCCTGGCCGATGTCGCCAGGATCAAGGATCCGTTGCTGCTGGTCCACGGCATGGCCGACGACAACGTGGTGTTCGAGAACTCCTCCGCTCTGATCGCGCGGATGCAGGCGCAGAACGTGCCGTTCGAGATGATGCTCTATCCCGGCTACACCCACCGCGTTTCCGGCCCCAAGGTCAGCACGCACCTGTGGGAGACGATCCTGGCCTTCATGGCCCGCCATGGGGTGACGCCGCCGCAGTGAGGGGCTAGGGCGCAGGCTTAGTCGAGCGGAGAATGAAGATGGGTTACCGGGTGGTTGTGGTCGGCGCGACCGGCAATGTCGGGCGCGAAATGCTCAACGTGCTGGTCGAACGCGAATTTCCCTGCGACGAAGTGGCCGCGGTCGCCTCGTCGCGCTCGCAGGGCAGCGAGATCGACTTCGGCGAGAGCGGCAAGATGCTCAAGGTCCGCAATATCGAACATTTCGATTTTGCCGGGTGGGACATCGCCCTGTTCGCCGCCGGATCGGACATCGCCAAGACCTATGCCCCCAAGGCCGCGGCCGCGGGCTGCGTGGTGATCGACAATTCCTCGTTCTACCGCATGGACCCCGACGTGCCGTTGATCGTGCCCGAAGTGAACCCCGATGCGATCGACGGCTACAAGGCCAAGATGATCATCGCCAACCCCAACTGCTCGACCGCGCAGATGGTCGTGGCGCTCAAGCCGCTGCACGATGCGGCGCGGATCAAGCGGGTTGTCGTCAGCACCTACCAGTCCGTTTCTGGCGCGGGCAAGCAGGGCATGGACGAGCTGTTCGAGCAGAGCCGCAACATCTTCGTTGGCGATCCCAGCGTGCCGGTGAAGTTCACCAAGCAGATCGCCTTCAACGTCATCCCGCACATCGACAGCTTCCTGGATGATGGATCGACGAAGGAAGAATGGAAAATGGTGGTCGAGACAAAGAAGATCCTCGATCCGAAGATCAAGGTCACCGCCACCTGCGTGCGCGTACCGGTATTCGTCGGCCACTCGGAATCGATCAACATCGAGTTCGAGGACGAGATCAGCGCCGAACAGGCCCAGGACATCCTGCGCGAGGCACCCGGGATCATGCTGATCGACAAGCGCGAGGACGGCGGATACGTCACCCCGATCGAATGTGTCGGCGATGGCGCCACCTATGTCAGCCGCGTGCGCGAGGATCCGACCGTGGAAAGCGGCCTGTCGCTGTGGTGCGTATCCGACAACCTGCGCAAGGGTGCGGCGCTTAATGCGGTGCAGATCGCAGAACTGCTGGGGCGAAGGCATTTGAAGAAGGGCTAGGGCGATGGCGGATGAAATGACCGGTGGGTGCCAATGTGGCCGCGTCCGCTATCGTTTCGCGTCGGACGGTGCCCAGGCCTATTTGTGCCATTGCCGGATGTGCCAGCGCGCCACGGGCGGGTTTGCAGCGGCACTGGTCAATATCCCCGCAGCTGCCGGTTTCGAATGGCTGAGCGAGCCCGATTGGTACGCGTCATCTCCCATCGCGCAGCGGCCATTCTGTTCGGCCTGCGGAACGCCGCTGGGGTTTGCCTACAACGATTCCGCCAGTGAGGGTGCTCTGGACGTGACCTACGGCTCGCTCAATACGCCTGGCCGTCTGGCCCCGCAGGCGCACTTCGGCGTCGAATCGCTGCATGAATCCTGGATCGATACCAGCGCCCTGCCACGCCATCGCAGCGACGGGACGGCGAGCGTTTCCGAGCGCTGGACCAAGGCAGGACTGGAGGTTCCCGAATGAGTGCGACGCTTGACTGGTATGACGGCCATGGCGGAACCCGCTTGGCTCTGCACCGGATGGGAGCGGGTCGGCCCTTGATCCTGCTCCACGGACTGTTCTCCAGCGCCGAGATGAACTGGATCAAGTGGGGCCACGCCGCCTTGCTGGCCGAGGCCGGATTCGAGTGCCTGATGCCGGATCTGCGCGCCCACGGGCAGAGCGCCGCGCCGCACGATCCCGCGGCCTATCCCGATGACGTGCTGGCGCTGGATCTCAAGGCGCTGGTGGCACAGCTTGGGCTGACCGACTTCGACCTTTGCGGGTTTTCGCTCGGTTCACGCACGTCAGTCCGCGCCGTGGTCGGCGGGCTCAAGCCGCACCGTCTGGTGCTGGGCGGGATGGGTCTGGAAGGGCTGGCCGGTTGGACCGGCAGGCAGGCCTTCTTCATCGACGCGGTCGACAGGTTCACCGAGGTAAAGCATGGCGATCCGGCCTATTACGCGGTCCAGTTCATCAAGAGCATGAAGATCGACCGGACTGCGGCACGCCTGCTGCTCCAGACCTTCGCCGACACCCCGCCCGAGGCGCTGGCGGTGCTGACCATGCCGACCGCTGTCATCTGCGGCGACGAAGACCGCGACAACGGCGATCCCGCAGCCCTGGCAGCCGCGCTGCCCGACGCGGTCCACGTGGTCGTCCCCGGCACCCACATGGGTTGCGTCACCAAGCCGGACCTGGGCCTGGCGATCCGGGATTTCCTTACCGGAACGGCGGTTCGTTGAAGGCGCGCAGTTTGCGGCTGTGCAGGCGTGCGCCCTGGGCGCGGAGCAGTTCGACCGTGGTGGTGCCGATCAACAGGTGCGAGGCGATCGTTTCCTCGTAGAAGCGGTTGGCCTGGCCGGGCAGCTTGATCTCGCCGTGGAGCGGCTTGTCCGACACGCACAGCAGCGTCCCGTAAGGCACGCGGAAACGATAGCCCTGGGCGGCGATGGTCGCGCTTTCCATGTCGATGCCGATGGCGCGGCTCTGGCTGAGACGGCGGGCCGACTGGGTATAGCGCAGCTCCCAGTTGCGATCGTCGGTGGTGGCCACGGTGCCGGTGCGCATCCGCTTCTTGAGGTTGGCACCGACATCGCCGCTGACCATCTCGGCCGCCTGAGCCAGGGCGATCTGCACTTCGGCGATTGCCGGGATTGGGATCTCCGGTGGGAGAACGCAATCCAGCACGTGGTCGTCACGCAGATAGGCGTGGGCCAGCACGAAGTCGCCGATCTTCTGGGTGTCGCGCAGGCCGCCGCAATGGCCGATCATCAGCCAGGCTTCGGGGCGCAGCACTGCCAGGTGATCGCAGATCGTCTTGGCGTTCGATGGTCCGACGCCGATGTTGACCAGGGTGATCCCCGAATGGTCGGGCCGGATCAGGTGATAGGCCGGCATCTGGTGCCGCCGCCAGGCCGTATCGGACAGACGTTCGCGGGCATTCTGGGTCTCGGCGTCCAGGAACAGTCCGCCGGCACCCGACAGCGCGGTATATTCGTCCTTGCCCAGCTGCTGGCCCGCCCAGTCGACGAATTCGTCGACATAGCGGTGGTAGTTGGTGAACAGCACGAAGCGCTGGAAGTGTTCGGGCGCGGTGCCGGTGTAGTGGGCCAGGCGGGCCAGGCTGAAATCGGTGCGCAGCCCGTCGAACAGCGCCAGCGGGATGGTTTCGTCCATCCCGTCGACAGCGACGCCGTCGGCCAGTTCATCACCGATCATCGCCAGCTCGGTCGAAGGGAAGTGGCGGGCAAGTTCGCCCGGGCTGACCGCGCCGAGTCCGGAGCTGGCATCGACCACGTAAGGGAAAGGGATTTCCTGGGCCGAGCGCCCGACCGAAATCTCTATCTCATAGTCCCCGGCCAGCAGCTCGAGCTGTTCCGAAAGGTAATCGGCGAACAGCGCAGGGCGGGTCACGGTGGTGGTAAAGGTGCCATCATGGGCCAGCCGGCCAAAGGCGCGGGCCAGATCGGGGCGGGTTTCGACCCCGCGATAGGTGACCTTGAGCTCGGGATAGCACCAGGCGTTCGTCGCGCGGCGATCGGCCGGGGGAAGGGTGCCGTCGGTCGCATATGCGATGACATCGCTGCGCAGGGTGGTGACGGCTTGTTCGTAGACGCGGACCAGTTCCGCGATGATTGTTTCTGTCGTTTCCATCGCGGGCCTATAACCATAGTCACGCGGCATTTCAATGACAGCAAAGAAAAGGGGGCGCCGCAGCACCCCCTGATCTTGTCCGGAATGGCGAAGAAGCGCTTAGGCTTCGTCGCCTTCCTCAGCTTCGGCCTCGGCAGCCGGAGCGGCAGCTTCGGCTTCCAGATCTTCGCCGTTGCCCGGTTCGAAGTCGCTGGCGGCATCGGCCGCAGCTTCGTCTTCGAACATGGCCTTGATCACGTCGACGCCCTGGGCCTGCTGTTCGGCCTCATCGGTCGAACGCGCGACGTTGACCTTGACGGTCACGATCACTTCGGGGTGCAGCGCAACCTTGACGTCGAACACGCCGATCGTCTTGATCGGGCGTTCCAGCACGATCATCGACCGGGTCAGGTTGGCACCATCGGCGTTGAGCGCTTCGATGATGTCGCGCACCGAAACCGAACCGTACAGCTGGCCGGCATTCGACGACGCGCGGATCAGCACCACCGACTTGCCTTCGACGTCCTTCGAATGGACTTCGGCTTCGCCGCGGCGGGTTGCGTTGTCGGCTTCGATCTTGGCGCGATTGGCTTCGAAGACCTTGCGATTGGCATCGTTGGCGCGCAGCGCCTTCTTGTTCGGCAGCAGGAAATTGCGTGCGTAACCGTCCTTGACGGTAACGACGTCGCCAATGGTGCCGAGCTTCTCGATACGTTCGAGGAGGATGATATCCATGATGTCTCTCCCCTTACTTCACGAGGTAGGGCAGCAGGCCCAGGTGACGGGCACGCTTGATCGCCTGGCCCAGTTCGCGCTGCTTCTTGGCAGAAACGGCGGTGATCCGGCTCGGCACGATCTTGCCGCGTTCAGACATATAGTTCTGAAGCAGGCGCGTGTCCTTGTAGTCGATGACGGGAGCGTTCTTGCCCGAGAACGGGCAGCTCTTGCGGCGGCGGAAGAATGCGCGGGCCATCTCTTAGTACTCCTCGCGTTCGCGGCGCTTGGTGCGTTCGCGCTCGTTCTTGCGCATCTGCACCGAAGGACCGGCTTCATGCTCGTCGACGCGGACGGTCATCCAGCGGATCACGTCTTCGTTGATCGCGGTCTGGCGTTCCAGCTCGGCAACGGTGCCGGCGGGGGCCTCGATGTTGAGCATCACGAAGTGCGCCTTGCGGTTGCGCTTGATCTTGTAGGCGAGGTTCTTGAGGCCCCAGGTTTCGGTCTTGGTGACCTTGCCCTGGTGGGCTTCGACGATCTCGGTGGCGGTAGCGGCCAGCGCGTCAACTTGCGCCTGGCTCAGATCCTGGCGGGCCAGGAAGACATGCTCATAGAGCGGCATGTACAGCCTTTCATTCATCTAACCGATCGCTGGCTGATCCGCACCATTGCGGGGCCCCTCCGGCTTTCTGTGCTCCGGAATCGCTTCCGGAAGCGGCGGCCCTTACCGGGTCCGCCAGGAAAAGCAAGCCTTGCGCGTTACAGCATGGCTGTCCAAATGCGGTTTACAGCGAACAGAGGGACACCTTCATGCCGACCGGCCTGGTTGCATTGCTTGACGATATTTCCGTGATTGCCAAGGCGGCAGCAGCATCGATCGACGACGTCGGCATGGCCGCGGCCAAGGCTGGGACCAAGGCCGCCGGGGTGGTGATCGACGATGCCGCGGTGACGCCGACCTATGTCACCCAGTTTACCCCGGATCGTGAGCTGCCGATCATCTGGAAGATCGCCAAGGGCAGCCTGTTCAACAAGCTGGTCCTGCTCCTGCCCGGCGCCTTGCTGATCAGCCAGTTCCTGCCTTGGGCGATGACCCCGCTGCTGATGATCGGCGGGCTTTTCCTTTGCTATGAGGGCGCGGAAAAGATCATGGAGAAGCTGGGCGGGGAAGAGCACGGCCAGACCCTTGACGATCCGATCAGCGATATCGCCGCGTTCGAACAGGAACGCGTGTCGGGCGCGGTGCGCACCGACCTGATCCTTTCGGCCGAGATCATGGCGATCGCCCTGGCCGAGATCGCCGACAGCCCGATCTTGGAGCGCGGCGTGGTGCTCGCACTGGTCGGCGTGGTGATCACCGTGCTGGTCTATGGCGCGGTCGCGCTGATCGTGAAGATGGACGACATCGGCCTGCACATGGTTGAGAACCGCCGGACGAAAGCGGCGCGCGCGGTCGGGCGCGGCCTGCTGCTGGCAATGCCCAAAGTGCTCGCGGTGCTGTCAGTCGTCGGCACGGCAGCCATGCTGTGGGTCGGCGGCGGGATCATCGTCCACGGCCTGCACGAACTTGGCGTGCATGCCCCTTCCGATGCAGCCCACGCGGTGCAGCACGCGGTCGAACAGGCGACGGGGCCGCTTGGCGCTGTGCTGGGCTGGCTGACCTATGCGGTTGCCTCTGCCGTGGTCGGACTGGCGCTCGGCTGGCTGGTCGCGGTAAGCTTCCACGGCGGGCAGAAGCTGTTCAGGCGTCCAGCCCCCAGCACCTGAGCGCCGCCTCGGCGCGCAGGGGCAGTGCCGGACTATCCGGCCACAGGCGGATCAAGGGCAGGGTGACCCCCTCGATCGCCACCCATTCGGCTGCATCGACGAAACGCGGCGCTTCGGGATCGAGCCGCAGGATCAGACACAGCGGAGCCGCCTGCGCGACCGGATAGGACAGCAGGCCGACGTTGCGCACTTCCAGCAGCCCTTCGACATTGGGCGGCGCACTGGCGACCAAACGTTCGCCGCTCCGTGCGAGGGTCAATCCGTCGTCACCAATCAGCTTTGCACCGCGGTCGATCAGTGCCAGGGCCAGGCTCGACTTGCCGCTGCCCGGGGGACCCTCGATCAATACCCCGCGCCCCCCGATTGCAACGGCGCTGACGTTGACCAGCAAGCTCATTCGTCGTCCTCTTCCTGCTCGAGCGGCAGCTCGGCCAGGAGGCAGGCGCCCCGCTGACCGTCGTCGCGGTCTGTCGCGATCAGGGTCCCGTCATGGGCGTCGATGATTGTTCGGGCGATGGCCAGACCCAGACCCGAATGACTGCCGAAATCCTCGTCGGTCGGGCGCAGCGAATGGAACCGCTCGAACACCTTGTCGCGCGCCTCCAGCGGGATCCCTGGCCCTTGATCGCGCACCCCCAGGCGGACGTGGTCGTCCATCCGTTCGAGGGTGATCTCGACCACGCCTTGCGGCGGCGAGAACGACAGGGCGTTGTCGACCAGGTTTTCCAGTACCCGTTCCAGCCGCGGCGGATCGCCGGGAACGATGAAGGGTCCGGGGCCAAGCGGCACCAGCTTCACCGTGCGGCGATCGTCCATGCGCCGCTGCGCGCGGGCGCTGACCAGCGATCCGGCCAGGGCATCAAGATCGACCGGTACGAACTGGGTGCGGCTCAGCTCGGCATCAATCCGGCTGGCCTCGGCGATTTCGGTTACCAGCCGGTCGATCCGGCGCACGTCATGCTCGGCAATCCCGGTCAGTTGCTGGCGCAGCGCCGGATCATCGACCTTGCCCAGGGTCTCGATCGCGCTGCGCAACGATGCGAGCGGGTTCTTGATTTCGTGTGCGACGTCGGCGGCGAAGGTCTCAACCGCGTCGATCCGGTGGCGCAGGGCCAGGGTCATGTCCGACAGCGCGCGGGCCAGCAGGCCGATTTCGTCGCCGCGTTCGGGCAGGCGCGGGACAACCACCTCGCGGTCGCGGCCCAGGCGGACCCGGACGGCGGCACGAACCAGCGCACGCAGCGGCTGGACGATGGTGCGGGCGAGATAGAGCGATAGCTGGATCGATATGATCAGCGTAACCGCGATGACGATCGCGAGCGTGCTGCGCGCATCGCGGATGTCCTGGGTAATGTCGCGGGCATTGCGCGTCGTCAGCAGCATTTCGCCGCGCACCCCGACCGGCGCAGCGACGCTGATTACCGGCGTTTCATCCGGTGCGGCGCGTTGCAGTACCCAGGTCCGGCCGGTGGCCTTCGCCGCGGCAAGTTCAGGCCAGGCCGCGACGTTGTCGATCGCCGGATCGCGATAGACCGGAACCGGGGTGGTCCCCAGAATGAAATTCATGCCCCTGTCGATGCGCCGCGCGGCCTGTAGCAGGAACGGCTCGCTGGCGGGATCGACGAAGACATAGGCCGCGCCGGAAACCCGGTCGCTATCCAGGATCAGCGCGCCTTGCGAATTGTACAGCCGCAGCCGCAGATCCTGGTCGCCGCTAACCCGCCCAAACAGCGCCTTGCGCCCGGCGATCGGGGTTTCGGCCAGACCGTCGGCGGTGATCTCGGCCTCGGCCCGGGCCAGCTTGAAGCGCACCTCGAGCAGCTGCTTGCGGTACGAATCGAGGTAGAACAGGCTGCCGGCCAGTAGCCCGAGGGCGATGATGTTGACCGCCAGGATCCGCACGGTCAACGATGTGCGCCGGGTCCAGACCCGCCGACGCCGCCTGCCGGAATCGGGAGCGGTTTCAGCCATCGGTGAAGGAATAGCCTGCACCGTACAGCGTCTCGATCGCGCCGAAGCCGGTGTCGACAGCGCGGAACTTGCGGCGCAGGCGCTTGATATGGCTGTCGATCGTCCGGTCATCGACAAAGACATCGTCGCTGTAGGCGGCGTCCATCAGCTGGTTGCGGCTTTTGATCACGCCGGGGCGGCTGGCCAGCGCTTCGAGGATCAGGAACTCGGTCACGGTCAGCGATACCGGCTCGCCATCCCACAGCACTTGGTGGCGCTGCGGATCCATCTCCAGCCTGCCGCGGCGTATCGTCTCGCTATCCTCTCCAGTGTCAGCCGTGCCGAGTTCGACCCGCGGCAGTTCGCTGCGGCGCAGGATCGCCCGGATCCGGGCGATAAGCAGGCGCTGGCTGAACGGCTTGGCGATATAGTCGTCGGCACCGAGGGCCAGGCCCAGCGCCTCATCGGGTTCCTCGTCCTTGCTGGTCAGGAAAATCACCGGCAGCGCGCTTCTGGCGCGCAGCTGCCGCAGCAATTCCAGACCGTCCATGCGCGGCATCTTGATGTCGAACACGGCGAGGTCTGGCGGATTGTCGAGCAGCGCCTTCAGCGCCGTTTCACCATCCGAGTAAACCCGTGTCGCAAAGCCCTCGGCCTGCAGTGCGATCGATACCGTGGTCAGGATATTGCGATCGTCGTCGACCAGCGCGATTGTCTGCCGGACAGCGGGCGCGGGAGGTGAGGTGGCGGGCTCGGTCATCTGACCTCTGGGCTAGCCGCTTGCGGACAAGGTGGCAATCGGTGGGCAGCGTTCGGCGCCTGACCAACGCCGATCAGCCAATTGCCGGTTGGACCATCCCGGTCCGGGTGCAGCTTCGGGCTGCGATTCCATTCACGCTGACTGTCCACTTGACTATTATATGCATAGTTATATATGTCACAGTATATGGAAAACATCGGATCGATTCTTGCGGATACCTCGCGCCTGATGCGGCGGGCCTTTGATGCCCGGGCCCGCTCGATTGGCGTGACCCGTCCGCAATGGCAGGTGCTGGTCACCCTTAAGCGCCACGAAGGCATCAATCAGGGCGGTCTGGCCGAACAGCTGGATGTTGAACCGATCACCGTGTGCCGCATGGTTGATCGCCTGCAGGAGGCGGGTCTGGTGGAACGGCGCGCCGACGCCGCCGATCGCCGTTCGTGGCGCCTGCACCTCACCCCGCGCGCGCACGATCTGCTCGATCAGCTGCGCCCGATGGCCGACGCGATGATCGAGGAGGCGCTTGACGGCATTGTCGAAACCGACCGCCAGAAGCTGACCACGCTGCTCGAACAGGTGCGCCAGAACCTGTCGCGCAAGCTGGTGGAACAGGTGGTGGCCAATGGCTGATCGCGATCCGCAGATCGTCGCCGAAGACGCGCAGCCGTTTGAAGATGCGATGGCGCAGGACGATGCTGACATTGCCCGTCCCGCCAAGGCGCCGCGCAACTGGCGCCGCCTTGCATTGATGCTGGCGGTCCCGCTGCTGATCATCGGCGGCGCGATCGGCTATTGGCAAAGCCTGCAGGGCAAGGTTTCGACCGACAATGCCTATGTCCAGCAGGACAAGGTTTCGGTCAGCGCCGAAGTCGGCGGCAAGATCGTTTCGGTCGCGGTGCGCGAAGGCCAGCAGGTCAAGGTCGGGGACGTGCTGTTCGTGGTCGATCAGGCACCCTATCAGATTCAGCTCGCCCAGGCTGACGCGGCGATCGCCAGCGCCCAGGCCAATGCCACCGCGCTGGCCAGCTCGGCGGCGATGTCGGGCGCGGATATTTCCGCTGCACGCGAAGACATCGGCTTCGCCCAGGCCAATTACGAGCGTCAGCGCGCGCTGTGGGAACGCGGCTTCACCACCAAGGCGGCCTATCAGGCAGCGCAGCACCAGGTTGCCCAGGCGCGCGAAACCCTGAAGCTGGCCGAAGCCAAGCAGACCGAAGCGCAGGCCAAGCTGGCCACCGGATCGCAGGTGCCGGGCGTGTTGCCTGCCATCGCTGCGGCCCAGGCCCAGCGTCAGTCGGCCCAGCTCAACCTGTCCCGCACCGTGGTCCGCGCACCGCTTGCCGGCCGCATCACCCAGGCCGACCGTCTGCTGGCCGGGCAGGAAATCGTCTCCGGCCTGCCGGTGGTAACGATCGTCGCCAATGCGCAGAGCTATGTCGAAGCGAACTTCAAGGAAACCGACCTGGCCGAAATGAAGGTCGGCCAGCCCGCCACGATCGAATTCGATGCCTATCCCGGGGTAAAGCTGAAAAGCCATGTCGCATCGATCGGCGCCGGTACCGGCAGCGAGTTTTCGGTGCTCCCCGCGCAGAACGCGACCGGCAACTGGGTCAAGGTGACGCAGCGCGTGCCGGTGCGGATCGCCATCGACCAGGCCAGCCCGCGCCCGCTGATCGCCGGCCTGTCGAGCCACGTCACCGTCCGCACCGACGGCAAGTCGCGCTAAGGCAGCCGGCATGGCAAGCACGCCCGCCGCATTGGGCCGGGGTGGCAGGGCCAGGGCAGCCGCGCCGCCGCCGCCCGCACCAGTCGAGGATGTCGCCTCGCTGCCGGTGGCCAATCCGCTGCTGGTCGTCATCGGGGTGATGACGGCATCGCTGCTGCAGATTCTCGACACGACAATCGCCAACGTCGCGATTCCGCACATGCAATCCTCGCTGGGGGCAACCCCGGACGAAGTCAGCTGGGTACTGACCAGCTATATCGTCGCCAGCGCGGTGGCGATCCCGACCACGGGCTGGCTGGCCGACCGCATCGGCTCGCGCCGACTTTTCATTCTCTCGACCGCCGCATTCGTCCTTTCATCGATGCTGTGCGGGATGGCCCAGAACATTACCCAGATGGTCCTGTTCCGCACACTCCAGGGAATTTCCGGCGCGTTCATCTCGCCGCTCAGCCAGTCGGCCATGCTCGACGTCAACCGGCCCTCGAAACAGGCGCAGATGATGGCGATCTGGGGGATGGGGCTGATGGCCGGGCCGATTCTGGGGCCGATCATCGGCGGCTGGCTGACCGAAAACTGGAACTGGCGCTGGGTGTTCTATGTCAACGTGCCGCTGGGCGTGATCGCGCTGGCGCTGATGATTGCCGAACTGCCATCGCGGCCGATCGTTCGGCGACGCTTCGATTTCTTCGGCTTCGCGATGATCGCAATCGCGATTTCCGCGCTGCAGCTGATGCTCGATCGCGGCAACCACGTCGACTGGTTCGAATCGATCGAGATCTGGATCTATGCGATTGCGATCGGCTGTTCGGTGTGGATGGGCGGCGTCCATTTCCTGACGACCAAAAAGCAGACCCTGTTCAGCGGGACCCTGTTTGCCAACCGCTCGTTCGTGACCGCGTTCCTGTTCATGTTCGCCATGGGCATCATCATGTTTGCGTCGATGGCCCTGCTGCCGTCGATGTTGCAGCGCCTGCTGGGCTATTCGGTGATCGGGACCGGCTGGGCGATGATGCCGCGCGGCGTCGGCACGCTGATTAGCATGCAGCTGTCGGGCATCCTGGTTCGGCGCGGGGTCGATCCGCGCATGATTCTGCTGGTCGGCTTCTCGCTGGCCGCCGCATCGTTCTGGCAGATGTCGCACTGGTCGCTCTATATCGATCAGGGCCCGGTCATCCTCAGCGGCTTTATCCAGGGACTGGGCATCGGGCTGCTGTTCATCCCGCTGAACAACAGCGCCTTTGCGACGCTGCCCGCGCCGCTGCGCACCGAGGGTTCGAGCCTGCTCAACCTGTCGCGCTCGCTGGGTGCGTCGGTCGGCATCGCGATCACAACGGCGCTGCTGGCGCGTAACCTGCAGACCAGCCATTCCGACCTGTCATCGCACGTCACCGCATCGATGACCGCGCTGATCGATTTTTCGACGATTGACCGCTTCCAGCAACTGGGCACCACCGCACTTTCGGTGGTCGATGCCGAGATCAACCGCCAGGCGGCAATGGTTGCCTATATCGACAATTTCTACCTGATGATGTGGCTCAGTCTGGTCGTCACGCCACTGGTGCTGCTGATGCGCCGGCCGGCAAGCGTTACCATAGTGAAAGGCGAAGTGCCGCATTGACGCACTGATGGGCCAGTGACGCAGTGCTGGATGGGGCGGCAGGATTGCCGACGCTTCGCGCCGTCGCCTGCGCTGACGCTTCGGCTCGAACCTGAGTCGTTTTCTGTTCGCAGGTTCAAGGCATATGCTGCGTGCTGGCTGGGGCGGCAGGATTCGAACCTGCGAATGCCGGTACCAAAAACCGGTGCCTTACCACTTGGCGACGCCCCATCAGGAGCGCGGCCTATAGTGAGGCCGCGCGCCGATGAAAAGGGGGTGTGTTACTCGGCCGGCAGCGCGTCGAAATCGGCCGCGCTGTGGCGCTCGATCAGCCCGGTCAGCAGGTTGACCTTCTGCCCGCGCTTGACCGCCGGGCGCGCGCTGATCTCTTCGACCCAGCGCCCGACATGGGTATATTCGTGCATCGACAGGAACGTGCCGGCGTCGTTGTAGGCCAGTCCGCGATAGAGCAGGCCGAACCACGCATAGGTCGCCATGTCGGCGATGGTATAGTCGTCGCCAGCCAGAAAACGGCTTTCGCCCAGGCGGTTGTTGGCGACATCGAACAATCGCTTGGTTTCCATGGCATAGCGGTCGATCGCATATTCGATCTTGATCGGCGCATAGGCATAGAAATGGCCGAACCCGCCGCCGATGAACGGCGCGCTGCCCATCTGCCACATCAGCCAGCTGAGCGTTTCGGCCCGGCCCTTGGCATCGGTGGGGATGAAGGCGCCGAACTTCTCGGCCAGGTGCAGCAGCATCGCCCCGCTTTCGAACAGGCGGATCGGTTCCGGGCCGCTGCGGTCGAGCAGCGCCGGGATCTTCGAATTGGGATTGATCGCGACAAAGCCCGATCCGAACTGGTCGCCGTCGCGGATGTTGATCAGCCAGGCATCGTATTCGGCGCCGCTGTGGCCGGCCTCGAGCAGTTCCTCGAACAGGATCGTCACTTTCTGGCCGTTGGGCGTGCCCAGCGAATAGAGCTGGAAGGGATGGTCGCCCACCGGCAACACCTTTTCGTGCTGCGCCCCGGCGGTCGGGCGGTTGATGCTGGCGAACTGCCCGCCGTTTTCCTTGTTCCAGGTCCAGACCTTGGGCGGGGTATATTCGGCATCGGACATGGGCATCTCCTGGCTGGGTAGCGGCTTGCAACCTGTCCTGTGTGGCGACGGCGGGGGCGATGCGCAAGAGCGGCGGGAACGCCGCGCGGCCACCGGTGTTGATCTGGGCATGAGCAAACCCCGATCGATCCGCGCCGGCACGACCCGGCTGATTTTTGTCGATGACAGCCTGCCGGGGATCACTCGCCGCAAGGCTGGACGCGGCTGGGCCTATTTCGATCCGCATGGCCAGCGTATCACCCGGCGCGACGAGATCGAACGGCTGAACCGCATTGCCTTGCCGCCGGCCTACCGCGATGCCTGGTTCTGTCCGGCCGACAACGGCCATATCCTGGCGATCGGCTACGACGACAAGGGGCGCAAGCAGTATCGTTATCACCCTGATTTTCGCAATCACAAGGAGGGCGAGAAATTCGACGGCTGCGCCGCTTTCGGGCGCCTGCTGCCGCTAATCCGCCAGCGGGTCGAGGCCGATCTTGCCGCGCCGCAGCTGACCCGCGAACGGGCGATCGCCTCAATCGTCCGCCTGCTCGACACCGGCGGGATCCGCATCGGCAACGAGGCCTACGCGCAGGCGAACAAGAGCTTCGGCGCGACCACGCTGCGGATGCGCCATGCCCGGGCCAGCGGCAATGTCCTGACTCTTCGCTTCCGCGCCAAGAGCGGCAAGGACTGCCAGATGACCGTTACCGACAAGGGCCTGGCCCGCTTCGTGCGCAAGATGCAGGACCTTCCCGGCCAGCACCTGTTCCAGTACCTGGACGATGACGGTGTGCCCAGCCCCGTCGGTTCGGCCGATGTGAACGAATATCTGCGTGAAACCGCGGGCGCTGACATTACTGCCAAGAACTTCCGCACCTGGCATGCCTCTGCGCTGGGACTGGAGATTCTGGCCGAAGCGGAGGGCAAGGTGCCGATCAAGGCGCTGCTGGAGCATGTCAGCGCGCGGCTTGGCAACACTCCGGCGGTGGCACGCCGGTCCTATATCCACCCTGCAGTTATCGCCCTGACCGAGCGGCAGGAGGCGTTTCGCGCGAATCTTGAGCTGCCGCGCAAGACCCGCTGGCTGTCGCGCCACGAACGCGCGCTGATCGACCTGCTGGACGAAGCCCCCGCAGCGGCGAAGCTGCTGGTCGCCTAGAGCCTTACCACCCAGCCGTGCGGATCGGGTGCCTCGCCGCGCTGGATCGCCACCAGCCGTGCCTTGAGCTTGCCGGTCAGCTGGCCGGGACCGCCCGAGCCAATGATGAATTCGCCGTTGCGGTCTGCCACCTTGCCAACCGGGGTGACCACCGCCGCAGTGCCGCAAGCAAAGGCTTCGACCAGCTTGCCGCTGGCGGCGTCATCGCGCCAGGCATCGAGGCTGTAGGGTTCCTCGCTCACCGCCAGGCCTTCCTCGCGGGCCAGCGCGAGCAGGCTGTCGCGGGTGATCCCGGGCAGAATCGTGCCGTTCAGCGGCGGGGTGATCAGCCGGCCGTCGTCAAAGGCGAAGAACAGGTTCATCCCCCCCAGCTCCTCGATCCACTTGTGCTCGGCGGCGTCGAGGAACAGCACCTGGTCGTGGCCGCGCTCGAAGGCTTCGGCGGTCGGCACCAGGCTGGCGGCATAGTTGCCGCCGCACTTGGCTGCGCCGGTGCCGCCGGGGGCGGCGCGGGTATAGTCCGAAACCCAGATCGACACCGCCGGGGCGCCCGACTTGAAGTAATTGCCCGCCGGGCTGGCGATGACGATGAACTTGTAGCTCTTGGCCGGGCGCACCCCGAGGAAAGCCTCGGTCGCGATCATGAACGGGCGCAGGTAGAGCGATCCGCCCTCGACTGTCGGAAACCAGTCGGCATCGGCGCGGACCAGTTCCTTGATCGCATCGACGAACATGGCTTCGGGCAGGGCGGGCATGGCCAGCCGCTCGGCCGAGGCATTGAAGCGCGCGGCATTGGCCTGCGGCCGGAACAGCGCCATCGAGCCATCGCCGAGGCGATAGGCCTTGAGTCCTTCGAAGATTTCCTGGGCATAGTGCAGCACCGCCGCCGCGGGATCGAGGCTGAGTGGGCCGCGCGGGCCAATCGCGGGGTTATGCCAGCCTTTGCCCTCTTCCCAGTCGATCGTCACCATATGGTCCGAAAACGCTTTGCCGAAGCCCGGATCGGCCAGCACCGCCGCGCGTACCTCTGCCGCTGTCGGGGCAGGGTGGGGCATGCGGGTGAACTGGGTAGCCGGATCGGCGAGCGTCGCCATGGGTCGAAAGTCCTTGCTGGGATGAAGTAGGCGCGGGACGCCTTGAATGAAAATTGCGCTCGATGCAAGTCTGACGTAATTATCGACAAGACGTGGAATTGCCGACCGGGATAGCCCGGCGCGGCGCAATTTTCAAACGGCACAAATGAGAAGGGCTGCCCCGGTCAATCCGGAAGCAGCCCTTCGCATGGTCAGCGGCCGGAAAGTGCCGCCCACGAAGCCTCTATCGCCGGGTTCAACCGCAGCGATAATGCTCCATGTTGCGGATTACCGACCCCTCTGCTGAACCATGAGACATCGGTCACCTCCTTTCGCGCTGTTGAAGCCAAGTTCGCAAGTCCTTGCGGACCTGCTGGGACGGTCTGGATTTCCGCGCCGTCCTTGTGCCTAGATGTGAATCATTCCGCGCTGCACAACAAGTCTTGCAGTTATTTTTTTTGGCGTCAGAATCCGTCACTTCGCGCCGCTGCAATTTCGTTATCCACAGCGCTGCGGCGAACCCTCTCAGCGGCAGTCTTCGATCACCCGGCTCAGCTCGGGCCAGCTCGGCAGGTAGAGCGTTGCCGCGCCCGCGGTTTCCAGCGCAAAGCGCCCGCGCGAAAAGGCCATGGCGTCAAGCAGCGGATCGCGCGTGGGCAGGGCGGCAACGACCCATCCTGCCGGGCTGCGCGCCGGATCACTGAGCACCGGGCGCGAACCGCTGGACGTGGTGACCTGCATCGGTACGGCGCCGAGACCTTCGCCTTGCCGCGCGAGAAGCACCATGCCCGCCGTCTTGTCGCAAGTCAGGCTGGCGATCGCCGGGCCGCCGGCCACGGCAAAGCTGGCGGTTGAGCGGCCCGCGCTGAGGTTCCACTGCCAGGTTCCCGGGGTCTGCGCCGCATCGCGCCAGTCGGCCGGCGGTTTGGGCAAGGGGCGCGGCGGGGCCGGCTTCGGCGCGGGCGGCGGCGGGGCCGGCGGCGGCGCCTTGGGCGCAACGCAGCCGGCCAGTGCGGCGGTCACGGCGATGACGGTAAACAGGACGCGCGGATTTGAACGAATTGCCTTCACCCGGCTTCTATGGAAGGAGCCGGGCCGATGAGCAAGCCGCCCAAAATGCGCGTCGATCAGCTGCTGACCGAACGCGGCCTGGCCGAAAGCCGGACCCGCGCCCAGGCGCTGGTGCTGGCGGGCACGGTGTTTTCGGGCGAAACCAAGATTGCCAAGCCTGGCCAGCAGGTCGCTGCCGACGCCCCGATGGAGGTGCGCGGGCGCGACCATCCGTGGGTTTCGCGCGGCGGGATCAAGCTGGCCCACGCGCTGGACGCATTCGATCTCGATCCGGCGGGGGCAACCGCGATGGATATCGGCAGCTCGACCGGCGGCTTCACCGACGTCTTGTTGAGCAAGGGCGCGGCGCGGGTGTTTGCGGTCGATTCGGGGACCAACCAGCTCGCCTGGAAGCTGCGCCAGGACCCGCGCGTAACTGTGCTGGAACAGACCAGCGCGCGGATCCTGACCGCGCAGCAGATCGACGCGCCGTGCAGCTGGGTGGTTTGCGACGCCAGTTTCATTTCCCTGGCCAAGGTACTGGAAGTGCCGCTGAAACTGGCGGCAACGCCGTGCCAGCTGGTCGCCCTGATCAAACCCCAGTTCGAGGTTGGCCGCAGCGAAGTGGGCAAGGGCGGGGTGGTCCGCGATCCCGCGCTGCACCAGCGCGTCTGCGACGAGGTGCGGGCCTGGATCGAGGGGCTGGGCTGGCAGGTCCAGGGTATCGTCGAAAGCCCGATCAAGGGGCCGGAAGGCAACGTCGAATTCCTGATCGCTGCGCGGCGGGCATAGCGCGGTTGCGCGCTGCGCCGCGCCTCGCCAATATCCGGGAGAATCGCATCCGCGAATCGAGGATCTGCCGATGACCGAGCTTGCTTCGCCCGCGCAATTGCGCGCTGCTTTCCTGCGCTGGGCGCTGGTCCTGGTGCCGGGTATCCTGATGTTGGGCTTCCTGTCGGGCATGGCGGCCAGCAGCGGCCCGGACAATCCGTGGTTTTCCGCGCTGACCAAGCCTTCGCTGTTCCCGCCGCCGGCGACCTTCGGGATCGTCTGGTCGATCCTCTATGTGCTGATGGGCTTTGCCCTGGCCATGGTTGTTGCCGCGCGCGGCGCAGCGGGACGCGGCATCGCGATTGCCGCCTTCGTCGTCCAGTTGCTGCTCAACCTGGCCTGGTCGCCGCTGTTCTTCGGGCTGCATCGGATCAGCGGGGCGCTGTACCTGCTGCTGGCGATCGACGTGGCCGTGCTGGTCACGGTTGCGCTGTTCCGCAAGGTCCGCCCGCGCGCCGCAGCGCTGCTGCTGCCGTACCTCGCCTGGGTGCTGTTCGCGACCGTGCTCAACTGGCAGTTCCTGCAGGCCAATCCCGAGGCCGACGGGGCGAGCGGCCCGGCGGTCAGCATCGACTTGCAATAAGCACGCGCAGCGACCATTTAGCGCCCATGCAGAGTGAAAACCCCCTGTTCGCCGACATCGCCAAGCTGCTCAACAGCGCCGCCGGAACCGTGGCCGGAATGGGCCGCGAAGCGCGCGATTCCGCGCGTGAGCGGATGAAGGAAGCGATGGGCGGGCTCGATTTCGTCAGCCGCGACGAATTCGACGCGGTCAAGGACATGGCCGCCAAGGCCCGCGAGGACAGCGAGGCGCTGAAGGCCCGCGTCGCCGCGCTCGAGGCCGCGCTCAAGGCCAAGACCAAGGGCTGAGCGCCGACGCGGCGGTTGCACGCCGCGCGGCAAGTCGCCACAGCGCAGCGATGGACCTGCGCGAACCCGCCATTGTCTGCGCGACCCGCCACCACGGCGAAACCGCGGTAATCGTCCGCCTGCTGACCGCGCGGCACGGCATGGTCGCGGCCTATGTCGCGGGCGGGCGCGGCCGGGTGCTACGCCCCGTGTTGGTGCCGGGCAATCTGGTCGAGGCCGAGGTCCGCTCACGCTCGGATGCGCAGCTGCCATTCGGGCGGATCGAACTGCTCGAAAGCCGCGGGCCGTGGCTGACCGAGCCCCTGGCCGCCGCCGCGATCAACTGGGTCACCGCACTGACCGCAGCGGCGCTGCCCGAACGTCAGGCCTATCCCTCGCTGTTTGCGGCCCTGTCAGGGCTGCTCGATGCGGTGTGCCATGCGCCCTCGGCGCGGGGGTGGATGCCGGGGTTGATCGCGTACGAAACGCTGCTGCTGCGCGAACTAGGCTATGGCGGGCTGTCGCCGCCCGAACTGGACGGCGACTGGGCGGCGATGTTGACCCTGTTCGACCGGCTGGGCCAGCAGATCGCGCGCTATCTGCTTGCCGATCGCCGCGCAGATGTTATGGGCGCGCGCGCCCTGCTGCGCGAGCGGCTGGGCCGGATGGGATAGAGCAGAGATGAAGATTGCGGTTCTGGCCGGCGACGGCATCGGCCCCGAAGTGACCCGCGAGGCGGTGCGCGTGCTTGAGGCGCTGCGCTTGCCCGGCATGGTCCTGTTCGAAGGCGATGTCGGCGGCGCGGCCTACAAGCGCCACGGCCACCCGCTGCCTGCCGAGACGCTGGAGCTGGTGCGTACCTGCGATGCGATCCTGTTCGGTGCCGTCGGCGATCCCGATTGCGATAATCTGGAGCGGCACCTGCGCCCCGAACAAGCGATCCTGGGCCTGCGCAAGGAGATGGGGCTGTTTGCCAACCTGCGTCCAGCCAAACTTTTCAAGGGATTGGAGGACGCATCTGCGCTCCGGCCCGAAGTTGCCAGCGCGATCGACCTGCTGATCGTGCGCGAACTCAACGGCGATGTCTATTTCGGCGAGAAAGGCATGCGCACACTGCCCGATGGCCGCCGCCAGGGCTGGGACATGATGGCCTATGCCGAGGACGAAGTGCGCCGCATCGCCCATGTCGGCTTTAAGGCGGCAATGGGCCGGGCGCGCCGGCTGTGCTCGGTCGACAAGGCCAATGTCCTGGAAACCAGCCAGCTGTGGCGCGACGTGGTGATCGAGGTGGCGCGCGAATACCCCGAGGTCGAACTGAGCCACATGTACGTCGACAACGCGGCGATGCAGCTGGTCCGCAATCCCGGCCAGTTCGATGTCGTCGTCACCGGCAACCTGTTCGGCGATATTCTTTCGGATCAAGCCTCTATGTGCGTCGGTTCGATCGGTTTGCTCGCTTCCGCAAGCCTCAGCCAAGGCACGCTGGGGCTGTACGAGCCGATCCACGGTTCGGCCCCCGACATCGCCGGTCAGGGCAAGGCCAATCCGCTGGCCACGATCCTCTCCGCCGCCATGCTGCTGCGCCATTCTTTACACCTTGACGCGGAAGCCTCCCGGATTGAGGCAGCGGTGGCCAAGGCGCTTGCCGACGGCGTACGCGGCGGCGATCTGGGCGGAACCATGGGCACTGCCGCGATCGGCGATGCCGTGCTGGAGCGACTGACATGACCCTGCGCCTTGGCGTTGTCCTGCCCACCTACAACGAGCGCGGCAACCTGCGCACCATGGTCGAACGGCTCGACGCGGCGCTGGGCGGGATCGGCTGGGAAGTCATCGTGGTCGATGACAACAGCCCCGACGGCACCGCCGATGAAGCGCGCGCGCTGGCCCAGGAAGACGCCCGCGTGCGGGTGATCCAGCGGATCGGGCGGCGCGGGCTGTCCTCGGCCGCGATCGAGGGGATGTGCGCCACCGCTGCGCCGGTGGTCGCCGTCATGGACGCCGATCACCAGCACGATCCCGCCCTGCTGCCGCAGATGCTCGCCGCGATCGAAAGCGGGGACTACGATCTGTCCTATGCCAGTCGTTTCGCCGAAGGCGCCAGCACCGAGGCCTGGGGCCGGCCCGACCGGGTCAAGGCCAGCAATCTGGCCAACCGGATCGCCAACAAGGTCACCGGGGTCGAACTGACCGACCCGATGAGCGGTTTCTTCATGCTGCCGACCATGATCCTGCGCGCCGATGCCCACCGGCTGTCGGGCGTGGGCTTCAAGATCCTGCTCGACATTCTCGCCACGGTCGACGCGCCGCTGCGGGTCAAGGAGTTTCCCTTGAACTTCGCCGCCCGCGCCGAGGGCGAGAGCAAGCTCGACCGCACGGTGATCTTCGAGTTCCTCGTCGGGCTCTACGACAAGTGGCTTGGCCGCTGGATCCCGACCCGCTTCGCCCTGTTCGGAACGATCGGCGCGATGGGTGTGGTCGTCCACATGGCAGTGCTGGCGCTGGTGCTCAACCTGTTCGGGGCGCGCTTCCTGGTGAACCACTATCCCAAGGAGGTGGCGTTCATTGTTGGCCAGACTGCCGCGGCAATGGTGGCGATGACCTTCAATTTCGTGCTCAACAACGAACTGACCTATTCCGACAAGCGGCTGCGCGGGTTCGGTCCGCTGCTGACCGGCTGGGCGCGCTTTGCCCTGACCTGCGCCTTCGGTCTGCTGACCAACATCGGCGTCGCCACCGCGCTGGTCCGCCTGGGCTTCCACGACTATCCGGCCGCGCTGGTCGGGATCGTGCTGGGTTCGGTGTGGAACTTCGCGCTGTCGAGCAAATTCGTCTGGGGCAAGTACTAGGCTAGACCGCCGCCGGCGTTGAACCGTCGGCCAGCGCCTTGAGCAAGGCCTCGATTGCCCAGCCCGATGCGGCGGCCATACCGTTTGCCTCCAGCCCCCACTGGTCGCGCATTTCGCGCCAGGCGAGGCCGCTTGAGAGCAGTTGCAGCACGGCCAGGGCCTGGGTCCGTTGCGGCTCGGCCAGGTCGCCCAGCGAATCGGCGTAGAGGGTGCGGAAATAAGCGACCCGCTCGGCGCTCTGCTGGTTGCGGATCGCGCGGCCTTCGGCACTGGCCATTGCCGCAGTCATGGTCGCGGCATTGCCGTCGAAGGTGGCGAAGGTTTCGGCCAATCCGCCGCCCAGCAGCCAGTCCAGATCGCCGCGCATCACCCCGACCGGGGACAGCAGCGTCCAGACTTCGCGGCGCAGCGCGTCCTGATCGGGATAGCGGCGGTAGACCGTGCGGCGCGAGGTTTGTGCCTCATGCGCAACGCGGTCATGGGTCAGCGGCAGACCCTTGGCGGTGATCGCCAGCAAGGCATCGCGGATGCGGCTGTCGACCGGAGTTTTTTCAGTGACCATCGCGGCACTTGCTAGAGCGCGGCACAAAATGTGTCAAATTCTTGTTGACACATTTTGTGCCAAAGTTCATTGAGAGCCCAGCAAACGGAGACTCGAACCATGATCTTTCACCTCTCGATCGATTGCCGCGAACCGCGCCGGGTCGCGGGTGTGATCGCGGAACTGTTCGGCAGCAACATCGTCGTGCCGTTCCCGCCGGTCGGCAATGGCGCCAGCTTCATGGCCCTGGCCGGGGACGCGCGGAACAGCGGGGTTGAGGTCTATCCGCGCGGCATGGGGCTGCAGCTGGTCGACGGCGTCGATGAAGCGGTGGGCGTGGCCGGCGAGGGCGCCCCCAGCGCCACGCACTTCGCCATGGCTACGCCGCTTGACGAGGCTCAGGTGCTGGCGATCGGCGCGCGCGAGGGCTGGACGGCGCGGGTCTGCAACCGCGGCGGCCAGTTCGACGTCATCGAGTTCTGGATCGAGAACGACCGGATGGTCGAAGTGCTGACCGCGCCGATGCAGGCCCAGTACCTGCGGCTGGGCAGCGTCGAACAGGGCCTGGCGGCGGTCTAGGCCTCGACCGGCGCTTCGACGAAGCCTGCCCAGGTCGCCATGTAGCTGATAAAGCCCTCGCCCAGGCCTTCTGCCTTGAGATGGGCGCGGCTGACCGGGGTGGCGATGCATTCGAACGCGGGATCGGCCAGGCAGCGCGCGGCGAAATCGTGATGCAGGATCGCGGCGCGGCCGGGCAGGACGAAGTCGGCACCGGCATCGAGGCAGGCCTGGACCTTGGCCGCCGACTTGATCTTGCCGGCCACGCCAAGGCGGGTCGTGCCGCGTTCCAGCGCGGTGAAATGCTCAATCAGCGGGCGGCCCTTGTGCGCTTCCTCTTCTGGTTCCTTGAAGCAGTCCCACAGTGACATGTCGAGATAGTCGATCTTGCCTTCGGTCATGACTTGCTGGGCAAATGCCTTGGCTTCGTCGAGCTTGATATCGAAGCGCTCGGGCGACAGGCGCAGACCGACCTGGAAGTCGGCCCTGGTTACGGCGCGGACCCCGTCGATGATTTCCAGGATGAGGCGGCAACGGTTTTCGAAGTTGCTGCCATAGCGGTCATCGCGCAGGTTGTGCGTGCCGTCGAGGAACTGTGCGAGGATGTAACCGTGGGCACCGTGGATCTCGACCCCGTCGAACCCGGCCTTCTCGGCGCGCACCGCAGCCTTGATGAAATCGTCGCGCAGCACCTCGACTTCGTCCGTGGTCAAGGCGCGGGCCCCGGTGTCGGCGTCGTCGAAGGCGCTTTGCGGGGCTTCGCCGATCATCTCGGCAGGGGAGCGCATCCCGGCGTGATGGAGCTGGACCGAACTGACCGCGCCGCCCGCACGAAGCTGGTCGGCCAGCCGCGTCAGGCCGGGTAGATGATCGTCCGAATAGATGCCCAGCTGGCCGGGAAAGCCCAGACCCTTGAACTGGACGCTGGCCGCGGCGGTCATCACCGTGGCGAAACCGCCTTCCGCGCGCTTGCTCAGCCAGCGGATTTCGTCGTCCGACAGGGTGCCGTCGGGATGGCTCTGCAGGTTGGTCAGCGGGGCCAGCATGAAGCGGTTGGCCATGGCAGGGCCGCGGACGAAATCGAGCGGCTGGGCAAAACTGGTCATAAAGGCGAATCTCCCTGTTCGCCGCCTTATGCTTTAACCGATCGATTAACGCCAGCTATGCAGCCACATCCAGAACTGGAAACTGGGGCGCCCACAGCACAGCGGCCAGGCCGAGATGATCGGAAAGAACCACGCGAACATTCCCGCGCTGAGCGCAAGCGCCGCCGGGGCGAGCCAACGCCAGCGGTCGCGCCGCTGCCACAGATCGTCCAGCGCCAGGGCCAGGCAGGCCATCAGGAAGGTGCCGGGCAGCAGATAATGGTAATAGAACTGGATCGGCTTGCCCGACAGCGCCCAGAACAGCAGCGTGACCAGATAGAGCACGGCAAAGGTCAGCGCATCGCGCCGATGCCGCCAGATGCCCGCCCACAGCGCCCAGAGCAGCGCAGGCAGGCCCGCCAGCATGGTGAAAGGATTGCCGATCAGCACGATCCCGCGCTGCGCCCCGTCGATCGGCTGGTAGAGATACCACACCGCGCGCCAGTCGATCACCCACTGGTACCACTTGCTGCGATAGGGATGGAGCTTGACCACGCTGTCCTGCAGCCGCAGCATTTCCCTGTGCCAGCCGATCGGATCCCACGGATTGACCGGATTGGGGGTCCAGTGGAACGCCGGCCAGAAGGTCAGCCAATAGACCGCGGCGGGCAGCAGGCCGAGCCACAGCCCGGCCTCCACCAGGCTTATCCCTGGCACCGGCGCACCCCTGGTGGCGGTCAGCAGGCGCGGCCCGTGGCGCAGGCGCAGCACCAGGAAGACCAGCCCCGGCAGCACCAGTGCCGGGGCGAACGACCACTTCGCCCCCATCGCCAGCCCGGTGAACAGCCCGCTCAAGCCCAGCCGCCAGCGCCCCTGCTGGGGCAGACGCACCGCGGCGGCGAATTGCCACAGCGCGATCATCCCGAACGCGGCCATGATCATGTCGAGCATCGCGATCCGGCTCTGGATGAACCATGCAAAATCGGTCGCCACCAGGAACAGCGCCATCACCGTAGTGCGGGCATTGCCGCTGATGAACCAGACCAGCCGCGAAAAGGCATAGAGCCCCACGCCGCCGCAAATGACCGAGGGGATGCGCCAGTGCAGGGGGGTATCGCCAAGCAGGCGGATCGCGGCGGCGATGATTGTCTTGCCCAGCATCGGATGCTCGGCATTGACGCGCAGCCCCTGCAGCATCTTGCGCGCCGCATTGACGTAGTGAACCTCGTCGAAATAGATCTTCGAGGGGATCTGCAGCCGCCACCACGCCAGCGCGAGGAAGGCCACGGCCAGCACGGCGCACCAGTCCCAGGGATCCTTGTCTGAGGTAAAGCGCGCGCCCATCGCCGCCCCGTTATCGGGCGGCGTGCGTCAAGGCAACGGGGTTGCGGTGCGGTCAGGCTTGGGTCGGCGCATTCCTTTCCAGCCAGAACAGCCGGGTCAGCAACGCGAGGAGGCCGATGCTGCCGCCCAGCAGAACCAGCAGCAGCCACGGCGCCAGCGCCATGCCAGCGCAGCGGGCCCGCGGAGCAGCAAGAAACACCGCGCAGCTCAGCGACAAGGCCAGGTCGAACCACACCTGGACGCCCCAGAAATTGACGACATGGATGGGGTAGAAGCCGGTCGGACCTTCGCGCAGGATCGGGATCATCGAATAGCCGGCAAAGGCCGCTCCGATCAGCCCGGCGATGCGCCAGTCGCCGTTGCCGGTGCGCCGGGCGGCGACGAGGCCGATGAAGCCGACGGCGACAACGAGCCCGGCGGTAAACAGCATTTCGAACGTGGTCATGCTAAGCTCTCCTGCGTCGAACGAATCACTTGTAGCGTGTGCTACATAGTCCAAATATGTAGCACACGCTACAAGAGAGTGCGTGACCATGGTACAGGCGAAAGAGACGATGGTTCAGGCGATGGTCGGACATGTGCTGCAGCACGGCGTGGCCGATGCCAGTCTACGTCCGCTGGCCCGCGCGGCAGGCACCAGCGACCGCATGCTGATCTATCATTTCGGCAGCAAGCAGGCCTTGATTGCCGAGATCCTGACAGCGCTTGGCAAGCTGTACGGGGAAACGCTGGACGCGCAGATCACCGCGCGCGCCGCCACCCGCCAGGCCTGCCTTGACCAGCTCGCCGCGCTCTCGCGGTCGGCGCAGATGCGCCCCGCAATGCGGGTGTGGATGCAGATTCTGGCTGCAGCTGCTGCGGGAGAGGCCGCCTATCGGTCGGTCGGAGATACGATCATCGGGCAATTGCTCGACTGGATCGCGGCGCATCTGCCGGTCGGCGATCCCGACCCGGCGGGCGCGGCGCAGACCATCCTGGTCATGATCGAAGGCGCAATCGTGCTCGATCTAGCCGGGCGTAGCGACGTAGCCGACGCGGCGCTGGCTCGGGCCTTTGCGCGGTGAGCATGCTTGCTCCGCGCCGCGCGGCTGCGTAAGGCGCGGGCTATGAAACGTTCCACCGGAAGAGACCGCTCGATCACCCGCACCTGGCGTCCCGCCACCCAGGCCGTGCGCGCCGGCACCTGGCGCAGCGAGCAGGGCGAAACCAGCGAGGCGCTGTTTCTCACTTCGGGCTATTCGTTCGACGATGCCGAAACCGTCGCTGCGCGCTTTGCTGGCGAGGCCGAGGGCATGACCTATTCGCGCCTGCAGAACCCGACGGTGGCGATGCTGGAAGAGCGTATCGCGTTGATGGACGGAGCCGAGGCGTGCCGCACCCAGGCCACCGGCATGGCGGCGATGACCGCGGCGCTGCTTTGCCAGCTTAGCGTCGGGGACCATGTCGTCGCGGCGCGCGCCGCTTTCGGATCGTGCCGCTGGCTGGTTGACAGCCTGCTGCCGCGCTTCGGGATCGAGACGACAACCATCGACGCCCGCGACAACCAGCAGTGGCAGGATGCGATCCGCCCCAATACCAAGGTGTTCTTCTTTGAAACGCCGGCCAACCCGACGATGGACATCGTAGACCTGGCTTTTGTCTGCGGCCTGGCCAGGCAGCACGGGATCACCACCGTGGTCGACAACGCGTTCTGCACGGCGGCGCTGCAGCGCCCGCTTGACCATGGCGCCGACGTGGTGGCCTATTCGGCGACCAAGCTGATGGACGGGCAGGGCCGGGTGCTGGCCGGCGCGGTTGTCGGATCGGCCGAATTCATCAACAACGTGCTGCTGCCATTCCAGCGCAACACCGGGCCCAACCTCTCACCCTTCAACGCCTGGGTAGTGCTCAAGGGGCTCGAGACGCTCGACCTGCGGGTCAAGCGGCAGAGCGAGAATGCCCTGGCGGTCGGGCGTTTTCTGGAAGGGCGAGTGCCGCGCATCCTTCATCCCGGGCTTCCCAGCCATCCCCAGCACAACCTGGCCAAGCAGCAGATGGACGCCTGCGGATCGATCTTCAGCTTCGAGGTGGAGGATCGCAAGCAGGCGTTCCTGCTGCTCAACGCCCTGAACCTGATCGATATTTCCAACAACATCGGGGATTCGCGCTCGCTGCTGTGCCACAACGCCTCGACCACGCACTATTCGGTCAGCGCCGAGGCGCGCGCCGAAATGGGGGTGAGCGAGGGGATGCTGCGGATCAATGTCGGGCTGGAAGATCCGCAGGACCTGATCGAGGATCTGGACCAGGCATTGCGCGCGGCTGGGCTATAGCCTTGCGTTTGGCTGCGGGCACCGCCATCTTCGGTCACGCATCATGAGTACCTCCATCGATCCTGCCCAGCTGTTCGAAGCGATCGTCAATTCATCCGACGCCGCGATCGTCTCGAAAGACCTGGAAAGCCGGGTCCTGTCATGGAACCCCGCGGCCGAGGCAATCTTCGGCTGGACCGCGGAAGAGATGATCGGCCAGTCGATTCGCCGCATCATTCCCGCCGACCGCCAGCAGGAAGAGGATCTGATACTCGACCGGATCAAGCAGGGGGAAAGCGCAACCCGCATGGAAACGGTGCGGCTGCGCAAGGACGGATCGGAAGTTCATGTCGCCGTGCTGGTCTCACCAGTCCGCGACAATCAGGGCCGGATCATCGGCGCCAGCAAGCTTGCCCGCGACCTTACCGGTGAAATTCGTACCAAGCAGGCGCTGAGCGAGTTGGAACAGCGTTTCAGCATGATGGCCGACAATATCGCCCAGCTGGCCTGGATCACCGATCCGCATGGCTGGGTCTATTGGTACAACCGGCGCTGGTTCGATTTCACCGGAGCAACAATCGAGGATGTGCAGGGCTGGGGGTGGAAGGAACTGGTGCACCCCGACCATCTCGAACGGGTGACCGAGGAGGTGCGCCACGCCCTCGATGCCACGACCGACTGGGAAGACACCTTCCCGCTGCGGCGGTTTGACGGGACCTATCGCTGGTTCCTGTGCCGCGCCGTGCCTGCGCGCGATGCAGATGGAAAGACGGTGTGCTGGTTCGGCACGGCGACCGACGTCACCGAGCAGCGCGATGCCGAACGGCGGATCGAACTGTTGCTGATGGAGGTCAACCATCGTTCCAAGAACCTGCTGACGGTGATCCAGTCGCTGGCGCGGCGCTCTGCGGCCGATTCGGACGATTTCATTCCGCGGCTTGAGCAGCGGATTGCCGGACTTGCCGCCAACCAGGATGTGCTGGTCCACCGCAACTGGTCGGACGTGCCGCTGCGCGAACTGATCGCGGCGCAGCTGCGCTTCCTGGAACGCGGCAACGACCAGGTGGTGATCGAGGGCGACGACGTCGTGGTCGTGCCGTCGGCTGCCGAAGCGGTCAGCATGGCACTGCACGAACTGGCGACGAATGCCGAAAAGTACGGCGCGCTGTCGGTGCCCGAGGGCCGGGTCACGATCAGCTGGGCCATCACCGGCAGCGGCGATGCGGCCGAATTTGCCCTGCATTGGCGCGAAAGCGGCGGACCGCTGGTCTCAGAGCCGGAAAACAAGGGCTTCGGCTCGCGGATCATCGAGGAAGTACCGCGGGGCAAGCTGCGCGCCACGATCGAAGTGGCCTATCCGCGCGACGGATATACCTTTGTGCTGCGCTGCCCGCCGCGTAACGTGCTGGCCGTGCCGGACTGACTGCGGCTCAGCCGGCCTTCTCGGTCAGCCCAGTGATCCGGCGCAGCGCGGGGGAGACCACCGGGATCGTCAGCATCGTCGATCCAACTGCTGCGAGCAACAAGGCGGTAAAGGCCCCGCTGGTGATGATCCCCTTGTCGAACAGGACGTTGACGAAGATGATCATGATCAGGGCCTTGGTCTGCAGCAGCCAGCCGATGATCCAGCTTTCGCCCTTGCCCCAATTGAGCAGGCGCCCCGCCAGGCCGACCCCGGCCAGCTTGCCGGTGACCATCGCGAACAGCAGAAGGCCAGCTGCGCCGATCGCGGCGTAGCCGCCCATTTCCCAGGTCGTGCGCAGCCCTGTTGACAGGAAGAACACCGGCATGAAGGCCAGCAGCACGGTATCGCGGAAGCGGTCGATCGCGTCGATCCCGAACCACCTGGCGTCAAGCGCCGCCCCGGCCAGGAACGCGCCGACCATGTAGTGCAGCCCCGACCAGTCGGCGAGGTAGCCGCAGCCCGCCAGCCAGATCAGCGCGATGTACCAGCGGTCGCGGTCGGGAATGGCGGCAATCAGCTTGCGCACCAGCACGACAGCAATGGCAAAGCCGATCAGGAACCCGGCCTGGCGGGTCACCCGCTCCCAGTCGACCAGGATCAGCGCCAGCACGCCCCAGATCATGATGTCGTCCAGGCTGGCATAGCGCAGGATCCGTTGCCCCAGCGCCGTGCGCAGTACATCCAGCTTCTGCAGAACAAGGACCAGGATCGGCAGCGCGGTAACCGCGCAGGCCATGCCGACGCCCAGCACGAATTGCCAGTGTTGGCCCTTGGCGCCGATCCAGTGGGCGGGATTGCCCAGTGCCAGCAGAATCAGCGCCGCGCCGGCCCCGAACAGCAGCGGCACGCCAAGCGCAAGTCCTGCGGTCAGCCCGGTCTCGCGTCGCCATTTCCAGGCCTCGCCAAGATCGAGCTCTAGCCCGGCAACGAAAACAAACAGCATCACCGCCCACCAGGCAATCCCGTTCAGCGCCCCGATCACCGGCGGGGCAAAGACCGTTTCGTAATAGGCCGGGAAGATCGCGCCGAGCACGCCCGGACCCAGCAGGATCCCGCCGACGATCTGCACCACCACCAGGGGGGCGTAATAGTCGGTGCGCAGCAGCCGCCAGAACAGCCAGGGCACGGCAAAGATGATGATCAGCGCCAGCAGGAACAGTTCGGTTACGGGTATGACATGGGGCATGAGCGCATGGGCTATCAGCACTGTCCTGCGCGCAAAAGAGGGTGCCTTGCGGCTATCCGCAGAAATAGGTTTGCGCTGCGCCATTGTCTGATGCGGCTGCCGTCGCTAACTTGGCGGCATGAAGGAATTGTTCCAGCACGCTGCCATGACCGATGGCCTGATCGTCCGGGTGGCGGTCAACTTCCTGCCCGAACAGTCGCGCATCGAAGCCGGCACCTGGTTCTGGGTCTATCACATCCGGATCGAGAACGAATCCGACCAGGCGGTCCAACTGCTTACCCGGCATTGGCGGATCACCGACGGGCGCGGCATGGTCAACATGGTCGAAGGCGACGGCGTGGTCGGCGAGCAGCCGCTGCTCCAGCCCGGGCAAAGCCATGACTATGTCTCAGGCTGCCCGCTGACCACCCCGCATGGCAGCATGGAGGGGCATTACACTTTCCGCCGCCACGATGGTTCGCAGTTCGAAGCGGCGATCCCGTTCTTCCCGCTGGCAGCGCCGGCCACGGCGGGCTAGGGCCCGCCCGATGAAGCGGACCCATCTGCCCCTCAACGCCCTGCGCGTGTTCGACGCAGCGGCGCGGCACCTGTCGTTCACCCGCGCCGCGGATGAGCTGGCGGTCACCCCGGCGGCGGTCGGGCAGCAGATCCGCGCGCTGGAAGACATGCTGGGCGTGGTCCTGTTCCGCCGCACCCCCAAAGGGCTGGAACTGACCGACGAGGCCGGTGCGGGGCTTGAAGCGCTGCGCATTGGTTTCCTGCATTTCGAGGACGCGGTCCAGGCGATGCAGGCCGGGCAATCGAGCCTGGTCTATACCATTGCCTGTCCGCGCGATGTCTTTGCGGCGTGGCTCGCACCGCGGCTTGCCGCGTTCCGCGCCGCCAATCCCGACGTACGGATCAGCCTGGTGCCCGACGCGGATGTCGATTTCACCGAGGCAAATCTCGATCTGGCCGTGCGCTGGGCCGAAGGGCCGGGCGACCTTGAAGGGGTCCAGCTGGGCGAAGCGGCACGGGTCACCGTGGGGGATGGGCCGTGGATTGCCTGGCCCGGCGATGCCTTGCCCGGCGGCAGCAACGAGGCCGCGCCGCTGAATGTCGGCGATGCCGGACAGGCGCTGGCCGCGGCCCGCGCCGGTCTGGGCCGCGCCCGGATCCCGGCGCTGCTGGTCGAAGACGGCACCGCGCCGCGCGAGGACTGCCGTTTTGCCTACTGGATGGTCGCGCCGCTGCCGCAATGGCGGCAGAAAAAGGTCAAGGCGCTGGTCGCGTTTTTGAGCGCCTAGCGCACAACCGCGCCGCCCTTCATCACGTGCGCCACACTTTCCAGCACGCTGACATCGGCCAGCGGATCGCGCCCCACCGCGACCATGTCGGCATAGTGTCCGGGCGATAGCGCGCCGACGTCCTTGCTCCACCCCAGCATCGCCGCGGCCACTGTCGTGGCCGACTGGATTGCCTGCATCGGGGTCATGCCGTAACGGACCATGTATTTGAACTGGCGGGCATTGAGGCCGTGGGGATAGACCCCGGCGTCAGTGCCGAAGGCCAGCTTGACCCCGGCCTTGACCGCCTTGGCAAAGCCCTGGCGCTGGGCCTCGGTGGTTTCCAGGTTCTTGCGCAGGATCGCCGCGCTCCACCCGTCGCGCTTGCCGACTTCATCGATGTAGTCGCCGTCGTAGATGTCCATGTCGAGGAAGGCGCCTTTGGCTTTGGCCAGCGCGATGCCCTCGTCGTCGATCAGGCTGGCGTGCTCGATCCCGCGCACCCCGGCGCGCAGTGCCGCCTTGATTCCCTCCGCGCCGTGGGCATGCGCGGTGACCCATGATCCGCGCGCCTTGGCCACATCGACCGCGGCGCGCATTTCGTCTTCACTCAGTTCCTGCTGGCCCGGCTCGGTACCCTCGGCCAGCACCGCCCCGGTGGCGATCAGCTTGATCGAATCCGCCCCGTGCTGGAACAGCGCATTGACCTTTCGCCGAGTGTCTTCGGCATCCAGGACCACGCCCACCCGCATGTCGTCAGGCACCGCCACGTCGGGCGCCATCCCGGTCACTTCGCCGCCGCCGCCGGGGATCGTGATATAGCCGCCGACCGCGCTGATCCGCGGCCCCGGCACGTCGCCGCGATTTACCGCATTGCGCAGATCGATGTTGGCATAGCCGCGGAACGAGCCGACGTCGTGGACGCTGGTGAACCCGGCATTGAGTGTAGTGCGGGCGTTGCGCGCGCCGATATAGGCGATCTCGCCCACCGAATGGAGCAGCGGTTCGAGCACTTCGGCGCTTTGTCCGGCGTCGGCCAGGTGGACGTGCATGTCGATCAGCCCGGGCAGGACCCACAGGCTCGACCAGTCGATCACCTTGGCCCCGTCTGGCAGCGGCGCCCAGGCGGTGACCGAGGCGACCCGTCCGTCCTCGATTCGCAGCAGCCGATCGTCTAGCACGCGCCCCGCCTCGGGATCGACCAGGTGCCCGGCGCGGACATAGACGGTTTCGGCATGGGCCGGACTTGCCGCGAAAGCGGACAGCGCGGCGAGGGCGATCGCAGCGACGGGCGCGGCAAGTGGGCGATACATGCCCGGCAGACTGCCGCGCGCCACGGGCAAGCGCAATCCCCACGGAATATTGACATTGATGTCAATAATTGATCGGACGCAAATACGCTGTCCCGCCTTGCCGGTAGCCTCCCTCCCGAATCCGGCGAATTGAGAGGAGAAGGGCATGACCATCGCACGCGAGCTCGCGGAAACCATCATCGATCCCAAGGCCTATTCGCTGCGCGATCCGGTCGACAACGCGTTTAGGGCGATCCGGGCCAACCAGCCGCTCGACAAGGCCGAACTTGACGGATTCGAGCCGTTCTGGGTGGTCAGCCGCCACGCCGACATCAAGGAGATCGAGCGTCAGCCCGACCTGTTCCACAACGGCGACAAATCGACCTTCCTGACCAACATCGAAGGCAACGAGCGGGTCAAGGCGCTGACCGGCGGCGACCCCAACATGATCCGCAGCCTCGTCTCGCTCGACGGGGCAGAGCACAAGGCCCTGCGCAGTATCGTCTTTCCCCACGTCACGCCGCGCGCGATCCGCCCGCTGGAAGAGGCGATCCGCGGCATCGCGCGCGAGTTCGTCGATCACATGCTGAGCTTCGACGGCCAGGTCGATTTCGCGCAGGATGTGGCGTTCCTCTATCCGCTGCGAGTGATCATGACCGTCCTGGGTGTGCCGCAGGAGGACGAGGCGTTCATGCTCAAGCTGACGCAGGAACTGTTCAACAACGCCGATCCCGAACTCAACCGCGCCCGCGCCGAGCTGAGCCCCGAGGATATGCTCAAGAGCCTGTGGGAAACCACGATGGAGCTTGAAAGCTATTTCAAGGCGGTGACCGAGAGGTTCCGCGCCAATCCGACCGAGCAGGTCAACAGCCTGATCGCCAATGCCCGGATCGGTGGCGACTACCTGAACCACCGCCAGCTGATGGGCTATTACATCATCGCCGCCACCGCCGGCCACGATACCACCAGCAACACCACCGCAGGGGCGATGTGGGCGCTGGCCCAGCAGCCGCATCTGCTGCGCCAGATGCAGGACGATCCTGGCGCGATCAATGCCTTCGTCGAAGAATCGATCCGCTGGGAAGTACCGGTCAAGCACTTCATGCGCAGCGCCGTTGCCGATTGCGAAGTCGGCGGACAGCAGATCCGCGCGGGCGACTGGCTGATGCTGTCGTACCAGTCGGCCAACCGCGACGAAGCGGTCTGGGCCGATCCATTCGCGTTCCGCATCGACCGCGACGCCAACCCGCAGATCGCCTTCGGCTATGGCGTCCACGTCTGCCTTGGCCAGCACCTGGCGCGGATGGAAATGCGGATCCTGTGGGAAGAGCTGTTCAAGCGGCTCAAGTCGGTCGAGATGAACGGGGCGGGCGAGCGGACGATCTCGAACTTCGTCTGCGGGCCCAAGCACGTCCCGATCCGCTTCACGGTGAACTGACATGCGCAAGTGGCGCTGCCGCAACTGCGGGCTGATCTATGACGAGGCGCTTGGGCTGCCCGAGGACGGGATTGCGCCGGGTACGCGGTTCGAGGATATCCCCGACGACTGGTATTGTCCCGATTGCGGTAGCGAAAAGCAGGACTTCGAATTGATCGATCTTTAATCGTGCGATTAAAATCCGGTTGACGGGGCGCGGCGGGCGGGCAATCGTCGGCGCAATGCACCGCGAAACCATCCGCGTGCCCGTGGGAGAGGGCCTGACCATTGCCGCCGATGTCGCTGGGCGGCATGGCGCGCCGACGGTGGTGCTGGGCCACGGCGGCGGGCAGACCCGCCATTCGTGGGACAAGTGCGAGGAACAGCTGGCCGCGGCTGGCTATTACGCGATCAACTATGACCTGCGCGGTCACGGTGACAGCGACTGGTCGCCCGATGGCGACTATGGCATCCAGACCCGCGCGCGCGATTTGATGGCGGTCGCGGCGCAGGGATCGCGCCCTTTCGCGCTGGTCGGTGCATCGCTGGGCGGGATCACCGCGCTGGTCGCGGCATCGCTCGGGCTGGAACCCGCGGCGATCGTGCTGGTTGATATCGTCCCCAAGATGTCGGCCAAGGGCGTGGCCAAGATCCGCGGCTTCATGATGGCCAACCCCGACGGCTTCACCAGCATCGAAGAGGCGGCTGACGCGATTTCGGCCTATTACCCCGAACGCCCCCGGCCCAAGGATCTGTCGGGCCTCAACAAGAACCTGCGACATCATCCCGACGGGCGCTGGCGCTGGCACTGGGACCAGCGGATGATGACCGATGAGCGCGGCGATCCGAAGCACCTGCTCGAACTGATGGACCGGGCCGACTGGACCGACCGGGTACCGACCCTGCTGGTCCGGGGCATGAAAAGCGACATTGTCGACGATGACGGCGTGGCAGACCTGCGCCGCCGCATTCCTGCGCTGGAAATTGCCGATATCCGCGGGGCCGGGCACATGGTCGCGGGCGACAAGAACGACGAATTCAACGCCGCGGTGATCGAATTCCTGACCCGGGTGATGCCGCCCGCCTAGCCCCGTACGCGCCGGATCGCGCGATAGGCCAGCGCCTTGGCACGGTTCTGGTCGGGGTAGAGCCCCGGGCTTTTCGGGGTCAGTCCGGCCTTGCGCAGCACCGCATTGAACGCGCGCGCATCGGCCTCGGCATAGGACCATTCGGAACGCCAGGTGACCGACAGCGAGATCGACGCTTCGGGCCCGTTCTGGACCCAGTGCGGGCGCTTGACCGGCACGTGCAGCGCTTCGCCGGCGGTGAGTTCCCAGGTCGTGCCCTTGGCCGCAAAGGCATCGCGCCACGGAAGGTTGCGGTGATGCTGGCCCAGGTGAAAGGCCTCGTGCGCCTGTGCGCTGAGCAGCTCTTCATCCTCGACCGGGAACATCGTCATCACCTTGCTGCCGCGGATCTGCAGCAGGATGTTGTGTTCGGGATCGAAGTGGAACGGCGTCACCCCGCCGGGCGAGGTGATGAAGACGAAGCCTTCGAGCTGGAGCATCGGCCCGGTGCGCGGGACCACGATGTCCTGCAGCTCGCCCAGCGTGTCGCGCAGCAGCTCGGCATATTCGCTGACCTGCTCGATCCGCTTGAGCGCCACCCACGATCCGGCATCGCCGATCCGCCGGATGGTGTCGATCACGCCCAGCTGGGGTGTCGGCACCGCTTCGGGAGCGATCCCGATCGGCAGGTTGCCGGGATTGTATTCGATGCTGTCGGACGGCAGCGCCTGGGCCAGGTCGGCCAGCGCGTCGAGCGTTAGCAGGCGGTGGCCGACCAGGCCGTGGTTCAGCCTGACCGGATCGTTCGGGTAGGCCCCGCCAAAAGCCTGGCGCGCGGCAGCCGGAAATGCGGCGGTGGTCGACATTCGAAGGCCCCTTGGCGCAGTGGTCGGTTCACCGTGCGCCTAGCACCGGCGGGTTAAGATCGGGTGAGGGCTCAATTGGCGGCAGGCGGGGCCCAGGACACCACCTTGCCGCGCTGGAAGTGCCTGGGCGCCTGCTCGATCCAGTCGTTGTAGGCGCGGACATCGGCAAAGGCGCTGGGCGCGCGGATACCGCCGCAGCCGATCCCGAATGAGACCACGCCGAGCAGGACAAAGCCCTTCTTGTCCTTGGCGACCAGCGGCCCGCCGCTGTCACCCCAGCACGAGGTTTCGGTGCCGGGGCTGCCGGCGCACAGCTGGCCGGGCCTGATCCGGTACTTCTTGCCCTGGAAGCGCGGGTCGCGATTGCAGCGATCGGGATCGAGGTATTGCAGCCTGGCGGTCTGCAGATAGCGCGGCGCGACCTGTGCCGCGCCGTGCTCATCGCGCAGCTGCCGGGTCTGCGCGGAAATGCCGGTCACCCCCCAGCCGCTGACATAGACGGTTTCCTCCCGCGGCGGATTCGGCGCATCGGCCGGGGCAACGCGGATCGGCGCGGGATTGACCAGCTGGCTGGCGTTGACCTTGCCCGGAACGGTCTTCGGCGCAACGACGTGGAGCAGGGCCAGATCGTTGCCGTTTTGCGGAATGCGCGGATTGGCGCGGCCGTGGATCACGATCCCGTCGATCGTCCAGGCGGAGCCGCCGCCGCCGCCGATATCCATCGTGCCCAAGCGGACCTTGCGCTGGGTCAGAAAGTCTTCGATCCGCGTGCTGTCCTGCGGCGGCACGATGCAATGCGCCGCGGTCAGTACCCAGCCGGGTTTAATCAGCGATCCGCCGCAGATATGTTCGCGCTCGTAATCGGTCAGGTTGCGGCCGAAGGTCTTGAATTCTATCGCTTCCTGCCCCGGCGTATACTTCGGTGCGTCCTTGCCGAACTTGAAGATCTGCGCCTGCCACGGCGCCAGCGCCTTGGGCGCGAAAACGCCGCGTGGCGCGACGAGGCGGCGCAGCGGCCGATTCCCGTCGGTAATCAGCCACCTCGCATAGAACGCCGCCGTGCCATCGGGTATCGTGCATTGGTACATCAAGGGGCCGTGACCGGGCGTCGAGACGTATCGGCACGGGGCATAGCCGAACACGACCAGCTGCGCCTCGATCGTGGTCGCCTTGTCCAGCAGATCGGGGATGGCTGCCCAGTTCGCCTTGGGATTGCCGCGGAACTGCGAGACGAGGGCCTTGCGGTTTGTCGGGGCAAGCGCTTCGATGAAATCGATCATCCGCTTGCGCTGACCTTCGGGCAGGCCAATCAGATAGCTCGCAAAGGCCCCGCGCTCGCCAAATTCGTCCATCATCTCGGTCAGGCGCAGCAAGGCGTTGGTCTGCGGCACGTTGAGCCCAGCCATGAACGCATCATAGGCCGGACGTTCTTCGTCCAGGACCTGTTCGGTCAGGCGGTCGAGCGCGGGGGCATAGACGGGCGAGAGATCGACGCGGTAATGATAGCCGCTGTAATTGAAGGGGCGTTCGTCGATCTGGCGCGCTGGTGCTGGCGCGGGCGCAGGAGCAGACGCTGTCGTCTGGTCTGCAGGCGCAGGCGGCGGGCTCGTCTGTGCGGTTTCCGGCGCGGCGGCGTCCTGCGCTACCTGCTCAACCGGCGGTGCAGTGGTCGGTAGTGATTGCGGGGCAGCGGCATCCTGCGCGGTGGCCGGCATTGCCAACCCGGCACAGCCCAGCGCTGTGATCACTAGCACCTTGCGGTACATCGCCTCAGTCCTCCCCGCGACCCGGGCGCACAATCCTTGTTCGTGTTATTGCATGTAGTGATCGGGGCGCTCGCCACCAGCGAACGCCCCGATTGCTTTTACGGAGCAGGCGGACGCGTCACACCGCTGCCCTGGCCGTCGGTCGCGGCATCGGCAGCTTCGACTGCAGCGTCGCTGGCCGTCGCGGCGGCATCACTGGCTGTGGCGGCGGCGTCACTGGCATCAGCAGCGGCTTCGGTTGCGGTTTCGGCGGCTTCTTCAGCCTTCTTTTCGCACCCGGCAAGGCCGAGCGAGGCGATGGCGAGAGCGGCTACGAGAGCAGTCTTTTTCATGGATCCCCCTTCGATGGTCGCCCGTGCGCCAATGCAGCGGGCGGCTAAAAGTGTGCCTCAAAGGGGGACGCTTGTCGAATCCGGGTTTGCCTTTGTTTTCAGCTAAATCCCAGTTTCTGCAAGGCTGCGGCCATGCGCGGTGAAGGCCGGATCGGGTCAAGCAGCGGATCGTTGCGCAACTGCGCCAAGCCGCTGTCGATCAGGGTCATCGCTTGGTCGAGCGCTGCCAGTGCGGCATCGCGGCGGCCCCATTGGGCGAAGATCTGCACCTGCTGATAAGCGCTGTTGGTGCCGAATTCTTTGATCAGCTCGGCGAGCCGCGCTTCGCCCGCCTCTTCGCCGTAAAGCTTCATTTCGGCGATGGCCTGGCCGGTCAGGCGCAGTAGGGCCAGCGGCTCCTGCCCGTAATGGTCGAGCGCCTCTGCCGTCTTGCCGGTGATCAGCAGAGTGTGACCAAGAAATCCGTGGATCACCCCGACCTTGGTATTGAGCGCGAGGGCAGCACTGAAGGCCGTTTGCGCTGCCGCGTAGTCGCGTGAGAAGAATGCCAGAAGCGCAGCGCTGCGCTGGACCGAAGGATTGACCGGATCGAGCCGCAACGCCCGGTCGATCGTCTTGCGGGCATCGTCAAAGCGGCCAATGTTGGTTGCGAAGTCACCATAGGCAGTCAGGATGTCGGCATTGCCGAAGCCCAGTTCAACCGCCCGGCTGTACGGCAGCTGGGCACCGCGCAGATCCAGTTTGACCACGGCCAGGACATAGCCAAGCGCGAACTGCCCTTCGGCCATGTCGGGCGCGAGCCTGACTGCCATGCGCGCCGCTTCCAACGCCTTCCGGACCAGCGCTGCGCTCTCTCCGCCAGCGGCATAGGACGAAGCGATGACCGCCAGAGCCGTCGCGCGCGAAGCATGGGCCAGCGCAAATTTCGGATCGAGCGCCACGGCCTGTTCGAACGCGGCCAGTCCGGCACGGTCGGTCTGCTCGCTGGCCGCCTGCTTGATCAGCGCGCGCCCGCGCAGATAGGCGTCGAAGGCCTTGGCATTGCCGGTGCGTCCGCTGCCGGCGGTGGTTGTGGTGACCTGCGCGGCCAGCGCATCGGCGACATAGGTGGCGATCTCGCTTTGCACAGCCAGCACGTCGTCGGCCTTGCGGTCGAAACTCTGCGCCCACTTTTCGAAGCCGGTCTTGCCGTCGATCAGGCGGGCGGTGATCCGCAGCAGATCGCCCGCGCGGCGCACGCTGCCGTCGAGGACATAGGCGACCTTGAGTGCATCGGCGATTTCGCCCGGGGTCTTGCCTTGCTCGCTGAGCTGACTGGACGAGGTTTCTGCGGCAACTTCCAATCCGCGATTGAGGCTCAGCATCGTGCGCAGTTCTTCCGACAGACCGTCGGAAAAATAGACCTGCGCCGGATCGCCGCTGAGATTGCGGAACGGCAGTACCGCAACGCTGTTGAGTATGTCTTGCCCGGTCAGCCAGCCGCCTTTCCATACGGCAAGCCCGCCCAGCAGCGCCGCACCGCTGGCGCCCAGCGCCAGTACGCCCCGCCGCGACAGCCCACGCGAAGCTGGTGCCGCCGCCGCGCTGAAATTGAGCTGGCTGTTGGGCGATCCGGCTGTGGTGTGGATGGCATGGACCAGATCGACGAATTCGCGCGCATTGGCCTTGCCGCGCCACTTGTCGAGCTTGATGTACTGGATCTGGCGGAACCCCAGCGGCGGTTGCGCGCCGTCAAGCGAGACCGGGACCATGCAGCCGCGATCGCGTCCGCGCGTCGCCTCATCACGCACCCAGTGCGACTGGATCGCGGTCTGGCTCCACAGCACAACCACCGCATCGGCGGTCTCCAGGGCGGTTTCGGTCGAATGGGCAAAGGCCTGGCCGACTTCCAGCATGCCGTCCCACCACACAGACAGGCCATTGGCCTCAAGTGCGTTGACGACCTTTATCGCCCGCGTCCGGTCCTTGCGCGAATAGCTGAGGAAGACGCGCACCGGCCGGTCTGCGGCTGCGTCGGACGTATCGTCGCCGGTCATGCCTGGCCCGCGCCCTTGATCGCGAGTGATAACGCCATGCCCTGAAACTCCCCTTGGGTGCAGCATGAAGGGTCAGGGGCCGAATTGCAACGACAGCGGCAGGTGACAGGGCCGGCCAGCCGCCGATCGCGATCGATCTGACGGCGAGGAAATTGCCGGCGCACGTGGTCGCCCCGCCCGGTCGGGTCCGGGCAGGGCGGATCGGTACTGGCCGGTCAGGCGGCCCTCACTCCGGGATCTGCCAGCGCACCGAACTGGAATAGCTGCCGGGCAGGCGCGCGCCGGTGCTGTCGATTGCGGGGTCGAAGCGGCCGCGGGCGGTCAGCTTGGCGCAGGCCGCCTGGTCAAGCCCCGGATGCCCGCTCGATCCGGTGACGGTGCAATCGCGGACCCGTCCGTCGATCCCGACCTCGAGCCGGAAGCGGGTGACGCCCGCATGCTCCTGGCGCAGGTCGGCCGAGGGATAGTCGTCCGCGGTTACCCACAGCCCGGGATTGCCGCGCGGCCTGGCGCCGTGGACCAAGCTGGGGAGGGGCGGCGGATCGGGCTGGGGAATGCGCACCTCGCCGATGTCGTGGCCGGTGCCGCCCAGCGTCCCGCCGTCGAACACCGGCTCGGACACGGTGGTGAAAGTCGGCGGGTCCATCGGCAGCGGCTGATGGGTGTCATGCACCGGTGGGGTCTTGGTCAGCGGCTTGGGATCGACCCGCGTGTGCTGCTCCGGCGGCGGCGGAGGCGGGGGCAGGCGAAAGTTGGTCGCCTCGGTCCGCGTGGCGGGCACCTTGGGCATGAACTTGGCGGCAAGCCCGGCAATCAGCGCATAGCCGACGACGAGCTGCACCGCGGCGACCGCGGCGAAGGTTCCGACACGGCCCTTGGTATCGATCGAACTGGCATAGGTCATGGCATCCTCCTGTGGTTGGACCGCCGCTGGCCTGCGCCTTCGTGGGTGAGGCGCTATCGCACATCGGCGATTCGTGTAACAGTATATCATCGCGTTGAGGGAAGGAAAGCCCTTTTGCGCAGGGGCCCGCGCCGCGCTATCCTGCCCGGCAAAAGGGAGATACCGATGCCGACCTTCTATGATTGCGCCACCGCCCCCAGCCCGCGCCGCGCCCGCATCGTGCTGGCGGAAAAGGGCATTGCCCACGACGTCGTCCAGATCGACCTGGGGCAGGGCGAGCAGCTGGGCGATGCCTTCCGCGCGATCAACCCGGCCTGCACGGTCCCGGTGCTGGTGCTGGAAGACGGCGCCAGCCTGACCGACAACGCCGGCATCGCCGCCTGGGCCGAAGCGGCGCAGCCGGCGCCGCCGCTGCTCGGCACCACGCCGCTGGAAAAGGCCGCGGTCGCGAGCTGGAACAGCCGGATCGAGGGCGAATGCTTCATGGCCATCGCCGAAGTGCTGCGCAACACCGCGCGCGGGATGAAGGACCGCGCGCTGCCCGGCCCGCACAACTACGCGCAGATCCCCGAACTGGCAGAGCGCGGGCGGGCGCGACTGGGCCACTTCCTCGACCGGTTCGAACAACACATGACCGGGCGCGAATGGGTGGCGACAGATGCCTTCAGCCTGGCCGACATTTCCGCCGGGGTCGCGCTCGATTTCGCCAAATGGGTCAAGGTCGATCCCGACGAAGGCCGCCCCGCCGTCGCCGCCTGGCGCGCCCGGCTGGCCCAGCGGCCCAGCTTCGCGCTTTAGTCTTCTTCCCCGTCCTCGTCCGCCCCGGCCAGCTCCTGCGCCGACTTCCGCCGTTCGAGGATGCGCTCGAACCGGGCGTTGAGCTCCTGGACGATCGCCTCGCTGTTCGCCGCCGCTTCCTCGGCCTGGGCGTGCTCCCACTCGCGCTTCAGCCGTTCATAGACCGGATGCCCCGGGACGAGCCGCGCGGTCGCCGCCCCCTCCGCCGCCCAGCGCGCCGCGCGCCGCTGGCTCAGGACAAAGCGGATATGGCCGAAATTGTGCTTGCGATAGGTGCCGAGCAGCTTGCCGGCCGAGACGATCGGCAATTCCTCCCCGGCGATCGCCAGTTCCAGTGCGCAGTCCTCCAGCCGCGTCAGGCCCCGCTCGGCCGCCGCGTCCCACGCCGCGGCAAAGTCCTCGGCCCCGGGCCGGTGCCGCAGCTTGTACAGCGCCTCCAGGCTCTTGCCGATCCGCCGCGCCGCCTGGCTGACGATCCCGCTGGCGGCAAGGGTGGCGATGAACATGCGCTGCTTGTCCGGCGTGATCGAATTGCGCCGCGGGCAGGGGTGGCGATAGGGCGCAAATTGCAGCAGCGGATCCTCCGCCTCCGGCTCGGGCGCGGGATCATAGGCGACCAGCGACGTCGCCTGGCGCGGGGTTTTGCGGGTGGAGCGGGGCGGGGCAGACACGGGCACGGGCGCCTTTCAGGCCAAGGTGTTGGATTCCCCCGTGGAAGGGCACCTTAGCGTGAGGGGCGGGGTGTAGGAAAATGGTTTTCCTGTCGTGGGGCTATCCCAGATTGAAATTATAGTATTAAAGGCCTTGGAGCTAAAATTTGCGAGGTAGTCCAATGGCAACTCAACCCAAGAAGGCGGCTAACGATGAAAACAGAGCCGGGGTTGCGAAGGAGATACTAGAGCGGCTGTCCAATGAGCTCGTATTTGCGCTTGTCGGTCCGCTCGGATCCGGCGTGTCGATGGCGGCTGAGCTTATTCGAGAGAAGCTTACTGGCCCATATCAATACGAATGCCCTCCGATTCTGAAGCCAAGTGATGTAATCCGTGAAAAGGCTCCTTTGATCGGCGCGATGGCGCCAAAGCCACAAAATAGCGTATCATATGTAAGTAATATGCAAGATCTCGGTAACGAATTAAGAAGTAAGTATGGAAACAACTACCTAATAGAGAAAACAATAGAAAAGATGTATATCTTTCGTAAGGACAAAGGTGGATATGAGGGAGACGTAGAGCTTCCCGGTAGGCGAGCTTATATTATTGATTCAATTAAGCATAAAGATGAACTTGATTTGCTTAGATCAATATATGGCGATTCTCTTTGTGTAATAGGTGTATTTGCGCCCGATCAAATTAGAAATAAGAGACTTCAAGATCTCGGTTTTCCTGAGGAAGAACGAGTGAAGGTGATGGATCGTGATCAGGGCGAAGTACTAACTTTCGGTCAAGACACTCGAAATGTATTTGTCGAAGCTGATTTTTTTATATGCAATGACCGAAGAGAGATGGACGTTAGTGAGGCACTCGATCGCTTTCTTGAGTTAATATTCGATATATCGGTTAGAACCCCAACATTGCGCGAGTCAACGATGTATGAAGCTGAGTCTGCCTCGGCTAAATCAGCCTGCATGTCCCGACAGGTGGGCGCATCTATTGTTTCTTCTAATGGGGAACTTATTGCCATTGGTTGGAATGATGTTCCAAAGTTTGGTGGAGGGCTCTACAATGAAGACGACCGACGATCTTTAGATATGCAGTCAAAAGATTTCGTTGATAGAGATTTTAGATGCCACAACTGGGCTGGTGGGGTATGTCATAATGATCAGAATAAAGAGAGAATAATTAAGCAAGTAGTCGAGAATGTTGCTAAAATCGAAGGTGCTGATATCGAGAAAAAACTGGCGATTGAAGAAGCAGTTGCAAAATCTGATGTAAAATCATTGATAGAATTTTCGCGATCAATACATGCTGAAATGGAGGCAATATTATCTGTTGCTCGTGAGGGGAAGCACTCGCTGGTCGGAGCTACTCTTTTTACTAACACATATCCATGTCATAATTGTGCACGCCATATTGTTGCGGCCGGAATAAAGGAAGTGGTATATATAAAACCATACAAAAAGAGCTTAGCCTTGAGGTTGCACTATGATGCAATAACTGAAATACCGGATGAGGGGGGGAAAGTATTGTTTAGGCAGTATGATGGTGTGGCGCCTTCTATATATTTCAAAATTTTCCTGACACCAAAAGATCGAAAGGACGGAGGCAAAATAGTAAGACGAAATAGGTGGGAGGCAGTTCCAGTCTTTCGGGTGCCGCTGGATGCCAAGAGGGATTATGAAGATAAGGTTATTGCAGACCTCGCCCAAAAGGAGCAGGTCGAAGGGGGTTGATTCGATAAGGGGTTGGAGATGGCGAAGCCGAAAAATGAAAATTCGCAGTTTCTCTTAAATTTTTCAGGAAGTTACCTCGAATCGTCTAATGCTGCCGATAGAAGGCCTGCTGCTTACAACGGTGGGCAAAATAGGGTGCGGAGTTTCGTCGATCAGCGGACCATCGACGCGCGTCAAGAAGCCTTGCGACGAGTTAAGGCTAATGGAATTTTTGAGGTTCCAAAGGATGATGGTGGTTCTTAACCTCACTGCTAAGTTCTAATCCAGTTGCCAATGCTTCCGGGTCATTCCGGATTCCGCTGAACATCGCCGGTGCGTCGTGTTTTTGCCCAGTTTTCCGTCATAGTAACCCGGTCTTGTCAGTTGGGTGAAGCATTTCATATTCAGCCGCTACATTTTTCAACGAAGTGCCCACCCCCATTCATCCCCCGCTCACCTCCCCGCATTACCCTGCCTGCCATCAAAGCCGGCCCGGCGGGTCTGGCTGAGGCTGGTGGGGGGCTCGGTCCCGGCAGGTCTGCCGTCGCGCGGTGACGCAATGCGATGGAGAGACGACGATGAAACGATCCCTGATGGTGGGCGGCCTGGCGCTCGCGGTGCTGCCGCTGGCGGGCTGCTATGACGATTACGGCTATGGCTATGGCTACAGCCGGCCCCACAGCTATTCCAACTATTCTTACCCGCGCAGCTATGGCTGGTATGATGGCTATTACGGCTCGGTCTATGACGGCTATTGGGGCAGCGGCGGGACCTATTACTATCGCACCCACGACCGCGACCGCTGGCGCCGCGACGACGGGCGGCACTTCCGCCGCGGCGACCGGCCGGGCGGGAACTGGCAGCGCTGGGACCACGACGACCGCGGCGATCGGGACCGCGGCCGCCACGGCGGGCGGGGCCGGGGGCACGACCGCGACGACGATTGAGCGGGCGGGGCGGCGCAGTCCCGCTTGACCGAATCCAACATTGCCCCTAATGGCCCGCGCTTCCGGACCTGTTCCGGATTGAGCTGAACATTGCCGGTGCGTCGGGTCCCAGGATATCTAGGGCCCGGTTATCCGTCAAAGTAACCCGGTCTTTTCAGTCGGGTGGAGCGTTTCAGACTCGCGCCCTGGGGCCTGCGGCTCCCGCCTTTCGCGGGAATGCACGGTGCTCCCCCCGCGCGATTCGGTTGCCCTTCGCCTTGCCGATCCGGCCATACCTAAGGTGAAGAGCACTTCATGCCTACGATCAACCAGCTGGTCCGCAAGGGCCGCGTTCCGCAGAAGACCAAGTCGAAGGTCCCTGCGATGGAGCAGAACCCGCAGAAGCGCGGCGTTTGCACCCGCGTTTACACGACGACCCCGAAGAAGCCGAACTCGGCGTTGCGCAAGGTCGCCAAGATCCGCCTGACCAATCAGCGCGAAGTCATTTCGTACATCCCGGGCGAAGGCCACAACCTGCAGGAACACAGCGTCGTGCTGATCCGCGGCGGGCGTGTGCGCGATCTTCCCGGCGTGCGTTATCACGTGCTGCGCGGCGTGCTGGATACCCAGGGCGTCAAGGATCGCAAGAAGAGCCGCTCGAAGTACGGCGCCAAGCGTCCGAAGTAAGTTTCATTGGTTTGGTGCGCCTTTGGCATCCGCCAAAGGCTTGCATCGCCAGCCCGCTCCCCCTGCCCGACCACCCATAGGGTACTATCGTCGGGTGGCCGGGCAGGGGGAGCGGGCTGGAGATGCACTCCGAAGGAGTTAGCGAAAATGTCACGTCGTCGTCGTCCCGAGAAGCGGGAAATCCTGCCCGATCCCAAGTTCAAGGATCAGGTGCTGTCGAAGTTCATGAACAACCTCATGCTCGACGGGAAGAAGTCGGTTGCCGAAAGCATCGTTTACGGTGCGATGGAGACCATGGAAACGCGCGCCAAGAGCGATCCGATCCAGCTGTTCCACGATGCCCTGAACAACGTGAAGCCGCAGATCGAAGTGCGTTCGCGCCGCGTCGGTGGTGCGACCTATCAGGTCCCGGTCGAGGTCCGTCCGGAACGCGCCCAGGCGCTGGCGATCCGCTGGCTGATCACCGCCGCGCGCAACCGCAGCGAAACCACGATGTCGGCGCGGCTTTCGGCCGAGCTGCTCGACGCCGCCAACAACCGCGGCAACGCGGTGAAGAAGCGCGAAGACACGCACCGCATGGCCGACGCCAACCGCGCGTTCTCGCACTACCGCTGGTAAGGCGTCTTTCGGCTGTCACAATCGTAACTATATGGGCGGGGAGGCCCTAGCGGCTCCCCTTCCAGACCCACTAAGGAACCCGACATGGCCCGCAGCCATCCGCTCAAGATGTACCGCAACATCGGTATCATGGCGCACATCGACGCCGGCAAGACCACCACGACCGAGCGCATCCTCTATTACACCGGCAAGTCCTACAAGATCGGCGAAGTCCACGACGGCGCCGCCACCATGGACTGGATGGAGCAGGAGCAGGAGCGCGGGATCACGATCACCTCGGCCGCGACCACCTGCTTCTGGAACGACCACCGGATCAACATCATCGACACCCCGGGCCACGTCGACTTCACCATCGAAGTCGAACGCTCGCTGCGCGTGCTCGACGGCGCGGTGGCCTGCTTTGACGGCGTCGCCGGGGTTGAGCCCCAGTCGGAAACCGTGTGGCGCCAGGCCGACAAGTACGGCGTTCCGCGGATGTGCTTCATCAACAAGCTCGACCGCACCGGCGCCAACTTCAAGTACTGCGTGCAGTCGATCATCGACCGCCTCGGTGCGCGTCCTGCCGTGCTCTACATCCCGATCGGTCTCGAAGCCGACCTCAAGGGTCTGGTCGATCTGGTCCACAACCGCGCGATCATCTGGAAGGATGAATCGCTTGGCGCCGAATTCTTCTATGAAGACATTCCCGCCGATCTTGCCGACGAAGCCGCGCAGTACCGCATGGAACTGATCGAAATGGCGGTCGAGCAGGACGACGATGCGATGGAAGCCTATCTCGACGGCACCGAACCGAGCGTCGACGTGCTCAAGGCGTGCATCCGCAAGGGCACGCTCAATCAGTCGTTCGTTCCGGTGTGCTGCGGCTCGGCCTTCAAGAACAAGGGCGTCCAGCCGCTGCTCGACGCCGTGGTCGACTACCTGCCTTCGCCGCTCGACATTCCTGACGTCCAGGGCGTCAAGATGGACAGCGACGAAAAGGACAGCCGTCCGCCGACCGACGATGCGCCGTTCAGCGCGCTGGCCTTCAAGGTGATGAACGATCCGTTCGTCGGCTCGCTCACCTTCATCCGCATCTATTCGGGGACGCTGGTCAAGGGCACCTACCTGAACTCGGTCAAGGACAAGAAGGAAAAGGTCGGCCGCATGCTCGAAATGCATGCCAATGACCGCAAGGACGTTGATGAAGCCTTCGCTGGCGACATCATCGCGCTGGCCGGCATGAAGGAAACCACCACGGGCGACACGCTCTGCGCCGAACGGTCGCCGATCGTGCTGGAACGCATGGAATTCCCCGAGCCGGTGATCGAACTGTCGGTGGAACCCAAGACCAAGGCCGACCAGGAAAAGATGGGCGTCGCGCTCAACCGCCTGTCGGCCGAGGATCCCTCGTTCCGCGTTTCGACCGATCACGAATCGGGCCAGACGATCATCAAGGGCATGGGCGAACTGCACCTCGACATCATCGTCGACCGCATGCGCCGCGAGTTCAAGGTCGAAGCCAACGTCGGCGCGCCGCAGGTGGCTTACCGCGAATACCTCGCGAAGCCGGTGGATATCGATTACACCCACAAGAAGCAGTCCGGCGGTACCGGTCAGTTCGGCCGCGTGAAGGTCAAGGTCACGCCGGGCGAGCGCGGTTCGGGCTTTGTCTTCAAGGACGAAATCAAGGGCGGTAACATTCCCAAGGAATATATCCCCGCGATCGAAAAGGGCTTCCGCGAAACCGCTGAGACCGGCAGCCTTATCGGCTTCCCGATCATCGACTTCGAAGTCCTGCTTTACGACGGTGCGTACCACGATGTCGACTCGTCGGCCCTGGCCTTCGAAATCGCCGGACGCGGTGCCATGCGTGAAGTCGCCCAGAAGGCCGGCATCAAACTGCTCGAGCCGATCATGAAGGTCGAAGTCGTCACCCCCGAGGAATACCTTGGCGACGTCATCGGCGACATGAACAGCCGCCGCGGCCAGATCCAGGGCACCGACACCCGCGGCAATGCCCAGGCGGTCGAGGCCATGGTCCCGCTGGCCAACATGTTCGGCTACGTGAACCAGCTGCGCTCGTTCACCCAGGGCCGGGCCAACTACTCGATGTTTTTCTCCCATTACGACGAGGTCCCGGCAAACGTCGCGACCGAGATCAAGGAGAAGCTTGCCTAATAGGCGAGATGAGACTAGGGGCGGCGCCTGATTCAGCGGGCGCCGTCCAAACGCCGCAGATTCAATTCAAAGCGAAAGAAGGTTTGAGACAATGGCTAAGGCTAAATTCGAGCGGAACAAGCCGCACTGCAACATCGGCACCATCGGTCACGTTGACCATGGCAAGACCACGCTGACCGCCGCGATCACCAAGGTGATGGCTGAAATCAACGGCGGAACCGCAGTTGACTTTGCCAACATCGACAAGGCTCCCGAAGAGCGCGAGCGTGGTATCACCATCTCGACCGCTCACGTTGAGTACGAGACCGCTGCGCGTCACTATGCGCACGTCGATTGCCCGGGCCACGCTGACTATGTGAAGAACATGATCACCGGTGCGGCACAGATGGACGGCGCCATCCTGGTGGTGAACGCTGCCGACGGTCCGATGCCGCAGACTCGCGAGCACATCCTGCTCGCCCGTCAGGTCGGCGTTCCGGCGCTGGTCGTCTACATGAACAAGGTCGATCAGGTCGACGACGCCGAAATCCTCGAACTCGTCGAGCTCGAAATCCGCGAACTGCTGAGCTATTACGGCTTTGACGGCGACGCGATCCCCGTGATCCCGGGTTCGGCCCTGGCCGCGCTCGAAGGCCGCGACGAAGCCATCGGCAAGCAATCGATCGTTGCCCTGATGAACGCTGTCGACACCGCGATCCCGCAGCCGCCGCGCCCGACCGACAAGCCCTTCCTGATGCCCGTCGAAGACGTGTTCTCGATCTCGGGCCGTGGTACGGTTGTGACCGGCCGCGTCGAAACCGGTATCATCAAGGTCGGTGAAGAAGTCGAAGTGATCGGCCTCAAGGACACCCAGAAGACCGTCGTCACCGGCGTCGAAATGTTCCGCAAGCTGCTCGATCAGGGTGAAGCCGGCGACAACATCGGCGCGCTGGTCCGTGGTCTGAAGCGTGAAGACGTCGAGCGTGGCCAGGTTCTGGCCAAGCCCGGTTCGGTCACGCCGCACACCGAATTCAGCGCCGAAGTCTACGTGCTGTCGAAGGACGAGGGTGGCCGTCACACGCCGTTCTTCGCCAACTACCGCCCGCAGTTCTACTTCCGCACCACCGACGTGACCGGTGAAGTCGTGCTGCCGGAAGGCACCGAAATGGTCATGCCGGGCGACAACGTTGCCCTCTCGGTCAAGCTGATCGCACCGATCGCGATGGATGAAGGTCTGCGCTTCGCAATTCGCGAAGGTGGCCGCACCGTCGGTTCGGGGGTTGTCAGCAAGATCACGAAGTAATATAGGCCCGCATCCGCCGGGGGATTCGTTCCCCCGGCGGTCGGTTTTTTCTGAGGGGTTCGCGCCCCTCTTTGCTCTTTCTCATCGGTAGCAGGAAACAATGGAAGCTCAGAATATCCGCATTCGCCTGAAGGCATTCGATCACCGTGTGCTTGACCAGGCGACCGGCGAAATCGCGGACACCGCCCGCCGTACCGGCGCGCTGATCCGGGGCCCCATTCCTCTTCCGACGAGAATTGAAAAATTCACCGTGAACCGCGGACCGCACATCGACAAGAAGTCGCGTGAGCAGTTCGAGGTACGCACCTACAAGCGGCTGCTCGACATCGTGCAGCCCAACGCCACCACTGTGGACGCGCTGATGAAGCTCGACCTGGCGGCTGGCGTAAATGTCGAGATCAAGCTGGCGTAAGCCGCTCTCGACGACCAGTTTCGAACCTTCGGGTTCACATCCTTCCGGCCTCGGCCGGTTCCGCGAGAACCTTCTCGCGCGGACACAAGGGATACCTCCGGTCAACTGACCGGGCATGCGTCCCCCGTCTCGCTTCCGGCCGGTTTCGGCCAGCCAGGGAGCATCCAGCCCGGACGGGGCTCGTATCACAATTCGGGCTGGACACGCCTGTGGGGATGGTCCCTGCAGGCCTCTGTAGGAGACTGATCATGCGCACAGGCGTGATCGCCAAGAAGGTGGGGATGACCCGCCTGTTCCAGGAGGACGGTCGGCACGTGCCGGTTACCGTTCTGGCGCTGGAAGATTGCCAGGTGGTCTCGGTTCGCACCGCTGATCGCGACGGTTATGTCGCGGTCCAGCTGGGCGCCGGGGCGGCCAAGCAGAAGAATGTTGCCAAGCCGCAGCGTGAACACTTTGCCAAGGCCGAAGTTTCGCTGAAGCAGCGCGTTGCGGAATTCCGCGTCGCTGACGATGCGCTGCTCGAAGTCGGCACCACCATCGCCGCCTCGCACTTCGTGCCGGGCCAGATGGTCGATGTTGCCGGTCACACCCAGGGCAAGGGCTTTGCCGGCGGTATGAAGCGCTGGGGCTTCGGCGGTATGCGCGCCACCCACGGCGTTTCGATCAGCCACCGTGCGCTCGGTTCGACCGGTAACCGCCAGGATCCGGGCAGGGTCTTCAAGAACAAGAAGATGGCCGGTCACATGGGCGATCGTCAGCGCACCCAGCAGAACCTCGAAGTGGTTCGCGTTGATGACGAACGCGGGCTGATCTTCGTCAAGGGTTCGGTCCCGGGCGCCAAAAACAGCTGGCTGACCATCAAGGACAGCGTCAAGGAAGCCCGTCACGCCGAAGCGCCCTATCCGGCCGGGCTGAAGCAGGCCGCCAACAGCAACATCGCCGCTCCCGCTGAAACCCCCGCCGAGGTGGTTGATGCGCCGGAAGCCGGCGAAGGCCAGGAGGGCTAAATCGTGAAGGTCAAGCTTTCCAATCTCGATGGTAGCGCCGGCAAGGGCGACGTCGAACTGAATGACGATGTGTTCGGTCTTGAACCGCGCGCCGACATTCTGCACCGCGTCGTCACCTGGCAGCTCGAGAACCGCCGCGGCATCGCCCGCGCCACCCGTGAACGCTCGGAAGTGTCGCGCACCGGCAAGAAGTTCGGCCGCCAGAAGGGTGGCGGTACCGCCCGTCACGGCGATCGTGCGGCACCGGTGTTCATCGGCGGCGGCAAGGCCCACGGCGCGCGTCGCCGTGAGTTCGACGTCTCGTTGAACAAGAAGGTGCGTGCGCTGGGTCTGAAGATGGCCCTGTCGAGCAAGGCCAAGACCGGCCTGATCGTGGTCGACACCCTTGACGTCAAGGACGCCAAGACCAAGGCCGTTGCCGCGCAGCTCGCCAAGGCGAACTGGGGCCGCAAGGTGCTGGTCATCGATGGTGAGGCGGTCAACGCCGAATTCGCCCGGGCCGCCCGCAACCTGGTCGGGGTCAACGTGCTCCCGGCCGTGGGTGCCAACGTCTACGACATCCTGAAGCATGACACGCTGGTGCTGACGCGCGCTGCGGTCGAAAAGCTGGAGGCGCGTTTCAATGGCTAAGGACGCAATCGACACGCGTCACTACGACGTGATCGTGGCTCCCCACATCACCGAGAAGGCGACGCTCGCCAGCGAATTCAACGCCGTGGTCTTCAAGGTGGCGGAAAGTGCCACCAAGCCGCAGATCAAGGCAGCGGTCGAAGCCCTGTTCGGGGTCAAGGTGCTCAGCGTGAACACCCTGACCCAGAAGGGCAAGACCAAGCGGTGGAAGGGCAAGCCCTATCGCCGTTCGGACGTCAAGAAGGCTGTCGTACGCCTGGCTGAAGGCCAGTCGATCGACATCACCAGCGGGATCTGAGGCGCACCATGGCACTCAAGAACTATAACCCGACCAGCCCGGCCCGCCGCGGCCTGATCCTGGTCGACAAGTCGGCGCTGTGGAAGGGCAAGCCGGTCAAGGCGCTTACCGAAGGCAAGCGCAAGACCGGTGGCCGTAACAACAAGGGCCACGTGACCTCGCGCGGGATCGCCGGCGGTCACAAGCAGAAGTATCGGTTCATCGACTTCAAGCGTCGCAAGTGGGATGCCCCTGCGACGGTCGAGCGTCTGGAATACGATCCCAACCGCACCGCCTTCATCGCGCTGGTCAGCTATGCCGATGGCGAGCAGGCCTATATCCTGGCGCCGCAACGTCTGGCCGTTGGCGACACCGTCGTCGCCGGTGAGAAGACCGACGTGAAGCCGGGCAATGCCATGCTGCTGTCGACCATGCCGGTCGGCACCATCTGCCACAACGTGGAGATGAAGCCGGGCAAGGGCGGTCAGATCGCCCGTTCGGCCGGGACCTATGTCCAGGTCGTCGGTCGTGACCGCGGGATGGTGATCGTTCGCCTCAACTCGGGCGAGCAGCGCTACCTGCGCGGCGATTGCATGGGCACGGTTGGCGCGGTTTCAAACCCCGACAACTCGAACCAGAACCTGGCCAAGGCTGGTCGCAACCGCTGGAAGGGCATCCGCCCGCTGACCCGCGGCGTCGCCAAGAACCCGGTCGACCACCCGCATGGTGGTGGTGAAGGCCGGACTTCGGGCGGTCGCCATCCGGTTACGCCGTGGGGCAAGCCGACCAAGGGCGCCCGCACCCGCAACAACAAGCAGACGGACAAGCTGATTATCCGTTCGCGTCACGCCAAGAAGAAGAGGTAAGCCATCATGGCACGTTCCGTCTGGAAAGGCCCCTTCGTCGAACTGAGCCTGCTCAAGAAGGCAGAAGCCGCGCAGGATCAGGGGACCCGCGCCGGCCCGATCAAGACCTGGTCGCGTCGTTCGACGATCCTGCCGCAGTTCGTTGGCCTGACGTTCAACGTCTACAACGGCCACAAGTTCATCCCCGTTGCGGTGAACGAAGACATGGTCGGCCACAAGCTGGGTGAATTTGCGCCGACGCGCAGCTTCCCCGGTCACGCCGCCGACAAGAAGGGCAAGCGCTAATGGGCAAGGAAAAATCTCCGCGCCGCGTTGCTGACAACGAAGCACTGTCGGTTGGCACCACGATCCGTGGTTCGGCCCAGAAGCTCAACCTGGTTGCTGCGCTGATCCGCGGCCGCAAGGTCGAAGACGCGATGAACATCCTCGCTTTCTCGAAGCGGGCGATGGCCGTTGACGCACGCAAGGTGCTCGCCTCGGCGATCGCCAATGCCGAAAACAACCACAACCTCGACGTCGATGCGCTGGTTGTGGCCGAAGCGAGTGTCGGCAAGTCGATCACCATGAAGCGTTTCCACACCCGCGGTCGCGGCAAGTCGACCCGGATCCTCAAGCCGATCAGCCGGCTGCGGATCGTGGTGCGCGAACAAGCTGAAGCTGGGGAGGCCTGAGATGGGTCACAAGAGCAATCCGATCGGCCTGCGCCTCCAGATCAACCGTACCTGGGACAGCCGCTGGTACGCCGAAGGCAAGGGCTATGCGAAGCTGCTTGAGGAAGACCTCAAGATGCGCAAGTTCATTGTCGAGACGCTGCCTCAGGCTGCGATCAGCAAGGTCGTGATCGAACGTCCGGCCAAGCTGTGCCGCGTGTCGATCTATGCCGCCCGCCCCGGCGTCATCATCGGCAAGAAGGGCGCGGACATCGAAAAGCTGCGTTCGCAGCTGGCCAAGATGACCGACAGCGACGTCAAGCTGAACATCGTTGAAATCCGCAAGCCGGAAGTCGACGCCAAGCTGGTCGCCCAGGGCATCGCAGATCAGCTGATCCGCCGCGTTGCCTTCCGCCGTGCAATGAAGCGCGCGATGCAGTCGGCCATGCGCCTGGGTGCCGAAGGCATCAAGGTGGTGTGCGGCGGCCGTCTCGGCGGCGCTGAAATTGCCCGCGTCGAACAGTATCGCGAAGGCCGTGTGCCGCTGCACACCCTGCGCGCCAACATCGACTATGCCGAAGCCGAAGCGCTGACCACCTATGGCATCATCGGCATCAAGGTGTGGGTGTTCAAGGGTGAAATCCTTGGTCACGACCCGATGGCGCAGGACCGCCTGATGATGGAAGCCCAGACTTCCGGCGTGCGTCCGGCACGTGAAGATCGCAGGAACTAATCATGCTGCAACCCAAAAAGCATAAATTCCGCAAGCAGTTCAAGGGCCGGATCAAGGGTGAAGCCAAGGGCGGCACCGATCTGAACTTCGGTTCCTACGGACTCAAGGCGCTTGAGCCGGAGCGGATCACCGCGCGCCAGATCGAAGCGGCTCGCCGTGCGATCACGCGCCACATCAAGCGTCAGGGACGTCTGTGGATCCGCGTGTTCCCCGACGTGCCGGTCTCGAAGAAGCCGGCCGAAGTCCGTCAGGGCAAGGGCAAGGGTTCGGTCGAATACTGGGCTGCCCGCGTCAAGCCGGGCCGCATCCTGTTCGAACTCGACGGCGTTGCCGGCCCGCTGGCCGCCGAGGCATTCAGCCGCGCGGCGATGAAGCTGCCGATCAAGACCAAGGTCGTTGCCCGTCTGGGCGACACCACCCACCTGGGAGGCGAATAATGGCCAAGAAACCAGCCAAGGTGCAGACCGGTGGATCGAACAAGGTCGCCGATATGCGGACCAAGAGCGATGACCAGCTGACCGGTGATCTGGGCGAGCTGAAGCGCGAGGCTTTCAACCTGCGCTTCCAGGCCGCGACCAACCAGCTTGAGCGCCCGGCGCGCATCAAGGAAGTCCGCCGCGACATCGCCCGCATCAAAACGCTGCAGACCGAGCGCGCGCGCTCGGCAGCGAAGTAAGGAGTTAGGCGATGCCTAAGCGAATCCTGATCGGGACCGTTGTTTCCGACAAGACCGACAAGACCGTGGTCGTGAAGGTCGAACGCAAGGTGAAGCACCCGCTGTACGGGAAGATCATCCGTCGTTCGAAGAAGTATCACGCGCACGATGAGGACAACGCCTTCAAGACCGGCGAAACCGTCCGCATCGAGGAAACCCGCCCGATGTCGAAGCTCAAGACCTGGAAGGTCATCGAGCGCGTCACCGCCGGGAAGACCGCCGCGGTCGAAGCCGACGTTTAAACCGTTTTTGGAACTGCCGGACTGGTTCCGGCAAGCCAGTGAGAAGGAACCGGATCAATGATCCAGATGCAATCCCAGCTTGACGTCGCTGACAACAGCGGTGCCAAGCGCGTCCAGTGCATCAAGGTGCTGGGCGGATCGAAGCGCCGGACTGCCGGCGTGGGCGACATCATCGTCGTCTCGGTCAAGGAAGCGCAGCCGCGCACCAAGGTGAAGAAGGGCGACGTGCACCGTGCCGTCATCGTTCGCACCAAGAAGGAAGTGCGCCGCACCGACGGTTCGGTGATCCGCTTCGACAGCAACGCGGCTGTACTGATCAACAAGAACGCCGAGCCGATCGGCACGCGTATCTTTGGCCCCGTGGTCCGTGAGCTGCGTGGCCGCGGCTACATGAAGATCATCAGCCTTGCTCCGGAGGTGCTGTAATGGCCGCCGCTAAGATCAAGAAGGGCGACTCCGTCGTCGTACGTTCGGGCAAGGACAAGGGCCGCACCGGCACTGTCCTTCAGGTTCTGCCCAAGGATGGCAAGGTCGTGGTTGCCGGCGTCAATGTCGCCGCGCGTCACCGCAAGCCGAGCCAGACCAACCCGCAGGGCGGGATCGACCGCCGCGAAGCGCCGATGGCGATCAGCAAGGTCGGCCTGGCCGATCCCAAGACCGGCAAGGCGACCCGCGTGCGTTTCGAAACCGGCAAGGACGGCACCAAGGTTCGCGTCGCCGTCAAGTCTGGAGAAAAGATCGATGGCTAAGCAGGATACAGCCAAGTACACGCCGCGTCTGCGCGCGAAGTACGACGCCGAAATCGCCAAGGCGATGACCGAAAAGTTCGGCTACAAGAACGCCCTCGAAGTCCCCAAGATCGAGAAGATCACGATCAACATGGGCGTCGGCGAAGGCAGCCAGGACAAGAAGAAGGTCACGACTGCCGCGGCCGAAATGGAACTGATTGCCGGTCAGAAGCCGGTTATCACCAAGGCCAAGAAGTCGATCGCGCAGTTCAAGCTGCGCGAAGGCATGCCGATCGGTTGCAAGGTCACCCTGCGCCGCGAACGCATGTACGAATTTCTCGATCGCCTGATCACCGTTGCCATGCCCCGCATCCGCGACTTCCGCGGGCTCAACCCCAAGTCGTTCGATGGGCGCGGCAACTATGCGATGGGGCTGAAGGAGCAGATCATCTTCCCAGAGATCAGCTACGACCAGATCGAGAAGGTGCGTGGGATGGATATCATCGTCACCACCACTGCCAAGACCGACGACGAGGCCCGCGAACTGCTGCGCCTGTTCGGTTTCCCGTTCCCGCTGGATGCTGCTGCCCAGCAGCAGGCCGCGTGATTTCGTTTTGAAGAAGAGAGCTTAAGTCCATGGCGAAACTGAGTTCCGTGAACAAGAACGAGCGTCGCAAGCTGCTCGTCAAGAAGTATGCTGCGAAGTACGCGAAGCTGAAGGCTGTCGCGGACGACACGTCGCTCGATGATACCGAGCGTCTGATCGCGCGTCTCAAGCTGGCGGAGATCCCGCGCAACGGGAACCCCACCCGCGTGCGCAACCGCTGCGCAACCACCGGGCGCCCCCGCGCCTATTATCGCAAGTTCGGCCTCTGCCGTATCGAACTGCGGGATAAGGGCAACAAGGGCCTTATCCCCGGTCTGACGAAGTCGAGCTGGTAAGGATACCGCAATGGCGATGACCGATCCCCTGGGTGATATGCTCACCCGCATCCGCAACGGCCAGCGCGCGAAGAAGGACTCCGTCCTTTCGCCGGCCTCGAAGCTGCGCGCCAGCGTGCTCGAGGTTCTGCAGCGCGAAGGCTATATCCGTGGTTATGCGCAGGACGCCACCGGCGTTCACCCGCAGCTGCGCATCGAACTCAAGTATTTCGAGGGCGAGCCTGCGATCAAGCACGTTGCCCGCGTCTCCAAGCCTGGCCGCCGCGTCTATTCGGGTTCCAAGGAGCTCCCGGTGGTACGCAACGGCCTTGGCATCACCATCGTCTCGACGCCCAAGGGCGTGCTTTCGGATGCCGAAGCGCGCGCCGCGAACGTCGGCGGCGAAGTGCTGGCGGAGGTGTTCTGATGAGCCGCATCGGTAAACGTCCCGTTGCGATCCCGAGCGGCGTGTCCGCCGAGATCAATGACGGCGTGCTGTCGGTGAAGGGTCCCAAGGGTACCCTGACGCTGACCATGCGCGACGAGATCAGCTATACGCTCGATGGCGACAGCATCCTTGTGAAGCCCGCCAACGACACCAAGGCCGCTCGCGCGTTCTGGGGCATGCAGCGCACGCTGGTCGACAACCTGGTCACCGGCGTGACCGAGGGCTACACCAAGGTGCTGGAAATCACCGGCGTCGGTTACCGCGCGAACGCTCAGGGCAAGAACCTGAAGCTGCAGCTCGGCTACAGCCATGACGTCGATTTCGCCGTGCCGGAAGGCATCGAGATCAAGACCCCGGATAACACCACGGTCGAGATTTCGGGCATCGACAAGCAGAAGGTCGGCCAGGTGGCCGCGGAAATTCGTCGCTGGCGCAAGCCCGAACCCTACAAGGGCAAGGGTATCAAGTACCGCGGCGAGTACATCTTCCGCAAGGAAGGGAAGAAGAAGTAATGGCCAAGCTCTCACTCTTCGATCGCCGGCGTCGCCGCGTTCGCACGTCGCTCAAGGCTACCTCGGGCGGTCGTCCGCGGCTGTCGGTGCACCGTTCGGGCCGTCACATCTACGCCCAGATCATCGACGATGCCGCTGGCCGTACCCTGGCCGCAGCGTCTTCGCTGGGGACCAAGGTTGGCGCCAATGTCGATGCTGCTGCCAAGGTCGGCAAGGACCTGGCTGCTGCCGCCAAAAAGGCTGGCGTGACCACCGTCGTGTTCGATCGCGGCGGCTTCCTGTTCCATGGCCGCGTCAAGGCGCTGGCTGACGCTGCGCGTGAAGGCGGGCTGGAGTTCTAAGATGGCAGACGAAACCAACAACGCAGAAGTTCAGGCCGACGCGCCGATCGCTGCCGAAAATCCGCAGGGTGCCGAAGCGGCACCCGAAAACCGCGAAGCACGCGGCAATCGTGGCGGCGGTGGTCGTGGTCGCGGTGGTGACAATCGTGGCGGCGGCGATCGCGGCCGTGGTGGTCGCGGCGGCAACGACCGTGGCCGGGGCCGCGGCGGTGACGACGATGGCGGCGAAGAGCTGATCGAAAAGCTCGTCCACATCAACCGCGTCTCGAAGACGGTCAAGGGCGGCAAGCGCTTCGGCTTCGCGGCGCTGGTCGTGGTTGGCGATGGCAAGGGCCGCGTCGGCTTTGGTCACGGCAAGGCACGCGAAGTGCCGGAAGCCATCACCAAGGCGACGGCTTCAGCCAAGAAGAAAATGGTCCGCGTTCCGCTCAAGGAAGGCCGCACCCTGCATCACGACGGCAAGGGCCGTTTCGGTGCCGGCAAGGTCAATGTGCGCTCGGCTCCGGCCGGGACCGGGATCATCGCCGGTGGGCCGATGCGCGCCGTGTTTGAAAGCCTGGGCGTGGCTGACGTGGTGACCAAGTCGGTCGGCACCAGCAATCCCTACAACATGATCCGCGCCACCTTCGACGCTTTGACCGATCAGACTTCGCCGAAGTCGGTGGCCCAGCGCCGGGGCAAGAAGGTCGCCGACCTGCTTGGTCGCGGCGGTGCGGGCGCTGCGGAGGCGGAAGCCGCCGCCGAAGCGATCACGGAGTAATCAGCATGGCCAAGATCAAGATCAAGCAGATCGGTTCGCCGATCCGCCGCCCTGCCGCTCAGAAGGAAATTCTGATCGGCCTGGGTCTGGGCAAGATGCACCGTGTGGTCGAGCTGGAAGACACCGCCGAAGTCCGCGGCGCGATCGCCAAGCTGCCGCACATGGTGGCGGTGGTCGACTGACCACGGCCAACCTGGCACACGTTACTGCGACGCCCGGTTCGATGGACCGGGCGTCGTTGTTCCAAAGTGGGGTGACAAGCGGGGCTTCATGTCCTAACGGCGCCCACTTCCATCAGCGCGACAAAAGCGAAAGCGAGTGCACACTATGAAACTGAATGACATCCGCGATAACGCCGGAGCCCGTAAGTCCCGCATGCGCGTGGGCCGCGGTATCGGTTCGGGCAAGGGCAAGACCGCCGGGCGCGGCCAGAAGGGTGCCAAGGCACGTTCGGGCGTTTCAGTGAACGGCTTTGAAGGCGGCCAGATGCCGCTGCACATGCGCATCCCGAAGCGCGGCTTCAACAACATTTTCGCCAAGGACTTTGCCGAGGTCAACCTGGGCATGATCCAGAAGGCGATCGATGCCGGCAAGCTCGACATCAAGGCCGTGGTCGACCACGCTGCGCTCAAGGCCGCTGGCCTGGCCCGCGGCGGCAAGGACGGCGTGCGCCTGCTCGGCAAGGGTGAGCTGACCGCCAAGGTCAAGTTCGCCGTCGACGGTGCTTCGGCCGGCGCCAAGGCCGCGGTCGAAAAGGCCGGCGGCACGGTCACGCTGCCCGAAGCCAAGGCCAGCGAGCACGAAAAGAAGACCGCCCGCCGCGACAGCAACAAGGCTGCCAAGGCCAGCAAGGGCGAATAATTCCGGGACAGAGCGGGCGGGGGGTTTTTGACTCTCCGCCCGCATCCTATATGGGCTGGCGTAACCGATGGGGGGAGCCGGGCCGGATCCGGCGTTCAGAGTCCGCAAGGCTCACCAGCAAGGCTTGACCAGACAATGGCATCACGCGCCGACAATATCGCGAGCAATCTCAGTCTCGCCAACTTTTCCAAGGCGACCGAACTCAAGAACCGCATCTGGTTCACGGTCGGCGCCCTTATCGTGTTTCGCTTCCTCAGCTTCATTCCGCTGCCGGGCGTAAACCCGCAGATCCTGGAACAGCTCTACAAGCAGACCCAGGGCGGCATTCTCGACATTTTCAACACCTTCTCGGGCGGCTCGCTCGAGCGGATGAGCCTGATCGCGCTGGGCGTCATGCCCTATATCACCGCGTCGATCGTGGTGCAGCTGGCCTCGTCGCTGCATCCCTCGCTTGCCGCGCTGAAGAAGGAAGGCGAAAGCGGGCGCAAGAAGCTCAATCAGTACACCCGTTATGGCGCGGTCCTGCTGACCGCTATCCAGGGCTGGTTCGTCGCCTCTGGCCTCGAAGCCTATGGCGCGTCGAGTGGACTGCAGGCGGTCGTTGCCCCGGGCTATCTGTTCCGCATCACTGCGGTGATCAGCCTGATCGGCGGAACGATGTTCCTGCTGTGGCTGGGCGAACAGATCACCAGCCGCGGGATCGGCAACGGTACGTCGCTGATCATCATGGCCGGCATTGTCGCGCAGATGCCGGTCTATTTCACCAACATGTTCAAGGGTTATAGTGCCGGTTCGGTCCCGGGGTACGAAATCGCCGGCATGGCTCTGCTGCTGATCGTGCTGATCCTGGGCATCTGTTTCATGGAGCGCGCCACGCGGCGATTGCTGATCCAGTATCCCAAGCGCGCGAGCCAGAACGGCATGATGCAGGCCGATCGGAGCCACCTGCCGCTCAAGCTTAACACCGCGGGCGTCATCCCGCCGATCTTCGCCAGCTCTCTGCTGTTGCTGCCGTTGACCATAACCCAGTTCGCCGGGAATTCGGTTTCGCCGGATTCGAAGGTCGGGGCGTTCATCGTCTCGCTCAACCAGTACCTCGGCCACGGCAAGCCGGCCTATATGGTGCTTTATGCGCTGGGCATCCTGTTCTTCAGCTTCTTCTACACCGCAGTGGTGTTCAATCCGGAAGAAACTGCAGACAATCTCAAGCGCAATGGCGGGTTCATTCCCGGCATCCGTCCGGGCAAGAGCACGGCGACCTATCTCGATTACGTGCTGACCCGGATCACGGTGATCGGCGCGATCTACCTGACGGTGGTCTGCGTCGTTCCGGAATATGTCATCGCCCAGACCGGCATGAAGCTGCTCGTCGCCGGCGGGACGAGCCTGTTGATCGTGGTCAATGTCACGGTCGATACGATCACGCAGATCCAGTCGCATCTGCTGGCCCACCAGTACGGCGATCTGATCAAGAAGGCGAAGCTCAAGGGCCGCTCGCGCTAAGCCCGACCCGCGGCATCCATGCAAGTCCAGGGGGACCGTTAAGTGAACATCATCCTTTTGGGGCCGCCGGGAGCGGGCAAGGGTACGCAGGCCCAGCGCCTGGTTGACGCGCATGGCATGCGCCAGCTTTCGACCGGGGACATGCTGCGCGCGGCCGTCAAGGCCGGCACGGCGGTCGGCCTTCAGGCCAAGGCCGTGATGGACCGCGGGGAACTGGTCTCGGATGAGATCGTCTCGGCGCTGATCGGCGACGAACTGGACGCGATGGGCGCGGACACCGGCGCGATTTTCGACGGCTATCCGCGCACCGCCGAACAGGCCCGTTCGCTCGACGGCATCCTTGATGCGCGCGGCCGTACCCTCGACCATGTGATCGAGCTTGAAGTCGACGAAGACGCGCTCGTCGAACGGATTTGCGGCCGTTACACCTGCGCCAACTGCGGCAAGGGTTATCACGACACCTTCGAACGGCCCGCCGTTGCCGGGATCTGCGACCGCTGCGGCTCGCACGAGTTCAAACGCCGCCCCGATGACAACGAGGATACCGTGCGCACCCGCATGGCCGAATACCGTGCCAAGACCGCACCGATCCTGCCGATCTACGAGGCCCGCGGCATTGTTGCGCGAGTCAACGGCATGGCCGATATCGAGCACGTCACCGCTGCAATCGAAGCGATCCTGAAGGGCTAGTTATGCGGCGCACTGCTCTCCTGGCCCTGGGGCTTGGTGCGCTTCTGACCGCCGGTTCCGCAGCTGCCGAAGTCCAGGCCGCAGACGACAGTGGCTTCGACGTTGCCGGCACACAGACCATAGACAGCACTGCGGCTACAGTCTGGGCAGCACTAGTCAGGCCCTCGACGTGGTGGGAGAACGCCCATACGTGGTCGGGCAAGGCGGCCAATCTCTCGCTCGATCCGCGCGCAGGGGGCTGCTTCTGCGAACGTCTGCCCCGCCGCGGCGGAGTCGAGCACATGCGGGTTATCCGCGCCGAACCGGGTAAGGTGCTGGTCATGGTCGGTGCACTGGGGCCGCTGCAGTCGCAGCCGGTGCAAGGGGTGCTGACCGTGCAACTGGAAACCAGGGGCGCGGCAACCGTGTTGTCGTGGCGCTACGCGGTATCGGGGCTGCGCGAGATGAAGGGCGGGGCGATCGCTGCCCCGGTCAACGGCGTGATCTCGGCGCAGTTTGCCAGCCTGGGGCGGACTGCCATGAGTCGTTCTGCCGGTGCGCCGCGCCGCCGTTGACACGGACGGCGAATCGCCCTAAGCGCGCCCCTCAACCGAAAAACGGGACCGTCCGGAAGGCGTAGGCCATCGTGCACGCCAGCCGGGCTTTTTGCCGTTTCAAACCGGTTGAAGCGTTGAGATAGGGGGGTGTCCAGGGATTTCCCCCTGTGGAGCATGGAGAACTAAGTGGCTCGTATTGCCGGGGTAAACATCCCCACCAACAAGCGCGTTATTATCGCGCTTACCTACATTCATGGCATTGGTGCCTTCAAGGCCCGTCAGATCGCCGACAAGCTGGGTATCGATCACAGCCGCCGGGTCCAGGACCTGAGCGATCAGGAAGTGCTGCACATCCGCGAAGCGATCGACGCCGATCACACCGTTGAGGGTGACCTGCGCCGCGAAACCGCGATGAACATCAAGCGTCTGATGGATCTGGCCTGCTATCGCGGGCTGCGTCACCGCAAGGGCCTGCCGGTCCGCGGTCAGCGCACGCACACCAACGCCCGCACCCGCAAGGGCAAGGCCAAGCCGATCGCCGGCAAGAAGAAGTAAGCCAGGCTTCTGCCCGGCTTTCCCTTCCCGATATTCGAGTAGGACACAAAAATGGCACGCGAACCCCAGCGCATCAAGCGCCGCGAGCGGAAGAACATCACGAGCGGCATCGCCCACGTGAATGCCAGCTTCAACAATACCATGATCACCATCACCGATGCCCAGGGCAATGCGATCAGCTGGTCCAGCGCCGGCATGATGGGTTTCAAGGGCAGCCGCAAGTCGACCCCCTATGCCGCCCAGGTGGCAGCGGACGACGCCGGCAAGAAAGCCGCCGAACACGGCGTGCGCACCCTTGAAGTCGAAGTGAAAGGTCCCGGTTCGGGCCGCGAGAGCGCGCTGCGCGCCCTCCAGGCCGTCGGCTTCACCATCACTTCGATCCGCGACGTGACGCCGATCCCGCACAACGGGGTCCGGCCGTCGAAGCGCCGCCGGGTCTGATCGTGTCCTTCGCGACGGGGCATTCGCCTCGTCGCTGTTTCGGATCGGCCGCGGCTTCCAGGTTGGAGCAGCGGCCGTCCCGCCAAGAATAACCCCAGGGGAAGTCCATGACTGTCAACATCAAGAACTGGCAGGAACTCAAGAAGCCCAACGCTCTCGAAGTGAAGGCGGGCAACGACCCCAAGCGCCGTGCCACCTTCGTCGCCGAGCCGCTCGAACGCGGTTTCGGTCTGACGCTGGGCAATGCGCTGCGCCGCGTCCTCCTGTCTTCGCTGCAGGGTGCCGCGATCACCTCGATCAAGATCGAGAACGTGTTGCACGAGTTCAGCAGCCTGACCGGTGTGCGCGAAGACGTCACCGACATCGTGCTCAACGTCAAGCAGATCGCGCTGCGCATGCAGGGTGAAGGGCCGAAGCGCCTGCAGCTGTCGGCCACCGGCCCGGGTGAAGTTACCGCCGGTGACATTGCCGTGTCGGGCGACATCGAAGTGATGAACAAGGATCTGGTGATCTGTCATCTCGACGAAGGTGCGACGCTCAACATGGAACTGACCGCCGACACCGGCAAGGGCTATGTCCCGGCCGTGGCGAACCGTCCGGTTGACGCGCCGATCGGCCTGATCCCGGTTGACTCGCTCTATTCGCCAGTCCGCCAGGTCAGCTACAAGGTCGACAATGCCCGCATCGGGCAGGAGCTTGACTACGACAAGCTCAACCTGTCGGTCGAGACCGACGGCACGATCAGTCCGGAAGACGCGGTGGCCTATGCCGCACGCATCCTGCAGGACCAGCTCTCGCTGTTCGTCCACTTCGAAGACGCGATGCCGGTCGGCGGTTCGCCGATGATCGGCATGGCCGCTTCGGCGCCGAGCGAGGAAGGCGACACCAACCAGCTCAACCGTTACCTGCTCAAGAAGGTCGACGAGCTGGAGCTGTCGGTGCGCAGCGCCAACTGCCTCAAGAACGACAACATCATCTATATCGGCGACCTGGTCCAGAAGACCGAGGCCGAGATGCTCCGCACGCCGAACTTCGGCCGCAAGAGCCTCAACGAGATCAAGGAAGTCCTGAGCTCGATGGGCCTGCGCCTCGGCATGGACATCCCTGGCTGGCCGCCGGAAAACATCGAGGAAATGGCCAAGAAGCTCGAACAGGAGCTGCTGGGCTGACCCGGACAGGGGGGTGCCTTCGGGTGCCCCGCCACGGTATCGGCGGCAACCTTACAGCCGCCAGCTATGGGCTACCTGATACGGGCCCCTAACGAACGAAGGAAAGACACATGCGTCATAAATACGGCGGGCGTAAGCTCAACCGCACCTCGGCTCACCGCAAGGCCCTGTTCCGCAACATGGCGGCGGCGCTGATCAAGCACGAGCAGATCACCACCACGCTGCCCAAGGCGCGCGAACTGCGTCCCTATGTCGAAAAGCTGATCACGCTGGCCAAGCATGGCGGCCTGTCGAACCGCCGTCTCGCCCACGCCCGTCTGCTCGACGATGCCCAGTTGGTGAAGCTGTTCGACGTTTTGGCCTCGCGCTATGCCGATCGTGCCGGTGGCTACACCCGCGTCATCAAGGCCGGGATCCGCGCCTCTGACGCCGCGCCGATGGGGATCATTGAACTGGTCGACCGCGATGTCTCAGCCAAGGGCCAGGACAGCGGTCCGGTGGTGATGGAAGACGAAGCGGCCTGAGCCGCGATGATCGGCGGCGCCGGTTGCGCGCTGGTCGATAGACGAATTGCAAAGGCGGCTGCAGGCGATAGGCTTGCAGCCGCCTTTTTGCATTCGGGGGAGAATTTGATGTTTCGCCAAGCGCCGCTGCTGGCCGCCGCCCTATTGTTCGACAGCACCGCAGGAGCGCAGAATGTGAAGCCGATCGCCTATCCCGAAACCACCCGGGGCGACGTGGTCGAAACGCAGTTCGGGGAAGCGATCGCCGATCCCTATCGCTGGCTGGAAAACGACGTGCGCACCGATTCCAAGGTGGCGGGCTGGGTGCAGCGGCAGAACGTGGTGACCAATGCCTATCTGGGCACGCTGCCGCAGCGCGACTGGTTCGCCGCGCGGATCAAGGCGCTGATGGATTATGAGCGCTTCGGCCTGCCGCAGAAGGCCGGAGCGCATTACTTCTACACCCGCAATTCGGGCCTGCAGAACCAGGCGCAGCTGTTCGTGCGCGACGGGTTGAGCGGCACGCCGCGGCTGCTGATCGATCCCAACGGCTGGGCCAAGGACGGCGCGACCGCGCTCGATGACTGGGTGCCATCGGACAAGGGGCGCTTTCTTGCCTATTCGGTCCAGGACGGCGGCAGCGACTGGCGGACGATCAGGGTGCTCGACGTGGCAAGCGGCAAGGTGATGGCCGACGACCTGCACTGGGCCAAATTCACCGACATCGCCTGGATCGGCGACGAAGGCTTCCTGTACTCGCGCTTCCCCAAGCCGGCCGAGGGCGCAGAGTTCCAGTCGCGCAATTTCAACCAGGCGCTCTATTTCCACCGAATCGGCACGCCGCAGGAGCAGGACCAGCTGGTCTTCGCCACGCCCGACCAGCCCGAAGTCGGCCACACCGCGAAGGTCACCAACGGCGGCCGCTATGCCGTGATAACCAGCAGCAAGGGCACCGATGCGCGGTTTGAAGTGCGGGTAATCGATCTGGCGCAGCGCAAGAAGAAGGGATGGCTGGCGCAAGTTCTCGTTTCCGGGTTCGACCACAAATGGCAACCGGTTGACGCGATCGGCAATCGCCTGTGGTTCGTAACCGATGAAAATGCCCCGCGCGGCAAGTTGGTATCGGTGCGGCTGACCGCCAGTCACACCGACTGGACGGATGTGGTCCCACAGCGCGACGAAACGCTGGAGCGCGCTTCGATCGTTGGCAACAAGCTGATCCTGTCCTACCTGAAGGATGCCTCGACCCGAGCAGAGGTCTATGACCTGACCGGCAGGCGCGCCAAGGTGCTGACGCTGAACGGGATCGGCACGGCGTCGGGTTTCACCGGAAAGCCGGGCGATCCGGAGACCTTCTATTCCTTCACCAGCTTCAATCAGCCGGCCTCGATCCGCCGGCTCGACCTGCGCAGCGGTGCCAGCGATGTCTTTGCGACCCCGAAGCTGACCTTCAACCCCGCCGAATACGCAATCGAGCAGCGCTTCTACCAGTCGAAGGATGGCACCCGCGTGCCGTTGTTCCTGATCCGCCGGAAGGATCTGGTCGGCAAAGCCGTGCCGACGCTGCTCTATGGCTATGGCGGGTTCGACGTCTCGCTGACTCCGGGATTTTCCGCCACGCGGATGGCCTGGCTGGAAGCCGGCGGTGCCTATGCGATGGCCAACCTGCGCGGTGGCGGCGAATACGGCAAGGCCTGGCACGATGCCGGACGCCGCGCCAACAAGCAGAACGTGTTCGACGATTTCATCGCGGCGGGCGAATTCCTGATCAAGGAAGGCGTCACCCCCAAGGGCGGCCTGACTATCCAGGGCGGCTCCAACGGCGGCCTGCTGGTCGGCGCGGTGACCAATCAGCGGCCCGACTTGTTCGCGGCGGCGAATGCCCAGGTCGGGGTGATGGACATGCTGCGCTTCGACCGCTTCACCGCCGGGCGCTATTGGACTGACGACTATGGCTTTCCGGGCAAGGAAGCCGACTGGAAGGTGCTGCGCGCCTATTCGCCTTACCACAACATCCGCAGCGGTGCGGACTATCCGGCGGTGCTGGTGACCACGGCGGATACCGATGACCGCGTCGTTCCCGGACACAGCTTCAAATATACCGCGGCCTTGCAGGCGGCGCAGGCTGGGCCAAGGCCGCATCTTATCCGGATCGAGACTCGGGCCGGGCATGGCGCGGGCAAGCCGACCGACAAGGTGGTGGCTGAAGGCGCGGACATCCTGGCCTTCCTGGCGCAGTGGAGCGGGTTGGCAACGCCCAAATAGCTGTTCATAAATGTATCGCTTTTGCTGAACGGTGGCTGTCGGCCAGGTTCAGCATAACGCCAAGGCCGAATCGGTAGACAGCCTTCAACGCCGGACATCGCGTCCGGCACCATTGAAGGATGAAATGCCATGAAGACCCTGTCCAAAGCCCTTGTCGGTACCATCGCGGCAGGCGCGATGGCGATCTCTTCGGCCACGCCTGCGATGGCGGACACCTACGGTCACCGCGATCGCGACGGAATCAGTGCAGGCGATGTCATTGCCGGTGCCCTGATCATCGGCGGGATCGCTGCGGTCGCCTCGGCGGCCAGCAACAATCGCGGGTACGATCGCGGCGACTATCGCTATGACCGCGCCGGCTACGGCTGGAACAACGGCTATGACGACTACAACCGCGGCTCGTACTATGGCGGCAATCCGCGCCAGGCGGTCGAGCAGTGCGTCTATGCTGCCGAACGCAATGCCGGACGCTACAGCTATGGCCGTGCCGACGTCACCGATATCCGCCAGGTCCGCAACACGCGTTATGGCTTCGAAGTGAAGGGTCGCATTGCGGTCAACCAGCAGAATCGCGGCTGGCGTTCGGGCGACGGCTATTATGGCCGGGGCTGGGGCGGCGACTATCGCGGCTGGAACAGCAACCTGCGCGGCTACGACTCGGGTTCGTTCGAGTGCAAGTTCGAACGCGGCCGGGTTGTCGATCTCGACTTTGACGGGATCCGCGGCCTTTAACCGCTAGCAGCCACTGACCAAGACGGGCGGTTCAGGCGATAGAAAGCCTGGACCGCCTACTCATGTCTACTGGGACGTCTTGCAGCGGCCGGGCATCTGCCCGATCGTAACGTCCAGAAGGGTGGCAATCATGAGACCAACTTTTTCGCGCGTTGCGGCAATGCTCGCAACCGCCGCGGCCCTGTCGATGGCCGCAACCCCTGCGCTGGCGCGCGATCGCTGGGGCGGCGGCTGGGGCGGCGGCTGGGGGCATCACCATGACCGGGTCGACGCTGGCGATATCTTCGCCGGGATCCTGATCATCGGCGGCATTGCGGCCATCGCCAGCGCAGCAAGCAAGGCCGGCAAGGACCGCCGCGACGATCGCCGCTATCCGGAGGATCGTGACTATCGCGGCGGCGACTATCGCGACGCGCCGACGCGCGACACCTATGGTTCGTCCTACAACAACGGCGACATGAACGATGCGGTCAACCGCTGCATCGACGAGGTCAATCGCGGTTCGCAGCGCGTTGACAGCGTCGATGGGGCCGAACGCGACGGCAATGGCTGGCGCGTGCGTGGACGGGTCGGCTCGAACAGCCAGTTCACCTGCGCTGTCGATGGCGAGGGACGGATCCGTCAGGTCTCGATCGACGGCCACGCCGCCTGATTTGGGCTGCGATCAGCCGGCGATGCGCAGCATGCGGCTGATCGCGCCCAGCAGGTCGCGGGTGAAGCCCTTGGCCAGGGCACTGTCGGCCATGACATTGAACGCGTGGATCGCCCCGGGATAGCTGTGCAGCTCGACCGGGACGCCTGCCGCAACCAGGCGGCGCGCGTAGTCGAGGTCTTCGTCGAAGAACAGGTCGAGGCTGCCGGTGCCGATCCAGGTCGGCGGCAGCCCGGCCAGCGAGGCTGCCAGGCTGGGTGAAAACCAGCCGGCGCGGTCGTCATCCACGGGGTAGCTGCCCTGCAAGGCGGCCCAGCCAAACCGGTTCGCCGCGCGGTTCCAGACGAATTCGCCGGTCGCCGGATTGGCATAGCGGCAGTCGGTGCCGCCGGTCCGGTGATCGAGCATCGGATAGGTCAGGAACTGCGCGGCCAGTGGCGGACCGCCCAGATCGCGCGCCATCTGCGCCACAGCGGCAGCCAGTCCGCCGCCAGCGCTCTCACCAATGATCCCGATCCGCGCCGGGTCGATGCCCAGGCTGGCGGCACTGTCGCTCAGCCAGTGCAGCGCGGCGAGGCAGTCCTGCTGCGGCGCGGGGAAGGGATGTTCCGGCGCCAGGCGGTATTCGACCGAAGCGACGGGAATGCCCAGCGCCATGGCCATGCCGCTGGGCCCGTGCTGCATCGATTTTACCGAACCAAGCACCATCCCGCCACCGTGCACATGAAGCAGGGCAGGGCGCCCGGAGGTTCCCGGCGCAGGATCGTAGAGGTAGACTTCGACCGGGCCGTCGGGCCCTTCGACCTGGTGGATCTGCGCCTGCAGCGGTGGATCGCCCAGAAAGGCAAAGCGCTGTTCGGCCTGATCGCGGATCGCCGGCAGGGCATCGTGCGACAGGGCGAAGCCCGGCATCAGGTCCAGCAGTGGCAGCAGGTCCGGATCGACCAGATGGCGCGTCGACATCCCGTCAGTGCAGCTTGCTGCGCGGGAACATCCAGCGCTGGTGCCACTTGGCCTTGAACGGCTGCCAGTCGTCCTCGGCCTGGGCCAGGCGATCGGCCAGCGCGACCATCACGATCGGGTTGACGCCCAGGCCGCAGTGGCTGGCGTGAACCTCGATATTCTCGGTCAGGGCATTGCCCGCTTCGGGCCATTGCACCGATCCGCGCCAGTGCACCACGCCGTCGGTCTTGGTCAGGATCGAGGTGGTTGGAACCGGCGGGGCCTTGTCCAGCCCGGTAAAGCGACCGTGCTTGACCGGCTCGGGGTCCTTGCCGTTGAGGAATTCGAACAGCCTGGACGCATTGGTGTGGCGGCGATCATCATGGATCGGGCTGCCCAGCGAAATCACCTGGCGCACCGCTTCCGGATGAGTCTTGGCCAGTTCGCGGGCGAAAACCCCGCCCAGACTCCACCCGACGATCGAGACCTTCTTGCCGGTGCGTTCAAAGATGTCGAGCAGCAGCGCCTCCATCTCGTGCACGCGTTGCAGGTCGACGCGGACGTTGCGGCCGAGCTGCCAGCCATAGGCGTCATAGCCGAGGTCCTTGAGCAGGCGGCGCATCGGCAGGGTCGACCCGTCGGAGGCGAGGAAACCGGGCAGGACCAGCACCGGATGACCATCGCCGTGGGGCAATTGTGCCAGCAGGTGGCGACTGGCGTAGAAGGCGGCAAGTTCGAACACCGCGCGCCCTTCGGCCAGGGCTAGCAGGCGGTGCGGCGGGCGGGCTTCGATCTCGAGCGCCTGGCGGGAAGCAGTAGTGGCTGTCACTTGGCGGCGACCTTTCTGGTTCTGGTGACTTTTTTCGCTGCAGCCTTTTTTGGGGCTGCCTTTTTGGGCGCTGCGGCCGGCTTGGCCTTCTTGTCCTTAACGGCGGCCGGCGGTGCCGGTTCCTTGGCTGGCGTTGCCGCCGGTGCAGGGGCAGAGGCCGCCCGCGCCGCGTCGCGCAGTTCGGTAAAGCTGTCCTCGATGCACTGCGCATAGAAGTCCGGATCGGGCACGATCTTGCGGCAGGCGGTGAACGTGATCGTCGCCTCGTCGACATAGCTCTGCACGGTGTGGCCCAGGCCCATGCCGTCGGTCAGGCACAGCAGCCCCATCATGCTTTCCAGCCGTGCTCCGGCCGAATAGATCGGCACCGGCGGACCGGGGACGTTGGTGACCACCGTGGTGAAGGGCGGGCCGACCCGGTTGGCCAGGCCCAGCCGGGTATAAAGCTGCGCCCCCAGCGCCATGAACAGCGCCGGGCTGACCTTGCTCATCTCGGTCATATTGCGGGCGCCGATCGCGTCGGTCATCGCCTTGCTGTTGACGGTCTGCGAATGGACATAGGCCAGCCGTTCCAGCGGATCGGCGATATGGGTGCCCAGCGGGGCGATCATCGCCGCGACCTGGTTGCCCATGTCGCCCTTCTCGTCCTTGCCGCGCACCGAAATGGGGGCCATCGCGGTCAGCGTCTTGTCGGGCAGGTCGTTGTGGTGGGCGAGGTATTTGCGCATTGCCCCGCCGACGATCGCCAGGAACACATCGTTGACCTTGGCCCCGGGCACGGCCTGGCGGATCGCCTTGATGTCGGCCAGCGGCACGCTGCGCCCCTCGACCACGCGGGCGGTGGACAGCACCGCGTTGAACCGGGTGCGCGGAGCCAGCATCTCACCGTGGAGCTTGAAATCCTTGGCGGCCAGGCCCTTGATCGCATTGGCCAGCCCCGGCATCGCCTTGGCCGCGACTTCCAGCTGGCGCGCCGGGTTGGCAATGCCGTTGAGCCACGACTTGGCCAGCAGCGTGGCGAAATTGGGCACCTCTTCGGGCTGCCAGGTGTCGGGCTGGTTCGGCGGCGGGGCATTGGGATCGAGCGTGTGGAGCGCCTCCATCAGGTCGATGCCGCTCATCCCGTCGATCGCCGCGTGGTGCACCTTGGTCACCATGGCATAGCTGCCGGGGGCCACGCCGGGGATGTTGTCGAGCCCCTCGATCACCGTGAATTCCCATGGCGGGCGGTTGAGGTCGAGCGGGCGGGCAAAGATCCGCGCGGCCTGGATGCACAGCTGGCGCCAGTCGCCCGGCTTGGGCAGGGCCAGGTGGCGGACGTGGTATTCCAGATCGAACTCGCCGTCCTCGATCCAGTAGGGATAGTCGAGATCGAACGGCACTCGAACCAGCCGCTGGCGCATCGTCTTGGACAGCTGCATCCGGCTTTCGAAAAAGCGCAGGATATCCTTGAAGCGGACAAACCCGCCGGGCGCGGTCGCCGGATTGTAGATCAGCAGCGATCCGATGTGCATCGGCGAATTGCGCGTTTCCAGCGCGACGAACGAGGCGTCCATGCCTTGCAATTGGCGCAAGCGTTCCTCTCCCAATTTTCGCGCCCGCATTGCCGGGTCTTGTGCGATGCAGCGTAACACGCCGGGGGAAGCCGTCAACAACGCACTTTCGCGCCGCCGGGACAGTGCCTATCTGCGGTGTCATGACCAAGGCCGGCCGCCCCGATCTGCCCAACAGTTCCGAGCGCTTCAACGAGGACCGCGCGACCTACACGGTCAAGGGCAGCCAGCCCGACCTCGAGGCCGGGATCGCCGCGATCCGCGAGGTGCTGGCCACCCTGCGGCCCAAGCCGGGGGTTTACCGCATGCTCGATGCGCGCGGCGACGTGCTCTACGTCGGCAAGGCGCGGGCGCTGAAGAACCGGGTGGCCAATTATACCCAGGTCGAGCGGCTGCCGCTGCGGCTGAAACGCATGGTCAGCCAGACCCGGGCGATGACCATCGTTACCACCAACAGCGAGGCCGAGGCGCTGCTGCTGGAAGCGCAGCTGATCAAGCGCTATCGCCCGCCCTACAACGTCCTGCTGCGCGACGACAAAAGTTTCCCCTTCATCCTGCTGCGCGCCGACCACGATTTTCCGCGGATCACCAAGCACCGCGGCGCACGCAAGGCTAAGGGCAACTATTACGGCCCCTTCGCCAGCGCCGGATCGGTCAACACCACGATCAACGCGCTGCAGAAACTGTTCCTGCTGCGCAGCTGCACCGATAGCTTCTTCAGCCGCCGCGACCGTCCGTGCCTGCTCTACCAGATCAAGCGCTGCTCGGCACCTTGCGTCGGGCGGATCGACGCGGCGGGCTATGCCGAGCTGGTGGGCGAAGCCAAGGATTTCCTTGGCGGCAAGAGCAGCGCGGTCCAGGCCAAGCTCAACTCGCAGATGGAAACGGCCGCCGCCAACCTCGATTTCGAGACCGCGGCGATCCTGCGCGACCGGCTGCGCGCCGCGACCTTCATCCAGGGCAGTCAGGCGATCAATGCCGAAGGGCTGGGCAGCGCCGACATCTTCGCCCTGGCGGAGAAGGGCGGCACCTTCGGCGTGCAGGCCTTCTTCATCCGCGGCGGGCAGAACTGGGGCCACCGCGCCTTCTTCCCCAGCCACACCGAAGGACTGAGCGGCGAAGAGGTGCTGACCGCCTTCCTCGCCCAGTTCTATGAGGAGGTGCCCCCGCCGCGCACCATCCTGGTCGATCGCGCGCTGCCCGAAGCGGCGCTGCTGGCCGAGGCCTTCGCCGGTCCCGCCGGGGGCAAGGTCGAACTGTCGGTGCCGCAGCGCGGCGACCGCCGCCGCCTGATGGAGCAGGCCAGCCGCAACGCGGTCGAGGCGCTGGAACGCCGCGCCGCCGAAAGCGGGACCAAGGCCCGGCTCGGCCGCGAACTGGCCGAATTCCTCGAACTGCCCGAGCCGCCGCAACGGATCGAGGTCTACGACAACAGCCATATCCAGGGCACGGCGGCGCTGGGCGCGATGATCGTGTCCGGGCCCGACGGCTTCATCAAGGGCCAGTACCGCAAGTGGAACATCAAGACCGCCCAGACCAATGATGATTTCGCCATGATGCGCGAGGTCTTCGGACGGCGCTTTGCCCGTGCGCAGGACGAGGACCCGGATCGCGACGGCGGCATGTGGCCCGACCTGGTGCTGATCGACGGCGGCAAGGGGCAGATGAGCGCAGCGCGTGACACGCTGGAGGAACTGGGGATCGAGGACGTCCCCCTGATCGCCATCGCCAAGGGCTCGCACCACGGCCGCGAGGGGCGCGAGGTGTTCCACTTCCCCGACGGCCGTGAAAAGATGCTGCCGGAAAACAGCCCGCTGCTGTTCCACCTCCAGCGCCTGCGCGACGAAGTCCACCGCTTCGCGATCGGCGCCCACCGCGACAAACGCAGCCGCGCGATCACCGCGTCACCGCTCGACGAAATCCCCGGCATCGGCCCGGCCCGCAAACGCGCGCTGCTGCTGCACTTCGGCACGGCGAGCAAGGTGCGGGCGGCGGCGCTGGAGGATTTGCAGCGCGCACCGGGAGTGAGTGCGCAAGTGGCGCAGGCGGTGTATGATTTCTATCATCCTGGGGGGTGAGGGGGCTTGGTGGTTGCTGGATCCCCGCCTTCGCGGGAATGACGAAGGTGGGGGTAAGAGGCGTTACACCTTGAAATGGCCGTCCAAACGTCATCATCGACCGGCGGTATTGGCCGCTGCAACCGTCCAGTTCAGCAGGTTTTCAGACCCGTTGTCCGTGATCCAATCGTAGCAACGAATGACGGATTTCAGGGATGCTGTCAGCGACGCGGAATGGCTGCCTTGTCAGGGCAAGTGGGCATCAGTCTCTCACGACAATCGCCTCGCCGACGACCTTACCTTCACACAAGAAAAATCGGCCTGCCTCGCGCATCTTGTCCGCGCCTTCCGCAGACAGAAATACAAACGGCACCGCGGCTCGGCGCTCACCCGGATTCAAGGGTTCGTCTAGAACGGGCCATCCATCATATCCGATGAAGGGCTGCTCATAACTAAATGTGCAGGGACAGCCCCAACCCGGCAGAGCGGCGATCCGCTTTCCTCCCTCGCTTGTGGCATAAAGGAAAACGTCCGCGAAAAGCGCGGGCTTCATCTTCTTCAAATCCGCTCCGCGTCCATCGAATGGGTCGTTCTGCTCATCCGCCATAAGGGAGAGCATCGCTCAATTGTGCTTTGTCCGCAATGTTGTCGTGTCCGGACGGGCGGCTTTTGCCTCGACACCATGCATGAGCGGCCGTGCTCGCCGCCTCGGACGGGGCCACTGAGAGCAGAAATTCCCGCGCTTTCCTACACCCCACCGTCTCGCATAAACTCCCCCCAATGCATCCCCCCGACCTCCCGCCGCGCCCGACCGGCATCGCCGCGCCGACCTTCACCCCCGTCCCGCTGGCCCGCACTCGCCACGATGGCTGGACCGTGCCGCGCCAGACCGCATTTCTGCGCGCGCTGTCCGTCACCGGCTCGGTCGCTTCGGCGGCGCGGATGGTGGGGATGAGTCGGAAGGCGGCCTATGCCTTGCGCGCCCGGCCGGGGGCGGCCAGCTTTGCCGCGGCGTGGGACCGGGCGCTGGGCGAGGGGCGGGACCGGGCGTTCGAATGGCTGATGGAGCGCGCGCTGAACGGGGTGACCACGATCACCCTGCGCACCGGCGGCACGGTCGAGGTTGGCCACGGGCCGGACCGGCGGCTGGTCGCCGATCCGCTGCGGCACAAGCTCACCCAAGGTGACCGAAGGTAACGCCTTAGGCCGGTTATGCGTGGCGCTTTGTTACCTTATGTGGCCCTACTGCCCCGCGTCCACCAGCGCCTGGACCTGCTTGTAGAACGCCTCGCGCGCTGCAGGTTCCGGACCCTCCGTTGCACGGGTCCAGTTGGCGTTGCTGGCGATGACCAGCTTGCGTTTGGGATCGATGAAGATGCCCTGGCCGAAGATGCCCTGGGCAGCGACCGAGCCGTCGTCGTATGTCCACCATTGGAAGCCGTAGCCCTTGCCCGGATCGCCGATGTCCTTCTGCTTGACTGCGGCCTGGGCGAACCAGTCGGCGGGCACAACCGCCATCCCGTCGCGGCCCGTGCCGTTTGCCAGCACGAACAGGCCGAAACGTGCGAAATCGCGGGTCGCGGCCTGGAGGCAACACCCGGCGATCTCGTGCCCGGTCGGGCCGAGCAGCCAGGTCGCCTTGGCCTCCATCCCGGCGGGTTGCCAGACCTTCTCCTGCAGGTACTGGGCCAGCGGCTTCTTCACCGCCGAGGAGACCAGCACCCCGATCAGATTGGTCTCTCCGGTGTTGTAGTGCCACACCTCGCCCGCCGGGTGGGCACGCGGCAACTTGCGCATGTAGCTGACCGTGGCGTCGACCCCGGGATCGGGCTTGGCGTTGTTGAACAGGGCAACGTCGGCCTTGGGATCCTCGTAGTCCTCGTTCCACTTCACGCCCGAGCTCATGGTCAGCAGCTGGCGGACCGAGACATCGTCATAGGCCGATCCGCGCAGGTCGGGAACGTATTGGCTGACCTTGTCGTCGAGGCTCTTGATGAAGCCATCCTGGATTGCCGCGCCGACCAGGGTCGAGGTGAACGACTTGGCGACCGAGAAGCTGGTCCAGCGGCCCGTGGCATCGAAGCCCAGGCCGTACTTCTCCAGCCTGACCTTGCCGTCCTGCAGGATCACCAGACCCGCGGCGCGCTGCCCGGCCATGTACTGGTCGATCCCCGGCACGGCCAGCGGCTTGCCCGCGGGAAGGGGCAGGGGGCTGGAAGCGGGCGTGATCTCGTGCGCCTTGGCCAGCACCGGCAGGCGGTCCATCGCGCGGAAGGCGGCGTCGCGCTGGCTCAGCGACCAGCTGAGCACGTCGCGATCGGTCGGCATGGCCGCGATCAGCGCGCGCGTCTCCTTGTCGAGACTGGCGTACCAGGTGCCGCCGGCGAGCGCCAAAGCGGCGGCGATGGCGAGTGCGATGGTCCTCTTGCGCATGTTCCCTCCCGTTATGCTTATGTCTTGGGCACGATCTTGCGGATCATGCCTTCCTGCGCGACGCTGGCGACCAGTCGGCCATCGCGGGTGAAGATGCGGCCCCGGTTGAAGCCGCGTCCGCCGCCGCTCCATGGGCTGTCGGTGGCATAGAGCAGCCATTCGTCGGCGCGGAATGGTTCGTGGAACCATACCGCGTGGTCAAGGCTGGCGCTGACCACCTCGCCGCGCGCCCAGGACAGGCCGTGGGGCAGGGCGCAGGTGCCGAGCAGGGTCATGTCGCTGGCAAAGGCCAGGATGGCGCGGTGGACGCGCGGATCGTCGGGCAGCGGTGCGACCGCCCGGAACCACGAATGCGAGCGCGGCGGAGCCTTGACCGGGTTCATCCAGTGGCGGCCCTCGACCGCGCGCATTTCGACCGGGCGCGGGGCATAGAAGTGATGCCGCGCCTCGGGCCGCATCTGCTCGGCAAAGCGGCGGCGCACTTCCGCTTCGGGCTCGAGCTCTTCGGGCGGGGGGACGTCGGGCATTTCGGCGTCGGCGTGGTGCAGGCCGTCCTCGTGCTTCTGGAACGAGGCGGTAAGGTTGAGGATCGGGCGGCCCAGCTGACTGGCGACGACGCGGCGGTTGGAGAACGAGCCGCCGTCAAAATCGCGGGCTACCGTATAGTCGGTCTCGTGGTCCTCGCTGCCGCCGCGCAGGAAATAGGCGTGGAGCGAGTGTGCCGGGCGCGCCGGATCCACGGTCGCTTCTGCAGCGAGCAGTGCCTGGGCGATGACCTGGCCGCCAAAGACGCGGCCAACGCCGCCGCGCTTCTTGCGTCCGATGAAGGTGTCATCGCCCTGGGGCTTGACCTCAAGCAGCTTGACCAGGCCGCTGACCAGCCGTTCGGGAGTGGGATCGTCTTCCATCGCCAACGGCTTTGCGTTGCGAAAGAGGACGCGTCAAGGACGCTGGCTGCGCCGCGTTTCGAGCCGGGCGATCTGGCGGAACAGGGCACGGCGCAGCGGGCCGCCGATCGCGATCGAGAGGCGGCCGATTGCGCGCCGCTCACGCCAGATGTGGTCGATCATCGGATGGTCGGCGCTGGCGCAGCTGTCGCACCAGGCCACGCCCGGATGGCCCAGTATCGCCAGGTTCTCGCGCTGGAGCAGCACCCCGGGTGAAAAGCGGGCGAAGCGTTCGTCGAACGCGGTCTTGTACGAGAACGCGCCGGGCGGGGCGAGGAACTGGACCAGCATGGCGATTGGCTCGTCGCCGAGCGTCAGCGTCAGCCGTTCGAGCCGGCCCTGCGCGGCAGCGCCGGTGAGCGCCGCGCGGAACAGGTCGGCGGTGGTGTGGTGCGAGGCGAGGGCCGAACCGGCCGTGCCTTTCCAGCCCGAATGCTCAAGCGCGAGGAACTGCTCGATCCACGCGTCGAGGTGGGCGGCGTCCGTCCGGCGCTCGAAATTCAGGGTGCCCAGTTCGGCCAGACGGGCAGTCTGGCGGCGCAGCTCCTTGCGCTTCTTGCCCGACAGGCTGGCCTCGAAATAGGCCTCGGGCGAGAGATCCGAGGAGAGCAGGGCGCGCTCCTCGCGGTGGACCAGCGCGGCGTGGCGGCCCTGTTCGGCCAGCACATCCTGCAGCGCGCCGTGAAGCGGACCATCGAGCGGGATCTGCGCCAGATGCAGGAACAGCGATTGGCCGCCTTGCTGGTCGGCCCAGTCCAGCAGCGCGCGCCAGAAGGCGTGCCTGTGTTCGGAGGCAACCAGTGGTGCGCCGAGGAAGCAGTTGCCATGTATCCAGTTGCACATCTGCGGGATCAGCCGGCCATAATAGCGTGCCTCATGGCGCAACGGCAGCAGGCCGATCAGCGCACCGTCCAGCTCCACGGCAAGCAGCTTGACCGAACCTTGCGGATCGAGCGCGCGCAGAGCGGGAAGGAGATACCAGGCCTCGTGGAACGGGTTGGGCTCAGTCGCCGCGGCCGCCAGTGCATCCCACTGCGGGCGCAGTCCCGCCGCCTCCAACGCGCGCCAGTCAAGCGCGCGCGCGGAGGCAGCCGCTGGCGCGGGGGTCGCAGGCCGGTCGGCTTCCGGCGTGAACTTTGCGGCCAGGCTGGCCAAGCGCTGCGCGCTCCTTGGTAGTTGCGGACGCGTTAGCCATAGCGCCGATCTGCCAACGAAGGCCTAACGCCAAAGCAAAACCCCGCCCGGATCGCTCCGGACGGGGCTTGCTTCACCTGCAAGGTGCGCCGGGTTAGCCCGCGGCGTGACTTGCCAAAGCGGCGAGCAGAAGCAACGCCACGATGTTGGTGATCTTGATCATCGGGTTGACCGCCGGACCGGCGGTATCCTTGTAAGGATCGCCGACCGTGTCGCCGGTCACCGCGGCCTTGTGGGCATCGCTGCCCTTGCCGCCGTGGTTGCCGTCCTCGATGTACTTCTTGGCATTGTCCCAGGCGCCGCCGCCCGAGGTCATCGAGATCGCAACGAACAGCCCGCCGACAATCACGCCGAGCAGCAGCGCACCCAGCGCGGCAAAGCCTTCGGCCTGGCCGGCCACCGCGGTGATCACGAAGTAGACCACGATCGGGGCCAGAACCGGCAGCAGCGAGGGCAAGATCATCTCGCGGATGGCGGCCTTGGTCACCAGGTCGACGGTGCGGGCATAGTCCGGCTTGGAGGCGTAGGTCATGATGCCGGGGTTGTTCTTGAACTGGTCGCGAACGTCCTTGACCACTTCGCCCGCCGCGCGGCCCACCGCGGTCATGCCCATTGCCCCGAACAGATACGGGAGCAGTGCGCCGAGCAGCAGCCCGACGATGACATAGGGGTTTTCGAGGCTGAAGCTGATCTGCAGGTCCGGGAAGAACTCGCGCAGGTCAGTGGTGTAGGCAGCGAACAGCACCAATGCGGCAAGGCCGGCCGAACCGATGGCATAGCCCTTGGTCACGGCCTTGGTGGTGTTGCCCACGGCGTCGAGCGCATCGGTCTTTTCGCGGACCGAATCGTCGAGCCCGGCCATTTCGGCAATGCCGCCGGCATTGTCGGTAACCGGGCCATAGGCGTCGAGCGCGACGACCATGCCGGCCAGGGCCAGCATCGCGGTGGCGGCATAGGCAATGCCCATCAAGCCGGCCAGCTTGAACGCAATGATGATCCCGGCGCAGATCACCAGGGTCGGCAGCGCGGTCGATTCCATCGAAATCGCCAGGCCCTGGATCACGTTGGTGCCGTGGCCGGTTTCCGACGACTTAGCGATCGAGCGGACCGGGCGATAGTTGGTGCCGGTGTAGTACTCGGTGATCCAGATGATCAGGCCGGTGATGACCAGACCAAGGAAGCAGCAATAGAACAGGATCCGGCCCGAATAGGCCTGATCGCCGATCGCCGCGTTCATGTCGCCCAGCGCATAGCTGATCGCCCACCAGATCGCCGGGACCGAGAGGACCGCGGTGACCAGGAAGCCCTTGTACATGGCGCCCATGATGTTCTTGCCGCCACCAAGGCGGACAAAATAGGTGCCGATGATCGAGGTGACGATGCAGACGCCGCCGATCAGCAGCGGCAGGCTCATCATCGCCATCAACTTGTCGCCGAGGCCCTTGAGCAGCAGCGCGGTCAGCACCATGGTCGCACCGACGGTGACGACATAGGTTTCGAACAGGTCGGCGGCCATGCCGGCGCAGTCGCCGACGTTGTCGCCAACGTTGTCCGCAATCACGGCTGGGTTGCGTGGATCGTCTTCGGGAATCCCGGCTTCGACCTTGCCGACCAAATCAGCGCCAACGTCGGCGGCCTTGGTGAAGATCCCGCCGCCGAGACGGGCGAAGATCGAAACGAGCGAGGCGCCCAGCGCCAGCGCGGTCAGCGCGGTCACCACGACGCGGTCGTTGGGGGCATAGCCCGCCACGCCGACAAGGTAATAGAAGAAGCCCGAAATCGCGAGCAAGGCCAGACCTGCCACGAGCATGCCGGTGATCGCCCCAGCGCGGAACGCCAAGGTGAGGCCTTGCTGCAGCCCGGTCTGCGCCGCAGCTGCGGTACGGACGTTGGCACGCACCGAGATGTTCATCCCGATAAACCCTGCTGCACCCGAAAGCACCGCGCCAATGACAAAGCCGACGGCCGAGATCGGACTGATCGCCAGCCCGACGATGATGGCCGCAACGACGCCGACGATGGCGATGGTGCGATACTGGCGGCCCAGATAGGCTTGCGCCCCTTCCTGGATAGCCGCGGCGATTTCCTGCATCTTTTCATTGCCGGCTGTCGCGCCGAGCACCTGACGGCTGGTGACGAAGCCGTAGACCACGGCCACCAGTCCCAGGATAATAGCGATCGTGACGAGATTCACGGACACGCTCCCCCTTGATTGTTCATAACGAAAGCCCCGCCGGACGCGGGGCTGCGCGCCGCACGCTAGTGCGTTTTTCCGCCATTGCAACGCCCGCGCTGCGCTTTTTCCCGTGCATTCGTCGCAACCGGACCCGCTGGGCCCCGGATGGCAGTTCCGTTTCGAAACAGGCGCCGGATCGCCGCCATGCCACCGCGCTTGCCGCAAAACACGGTTTATGAGACATTACCGTTCTTGGTTTGCATGGGGTTAATTTGATGCAGGCAGCGGTCAAAGGGCTGTTTCACTGGATGCCGTTCCTGTTCGGAATCGGCTTCATCGCACCATTGATCGCGCAGATCATGGTGCGCTGGAGCCTGCCCGTGCCCCTTGGAATGAGCCCGATCCTGTTCGGTCTGCTGATCGGCGCGCCGTGGGGCATGATCACCGTGATCCGCGGGCGTTGGCTGTGAGCGAGGCCGATCCCGTCACCCTGCGCGTGCCGCTGGTCGAACCTGGCATTGCCCCGGCAGGCGATGCCCCGGCGTTTCCGCTGGGGCCGGAAGGGCTCGACCGCTACACCCGCCGCGATCTGCTCAAGGAAGAGAGGGCCATTGCCCAGCACTTTCATGGCGGGGCAATGTGGCCCTATGCCGTGGCGGCGTTCGGCTGTTTCGCGGTCTGGCTGTCATTCTTTCCGCTGGCGATCATGGGCCAGCTCAACCTCCCGCTGGCCTTCGTACTGTCGTGCATTTTCGCGACAGGCGGTTACGTCACCAGCCACGAAGCCATGCACTCAAATATCGGCCGCCCGGGAGAGAAGACGCGCTGGCTCAACGAAGCCGTGGGCGCGGTCTCGACCATCCCGATCGTCTTCCCGTTCTCGATGGCGCGGATGATGCACCTTGAGCATCACTATCATTGCAACGATCCGGTCAAGGATCCCGACTTTACCGATGAAGCGCCCAATGCGCTGATGGCCTGGTACAAGACCTGGTACAACCGCCAGCCCGGGGTCGACGGTTCGATCCACCACTACAAGCGCATCCTGGCTGAAATGGGCACGCCCGAGGCGGCGCGCGCGCTCAAGGAAACGATGCTACTGCAACTGGTCTTCATGACTGTGCTGTTCTCCATGGCGTGGAGCGGATACGCGATCGAGGCGGCGCTGCTGTGGTGGCTGCCGCGCCACATCGGGCTCAGCTATATCCGCTTCTACCTGTCGTGGGCGCCGCACCACCCGCGCGAAGGCAAGACGTCACGCTATGAACAGGCGAACATCTTCAAGAGCCGTCTGGGCCACGTAATGTCGATGGGGATGGAAACGCACTTGATCCACCATCTCTATCCGGGGATCCCCAATCACCGGACCAGGGCGGCCTACTTTGCGCTCAAGCCTATCCTGGAAAAGCGTGGCGTGGATTGTAGCGCGCTCTAGTGCTCGTAGCCTAGCTTGCCCGAAGGGGGCTTGCCGTCGAGCAAAAGGGGCGCCGGTCCCCGTTCGTGCACAATGCCAATGCAATTCGCCGGTACCGGACTTTCGTGATTGCCGGGCAACGTGAACAGCAACTGGTAATCATCGCCCCAGCGTAGCGCGTCGTCGCGTCGCGCCTCGGGCGTGGCAATCGGAACGGATGCCTGCTCGATCGCAAACGTTACACAGCTGGCCAGAGCCATGCGGCTTGCATCCAGCAACAGTCCGTCGGACACGTCCATCATCGCCGTAACGAAGGGCGCCAGTGCCCAACCTTGCGCCAGCAAGGCCTGCGGACGGCGATAGGCCGTGCTCTCCCCGTCGCCGGCTTGTAGCGCCTCAAGCCCGAGCAGTGCCGCCCCGACTGGCCCGGTGATCCAGATCCTGTCGCCGTGCCGGGAACCAGCTCGTGACGGCACCGGGCGGTGCGTCGCCCGGCCTAGTGCAGTCAGGCCAAGCACCTGCGGCCCCGCCGCGCCGACGGTATCGCCGCCGAGCAAGGACACACCGTAGTGCGACAGCACCTCGTCCAGCCCCGCAACAAAGCGCGGGTCGTCCGTGCCCAGCTGATAGCCGAGCAACACGCCAAGCGGTTCGGCGCCCTTGGCGGCCAGATCTGAAAGATTGGTCGCGACCAATTTCCACGCCACATCGGCTGGATCCTGGCCGGGCAGGAAATGGATCCCCTCGACCAGCGTATCATGAGTCAGGACCAGCGACTCGCTGCCCAGATCGAGCACCGCGCAGTCATCGGCCAGCCCGCGCGCGGCGGGGTGCGTGGCCAGGCCGCGCAAGGCTGCGATGAAGGCGGCTTCGCTGCTCAGCGCACGCCCTTGGCCACGGCATCGAGTACGCCGTTGACGAACTTGGCTTCGCGCGCTTCGAAGAACGCGTGGGCAACGTCGACATACTCGCTTATTGCAGCGGCGGTCGGGACGTCGGCGCGGGCCAGGAGTTCCCAGGCCCCGGCGCGCAGGATCTGGAGCATCGTCTTGTCGAGCCGTTCAAGCGTCCAGCCTTCGGCCAATCTGGCGGCTAGCAATCCGTCGATCTCGTCACGGCGCGCGTCGACGCCCTGAACAATCGCGTCGAAAAAGGCGACTTCGGCCTCGGCATACTGATCGCCCTCGATCTCGGCGCCGAGGCGGTGGCGGTGGAACTCGTCGAGCAGCATGGCCAGCGGCGTGGCTTCCATGTCGAGCTGGTAGAGCGCCTGCACTGCGGCGAGGCGTGCGGCCGCACGGGCCTTGGACGAGGCTTTCATATGCCGAGCCTTACTTCGATCGAACGGGCATGCGCAGTCAGACCTTCGGCATCAGCCAGCTCGATCGCGGCTGGACCAATCGCCTTGAGCGCCGCTTCGTCGAGCTGGATGAAGCTGGTGCGCTTCATGAAATCGAGCACTGACAGTCCCGAGGAAAAGCGCGCGCGGCGCCCGGTGGGGAGAACGTGGTTGGGGCCGGCGACATAATCGCCGACCGCTTCGGGAGTCATCCGGCCGAGGAAGACCGAGCCGGCGTGACGGATCTGTCGGAACAGCGCCTCGGGATCGTCGGTGGCGATCTGGACGTGTTCGGCAGCAAGCGCATTGGCGAGGGCCGGAGCTTCGTCCAGGCTGGCAACCTCGATGATCGTGCCGTGGGTGTTCCAGCTTTCCGCCGCGACGCGCGCTGTGGGCAGCATCGCCAGCTCAACGCCGATGCGGTCCGCGACCGTATCGGCAAAGAGCGGATCATCAGTGATCAGGATCGATTGTGCCGCAGGATCGTGCTCGGCCTGACTAAGCAGGTCGGCGGCAGTCCATTCGGGGTCGTTTTTGCCATCGGCGATCAGAAGAATCTCGCTCGGTCCGGCGACCATGTCGATCCCGACCACGCCGAACAACTGCCGCTTGGCCTCGGCCACCCAGGCATTGCCCGGCCCAACGATAACGTCGACCGGGTCGATCCGATCGGTACCATAGGCCAGAGCCGCGATCGCCTGGGCCCCACCGATCCGCCACACTTCGTCGACGCCGGCCAGATGCGCGGCGGCCAGAACCAGCGGATTGACCTGACCCTTCGGCGTAGGCGTGACAACTACCAGACGTTCAACCCCGGCGACCTTGGCCGGAATCGCGTTCATCAGCATCGAGCTGGGATAAGCGGCGCGGCCGCCGGGAACGTATAGCCCGGCGGCATCGACTGGCAGCCAGCGCGCGCCCATGCGCACGCCGTGCTTGTCGGTGTCATCGCGGTCGGCTGGCCGCTGCGCCTCGTGGAAGGCGCGGATACGCTTGGCCGCCAGTTCCAATGCGGCGCGCAGATCGGGCTTGAGCTCGTCGAAAGCCTCGCGGCAAACCTCGGCCGAAATCGTCCAGTCATTGCCAAGATCGTGGGCGTCGAAACGGCTGGTCAGTTCGGCGACCGCCTGATCGCCGCGGTTACGGACGTCGGCCAGAATAACCGAGACGTCGCGCGCAACCGATGTCTCGCTTTCGCGGCGATCGGCCACAAGGCGCTTGAACGCCTGTTCGAAACCGGAGTCGCGGGAGTTGAGGCGCAGCATCAGGCGGCCTTCGTCTCGATGACCAGCGCGCGGAACGCGTCAACCAGTCTGGCCACACGCTGATCGGTCTTGAGAGCCGCGCGATTGACGATCAGCCGTGCTGAAACGTCCAGAATGCGGCTGGTTTCGATCAGGCCGTTGTCTTTCAGCGTCCGCCCGGTCGAGACGAGATCGACGATCCGGCTGGCCAAGCCAAGCCCCGGGGCCAGCTCCATCGCACCATTGAGCTTCACCACTTCGGCCTGCACCCCCATGCCTTCGAAATGGCGGCGGGTCAGGTTGGGATACTTGCTGGCCACCCGCAGATGGCTGACGCGCGCCGGCGCGGCCGCTTGGCCTTCCGGCTCGGCCACGGACAGGCGGCAATGGCCGATATCGAGATCGACCGGGGCATAGAGATCGGGATAGGCGAACTCCTCAACCACGTCCGATCCGACGATACCCAGCTGTGCGGCACCGTGAGCCACGAAGGTGGCGACATCGAAGGCGCGTACACGGATGATCCGGGTATCCGATCCTTCACAGGCGAACGATAGCGCGCGATTGTTATTGTCGTGAAAGCCGGCCTCGGGAATGACGCCCGCGCGCGCCATCAGCGGCAGGGCTTCATCGAGGATGCGGCCTTTGGGAACGGCGAATGTCAGCGGCTTGGCCATAGTGTGCGGCCCTTACGGTGCATGACCGCAAAGGGCAAGAAGCGTGCGGGCATCGCCCACTTGTGCAGTGCAACCAAAGGGAGCAGATCATCCGCAGCTGCAGCAATAAGCAGGAGAACTGGCGATGGCGGAGAAATACCAATTCCTCGATATCGGTGCGACCGGGCCTGGCATTCTGGTGGCTGCGTTCGATAATCAGGTTATGTACTGCAATTCTTCCGGAGCCGACCGGACGGCACGGATCTGCGCCGCACTGAGAGATCTGCTGGAACGCGGTGAGGGCGGGGCGGTGCTCGAGCGGGTGCGCGCCTGGTCCGGGGCGCCGCTGGCCGATGCCGTGCCTTTGCGGCTGGCAGGTGGACTCCATTCGCTATATCTCAACGGCGCGGAGCCGGCGCTGGCAGCAATCTACGAAGGTCGCGACGGCGTTGATGATGTTGCAATCGTAGCTGCGGCACTGCACGAACATGAGGCCGAACTGCTGCCTTGGCTTGATGGTCCGCCACAGACAAACGAGGCGGGACGCTCGGCGAATTTCATCGCCGCGATGCTATGGCTGGCGGACCAGGGATTGCCGCCGCGCTTCGAATGTCTTGAAATAGGATCGAGCGCAGGGATCAACCTGATGCTGGATCGCTATCACTATGATCTGGGCGGCGTGCAGGTTGGTCCGGAGCCCGGCGCGATGCGTTTCAAGCCCGAGTGGGAAGGGGCCGCACCGCCGGATCACGCTATCGAGATCGTCTCTGCCAAGGGCTGCGACGTTGCACCGGTCGACCTGACCGATCCAGCGCAGGCCGTTCGGCTCAAGGCCTATATCTGGCCCGAACACACCGTTCGGTTTGAGCGTATGGAAGCGGCCATTGCCGAGGCGGGAAAGGAGGCGCCGGATCTGCTAAGGATGAATGCAGCCGACTTCGTCGAGGCCGAGCTGGCCAAACCGCAGCCGGCCGGAACGACGCGGATGCTGATGCATTCCATCGTCTGGCAATACGTCCCGGAAGAACAGCAGGCCCGTGTTACGGCGGCGATGGAAGCGGCCGGAGCAAGGGCCACGGCGGACCGGCCGATGGCCTGGGTCGCGCTTGAGGCCAACCGCGTGCTGCACATCCACGAAATGGTGGTGCGCTATTGGCCGGAGGGAGAATCCGGCGCACTGGTCACGCGGGCCCACCCCCATGGCGCCTGGATCGGCTGGGGCAGCAGCAGCAGGACGATCTAGCGGTTCTCATGCGCCGCGCGGGCAAGGCGCCGTTCGCGTCGTTGTTCGAGACGCCGACGCATCAATCTGGCGATCCACCAGCCACGACTTTCCATCCGCTCCATCCACCCGCCGTGAAAACTGCCCCATTCCCAGATCGCCACGACCGCGAAAAGCAAGGTGATCGCGGCGTAGAAGAGCAGGCCGGGTGGATGCGCCAGCCATCCCCACAGAATGAGCGGCAACAGCAAGCACAGGCCATAGACGTGCGACGCCGGAAACCACGGATTGCCGCTGGATATGCGCTTGAACCCGGCCAGGCCGCCAAGAAACAGGACTGCGCCGCTGACCGTTACCAGCATCAGATCGAGGTGAGCCGGTTCCAATGGGTGCGCCAGGACAAGTTCGTCGGCCACAGCCAGCACGATGATCCCGGCCACGATCGGGATGTGCCAGTATGTGAAGGCCTGCCGCGCGACCAGACCAGGCAGTTCATGATTCTCGATGTGCCGCGCGCCGCGCCGCGCGCCCATGTCAAAATAAAGCCACCACATGGCAAAGGAACCGAGCATGGCATTCAACAGGGCCAGATCCAGTCCGGGCTGCGCCTTGGCCGCAGAGTAGGTTGCGCCGGTAATCACTAGCCCTTCACCCAGGGCGATGATGATGAACAGGCTGCACCGTTCGGCCATGTGGCTTCCGGAAACCTGCCATTCTGCGAGCGATGAACGGCCCATGCCCGGAACCCAAAGGAACACCATCGGCGCGGTATATTCGATGGCCAGCGCGGCCAGCCACCACAGGATACGCGCCGACACATCGGTTGTGCAGGCGCCGACAATCCATAACACTGCGGCGACCGCGAACCAGATCGAGGCGCGAAGCATGTTCCGGCCGTTGCCATTCTCTTCGCGGTCCATGGCCCAGGCAACGAACAGGCAGCGGCCGATCTGCATCGCGCAGTACGGCACCACAAACAGCAAGCCGCCATGACCAAAGGCATAGGGGATGGCAGCCGACAGAATCAGGCTGGCAAGCATCAGCGCACCGATCAGCATGCGGACGACGCCGCGATCGGGATTGATCCAGTTGGTCGCCCAGGTGGTCCACATCCAGCCCCACCAGACGGCACCGAACAGGATGAGCGTCTTGACCGCGCCTGTCGGCGTCAACTCACCCAGCAGAAAATGCGAGAGCTGGGTTACGGCAAAGACAAAGACCAGATCGAAGAACAATTCCAGATTGGTCACCGCGGCATGACCGCCGCCGTGATTGCGCAGCAGCGACCGGCGCGCGCGTTCGTTGGCCGCCGCAACGGCGGCGCCGATTCCCCCGGCCGGCGCGCGGCTAGGCTGGGGTTCGGCCAAGGAAAACATCCAGCGCCGCGTTGACCACGGCCGGCGCTTCCCACGGCACGAAATGGCCGCAGTTTCGCACCCGGACCAGGGTCATGTCGGTAACCATCGTTTCAAGCCCGTCGAGATTTTCCGGCAGCAAGGCCAGGTCATCCAGTGCCCACAGTACCAGCGTCGGCATGGTCAGCGGCGGAAGCGGCAGAGGGGCGCGCTCGGCCGGAAGTGCATAGGGCTCGTCCATCTCCGGCACATACAGCGGACTGGCACGGTACCAGTTGAGCATGGCGAAGGCGGCGTCGCGGTTCTCGTAATCCCTCATCAGCTGCGCACGCTCTTCGGGTTCCATGGGGTCGTCGGAACCGAACCGGCCCTCGAACACCTTGGCCAGAAATCCGCCTAGGCCAAGTTCGCGCACGATCGGATTGTTTGCAGTGTCGCGGAATGCGCGGAAATACTGGCTCGCCTGGCGCTGATTGCGATTTTCCCAGACCAGCCGTGTGAACCCGACCGGATGCGGGGCATTCGCGATGACCGCGCGGGCGACGCGCCCGCTCATCTGCCCGGTTAGTGCCACGCCCCAGGCGATCGCGCCGCCCCAATCGTGGCCGATGATTGTGAAGCGCTCAATGCCCAGCGCATCGGCCAGTTGAAATACGTCACCGATCAGCTTTTCGGGGGTGTAGCTGGCGACGTCCTGCGGCTTCGACGATCCCCGATAGCCGCGTTGGTCGGGCGCGATGCAGCGATAGCGGTCCGACAGGTGCGCGATCTGATGGCGCCAGGTGCGGTGGCTTTCGGGGAAGCCGTGCAGGAAAATCAGGGCAGGGCCATCGCGCGGGCCCTCGTCAACGATGTCCAGTTCGATCCCGCTGACCAGGGTTACGCGCTGCATTGCCATCATTCTGCGTCCCTGTTCATCCGCTCGACATAGCCCGCGGCCATGAAGGCACCGATTTGGTCAAGCATCGCATCGGGCGTTCGGCGTGCTTCGCCCATGGCCTTTTCCGCACCTTCTGCAACGATGATTTCGCGTTCACCCTGCGCCATGTCCGCAAGCATCTGCGCGACTGCCTCATCCGGGTCGATGCCGTTGTCGATGACCTTGTCAGACACGCCGCGCTTGGATCCGTCGGCAGTCAGGGCATTGCGCGAAACATCGGTGCGGACCGATCCCGGGTAGATGTTGTGGACGTGCAGGCCCAGATGCGCGACTTCGGCGCGCAGGGCATCGGCATAGCCGGCGATGCCGAACTTGGCCGCGCAATAGGCGGTGCGCATCGGCACCCCGACCTTGCCCGCGATCGAACTGATCATCGCGATTCGCCCGCTGCCCCGCGCCACCATGCCCGGCAGGACCGCCTGGGTCAGGGCGATCGGGGCGAGCAGGTCAACCGCGACGATCCGCTCATAGACCGAATAGTCGGTGTCCACCGCCAGGCTGCGCTGCGAAATCCCGGCATTGTTGATCAGCACGTCAATCCCGCCGGACCAGGCGGCTACCTGCTCCACTGCCGGGGCGATGACAGAATTGTCGGTGGTCTCGAACGGCAGGACCAGGCAGTCGCCACCGCATTGGGCGGCGACCTCGTCCAGTGCGGCAAGGTTGCGCCCGGACAGGATCAGTCGCGCGCCTGCAGCGGCAAAGGCCCGCGCCAATGCGGCGCCGATGCCCGATGAGGCGCCGGTTATCCAGACGGCTTGTCCGGCAAAGCTCATGGTGCATCTCCTGTTCTGTCGCTGTTGGTAAGAGGAATTTCGGGCAGCGGAATGAACTCGTCCGCGTCGCCCGGCACCGTGCCGAAGCGGCCATTGCGCCAATCGTCCTTGGCCTGGTTGATCCGCTCACGCGAGGAATGGACGAAGTTCCACCAGACGTGGCGCGGGGTGCGGAAGGCTTCGCCGCCCAGCAGCATTACCCGTCCGCCGTTGGTCGAGGTCAGAGAAAGCGCGGCACCAGGGGCCAATACCGCAAGTGTGTACAGCGCGAGCGGGAGGCCGTCGATCTGCGCTTCGCCGCCGACCAGCATCACCGCGCGCTCGTCGGCATCGCTGTCGATCGGAATCGCGCCGCCGGGTGCCAGGACGATTTCGGCATAGATCGTCGCGGCGTGCTGGGTGGTCGGTGCGCTGCGCCCCCACAGGCTGCCCATGATGACACGTGCAGACACGCAACTGTCCTCGATCAGCGGAAGGTCGGCGTGGGTTTCGAAGGCCGGAGCAATGTCCTCGGCGCCGTCGGGCAGGGCCAGCCAGGTCTGCATGCCGTACATCGGCTTGGCCAGGTCCCGTTCTGCCGGCAGGCCGCGCTCGGAATGGACGATGCCCTGGCCCGCGGTCATCAGGTTGACCTGGCCCGGGCGGATCGTGGCAAAGCTGCCTAGGCTGTCGCGGTGGTCGATCGCGCCTTCGAACAGCCAGGTTACCGTCGCCAGGCCGATGTGCGGATGCGGGCGGACATCCATGGCGTGGCCGGGCGGGATGATCGCCGGGCCGAACTGGTCGACGAAGATGAACGGCCCGACCATGATCTGGCGCGGACTGGGCAGCACCCGGCGCACCTGGAACGCGCCAAGATCGTGGGTAACCGGCGCTATCGTCGCAAGAATTGTCATACCGCCTCCTCTGGCGCGCGCGCCCTGATCGCCAGGGCATGAACCCGCTGGCCGGGAATATCGCCCAGTGCCGTGTTGACCATACGCTGGCGTTGCAGCCGGGACACGCCGGAAAAGGCGGCGCTTTCGATCTCGACGGTGAAATGGCTTTCGCCCGATCCGTCATCGCCCGAATGGCCGTGGTGTCGGGCGCTGTCGTTGATCACGGCCAGGTGCGTCGGCGCAAAGGCGGCGGTCAGCAGGCGTTCGATTTCATCTGCAAGGAATCCGGTCATGCCTTCACTTCTACTCGAACAATCGCCATGTGGAAGCGGTGAAGCACGATCGATTTCATGGCCGCGTCAATTCCGCCGGCCGCCCCTGCCAGTGGCCCGGCTGCGACCAGGCGGGGGAGTTCCGCGCGCCGGGCCCGCGCGCATCGGGTTTCGACGGGCCGGGCGACTACCGCTGGTTCTGCCTCGATCACGTGCGCGAGTTCAATGCCGGTTACGACTGGTTCGAAGGGATGAGCGCCGAAGAAATTCTCCGCGCGCAATCGCCGATCCATGGCTGGGACCGCCAGACCCGCGCCTTCTCTCCGACCGCCGGGATCGACGCCGCGCCGCGCTGGGCCGATTTTGCCGATCCGCTCGAAGCGATCAGCGCACGGGCGCGCGGACGCCGCCCGGGAGAGCGGCCCGACGGCCGCGCGGTGACCCCCGAAGAACGCCGCGCGCTCGACGTGCTGGGCCTGGCGCTCGATGCCAGCCGCCACGATCTGCGCAGTCGCTATTCGCAGCTGGTGCGCAAGTATCACCCCGATCGCAATGGCGGCGACCGCAGCTTCGAAGCGCGCTTGCAGGACGTGATCGAGGCCTATCAGCTGCTGCGGCGGGCCGCCGCCTTCAGCTGATCAGGCCTCGCACAAGGCCTTGAACTGATCGGCCATGGTGCCCCAGCCTTCGTCGAAGCCCATGTCTTTGTGGTGTGCCATGGTCTCGGCAGTCCAGTGCCGGGCACGACCGATATAGCGTGTTGCACTGCCTTCAGGGATCAATTCCCAGACGCCGATCATGAATGGCCCGGCCGGTTCCAGATCGCCGACAATCGCATCGGTCACGGCGACCCGGCGGCCTTCCTCCCAGGCCAGGATAAATCCGGGATGCTCGTTCTTCTCGCCATCGGGACCGAACATCGTCGTGTGAGTCAGACCGCCGGGCTGGCGCGTGCCCCAGTTCACTTCGGCGCGCCACGGCATCGGGCACCACCATTCGTTTGTGCGGTTGGCGAAGACATCCCAGACCTTGGCCAGATCGGCCTCGATCAGCCGGGTAACGGACAATTCGTACATTCTTGATCCTCTCAATCGCGGTCAGGGGCACCCAGCGGGAAATAGTGGCGATAGGGACGGGCATCGTCGACGCAGCGCGCCACCGCGGGCAGGGCCAGCAAATGCGCGCGCCAGGCACGCAGCTGCGAGCAATCGTCGGGGATGGGATGAACCCAGTCGGCATAAAACAGACTTGGCGCCGCGGCGCATTCGACCAGCGTCACCGCGTCGCGACGGGTATAGTCTGTCAGCCACTGTTCGATCCAGCGATAGGACCGGCCGAGCCGCGCCTCGACCCGTTCACGAATGGCGAGGTCGGGATTGTCGGGATGGCGGATCTTCTCGGCCACCACGTCCTGCATCACGTTCATCACGTGCAGATCGAACACGCGGTCCCACATCCGGGTGCGGATCGCCAGGGCCGGATCGTCGGGCAGCAACGGCTGCGGACCGCGATGATGCAGGTGCAGGTGTTCGATGATCGAAGTGGCCTCGAACACCGTCACCGCGCCGTCGGACAGCACCGGGAACTGCCCGCTCGGCCCGGCCGCAGCGACGAAGGCATCGTCATCGGCATTGCCTTCTCCGATCTGGTGAAAGGTGAACGGGGTGTCATTGGCGTAGAGCGCAATCAGCGCCTTCCAGGTGTAGGACGAAAAGGTGTGGCCATAGAGTCTCAGCATGTCGTCATCCCTGCATCGCGGCCTGGATCGCCGTGTGATCGATCTTGCCCATGGTCATCATTGCGGCAAAGACCCGTTGGCGCACAGCGGGATCGGGGGCGGCCATGCCCTGGGTCAATATCCGCGGCGTGATCTGCCACGACAGCCCCCATTTGTCCTTGCACCAGCCGCACTGGCTTTCCTGCCCGCCATTGCCGACGATGGCATTCCAGTAGCGATCGGTTTCCTCCTGGCTGTCGGTCGCGACCTGGAAGCTGAAGGCTTCCGAATGGGTGAAGATCGGTCCGCCATTCAGGCCGATGCACTTGAGGCCGAGCACGGTGAATTCGACGGTCAGGGCATCCCCTTTCTTGCCGCCGGGAAAATCCCCCGGGGCCCGGTGAACCGCGCCGACCTTGCTGTCGGGAAAGGTAGCGGCATAGAACGTCGCAGCCTCTTCGGCGGCGCTGTCGTACCACAGGCACAGCGTTGCATCGGTCATTTGCGGCTCTCCTCGATCAAGGCGTTATCGATGGCCTTGGCGGCCTTGTAGGCCGGGCGCGCCTGCAGCCGCTCGGCATAGGCGACGAAGGCTTCGTTGGGCGGGATCGAGCCGAAGGTCAGCCCCCAGTCGATCTGGCTGCCGACATAGACATCGGCCAGGGTGAAGCGGTTCCCGCAGACATAGTTGTTGCCTTCGAAGTGCCCTTCGAGCGCGCCGATCGTCCGTTCATAGCTCCCCCACCCGGCCATGCCCTCGCGGTCGGCTGGAACCTCCCAGCCGAACGAGCGCGAGACAATGGCCTGCTCGACGGGCCCGGCGGCAAAGAACTGCCAGCGGAAATAGTCGGCGCTTTCATCGGCCGAGGGGCCAAGCCCCGCTTCGGGATGGGCTTCGGCAAGATAGGCGCAGATCGCCGCGCATTCGGTGACAACCTTGTCGCCATTCTCGCTGTGATGGATCAGCGTCGGAACCTTGCCCATCGGGTTTGCCGCCAACAGGGCAGCAGGCTTGGCCGCCCAGTCGACCAGCACCTGATCATAGCTGACCCCCGCTTCGTGCAAGGCCCAGCGCGCGATCTGGCCGCGGCTCATCGGGTTGGTGAAGAAGGTATAGTCAGCCACGGCGGGTCTCCCGGAAGTCTGGAACAATCAGTGAACATAGGCGTGGATTCGCGTCTAGGTCAACGCCGCTCACGCACTTCCGACCAGGCTGAACAATGCTCCCTGCGGGTCCACGCCCTGGATAATCCACAGCGGCCCGGGAACTTCGTGGGGGCCGTTAATGACCTGGCCGCCATTTGCCGTGACGCGGTCTTTCGCTGCAGCGATGTTGTCGACCCAGAAGTAGTGGCACCACATCGCTGCCAGGACTTCGGCGGGCTTAGTCATGATCGCGCCGATCTGCACGCCGTCATGGGCAATGAACTGGTATGTACCCATCGGGCCCATGTCCATTGCGCCGGGCAGGGTCCAGCCGAACTGGCTGGTGTAGAAGGCGACTGCTTCGGCCTGGTCGCCCGCCAGCAGCTCATTCCAGCCGCACCGGCCGGGATGGGGCATGGCGGAAAAGGCTGTGCTTTCGCCGCCGCCGGGGGGCGGGGTGGGGGTCATGACATAGAACGGCGCGCCGCAGCAATCTGCGACCATCGCAATCCGTCCGGCCATCGGTACGTCGTTCGCGGGCATCAGGATCTTGCCACCCGCCGCTTCGACGGACGAAACTGCTGCGTCGACGTCATCGACCCCGATATAGCCCAGCCAGCTCGGCCGCGCCCCGTGCTGGATCATGTCGTCGGACAAGGTCAGCACACCGCCGGTCATCCCGCCGTCGGCGTTGGCGATGAAGCCATAACCGTTGGTCTGCGGCGAGCCGGGGACCAGCGTCCAGCCGACAACGGCATCGTAAAACGCCTTCGCCCCGTCCGGATCGGGGGTCATCAATTCGTACCAGATCCAGCTGCCTTGCAGGGTACCCATCGTTGCTCTCCTCGTTGGTTCGTTCGGCTACTTGAGATCGACCACGGGCTTGAACCCGCCCCAGAACATTCGCTGGCCATCGAAAGGCATTTCGGAAGGCGGCTGCATGTCGGGATCGGCCATGACCTTTTCCCAACCGGCGTCGCGGGTCGCCTTGTCGGGCCATTCCACCCAGGAAAAGACCACGTTCTCGTCGCCCTCTGCGATCACCGAGCGTTTGAAATCGGTCACCTTGCCCTCCGGCACGTCCTCGCCCCAGTTCTCGCTCGAGCGCAGCGCGCCGTACTTGAGGAAGGTGCCCGCCGCTTGCTGCGCCATGTCGAGATAAGCCGACCGGTTGGCCGGAGTGACCGGCAGGATGAAGCCGTCGACATAACCGGTCGTGCCTGCCGTGGTTTCATCGACCATCGGCTCGAACCCGCCAAAGATCATTCGCTTGCCGTCGAACGGCATTGGTTCGGCCATCATCGCCTCGTTCGATTCCATGGCCTTCATCGCCGCGTCGCGGGTTGCCTTGTCGGGCCATTCTATCCACGAGAACATGACGGTTTCGGTTTCCGCCGCCTGAACTGCGCGGTTGAAATCGGTGACCTTGCCGACTGACACATCGTCGCCCCAGCATTCGACGACCCGGGTGGCTCCGTAATCGATGAAATGCTTGTCCATCCGCTCGGCAAAGGCGGTGTTCCTGGCCTGATCGGACTTGCCCACCGGAATGATGAATCCATCGATATATGCCATGTCGGATCTCCTTTGCTCAGTGTCAGTCTGAAACGGCGGCAGCATCCTGAGGCTGCCCGCCAACCGCCGCCGGGTCCATCCAGAACGGTTCCCAGATGTGACCGTCGGGATCTTCGATCGTGCGCTGGTACATGAAGCCGTGGTCCTCGGGCGGGTTGACGTCGGCGGTTCCGCCATGGGCCGCGCCGGCTGCGACCAGCGCGTCGACTGCCGCGCGGCTGTCGACGGTCAGCGCCAACGAGACTTCGCTCGACCCGCGCGGCGGGATCGGGCGGGTGGTGAAGGTCTGCCATTTCGGATGAGTCAGGATCATAACGTGGATGGCCTCGCTCAGCACCATGCAGGCGCCGGTCTCGTCGCTGAAGGCCGGGTTATGCGTGAAGCCCAGCGCTTCATAAAAGGCCTTCGCCCGGGCCAGATCGGCCACGGGCAGGTTGATGAAGATCATCCGGGTCATTGCAGGGTCTCCTTGTGGGTCTCACCGAACAGCAATTCGAAATAGTGGCGCAGATGCCCGATTGCCTCACGCGCCAGCGCCGCAGCAGCGGCGGGATCCTGGGTCTTCGCCAGGATGAAGGCACCCTGCAGGACGGTCTGCACATGGCGGGCCAGCCCGGGGGCCTGCTGCTCGGGCAGCCCGACATCGGTCAACGCCCGGGCAATGTCCGCTTCGAGCGCGCGGGCGTTGGTCATGATGCTCGCTTCGCAGGCGCGGCGGATCGCGTCACTGTCGTGAAAGCTTTCCTGCAGCATCGTCCCGGCGACACAGCTGAAAGCTTCGGGCGGGCCGCTCAGCAAGGTGCTGCGCAAGTCGATATAGCCCAGCACCCGGTCGATCGCGCGTTCGTGATGGTGATAAGGCGCCTCCGCGAAAAAGCCCCCGGTGCTGGTCGACCAATAGTCCGCCAAGGCCACGCCAAGCGCTTCCTTTGAGGCGAAGTGGTGGAAAAACGCGCCCTTCGTAACACCGGCCGCTTTGCACAGCTGGTCAACCGAGGTCGCTGCGAAGCCATGCATCCGGACAAGTTTGACCGCCGCTTCCAGAATTTGCCCGCGTGCATTGCGCGGCGGTTCGCGGAAGGGACGATTCGGGATCATGGCTCAAACATACCAACCGGTCGGTATGAGTCAATGCGATCCATCCTGCCAAACCGCTCGTTTCGCCCCAAAGTTACCGCAATATTGTTGCGTATCGGCAACACATAGGAATGAAGTCGCCTCACATACGGGAACTGTAATTTGAGGTTCAGGTTTCAACGCCCACTTGCCTCGTCGTCACCCGGCTGCAGCCCGGCCTTCATGGTCTGGGTCACGCATCAAGGGGGGATAGCGACGGGTACAGTTCGTCCAAATGGAGTGTTTGAATATGAAAAAGTTTCTCATGATCGGTGCGGCCTTTGCCGCTTTTGCGCCGGCTGCGGCCATGGCGCAGGACGCCGGCAGCTGGACCGGCGCCCACGCCGACGTCGTTGGCGGCTGGGACCAGGTCAAGGTCAAGGACGGCATCGCGCCGGGCGTCGACTACAGCAAGGACGGCGTCGTCTATGGCGGCGGTCTTGGCTATGATTACGACACCGGCAGCGTTGTGCTGGGTGTCGATGCTGAACTGACCGGTTCGACCGTCAAGGACTGCGAGACCATCACCACCACGACCTACTGCCTCAAGGCTGGCCGTGACATCTATGCCGGCGCGCGCGTCGGCGTGGCCGTTGGCGATGCCCGCGACACGCTGCTGTACTTCAAGGGCGGTTACACCAACGCTCGCAGCACCGCTGACACCACTGTCGGCACGACCACGACTTCGTTCTCGAGCGACGAAGACGGTTACCGCGTTGGCGCTGGCATCGAGCACAAGTTCTCGGACAGCATGTCGGCCAAGGTTGAATACCGCTACTCGGACTATGGTGACGGCTTCCACCGCAACCAGGTCGTCGCGGGCCTCGGCTTCCGCTTCTGATCGCCTGACAGCGATTGGCAACTTGCGCCGCTCCCGGGAGACCGGGGGCGGCGTTTTGCTGTGCGAGAGTCAAAGGCGCAGCAGTAAGGCGAGCTTGCGTACGGTGTTGATGTTACGCGCGGTGCGTCCCAGCTTGCCCGGAATCTTGAGCCGCGAATTGCGGATGCCGTCGCCGTAATCAACATGGAGCTCGCGCGGGCCAAGCGCCATCCGTTCACCTTGGCGGTCGCGGCATTGGTCGATCAGATCAGAGGACGTGGGTTCTTCCTGAAAGAACACCATGTGCTGGCTGCCCTTCGCGTCGGCGAAAGGATTGGCAGCGATGATCGCCTCGAGCTCATCGACGCTGCGGACAAACACTTCGATCGGCTTCCCCGCATGGGCAAGCAGCCTCGCTTCCAGCAAGGCCTTGATCGCGGCTTCGTCCAGAGGGCTCTCAAGTAAGAGATTGCCGCTTGCGATGTAAGTCCGCACGTTGGAAAAGCCACATGCCTCGCCCAATGTCCGCAGCTGTGCCATCGGCAAAGCGCCAGTACCCCCGACATTGACCGCGCGCAGCAGGGCAACCCGCGCTACCATCTCAGCGCCCCAGCGCGCGTTCCATCACCGCTGCTTCGCGCGCGGCAACCATCTGCCACGATGGGCGCGCCTTGACCCGGTCATACCAGGCGGCCGTGCGGGGGTGGGTGGCTGGGTCGGGTTCCAGTCCGATATAGCCCATGGACTTCAGGGTAGCGGCGACAGCGATATCGCCCACGCTCAACGCATCGCCGGCCAGCCAGCCTTCGCCGCACGCGGCTTCGAGATATTCAAGGATCGGCACAAGTTCCTTGAGGCCTTGCTCGGCAACCACTTCATCGCCCGGCAGACCCATCAGCCTGGGTCCGACAAAACGATTGAACAGAACCTTGCCACCGGCGGCGATCAGGATCGTATCTGCAAACTCTTCCCACCAGATCGCCTTGGCTCGCTGCTGCGCAGAACCAGGGGTTATCGAGGGTGCCGGTTCGAGCGCATCCAGGTAGGTCACGATCGCCGTCGAATCGGCCAGCGTGAAATCACCGTCCTGCAATGCGGGGATCTTGCGAAATGGGCTGGCGGCCAGAAATTCGGGTGATGGCTCGCCAGGACGGCCTAGCACCATCTCGATCGCGATGCCTTTTTCCGCGGCGACCAGGTGAACCTTGCGGACAAATGGCGAGAGCGGAAATCCGAATACCTTGATCATTGCGTTCTCCCTGTCGGCGGCCCTTGAGTCGCGATTTGCAACCGAAAGCTTATTGCAGCGGCGGCGCGGCGCGTATAGGCGGAATGGGCAATGAACCAGACCCAAGACGCCACGCTCGACACCCGCAACAACACCGTCCTGCCCGCGCCCGACATCGAAGTCGACGTGCGGCAGGTGTTTGGTATCGATATCGACATGAAGGTGCCCGCCTTCAGCCGCGCTGACGAACGCGTGCCCGATCTCGATACCAGCTATGTGTTCGATCCTGACACGACTCTGGCAATTCTTGCCGGCTTTGCCTTCAACCGCCGGGTCATGGTCCAGGGTTATCATGGCACCGGCAAGTCGACGCACATCGAACAGGTTGCGGCGCGGCTGAATTGGCCGTGCATCCGCATCAACCTTGACGCGCATATCAGCCGGATCGACCTGATTGGCCGCGATGCGATCGTCCTGCGCGATGGCCTGCAGGTCACCGAGTTTCGCGAAGGCCTGCTGCCCTGGGCACTCCAGCATCCGGTGGCACTTGTCTTCGACGAATACGATGCGGGCCGTCCCGACGTGATGTTTGTGATCCAGCGCGTACTGGAAACCGAAGGCAAGCTGACCCTGCTCGATCAGAACCGGGTCATTCGGCCCAGTCCGTGGTTCCGCCTGTTCGCCACGGCCAACACCGTGGGCCTGGGCGACACCAGCGGGCTCTATCATGGGACGCAGGCGATCAACCAGGGCCAGATGGACCGCTGGAACATCGTCGTCGGGCTCAATTACCTGCCCGCCGCGGTCGAGAGCGAGATCGTCATCGGCAAGGTCGAGGGTGCCTCACCCGATCTGGTTGCCAATATGGTCAAGGTTGCCGATCTGACCCGGCAAGGCTTCATCAACGGCGACATTTCGACGGTGATGAGCCCGCGCACCGTGATCACCTGGGCGCAGAACACCGCGATCTTCAAGGACCCGGGCTTCGCGTTCCGCCTCTCGTTCCTCAACAAGTGCGACGAGACGGAACGGATGCTGGTGGCCGAGTATTATCAGCGCGTGTTCGGCACCGAATTGCCCGAAAGCGTCGTCGGCAAGAACTAGGTCGACTGGCGCGCGCGGATGGTGGGTACGCACGCCTCGGCAATTGCCGCGACGTGGCGATGATCGGTGCCGCAACAGCCCCCCAGCACGCACACGTGGGGCAGTGCATCGAGCAATTGTACATAGTCCTGCGCCAGTTCGGCAGGATCGCCGTCGTCCAGTTCTGCAGCTTCATCAAGCTCGGCATGGCTCATGCGCGAGGCGTTGGCCCGGATGCCGCCGATCCGGTCGCGCAGCTGCGCATCGTCGAGCGCGGCCACGAAGTGCGACGGGTGCGCGCAATTGACCATGTAATAGACGACGCTGCCCTGGCTTGATTCGTCGGTACGCTGCACCGCTTCGGCCAGGGTCATGCCGGTTGGCAGCTTGCCATCGGTTTCGACTGTGAACGAGATCACACAAGGCACGCCTTCACGCGCCGCAGCGGCGGCAATTCCCTGTGCCTCTTCGAGGTAGTTCATGGTCACGGCCGTGACCATATCGACACCGGCGCTGCTGCCGACCGCCACTTGCCACGCGTGATAGTCTGCCGCTTCGTTGCGGTGCATCGTCGCGTCGGGCCGATAGCCGTCGCCGCGCGGCCCGATCACCAGATTGACGGGGACATTGTCTGCGATCGAGGTTTGTCGGCGCAGATCCGAGACCATTGCAATGCCCCGGCGGTTAACGGCTTCAAGTTGCGCCCGGTCCAACCCGAGCTGATCGCCCCAATCGGGGTTGGCGCGCCAGCTTGGGGTATCGAGCACGAATCCCGTTCCGAGGCGTTCGGCCAGCGCGAGGAATTGCCGGTAATAGGCATCGAGGTTGGGCCGTCCCGGACCATCGACGAGGACGAACGAAGCAAATGCGGGCAAGTCCAGCCCGTCCTTGAAAACCATGCAGGTTTCAAGGCCGGCATCGGTCAAGAAGGGAGCGCCGCCCAGTGTGGGAACAGTTGCCATGATACCTCCGCTAACGTGCGATAGAGGGATGGCGACCTCTTGTGATGACAGGCTAACACCGTTCGGTGCGGTCCGACATAAAAAACGGGCGGACCCTCGATCGAGGATCCGCCCGCAGTCGGGGTGAATGGGGTTATTCGCCTTCCCAACCGTCCAGGAGATCGGCGAATTCGTCGGCGTGATCTTCTTCCTGGCTCAGGATGTGTTCGATCAGCTTGCGCGTTGTCGGGTCGCGGTCGCCCAGATAGTGGATCAGTTCGCGGTAGGCCTCGACGGCAATGCGCTCGGCAACCAGGTCTTCGGTGACCATCTCCTTCAAGGTGGTGCCTTCGCGGTATTCGGCGTGGCTCTTCCTGGTCAGGTTGTCGGGATTGAGATCCGGTTCGCCGCCCAGCTGGACGATGCGTTCGGCCAGGGCAGTGGCGTGAGCCTGCTCTTCCTTGGCGTGCTCCAGGAAGTGGGCCTTGATCGGCTCTGAAACCAGCCCGGTGGCGGTGTGATAATGGCGCATATAGCGCAGCACACAGACCCATTCGGTGGCCAGCGATTCATTCAGCTTTTCGATGATCGTTTCGCGATCTTCGGGGAAGTTCCTGGTGACTGCGCCGTCTTCGACATTCTTGCGGGCCTGGGCGCGCAGGGTCTTTGTATCGGTAAAGTGGCTGGCTTCGGCTTTCGGCTTGGCGGCTGTGGCCATTGTCGGGGTCCTCTGTGCTGATCACGCCGTTAAGTGCGTTTGATCATCACAACGTGCCTCAATGCACAGAGGTTCCCGTAGCCGCGCGAAAAAGATCAGCCGTTCGGCACGACCAGGTATTTCTCCCCGGTACGGCGCGCGTTGTAGACGGACACGGCCTCCTTGGTCAGCATGTCCTCCAGCGAGCCGCGCATCGAATAGTGGCTGGCAAAGGTAGTAGTCAGCTCGCTCGCGACGCGGCCGCGCATCCGTCCGACGATCTCCATCCCGGCCTTGGCCATGAACGGGGTCAGCAGCCAGCCGGCCAGATCCCAGGTCAGCCCGAAAGCGCGATTGAGGATCGTCGGCCCGAGGTCGAGCGCGCCATAGATATAGACCTTCTTAGGCTCGGACGAACCATAGCGGCTGAACGCGGCGCCGCGGCTGGCTGCGGCTTCCATCGCAGTCAGGATCTGCCCGGCGAGCGTGCCGCCGCCGATCGGATCGAAGCCGATCATCGCCTTGGTCTCGGCAATCGCGTCGATCAGTTTGGGCATGAAATCGGCATCGGTCATGTTGAGCACGTGGGTTGCGCCAAGGTCCTTGAGCAGCTTCACCTGCTCTTCGCTGCGCACGATATTGACCAGCGGTACGCCATCGGCCTGGCAGATCTTGACCAGCATTTGCCCCAGATTGGACGCCGCTGCGGCGTGCACGATGCCGATATAGCCTTCCAGCTTCATCGTTTCGACAAAGCCCAGCGCAGTCATCGGATTGACGAAGGAACTGGCAGCCTGCTCGGCACTGACATCGACACCCACCGGCATGCACATGGCGGCATCGGCATAGGCATAGGAGCCATAGGCAGTGCCCGGAACACAGGCAACCCGCTTGCCCATCAGGCCTTCCGCCCCTTCGCCCGCGGCGACGACGGTTCCCGCCGCTTCATTGCCGGCAGGCATCGCCATGCCATGGCGCGCTTTCATCGCGCGGGTGGCGTTGTCGGGCATCTTTGCTACGACCTTGCCCGGGGAATAGACGGCATTGTCGGTATCGGCGCTGGCGAACAGCAGACCAAGATCCGACGGATTGATCGGTGTCGCCTCGACCTTGATCAGGACCTGGCCTGCCTTGGGCGCTTCCCAGGTCTTGTCGTTCAACTGCACGGTCAGCGTGCCGTCTGCATCGAGCTGGGTCGTAAGCTGCTTGCCGGTGAAAGTCATGCGGTCGTCTCCCGATTCTGTTTCGAAACGCAACCTAGGTGCTCATTCGCCGGGGTAAAGCGCCCGCACGAAATAAAGTCCCGCGCTGGGTGCATTGAGACCCAAGGCAGACCGGTCGCGGGCGGCCAGTGCCTCGGCCAGCTGTTCTTCACGCCAGCGGCCCATGCCGACCAGCGACAGGCAGCCGACCATGGAGCGAACCTGATGATGCAGAAACGACCGTGCCGCGGCGCGGATGCGGACTTCGTCGCCGACGCGCTCGGCGCTGAGCAAGTCGAGCGTCTTGACCGGACTGGCCGACTGGCAATGGACCGATCGAAAGGTGGTGAAATCGTGAAGCCCGACCAGCGCCTGTGCCGCGCGGTGCATCGCCTCTGCGTCAAGTGGTTGGGGGACTTGCCAGGCGCGGTTGGCGTCCAGCGCCAGCGGTGCGCGGCGATTGGCGATGCGATACAAATATTCGCGGCCGATGCACGAAAACCGGGCGTGCCAGTCATCGCTGACAACATCGCAGGCCAGCACCGCGATCGGATCGGGCCGCAGGTGATGGTTGAGCGCCTCCATCAGACGAAACGGCGCAATGTCCTTGCGGATATCGACATGGGCGCGCATTGCCAGGGCGTGGACCCCGGCATCGGTGCGCCCAGCGGCGTGGAGCGTTACGGTTTCGCCCGTCACCCGTCCGACTGCCTCTTCCACGGCCTGCTGGATGCTTGGCCCACTGGCCTGGCGCTGCAGCCCGAAGAAGTTCGTGCCATCGAATTCAAGGGTCAGGACAAAACGGGTCAAGCTAGCCGTGTCCCTGCCGGCACCACGCGTCCGCGCAGCAATTCGTCCACGCCCATCACCGGGCGTCCGGCGCGCTGGATCAGGACGGGGCGCACGGCGCTGTGGCCGCAGGCGATGGTCAGCCGGTCGTCCAGCGTGGTGCCGGCTGCGCCTTCACGATTGACCAGTTCGACCTTGAGCACGCGGTAACGTTCGCCGTCCAGTTCAAAGAACGCGCCGGGGGCAGGGGCGAAGGCGCGCACCTGACGCTCGACCTGCTCGGCAGCGCGGGCAAAATCGATGCGGCTTTCCGCCTTGTCGATCTTCTTCGCATACGTGACGCCAAGGTCGGGCTGCGGTTCGGCACGGCGCTCTGGAAGATCTGACAGCACCTCGACCATCAGGCGGCCACCGATTTCGGCCAGTTCCTGCGTCAGTTCACCCGCAGTCTTGTCCTCGATCGGTGTGCGCGCGACGGCCAGCATCGGCCCGGTATCGAGTCCCGCCTCCATTTGCATGATCGTCACCCCGGTCACTGGATCACCCGCCAGAATTGCGCGGTGGATCGGCGCCGCGCCGCGCCAGCGCGGCAACAGGCTGGCATGGACGTTGAGGCAACCATGCTTGGGCGCATCGAGAACCGGCTGCGGCAGGATCAACCCGTAAGCGGCAACAACCGCAACGTCGGCCTCCAGAGCGGCGAAACTGGCCTGTGCTTCCAGGTCGCGCAGGCTGATCGGCGTGCGAACCGGGATGCCGCGGAATTCGGCCGCGCGATGCACTGGCGAGGCCAGCAATTGCTTGCCCCGTCCTGCCGGCCTCGGCGGCTGGGAATAGGCGCAGACCACCTCGTGCCCCGCCTCGACCAGCGCCTCCAGCGCCGGCACGGCGAAATCCGGAGTTCCCATGAAGATTGCGCGCACAGCCTGAAATCCGTTCGTCCTGAGCCTGTCAAAGGAATGTCCTTAGTTTCAACCTTGGAAAAGAAAAGGACAGGGCTTCGACAAGCTCAGCCTGAGCGGTTAGGGAAAAGCATGGCCTCGGTTGAAATTGAAGCTCTGACGACAGCCCTCTCGCGCCTTCCCGGTCTGGGGCCCCGCTCGGCGCGCCGCGCGGTGCTGTGGCTGATCAAGCGGCGCGAGACGTCGCTGGTCGCTTTGCTCGAAGCGCTCGGCGCGGTGCGCGAAAGGCTGGTCGAATGCACGACCTGCGGCAATGTCGATACGGCCAACCCTTGCGCAATCTGCACCGATGCCCGGCGCGATCAGCGCGCCCTGTGTGTGGTGGAGGATGTCTCGGACCTATGGGCGCTGGACCGGGCACGCCTGTTCGCCGGACGCTATCACGTGCTTGGCGGCCGGCTTTCAGCGCTGGAAGGCGTGCGGCCCGAAGACCTGGCGATCGGTTCGCTGATCGAACGCGTGGCACGCGGCGGGATTGACGAGGTGGTTCTGGCCATGAACGCGACGCTGGAAGGGCAAACCACCGCGCATTACATTGCCGAGCGACTGGAGGGCTACCCGCTGCGGATCACCCAACTGGCGCACGGCCTGCCAGTCGGAGGTGAGCTCGATTACCTCGACGAAGGCACTCTGGCGCAGGCGCTGCGCGCGCGGCGTCCGATGGGTTGAGATTCGCGCGCAACGCCACTATCTGGCCCCTTATGGCTATTCGCGAAATCATCGAAGTCCCCGATCCCCGCCTCAAGGTGGTGTCCGATCCCGTCACCGTGTTCGACGACGAACTCAAAACGCTCGTCGCCGACATGTTCGAGACGATGTACGACGCCCCCGGGATCGGCTTGGCCGCGATCCAGGTCGGGGTGCCGTTGCGGGTGCTGGTGATCGATCTCCAGCCCGACGACGAGGATGCAGAGCCGGTCGCCTGCGATCATGACGGCCATCACCATCACCACCAGCCGACAAAGCGCGAGCCGCGGGTATTCATCAATCCGGAAATCCTCGACCCGTCGGAAGAGCACGCGGTCTACAATGAGGGCTGCCTGTCGGTTCCCGAAATCTACGCCGAGGTCGAGCGTCCGGCCCAGATCCGCGCGCGCTGGCAGGACCTTGACGGCAAGCAGCACGAGGAAGAAATCGAAGGCCTGCTCGCCACCTGCCTGCAGCACGAGATGGACCATCTCGAAGGCATCCTGTTCATCGACCACCTTTCACGGCTCAAGCGGCAAATGGCGTTGAAGAAGCTGGAAAAGCTGCGCAAGGCAGCGTGACGGGGCTGGCGTTCTTGCTCCGTTCCGGTTAGCGTGAGCCTATGGACGTCACCCTATCCCTTATTCTGATTGTGGTCGCGCTGATCGGTGGCGCGGCTTTTGGCTGGCTTGTCGGCGCGCGGCCGGCAGCTGACTTGCGCCAGCGGCTTGATGCCAGCGAGGCAAGCGCGCGCGACCTTGATGAGCGATTCAGGGCAGCGATCCGCGATCTCGCCGCGGCAAGCGAGCGTGCCGACCGCGCAAGCGGATTGAGCGACGAACTGGCCACTGTGCGTCACCGGAGCGAGGTGATTGCCTCAGAACTGGCGACGCTCAAGGCCAATGCCGCTCATTTCGAAGAGCAGAAGCGCCTGCTGCTTGATGCGCAGGAAGGGCTGAAGAAGGAATTCGAGATCGCCGGGGCCAAGGTTCTGGAAAAGGCGCAGGAAGTGTTCATGGCCCGCGCGCAGGAGCGTCTGGCGGTTTCCGAGGAGCGCAGTGCCGAACAGATCAAGGCGCTACTGGCCCCGGTCGACCAGAGGCTCAAGAGCTATGAAGAGCAGGTCCAGAGCCTGGAGAAGCAACGAGTCGACGCCTTCGGCCAGTTGACCGGGCTGATCCATTCGATGCGCGACGGCCAGGAAGCGGTGCGGGCCGAAGCGGCGCGGCTGGGCAACTCGCTGACCAATGCCCCCAAGGCACGCGGGCGCTGGGGGGAACGGGCGCTGCAGAACGTGCTCGAGCAATGCGGCTTGTCCGAACATACCGACTTCGATCTGGAGCATTCACTCGATACCGAGGAGGGGCGACTGCGCCCTGATGCAATTGTCCATGTGCCTGGACAAAAGAAGCTGGTCATCGATGCCAAGGTCTCGCTCAACGCCTACCAGGCGGCGTTCGAATGCAGCGACGATGCCGAGCGCAAGCGTCATCTTGACCTGCATGCTCGATCTATGCGCAACCATGTCCAGACGCTTGGCGCTAAAGGCTACCAGAGCCAGTTCGCCGACGCGCCTGACTATGTGGTGATGTTCGTGCCGGGTGAACACTTCGTCTCAGCGGCGCTGGAGCACGACCCGGAACTTTGGGACTTCGCGTTCCATAACAAGGTTCTGTTGGCGACTCCGACTAATCTGGTTGCGATTGCCCGGACCGTGGCAATGGTGTGGAAGCAGGATCAGCTCGCGCGCGAGGCGGTCGAGATCGGCAAGGCGGGAGCGGAATTGTATGACCGCCTTGCCACGGCCAGCGAACACCTACGCGGGGTGGGGGCCGGACTTGACCGAGCAGTGCGCAAATACAACGATTTTGTCGGAAGTTTCGAGCGTAACGTTTTGACTTCGGGCCGCCGTTTGCGTGAGAAGGGCATCGAAATCGGCAAGCGCGAACTGGAAGACGTGCCGATCGTGGAGAGCCTACCGCGTTATGGCGATGTTGCTGCGCTGTCCGCCGCTGAGGCCGCAAACGACGAAGCTGCCGAGTAGACCTTAGTCGTCAAGGTGCGCCAGCGCCTCGTAGGCCAGCACGGCGCCGGCTACGGCCGCGTTGAGACTGTCGGCGCGGCCTTTCATCGGCATGGTCACACACAGGTCGCACTCTGTCTCGTAAGCTTCTGGTAGTCCGCGACTTTCATTGCCAATCAGCAAGAAACACGGTGCGGCATATGGCGCACGGCGATAGTCAACCGCATCGCGCAGACTTGCCGCGACGAGTTGACCAGCGCCGCCGCGCAGCCACGGCAGGAATTCGTCCCAGCGGGCCTGACCGATCTGCTGGGTGAACACCGCACCCATGCTGGCGCGCACGGCTTCGGCGGAAAAGGGATCGGCGCAGTCGTCAATCAGGATCAGACCGCCGGCCCCGACTGCGTCGCCGGTGCGCAGCATCGTCCCCAGATTGCCGGGATCGCGCAGCGCCTGGGCGACCAGCCAGATTTTTGCGGTTGAGCGATCGATCGCGTGCAGTCCGGTATCGAACTCGGCAAAAACACCGGCAACGGCCTGGGGATTGTCCTTCCCGGTAATCTTGGAGAGGATGTCGGCGCTGGTCTCGATCACCTCGCCGCCGGCGGCGACGACCTCCGCCTCTAACGAATCGAGCAACGGATGCGCTTCGCGTCCCTGGGCCATGACCAGGATTTCGGGCAGATGTCCGCTTTCCCGAGCATCGGTCAGCAGCCGCAGACCCTCGGCGATGAACTGGCCTGCCACCTTGCGGTGCTTCTTTTCGCGCAGAGAGCGCAAATACTTGACCGTAGGGTTCGAAAATCCGGTGATCTGGCGGCGCATTGTCAATCCGGGAGCGTGGGCGCGTAGGCTTCGACAAGCTCAGCCTGAGCGGGTGTGGGGGGAATTGCTAGCAAAAATGTCCGCTCAGCCTTCACCGGTCGATGGCCTCCCGCAAGACTGGTCTCAGTCCTCGCCAAAGCCGTCCTTGACCAGGCCGACCAGTTTGAGCAGCGCCGCGTCGGCCCCGTCGCCGGCAACGATAATCTCCACAGTGTCGCCCTTTGCCGCGCCCAGCATCATCAGGCCAAGGATCGACGCGCCAGCGGCGTCGTTGCCGTCCTTGGCGACGCGAACCGTCACGCCGTCGCACAGCTTGGCCACGGCATTGACGAACTTGGCGCTGGCGCGGGCGTGCAGGCCGCGGACATTGACGATCTCGACGCTTTCGCGAACCTCGTGCATTCCCCGAAACCTCCCCCCAATTGCCGGTTATGCGTCCTGTCCGAGGAACTCCGACGCGATTGTTATGTAGGTGCGCCCGGCGTCGCGCGCAGCGACGACGGCCTTTGCCAGCGGCATGCAGCCGCGGGCCTTGGCCAGACGGATCAGCATCGGCAGGTTGATCCCGGCGATCACTTCGATCTTGCCGGCCTGCATCAGCGAAATCGCCAGGTTCGACGGCGTCCCTCCAAACAGGTCGGTCAGAATGATCACGCCCTGTCCGGCGTCAACCGCCTTGACCTTGTCAGCAATTTCGCGGCGCCGTGCTTCCATGTCGTCGTTGGGGCCAATGCACACGGTCTCAACCGCGTCCTGCCGTCCAACGACGTGTTGCATCGCGTTGACGAATTCTTCGGCGAGCTTGCCGTGAGTGACCAGAATAAGACCGATCATGCCGGGATAATGCTCCGCAGTTGCGACCCGGCACGACCAGAAGGTGTCACGTCCGGCAAGGGGAATCGCCCCCTCAAGTGGCGCCGGGCCATGCCGCCGATGCGCGCCACGGTCAATGTTTTCCTTCTACCAGATCCGCCGCGCGCGAGGTCAGGTTGCGATGAAAGATGCTGGGGGCATAGCCCGCATCGCGCAAGGCAGTCGCCATGCGTTCGGCAGTAAAGACCGAACGGTGCCGCCCGCCGGTGCAGCCGAAGGCCACGTTGACATAGGCCTTCCCTTGCGCTGCGTAGCGCGGCAGCAGTTGCAGCAGCAGATCGCGGATCCGGGCAAAGGCTTCGGCAAAGGCCGGATCCTGCTCGACATGCGCGCCCACCGCGGCGTCCTGGCCGGTCAGCGGGCGCAGCGCCGGGTCCCAGTGCGGGTTGTCGAGAAAGCGCATGTCGAAGACCAGATCGGCGATCGGCGGCATCCCGCGCGAGAAGCCGAAACTGGTGATGGTCACCACGGTTGCTTGCGGGGCTTCGCGGCCAAAGCGTTCGCGCATCGCCTGCTTCAGGTCGTTGCTGGTGAAGTCAGTGGTGGAAATGACGATGTCCGCCCAGCGCCGGAGCGGCTCCATCATTTCGCGCTCGGCGGCGATCCCGGTCGCGGCGGGCACGTCCTGGGCAAGCGGATGACGGCGACGGGTTTCGTTGTAGCGGCGCTCAAGCTCCTGCCCCGAACAGTCGAGAAACAGCGTGGTCAGTTCGATGTCGGGGCGCTGGACCAGCTTCTTGACCCGTTCGATCACCTGGTTGGGATCGAACCCGCGGGTGCGCGAATCGAACCCGATCGCCAGCGGTGCGCGGACGTCGCCCGCGGCTCCGTCGCTGCTGCCGATCAGCCGGCCGAGCAGGTGGATCGGGAAATTGTCGATCGTTTCCCAGCCGAGGTCCTCCAGCACCTTGAGCGCGGTGGACTTGCCCGCGCCAAGCAGCCCGGTAACAAGCAGAACGCGCGGGCGCGGATCGGAGGGCTGGGATTCGCTCATGATCTGGACAGGCAATGTGGGGACAGCGGGAAAGAAAGGGAAGGGGGCGCGATGGACAGTTCCGTTCAGGGCAGTGCTGCCAGCAGGTCGCGTGCGAAAGCGGTGAGCGTATCATCGCGCGCGCCCATGATCACGATGCGGTCGCTGGGCCGGGCAAGCGCGATAATCCGCTGCGCGCAGTCAGCTCGGTCGGGAACATATTCGGCCTTGCCTCCGGATTGCGCGATCAGCTCGACAATCCGTTTGCTGCCCTCGCTGCGGTCAACAGTTCCGCCGTAATAGACCGGGTCGCACAGGATCGTCAGATCATCGGGGCCAAGCAGATCGGCGAAGGTCTGTGCCAGTTCGGTGCCCATCTGGCGCAGCGGGCCATAGCCGTGGGGCTGGAAGAAAGCGATGACGCGGCCCGGATGCGCTTTCAGAGTTGCCAGTGTCGCCGCGACTTTGTCGGGATTGTGCCCGAAATCGTCGATCACCGTGATTCCGGATGGATTGGTGCCAACCACGTCGAAACGGCGGGCGAGCCCAGCATAGCTGTGCAGCGCGGCAACGGCATCAGCCACCGCTACGCCGGCGGCGCAGGCGGCGGTGATCGCGGCCAGCGAATTCGACAGGTTATGCCGCCCGGGAACCTTCAAAGTCAGCGGGTGACGGCTTGCATCGCGCCGATCGATCACTGTGGCCTGGATTGCGAACGGCGTCTGGACGATCGAACCTTCGACCACGCTGATTTCTGCTTCGGGATGGTTCAGCGCATAGCCCAGCCACGGGGTATATTCGGGTGCCAGCGCGGCGACTTCGGGATCGTCAAGATTGACCACGCCGATGCTCGTCGCCCGGAGAAAATCGCTGAACAGCTGGCGCAGTTCATCCATCGACTTGTGATCAAGGGTGACATTAAGCAGCACGGCGACCTTTGGCCGGTACAGCGCGATCGAACCGTCGCTTTCATCGACTTCTGACACGAACGCATCGCCCTGGCCGACCCGCGCCGAGGCGAAGGGGGCATCGGCAGTGGCATAGTTCTTCATCACCGCGCCGTTCATCACCGTCGGATCACGCCCGGCCTGGTCCATGATCCAGCCGATCATCCCGGTAACCGTGCTCTTTCCGCTGGTTCCGCCCACCGCGATCCCGGTCGGAGCCGCATTGAACAGCGTGGCGAGCAGCTGGGCGCGCGACATGCGGGCGCAGCCCAGATCCTTCGCCCGGACCATCTCGGGAACCGTGTCCTCGACTGCCGCCGATGCGACCAATACCTGATCGGCACTGACGATACCGCTGCCGTCCTGGGGAAATAGCCGAAAGCCCAGACTGTCCAGCCAGGCGAATTTCTCGGGCGTGCGGCCCTGGTCGCGGCTGCGGTCCGATCCGGCGACATCGGCCCCTTTTGCCTTGAGGATCTGCGCCAGCGGCAGCATGCCTGATCCGCCGATGCCGCAAAAGAACCAGGGGTGCGAAGTTAACTCGTTCATGCCGCTGAGCGGTATGCGGCCTTGCTACCAAGCGCAACCGGGTTACGAAGGGGCATGGTTCGTGTTGCGATCTGTGCACCCTCGCGTGCGATAACCCAAGACGTCGCCCAGCGGGTCCAGGCGCTGGCGGCGGATTATCCGGGCATCGAATTGCAGTTCCACCCACAATGCTTTCGCAGCGCCGGACATTTCGCCGGGACCGATGCCGAACGCGTTGAGGCATTGGCCGAATGCGCCAATGATTCCGGGTTCGATGCGGTCTGGGCGGCGCGCGGTGGCTATGGCGCGGCGCGGGTGGTCGAGGACGCCCTCGGCCGCTTCACCGCGGCGGCCGAACAGAAGACTTTCCTTGCCTATTCCGACGGCGGCACGCTTCTGGGAGGGCTGTACCGCGATCGGATCGGCCTGCCGGTTCATGCGCCGATGCCGTCGGATATCAACCGACCAGGCGGCGAAGTCGCGGTGCGGCGGGTGCTGGGCTATCTGTCCGGCGAGCGTGGCGGGCTGGAACCGTCGCTCGATCACCATCCAGTCGCGGCATTTAACCTAACAACCCTGGCAATGCTGTGCGGCGGTCCGTTGATGCCAGGGTTGGCCGGTCATGTGGTGCTGATCGAGGAAGTATCAGAGCATCTCTATGCGGTCGATCGGCTGTTCTTCCATCTCACCGCCCATCTCGGCGGCGTCGCCGGGCTGCGGCTTGGGCGGGTTGGCGACGTGCTCGAAAACGATATCGAATTCGGCTGCGATGCCGAGGCGATCGCGCGGCACTGGTGCGCCCGCCACGCGATCCCCTATCACGGCCGGGCCGATATCGGACACGACGTTGCCAACAAGATCGTGCCGTTCGGGCTTGCCGGACGTGAGGGCGCGCAATAACCGCGCCGCGCAAAGGAGCTGACGCGATGAGAGCATTCGTTTTTCCGGGGCAGGGTAGCCAGAAGGTCGGCATGGGAACGGATCTTTCCGCCGCCAGCCCCGCCGCACGCGAAGTTTTCCAGGAAGTTGACGAGGCACTCGGCCAGAATCTCTCCGCAATTATGCGCGAAGGGCCGGACGAAGCCTTGACCCTGACCGAGAATGCCCAGCCGGCGATCATGGCCAATGCCATTGCCGTGCTGCGCGTGCTGGAACGCGAAGGCGGTATCAGTCTGGCCGACAAGGCCGACTTCGTCGCCGGTCACAGCCTTGGCGAATATACCGCGCTGTGCGCCGCGGGCGCGTTCAGCCTTGCCGACACTGCACGCCTGCTGAAACTGCGCGGCCAGGCGATGCAGGCCGCCGTGCCGGTGGGCGTCGGAGCGATGTGCGCCTTGCTGGGGGCCGATATCGACAAGGCTCAGGCACTGGCCGATGCAGCGGCAGAGGGTGAAGTTTGCACCGTCGCCAACGACAACGATCCGGGCCAGGTCGTGCTCTCGGGCCACAAGGCCGCAATCGAGCGTGCCATCGCCATGGTCAAGGACTTCGAGATCAAGCGCGGCGTCCTTCTGCCGGTGTCGGCGCCGTTCCATTGCCCGCTGATGCAGCCAGCAGCCGACGCCATGGCCGATGCGCTGGGCAAGACTGCGCCGGGCGCGCTGCGGGTGCCGCTATTCGCCAATGTCACCGCTGCAATGGTCACCGAACCGGCCGATGTCAGCCGCTTGCTGGTCGAACAGGTCTGCGGCCGCGTCCGCTGGCGCGAAAGCGTGATCGCGATGCAGGCGGCCGCGGTCGACTCCTTCGTCGAACTGGGCGGCAAAGTGCTGGGCCCGATGATCGGCCGCACGGTGCAGGACGTCGGCATCACCAGCGTCGTCGGCATGGCCGACATCGAAGCACTCGCCAAGGAGCTCTGAGACATGGAAAACCGCCTCTTCGACCTTTCCGGGATGACCGCCCTTGTCACCGGCGCTGCTGGCGGGATCGGCTCGGCGATCAGCCATGCGCTGGCGCGGCAGGGCGCGCGGCTGGCCTTGTCAGGGACCAATCCGGGCAAGCTGCGTGCGTTCCGCGAGGAGCTCAACGATACCTACGGCCACGATCACATCGAGATTACCTGTGACCTGTCGAATGCCGAACAGGTTGAGCATCTGGTGCCGGCCACGGTCGACACGCTGGGCAAGATCGACATCCTGGTCAACAACGCCGGGATCACTCGCGACAACCTGGCGATGCGGATGAAGGATGAGGAATGGGATGCAGTGATCCGCGTTAATCTTGAGGCCGCTTTCCGCCTGATGCGCGCTGCGTGCAAGCCGATGATGAAGGCGCGCCACGGGCGGATCATCACCATCACCAGCGTCGTCGGTGCGACCGGCAATCCCGGCCAGGTCAATTATGCGGCGGCCAAGGCCGGGCTGGTCGGCATGTCCAAGTCGCTCGGCCAGGAAGTCGCCAGCCGCGGCATCACGGTCAATTGCGTCGCCCCCGGCTTCATTCGCACCGCCATGACCGAGGTTCTGCCCGATGCCCAGAAGGACGCGCTCAACGCCCGGATCCCGATGGGCCGGATGGGCGAGGGCGAGGATGTGGGCGCGGCGGTCGCCTACCTGGCCAGTAAGGAAGCCGGCTATGTCACTGGGCAAACGTTGCACGTAAATGGCGGGATGGCGATGATTTCGTGACTGCGCCCGAAGTGCGCGCCGCAAGCTGCGCATTTATCCCCAGATTCGCCCGGTAGTTCGGCTTCCAGCCTTGCCGCGAAGGCCTCTGGCGCTAAGAAAGGCAGTCCGAAAAGACGGCGCGCGCGGGCGATTCCGGCGGCGTGCGCCCCCCAGGGGACACGGGTAACGACCATGAAGGCCACCATCGAACGCGCGACGCTGCTCAAGTGCCTGTCGCACGTCCAGTCCGTCGTCGAACGGCGCAACACCATTCCGATCCTCTCGAACGTGCTGATCGAGGCGTCGGGCGACGGCACGGTCAAGGTCATGGCCACTGACCTCGACCTGCAAGTGGTCGAAAGCCTGGGCGCGGTCTCGGTCGAGAGCGCGGGGGCGATCACCGTTTCCGCCCACCTGCTGTTCGACATCGCGCGCAAGCTGCCCGACGGCAGCCAGGTCAGCCTGGAAACCGCCGACAACCGCATGACAGTCAAGGCCGGGCGCAGCCGCTTCTCGCTCCCCACGCTGCCGCGCGACGATTTTCCGATGATTGTCGAAGGCGACCTGCCGACCAGCTTTGAGCTGCCCGCCTCGACGCTGGCCCAGCTGATCGATCGCACCCGCTTTGCGATCAGCACCGAGGAAACCCGCTATTACCTCAACGGCATCTTTCTCCACGTCTCGGACGAGGAGCTGAAGGCCGCCGCGACCGACGGCCACCGCCTGGCGCGCTATACCCTGGTCCGGCCCGACGGCGCGCAGGGCATGCCCGACGTAATCGTGCCGCGCAAATGCGTCGCCGAATTGCGCAAGCTGCTCGAAGAAGCCGCCGATTCGAACGTGCTGATCGACCTGTCGGCCAGCAAGATTCGCTTTACCCTGGGCGGCGAGAACGGCGTGGTGCTGACCAGCAAACTGATCGACGGGACCTTCCCCGACTATACCCGCGTGATCCCGACCGGGAACGACAAGCTCTTGAAGCTCGATCCGCGCAGCTTCTGGGAAGGGGTTGACCGCGTCGCCACCATCGCCACTGAAAAGACCCGCGCGGTCAAGATGGCGCTGGAAAACGACAAGGTCACGCTCTCGGTTACCTCGCCCGACAACGGTACCGCTGCCGAGGAAGTCCCCGCCGACTACAGCTCGGCCGGGTTTGAGATCGGCTTCAACGCGAACTACCTCAAGGATATCCTTGGCCAGATCGAGGGCGACACCGTCGAGCTGCACCTCGCCGATGCCGGCGCGCCGACCCTGATCCGCCAGGACGACAAGAGCCCTGCGCTTTATGTGCTGATGCCGATGCGAGTGTGATCTGCGCCGATTGACCTGTGACGATGGTGCCCTAGTCTCCCCGCAATTGGGAGAGACAGCATGAACACGATAGTACAGGTCAACCGCAGCGATCTGACGCAATCGCGGATCGTCGATCAGCCTGACGCTCCCCTTGGCGACGGCGAGGTGCGGCTGCGGATCGAAAGCTTCTCGGTCACTGCCAACAACGTCACCTATGCCGTGGTTGGCGACGCTTTCGGCTATTGGAACTTCTTTCCCGGCGAAGGTGCCTGGGGCGTGGTGCCAATGTGGGGGCACGCGGTGGTCGAGCAATCGCGGCATCCGGACATCGGCGTGGGCGAACGGGTCTATGGCTATCTGCCGATGGCTACCCATCTCGATGTTCTGCCCGATAGCGTCACTGCTGGCGGGTTCATCGATGCCGCGGCACATCGTCAACCGATGAGTCCGATCTATAACCAGTACAGCCGTCTGGCGGCCGATCCCGAGCATGATCCTGCGCGCGAGGCTGAACGGATGATCTTTGGCCCGCTGTTCAAGACCGGGTTCCTGATCGAGAGCATGATGCGCCGCGAAGGCTGGTTCGGGGCGGAGGCGGTGATTATCACCTCGGCTTCGTCAAAGACCGCGATGGCGCTGGCCAGCGTCGCGCGCGACCGGTCGCCGCAAGTGCGGCGGATCGGGCTGACCTCGCTTGGTAATGTCGATTTCGTCCGCAGCGGCGGGTTCTATGACCAGGTGCTGGCCTACGATGCCGTCGCCGACCTGCCGAAGGTCCCCAGCGTGTCGGTCGATTTCGCCGGCAATGCCGCGCTGCTCCATGCACTCCACACCGAGCTGGGGGATAACCTGTGCTATTCGTGCACTGTCGGTGCGACCCACGTCGGCGCTGGCTTCGGCCGCGACAATGGCCCGATTCCGGGGCCGCAGCCGGTGCTGTTCTTCGCCCCCGACCACGCGGTTGCCGCGATTAAGGATCTGGGGCCGAAGGCATTTGGCGAAGCCGTCGCGCACAGTTGGGCCAAGTTCATCGCCGAAACCGACGGCGCTGTGCGGGTCGACGCGCGCAATGGGCTCGACGCGGCGCGCGCAGCATTTGCCGATACCTTGGCGGGCAAGGCCGATCCGGCGGTGGGGATCGTGATCCGGCCCTAGATGTCGACCACGATCTTGCCGAAGTGCTTGTTCGCGGCCTGATGGCGGAACGCGTCGGCCAGGTTCTCGAGCGGGAAGTGGTCTGAAATCACCGGCTTGATGCCGTTCATTTCAATGCCGGCGATCATGTCGAGCTGTTGCTGACGGCTGCCCACGGTCAGCCCCTGGACGCGCAGGTTCTTGGCCATCAGCAGCGCGGTCTGGACCGGTCCGGCGAAGCCCGCCAGCACCCCGATCAGCGCGACATGGCCGCCCACCCGCGTCGCCATCATCGACTGGTCAAGCGTTCCCGCACCGCCGATTTCAACCACGCAGTCGACACCCGCGCCGCCGGTCAGTTCCAGCGCCTTCATCCCCCATGCGGGGGTTTCCTTGTAATTGATCAGCTCATCCGCGCCGAGCGCCTTGAGCCGTTCCAGCTTTGCGTCGGAAGACGAAGTTGCGATGACTCGCGCGCCCGCCGCCTTGGCAAATTGCAGCGCGAATACGGATACGCCGCCGCTGCCCTGGATCAGCACGGTTGAACCAGGGCGGACTGCGTCGTCGACAAACAAGGCGCGCCAGGCGGTCAACCCGGCGCAGGTCAGGGTCGCGGCCTCGGCAGCGCTGTATCCGGCGGGAGCGCGGGTGAACCAATGCTCGGGGGTGACTACCGCTTCGCGCGCATAGCCATCGATTCCGTCGCCCGGCACCCGGGTAAAGGCGCTGGCGGGCGGGCTGCCATCGATCCAGTCGGGAAAGAAGATCGAAACCACCGGATCGCCGACCTTGAACTGGGTGACCCCGTCGCCCACGGCCTCGACCACGCCTGCCCCGTCGGACATCGGGATTCGCCCGGCAGCTGCCGGGATCAGGCCATTCACCACCGCAAAATCGTGAAAATTGAGCGAGCTGGCCTGCAGTCTTACGCGAATTTCTCCAACTCCCGGCTGGCCGGGATCCTCCGCAGTAGCGGGAAGAAGCGTATCGAGCGTGGCGGGCGAACCGACACGAACCGCGCGCTGGCTCATTCGGCTGCCTCGGCCAGAGCAACGCGCTGCGGTCCGCGGATCAGTCCGCCTGGTGTCTCTTCGGTCCAGATGCCATCGCGGAAGGTGACGACACCACTCTTGATCGTGCAGACATAGCCTTCGGCCCGCTGCAGCAGTCGCTTGCCACCCGCTGGCAGATCAAAGGCCAGCCACGGCTTGCCCAGCTTGATCGCGTCCATGTCGATCACATTGAGGTCGGCCAGGTATCCGGGAGCAATCACGCCGCGATCATCGAGGCCATAGAGCCGCGCGGTGTCGTTGCACTGGCGCTTGACCGCGTTCTCCAGGCTGATCTTCCCGCCACGCTTGCGATCGCGGACCCAGTGCTGAAGCATGAAGGTCGGGCTCGCCGCGTCGCAGATCGTGCCGCAGTGCGCCCCGCCATCGGACAGCGAATTGACGCAATCGTCGCTGTTTTGAAGTGCTTCAAGGAAATCGAGGTTGCCGTCGGCATAGTTGAGGATCGGCAGATAGATGAACCCGGTTCCGTCGTTTTCGCACAGCAGGTCATAGGCAAATTCCTCCGCAGACTTACCGGCCTTTTCGGCCCTGGCGGCGATGCTGGCATCGGCCTGGGGTTCGTAATCGAAGTCATCGTCCATAACGTACTGCATACCCCAGCCAGCGCTGACGACCATGATCAGGCCGACAACATCCTGCGGGACTTCGCTGTAGTCCGGCGCCTCGCTCAGCAGCTGCGCCTTGAAGGCCGGATCGAACAGCCTGGCCTTCTGCTCGGCCCAGGGCAGGTCGGTGATCGCGGTCCAGCTGGGGCGCAGGCGGAAGGGGTGGACCGTGCCTTGCCAGGCCATGACGATGCCGTTGCCGCGCAGCGCGATCTGCGCGACGATATTGGCACCGTTGTCGTTTTCGGCCCGCATGTTGGCGATCTGCTCGTCTAGGGGTTGCTCCTTTGCGATCGATTGGAGCGCGGCGAAAGTGCAGGGCAGGCCGGTTTCGCGGCTCAAGGCGCCCATCCAGCCGAATTCGTCCCATTCGCGGCGCATGTCGCTGGCCATTTCGAACACACCGTGGCCAACCCGGCCCATGGCCCGGCCGATTTCGATCAGTTCTTCCTTGGTCGCGGTCGTGCCGGGAACCACTTCGCCGTCGATCGAGCGATGCAGGACGGTGCGGCTGGTCGAGAATCCAAGCGCGCCGGCGCGGACCCCGTCCTCGACGATCTGCGCCATCTTGGCGATGTCGTCCGCAGTGGGCACCGCGCCCGGCTTTTCGCGATCACCCAGGACATAGGCGCGCACGGCGCCATGCGGCACGTGGGTGCCGACATCGACCGAGCGGGGCATCCGTTCCAGCGCGTCGAGGTATTCGGGGAACGTTTCCCAATCCCACTTCATCCCTTCGGCCAGGGCAGTTCCGGGAATGTCTTCCACGCCTTCCATCAATTCGATCAACCACTTGTGCCGATCAGGCGCGGCGGGCGCAAAGCCGACGCCGCAGTTGCCCATGACCACGGTGGTCACGCCATGCCAGCTCGACGGGGCCATTTCCTGATCCCAGGTTGCCTGACCATCGTAATGGGTATGGACGTCGACAAATCCCGGAGTGACGACCTTGCCGCCAGCATCGATTTCCTGGTCAGCTTCGCCATGGACCGTGCCAATGGCCGCGATAAGCCCGTCCTTCACGGCGACGTCGCCAGTGAAGCGCGGTGCGCCGGTACCGTCAACAATGGTGCCGTTGCGGATGATCAGATCATAGGTTGCCATGGACTCTCTCCGGATGGCCGCGACTCTCTAGGGCGCGACTTTAACCGGGCGATTAAAACATGAACCGGGAAGGGGGGCAAGCCATAAGACTGATGCGATCAGACAGGGCGCAAACCAAGACTGGTATCATGCTAGGGCTCAGTCTCCGCGCGCCTTGATCATATCGTCCACCGCGACGAACTTTTCACGCGGTGCGCCATCGCGGGCGCGTTCTTCTTCCTTCGCCTCGATCTTCTTCCAGTCGCGGAACGTGACGACGTCCAGCCCGCGGGCCTCAGCCAGTGCATCGAATCCGGGACGGCCCTTGCGATCCCCCGTAATGATCAGCCCGGCATCCAGATCCTCGGCAATCCGCTCGACCACGGAGAAGCCATCGGGACGATTGGTGCCGATCGTCCCCGATGGCCCGCGCCGTGCCCAGCCAACGCAGTACAGTCCGGGCAGGATCCTGCCGTCGACATTGGCGAAACGGCCTTCACGCTCTTCGAACGGAACGCCGGGGATGGGGGAGGTCTTATAGCCGATCGCCGTCACCACCAGACTGCACGGGATGGTATAGGTTTCGCCTGTTCCAGTGGCCCGGCCGTCGCTGTCCAGCGTGGTCCGCTCAATCTCGATTCCCTCGACCTGCCGATCGCCCAGGATCGACTTCGGGCTCGCGAAGAAGTCGAACGCGATTTCGACGGGTTTGTCGGCGCGGTATGCCTCGGGAATCGCAGCAAAGCTGCGAAGATGGCCAACCGACTTGCGCTGGCCCGGCTCAAGAAATGCGTCCTCAGCCTCTTCAGGCAGGTCGGCCGCATCGACCCGTGGGCAAGCGCGGGTCAGGTGCGCCAGCTCGCCCAGTTCCTTGGGCGTCATGGCGATCTGATGCGGGCCGCGGCGCCCCAGAATGGTCACCTGCTCGACCTGAGATTTCTGCAGCGCGTGGAGTGCATGGGCGACGATGTCGCTGCCGTGGAATTCGTCACCGGTCTTCGCCAGGATCCGGGCGATATCGAGCGCAACGTTGCCGTTGCCGATCACGACGGCATGGCGACCGGTCAGATCGGGGCTGAGCTTGGCGAATTGCGGATGGCCGTTGTACCAGCCAACAAAGGCAGCGCTGCCGAAGACGTTCTCCAAGCCCTCGCCAGGGATTCCCGCGGGCTTGTCGTTGGGCGCCCCGGTGGCCAGCACGACCGCATCGTAAAGCGATTGAAGTTCATCGACGCTGATGTCTTCGCCGATCGTGACATTGCCGACGAACCGCACGTTTTCGGTCAGTGCGGTGCCTTCATAGCGTTTCGAGACACCCTTGATCGATTGGTGATCAGGCGCCACCCCGGTGCGGATCAGGCCATAGGGCACCGGCAGCATGTCGAAGATATCGACGCGGACCCCGTCGCCCCACTGCTTCTGCGCGGCCTCGGCCGTGTAGTACCCGGCAGGGCCAGAGCCGATGATCGCGATATGCCGCATGGCGTCAGGCTGCCTCCCTTTGAACCCGGTCAGGCGCGTCGAGGAAACCGCGTATCGACGAAATAGTCTGTTCCCGGTGGGTCAGCATGAACAGGTGGCCGCCCTGTTCGAAAATCTCGAGCCGGCTGTTGGGGATCAGCGATTCCAGGATCCGGCCGTTGGTCAGCGGGACGATTTGGTCATCGTCGCCCATCATGATCAGGACGTCCTTCTTCAGGAATGGCAGCATCGGCACGCTGGTCCAGCCCAGCATGCACAGCAACTGATAGACATAGCCGCGCGGCGTGGGCGGGGTAAGCCGGCTGATGTGTTCCTGCTTGCCGCCGGTCAGCCCGCCATAGAGCGTGCGGAAATGCTCTTCCATGAACCCTGCGTCGATATAGCGGCGCGGGTTTGCCATCTTGGTCAGCGCCGCGGGACTTCCTGGAACCATGATCATCCCCGCAGTCGTCGCGGCCAGGATCAAGCGTCGCACCGTGCCGGGATGCTGCAGGGTAAAGTGCTGCGCCATGGCGCCGCCCCAGGATATCCCCATGACGTCCACTTCCGGCGCATTGAAGCGCTTGAGCAGCTCCTTGGCGGTCCAGCTCATGGTGAAGGGGTTGTAGGGGACCAGCGGTTCGGGACTGCCGCCGACGCCGGGCATGTCGAACATGATGAACGGCCGCTCGGTCAGCGCTTCGGCAAGCGGCGCGACCGCCTCGATATTGGCGCCGATCCCGTTGAAGAACAGCACTGGCAAATGCTCAGACGGTTCGTCCCAGCGCCAGCGTGCGACGCGCAACGTGCGTCCGCCGACAGTTTCCATGGAGAATTCGGCAGTCAGATCTTTTTGCACGCGATGACGTCCCTTCAGGCCTGGTCGAGTACGTATAGGCCGGGGGCGGGTTCCTGCGGCGGATGTTTCTTGCTGCCAACGGCCTTGGGCGCCGGCACCTTTTTGCCCGAGCGCTTCTGCACCCATTCCATCCAGAATGGCCACCAGCTTCCGGCAACCTCCTCGGTTCCCTTCAGCCATTCGTCAACGTCGGCAGGCGGATGGCCGGGCTTTTTCGACACATAATATTTGGCTTTGGGATTACCGGGCGGATTGAGAATAGCCTGCATATGTCCGGCCTGGCTCAGCACAAAGGTTACGTCCTTTGAGCCGAACAGCTGGGTCGAGCGATAACAGGCCCTCCACGGGGTGATGTGATCGGTGGTTCCACCCAGAATGAACAGGTCGCTTGTCACCTTGGAAAGATCGATCGGGTGGCCGGCCATCTCGACTTCACCTTGCCTGGTGAAAGCCAGCGTTTCGAACAGGTGGAGGAAATCCCCCATCAGGCTGGCCGACAGGTTGGTCGCATCGGCATTCCAGAACAGTACGTCGAATGCTGGCGGATCATCACCCATCAGATAGTTGTTGATCACATAGTTCCAGATCAGGTCGTTGGGGCGCAGCCAGGCAAAGCCGCGGGCCAGATCATTACCCTTGATGATCCCTGCCTTGGCCGCGCGCTTCTTGGCCAGTTCCAGACCGTTGGCGGTCATCAGCGATCCTGCTTCGATGTCGTTCTGCTTGGGGTGCAGCACGGTCACCATATAGGTCAGCGCGCCCAGCCGCTTGTCCCCCGCGGCTGCCATCTTGCTGGCGAGGATCGCGCCGGTCTGGCCACCGGAACAGGCGCTGGAAATGTTCACCTTGGGGGCGCCGGTGATCGCGCAAACCACGTCGACCGCTTTCAGGCAGCTGGCGATATATTCGTCCATTCCCCAGACGCCTTCCTCCTTGGTCGGGTTTTTCCAGGAGATGACGAAGCATTGAATGCCGTTATCGGTCTGCCATTTCACCACCGACTTCTCGGGCGAAAGGTCGTTGATATACATCTTGTTGATCTGCGGCGGAATTGTCAGCTGCGGGATCTCGTAGACATCGTCTGTTGTCGGCGCATAATGGATCAGCTCGAACATCGCGTCGCGATATACGACTGCGCCTTTTGCCGTTGCGACGTTCTCACCCAACTTGAACGGCTTCTTGTCCACCATCGAGACCATGCCGTGATTGTGAACCATGTCGTTGTAGGCGTTCTTCAAACCCTTGATCAGGCTCAGCCCGCCGCTGTCGATCAAGCGCTTTTGCGCGCTGGGGTTGCCAATCAGAATGTTGGTAGGTGACAGGCCGTCGATAATGATGTTGGAAATGAAATTAGCCCGGTCCCGCTCAAGCTCGTCCAGCTCCAGCTCATGGAGCCAGCTCTTCATGCCCTTTTGCACGGCCATGTAATACTGCGCGCCGGCTCGGAAAAACGGGTTGTAGCGCCACGCCGGATCCATGAACCGCTTGTCCTTGGGGTCGGGTGCCAGTTCTGACTTGCCCGTCATGATCTTGACGACGTCATCCCCGAAACTCTGCATATGCTTCATCGTGCGCCCGGGATCCGTAGCGGTTTCACGAAGGAGCAAGGCCACCGCGCCAACGAAGTCTTCGCGGGCCAGGCCAACCAGCGGGCCAAGTGCCGTTGTCGATTGCGTCGCTTCGTTATCCCAAGGCGAACTTGCTTTTGACATCCGGCATCCCCGTCATTGCTATGTTTGACGGCGAGGATGCACCGGTGGCGAAACCTTTTCAAGAACCACCTGCCAATCGAGCGCAAGCCACGGCAGTCGGCGCGAAAGAATGGTAAACTTAACCGTTTTTCAAGCGCTGGACGGCCATAAGCCCGGATATGGTCGCTCAGCAGGCGAGGCAAGTTAGAGAACCCGAGGACGTGCAGGGGCTGCGCGCGTCGGAACTTGCCCCGAAGACACCCGCCGCACAGGCGCAAATGGAACCGCTGCAAGCACCGCGCAGCCGCGCAATCTCGCAGGTTTCCAGTCCTTCACGCAAACCAGCTCGCGCCGACATCGCTTTGCAGATTGTTCCGAACTGGATTTTGATGGCCCCGACAATGATCGGGGCAGCGCTGCTCAACGGCGTTGCGATCGCACATCTCCCTAGAGTGGTCGATGCTTTGCTGATTATCATTGCCATTGCAGCGGCTGCATTGACCCCAGCGATTGCAGGGTTCGAACGCCGGCACGTGCGTCGCAGTGGGCATCGCCAGGTCTTGAAAGTCGCATCGGTTTCCATACCGATGGCGCTGTTCGGTATTGGCGTTTCAGGCTGGACTGCTTCTGCAGCGTTGGCAAACGTGGATTCTATCGGCCTGCTTGTTATTGTCAGTTCTCTCGCGACGCTAATTCTCAATCGACGCATCGTGGGCATTGTCTCGGCGCAGGTTGGATTGTGGGGAGGGGTAGCCCTTCAGGTCGGCTCATTCGGCTCTTATTTTGCTTTGGCGGTTGGTGTCATCGTCGGAGTCTATTTGTCGCATAAGCAGAGCCGCGCTGACGCGTTGGAAGAGAATCGTTTGCTTGAGCGCGAACGCCGTCAGGTTCGTGCCGAAGAAATCCTCAACGATTACGAGCAAACCGGACAAGGCTGGTTCTGGGAAACTGACCGGCGTGGCGCGGTGGTTTACGTATCGCATACAGTAGCGCACGTCTTGGAGTGCAATGTTGACGATCTTGTCGGAAGACCGATGGCCGACTTGTTCGACATGTCGAGACAAGGCCAGGAAAACGAACGGACGCTGGCTTTTCACTTCACCGCGCGGTCGGCGTTTGCGGATCTTGCCTTGCGTGCTGCGACTCCTGAAGAAGAACGCTGGTGGTCACTCAGTGGCAGACCGATCTATGACTCCTTCGGCAATTTCCTGGGATATCGCGGATCGGGCAGCGATCTGACCGAAAAGCGCCGTTCTGCTGAACATGCCTCGCGGCTAGCCCATTATGATTCTCTGACTGGTCTGGCGAACCGCTTCCAGATGTCGCAGACGCTGGAAAAAATTCTGTCGGCACCGAACCTCAGTCACCGCGCCTGCGCTGTTTTCCTGCTTGATCTCGATCGGTTCAAGCAGGTCAACGATACGATGGGGCACCCTGCCGGCGACAATTTGCTGACCCAGGTTGCGAAGCGCCTAGAGCGCGCGGTGGGTCAGGTTGGCCGCGTTGGCCGGCTTGGCGGTGATGAATTCCAGGTGGTTCTGCCTGGACACCATCAGCGCGAAGACCTGGCCCAATTGGCCCGGCGCGTGATCAACGATCTGTCCGAGCCTTACTCGATCGATTCACATCGCGTGGTGATCGGTGTCTCCGTTGGCATCGCTTTGTCACCCGATGACGGCGTTACCTCCGAGGCAATTATCCGCAATGCGGATCTGGCGCTCTATGCTGCCAAGGATGGCGGCCGCGGGCGGCACCATTTTTATGCTTCCGATCTGCACAGCGATGCCGAAGAGCGCCGGCAGCTGGAACAGGACCTGCGCGATGCATTGGGCCAGGGCGGACTCGAGCTCTATTACCAGCCAGTCGTCCACACCTCGACAGAACGCATCACCGGATTTGAAGCGCTGCTGCGCTGGCGTCACCCGGTGCGTGGGCCGATGTCGCCCGCCAAATTTATTCCGATTGCGGAAGATTCCGGACTTATCACCCAGATCGGTGAGTGGGCGCTGCGCACTGCTTGCCGCGACCTGGCCAATTGGCCCGAGGCGGTGCGGGTCGCCGTGAACGTGTCTCCATTGCAGTTTGCAAATCCGAACTTGCCCGCAGTGATTACCAACGCGCTGGCTTCGGCTCAGGTCAATCCCAATCGGCTCGAACTCGAAATCACCGAAAGCGTCTTCCTCAATGACGATGAGGGCACGGACGCGATGTTCGCTTCGCTCAAGCGCATTGGCGTCCGCTTGGCTTTGGACGATTTCGGGACCGGTTATTCATCGCTTGGCTATCTCAAGAAGGCGCCGTTCGACAAAATCAAGATCGACCAGAGTTTCGTCCGCGGCGCTACGATTACCGGTAGCCGCAACGGCGCGATCATTGCTTCGATTGTCAGCTTGGCCGAAGCACTTGGCATGGAAACGACGGCAGAAGGTGTTGAGACGCTGGACGAACTCGATCTCGTGCGGATGCTCGGCTGCAGTCACGTCCAGGGTTATATCTATGAGAAGCCGCTTAGCCTGGCCCAGGCGACCGAGACGCTGCGTGTTGGCACGACGGCAATCGCCAAGGGGCCGCGTGCAGCGCGCGCAGTGCGCCACACGTTGCTGCGCAAGATCGTTCTGGAACACGGCGGGCAGACGTATCACGGCACAATCCGCAACATCTCTGCGACAGGGGCCCTGGTCGAAGGTCTATGGAACGTCCCGCCCGGGACCATCTTCCGCATTATGCTGGCGGAAGGCGAAATGGCCACGGCGACCGCACGCTGGTGTCAGGAAGACCGCATGGGCGTGGAATTCTCGTCTCCCCTCGAACTTGACCAGAACGGGCGGATTACGTTCATCACACCGGGGGCACCGTCGAATTCTGGAAGGTCACTGAAACAACGTTCGGCTTGATCGCCAACATGCAATTCCCTGTCCTTGTTAGCAAAATCTAAACCACGAATGCTTAGTAATTGTACAAATCCGATTGGCTTCGGATTGCAAAGATCGAAGGACGATGAGCGCAAGTTCCGGACACGCACTAAGCCGCTTCAAGAACCTGCTGGGAGCAGGCAAGGGCGGAGCCGTGCATTTATCCAGCTCGGAACAGCAGCAGGCGATACTTTTGCTGCGCGACTACGAAGAGTCCGGTATCGGCTGGTTCTGGGCCAGTGACGAGCAGGGCAACCTGACCTATGTGTCCGACATCGTCGCCCAGAAAATGGGCAAGGCACGTGGCGAACTGCTTGGGAAGCCGATCCAATCGCTGTTCATACTTGACCGCGATGACGACAATGCGTCGGAGCGGACGCTCCCTCTGATCTTCAGCGCACGGAAGACGTTCTCTTCGCTACAGGTTCGTGCGGCCAGCGATGAGGCCACCGTGTGGTGGACAATATCCGGTCGCCCGCAGTTCAATGCCGATGGCCGCTTTTTCGGCTATTATGGCAATGGTGTGGACATCACCGCATCGCGGCAGAGCCAAAAGGACGCGTCTCGCCTCGCCCAATACGATTCGCTGACTGGGCTGGCCAACCGCCACCGCATGGGCAAGCGGCTTGAAACGACGCTTGCTGCCTACCGCGCGGCGAAACGGTCATGTGCCGTCCTGATGCTGGATCTCGATCGTTTCAAGCAGGTCAATGATACTTTGGGCCACCTCGCTGGCGACGAATTGCTCAAGCAGGTTGCCCAGCGCCTGCAGCGCGTGGTCGTCGAGAAGGGTGCGGAAATCGGCCGACTTGGCGGCGACGAATTTCAGATCCTGGTGCCTGACGTTGATGATCGCGGACGCTTGGGTGAGATCGCCAGGACAATTATCACCATGCTGTCGCAGCCCTATCAGATCGACGGCAGTCGCTGTGTCATCGGCGCGTCAGTGGGTATCGCGATTGCGCCCTATGACGGCGTGAGCAGCGAGGAGCTGGTACGCTCTGCCGACCTTGCTCTTTACGCCTCCAAAGGCGGCGGACGCGGACAATTCCGGTTTTATTCCAGCGACCTCCATAGCGAGGCCGAGCGGCGGCGCCAGATCGAAGAGGATTTGCGCGATGCGCTGTCCGGAGATCAGATGCGGGTGGCCTATCAGCCGATTGTCGATACGAAGACCAATCAGGTAGTTTCGCTTGAGAGCTTGGCGCGCTGGGAGCACCCCGAACTTGGCGAAGTGTCGCCCAGCGTGTTCATTCCGATTGCCGAAGAAGCCAATCTCATCGGTGCCCTCGGCAACTGGATCCTCAAGCAAGCGTGCATCGACGCCGCGCAGTTGCCAGGCAATGTTCGCATTGCCGTCAACGTATCAGCGGCACAGTTCGCGAATCCGGGTTTTCCGGCACTCGTAGCCCAAGCGCTGGCTCATGCTGAGTTGTCGCCCGAGCGCCTTGAACTTGAATTGACCGAGTCGATCTTCCTGGGCGACCAGGCTGCGACAGAGGAGATGTTTAACCAGCTCAAGATGCTGGGCGTTCGACTGGTACTCGACGACTTTGGCACGGGCTATTCCTCACTCAGCTATCTCCAGCATGCGCCGTTCGACAAGATCAAGATCGACAAGGCCTTCATTCGCGGCGTCACGCAGCCGGGCAACCGCAATGCCGCGATCATCTCTGCAATCGTCAGCTTGGCCGAAGCGCTCGACATGGACACCACCGCTGAAGGCATCGAGGCACACGACGAACTGGAAGCGATGCGCAAATTGCGCGTGCGTCAAATCCAGGGCTACATCTACGCGTCTGCGGTCTGCTTTGAAGACGTCGCAGAGGCGATGACCAGCGGAGAATGGACGATCGAGCCCGAAGGGCCGAGCAAGTACCGTCCGGAACGCCGCACGGTTCTGCGCAAGGTCGGGCTGATTCACGAAGACCACCGCTACGAAGTGACGATGCGTAACCTGTCGCGCAGCGGCTGTGCGGTCGAAGGACTGATCGATGTACCGGCGGGCACGCAATTCGTCGTCGATTTCGGCGAGGGGCAGCTGGCGGTCGCCGTGGTGCGGCGCACGGCCGGATCGATGCAGGGGCTCGAGTTTGAGCAGCAACTGGTCGACGACGGGGCTGGCGGTCTGTGTACCCGCCACCGTGTATCGCCCTATGTCCTGGCCCAGGCCGGGATGCCGCTGCAGGCCTTGCCGCAAGGCAGCTATCCGATGCAGCTGATGCAGCAGCCGGGGGCGGCGTTGACCTTGCCCAAATTCGGGCAGGTCGATACCAAGACCAAGCCGTCCAAGATCGCATAGCGAGACAGGGCTGACAGCATCGCCGTTGGCGGCTAGGGGGGCGGGATGACCGACTTGTCCCGTATCCGCAACTTTTCCATCATCGCCCACATCGACCACGGCAAGTCGACCCTGGCCGATCGCCTGATCCAGTTCACCGGCGGCCTGACCGAGCGCGAGATGAGTGCGCAAGTCCTTGATAACATGGACATAGAGAAAGAGCGCGGGATCACCATCAAGGCCCAGACGGTGCGCCTCAAGTACAAGGCGCAAGACGGCCTCGACTACGAGCTCAATCTGATGGACACCCCCGGCCACGTCGACTTCGCCTATGAAGTCTCGCGCTCCCTCGCCGCCTGCGAGGGCGCGCTGCTCGTCGTCGACGCCGCGCAAGGGGTCGAGGCGCAGACGCTGGCCAACGTCTACCAGTCGATCGAGCACGACCACGAGATCGTCCCGGTCATCAACAAGATCGACCTCCCCGCCGCCGAACCCGACAAGGTCAAGGCCGAGATCGAGGAGATCATCGGCCTCGACGCCAGCCAGGCCGTCCTCACCAGCGCCAAGTCGGGGATCGGCATCGCCGAAGTGCTCGAGGCCGTGGTCACCCGCATCCCGCCGCCCAAGGGCGACCGCGACGCCCCGCTCAAGGCGATGCTGGTCGATTCCTGGTACGATCCCTACCTCGGCGTGGTCATCCTCGTCCGGGTGATCGACGGGGTGATCAGGAAGGGCCTCAGCGTCAAGTTCATGGCCGGCGGCACCGAACACCTGATCGACCGGGTCGGCTGCATGACTCCCAAGATCGAGCAGCTGGCCGAATTGGGCCCGGGCGAGATCGGCTTCATCACCGCCCAGATCAAGGAAGTCGCCCAGGCCAAGGTCGGCGATACCATCACCACGGTCAAGGCCGGCGCCGCCCAGGCGCTCCCCGGCTTCAAGGAAGTCCAGCCGGTGGTGTTCTGCGGGCTGTTCCCGGTCGACGCCGCCGATTTCGAGAAGCTGCGCGAATCAATCGCCAAGCTGCGCCTCAACGACGCCTCGTTCAGTTTCGAAATGGAAAGCAGCGCCGCGCTCGGCTTCGGCTTCCGCTGCGGTTTCCTTGGCCTGCTCCACCTCGAAATCATCCAGGAACGGCTGACCCGCGAATACGATCTCGATCTGATCACCACCGCGCCCTCGGTGGTCTACCGCATCGAACTGCGCAAATCGAAGACCGACGACGCGCGCGAGATCATGCTCCACAACCCCGCCGATTACCCCGATCCCAGCCGGATCGAACAGATCGACGAACCGTGGATCAAGGCGGTGATCTATACCCCCGACGAATACCTCGGCTCGATCCTCAAGCTGTGCCAGGACCGCCGCGGGATCCAGACCGGGCTCACGTACGTCGGCGGCCGCGCCCAGGTGACTTACGAGCTGCCGCTCAACGAAGTGGTGTTCGATTTCTACGATCGCCTCAAAAGCATCAGCCGCGGTTATGCCAGCTTCGATTACGAGCAGATCGGCCTGCGCGAAGGCGACCTGGTCAAGATGTCCATCCTGGTCAACAACGAGCCGGTCGACGCCCTGTCGATGATCGTCCACCGCGCCGTCGCCGAAGAACGCGGCCGCGGCATGTGCGAGCGCCTCAAAGACCTGATCCCCCGCCACCTGTTCAAGATCCCGATCCAGGCCGCGATCGGCGGCAAGGTAATCGCCCGCGAAACCATCGCCGCGATGCGCAAGGACGTGACCGCCAAGTGCTATGGTGGGGATATTACCCGCAAGAAGAAGCTGCTGGAAAAGCAGAAGAAGGGGAAAGCCCGGATGCGGGAATACGGCAACGTCTCGATCCCCCAGGAGGCTTTCATTGCAGCGCTCCGCATGGGCGAGGAATAACGGCGGGATGGAGGAGTGCCTCCAGAATCCTTGGTATACGGAGGGAAAGTGAGCGTTCCGCATTAGGCTATCACTGCGGCATTGCTGAAGCGCTGGAGCGAGTTTAAGATAGTGCCTCACGAGGATGAGTGAATGCAGATTACCACGAACAATTATAGTATATCTGAAATTGTCGGGATGATTGATCGGCGTGAGCTCATCATCAATTCAGACTATCAGCGTGGATCTGGCCTTTGGCCCGAAGGGCCTAGCAGTTATTTCATCGATACAATCTTGGAAGAATTTCCATTTCCAAAAATTTATCTGTATGAATTCATGGATAGAGCTGAGCGACAACTGAAGCGAGAACTGGTGGACGGTCAGCAGAGAATCAAGACCATTCAGCGATATTTGAACGATGAGTTTGCCATTCGGGGATTTTCGCGCTGGGCTGGAATGAGATTCAGCCAGCTCGATGAGGAAACGCAAGACCGCTTTCGCGCGTATACAGTTTCTGCGGATGTTATCAGAAACGCGAGACGTTCCGAAATACTGCAAATGTTTAGGCGAATGAATGCTTACACCTTGCCACTGAATGAGGCTGAAAAGCGTCACTCTTCATTTCAAGGTGCATTTAAGTGGTCTATCAATGATCTGTCTGACGATCTTAGCGAATTCTTCCAAGAATATCAGGTCTTCACTGATCGACAGATAGTTAGAATGGCTGATGCCGAATTGCTAGCGGATACAATCCTCTCGATCCGTGAGGGTGTTGTCAGTACAAGTCCGTCTATTCTGACGAATCTATATGAAAAAAACAACGATGATTATCTTGAGCGCGAGCCAGATCGTGAAAAAATTAGATCGTCGGTCGAGTATATTATAGAGAATTTTGCTGATTTAAGAGGTTCATATCTTATGAAGCCCTATGCGCTTCATTCTCTTCTAACGGCACTGATCCATAAAAAATATGGGATCGAGGCTATTTCGCGCCAGTTTGGGGTCCCGACGTCGAACTCTTTTTGCGCAGATCCTCGTCGGGCGAACGAACGCTTAGTAGAGCTTGCCCGAGCCCATGAAGCAAGGGAGCGAGACGGTCCGTTCGGCATCTATGTTTGGGGGACGGCAGGGGGTACCAACCGTGCACCGCGGCGAATGGCGCGTGTCGCTGCGATTTTGCGTGCGCTTGGCTCGGAGGTGCCAGCGAGGATAGATGCCGACCTCGCTTAGTCAACATCGTCACCGTCTGACAATCCAGGTTAAGACTCTGAATGCTGGCTTTACACGGCACCTGGGAGTTAAACATAAGCTGCGGCAATTGGACAAGGTTGCTCTCAGAGAAGGCTTAATTTCGCCACTTTGGCAATATTGGGGTCAATTTGTACGCTCGGTTCTGATTGACAGTGCTAAAGGTGCTATCCAAGACAATGGTGCTCTCACAACCTGCCCATACTCCATCCACACGGAGGAGGAGATTGCCTTCGTATGTATGCAGCTAGCCCAGAAGAATCCGATTAATTTAATCAAGCCAATCAAGGGTCCGCACCTTGAGCCGACGTGGGGCGACGTCGACAAAGCTATTTTGATCGCGAGCAATCTGGGAGTCTCAAACGATGCTCAAATCCTGAGCGGGTTGGCCATTCCATTGAGTATTAGGGATTTGCAAACATGTCGGAACGCGACGGCTCATCTCGGAAAGGCGACTTTTTCAGATCTGAAGAGTGCCAAGGTGCGGTATTCTGATACTAAATTGCTTCATCCTACAGATGCTATGATGTGGAGTGATCCATCGACGCTGGGCTATCTTTGGGATACTTGGGTAGATCAGATTCTCATGGCATCCGAATACGTCTGCAAATGATTTCGTTATGAAGTAAGGGAAGATGACCTTCGGCGTATTCATGCACAAGGATGGGTCAATCTACGACGACATCCCTGAGGTGCATTACCAGTTTCCGAAAAGCTACCTGAGCCGTGCCGAGCGGATGGTCGGTGACTGGATCGTCTATCGTGAGCCAGTGAAGCTGCCGCAGTCGAAGGGTTTCTTCGCCGTCGCAAAGGTTGAGCGGATCGTGCCCGATCCGGATGTGTCCGATCGATACCGCGCGCTTATTGAGCCGGGTAGCTATCTGCCTTTCGAACCAACTGTGCCGCACAAGGTCGATGGCCAGCCGGTCGAGCGCGATCTGGCGAACGCGCAGGCGGCCGTGCGTCCGCTTTCAAATTCAGATTTCGCGCGCATCATTACGTTGGGCTTGCCCGAGGATGAAACCTTGCCACGCGTCGGCGAGCTTGAACCACTCGACCGTGTACGCGAGAACCAAGTGCCGTTCGAGATCGAACGACACATTGTGCAATCGCTCATTAATCGCCCTTTCCGCGACCGCGCGTTCCGTCGTGCCGTGCTGCACGCTTACGATGGGCGTTGCGCGGTCACGGGGTGGAGGCTCGTAAACGGGGGTGGACGGCTCGAAGCTGAGGCCGCGCATATCCGCCCAGTCGAGCATGGCGGGCCAGACAGCGTACGCAATGGGCTGGCCCTATCAGGCACCGCGCACTGGATGTTCGACCGGGGGCTGATCGGCTTCGCCGATGATCTATCGATTCTGGTGCATCGCAAGGTAAACGACCGCGAGGGCGTTGAAGCGGTGTTCAATTCAAACCGAAAACTCCTCGCGCCGGATCGGACCGAGCATCGCCCGCATCCGCAGTTTCTGGCGTGGCACCGGGCACATCACGGATTTTGAGAGCGGCTTTCACTCCGCCAAACGCTGCACCCACTCCCACACCGCCGATTCCCGCTCGCTCGCCGGATCGCAACCCAGCGGTTCGGGGCGGGGGCGCGCTTCGGGGAAGCCTCTTCCAATCTGCATGCCGGGGTAGCGCGGGCGGCCGGCGCCGAGCTGGGTGTCGCCGTGCTTGAGGAAGTCGGGCAGTTCGCGGATGCTCATGAGTTGGTCTCCGGCCGATTGTCATCGTCCGTGCGGTAGTCGCGCCATTCGAGGCGGTGGGTGGGGGCGGGTTCGTCGTCTTCGCGTGCGTCCGCTTCTGCGGCCTCTTCGGCGGCTTCATCGGCAGCAAGGGCGGCGTGGTAGGCGTCGTGGAGCGCGCGGGTTTGCGGGGTCATGGCGGCGTGGCGGCGCTCCTTGATCTTTTCCAGCTTGGCGTTGATCGATTCGATCAGTTCCTCGCTCGACTTGGCGCTGGCGGCGGCGCGCTCGGCCTCCCATTCCTTGCGCCACTGCGCTTTCAGGCGGGAAAGGCGATTGGCCTCGGCCGGGTCGTGGAGGGCCGAGCGCCGGGCCGTGGCGCGGCCGTCGGCGGCGAAGCGCGTTGGGGCGCGGTTGCGCAGCAGGAACATCAGCAGGCGGTCGTTGTGGACGATCCGGCTGCCGATCAGTTTGCCATAGGAATAGACCGGAACTTCGGTGCCGTGGAGCGCGCGTTCCATGGCAATGTCCTCAAGCTGCTGCACGCCGAGGGCGAGCGCGGCCTCCCACGCTGTGCGAAAGCTGCGGGCCTGGGGGTGGCGGCGCAGCAGGTAGGCGCCTTCGGGGGTCATGTTGACGCGGTGTGCGGCGGCCTTGACGCTGCCGGTGTCGGCCAGCGCCTCGATAAAGCCGCGCTGGCGCTCTTCGGTCCAGCCGTCGTGGCGTTGGCACTGGCGGGGGACGGGGGTGAACTGGGGGAGCGGGGCGGCGCGGCGTGAGGGGCGGCGCTTGTCGATGGTCATGATCGAGCGGATCCGTGGGGCTGAAGGGGCAGCGCTTATGCCACAGCGCCGGGGCTGTAGGACAGCGCGGGGTGCGAGGTGCGGGGTGCGGGGGGGCTGGCGGGGTGCGGCATTCCGGCCACGGTCGGACACTTATCGACGAAAGACATACCGGCGTCGCCGGGGCCTCTTTACAACTGCCTTAGTTGTATAGCACAGCGCGGCATTCGACGCGCTTTCCTGTGGGGGGAGGGCCGCAGTTTAGATCCGACAAGCAGGGAGCTTTTTTCATGTCTCATTCGTCTTTCACAGCCTTGTTGATGCGCGGTGCTGCGTGCACCGCGATCGCACTGGGCAGCTTTGCCGCGCCGGCACTGGCCCAGTCGGCCGCTGATCCTGCCGCACCGCAAGCTGCCACCGACGAGGATACCGCGGGCGAGGGCCAGCAGATCGTCGTTACCGGCTCGCTGCTGCGCCGCACCGACACCGAAACGCCTTCGCCGGTCAGCGTGCTGACTGCGGACAGCCTGCAGAAGGCGGGTATCTCGACCATTTCCGACGCGATTCGCTCGATCTCGGCCGACAGCGCCGGGTCGATCGGTACCGGCTTCCAGACCGGCTTTTCGGCCGGCGGTTCGGCCGTGTCGCTGCGCGGCCTGGGCGTCTCGTCTACGCTGGTGCTGGTTGACGGGCTGCGCTCGACCAACTTTCCGATCAACGATGACGGGCACAACGCCTACGTCGATCTAAACTCGATCCCGTTCAGCCTGGTCGAGCGGGTCGAAGTGCTGAAGGACGGCGCTTCGTCGACCTATGGTGCCGACGCGATCGGCGGCGTGGTCAATCTGATCATGAAGAAGCAGTTCAACGGCGTTGCCGGTGCGATCGAAGGCGGCGTCGCCAGCCGCGGCGATGCCGGCCACCGCCGCGCCGACCTGACCGTGGGCATCGGCAACTACGAGGAGCAGGGCTTCAACTTCTACCTCAACGGTGAATATCAGTGGGACGGCCGCGTTTCGAACAGCAGCCGCGGCTTTCCCTATAACACGCGCGATCTGACCCCGATCGGCGGGCTCGACGGCAACTCGGCCGACCAGTCGCTGACCGTCAACGTGCCGACCGCCTATGTCGTGCGCACCACCCAGGGCGACCTCAACAACCCGCTGAGCGGCGGCCGCACCGTCTTCAACGACCCCGGTCAGACTTACGCAACCTACACCGCACTGGGGCTGGGCAACTGCACCAGCGGCACTTTCGCGGTGACCACCGGCGGTTCGCGCGGTGTCGGCTGCAAATACAACCTGGAAGATCGCTATCGTCAGATCCAGCCGCTGCAGGAGCGCTACTCGCTCAGCGGCCGGCTCAGCTTGCGCCTGTCTGACGACATCGAAGGCTACATCACCGGCAGCTTCAGCCGGAGCTTCGTCAACATCACCAGCGCATTCGCATCTGCGGTGCGGCAGAACCAGCCGTTTGGCGGCAGCCCGCTGGTTTCCTCGAGCAATCCGGGCATCGTCCTGCCGGTCTATATCTGCTCGGCCGGGGTCAACTGCGCCACGGCGACCGACCGCCAGCTTAATCCGAACAACCCCTACGCCGCCGCCTATGCCGCCGATCCCACCAACGGCGCGGCGCGCATCTATTACCTGTTCGACGACATCAAGGCCGGCAGCGAACGCACCAATGACGTCTATCGCTTCTCTGCGGGCCTCAATGGCAAGCTCAGCGACAAGTGGAACTGGCGGGTCGAAGGCGTCTGGGCGCGCGACAATCTGACGCTGCTCCAGCACGGCCTGCTCAACATTGCCGCGCTCAGCAAGGCGATCAACACCGGCAGCTACAACTTCGTCAATCCGCAGCTGAACAGCGATGCCGTGCGCCAAGCACTGGCTCCCGACAAGAAGACGCCGTCGCATTCGCTGATGTACGGCGCCGACGCGTCGATCGCCGGCGAGCTGATGGACCTGCCTGGCGGCCCGCTGCAGCTCGCGGTCGGCGGTCAGATCCGTTACGAGATGCTGGAAAACAACAACCAGAACGCCGCGCTGGATACCTATGGCCTGACCACGGCTTCGGCCTTTGGCAGCCATACCGTCTCGGCCGCCTATGCCGAACTCGACGCACCGCTGCTGGAAAGCCTCGATGTCAACGTCTCGGGCCGCTACGACCACTATTCGGAAGGGTTCAGCCGCTTTTCACCGAAGGTCGGGATCAAGTTCCAGCCGATCAAGGAAGTGGCGCTGCGCGGTACCTATTCGCAGGGCTTCCGCGCCCCGACCTTCGCCGAAAGCGGCCCGCGCAGCCAGTACGCCGGCTTCGTCACCACAACGCCGCCGTGCGCTTTCATCCTTGCCCACGGCGGAACGGGCACCACGACAACCTGCTCGGCCAACGGCAACCCCTACAACGTCGCCTATTCTCTGGGCCGCGGCGTGGCGGGCAACCCCAACCTGAAACCGGAAAAGTCCCGGTCGTTCACCGCCGGCCTCATCCTCGCGCCGACGCCGTGGTTCAGCTTCACGGCTGACTACTACAATGTGAAGAAATCCGACCTGATCGTGGCCGGGCCCGATATCGGCAAGGCTGTCGCGGCCTATTTCGGCGCCGCCGACCTGGCCGCTGCGCAGACCGCAGTCGCGGGTGTAGGCCAGGGCTATTCGGTCAACCTGGTTGATGCGATCGACCCGCTGTTCCCGAACGCCCTGCCGCGCGTGCTGATCATCAACGTACCCTACGTGAATGCGAACTACGCAATCACTTCGGGCATCGACTTTTCGGCCACTGTAAAGCTGCGCCTCAGCGACAGCGTCCGCTTTACCAGCAAGCTGGATGTCAACCACGTGATCCAGTATGATCTGCACGCCCCCAACGGCGTCCAGAAATATGCCGGCACCTTCGGACCCTACGACCTTTCGTCGGGCAATGGCACGCCAAGCTGGCGCGGCAACTGGCAGAACACGCTCGATTTCGGCAAGGTCGCGGTCAGCCTGACAACGTACTACACGGGCCGGATCAAGGAAGTGTCGACCGACCAGCAGGCCGGACCGCCCAGTGCTCCGTATACCACGGACTGCTCGGCCAGCCTCTACCGTTCGGCCGACCTCAACCAGTTCTGCTATGTCCGGCCGTTCATCAACAACGACCTCAACGTCACGGTCACCCCGACCGAGAACTTCCAGTTCTGGGTCAGCGTCAAGAACCTGTTCGATGTTCGGGCACCGGTCGCTCCGGCGGCCTATGCCAGCGCGCCGAACTTCCTGACCACCTGGCATTATGCCGGGCTGATCGGGCGCAACTTCCGCGCCGGGGCCAGCTTCAAGTTCTGATCTGCCCGATCGCCGAAAGTACGGAAGGGGCGGTGCCGCAAGGCGCCGCCCTTTTCATATCGGCACCACTCCGGCGCGGCTGTGCACGAAGCGGCGAACTTCACTTGGCGTTCAGCAAGGCTCTGGCTATAGGCTGGGCCCATGATCGCCCGTGACCCTGCTCGTTCGCCCCTGAAACTCGCCCTGCTTGCCGCCGCGGGAGTGGCGGTGGTGCTGACCGGGGGCTGTGCCGGACGGGGCGGCAAGGCGCGCGATACCGCTTTCGTGGCGCGCGATGTCGATACGCTTTATGCTGCCGCCAAGGACAAGCTCGACCGCGGCGATACCAAGACCGCCGCCGCGCTGTTCGACGAGGTGGAGCGCCAGCACCCCTATTCGCCATGGGCCCGCCGCGCCCAGCTGATGAGCGCGTTTTCCTATTACGCCGGGGGCGATTACACCAAGGCGATCCAGAACGCGCAGCGGTTCCTGTCGATCCACCCCGGCAACCGCGATGCGCCCTATGCCTATTACCTGATCGCGCTGTCCTACTACGAGCAGATCAGCGACGTGGCGCGCGACCAGAAGGATACGCTACAGGCCAAGGATGCCCTGACCGAGCTGATCCGTCGCTATCCAAGCACCCGCTATGCCGACGATGCGCGGCTCAAGCTTGACCTGGTCAACGATCACCTCGCGGGCAAGGAAATGGACATCGGGCGGTTCTATGAACGCTCGGGCAAGTGGCTCGCCGCCTCGCAGCGCTTCCGCAATGTGATCGACAGCTACCAGACCACCAGCCACACGCCCGAGGCGCTGTACCGCCTCGTCGAAACCAACCTGGCGATGGGCATCCCCGAGGAAGCGCAGAAAAACGCCGCCGTGCTGGGCGCGAACTATCCCGGCAATGAATGGTACAAGAAGGCCTTCGATCTGATGAACAAGCACGCCGCGGGGACGACGGCGAGCTGATCGCGCAAGGCTGACACGATCGTACCGGGTCCAGGCGACTCCCCGGTCAGGCCGCAAGGCCCAACAGTCGCGCCTTTCCTGGCAGGAGGCGCTCTGTGTCCAATACACTTTTTTCCCTAACGCGACGGGCGGTTGCCATTGGTGGCCTCGCCGCTCTGGCTGGTTGTGTTACGGCGCCGCGCCGTACCCGCGCACCGCTGGTGCTGTTCGTGTGCGAGCATGGCACGGTCAAGAGCCCGATCGCGCGCGAACACCTGCGCCGCATCGCAGCGCAGCGCGGGCAGCGAGTCCGTACCATGTCACGCGGGATCAATCCGTCCGATGACGTTTCGCCCAAGCTTGCCGCCGCGCTGGCCCAGGACGGGATCGATCCGCGCCGCGAACCGCTGCTGCGGCTAACCATGGCCGATCTTGCCGCTGCCGACGTGGTGGTGACCTTCCAGGCCCTGCCGTCGGCGTTCGACCGGAGCCGCATCCAAGACCTGCGCGACTGGAGCGACATTCCGGGCATGAACGATGATTACTGGTTGGCGCGGGGCCGGCTGATGCCGCGGATCGAGGCATTGCTCGATGACGTTGCGACTTCGCGGCAATTTGCGCGGTAGGGGCGTTCTACCTCCGCGGTTGACATTCCGTTCAGCCAGGCGCTGTTATGGCGTCTCCCATGCTCTCGCAGAAAACCCGCTATACGATCCGCGCCCTGCAGCACCTGGCCGACACCTGGCGGCAAGGACCCGTGCGGCTGGATGCGATTGCCGAGGCGCAGAACATCCCGCGCAAGTTCCTGACCGTTATCCTCTCGGAAATGGTTCGCGAGGGGCTGGTCGTGTCGCACCGTGGGCGCGATGGCGGGTACGAACTGGCGCTGGCCCCGGTCGACATTCGCTATGGCGATATCATCCGGCTGACGCGGGGCAGCCTGGCGCTGGTTCCCTGCGCCGCACGCAACGCCCACGAGACCTGCAACAACTGCCTGCCCGAGGCCGAATGCCGCCTGCGCGGGCTGATGCTGACCCTGCGCGACGAGATGGCAGCGATGCTCGACCGGATGACCCTGGCCGATCCGATTACGCTGGAACCGCCTTTCGAGGAATCGCCGGCATAGGCGCGCGCTTGGTCGCGGCGGTCAGCGCGGCGACGAACTGGTCGGTCGCGCGGTCCCAACTGTAGCTCGCTCCCATCACTGCCGCGCCGAGCGGGTCGCAGCGCAGAGCCTTGCGGATGGCCAGGCCCAGATCCTCGTCCAGCGCGCCAACCGTGGCCGGGTGGTTGCCGTCGGCGCCGCGTCCGTCGGGGCCGACGATGTCGAGTGGACCCGGTACCGGATAGGCCGCGACCGGGACGCCGCAGGCCAGCGCTTCGATCAGCACCAGCCCGAAGGTATCGGTGCGGCTGGGGAAGGCGAAGACGTCGGCGCTGCAATAGGCGCGGGCAAGGTCGATCCCGCTCAGCGCGCCAAGGAAGCGGGCGGCGGGGAACTGCGCCTTCAGCCGGTTCAGGTCGGGACCGTCACCAACCACCACCTTGTGACCGGGCGTGTCCGCCGAGAGGAAGGCGGGCAGGTTCTTTTCGGCGGCGACGCGGCCGACGTAGAGCTGGATCGGCCCTTGCAGTGCTGCCAGTTCGGGCAGCGGGGCATGGCCGGGGTGAAAGACGGTGCGGTCGATTCCGCGGCTCCACAGGTGGCTCTGCGGCAAGCCGCGCTCCGCCAGTTCCCGCTGCAGGGCAGGGGTAGAAACCAGCACGGCGCGCGCCGGCGCGTGGAAGCGGCGCATGATCGGCCAGAACCGTTCGGCATCCAGGCCGGTGCGCACCGCCGCATAGTCGGGGAAGCGAGTGTGGAACGCGGTGGTGAACGGCACCCCGCGCGCCAGGCACCAGGCCCGCGCGGCCCAGCCGATCGGCCCTTCGGTGGCGATGTGAACCACGTCGGGCTGGAAATCGGTCAACGTGCGGCGCGTGCCGAACCGCGGCAGCACGGCCAGGCGAATTTCGCTGTAGCCCGGCATGGCGACGGTACGGAACTGTTCGGGGACAACCAGTTCGACGTCATGGCCGCGCGCGACCAGGCCACCCACCGTGGTCGAAAGCGAGCGGACGACGCCGTTGACCTGGGGGTGCCACGCATCGGTGCAAAGGGCGATTCTCATGCCATTTCCTTCGTCGGGAGATATTCGGTGCGTTCATCGGCCTGCGGTAGCGGCAAGGCTGGCCGGGCTTCTTCGGGTTGCGGTTTGCGCTGCTGCGCCAGCCAGTCGACGATCGCGATGGTGCCATCGAAATCCTCGACCAATGCGGTGCAGCTTTCGACCCAGTCGCCGTCGTTGTAATAGGTAACGCCGCCGATCTGGCGGATCTCGGCGCAGTGGATATGGCCGCAGACCACGCCGTCGACGTGGCGTTCGCGCGCGGCGTGGGCCACGGCCTCTTCGAATTCACCGATAAAGGCGACGGCGTTCTTCACGCGCTTCTTCAGATAGGACGACAGCGACCAGTACGGCAGCTTCAGGCGCCGCCGCACCGCATTGAGCAGGACATTCCCGCGCAGCAACAGCTCGTAGGCCTGGTCGCCAAGGAAGGCGAGCCAGCGGTGATAGAGCACCACCACGTCGAAGGCGTCGCCGTGGGTGATCAGCAATCGGCGCTTGTCCGCTGTGACGTGCACTGCCTCAAGCGCAATCTCGACCCCGCCGAAGCTGAGCCCGGCATAGGGCCGCAGCATTTCGTCATGGTTTCCGGCGATCAGCACCACGCGGGTGCCGCGGTGTGCCATCTTGAGCACGCGCCGAACCACTTCGCTGTGCGCGTCGGGCCAGTACCAGCCCTTCTTCAGCCGCCACCCGTCGACGATGTCGCCGACCAGATACAGCGTCTCGCACTCGTGCGCGCGAAGGAAGTCGAGCAGCAGGTCGGCGTTGCAACCGCGGGTGCCCAGGTGGATGTCGCTGATCCAGATCGTGCGGCATTTGCGCTTGGGCCGGAAGCCGCGCGGTTCGGGCAGGTCGAGCCATGCCGGGAGCGCCATCGGCGCGGCAGAAGTCTTCGAGCGATTCGCCATGTCTTGCCCTCCACATGCGGTTCGTCCGGGCTGCATGTGGACCGCGGATATTGCGGTTGTGTGGCGGTATGACAGCGGCGTTACAGGCCCCGGACAAGCCACTGATCGGTGAATTTCGACCCGGCGCGCAAAAGCCGCGCTTCGTCGCCGACAAGCGAATCTGCTCTTGTCTATCTTTATGGTAGAGATAACTTGGCGGCGAAGGAGATCAGCGATGCCTGGCGATCTGTTGCAGAGTTCCCCGCGCGTTCAGACCCAGCTGCCCCAGCCCACCGACGCCCCTCTCCAGGCGGTGGCCGAGGCGGTTTCGCGGCTGCGTTACGGGGTGGTCCAGCTTACCGTTCACGACGGCAAGGTGGTCCAGCTCGATGTGACCGAGCGCCAGCGCTTCGCCTGACCCTCCTTTACCCCGGGGCCGGCCGCGCATGACCGGCCCCGGTACTTTTTTGTGCAGTTTCAACTTGATGGGGGGCAGACCGGATCGCCGGATGCAATCCAATTCCCTACCTAGGATTTGGCCAATGCTTACGTTCGTCCGTACCACCTTGCTTGCCTCGACCATTCTTGCCGCCAGCCCGGCATTGGCCGGCACGACCGCCGCACCGGCTGTCGTCGATGCTGCTCAGGACGCCCCCAGTTCGGTCGGCACCGGCGCGACCGACGAGCCCGAGATCATCGTCACCGCGCGCCGCCGCCAGGAATCGGCGCAGGCGGTGCCGCTGGCGATCTCGGTCGTCGGGGGCGAACACATCGACAATACCGGCACTTTCAATGTCGGGCGGCTGCAGCAGCTGACCCCGACGGTGCAGTTCTCGTCGTCCAATCCGCGCAACACCACCTTGTCGATCCGGGGCATCGGCGCGCCGTTCGGGCTGACCAACGACGGCTTCGAACAGGGCGTCGGGATCTATGTCGACGACGTCTATTACAGCCGCGCTGCCTCCTCGACCTTCGACTTCCTCGACGTTGCCCAGATCGAAGTGCTGCGCGGGCCGCAGGGCACGCTCTATGGCAAGAACACCACGGCGGGGGCGATCAACATCACCAGTCGCCAGCCGACCTTCGATTTCGAAGGCCGGGCCGAAGTGAGCGTGGGCAACCTGCAGTTCAAGCAGGCCAAGGCGGCGATTTCCGGGCCGCTGTCAGACAAGGTCGCGGTGCGCTTGGCACTATCGAGCACGAGCCGCAGGGGCACGATCTACAACGTCAAGAGCGGCAACTGGATCAACGAGCAGGACAACCTGGGACTGCGCGCGCAGCTGCTGTATCGGCCCAATGACGATCTCGATATCACGCTGTCGGGCGACTATTCGATCCAGGATCCCGAATGCTGCGGCACGGTCTTTGCCCGGGTCACCACTACCCAGCGCGCCGCCAACCGCCAGTACGACGCACTGGCCCAGTCGCTCGGCTACACCGTCGCCAGCCGCAACGCCTTCGACCGGCTGACCGACGTCGATGCCGATCTCAACGCCGGCAACAAGATCGGCGGCGCGGCGCTGCGGCTCAAGTGGGACCGCGGCGAGGGCACGCTGACCTCGGTCACCGCTTGGCGCTTCTGGGACTGGAAGCCGGCCAACGACCGCGATTTCACCGGCCTGCCGATCACCACCAAGTCGCAGAACCCCTCGCAGCAGAACCAGTATACCCAGGAACTGCGCTACAACTATTCGGGCACGCACTATGACTTCGTGCTGGGCGCGTTCGGCTATTACCAGACCGTGCGGACCCAGGGCACCGAACAGCTGGGTAGTGCCGCCAGTCGCTGGCTGCTCAACCCCGGTTCGATAGCGGCGGCCCCTCCGGGCTTGCCCGGTTGCGGCCCCAGCGCCAGCAACCAGCTGGCCTGCGATCCCAGCGTATTGAACGGGCTGACCGCCTTCAACACCATCTACCTCAACAACACCAGCGCGGCGCTGTTCGGCCAGTTCGCCTGGAAGGTTACCGATGCCCTGACCGTGCAGCCCGGGGTGCGGGTCAATTACGACAAGAAGGTCGGCGGCTATCAGCGGCTGGTGTTCGACGGATCGGGCAATCCGGTGCTGTTCACCGATCCCAATACCGGCCTGCCGATCACCGACATCCGCACTGCCGCGCGGCGTGACCAGCTGACCCCGCAGAAGTTCGACGTGGCCGACAGCGACTGGAACTTCTCCTACGACATTAACGTCAGCTACAAGGTGACGCCGGCCGTGCTGGTCTATGCCACCTATGCCAAGACGTTCAAATCGTTCGGGATCAATCTCAATGGCGTGCCCAACAATGCCGTCACTGGCGAGCCGATCCTGGCGGTCGCGACGATCAAGCCCGAATCGGTCAACCATTTCGAAGCCGGGATCAAGTCGCGCTTCCTTGACGATGCGGTGACGCTCAACCTGTCTGCCTTCCGCACCGACATCAGCAACTTCCAGGCGCTGGTCAATTCCGGCCAGGTCAGCACGACGCGCGGCTATCTGGCCAATGCCGAAAAGGTCCGCACCCAGGGGTTCGAGGCCGATCTCTCGCTGCGACCCAGCGAGCGCTTCCATCTCTATGTCAACGGCGCCTACACCGATGCGACCTACCGCAAGTTTTCTGGCGCGCCGTGCCCGCCGGGGCTGTCGGGCGGCGGTACCGCAAGCCCGGCTTCGCCCGCCGGCACGCCCGGCGGCAACAGCCCGGCAAGCTGTGACATCTCGGGCTCGCCGCTCCCCGGCGTGTCGAAGTGGAGCGCATCCTACGGCGCCGAATACAACCTGCCGGCGACCTTGTTCGCCAAGGAGGGCCAAGTCTACTTCGGCTTCGACGGCAATGCCCGGACGCACTTCTCGTCCAACCCGTCGCCCTCGGCAGCGACCGATATCGCCGGTTACGCCTTGTCCAATTTCCGCCTCGGCTTTCGCACCAAGGGCGGGATCGACCTGTTCGGCTGGGTCCGCAACGCCTTCGACGTCAAGTATTTCGAACTGCTCCAGGTCGCTCCGGGCAGCACCGGGCTGATTGTCGGCACGCCGGGCGATCCGCGCACGTTCGGCGGCACTCTCAAGGTGCAGTTCTAGATCGCTGTTTCAGCGGCCCCTTCCATTCGGGGGCCTGGCTTGGGGCGGGGCATCGGCAACGGTGTCCCGCCCATAGCGCTTGGGCGTGACTCGGCGCTGCGGCTTCGCTAGAACAGCCCGCGAACATGCTGACCCGCCTCGCCATCCGCAACATCGTCCTGATCGAAGCGCTCGACCTCGATTTTTCCGCGGGGCTGGGCGTGCTCACGGGGGAGACCGGGGCGGGCAAGTCGATCCTGCTCGACGCCCTGGGTCTTGTGCTGGGCAATCGCGCCGACAGCGCCCTGGTCCGCGCCGGGGAAGATCAGGCCAGCGTCACCGCCAGCTTTGAATTCGACCGCCTGCCGCCGCCGATCCGTGCCGTCCTGGCCGAGGCCGAGGTCGATGTCGAACCGGGCGAGCCGCTGCTGGTCAAGCGCCGGCTCAAGGCGGACGGGGGGTCGAAGGCGTTCATCAACGATCAGCCGGTCGGCGCGGCGCTGCTGCGCGAACTGGCGGCACACCTGGTCGAATTGCATGGCCAGCACGACGATCGCGGCCTGGTCAACCCGCGCGGTCACCGCCTGTTGCTCGACCGTTTTGCCGGGGCCGATGCCGCCGGGGTCGAAACCGCGTGGCACGCCTGGCGCGCGGCGCAAGAAGCGTTGGACATGGCGCGCAGTGCGGTCAGCCAGGCCTCGGCCGACCGCGACTTGTTGCTCGCCCATCTGGCCGAACTGACCGCGCTGGAGCCGGTGCAGGGTGAAGAGGCGGAGCTCGCCGAAGCGCGCGCAACGATGCAGAAGGGCGAGCGCCTGTCGGGGGACCTCGCCGAATTGCAACACCTCTGGGCCGGATCGGATTCGGCGCTGGCCAGCTTGCGCAGCGCTGCACGGCGGCTCGACCGGATCGCTGCCGAGCACCCGCTGCTGAGCGAAGCGCTCGCCGCGCTCGACCGCGCAGTGATCGAGGGCAGCGAGGCCGAAGACAAGCTGGTCCGCGCCGCCGATGCGCTGAGCCACGATCCCGCCGCGCTCGACCGGATCGAAACCCGCCTGTTCGAACTGCGTGCCGCTGCGCGCAAGCACCAGTGCCAGGTCGACGATCTGCCCCACAAGATGCGCGAGATGCGCAGCGCGCTCGACCTGATCGAAAGCGGTGAGGCAGGGCTGGCGGCGCTCGAAGCGGCGGCGCAGGCCGCTGGCGACGCTTATCGCGCTAAAGCATCCGCGCTTTCGGCGCAGCGTATCGCAGCGGCGATCCGGCTCGATACGGCCGTCGCGGCCGAACTGGCTCCGCTCAAACTTGACGCGGCACGGTTCCAGACCAGCGTGCGCCAATTGCCAGAAGAGCGCTGGGGGCCAGCGGGCATCGACGCGGTCGAGTTCCTGATCAGCACCAACCCCGGCGCCGATTTCGCCCCACTTACAAAGATCGCCAGCGGCGGCGAGCTGTCGCGCTTCATCCTCGCGCTCAAGGTCGCCTTGGCCGAGCAGGGCGGAGCGGCGACAATCATCTTCGACGAGATCGACCGCGGGGTCGGCGGCGCGGTGGCCAGCGCGATCGGCGAACGGTTGGCGCGGCTGGCAGATGGCGGACAATTGCTCGCGGTTACGCACAGCCCGCAAGTCGCGGCGCGCGGCGGGCAGCATTACGTCATCGCCAAGTCGAGCGAGGGCACCGTCACCCGCACCTCGGTCCACCTGCTCGATGCCGGCGGGCGGCAGGAAGAAATCGCCCGGATGCTGTCCGGCGCCGAAGTCACGCCCGAGGCGCGGGCCCAGGCCGATCGGCTGCTGGAGGGGGTGTGAGCGCGCAACCGCTCGATCGGCCGATCTGGGGTGCGCTGACTGGGCGCCAAGCGCACCTTGCCGCGGTGCAGGGCGCGGCGGTGCGGCTCGATCCGGGTTATGGGCCGTTCGCGGCGGCGCGCGATTCCGGGCCAGAGGCCCAGGCGGCGCTGGCCGCGATCGCCGCTGCGGGCGAGGTCTGGCTGGTCGAGCCGGAGGCCTGGCCCGCGCCGCCCGGAACGCAGGTTCGGCAGACCGCCCCGCTGGTCCAGATGGTCGCAGATCGACCCGCGCCGCTGCAGCTGGGCGACGAGGACTGCGTGCTGCTGGGCGAAGCCGACAGCGCCGACATGACCGCCTTGGCGCTGGCGACTCAGCCTGGCCCGTGGGGCGACAAGACCCGGCTCTACGGCCCATTCTACGGCCTGAAGCGCGAGGGGCGGCTGATGGCCATGGCCGGGCAACGGATGCTACCAGCACCGGGTTTCGACGAAGTCTCGGCGGTGTGCACCTGGCCCGAGTTCCAGGGCAAGGGTCTTGCCGCCAAGCTGATCCGCCGGGTCGTGGCTGACATGACCGCGCGCGGCGCAACCCCGTTCCTCCATTCCTGGGCAGGCAATGCGCGAGCAATCGGCCTCTATGAAACGCTGGGCTTTCGCGTGCGCCGCGAAATGGTGGCGACGGTGCTGGCGAGGGCTTAAGACCAGCCCATGGGAATCGAGATCAGTGAAGCCGACGCCGCGAACGAACTGATGCGGCTGGCGCGGCAGATTGCGCATCACAACCGGCTGTACCACGCCGAGGACGCGCCGGAGGTGTCCGATGCGGAATATGATGCGCTGGTGCGGCGCAATGCCGAACTGGAAGCGGCCTTTCCCCACCTGATCCGATCGGATTCGCCCAGTCGCCAGGTTGGCCACGAAGTCGCCGCTTCGCCGCTGTCAAAGGTGACTCACGCGGTGCGGATGATGAGCCTCGACAACGCTTTCGCCGATGATGAGGTGGAGGACTTCGTCGCGCGGGTGCGGCGCTATCTCAATTTGTCCGCCGATGCCGAAGTGGCGATGACCGCAGAGGACAAGATCGACGGGCTGTCGTGTTCGCTGCGCTACGAACACGGCACTCTGGTGCGCGCGGCGACCCGCGGCGACGGCCAGGTGGGCGAGGATGTGACCGCCAATGTCGCGCACATCGCCGACATCCCGCAGCGCCTTTCCGGCGACATTCCCGAGGTCTTCGAGATCCGCGGCGAGGTCTATATGGCCAAGGCCGATTTCGTGGCGCTCAATGCCGCGCAAGAGGCCAGCGGGGGCAAGGTGTTCGCCAACCCGCGCAATGCTGCGGCGGGGTCGCTGCGGCAAAAGGACGCCAGCGTCACCGCCGCGCGGCCACTGCGCTTTCTCGCCCACGGCTGGGGCGCAGCATCGGCGATCCCGGAAGACACGCAGTACGCAATGATGCAGCGCATGGCCGCCTGGGGCGTGCCAGTTTCGCCGCTGCTGGTGCGCTGCGAGACGCCGGCGGCGATGTTGCAGCATTATCGCAGCATCGAGCATGCCCGGGCCGACCTGCCTTATGACATTGACGGTGTGGTCTACAAGGTCGACCGCCTCGACTGGCAGGAGCGGCTGGGTTTCGTGGCCAAGGCGCCGCGCTGGGGGCTGGCGCACAAGTTTCCGGCAGAGCGCGCCGAAACCACGTTGGAGGCGATCGATATCCAGGTTGGCCGCACTGGCAAGTTGACCCCGGTCGGGCGGTTAACCCCGGTGACGGTCGGCGGCGTCGTGGTTTCCAACGTCACGCTGCACAACCGCGACGAGATCGCCCGGCTTGGCGTGCGCCCCGGCGACCGCGTGGTGATCCAGCGCGCCGGCGATGTCATCCCGCAGGTGGTCGCGAACCTGACCCGCGATGCGCCGCGCGAAGCCTATCAATTCCCGGATCATTGCCCCGAATGCCAGTCCGAAGCCGTGGCCGAGGAGGGCGAGGTCGACGTGCGCTGCACCGGCGGGCTGATTTGCCCGGCGCAGCGCACCGAACGGCTCAAGCACTTTGTCAGCCGCGCCGCGCTCGACATCGAGGGGCTGGGGGAAAAGACCATCGACGCGTTCTTCGCGCTCGGCTGGCTGGAAAGCCCGGCCGACATCTTCCGCCTCAAGGCGCGGCGTAGCGCCATCCTTGAACAGGAAGGGTGGAAGGACAAGTCTGTGGACAACCTGTTGGCGGCAATCGAGGCCAAGCGCGCGCCCGATGCCGCGCGGCTGCTGTTCGGTCTGGGCATCCGCCATGTCGGGGCCGTGACCGCGCGCGACCTGCTGAAGCGGCTCGTCACGCTCCCGGCGCTGCGCGACGCCGTTGTCGCGGGCGAAAGCGACGTGCTGACCAGCATCGACGGCATCGGCCCCGCCGTGGTCGAGGCGCTGGGCGATTTCTTCCACGAGCCACACAACGTGGCGGTGTGGGACGATCTTCTCAGCGAAGTAAGCCCGCCGCCTTACGTCGTTGAAACGAAGGACAGCGCGGTCGCCGGCAAGACTGTGGTCTTCACCGGCGCGCTCGAGACGATGAGCCGCGACGAGGCCAAGGCCCAGGCCGAACGCCTCGGCGCGCGGGCAGCGGGAACGGTCAGCGCCAAGACCGATCTGGTCGTTGTCGGACCCGGCGCGGGCAGCAAACTCAAGAAGGCACAAGAGCTGGGGATCGAAGTGATCGACGAAGCGGCCTGGGCTCAAATCGTCAAGGCCGCCGGATAAGTCTTGGTGATCAATATCTTGCGTCTAGCTTGCCGCAGCTGAAATAATATTGCGAAACGTTAGCTGATCCATTAGCGTCTCGGCGTTCCGTGATCGAGTCGAATTGGCTGACCAAAGCATAATGGGTCGCTGATCGCTCATCCGACGCCTCACGAAACAGCTTGAGCGACGCTGCCGACCACTTGTGCGTTCGGCACGGGCGGCGCGTGCTCGTCTGGAGGAGTCTGACTATGACGAAGCTGTTCAAAACGGATGGTCGCAAGAAGGCATTTGGCGCGCTGCTCGGTGCAACCGCGGTGGCGGGAGCCGTCGCGATGATCGGCGTGCCTGCGCTGGCAACGCCCGGTTCGGGTTTCAGCGGCAATCCGCAGGCGGTCGGCAGTCTGGACGAAGTCCTGGCCAAGGCCGACAAGGCCGGGCATTGGGATGTGACGCTCAAGACCAAGGACACCTCGACCGTCGGGGTCGATAACCTGACGATCCAGCCCAGCGGTCACAGCGGCTGGCATACCCATACCGGCCTCACCCTGGTCACGATCACATCGGGGCAAGTTGAATGGTCCGATGGGTCGGACTGTTCAAAGACAGTCTATCACGCCGGCGATTCCTTCGTCGAGCCGGCCAATCACGTCCACAAGGTAGCCAATCCTTATGGCAACACGGCGACGATCACGGCGGTGCAGATACGTCCAGAAGGCACCGGACCACGCATCGATGCCCCGGCACCGGCCTGCGCGACATAGAACGACAGGCGTCGTGAGTGGGCCGGCGGGCTAGTCCCTGATCCCGTCGGCCCAGTCCATCGCGTGGCCAGCCGCGCACATCCGGTCATACAGAGCGCGGTTCTCGGTGATCCACAGCATGCCCTGCATGTCTTCCAGGTCGAGCGGGCGGTCGAAATGCAGCCCGCATTCGCGTTCGCGGGCCCAGCGCACCGTGGCGAACAGGCGCAGTTCGTGAAACGAGAGCACTGCGGTCTCTCCAGCGGTCAGCGCAGTCTCGCTGCGCAGGCGGGTGCCGGTGCAGGAAATGTCGTCGATCAGGCAAGGGCGGTTGCCGCTGGTGAGCACGAGAGTTGCCGGCACGCCCAGCCGTAGCCGGTTGAAGTGGCGGCTGCCGGTGCTGCCGGATCTCGGTCGCTGGATGCCCATGAAGCCGTCATAGCGCGCAGGAGGTTAAGGTCAGGTATGCTCCTGCGCCTGGACCAGCGGGGCGGAGCGGCTGCGCAGGGCAATGATCAGCACCCCGGTCAGGGCGATCGCCGATCCGACGATCATCTTGGCGTCAATGTGATCGCCGGTGATCCACACCCCCAGGCCGATCGTGATCAGCGGGGTCAGCAGGGTCAGCGGCGCGACCAGGTTGGCCTCATAGCGCCCGATCAGGAAATAATAGGCGGTGTGGGCGAAAACCGAGGTGACCAGCGCGGCATAGAGCGCGCAGGCGACAATGACCCAGCCCGCGTCGCGCGTCGCGGCGAAGGCACCGGGTTCGAACAGCAGCGACGCGGGGGCGAGCACGACAAGCCCGGTTACCCCGACCCAGGCCTGGAACCGCAGCGGGGCGATATCGCCCATCTGCTTCATCATCACCGCGCCGAATGACCCGCAGACCGCCGAAGCCAGGAGGAATGCCATCCCCGCCGAGATGTGCAGGCCCGGCTGATAGACCACCAACAACACCCCGATCAGCGCGAGCGTGATGCCCAGGCCGCGGCGCCAGCGGATCCGTTCGCCCAGCATGACGATCGACAGCAGCGCGGTGATCGGAACGCTGATCTGGACCACTACTGCGGCCTCGCTGGGCGAAACCCAGGTCAGCGCGATGAACATCAGCCCAAAACTCCCGCCGCCCATGAACAGACCGATCAGCAGCAGCCGCCAGGCCGGGCGCGGCATCGGCAGCAGCCAGGGCAGCGTGGCCAAGGCGACAATGCCAAAGCGCAGCGCAGTGAAGAACAGCGGCGGCACGTGCAGGGTGCCAACGATCAGCTTGCTCATGACATTGTTGGTCGCCCAGATCAGGCAGATCAGGACCATCAGGGCAAGGTGGCGCGGCTTCATCGGGCGGTACGCTTCCTCAGCCAGAGGATCGACCAGTCGCCATTGACCATGCGCCGGGCGAGGCGCAGGCCGGCGCGGCGGCAGGCGCGACGAACCTGGGCTTCCTGGCTTTCGAGCAGACCCGCGAGCAGCAAATGCCCGCCCGGCACCAGCGACCTGGCAAAGTGGGGAGCCAGTCCGATCAGCGGCCCGGCAAGGATATTGGCGATGATCAGGTCATAGGGCCCGCGCGCCTTGAGCAGCGGGTGTTCCATTCCGTCGGCGACCAGCATGGTCAGTTCCCCCGGTCGCGCGCCCATCGCCACACCATTCGCTGCGGCATTGTCGGCAACGACGTCAAGGCAGACCGCGTCGATGTCGCTCGCCGTTGCCAGCGCGCGGGCCCATAGGCGCAGCGCGGCAAAGGCGAGCAGGCCTGTGCCTGTGCCGATGTCGGCCAGGTTGCGCGCAACCACGCCGTCGCGCTTCATCCGGTCGAGCATGGCCAGACACCCGGCCGTGGTGGCGTGCTGGCCGGTGCCGAAGGCCTGGCTGGCGGGAATGACGAAATCGCGCACCCCCGGCTCGGCCAGCGCGGCATGCTCCGGCGTGTGGACGTAAAACCGTCCGGCGCGGATCGGCTCCAGCCCCTGCTGGCTGTGGGTCAGCCAGTCGGTGTCGGGCAGTCGCTCTGCCTTGAGCCGCGGCGGCTGGCCGGGAAACAGCGCGGCGACGGCATCCTTGTCCTGGTTGCTCGGCTTGCGCGGCAGCCATGCCTCGAGCTGCCAGTCCTCGGGCTGGTCCTCGGCAATCTCGCTGCCGGAAATGACAATCTCCGGATCCCAGTCGAGCGCGTCCTCGTGTGCCAGCAGCGCCGCCTCGATCACCCCGCGCTGGGCCAGCAGAGTAAGCTTCCAGCTGGTCACTTGGGTGCCGCCGCTTCCTTCGTCAGACGCTGCATCAGGCGTTCGCTGCCATCCGCGGCATAGCTGACGCAGGCGCGCGGACTGACCAGCGGTTCCTTGCCCGACAGGCGCTCGAGCAGGTCACTGCCGCCCGGATGCGGGGTCAGCAGCACGTCGCAGGGTAAGGCCTCGATCTTGCGCAGGCCGGTCCGCGCGGCTTCGACCCGCTCCGGATGAGCGGAAAAATGATAGTCATCCGAGGAGATCGTGCTGATCGAATCGGCATAGGCGATGGTCAGGCATTTGCCCGCCTCGCAGCTTTTCCAGGTCCAACTGGTCGATCCCGGCGAGTGGGTCGGATTGGCGTGGAGCGCAAAGCGCGTGTCGCCGACCTGAAGTGTGTCGCCGTCACGCAGCGTGCGATCGACCTTGACCGGTGCCATCGGCTCCTTGTTCAACAGGAGCGCTTGCGGATCAGCCGGATCAGCCTTGCCGCTGCGCATGACCGGGACGACGACGGGCTGGGTCAGCAGCTTCGCGCCGGTCGCCGCCTTGATCGCCGCCATGCCGCCGACATGGTCGAAATGCTCATGCGTCATCAGCAGCCATTTGACCTGGCGCGGGTTGAAGCCCAGCGCCTTGATGTTGGCCAGCACGTGCGGCGCGGCATCGGCCGGGCCGGTGTCGATCAGGACGAGGCCAGCGGACGTTTCGACCAGCACCACGGTAATGCCGCAGGTGCCAACGTACCATGACCGCCCGTGGATGTGCGCTGGTGGAGCTGGGTCGGACCAGCCATCGCGCGTGCCGCAGGCGGCGACGATGTCCTTGGTCGCCCCGGCCCGTTCAGTCGCAGGCCCGGGCGCGGCGCCAAGCAAGGACAGCACCGGAAGTTGCAGGAACAGTCTACCGGACATAAGAGGCTCCATTGGCATCGATTACCGTTCCGGTCATGCTTTCGGGTGCGTCAAGCGCGCAAAATTCCGCGATCGCGGCGATCTCGTCGGGCGTGGCGACGCGGCCCAGCGGGATATCGGCGAGCAAGCCCGGTCCGCCGCGGCTGGCAAGGTAATCCCCGGCCATGGCGGTATCGGTAAAGCCGGGGCAGATCGCATAGCTCATCACGCCCTGCGCCGCATATTGCCGGGCGATGGTCTTGTGCATCGCGATCATCCCGCCCTTGGCCGCGGCATAGTGCCAGTGATCGGGCGAATCGCCGCGATAGCCGGCGCGACTGGCGACGTGGACTATGCGGCCCGTCCGCCCACTTTCCAGCCAGGCCCGTACCGCATAGCGCGACAGTTCGGCCGTGGCGGTCAGGTTGATGCGCAGGGTGTCTTCCCAATTGTCGAGCCAAGCGATGTCCGACAGGCCCAGCGGATTGGCCTCGAACAGCCCGGCATTGTTGACCAGCAGGTCGATCTGTCCGTCGCAACGCTCAAGCGCTTGCTCCCAGATCCGCGCGGCGGCGGTGGGGTCGGTCAGGTCGGCCGCGATCGTATCGGCATCGATCGCACTGCGGGCATGGCCGACCACCGTCACGCCGCGCCCCCGCAGCCGCGCTGCAATCGCCGCGCCGATCCCGCGCGACGATCCGGTGACCAGTGCCGTCAGGGGGGCTTTAAGCTGGGTCATGATTTCGCTCCATAGGCCATGATCGCGTTATGTCTATTCCGGTGGTGGCGAAAGGTGCATCTTGCCGCCGCGCCCGCTTGCACCGCCGGGCGTTTTGATTAAGGGGATGCCTGACCGGCCCTGCGCCGGACCAAGGGCTTCGTGAAGGGAAACAGGCCGATGGCCGCTGCCAGCAACCGACCGCTTTCGCCGCATCTGCAGATCTGGCGCTGGGGACCGGCGATGTTCGTGTCGATCCTCCACCGCGTCACCGGCGATGGCATGGCCTTCGTTGGACTGGGCGTGCTGCTCTATTGGCTAGGTTCGCTCGCCGGCGGTCCGGAAAGCTATGCCGCGTTCCTGGCCCATGCCGGCACGTGGTACGGCAAGGTCGTGCTGATCGGGCTGACCTTTGCCTTCTTCAGCCACATGCTGTCGGGCCTGCGACACTTCGTGCTCGACATCGGCGCGGGGTACGAGCTGAAAACCAACGCCTTCTGGTCGGTCGTCGCACCGGTCGTTGCCGTGGTCCTGACGGTTGCCGTCTGGACCCTGGTGCTGGTGCGATAGGAGGACGGGGCAATGGGTAACGGAACCGAAATCGGCCGGGTGCGCGGGCTGGGTGCGGCGCATTCGGGCACGCACCACTGGCTGCTGCAACGCTTCACCGCGATCGGCAACCTGGTGCTGGGGCTGTGGCTGCTGATCACGCTGCTGACCATGCCCGACCACTCCTATGGCGCGATGCGCGAATTCTTCGCCCGGCCGGTCCCGGCCACGGCGCTGGGGCTGTTCGTGATCAGCACCTTCTGGCACGCCCGGCTGGGGCTGCAGGTGCTGATCGAGGACTATGTCCACGAACACGCCAACAAGTTCGCCGCCATGGCACTGCTCAACCTTTCCGCCTTCGCCGGGGCCGCTTTCGGCCTGCTGTGCGTCGTCCGCCTTGCGCTCGGAGCCTGAGATGACCGCCCCCGCTTACAAGATCATCGATCACACCTATGACACCGTCGTCGTCGGTGCCGGCGGCTCCGGCCTGCGCGCCACGATGGGCAGTGCAGAGGCGGGCCTGCGCACCGCCTGCATTACCAAGGTGTTCCCGACCCGCAGCCACACCGTGGCCGCGCAGGGCGGGATCGCCGCATCGCTGTGCAACAACACGCCCGATCACTGGACCTGGCACATGTACGACACCGTCAAGGGGTCGGACTGGCTGGGCGATCAGGACGCGATCGAATACATGGTCCGTGAAGCGCCCCAGGCGGTCTACGAGCTGGAGCACGCCGGGGTGCCCTTTTCGCGCAACCCCGACGGCACGATCTATCAGCGCCCTTTCGGCGGGCACATGCAGAACATGGGCGAAGGCCCCCCGGTACAGCGCACCTGCGCCGCGGCCGATCGCACCGGCCACGCCATGCTCCACGCGCTTTACCAGCAGAGCCTGAAGTACGCCGCCGACTTCTTCATCGAATACTTCGCGATCGACCTGATCATGGACGGCGGGAAATGCGTCGGCGTGATCGCGCTGTGCATGGACGATGGCTCGATCCACCGCTTCCGCAGCCAGGCGGTGGTGCTGGCGACTGGCGGTTACGGCCGCAGCTATTACACCGCGACCTCGGCCCACACCTGCACCGGCGATGGCGGCGGGATGGTGCTGCGCGCGGGCCTGCCGCTGCAGGACATGGAGTTCGTCCAGTTCCACCCGACCGGCATCTATGGTGCCGGCGTGCTGATCACCGAAGGCGCGCGGGGCGAGGGCGGGTACCTGACCAATTCCGAGGGCGAGCGCTTCATGGAACGCTATGCCCCCTCGGCCAAGGACCTTGCCAGCCGCGACGTCGTCAGCCGCTCGATGGCGCTGGAAATCCGCGAAGGCCGCGGCGTCGGTCCGCACAAGGACCACATCTTCCTTCACCTCGACCATATCGATCCAAACGTGCTGGCCGAGCGGCTGCCCGGGATCACCGAAAGCGGCAAGATCTTCGCCGGGGTCGACCTGACCCGCCAGCCGCTGCCGGTGGTGCCGACGGTGCACTACAACATGGGCGGCATCCCCTGTAACTACCACGGCGAAGTTGTGACCATCGGCGCCGACGGCAATCCCGAAACGGTCGTCCCCGGCCTGTTCGCGGTGGGTGAGGCGGCCTGCGTCTCGGTCCACGGCGCCAACCGCCTCGGTTCGAACAGCCTGATCGACCTCGTCGTCTTCGGCCGCGCGACCGGGCACCGCCTGCGCGACATCGTCAAGCCGGGCGCGGCGCAGGGCGAACTGCCCAAGGACAGCGCCGATCTCGCGCTGGGCCGGCTCGATCACTTCCGCCATGCCAAGGGCGGCGCGCCGACCGCGGAAATCCGCACCGAAATGCAGCGCGCGATGAGCCAGCACGCCGCGGTGTTCCGCACCGACGAGCTGATGGCCGAAGGCAAGGCCAAGCTAGCCGCGACCTACCAGAAGATGCAGGACATCCACGTTTCCGACCGCGGCCTGATCTGGAATTCGGATCTGGTCGAAACGCTCGAGCTCGACAACCTGATCAGCCAGGCCAGCGTCACCTTGCACGGCGCCCACGCCCGCAAGGAAAGCCGCGGCGCCCATGCGCACGAGGACTTCCCCGATCGCGACGACAAGAACTGGATGAAGCACACCGCCGCCTGGTTCGACGGCTGGGGCGGCAAGGGCGGCGCAGTCAAGCTCGACTATCGCCCGGTCCACGAGTTCACGCTGACCGACGACGTGGAGTACATCAAGCCGAAGAAGCGGGTTTACTAGGCTATCCAGTCCGGTCGATGGCTCTCCGCCTCGCCCTCTACGAACCCGAGATCGCCGGAAACGTCGGTGCCGTGTTGCGGCTGGGCGCGTGTCTTGGCGTGGCGGTGGATCTGATCGAGCCGCTGGGATTCGTCTGGGACGACAAGCGCGTGCGGCGGGCGGCGATGGATTACATCGATCACGTCGCGATTGTCCGCCACGTCGGGTTCGCCGCCTTCCGCGAAACGCTTGGCCCGCGGCGGCTGGTGCTGTTCACCACCAAGGCCAGCCAGTCGCCCTATGATTTCGCGTTCAGGCCGGATGACGTGCTGCTGTTCGGCAAGGAGAGCGCCGGGGTGCCTGCCGCCGTCGCCGATGTCTGCCAGGCCCGGCTGCGGCTGCCGATCCGGGCCGAAGTGCGCTCGATGAACCTGGCCATGGCCGCCGGACTCGCTCTGGGCGAGGCGCTGCGCCAGACGGGCGGACTGCCGGCTTAGCAACGCGGCAAGACCCGGTACCAGCGACATATCCGCATCGACCGGCAGCACTTTCCAATCGCCGAGGACCTGGTCTAGGATGCTGGTCTGTATGTTTATTCGGGGTCCGCACATGTCTTTCCGTAAATTGCTTTCCGCGTCGCTCGCGGCTGTTTCGCTTGCCGGGCTTGCTGCCCCGGCCCAGGCCGAATGGATCGAGGCCAAGTCCAAGCACTTCACCGTCTATGGCGATATGAAGCCCGACGATCTGAAGGCGCGCACGCTTGAGCTGGAGAAGTTCGACGCAGTGCTGCGCGGTCTGTTCAATGTGCAGACCGACGACATGGCGACGATCTATTACGTCGCGACGATGGGCGATGTCGAAAAGCTCTATGGCCGCCAGGGTGTTGGGGGGTTTTACAATGCTACTGCGCAAGGCGCGCTTGGTGTGATCCCTGAGCGGTTGCCAAACATGCCCAATTTCGCGGTGGGCACATTTACGCCCGAACGCATCATGTTCCACGAATATACCCACCACATGCTGCTCTCGAATAGCGGCAAGTACTTCCCGGCCTGGGCTACCGAGGGGCTGGCTGAGCTGTTCATGTCGGTCAGGTTCGACGACAAGGGCAATGCGATCGTCGGCGGCCCCAACACAAACCGCCTGTTCGATATCGGTGCGGCATCACGCTGGTCGGTGGCGCAGCTGTTGGGCAATGGGATGGTCAGGCCCAAGGGCGACGACGGAATCGAACTCTATAGTCGTGGCTGGGCTTTGTGCCATTATCTGTTGATCAGCGGCAAGCGTCCTGGGCAGTTTTTCAAGTACATCGACGCGATCAACGCGGGGGACGACCCGCTGAAGGCCGGCAAGCAGGTGTTCGGTGATCTGGATCAGCTCGACAAGGAAATCGAACGCTACATAAGGGCATCGAAATTCCCTAGTTCGCTGATCCCGGTCGACAAGATCAAGACCCCGCTGGATGTCGCGGTGCGCAACCTCTCGCCCAGCGAGGGTGCAATGCTTCCGTTCCGGCTGCAGTCGGCGGTCGGGGTCAACGACAAGACCGCTCGTCCGCTGGCGCTGCGGGCGCGTCCGATCGCGACGACGTTTGCGAACGATCCCTTCGTGCAGCGGGCGATGGCCGAAATGGAGTACGATGCCAAGGACTACGACGCTGCCGACGCAGCTGCGGACCGGGCGCTGGCCGCCGATCCCAAGAATGTGATGGCCATGGTCTACAAGGGCCGGGTCGCGGTGCAGCGGGCGCTGGCCAAGAACAACGACCCGGCATTGCTGAAGGAAGGACGCCGCTGGTTCCTGGCCGCGAACAAGCTGGCACCCGATTTCGCCCAGCCGTTCCAGAGCTACTACGACAGCTTTGTGGTCGTCGGACAGGTCCCGCCGGCCGGCGCCGACACCGGGATCAACCGCGCGGTCTATCTGGTTCCGTCGGATGAGTCGCTGCGGGCCCGCGCAGTGATGTCGGCCTTGCGTGCTGGCGACATCAAGCTGGCCAAGTTCATACTGGCACCGCTGGCCTATGCCCCGCACGGTGCCACCGACAATCCCTTCACCAAGCTGATGGCGGCAATCACCGCGGGCGGCGACAAGGCCGCGCTGCTGGCCAAGGCCAAGGAACTGAAGATCGACCAGATGAACGAATTCAAGCCGGTCGATTTCACCAAAAAGGATGACGCCAAGAAGGTCGAAGGCGACAAACCCAAGGCCTGAAACGTCGGTTCCCATTCATCCACCATTCACGTTTACGCCTGTAGTCGATTACAGGTGTAAACGAGAGGTTGGACATGGCCGAAGAGGTTCCGTCGGGCGAGCGCATCAGCGAGGCTGAGCACGCCGTCATGGAAGCGCTGTGGGCCGCTTCGCCGCTGACCGCAAACGAGGTCGCCGATGCCGTTGCCCCGGCGCGCGGATGGAGCCTGGCAACGGTCAAGACGCTGTTGTCGCGGCTGGTGGCCAAGCAGGCAGTGCTGACCGAGCCCGACGGCAAGCGCTTTCTCTATACCCCGGCACTGGCCCGCGCCGACTATGTCGGCGGCGAATCGCGGCGGCTGGTCGATCGGCTGTTCGGCGGCCGCGCCGCGCCGCTGTTCGCGCACCTGGCCGAAAGCGAATCGCTGACCCCGGCCGACATCGCCGAGATCGAGGCGCTGCTGCAGGGGCTGCGCAAGTGAGCTGGCTGGTCGACACGCTTGTCACCACCGGCGCGCTGATCGCGCTGGTGCTCGTCCTGCGCCGTCCCGTGGCGCGACATTTCGGCCCTGGCATGGCCTATGCGCTGTGGCTGCTGCCCTTGTTGCGGATGCTGCTGCCGACGCTGACCGTCACCGTTCCGGCTGCACCAGTTGCCGAGCCGGTATTCATAGCCGGCGAGGTCGTCACCACAACCACGGCGGCCGCGCCGTCGTTCGACCCGTGGCTTGCGCTGACGGTCCTGTGGCTTGGCGGTGCGATGCTGTTCCTGGCATTGCGGCTGGGCGGCTACTTTCTGCTGCGCCATCGGGCCTTGCGCGGGGCCCAGCTGATCGAGCGGCGCGGCGCCGTGCGGGTGATCGAAAGCGATGCCATTGCGGTTCCCGCGGCCTTCGGCGTGATCGACCAGATCGTCGCCCTGCCGCGCGGGTTTGCCGAGGCGAGCGACCCGGTCGCCTATGAGCTGGCGCTGGCACACGAGCTTGAGCATCACGCCGGGCGCGATATCGCGGTCAACTTCGCCATGCAGCCGCTGCTGGCGCTGCACTGGTTCAACCCGCTGGCCTGGGCCGGATGGCGCGCCTTGCGCCGCGACCAGGAGGCAGCCTGCGATGCGCGCGTGCTGGCCGGGCGCGATAGTGCGGCCCGCGCTGCCTACGCCCGCCTGATCGCCGATTTTGCCCGCGGCCCCGATCTGGCGCTGGCCAGTCCGATGGCCTGCGCTGTCCTGACCGAAAAAAGCATCGTCTATCGTCTGAGGAGCCTGACCATGACCGAACCGAGTACCACCCGCCGCCTGGCCGGCCGCCTGCTGATCGCCGCCGGGGTGCTTGCCCTGCCGCTGACCGCATCGATCACCTACGCCGCCCAGGATGCGCCAGCGCCGCCTGCCGCACCGGAAGCGCCGGGCGCGCCGTTGAAGATGGAGAAGAAGATCGTCATCGTCGAGAAGGACAGCGGTTCCAAGGATGACGGGAAACTCAAGACCCGGGTCGTCACCAAGGACGGCAAGACCGTGGTGTTCAAGACCGACAAGGACCTGAGCGACGACGAAATCGACAAGAAGGTCGACGAGGCGATGGCCGGAATGCCGGACATGCCCGACGCGCCCGGCGGCCCCGGCGGCCCCGGCGAACATCGCATCGTGATCCGCCGGATGGGGCCTGAAGGCATGGCGAAGCACATGACCTTCGATACCGAAACCATCGAAGGGAAGAACTGCAAGGGCGGCGAACCCACCGAAGTCGATGAAAGCAGCGACGCCGACGGCCAGCGCCACCGCATCAAGATCAAGATCTGCGCCAGGGAATTCGCCAAGACCACCGCCGCCGACGCGATCCGCAAGGCCCGCGACGAGGTTGCCAACGACAAGGGCATTCCCGCCGACATCCGCGCCAAGGTGCTCAAGCAGCTCGACGAGGAACTGGAGCGCAACGCCAAGCAGGGTTGAGCGGCCCGTCACCAGTCCCCTGGGCCGCCGCGAACGGCGGGAGCGTAAATGCTCCCGCCGTTTCGTTATCGGTGGCGCAGCCGTTCCGGGCCAAGCTGGTCGATGCGGCTGACCCCCATCAGCTTCATTGCCCGCTCGATCTCTTCCTTCAGGATCGTCAGCGCCCGCTCGACCCCGTCCTGCCCAGCAGCGGCGAGGGCATAGAGGTAGAGCCGCCCGCCCGACGCAGCGGTGGCGCCGCTGCACAGCGCCTTCAGCACATGAGTGCCGCGGCGTACCCCGCCGTCGCAGATGATTTCGATCCGCCCGCCGACCGCCTCGACGATCTCGGGCAATTGGTCGAACGGGGCGCGGCTGCCATCGAGCTGACGCCCGCCGTGGTTCGACAGCATGATCGCGTCGATCCCCATTTCGGCGGCGCGGCGCGCGTCGGCCACACTCATCACGCCCTTGAGGCAGAAAGTCCCGCCCCAATCAGCGCGGATCTGCTCAACCATCTTCCAGTCCATCGACTGGTCGAGCATTTCGGAAAAATAGCGCTGGATCGAAACCGATTCCGCGGTGCCCTGGCGCACGTGAGTGTCGAGATTGGGCAGGGCGAATTTCTCGCGGAAAACATAGTCCAGCGCCCAGCGCGGCTTGATCGCATAAGACAGCGCCGAACTGGCGGTGAACTTTGGCGGCGAGGAAAAGCCGCTGCGCAGGCAGCGCTCACGCTTGCCGCCGACAATGGTGTCGACCGTCAACGCGATCGCATCGAACTTTGCGTCCTTGCAACGCTGGATCATCGAGGCGTTGAGCCCCTTGTCCTTGTGGACATAGAGCTGGAACATCTTGGGGCTGGAAATCAGCGCGCCGATCTCCTCGATGCTGACCGTGGCCAGACTGGAAATGCCGCACCACAGCCCGAATTCTTCCGCCGCGCGGGCCACAGCACGCTCACCCTGCCAGTGGAACACCCGCTGCAGTGCAGTGGGCGAAAGGATCAGCGGCAAGGCGCTGCGGCGGCCCATGATTGTGCAGCCGGTGTCGATGGTCTCGACCCCGGCCAGCACGTCGGGAACCAGGTCGACGTCGTGATAGGCCGCGGTGTTGCGCGCCTTGGTCAGTTCGTCATCGGCGGCGCCGTCAATGTAATCGAACACCGGCCAGGGCAGGCGCTGCCTGGCCAGCAGGCGGAAGTCGTCGATGTTGTGGCAATCGGTCAGGCGCATGCCCGCGCGCTAACCGATCGCGCCGCGTCAGTCGACCTTTTGCACCACCGGCTGTGAGACGAACCCGGGCTGATCAGCGGGTTTGTCCTTACCGCTCTTGGCCTTGTCGGCAGCGGCTAACGCCCGGGTCTTGGCGGCCAGCACCATCCGGGCGACGTCCTTTTGCGTGGCGACGCGGGCCGGGTAGGGGCAGCCGCGCGCCTCGCCATAGCCTTTCAGGAAGGCGCGGCGGGCAAGTCCGGCCTGGACCGCCAGGGTCAAACGCCGCTCATGCGCATTCGCGCCGGAAATTTCGCGAATGATGCCGCGGAAAGGGATCAGCGAGCCGACCGCAGACTGGGCGATGCGGCCGGCCGAGATCTTTTCGGCGTCGCCCGGCGGCATGTCGAAATCGTCGCCGAGCGCATCGTCGAGCGCGGTGACGGCAGTGCCGATCTGGGCGCAGGTGCGCAGCCCGGTCTTGCCATAGGGAGCCTGCTGCGCCGCAACCAGCACCGCCGGGATTTCGTCCTTGCGCAGGTTGAGATCGCTGGCGGGGGTGGCGATAACATCGACCGCGTCGACCTGGCGCTGGGCGTCGGTCTGCACCGCCTGCCGGTCGCGGCCAGTGGCGGGCTGGGCGATCAGCGCTGCGGTTAGCACCGGTACAACAAGCGAATAGCGCAGCATCAGCGTTCCCTTCACGCGACCATATGTCTTTGGCGATACGAAGGGTGCGCGCGAAGGTTCCCTAGCCGCGCATGTCGGCGAAGGTATCGCAGGCGTTGTCGTCGCCGGTTTCCAGGCCCTTGCGCAGCCAGGTCATCCGCTGTTCCGCGCTGCCATGGGTGAAGGCCGCTTCGACCGGGCGGCGTCCGGCCGATTTCATCAGAACGTCGTCGCCGATCTGGTGGGCGGCGCGCAGGCCTTCCTCCATGTCGCCGGCATCCAGCTTGTCGCGGTTCTTGGCGGCCCAGACCCCGGCATAGCAATCGGCCTGCAGCTCCATCCGCACCTGCAGATTGTTCGCCCGGCCGGGGTTCTGCTGCTGCGCCGACTGGACCTGTTCGGCAAGGCCGACCAGGTTCTGGATATGGTGGCCATATTCGTGGGCAATGACATAGGCGCGGGCGAAATCGCCGCTGGCGCCCAGCTGCTGGTCCATCTGCCGATAGAAGTCGGTATCGATGTAGATGCCCTGGTCATTGGGGCAATAGAACGGCCCCATCGCGCTTTGTGCGGTGCCGCAGCCCGATCGGCCCTGCTGCGAATAGAACGACAGCTTCGGCTGGGCGAACTTGATGTTTTCACGCGCGAAGACCGGCGCCCAGGTCTTGTTGAGCGAAGACAGCGCATTGCAGGTTTCGCGGCTGACCTGGTCGATTGAGCAGCTTTCAGTAGCCGTGGTTCCCCCTGCCGGCGCACCGACCTGGGTTGTCGCAGATCCGCTGTCCTGTACCGCACCGATCATCTGGGTCGGATCGACCCCGAAGACGAAGTAGGCGATCAGCGCGATGACGATCGTTCCGCAGCCGACCTGTCCGCCGCGCCCGATCGGCAAACCGCCGCCGCCGCGCTGATCTTCGACGTTGACTGCATTGGGGTCGAAATCGTCCAGGCGCATGGGCGTGTCTCCGTGTCGGCCGGCGAAGTGTCCGTCGGCGCATTTCATTGTGCTTATAACCACTTCTTCTTCATGGGGGAGTCAGGATTGGTGTGCCTTTCGTGCCACCCGCGTAGAAGAAGGAACCATGCGCCGATCAATGGACTTGTCGGCGACCATGGCTGGTGTAGATTTGCTGCGATGAACCGTTGCTGGACTGCGATGAAGCGAGCGACCGCGCTGCTGCTGGCGGCGGCGCTGGCCTGTACCCCGGCGATGGCGGCAAGCCGCGCCGAGAAAGAGCAGCAGGCCCTGATCGCGCAGCTTCGCGCCCACATCACCGAATTGGCCAGCGATGCCTATGAAGGGCGCGAGCCGGGGACCGAGGGCGAATCCAAGACGCTGCGCTATCTGGGTAAGCAGTGGTTCGACATCGGGCTGGAATCGGGGACGAACGATCCCGGCCACGCGTGGTTTGCGCCGGTCACCCTGATCGGCCGCGAGCCGGACCGGTCGGCCGCGCTCTTCACGCGCAAGGGGCGGCGCGTGCTGGTTCCGGCCGAAGCGGTACTGGTGCTCACCTCGGGCAAGCGCAGCCTGCTGGAAAACGCCCCGGTGTTGTTCGTCGGGCAGGGTACCGCGGTGCCGCCGCGTGCCGAGCTGGCGGGACGCATTGCCATGATTTTGGATGGCAGCCGCGACGGATCGGAGCGGCAGAACGCGTTGCTGGCCGGTGGCGCTTCGGCCGTGTTGACCGTGCTCGACGGCGATCGCACCATCGACAGCGTGATCGGCCACCGCCGCCGCCTGGGCTATGTCATCGCCGGGGAAGAACCGGGCGGCGATCTGGAAGCTTTTATCACCGCCCCTGCGCTCGACCGCGCGCTGAATGGCAGCGGACAGACGCTGGCCACTTTGCAGAAGACCGCGGCCGCGGCCGACTTCGTGCCGCGCCCGGTCGATCTGGCGGTGACGCTGGAAGCCACTACCCGCGAAACCCGGATCAACACCCACAACATGATTGGCCGCCTGCCAGGCAAACGTCCTGATGCCGGGGCGGTGCTGATCATGGCCCATTGGGATCACTTTGGGCGCTGCGTCCCGCCCCCGGCCGAACACCAGATCTGCAACGGCGCGATCGACAATGCCAGCGGCGTGGCGGTGATGACCGAGATTGCCCGGCGCCTGTCGCGCGGCCCGCAGATGGACCGCGACGTCTACTTCCTGGCCACCACGGGCGAGGAACTGGGCCTGCTAGGCGCACTGGCCTTTGCCGAGAATCCGCCGCTGCCGCTCAAGCAGATCGTTGCGGCTTTCAATATCGACAGCGTTGCCCTGGCCCCGGCCGGGCAGCCGTTCGGCGTGGTCGGAAAGGGGATGACTCCGCTCGATCCGCAAATCGCCGCGGTGGCCAAGCAGCAGAAGCGCAAAATCGCGTCGGGCGATGCGATCAATATCTACGTCAAGCGCCAGGATGGCTGGGCCATGATGAAGCACGATGTCCCGGCGGTCATGGTGTCGAGTTCATGGAGTGATCCGGCGCGGATCGAGCGCTTCATGGAAGGCGATTATCACCGCCCGACCGACGTGGTGAAGCCCGAGATCGAGCTGGGCGGGGCAGCGGACGACGTGAATTTCCACGTCGCATTGGCGCGCTGGTTCGCCGATCCCAAGCGGGTTCCGTCCGCGGCAAAGTAGCCTGGGCACCACTGCGCTTGCCCAAAGGGCGCGCTGTGTTTACGTGGGCCGCCACGAATCGCCCGATACAGGACAGCGCTGGCTCACATGGAAATCCCTCTCGGCCTTACCTTCGATGACGTTCTGCTGCGGCCGGGCGAATCCGACATCGTGCCTTCGATGGCCGATACCCGCACGCGGTTGAGCCGCGAGATTTCGCTCAATATTCCGGTGATCTCATCGGCGATGGACACCGTGACCGAGGCCGACATGGCGATCGTCATGGCCCAGATGGGCGGGATCGGCGTACTCCACCGCAATCTGACGGTTGAGGAGCAGGTTGCAGCAGTGCGTACCGTCAAGCGCTTCGAAAGCGGGATGGTGGTCAACCCGATCACCATCGCGCCCGATGCCACCCTGGGTGAGGCCCAGGCGCTGATGACCGCCAACCGCATTTCGGGCATCCCCGTGGTCGAAGCCGGCGGCAAGCTGGTCGGCATCCTGACCAATCGCGACGTTCGCTTTGCCGCCAATGCCAAACAGCCGGTGCGCGAACTGATGACCCATGACAACCTGGCGACGGTGCGCGCCGGGGTCAGCCAGGACGACGCGCGCAAGCTGCTTCACCAACGCCGGATCGAAAAGCTGCTGGTGGTCGACGATGCCTTCCACTGCGTCGGGCTGATCACGGTCAAGGACATGGAAAAGGCGGTCAATTACCCCGAGGCGACCAAGGATTCGACCGGGCGGCTGCGCGTCGCCGCGGCGACCACGGTCGGCGACAAGGGATTCGAGCGGACCGAGGCGCTGATCGCGGCGGAATGCGACGTGGTGATCATCGACACCGCCCACGGCCACAACAAGGACGTCGCCCGCGCGGTCGAACGGGTCAAGAAGCTCAGCAATTCGGTCCAGATCATCGCCGGCAACGTCGCCACCTATGAGGCGACCAAGGCGCTGATCGATGCCGGGGCCGATGCGGTCAAGGTCGGGATCGGGCCGGGCTCGATCTGCACCACCCGGGTGGTTGCCGGGGTCGGCGTGCCGCAGCTTACCGCGATCATGGAATCGGCCCGCGCCGCGCGCGACGCCGGGGTGCCGATCATCGCCGACGGCGGTCTGCGCACCAGCGGCGATGCGGCCAAGGCGCTGGCCGCCGGGGCATCGACCATCATGATCGGATCGATGCTGGCCGGGACCGAGGAAGCGCCGGGCGAGACGTTCCTCTATCAGGGGCGCGCCTACAAGAGCTACCGCGGCATGGGCTCGGTCGGCGCGATGGCGCGCGGCAGTGCCGACCGCTATTTCCAGCAGGACATCAAGGACCAGATGAAGCTGGTTCCCGAAGGGATCGAGGGCCAGGTGCCCTACAAGGGCCCGGCCAAGGACGTGGTCCACCAGCTGGTCGGCGGGATCAAGGCGGCGATGGGCTATACCGGCAGCGCGACAATCGAAGACCTGCGCACCCGTGCCCAGTTCGTCCGCATCACCGGGGCGGGGCTCAAGGAAAGCCACGTTCACGACGTGACCATCACCCGCGAGGCACCGAACTATCCGACGCGCTAGGGTTTGCGCGCGCGCGTCTCGACTTCGCTCGACACGAACGGAAGAAAAGAAAATGATTCTTCCTGAAGTCCGTTCGTTTCGAGCGCAGTCGAGAAACGCCAGCATCCGTCTGCGGCGACCATGACCCCCCAGGCCCGCGTCCAGGCGGCGATCGAGATTCTCGACGCGGTGATTGCGGCAGCGCGCAGCGGCGGGCCAAGCGCCGACCGGATTATTGCCGACTGGTTCCGCACCCGCCGCTTTGCCGGCAGCGGCGATCGGCGCGCGGTGCGCGATTTGGCCTATGGCGCGATCCGCGCCTGCGGCGAAGTGCCGGTCAGCGGCCGCGCGGCCATGCTTCACCTGGCGCAGGACGATGCGGCGCTGGCCGCGCTGTTCGATGGCTCGCGCCACGCGCCCTTGCCGATAGCCCCTGACGAGCCAGTGGCGGCGGGTGGCATCGCGCCGGCATGGCTGACCCAGCGCCTGGCCGAGAGCGGGATCGCCGGCGCCGCAGCAGCCGCCTTGCTGGCGCGCGCGCCGCTCGACGTGCGGGTCAATACGCTCAAGGCGCGGCGCGATGCGCTCGAATTGCCGCTGCCGGGCGAGCCGCTGGCCGCGCCGCAGGGGCTGCGCTTTGCTCACGGGACGCCGGTCGAGCAGTGGCAGGCGTTCAAGGACGGGCAGATCGAAGTGCAGGACGGCGGCTCGCAGCTCGCTTGCGCCGCGGTCGACGCAGCGCCGGGCGAAACCGTTATCGACCTCTGCGCCGGGGCCGGAGGCAAGACGCTGGCGCTGGCGGCGGACATGGCCGGCAAGGGCCGGTTGATCGCCTGCGATACCGACCGCGCCCGGCTGTCGCGCCTGGCTCCGCGTGCGGCGCGCGCCGGGGTGCCGCCGATCGATACGCGGCTGCTTGGTCCAGGACGCGAACTGGATGCGTTGGTCGATCTGGCGGGCAAGGCGGATGCGGTGCTGGTCGATGCGCCGTGCTCGGGCACCGGCACCTGGCGGCGCAATCCCGAAGCGCGCTGGCGGCTGACCCCGCATGAGCTGGCCCGGCTGACCGCAATTCAGTCGCGTCTGCTTGACGTGGCGGCCGTTCTGGTCCGTCCGGGCGGTCGTTTGGTCTTCGTTACCTGTTCGCTGCTCGATGCCGAAGGCGCCGATCAGGTCGCTGGATTTCTGGCGCGCCATTCCGCCTGGCAAGCCGTTCCGCTTGATCTGGGAGCGGGGACGCCGCGCGGCCACGGCCTGCGGCTCGACCCGTTGCAGGACACCACTGACGGATTTTTCATCGCGCGTTTAGCTGCGCCGTGGTAACCGGATCAGCCATGCCCGGCCTCAAGGAGCATTTGATGCGCTACATGCCTGCCGCCCTAGCCTTGTCCGCGATTCTGGCGGTCACCGCCAGTGTCGGGCAGGGTGCACCGCCTGCGCCGCTTGATGCGCGGGCCGCGGCATTGGTCGCCCAGGGCCGCGCAGCGCTTGCCGCCGGGCAGGCCGACAGCGCAATCGACGCGTTTGAATCGGCTCTGGCAATCCAGCCGGGCCATGTCGCGATCTACCTCAACCTGGCCGAGGCAACCCGCAAGCAGGGCATGCAGGGCAAGGCGCTGCGCTATTACCGCGAAGCGCTGAAGATCGATCCCAACAACACCTTTGCCATTGCCGGCGAAGGGGCTGCGCTGGTCGAAAAGGGCGCCGTGGAAAAGGCACGGCGCAACCTGTCGCGGTTGCAGCAGATTTGCGGCAACACCTGTCCCGCCACCACGGAACTGGCCGCCGCGATCCAGAAGGGGCCGGCCCCGCAAGTGGTGACCGCCGATCAGGTCAAAAGCCAGCCGGTCGTGACCTCCAATTAGATCAGGTCGCGAAACTCTTCCAGAACAGCGCGATAGACGCGCTTCTTGAATGGAACGATCAGGTCGGGCAGCTCGGCCGGGCTGATCCATTGCCACGCCTCGAATTCGGCCGGGTCATGCGCGTCGAGGCGGATGTCGCTGTCTTCGCCGCCAAAGCGGGCCAGCATCCAGTGCTGGCGCTGGCCGCGGTATTTGCCGCCCCACAGCTTGCCGATCAGGTCGTCGGGCAGGTCATAGAGCAACTCCTCGCGGGTCTGGGCCAGCAGCGTAACGTGGCGTTCCTCGACCCCGGTCTCCTCCCACAGCTCGCGCAGCGCCGCGGCACGCAGCTCTTCGCCGTCGTCGATCCCGCCCTGCGGCATCTGCCAATAGGTCCCGCCCTCGTCGGGCTGGCCGCGGGTATCGATACGCTTGCCGACGAAGGCATGGCCGGCGTGATTGACCAGCATGACGCCGACGCAGGGGCGATAGGGTAGGTGGGCAAAGCGATCGTTCATCGGCTGCCCCTTAGCCCTAAACCTTCATCAGCATCAACTTCATCGCCGCGATCACCTTGGCCGTGGCAGCCGCGGCGCTGGGCAGGGCCTTGCGCGTCGACGAGAAGTCGTGCGTCATCCCGGCAAAGTGCAGGTAGACCGTATCGACTCCGGCTTCGACCAGCTTGTCAGCGATCCGCAGCCCCTGATCCTGCAAGGGATCGAGCCCCGCGGTGGCGACGATCGACGGGCACATGCCCTTGGCGCTGGCATGGAGCGGGAAGGCGCGCGGATCGCCGCTTTTGGGCTGATAGAGCGAATAGAACCATTCCATCACGCCCTTGGTCAGCAGGTGCCCTTCGGCAAAGGTGTCCATCGACCCGTCCTGCGATTCGTCGGTGGCGGGATAGAGCAGGACCTGCAGCAGCATCGGCGCAGCCGCCGGCTTGTCGCACAGCGCGCGGGCCACCACGGTCGCCAGGTTGCCACCGGCAGATCCGCCGATCGTCACCAGTCCGGTGACTGTGCGGCCCAATTCGGCCGGACTGCCCGCCAGCCAACGCGCCGCGGCTTCGCAGTCGTCCGGCGCGGCGGGGAAGGGGTGTTCCGGGGCAAGGCGGTAATGCACCGCCAGCACCGGCAGGTCGAGCTCGGCCGACAGTTCGGTGCACAGCGAATTGTGCGTTTCAAGATCGCCGATCACGAAGCCGCCGCCGTGGAAAAAGACGATGGCGGGTGATGGACCGCGTTCGGCACGGACGTCGTAAAACCGCACGGGAATGTCGCCGGCCGGACCTGGGCAGGTGAGGTCCTTGATCACTGCCATGTCGCGCGGATCGGCCTCGATCAACTGCTTCATCGCGACATAGCCCATGCGCTGTTCCTCGGGCACCAGCGCGTCGGGCGCGGGCAGGCTGTTGATCATGGCCAGGAAACCCTGGACGTCTTCGCGAAAGTTGGGGGTGTCGGTCATGGTGGCGGCTTCCTCTTCCAAAGCTGTTTAATCGACAGGTTAAGAGGGTAGAAGCCCCTTGACTAGCCGCCTTGTCAGGCCTCTTGTCGAATTGCGTGCTCGACAGTTTTTCTTGATTGCGCGCTGTGATGGGAGGGGACTAGGGCGCCGGGACAAGAGGCGCCCCGTTCGCCTGAAGTAGGACTTTGCATGGCCACCCAAATCGCCGATCCCGAAGCATCGATCAAGAACCACCCTGAAACCGTCGTCGTCCGTTTCGCGGGCGATTCCGGCGACGGGATGCAGCTGACCGGCGGGCAGTTCACGCTGTCGAGCGCGCTGACCGGCAACGATTTTGCCACCTTCCCCGATTTTCCGGCGGAAATCCGCGCGCCGCAGGGCACGTTGTTCGGGGTTTCGGCGTTCCAGATCAACTTTGGATCGACCGAGATCGACACCGCCGGTGATGCCCCAGACGTGCTGGTGGCGATGAACCCGGCAGCGCTCAAGACCAATGTCGGCGCGCTCAAGCCCGGCGGGCTGATCATCGCCGACACTGGTGAGTTCACCAAGCGTAACCTGGAAAAGGCCAAGTACGAGAGCAACCCGGTCGAGGACGGCAGCCTGGCCAAATGGAATGTCCTGGCCTTCGATATCAGCGCGCTGACGCTGGAATCGGTCAAGCCGTTCGGGCTGGGCAACAAGGAAGCGCTGCGCTGCAAGAACATGTGGACGCTGGGCCTGGCGCTGTGGATGTTCGACCGTGACCGGGCGCCGCTGATCGACTGGCTCAACGCCAAGTTCCGCAAGAACCCGGTGCTGGCCGAAGCCAACATTGCCGCGCTCAATGCCGGCCATGCCTATGGCGAAACTGCCGAGCTGGGCGGCCAGCTGCACAAGCAGCACATCGATCCGGTGCCGTCGCCTGCCGGGCTTTACCGCACGATAACCGGGGCCGAAGCCGTCGCGCTTGGCCTGGTCGCCGGGGCCAAACTCGCTGCGCTGCCGATGTTCTTCGGCGGCTATCCGATTACGCCGGCCAGCTCGATCCTGCATTACCTTGCGGGGCTGAAGGAATTCGGCGTCACCACCTTCCAGGCCGAGGACGAGATCGCCGCGATCGCCGCAGCGATCGGCGCGTCTTATGCGGGCAGCCTGGGCGTAACCTCGTCCTCCGGTCCGGGCATCGCTCTGAAGGGTGAGGCGATGGGCCTGGCGGTGATGACCGAGCTGCCGCTGGTGATCGTCAATTCGCAGCGCGGCGGGCCGTCGACCGGCCTGCCGACCAAGACCGAGCAGAGCGACCTGTATCAGGCGGTCTATGGCCGCAACGGCGATACGCCGATGCCGGTGATCGCCGCGCGCAGCCCCGGCGACGCCTTTGAATGCGCGATTGAGGCCTGCCGGATCGCCACCCAGTACATGACCCCGGTGATCCTGCTGACCGACGGCTATATCGCCAATGCGGCCGAGCCGTGGGCCGTGCCCGATCCCGATACCTTCACGCCGTTCCCGGCGACCTTCCTCGATAAGCCCAACGGCCCCGACGGCATGCTGCTGCCCTATGCCCGCGACGACAAGGGCGCGCGGCCGTGGATCAAGCCGGGCACGCCCGGGCTGATGCACCGCATCGGCGGGATCGAGAAGAACCCCGGCACCGGCAATCTCGACTACAGCCCCCAGGCGCACCAGGCGATGACCGACGCGCGGAAGGCCAAGGTCGATGGCGTTGCCAAATCGATCCCCGCGCAGGACGTGTGCCTTGGCCAGCCGGGCGGCAAGCTTGCCGTGGTCGGCTGGGGCAGCACTTTCGGCCCGATCCACCAGGCGGTGCGCCGGGCGCGGGCCAAGGGCATGGACGTCAGCCACGTCCATGTCCGCCACATCTGGCCACTACCGGAAAATCTCGGTGATTTGCTAAAGTCTTACGAGCGTATCCTCGTGCCCGAAATGAACACCGGCCAGTTCAAGACCGTGCTGCGCGACCAGTACTTGGTCGATGCCCAGCCGCTCAGCAAGGTGTCGGGCCAGCCCTTCGCCATTGCCGAAATCGAGGCTGCGATCGCGACCTACTTCGACGGCGCCCCCGGCAATGCCGGCGGTGACGAAGTCGGACCGAACGCCAAGCAGCTGCCCAGCATCGAAAGCGCCAACCCATGAACGCGATTGCCACCATCACCACCACGCTCAAGGACTGGGAATCGGACCAGGAAGTCCGCTGGTGCCCGGGCTGCGGGGACTATGCGATCCTGAAGGCGGTGCAGCGGACCATGCCCGAAATCGGCGCGGATCCGGCCAAGACGGTGTTCGTCAGCGGGATCGGCTGTTCCAGCCGTTTTCCCTATTACATGGCCAGCTATGGCTTCCACACCATCCACGGCCGCGCCCCGGCCTTTGCCACCGGGATCAAGCTGGCCAATCCGGAACTCGACATCTGGCTGGTGACTGGCGACGGCGACGGGATGAGCATCGGCGGCAACCACACGATGCACCTGATCAGGCGCAACCTGAACTGCCAGATCATGCTGTTCAACAACGAGATCTACGGGCTGACCAAGGGCCAGTACTCGCCGACCAGCCGCCAGGGCACGACCAGCCCGACCACCCCGCTCGGCTCAGTCGATCGTCCGGCCAGCCCGGCCGCTTTTGCGCTCGGTTCAGGGGCGCGGTTCATCGGCCGCGGCTTCGACGTGTCGAAGCATCTGCCCGACGTGCTGAAAGCCGCCCACGCCCACCGCGGTGCCGCCTTTATCGAGATTTTCCAGAACTGTATCGTCTACAACAAGGACGTGTTCGAGGATTTCGCCGCACCCAAGGGGGCGGAGGATCGCCAGCTCTGGCTCAAGAATGGCGAACCGATGCTGTTCGGCAGCGAGAAGACCGGCGGGGTCAAGGGCATTGCCCTCGATGGCGAAAAGCTGACCCTCAAAGTGGTCGAGGTTGAGGGTGGCGACTGGCAGGCTGCCGGCGTGATCGTCCATGACGTCACCAACCGCTCGGTCGCGCACATGCTGGTCGAAATGCCGTTCGGTCCGTTCCCCATGGCACTGGGCGTGCTCTACGACGATCCGCGCCCGACCTACGAAGACGCGGTGCTGGGCCAGGACGCCCAGGCGCGCGAAGGCAAGAACACCGACCTCAAGAAGCTGCTCGCCAAGGGCCAGACCTGGACGGTTAGCGAAGACGGGCCGGAGCTTTAGTTCCTTTTCAGCTCGCGGCTTCGGCTACGACCTTGGCAGGGCGGTACAAGGCAGCTTCGGCCAGGAAGGCCCAGCCAGCGCCGCCAAGCCAGCCGGCGACGACGTCCGTCGGGTAGTGGACGCCCAGCATTACGCGCGAAAAGGCGACCGCCCACGAAATCGCCACGGCGGCGCCAATCAGGGTCCAGCGCACCGCGCGGCGGTTGCTGAGCGGCGCAAAGGCGAGCGCCACGGCGATAAAGCCCAGCGCGGCGTTGAAGCTGTGCCCGCTGGGAAAGCTCATCCCGCCGGCCAGATCGAGATGCGGCACCAGCGTCGGGCGTGCCCGGCCGACCAGCGCCTTGAGCATCAGTTCGACCAGCAGGCCCGAAACCAGGGTCAGCACCAGCAGTACGGCCTCGCGCCGCATCCGCAGAAACAGCAGCGCGACCAGCGCGGAAATGCTGAACACGACGCGCAGGGTCACCCCGCCCAGAGCGGTCACGTCGCGCACAGCTTCAAGCGACATGGTCCCGCCGGCCCAGCCCAGGTCCCCGGCCTTGCGCCAATAGCGCAGGCCCGCTTCGTCGAAACCGGTCAGGTGTCCGCGCAGCACCGCCCAGGCCACCGCGGCAAACAGCAGCCAGCATAGCACGCCGGCAGTCCAGGCGTGGCGCGGGGTGATCTGCTGGCGGGCGGGTGAAGCTGCAGGGGCTACCGCAAAAACGTCATTCATTGCCGCACAACGTGGCAAAAGGGGCATGGTTGCAAGCCCTAATCACCCGGCTAGGGTCAAAGTCATGTCCGCCGCATCCCCGTCCCCCGTGCTTGTCTGGCTGCGCCGCGATTTGCGGCTGACCGATCAGGCCGCGCTGTTCGCCGCCTGCGCCAGCGGCGCGCCGGTGATCCCGGTCTACGTGCTTGACGACGAAACGCCGCGGCATCGCCGGATGGGCGGGGCATCGCGCTGGTGGCTGCATCACTCGCTTGAACGCCTGGCCCGTGATCTGGCAGCGCGCGGGTCGCGACTGATCCTGCGGCGCGGATCGAGTGCCAAGGTTCTGGTGGCGCTTGCACAAGAGGTCGGCGCGAAAGAGGTGTACGCTCTGCACCATTACGAACCGTGGTGGCGCAATGCCGAACGCGGGGTCAATTCCCGGCTGCGGCTGCACCTGCACCACGGCAACTATCTGGTGCCACCCGGATCGCTGCGCACCGGGTCGGGCACGCCGTTCAAGATCTACACCCCGTTCTGGCGCGCGCTGCAGGCGCATATGCCGCCCCTGCCGCCGCTGCCCGCGCCGGATCAGATCGCCGCGCCGGCGCACTGGCCCGAAAGCGACCATCTCGACAGCTGGGGTTTGCTCCCGACCAAGCCGGACTGGGCTGGCGGCATGCGCGGCGATTGGACCCCGGGCGAGACGGGCGCACACCAGCGCCTCGATGCCTTTGCCGACCGCGCCGCGCGTTATGAACAGCGACGCAATCTGCCGTCGGTGCCTGGTACCTCGATGCTGTCGCCGCATCTGCATTTCGGGGAGATTTCACCGACCCAGGCGTGGCACGCGGTGGCCGGGGCTGGCGGATCGGTCGAGACGTTCCTGGGTGAGATCGGCTGGCGCGACTATGCCGCCAACGTGATCGTCCAGTTCCCGGACTACGGCAGCAGGAACGCGCGCGACGCCTTCGACTCGCTGAAGTGGCGCGACGGCGCCGAGGCGGAGGACGACCTAGCCGCGTGGCAGCACGGTCGCACCGGCTATCCGATCGTCGATGCCGGGATGCGCCAGTTGTGGGCCACAGGGTGGATGCACAACCGGGTGCGGATGATCGCCGCCAGTTTCCTGGTCAAGCACCTGCTGATCGACTGGCGCCGCGGCGAACAGTGGTTCTGGGATACGCTGGTCGATGCCGATTACGCCAGCAATGCGGTCAACTGGCAGTGGACCGCGGGGACCGGGGTCGACAGCAACATGTTCGTGCGGATCATGGCCCCGCTCAGCCAATCGGACAAGTTCGACGCTGCGGGTTATATTCGGCAGTGGGTGCCTGAATTGGCCGGGCTTTCCGATGCAGAGATCCACGATCCGCAGCGCCCGGTGAGGGGCTATCCGGCGAAGCGCATCGATCACCGCGCCGCGCGCGAACGTGCGCTGGCGGCCTATGCGGCGCTGAAATCCTGAGATCTGGGGGAGTGGTGCCCGGAGGCGGATTCGAACCACCGACACGCGGATTTTCAATCCGCTGCTCTACCAACTGAGCTATCCGGGCATCGCCAAAGCGATTGGAAGCGCGCCTATGGCGAACCGCTTTGCGCTTGGCAAGAGGGGTTATGCCTCGATCACGCCTTATCGGCGTCTTCGTCGATCGCTGGCGGGCCGGGCAGGGCGTAGCCATCGTCGAGCCAGCGGACGAGGTCGCGGTCCTTGCACCGGGTGGAACAGAACGGGCTGTGTTCGGCACTGCGCGGCTTGCCGCAGACGGGGCATTTGCGGTTGGTCAGGGTCATAGCGGCACCGCCTGCGCGAAACCGCCAGCCAGCGCAAGCCCGGGATCGGTCGCAATGCGCACCTCGCGGCCGGTGCGCCGGGCCAGTTCGGCCAGCCATTCAGCCTTCAGTGCGGCTTCAACCGCCGGAGGACAGGTAAGGAGCAGCGTCCCCGGCGTATCAACCCCCTCGGCCGCGCGCAACAACAGCCGCGCCGCCGCACCGGCCCGGTCGCGCGCCAACAGGTGGAGCAGCGAGGGACGGGTCAGGCGGGCAACCAGCTGGACGAAGCCGAAACCGTTGATCGAGGTGCGCTCATGCGGCCAGTCGCCCAATGCCCGCTCAAGCCCGCCGTCGATCTTCTTGCGGTCGTCCTTGTCCGATAGAGTCGGGAAATCGATGCCGATCGATCCGGCCAGATCGAGCCGCGCCAGCATATGGGCCAGCGGTTCGATTGCGGCCAGCGCCAGATCGCGCGGGGGCAGGGTGCCGTCGATATCGACCAGGGTCATCGCCGGGGTCGGCGTGATGGTTAGCGTGCCGCCGGGAAAGGTTGCTTCACCGGCCCACGCATCGGCGAACAGCTCCTCCCACAGACCGGCGGGGAAGCGGCGGACAATCCGTGCGCCCAGATCCTCGACCAGCGTGGGGGCCGCGCGGAGCGCCTCTTTGGCCGGGCGGGCCTGGGCGCGCTTCAGGCGGCCGCGTTCGGCCATCGCGCTGCGGGTGACGATCAGCCGCAGCGTTGCACCCTCGCTCGCTTCGTGCGGCAGGCTGTCGACCAGCGCTTCCTCGCCGCTGGCAAAGCGCGCGGTGCCGCGCTTCGAATTGGCGGTGCGATGGATCAGCCGGGCCTCTTCGACCAGGCCAGCCTCGAGCCCGCCGGGCCAGCGCAGCCGCGCGGCCAGCGCTGCGCCGCGTTCGACCAGCACCGCGCGCTCTTCGCCGATGCCCTGCTCGACCAGCCACTCAGCCAAGGGGAATTCCCGCCGCTTTGAGCAAGGCGCGGGTTTCGAACAGCGGCAGGCCGATCACTCCCGAATGACTGCCCGATACGAAGCGGATCAGCGCCTCCGCGCGCCCCTGGATGGCATAGCCGCCGGCCTTGCCCAGGCCTTCGCCGCTGGCGACGTAAGCGTCGATTTCGTCTTCGGACAGACGCTTGAACGCGACGACGGTTTCCACCGTGCGCTTGCGCACCTTGCCGGTGCCGTCGATCGTGCAGATCGCTGAAATGCAGCGATGCCGCCGTCCGGACAGCAGCGACAGCAGTCTGCGCTGTACCGTCTCGTCATCGGCCGGGGGCAGGATGCGCCGGCCCAGCGCGACCGTGGTATCACCAGCCAGGACCACTTCGTCCGCTGCGCAGGGCACCGCGCGGGCCTTGGCCTCGGCCAGCCGCTCGGCATAGGCGCGCGGGCTTTCGCCTTTGAGCGGACTCTCATCGATGTCGGGGCTGGCGATGCGATCGGGCATTACGCCGATGCGGGCCAGCAGATCGCGCCGGCGCGGCGAGGACGAGGCGAGAACGAGCCTGGGCGCGGTCACGCGCCGGGCTTAACCAAACTGGCCGGGGCCGCCGCGGCCAGGCATGAAGCGATAGGTGATCCGCCCCTTGGTCAGATCATAGGGGGTCAGCTCGACCAGCACTTCGTCGCCGACCAGCACGCGGATGCGGTTCTTGCGCATCTTGCCGGCGGTATGGCCCAGGATCTCGTGATCGTTTTCCAGGCGGACGCGGAACATGGCGTTGGGCAGCAGTTCGACCACCGTGCCCCGCATTTCGAGCAGTTCTTCCTTCGCCATCCGCGCTCAGTTTCCGTAGTGAGTTTTCGACATTGCGGCGCGCCATAGCGACGAGCGGCGCAAAAGGGAAGCCTTTGCCCGTCTCGTGCGTTTGCGTGCAATGTATCCGGCCGGCGACAATTTGTTACCCGGGCTCGCCTTGCCGCAGTGCAGCAAGTGCGCCATTTGGGATCGCTCGCCACGTCGGTTGACCATTGCCATTGGCGCTTTGTCGATGGGTCACAGACAGTTCATCCCGGACTTTCCACAGGGCAAGCCATGATCAAGACCAGCAGTTCCATCTTCGCACTGGCCGGTGCGCTTGTTTCCGCTCCGGCGCTTGCGCAGGACCAGACTGCCGCCCCTGCGGCCGCCGCTGCCAGCGATCCCGCCCCTGCGGCAGAGCCCGCCGACGGCGTCGCTGTGGTGGCGCCGGGTGAGGCCGGTGCGGAGAGCGACGCCAACCAGATCGTGGTCGTCGCCACCCGCCTGCGCGGGCAGGTCGAAACCGATCAGCCGCCGGTCGCGGTCTATGACGAACAGGAAATCGCCGCACTCGGTGCCGGATCGATCACCGAACTGCTTGGCCGGGTCAGCGCGCAGACCGGTTCGGGGCGCGGCCGCGGCGGCCAGCCGGTGATCCTGGTCAACGGCCAGCGGATCAGCAATTTCCGCGAGATGCGCAATTTCCCGCCCGAGGCGATCCGGCGGATGGAAGTGCTGCCCGAGGAAGTCGCGCTGCGTTATGGCTATCCCCCCGATGCGCGGGTGATCAATTTCATCCTCAAGGACGATTTTCGTAGCCGCTCGGTCGAAACCAAGCTTTCCGCGCCGACCGCGGGCGGGACTTCGACCTGGTCGCTGGAGGGTACCCTGCTCAAGATCCAGGGGCCGACCCGGCTCAGTGTGACGGTCAACACCGACGATACCAGTCCGCTGACCGAGGCCGAGCGCAATATCATCCAGACCACCGCCGCCGCGCCGGGCAGTCCCGATCCCGCGCCGTTTCGTACCCTGATCGCGGATTCGCGCAATTTCGGCGGCAATATCAGCTGGTCGAAAGGGCTGGGCAAGGACGGCAAGGGCGGCCAGCTCAGCCTCAACGGCAATGTCACCCGCGCTGACAGTCGTTCGGGATCGGGGCTCGACTCCCTGCTCGCGCCGCTTGAGCGGGTGAACCATACCACCGAAGTTTCGGGCGGCGCCGGGCTCAACACCAATTTCGGGCAATGGCAGTTCAGCGCTACCGCCGATGCCACTTTTGGCAAGAACGAGACGCTGATCGACCGCTCTTCCGGCACGGGCTATGACACCGCAACCAGCGATACCAAGCGCCTGACCAGCCTGGCGACGCTGACCGGCCGGCCGTTCCGCCTGCCCGCGGGCGAGGCCACGGCAACCTTTCGCACCGGCTACAACTGGGGCAACATCCAGAGCAGCGATACCCGCAGCACGGCCAGCGCAGATCTGACCCGCGGGACGCTCTTCGGCGGGTTCAACCTGTCGCTGCCGCTGACCAGCCGCCGCGACGACGTGCTGGCGGCACTGGGCGACATCAGCCTGAATGTCAGCGCGGGCTATGACCACGTGTCGGACTTTGGCGGGGTGGTCGACTGGAGCGCCGGGCTGACCTGGAAGCCGACCGACCGGCTGGGGCTGCAGGCCAGCTACATCGTCAACGAGGTTGCTCCCAGCCTGTCGCAGTTGGGCCTGCCGCAGACCCAGACCTTCAACGTCCCGGTCTATGACTTCACCACCGGGCAGACGGTGCTGGCCACGGTTATCGGCGGCGGCAATCCCGATCTGGTCAAGGAGCGCCAGCGCGACCTGAAGCTGTCGGCCAACTGGCAGATCCCAGGGCTGAACAACTCCAGCCTGCTCGTCGAATACTTCCGCAACAATTCGACCGAAGTGTCGGCCAGCTTCCCGCTGCTGACCCCGGCGATTGAAGCAGCCTTTCCGGGGCGCGTGGTGCGCGACGGGGCGGGCAATATCCTGTCGGTCGATCAGCGCCCGGTCACCCTTGCCGAGCAGAAGGGCTCGCGCCTGCGCTGGGGCCTCAACCTTGGCGGCCCGATCGGCAAGCCCAGCGAAGGCGGCGGGATGATGGGCGGCATGTTCGGTGGCGGCGGAGGCGGGCGCGGCGGTGGTGGTCGTCCCCCCGGTGCTGGTGGCGGTGGGCGCGGTCCAGGCGGCGGCGGCATGATGGGCGCGATGTTCGGCGGGCAGGGCCGCTGGAACCTGGGGCTCTATCATACGATCCAGTTCGACAGCACCGTACTGATTGCGCCCGGTGTGCCGGCGCTCAACCTGCTCGATGGTGACGCGCTGAGCGGCGGCGGTACCCCGCGCCACAGCCTGGAGTTCAACGGCGGCGCGTTCTACAAGGGCTTCGGCACCTTCATCCAGGGCACCTGGGCGGCGCCGACCGCGGTCCGTGCCAGCGGTGCGCCGGGGACCAGCGACCTGCGCTTCGGCGCGCTGGCCAAGGTCAACGTCAACCTTTTCGCCGATCTCGGGCGGATGCCCAAGCTGACCAAGGCCGTACCGTTCTTCAAGGGCGCGCGGCTCAGCCTGGGGATCGATAACGTGTTCGATGCGCGGCAAAAGGTCACGGATGCGAACGGCGTAGTGCCGCTGAGCTATCAGCCCGATTACCTCGATCCGCGCGGCCGCGTGGTCTCGCTCAGCTTCCGCAAACTGTTCTAGACGGCCCGGCCGGATCGCCTCCGGCCGGGTATCTAGTCAGGGATCAGGCGTGGAACAGCGCGATGATCAGGTGCAGCGTCAGCGCCATCAGGCACAACGACGACAGTGCGAACAGGATGAAGCGCGGCGCGACCTTGTTGACCGTCGCCTGGAAAATCGAGTGGGCAATGCGCAGCGCGACATAGGCCCAGGCGATCTTGGCATTCAGGCCGTCACCGCCACCGATCATCGCCAGTGCCAGCGCCACGGCATAGAACACCGTCGGCGCTTCGTGGAGGTGGTTGTAATTGTGCGCCTTCCATTGCACTTCGCGCGGCAGCAGCCCTTCCAGCATCGACCCGGTCCAGCCCTGGTCGGCGCCGGGTTCGGTCGGCTTGGGCAGCTTGTTGATCGCGGGGATGCGGGTGGCGTACATCCAGATCCACATGATCATCGTCCAGCCGGCAAGCACCGCCAGCGGCTTGAGTATTTCCATTCCAATCATCGTCTTTCCCCCTCAGGCAGCGAACATGGTAAGCTTGGCGGCGTGCAGCGCCAGCACCAGCAGGCACGCGGTCGACAGCAGGAACAGCGTGAAGCGCACCGGGATCGTGTTGACCGTTGCCTGCCCGATCGAATGAACCACGCGCAGCGCGACATAGGCCCAGGCCAGCGTAACATCCATCGCGGTCGTCCCCATCAGCGCCAGGATCACCAGCGTCGGATAGAAGATCGTCGGCTGCTCCATCAGGTGGGCGTAGTTGTGCGATTTCCACTGCACGGAATCAGGCAGAACCCCTTCAAGGTTCGCACCGCGGCCGCCGGGCGGGGCGGTCTTGAGATCGGTTCCCAGCTTGGACATCGCGGGAAGCCGGGTTCCGGCGGTCCACATCAGCATGACGATCGACCACAGTACCAGCGCGGCGCCAGGCGCCAGAATTTGAGCCTGCATTGTTTCTCCCCCTCGGTTCTAGCCGATGGCGGCGAAGGTGCGCGGGGCTGACTCGCTTGTCAATTGCAACTAGTCGCTGCCAGCGATGACCCTGGCAAAGGCCGCGGCATCGGTGTTTCCGCCCGACAGGACGATCACCGTGCCCCCGTCCAGCGTGACTTTGCCGGCCAGAGCTGCAGCCAGCGCCGCCGCGCCGCCGGGTTCGATCACCAGGTGCAGGGTGCCGAAGGCCCAGCGCTGCGCCGCGCGGACTTCGGCGGGGGAAACATCAAGGCCTGCCGTGACCCGCCGTTGCAGCACGGCAAAGTTGATCGGCCGCGTCGCCGGGGTCTGCAGGGCGTCGCAGGCGGTGGGCGGCGCATCCTTGGCGACGGGGACGATTGCTCCGGCGGCCAGGCTGCGCTTTACGTCGTCCCAGCCTTCCGGTTCGACCGGAACGATCTCTGCATCGGGGCAGGCCAGCGCCAGCCCCGCGGTCATCCCGCCGCCGCCGCAGGGGCAAACGATCCGGGTCGGTCCCGTTTGCCCGCGCGCAGCCAACTGCGCAGCGATTTCCAGCCCCATGCTGCCCTGGCCCTCGATCACCCAGGCGTCGGCAAAGGCATGGACCAGCGTTGCCCCGCTCTGGTCGATCAGGCGCTGCGCCACCGCGTCGCGGTCTTCGCCGCCGGGCCGGTCGTAAAGCACGGTGCGCGCGCCATAGCCCTGGGTCGCGGCGATCTTCACCTGCGGGGCATCGGCGGGCATGACGATGGTCGCATCGATCCCCAGCCGCTGCGCCGCCCAGGCCACGCCCTGGGCATGGTTGCCGCTTGACACGCCGACGACGCCGCGCGCGCGTTCCTCGGCCGATAAGTCGCTCAGCCGGTGCCAGGCGCCGCGGATCTTGAACGATCCGATCGGCTGGAGGCTCTCCGCCTTGAGCCACACTTGGACGCCATTGATCTCGGCTTCGAGCAGGGGTGTTTTCGGCAGCAGTTCGGCTATCTTGCCGGCGGCGCGCGCCACCCCCTCCGGAGTCGGGCTGCGTGTTTGTTGTGCGGTCATGAAACAATCCTATATGCGCGGCCAATGACGGCAAGGAGATTCGCGGCATGAGCAAGGTTCTGGTGATCGGCGCAGGCGGCGTCAGTTCGGTGTGCGTCCACAAGATGGCGATGAATGCCGGGATTTTCAGCGAGATTCACCTCGCCAGCCGGACCCGCGCGAAATGCGATGCGATCGCCGCTTCGGTCAAGGAACGCACCGGCCAGACCGTGCAGACCTATGAGATCGACGCCGAGGAAGTGCCCGCGCTGACCCGGCTGATCCAGCAGATCGAGCCCAGGCTGGTGGTCAACCTGGCGCTGCCCTACCAGGACCTGCCGATCATGGACGCGTGCCTCGCCGCCGGGGTCGATTACCTCGACACTGCCAACTACGAACCCAAGGATCAGGCCAAGTTCGAATATTCGTGGCAGTGGGATTACCACGACCGTTTCAAGGACGCCGGGCTGATGGCGCTGCTCGGATCGGGTTTCGATCCGGGGGTGACCAGCGTCTTTGCGATGTGGCTCAAGAAGCACAAGCTCAAGACCATCCGCCAGCTCGATATCCTCGATTGCAACGGCGGCGATCACGGCCAGGCCTTCGCCACCAATTTCAACCCGGAAATCAACATCCGCGAAGTGACCGCGGCGGCGCGGCACTGGGAGAACGGCCAGTTCGTCGAAACCCCGGCGCTTTCGAAGAAGGTCGAATTCGAGTTCGAGGCGGTCGGCGCCAAGAACATGTACATGATGTACCACGAGGAACTGGAAAGCCTCGCCAGGTTCATCCCCGAACTGGAACGCGCCCGGTTCTGGATGACCTTTGGCGATGCCTATATCAACCACCTGACGGTGCTGAAGAATGTCGGCATGATCGGGATCGAACCGGTGATGTACCAGGGCCGCGAAATCGTTCCGCTGCAGTTCCTTGCCTCGGTCCTGCCCAAGCCCGAAACGCTGGGCGCCACCACCAAGGGCAAGACCAACATCGGCGACATCGCCACCGGCGAAGCGCTGGATGGCGGCGGCGAGAAGACCTTCTACATCTACAACATCTGCGACCACGAAGAGGCCTATGCCGAAACCGGCAACCAGGCGATCAGCTACACCACCGGCGTCCCCGCAATGATCGGTGCGGCGATGATGCTGACCGGGGCGTGGCAGGGTGACGGCGTGTTCAACATGGAGCAGATGGACCCCGATCCGTTCATGGACATGCTAAACGAGCAGGGCTTGCCGTGGCAGGTCAAGGAACTGGCCGGGCCTGTCGATTTCTAATGGAAACCAGAGCCGGCGATCCGGGGGCTTTTGCCCGCTTCGACCTCAGCCGCGTCGACAGCCCCAGCTTTGTGGTCGATGCCGCGCGGCTGCGGGAGAATCTGTCGATCCTCGCCGATGTCCGCGACCGGGCGGGGATCAAGCTGCTCTCGGCGCTCAAGGCCTTTTCGATGTGGTCGACCGCGCCGATCATCGGGGAGTACCTCGACGGAGTGTGTACGTCCGGTCTGTGGGAAGCGCGGCTGGCCAGCGAGTTCTACGATGGCGAGATCGCGACCTATTGCGCGGCCTACAAGCCTGAAGACCTCGATGAAATCCTGCGCCTGTCGGACCACGTGATCTTCAATTCGCCGCAGCAGATCCTGCGCTGTAGCGCGATCATCGACGCCGCCAAGGCACGCGGCGAAAGCTTCGATATTGGCCTCAGGATCAATCCCTTGCACCCCGAAGGTGAAGTGCCGCGTTATGATCCCTGCGCACCGCATTCGCGGCTGGGCTTCCCAATCGACCAGCTGACCGAAGAGCACATGGCCATGGTCGACGGGATCCATATGCACACCCTGTGCGAGCAGGATTTCGAACCGCTGCAGCGCACCTGGGATGTCGCTTTCGACTATCTCGAGCCGTACTTCGGCCAGTTCAAATGGCTCAACCTGGGCGGCGGGCATCACATCACCCGGGCCGACTATCAGCGTGACGATCTGGTCCAGTTCCTGCTCGACATGAAGGACGATACCGGGGCCGAGATCTACCTCGAACCCGGCGAGGCCGTGGCGCTCGATGCCGGGATCCTGGTCGGCACCGTACTCGATATTGGCGAGAACGGAATGCCGGTGGCGATCACCGACATTTCCGCGACCTGCCATATGCCCGACGTCATCGAAGCGCCATATCGTCCGGCGATGCTGGGTGAATTGCCCCAGCTGGACACCGAGGTCGACGAGACTGCCGGCGGTGCCGTACGGCTGGGCGGGCCGTCGTGTCTGGCCGGGGACGTTATCGGCGACTACCGCTTTGCCCAGGGGCCGCAGGTCGGCCAGCGCTTCGCCTTCCTCGACCAGGCGCATTATTCGATGGTCAAGACCACCACCTTCAACGGCGTGCCGCTGCCCTCGATCTGGCTGTGGGACAGCGCCAGCGACAGCCTCGAGCAGGTGCGCAAGTTCGGCTACGAGGACTTTCGCGACCGGCTTTCCTAGGGCATGGTCGGCGCCAGTCACCTGTGGAGAGCGCCGTGCCCGACAAGATCCTAGACGCCGTTACCAGCGATCCCGTCAGCATGGGCTGGATGCAGGGCCTGCCGCCCGCGCCGGACAAGCGGCTGGCCTGGGCGCGGGCCGATCACATGCGCTTTCCCACTCATCGCCACGCCTTCTCGCACATGCGCGAATTCCTGCCGACGGCGCGGGTTGGGCGGGGGCAGGGGCCGGTGTGGCAGCTTCCGGTGGCGCTGCGCGACGATCTGGACGCGGTTGCCTTTACGCGGCCCGACGACGGCCGCAGCCTGACCTGGGGCGATGTCCACGCGGTCAATTTCACCGATGCCGTGCTGGTCCTGCACCGCGGGACCATCGTCTATGAGCGCTATTTCGGCGTCACCCGCCAGGACACGCCGCATATCGCCTTTTCGGTGACCAAGAGCTTTGTCGGCACCCTGGCCGAGATGCTGATTGCCGAAGGCCGGCTCGATCCCGCAGCGCTCGTTGGCGATCTTGTGCCCGAATTGGCCCGCAGCGGCTTTGCCGACGCCACGCTCCGCCAGGTCATGGACATGACCACCGCGCTCGATTTCAGCGAGGAATACACCGATCCCGCATCCGGCATCGGCGCGATGAGCAATGCCCTGGGCCTGACCCCGCGGCCATCGGGCTATGCCGGGGCGGACGACGTCTTCGCGTTCCTGCCGACCATCGCCAAGGAGGGCGAACACGGCCAGCGCTTCACCTATCGCACCTGCAACACCGAGGTGCTTGGCTGGATCGTCGCGCGGACCGAGGGCGAGCGGCTGGACCAGGTCCTTTCGCGGCGGATCTGGCAGCCGCTGGGGATGGAGCAGGACGCCGATTTCCTTACCGATACCAGCGGCATGCCCTTTGCCGGCGGTGGGCTCAACCCGGTGCTGCGCGACATGGCCCGTTTTGGCGAGGTCATGCGGCTGGGCGGGGCGCTGCCCGGGGGCGGGCAGCCGATCCACGCTGCGGCGCTCGCCTCGATCACGGCAGGCGGCAGCACCGCCGCTTTCGATCCCGCCGGCTATGCCTGGCTGCCGGGCGGATCCTATCGCAGCCAGTGGTGGTTCGTCGGCGGCAACCATGGCGCCTATTCGGCGCGGGGGATCCACGGTCAGGCGATCTACATCGATCCCGCCGCCGAGATGGTCATCGTCCGATTCGGCTCGCATCCGGTCGCGGCCAATACCGCGTTCGATCCGACCTCGCTTCCGGCCTACAATGCCGTGGCTGAGCATCTGATATTGCACGGTTAATCGCAACAATCCGTCCCGTCGCAATACGGTCGCAAAAATTCAGTTGCGCTTAATCATGGGACCCCTATATCCGCCCTCCGCTGCCCCAAGGGGACTTCCAATAACCGCAAGGCAGCCTCGTCTTCGTGTTACCTGGCCGAAAGGCCTATTGGGGGTCCCTTGAGTTGCACCATTTCAACGATGCATCGGCTGTAGTTCGCGCCCTTTCGCCCGACGAACCCGTTATCCTCAACCGTCCGCACGCCGCGGCACGCGCAGCCCGTTTCTTCACCGAGACGTTTCCGGGCAAGTCGCTCTATGCGGTGAAGGCCAACCCGTCGCCTGACCTGCTGCAGGTGCTGTGGCAGGCCGGGGTGACGCACTACGACGTCGCCTCGATCGCCGAAGTGCGGCTGGTTCGCAGCGTGCTGCCCGAAGCGGTTCTGTGCTTCATGCACCCGGTGAAGGGCCGCGCCGCGATTGCCGAAGCCTATAACCAGCACGGCGTGCGCACTTTCAGCCTCGACAGCCATGACGAGCTGGCGAAGATTGTCGAGGCCACCAACGGCGCCGACGACCTGTCGCTGTGCGTGCGGCTGCGCGTTTCGTCCGAGTTTTCGGAGCTGAGCCTGGCAAGCAAGTTCGGGATTGACCTGGCCGATGCCGCGCCGCTGCTCCAGGCGACCCGCCAGGTCGCCGACGCGCTGGGGATCTGCTTCCACGTCGGGTCGCAGGCGATGACCCCGTTTGCCTATGTCCAGGCGCTGGAACGCGTCCGCGCCGCCGTGGTCGATGCGTCGGTCACGGTCGACATCGTCGATGTCGGCGGGGGCTTCCCGTCGATCTATCCGGGGATGGAGCCGCCGCCGCTTGAGGACTTCTTTGCCGCGATTCACCGCGCTGCGGAATCGCTGCCAGTTTCGTACTCGTCGGAACTGTGGTGCGAGCCCGGCCGCGCTCTGTGCGCCGAATACAACTCGCTGATCGTCAAGGTCGAGAAGACCCGTGGTGATGAGCTGTACATCAACGACGGCGCCTATGGCGCGCTTTACGATGCCGCGCATGTCGGCTGGCGCTTCCCGGTGCAGTGCCTCAGCGAGGATCGCGCTGAGGCCAAGACCGGCTTCGCCTTTTATGGCCCGACCTGCGACGACGCCGACTACATGGAAGGCCCGTTCCTGCTGCCGGCGGACATCAAGGCCGGTGACTATATCGAGATCGGCATGCTGGGCGCCTATGGCGCGGCGATGAAGACCGCGTTCAACGGTTTCGGCCAGGCTGCGGCGGTGACCGTCAGCGACGAGCCGATGGCCAGCCAATACCTTGGCAACCGCAAGGACCCGCGCAGCAGCGATAACGTTGTTTCGCTGCGCTGAGCCTTGGGTCGTTTCGCTGCGCTGAGCGTTAATCAGGCAAGCAAAAGGGGCGGCATCCTGGTGGATGCCGCCCCTTTCTGTCTCTGCGTCAGGCTGCTGACTATTTGACCGTCACTTCAACTCGGCGCGCCGCGTCCTTGGCGACGCTAGTGTCGGTGGTTGCTTCGGGCTTTACCAATGCAACCGAACCATCCGGAATGCCGGCCTTGACCAGATCCGTCGCAACGGCCTGGGCGCGCTGCTTGGAAAGTTCGGCATTCTGCGCGGCGTTGCCAGACGGGTCGTTATAGCCCGAAACCTGCAGGCTGGTGCCTGGATGGGCTTCGAGCCAGGCCTTCAGTCCACCTGCAGCGTCGGCGAACGCCGGAGCAACGGCGGTCTTGCCGCTGTCAAAGTAAACCTTGACCACCGGCTTGCTGTCACGGGTTTCAGAGGTAACCCCCGCGCCAGCCGGGATGGTCACGGTGCCTTCCGCTGGAGCAGCGGCGAGATCGGTGGTTACCGCCGCGCCCGCTGCCGCGTCGGCAGGGACGGCCGTGTCCGTGCTGGTCACGGCTTCGCTCGGCGTGGCTGTCGCTGCGGTATCTTCCGCCGGGCCGCGCCCGAACAGCCACCAGGCGAAGAAGGCAAGCAGGGCAGCACCGAGCAACCACCACAGCCAGCCCATGCCGCCTTCATCGCGGCCGGCTTCGCCAGCAGCGCCTTGCACGGCAGCTGCGGGACGCGTTGGCGGCGTGCTGGCCGCAGCGGTGCTGGCTGCCGGAATTTCTGCAGCCTTGGCGACAGGAGCTGGCGCAGGTGCCGGGGCCGGTGCAGGGGCAGGTGCCGGTGCTACGACCGGAGCCGCAGCCACGACCGGCTTGACCGATGCCTTGGTGGCCGCAGTCTTGGTCGTCGTGGCCTTGGCAGTAGGTTTCTTGGCAGCAGGCTTGGCCGATTTGGCTCCATTCACGCTCGCCAGGGCAGCGACGCCGGCGGCGCCAGCGGCAACGGAGCCGGCGGCCTTCGCGGTCTTGGTGGCAGGCTTTGCCGTGGCTGAGGGCGCAGCAGCGACCCTGGCGGGCTTGGCAGCCGGGGCAGCAGCCTTGGCCACCGGGGCCTTGGCGGGCTTGGCGACCGGAGCGGCAGCCTTACCCGGCGCCTTCTTCGCAGCAGGCACCTTGGCCGGCGCGGCGGCCTTGGGCGTCGTTGCAGCCTTCACAGGGGCAGTCGCCTTGGCCGCAGGTGCCTTTGCCGCCGGTTTGGCCGCCGGTGCGGCCGCCGCGGCAACCTTGCCCTTGGGAGCAAAGAGCCCCAGCTTGCCGAATTCGGCGGCGAGCAGGTAATAGACCGTCACGCGGTTCTTCGTGCGATCCGCCTTCATCGCATTGCCAACCTTGGCGATCGCGGCGTCGAGCACGCTATCGGCCTGGGTCAGGCCCAGCTTCTTCTGCAGGTAATTGGTCCGTACCCGGGCCAGTTCGGTCGGGTCGCTGAACGAGACCAGTGCGGAATCGCGATTGCGCAGCGCGATCCCGCAGTAACGGACAATGGCCGCAATCACGCCTTCGTCGGCGTTCGGCGCGTATTTCTTGACGTCTGCAGCCCAGTCGGTTGCCATCTTCAGTCCCTCCAAAAGCGACCCGCAGGGATCAGGCCAGGCGGCTGTCTCCATGCTCGGATCGCGAAACTAGCGCCATTGTCGCGAGATACCAGCCTGAATCCGTGGCTTGCGCGCAATAGGCCGTGCTCTGCCTATTCGCGGAAAGCGTTCTCGGCCAGACGGGTGATCGGCGAGAAGATGTAGGACAGCACCGAACGCTTTTCGCCGAGCAGATTTACGTTGGCAATCATGCCAGGGCCGATCGGCAATTTCTTGCCTTCGCCGTCAAGCAGCGGCCCGGTCGTTTCGACTTCGACCGTATAAAAGCTTTCGCCGGTCTTGTCGTTGACCAGGGCATCGGGCGAAATCGACATGACCTTGCCGTCCAGCTTGCCGAAAATCGCCGAATTGTAGGCGGTGATTTCGACGCTGGCGGTCTGCCCGATGCGGACGTTGGCAATGTCCGCCGGGCGCACCATCGCTTCGATGAACAAGGTGTCGCCAGTCGGGACGATTTCGGCAACCGGCGATCCCGGCGCGACACTGCCACCGACGGTCGAGACCAGCACGCGGTTGACCCGTCCGGTCATCGGCGCGCGGATCGTGGTGCGATCGACCTTGTCGGACAGGGCAGGGAGGGTTTGCTGCTGCGCCGAGAGTTCGGCCTGGGCTTGCGACAGTTCCAGCCCGGCCCGGCCCATCCAGTCGCTGCGGGCCTGGGCAGCGGCGGAGCGCGCCTCGGCCACGGCGGAGCGTGCCCGGGCCACCCCGGCATCGGCTGCAGCGACATCGTTGCGGGCGACAGTGACAGCGTTCTGGGCCTTGATCAGATCCAGCCTGCTCACGATCCCTTGTGCGGCGAGCGGCTCCATCATCTTGAGCTCGTTGCTCGCAGCGTCGAGATTGGAGCGTTTGGCTGCCAGCATGGCTTCGGCTTCGGCCACGGCGCGCTCGGCCTGAACCGCGCGGGCCTGGCCTGCGGCCATCATGCCCTGCAGTTCCGCGGCGCGCGCCGAATGAAGCGATCGCTCGACCGAGACCTGGCTGCTGGCGACGCCGTTGTAGTCGGGCGTCCCGCCGCGCACTTCGGCGCTTAGCCGGGCAATGCGTGCCCGCAGCGCGTCGACTGAGGCGGAAGAGCTGCCGAACTGGGCACTGCTCAGCGTCGGTGACAGGCGCACCAGCACGTCACCGCGCTTCACCGTCTGGCCGGGCTTGATCAGGATTTCGTCGATCACGCCGCCTTCCAGGTTCGACACCACCTGCAGTTTCGAACTCGGTACCACCCGCCCCATCGAATGGACCGTACGGTCAAGCTTGGTGAAGGTCGCCCAGAGCAGGAAGATGATGAAGAAACCGCCGATGATGTAGAGCAGCACATTGGCCGATTTGCGGGCCTTGAACTCCTGCTCGTCGAGGTCGGCTTCGTCGCCTTTGAGATAATCGAGCATGTTGGCCATGGCTCAGCCCTTTGCAATCTGGGGCGCATTGACGGTGCGCGGGCGCGAGACCTGACGCAGTACGTCGGCGGTTGGTCCGTCCATCGCGACCCGGCCCCGGGCCATGACGATAACCCGGTCGGCCAGGCTGAGCAGCGAGGGCCGATGGGTGATCAGGATCAGCGTCCGTCCGGCAAATTCGCCCTTCAGGCGCTGCATCAGCCGCGCCTCGGTCTCGGTGTCGACCGATGATGTCGGCTCGTCCAGCACCAGGATCGGCGGCTTGCCGACCAGTGCACGGGCCATGGCGATCGCCTGGCGCTGCCCGCCGGACAGGCCTTCGCCGCGGTCGTGCAAGCGCAAATCATAGCCGTTGGGGATCTGCGAAATGAAATCGTGCGCTCCGCTGACCTGCGCGGCGCGCAGCATCTCGGCATCGTCGACATCGTCGCGGCCAAGCATGATGTTGTCGCGTATTGTCCCGGTCAGCAGCACGTTGTCCTGGAACAATGCCCCGACCTTGGCCCGCAGAGAGGGCGGGGTGAACTGGCGGATGTCGGTGTTGTCGATCAACACCAGTCCGCTGGCGGGCGGATAGAGCCCGATGATGAGCCGCGCTATGGTTGACTTGCCCGATCCGATCGGCCCGATCAGGGCGACGTGTTCGCCCGGGTTGATCCGGAACGAAACCTTGGTCAGCGCCAGTTCGGGCGCGCCCGGATAGCGGAAATCGACGTCGCGAAACTCGATCGCGCCGGCCAGGTTCTGCAGCCGGATGCCTTCGCCGGCAGGACCCTCGGGCGGCTGCGCCATCATCTTGTCGATCTGGCGATAGGCGGTACGCGCTGAATTGATCCGGGTCAGCAGTTGGGCGATCGTCGCCAGCGGGGCAACCGCACGGCTCGACAGGATAGAACAGGCAATCAGCCCGCCCATGGTCAGCGTCCGTGCCTGGATCGCATAGACCCCGAAGATCACCACCCCGGTATAGGCCACGGTCTGCATGGTTCCGGCCATATTGATCGAAATGGTCGAGACCAGCCGCTGGCGCAGCGAAACTCCGGCGTGGCCCATTACCGCCTTGTCCCAGCGTTCGGCCAGCATGTCGCCGGCATTGGCTGACTTGACCGTCTCCAGGCTGCCGATCGTTTCGACCAGCACGGCCTGCTTACCCAGCGCTTCGCCGAGCGTTTCGGCGGAAAGCTTTTGCATCACAGGCTGAGCCACCAAGGCCGTGATGATCACCACGGGGATGAGCAGCAGCGGGACCCAGACGATATTGCCGCCGATCATCGCAATCACCGCCAGGGTTATGAAGATGAACGGAAGATCGACCAGCGCGGTCAGCGTGGCCGAGGCGAAAAAATCGCGCAGCGTCTCGATCTCGCGGACCAGCCCGGCAAGACCGCCGGTCGAGCTGCGGCCGAGATCGAGCCGCATGTCGAGGATCTGCTGGAAAATCGACTTGCCGATGTCGCGATCGATCCGCGCCCCCGCAACATCGACGAAGTAGGCACGGAGCAGCTTGAGCGCAAAGTCGAAGCACAGGATCAGCGCCAGGCCCAGCGTCAGCCCAATCAGCGAATCCGTCGCATTGTTCGGCACCACCCGGTCATAGACCGTCATCGTGAACAGCGAGGTGATCAGCGAGAAGACGTTGATCATCACCGCTGCCAGGGCGACGCGGGTATAGATCGCGCGGTTCTTGCGCAGTGGGCCGGACAGCCATGGAGCGATCCGGCCCTTGGGAACTTCAACGTCCGAGTACGAGAGCAAGTTCAAATTCCCCAAATGGCGGAAGGCTTCTTCCTGCCTCGTACCCGTACAGTCAACGACTTTAACCGTGCCTTTGCATTACGGTCCCTGGACCTGGACCAAGGCTGCCAGGAATGCCGCGCTGTCGGCGCTGCCAGCATACCAGATGCCGTCGATCGTGCCGGTATTGTTATAGGTATCCAGCGCCGTATGCATCGCCGCACCGCTGTGGTCATAGCCCAGCTCGGGATGTGCGGTCTGCCAATAGGTGCTGTTGGTCCGGGTTTCCTTGTGCGTCGCCAGGTCGAACACGTCGAAGGTATCGCTGGCCCCGCTGTTGCTCTCGTTGGGCCCATTGATCCCGGCAAAGGCCTGCAGATAGTTTACCGCATCCTGGATGAAGTGCTGCGGATTGTGGCTGTTGTCGGCGGTTCCGGCCTTGTCGATGGCATTGCCTTCAAGGTAGTTGAGCCAGGTTGCGATCAGGTCGCGTCCGATGATCTGCACCCCGTCGCTGCCCACGGTCTTGTTCGCCGCACCGACCAGGCTGCGGGCATCCGCCAGGCTGATGAAGATCACGTCTTCGCCGGCATCGCGGATCCCGTCCTTGTCCCAGTCACCGATCAGCAGCCCGGCCTTGTCCTGACCGTTGATCACGCCGTCGCCGTTGCTGTCGACCTTGTAGAGCACGTCCTGCGCCGGGAAGCCGGGGGTGCCCATCTGCTTGGGATCGCCCACCGCCGTGCCGTCCCACAGCGTTGTCCAGCGGTTCCAGAAGCCCGGGGTGCGCACCCCCGGACCGGTATCGACGTGGAGGCCGTAATAGTTGGCCGCATCGGTGTCGGTCGCGCCCTGCGTGGTAGTGACTGTCGCCGTGTTGGTGTGCTGACCCTCGGCGAAAGCCAGCGAGTAGTAGATCGACAGCGATCCGCCGACGGCCAGCGACGTATTGTCCAGCGTCCCGTCATTGTTGGCATCAAGCGTCGACCACGATTCATTGGCATCGCGGAAGTTATCGCCGTCGAGATCGACCCAAGCGTTGGCGGTGGTGTAGTTGATTGCCGAGTTAGTGTTGCTGGCATAGTCATGCAGAAGGTCATTGATGTGGATCGCGGTCAGGGTGATGTTGCCGGTATTGGTCAGCACCACCTTGAAATTGACCGCAGTGTCCACGCTGGTTTCCGGGCCGCTTGGCACGTCGGCATCTTCCCACGCACCATAGCCCGCACCGGCATCGACCTGGACGTATTTCTCAAGATCGATGCGCGGGTTGTAGACCAGCGGTGCGGTGGCATCGTCGGTGTCGGGACCGGTCTGGTCGCTGTCGGCGGTGGCCACGTTGTCGACGTCGCCGTCGCCGCCGCCGCGGTT